>NZ_QKYU01000012.1 GCF_003253705.1 Humitalea rosea
AAACACCTGCTGCGCAAGGCCGCCGCGCGCACCAGCGACGCCGTCTGCGCTACCATCGGCACTCTCCTCGACACCTACACACCCGCGGAATGCACCAACTATTTCACCCATTCAGGATACAATCGAACCTAAACGCATCCCGCTCTAGCCTATGCCGGTGCCACGACGGGGGGTCTGGGGCCTCAGGCCCCAGCGGGGTGCCAAAAAGCGCCTGGGGGCGGCGCCCCTGGCCTTTTTCACCCCCAGTTGCGCGCCGAGAAATCCATCCCGAACGACTTGGACGCCCGCCAGGGCAATTCCTTGCGCTTGCCCGTGAAGTTCGCGGTCTGGAACAGCACCGTATAGGCGGGGTCTTCCCGTTCGGTCAGCGTCAGCAGCCGGCGGAAGGTGGCGCGGCGGCGCTCCAGGTCGGTTTCGACCTGCATCGCGTCCAGCAGCTTGGGCGCCTCGTCATTCTGCCATTGCCCGCTGGCCCAGGTCTGCCCGCCGGGGCCATAGACCGACATCGGCGCCACCGGATCGTTGAAGGTCGCGGTATTGGAATTGTCGCAGAGCCCGCGCCCGGGGAAGCGCCCGAGGATCTGGCCCCAGTTCTCCTTCATCTCGATCTGCACATTCAGCCCGGCCTGGCGCCAGCCTTCCAGCAGGATCTGCGACGATGCCACCTGCGCGGTGTAGTAGTTGTTCAGCAGTTGGTAGGGGATCGCCTCGCCGCGGTAATTGGCTTCGGCCAGCAGCCGGCGGGCTTCGGCGACATCGAAGCGCGGCGCCTCCCAGTCGCCTAGGTACATGTCGCCATAGACCTCCCATTGCAGCCCCTTCGGCACCTGGGTGCGGCCGCCCCAGAGACTGTCCACGATCGACTGGCGGTCGATGGAATGGGACATGGCGCGGCGCACCAGCGGGTTGGCGAGGACGGGATGGGTCTTGTCCCAGACGATCAGCCGGTTGTTGTTGATCGGCCCGCCGACGACCTCATGGCGGGGGCTGCGTTCGATGCCCTGGATCTGGTCCGGCGGCAGGTCGCAGATGAAGTCCCAGTCGCCCGCCAGCAGCCCGGCGACGCGGGCGGCGACATCCGGCACCTCGACGAAGCGGATGCGGCGCAGCGGCGGGCGGCCGCCCCAGTATTGGTCATGGGCTTCCAGCACCAGATCCTGGCCGGGGCGGAAGGACACCACGCGATAGGGCCCGGTCCCGACCGGCTTGCGCGCCCAGTCGAGCCAGCTCTCCGCCTGGGCGAAGGCCGCGCGGGAGAAGATGGCGCCGGTGGTGCGGGTCAGCCGGCCTTCCAGCGTGACATCGGGGACGGCGTTGACGAAGCGGACGGTGTGGCGGTCCACCACCTCCATGCGCTCGAAATTCGGGTAATGGGCGCGGCTGATGGCCACGGCCTCGGGCGGCGGGGTCTTGCCGCCGGAGCCCGCGGTGGTGGAGACGAAAAGCCCGCGATTGTCGGTCGGCAGCCCAGTCCACATGCGCTCCTTGCCGAAGGTGAAGGCGACGTCTTCCGCCTCCATGGTGCGGCCGTCGTGCATCACGACAGTCTCGCGCAACGTCAGCTCCAGGGTCTTGGCATCGATGCGGCGCCAGGCGGTGGCGAGGACGGGTTCGGCCCGCTGCGTGTCCAGCCAGTCGATCCCGATCAATGGCTCGGAGAAGACCGGCATGATGCGGAAACCAACGTTGGATTGCTCGCGCATCGGCTCCAGCGTGCCGGAGATGCTGACGATCTGCACCGCGACGGTGATGCTGGGCCTGGTATCGGGCGCGGCATTCTGGGCGATGGCGAAGTGCGGCAGCGCCGCCGCGCCCGCGGTGCCGAGGAGAAGATTGCGTCGAAGCATGCAGGCAAACCCCATCGAGAATACGGGGCCTCTTCTGGAACCTGCATGTGTGGTGCGGATGACGGGGGCGTGACGAATCCCTTTCAATGCCCCCGCCTTCCCAAGGGCGGCATGAGGTGCGAGGTCTTGCGCTGCCCCCCAGAGGAGTCTCCGGCATGACCGCATCCGCCCCCGAAGCCGCCATCACCGCCTGGCTCGCCACGCAACAGGAGGCGATGCTCGCGCTGTTGGAGCGCATGGTGAACACCGATGGCGGCTCCTACGACAAGGCCGGCGTCGATGCGGTCGGCGCCATCGTGCAGGGCTTCTGCGCCGAGCACGGCATTCCGGTCGAGACGGTGCCCGGCACGCTCTATGGCGACTGCCTGCGCGCCACCGTTGCCGGCGGGCATGCGCTGGCCGCCGGCAACCAGCAGCGGAACATCGTGATGATGGGCCATCGCGACACCGTCTTCCCCAAGGGCGAGCCCAGCCGCCGCCCCTTCGCCATCGCCGATGGCATGGCGAGCGGCCCCGGCGTCTGCGACATGAAGGCGGGGCTGGTGATGAACCTCTTCGTCCTCGCCGCCTTCCAGAAATTCGGCGGCGCCCCCGGCCCGCTGGTGGGGCTGTTCACCGGCGATGAGGAGATCGGCTCGCCCGAGGGCCGCGCGGTGATCGAGGCCGAGGCCTGCGGCGCCCGCGTCGTCTTCAACAGCGAGCCCGGGCGGCCGACCGGGGCGGTGGTGACGGGGCGCAAGGGTGGCGTCTTCATGATCATGGACATCGAGGGCCGCGCCGCCCATTCGGGGGGCAACTTCGAGGCCGGCATCAGCGCCATCGGCGAACTGGCCCAAAAAATCATCGCGATCCATGCGCTGACCGATCTCAAGCGGGGCATCACGCTGAACGTCGGGCTGGTGTCCGGGGGGCAGAGCGTGAACACGGTGGCGCCCTCGGCCCAGGGCCAGATCGACCTGCGTTACATCCACCCCGAGGACCGGGCGGAGATCGTCGGCAAGATCGAGGCGATCGTCGCCCAATCCTTCGTCCCCGGCACCAGGGCAAAGCTCGCCATCCGCGGCGAATTCCTGCCGCTGACCCAGAGTCCGGCCGCCGCGAAGCTGTTCGAAATCTACAAGACGGCGGCAAGCGAGAGCGGCTTCACCCCCACCGGCGAGTTTTCCGGCGGCTGCGCCGACAGCGGCTTCACCGCCGCCCAAGGGGCGCCGACGATCTGCGCGGTCGGCCCGGTCGGCGGCAAGGCGCATAGCCCGGACGAGTTCCTGGTGGTGGCCAGCTTCGTCCCCCGCGCCCAGGCCGCGGCGCGGGCGATCTTCCGCCTCGACTCGGCGGGGCTGTAGCCGGATGCGCCGGGTCGCGGCTATGGTGCCCGGCCGCGACCGGAACATCTTATGAACACGGACCATCCATGAGCGACCTTTTTGCCCGCCAGGCCACCGCCGAGGCTGCCTATTCCGCCAAGGACATCGAGGTCCTGGAAGGGCTGGAACCCGTCCGCCGCCGCCCTGGCATGTACATCGGCGGCGTGGATGAGAATGCGCTCCATCACCTCGCCGCCGAGATCATCGACAATGCGATGGATGAGGCCGTCGCCGGCCACGCCAGCCGCATCGAGGTGACCTTGGAGGCGAACAACTGGCTCACCGTCCGCGACAATGGCCGCGGCATC
Source organism: Humitalea rosea (assembly GCF_003253705.1). GTDB lineage: Bacteria > Pseudomonadota > Alphaproteobacteria > Acetobacterales > Acetobacteraceae > Humitalea > Humitalea rosea. The sequence continues at coordinate 3,520 of NZ_QKYU01000012.1, forward strand.
CCGACCGACCCGCACCCGAAATTCCCCAAGCAGTCGGCGCTGGAGGTGATCCTCACCACGCTGCATTCGGGCGGCAAATTCTCGGGCAAGGCCTATGCGACCTCGGGCGGGTTGCATGGCGTGGGGTCGAGCGTGGTGAACGCGCTGTCGGAGCGGATGGAGGTGGAGGTTGCTCGCGAGCGCACCCTCTTCACGATGGTGTTCGCCCGCGGCAAGCCGGTGGGCGCGCTGGTCAATGCCGGGCCGGTGCAGAACCGCCGCGGCACCACCATCCGGTTCCGGCCCGACGAGCAGATCTTCGGGACGCAGCAGTTCAAGCCGGCGCGGCTGTTCCGCTTCTGCCGCTCCAAGGCCTATCTATATAAGGGTGTGACCATCCGCTGGGCCTGCGCCGAGCCGGATGCCGAAACCCCCGCCCAGGCCGATCTGCATTTCCCCGGCGGGCTGTCGGATTATCTGGCCGGGGCGGTCGAAGGCCGCCGCGCCGTGGTGCCGGCCCCCTGGGCGGGCGAGGCCAATTTCTCCGACGGCCAGGGCCGGGCCGAATGGGCGATGACCTGGCTGGACCAGGGCGAGGGGTTCCTGTCCCTCTACGCCAACACCATCCCGACGCCGCAGGGCGGCACGCATGAGGCGGGGCTGCGCGCGGCGTTGGTGAAGGGCCTGCGCGCCTATGGCGAGCTGAAGAAAGACAAGCGCGCCGCCACCATCACCGCCGAGGATGTGTTCGGCGGCCTCGCGGGGATGCTCTCGGTCTTCCTGCGCGACCCGCAGTTCCAGGGGCAGACCAAGGACAAGCTGACCAATGCGGATGCCACCCGCCAGGTGGAATCAGCACTTCGCGACCGCTTCGACCATTGGCTGACCGGCGATCCGGCCTCGGCCGACAATCTCCTGGCCTATGCGATCGAGCGCGCCGAGGACCGCATCCGCCGTCGCGAGCAGAAGGAAACCCCGCGCAAGACCGCGACGCGCAAACTGCGGCTGCCGGGCAAGCTCGCGGATTGCGCCAAGGAGGGGATCGAGGGCACCGAGCTGTTCCTGGTCGAGGGCGACAGCGCCGGCGGCAGCGCCAAGCAGGCGCGCGACCGCGAGACCCAGGCCGTGCTGCCGCTGCGGGGCAAGATCCTGAACGTTGCTTCGGCGACGGTCGAGAAGCTGCGGCAGAACCAGGAGCTGAAGGATCTGATCGAGGCACTGGGCTGCGGGGTCGGCGATCGCTTCGACATCGCCCGGCTGCGGTACGGGCGCGTGGTGATCATGACCGACGCCGATGTGGATGGGGCGCATATCGCCGCTTTGCTGATGACCTTCTTCTACCGGGAGTTGCCGGAGCTGGTGAAGCAGGGCCGGGTGTTCCTGGCGCAGCCGCCGCTCTACCGGCTGCAGTCGGGTGGCAAGTCGGTCTATGCGATGAATGACGCGGATCGGGAACGGCTGATGAAATCGGCCTTCAAACCGAGCCAGAAGGTGGAGGTGAGCCGGTTCAAGGGCCTCGGCGAGATGCCGGCTGCCACGCTCAAGGAAACCACCATGGACCGCGCCCGCCGCAGCCTGTTGCAGGTGGTGTTGCCGCCGGAGGACCGCGCCCGGACCAATGAGCTGGTGGAATCCCTGATGGGCCGCAAGCCGGAGCTGCGCTTCCGCTTCATTCAGGAGAATGCCGCGAGCATGGATGCCGAGGCGGTGGACGCCTAAAATACAACTGTAATGCTAGCGGTCCGCCAGCAGCGTCTGCCCGGCCGGGGTGACCAGGACGCGGCCGCCGGCGTCGATCCGCACCAGCCCGGGAACCAGCGCATCTTCCCAGATCGTCAGCCTGGGGCAGGAGCTGCGCCAGCCCTCCATCACCGCGTCATAGTCGCGCGGGGCGGCGGCGAGCCAGCCGAGGAACTGGCGGGTCAGGTGATCGGCAGCGGTGGACGCGGACATGATCGGCCTCCGGGTCGGGGCGCCAATTTTGCCCCTGGCATCGGCACGCGCCAAGAACGAAGTGTAGCCGACTGTTCCACCCTCAGCCGAATCGGGCAGCCATGCCGTCCCAGACCTTCCTTGCCGTGTTGCAGGCCGCCAGCTTCGCGGCCCGCGTCCATACCACGCATCGCCGCAAGGGCACGGCGGCCGAGCCCTATGTGAACCATGTGCTGGAGGTGGCGCAGATCCTGGCCGAACATGGCGCGCCGGAGGAGGCGATCATCGCGGCACTGCTGCACGACACGGTCGAGGACAGCGACGCGGACCCCGATCCGATCACCCATGAGCGCCTGGTCGCGGAATTCGGCCCGACCGTGGCCGAGCTGGTGGCCGAGGTCACGGACGACAAATCCCTGCCCAAGGAGGCCCGCAAGGCGCTGCAGATCCGCCATGCCCCCAAGGCGTCGGACCCGGCGAAGATGCTGAAGCTGGCCGACAAGATCTCCAACCTGCGGGCCGTCACCGCCCATCCCCCGGCCGGGTGGCCGCATGGGCGGCTGGTGGAATACGTCGGCTGGGCCGGGCGCGTCGCCGAGGGGCTGCGCGGCGTCAACCCGGGGCTGGAGGCGCTGTTCGATGCGACCTACCGGCAGGCGCTGGTCTCACTTGCCGAGGCAAGCCGCCCCGGCTGAGAGGTTTGACCATCGGCGTCCGCTGCGGCTGGACAAAGCTCGTGCCGTTCGAGGCGCGAGGCTGAAATCTACCGCCGCACCAGCCCCCAGATCCGCGGCCCAACCAGCGCCAGCACCGCGATGGCAAGCAGCGTCGCGGAGGCAGGACGGGTGAGGAAGGTCGTCCAGTCGCCCTGGCTGATGACCAACGCCTGCCGCATCGCCTGTTCCGCCATCGGCCCCAGGATCATGCCGATCACCACCGGCGCGGTCGGGAAGTCGAATCGTCGCATGAACATCGCGATGATGCCGATGCCGTAGAGCAGCACAAGGTCGGTGACGCTGTTGCTGATGCCATAGGTGCCGATGGTCGCGAAGACGAGGATGCCGGCGTAAAGCTGCGGCGTCGGCACCTTCAGGATCTGCACCCAGAGCCCGACCAGCGGCAGGTTCAGCACCACCAGCATGACATTGGCGATGAACAGGCTGGCGATCAGCGTCCAGACCAGATCCGCCTGCTGCACGAACAGCATCGGCCCCGGCTGGATGCCATAGGATTGGAAGGCGCTCAGCATGATCGCCGCGGTCGCCGAGGTCGGCAGGCCGAGCGTCAGCATCGGCACCAGCACGCCGGCGGCGGCGGCATTGTTCGCGGCCTCCGGCCCCGCCACGCCCTCGATCGCGCCGGTGGTGCCGAATTCATGCGCGAACTCCGGCTTCACCAGCTTCCGCTCGGCGTAATAGGACAGCATGGTCGGCATCTCGGTGCCGCCCGCCGGCAGCACGCCGAAGGGAAAGCCGAGGCCCGCGCCGCGCATCCAGGGCCAGAAGCTGCGTTTCCAATCGGCCTTGGACAGCATGATGCTGCCGACCGGCTGGATCACCTGCTCGCCCACGACATGGCGCCAGGCGAGGTAGAGCGTCTCGCCCACCGCGAAGAGCCCGACCGCGACCAGCACGACATTCACCCCGTCCAGCACCTCGGTCACGCCGAAGGTCAGGCGCGGCTGGCCGGATTGCAGGTCGATGCCCACCAGCCCCAGCATCAGCCCGAAGGCCAGCGAGGTCAGCCCCCGCAGCGCCGAGCCGCCCAGCACCGCCGAGACGGTCACGAAGCACAGCACCATCAGACAGAAGTATTCGGCCGGCCCCAGCCGCAGCGCGTATTCGACGATGACCGGCCCGAGGAAGGTGATCCCCAAGGTGCCGATGGTGCCCGCGAAGAAGGAGCCGATGGCGGCGGTCGCCAGCGCCGGCCCGGCGCGGCCGCTCTTGGCCATCTTGGCGCCTTCGAGCGAGGTGATGATGGAGCCCGACTCGCCCGGCGTGTTCAGCAGGATCGAGGTGGTGCTGCCGCCATACATCGCGCCGTAGAACACGCCGCAGAACAGGATGAAGGCGCCGGTCGCACTCACCTGGTAGGTGATCGGCAACAGCAGCGCGATGGTCAGCGCCGGCCCGATCCCCGGCAGCACGCCGATCGCGGTGCCGAGGAAACAGCCCAGGATCGCCCAGCCGAGATTGGCGAAGCTCAATGCATGGGCGAAGCCGCCCATCAGATTGTTGAAGCTGTCCATGGCGCTACAGCACCCCTTCGAGGATGCCGGCGCCGATGTTCACCCCCAGCAGCCGGTCGAACATCATGAAGGCGGCGATGCAGACCGCGGCCCCGATCAACAGATCCCGCAGCGGCCGACGGCTGCCGAAGGCGGCGGCGACCAGCACGAACTGCGCCGTCGCCGCGATGACGAAGCCGAGCCATTCGATCAGCGCCAGATTGGCGAGCAGCCCGGCGAAGAGCAGCCCCAGCGCCCGCCAATTGGTCGGCGCCGGGTTCTGCATGTCCTCAAGCGTATGGCTCCAGCCGCCGCGCAGTGCCGCGAGGCAGAGACCCACCCCCAACGCGAGCATCAGCACCGCGACGAGGTAGGGCACGAAGCTCGGCCCGACCTGCCCGTAGAGCGGGGAGGCCGGCACCACCATCGCCTGCCACATCGCCAGGATGCCGAGACCGAGCACAAACACCGCCGCGCCCAGATCGGCGCGGGCGGATGGGCGCAAGGTCACGTGACGAGCCCGACCTCGCGCAGCACGGCCAGGGTATCGGTCTCGTCCTTGCGCAGGAAGTCGGCGAAGGCCTCGTCCTTGAGGAAGGCATCGTCCCAGCCGCGGGTGGTCATGATGTCCTGCCACTGCGGCGAGGCATGCAGCGTGGTCAAATAATCGACCAGCGCCGCCCGCTGCGCGGGGTTGATGCCGGGCGCGCCGAACACGCCGCGCCAATTGCCGATGACGACGTCGATGCCGCTTTCCTTCAAGGTCGGCACGCCATCCAGGCTGCGGGTGTCGCCGGTGGTCGCCAGGGCGCGCAGGCGGCCGGCCTTCACCTGTTCGGAGAATTCGGACACGCCGGAGATGCCGGCCTTGACCTGGGCGCCAAGCAGCGCCGCCTGGGCCGGCCCGCCGCCCGCGAAGGCGACGTAGGAGGCATCCCGCGCCGAACGCCCGACCGTCTTCAACATCAGCCCGAGGGTGATGTGGTCGATGCCGCCGGCGCTGCCGCCGCAGGTCGCGACCGCGCCGGGGTTGGCGCGATAGGCCGCCATCAGCCCGGCGATGTCACGGAACTCGGAGGAGGCGGGCACCACGATGATGCCCGGCTCCGTCGTCATCCGGGCGAGCGGGGTCACATCCTTCAACCCGACCGGGGCGCGGTTGGCGAGCACGGCGCCGACCATCACGGCGCCGCCAATGAACAGCGCATCCGCCCGCCCGCGCTTCTGGCTGACGAAGCGCGGCAGGCCGACGGTGCCGCCGGCGCCGCCGACATTCTCGAACTGGAAGGTGCCGACCAGCCCGGCGGCGCGGGAAGCCTGCTCCATGGCACGGCCGAGGCCGTCCCAACCGCCGCCGGGACCGGCGGGCACGAAGACGCTGAGGCTGGGGAACAGCTCGGCAGCCGTGGCGGGGCGGCCAAGGGCGATTGCCGCGGGGGCGGCGAGGGAGGCGGCAAGCAGCGTGCGACGGCGCATCATGGGGGCTGAACCTTATCCTCGGGAGCGGCACAACCAGCCGCATTGTTGTCAGGATATGCGCCGCTCCGGCCGCGCCGCAAAGCCCCTCGCATCGCGTCTTGCACGGCGCTTTGCCTTGCCGCACATGCTGCGCCCGCACACTGGATTTCCGCACCATGTCCCACCCCGCCCGACGCCTGCCGCCGTGGCTTTTCCTGGCCGTGGCGCTGCTCCTGCCTGCCCTGGCCCTGGCCCAGCCAGCCAGCCGCGCCGTGGGGGAGCGGGAGGCGGTGATCGCCAATGAAACCGGGCTTGGGATACGCGAACTCTACGTGCGGCCGGCGAATGGGGCCGACCCCGGGCCGGAGCGGCTGAGCAACGAGGTGGTGCTTCCCGGCACCAGCTTCCGCGCCCGGCTTGGGCGCCAGGCCAATTGCAGCTTCGATATCCGTGCCGTGTTCATGGACAACAGCGTGGTCGAGCGCCGCGCGGTCGATCTCTGCCGCAATTCCCGCGTCATCTATGGCGACCCGAGCGCGCCGCTGCGCGAGGCGATGATCACGAACTTCACCGACCTCTCGATCCAGTACCTTTACGCCGCCCCGCCCGGTGCGGCCGACCGTGGCCCCGACCGGCTGGGCAATGAGGTGATCGGCGCCGGTGACAGCTTCCGCATGCGGCTTGGCCGCCGGCGCGACTGCATCTTCGACATGGTCGCGGTCTTCGAGGATGAGACCGAGGAGCAGCGCGACCGGCAGGACCTCTGCCGCAGCCAGCGCGTCAGCTTCGGCGACCCGAGCGTGCCGCTGCGCGAGGTGACCATCAGCAACGAGGGGCAGGCGGCGATCCAGCGCCTCTTCGCTTCGCCGCCGGAAGCCGGGCAGCCCGGCCCCGACCGGCTGGTCGAGGGCGAGTTGGCACCCGGCGACTCCTACCGCATCCGCATCCGCGGCCGCGCCTGCGTGGTGGATATCCGCGCCGAATACGATGGCTATGACGCCGAGACCCAGACCGCCGTCGACATCTGCGCGATCAGCCGCGTCGCCTTCGACGGCAGCCTGCGGCCGCGCCGGGAGGCGCGGCCGATCACCCTGGTCAACCGCCATGGCGCGACGGTGCGGGAGGCCTATGTCTCGCTGACCGCCGCCGAGGACTGGGGCGAGGACCGCTTGGGCGAAACCGTGCTGGAACGGGGCCGGCGCCTGCCCTTCACCATCGCCGCGGACTGCCAGGTCGATATCCGCGTCGTCTTCGCCAATGGCGCCGCCGAGGAGCGGCGCGAGGTGGATATCTGCACCAACCCCGTGGTGGTGCTTCGCCCGGGCTGGACGGTCGCCGAGACGCTGGATGCCGATGTGGCCGAACCCGCCACCGCGCCCCCTGCCCCGCTGCCGCCGCCCACCCCCGGCAGCATCCGCATCCGGAACCAAAGCAGCGTGCCGATGGTGCAGCTGTTCACCGATGCCCCCGGCACCCCGCGCGGGCCGGACCGGCTGGGCGCCACCGTCCTCGGCGCCGGCGAGACGCTGGACTTCCACCCTCCTGAGGGTGTCGGTTGCCTCGCGGACCTGTTCGCGGTCTTCCGCGATGGGCAGGAGGTGGCGCGCCCCGCGCTCGACCTCTGCGCCGGCCAGGAGGTGAGCCTGCCATGATCCGAGCCCTTGTCGCGGCGATGCTGGTCTCCGTCCCAGCACTGGCCCAGGGCACGCCCGAGGCGCTGCGCGGCTCCTGGTTCGGCCCGGACTGCGCCGCCCCGCGCAGCATGCTGCACATCACCGCCCGGGCTGCGGCGACGCTGCCACTGGAGGGGGCGGCGGCGCTGCTGCGCTTCATCGCCATCGACGAGGCGGGCGGCTGGACCATCGGCAGCGGTGAGGGCGCGACACCCCCCCGCCTCGCGCTGCGGCCGGCGGGCGAGGGGCTCGAGACCGTCGAGCCCAGCCGCAAGACCCGTGACGACCGCCTGCCGGGCGGTGCGCCGGTGACGATTTGGCACCGCTGCCCCACGCCGCCCGGCAGCTTCGCGATCCTGCATGGCGAGGGTCTGGCCTTCATGGGCACGCTGGAGCGGATCGAGGCGGGCTGCGGCGGCCCGGCTGAGCCCTGCCTCGCCGCCCTGCTCGCGGCCGGGGACCTGACCGGCGACGGGCTTTTGAGCTCGGCCGAGGTCGCGCGACTGCTGCGTGGTGCGGCCTGGGTGGTGGCGGCCCAGGGCGGCGCCGATACCCAGACCCTGGCGATGACCAATGGCGCCGCCGGCCTCGGCGGATTGCTGGCGGCGCGGCTGCTGGTGGAGAGCCTGGATTACGACGGCGACGGCCGGATCTCGGCCGCCGAGCTGCGGCAGGACCGCGCGCCCCTGCCGAGCGGCGCGGGCGATGCCGCGGGCCGCCCCATCCCCACCGAGGGGATGACCGAGGGCGCGGGGCTGCTGCTGCGCGGCGTGATGGAGGGGGTGGTCTCGCGCTGATGGTGCGGCTGGTCCTGGTCGGCGCCGGCGGTCATGCGCGGGTGGTGCTGGAGTTGCTGCGCGCCGCGGGGTGGTTCGAGGTCGTGGGCGTCATCGATGCCCGGCCCGATGCCGCCCCCATCGGCGGCCTGCCGATCCTGGGCGGCGAGGAGGTGCTGCCGCGTCTGCGGGCCGAGGGCATCGCCCAGGCGCTGATCGCCATCGGCGACAATGTGGCGCGGGACCGGCTGGGCACGCGGCTCGCGGCCCTGGGCTTCTCGTTTCCGGTCGCGGTGCATCCCGCGGCGCTGGTCGCGCCCAGCGCCCGGCTGGGGGCGGGGGTGGTCGTCATGGCGCGGGCGGTGGTCGGCACCGATGCGACGGTCGAGGACCTGGCCATCATCAATACCGGCGCGATCCTGGAGCATGACGGGCGCGTGGGCCGCGCCGCGCATCTGGCCCCCGGATCGATCCTGGCCGGCGGCGTGCGCATCGGGGCGCGGACCCTGGTCGGCGTGGGCGCGGCACTCTGCCCCGGGGTTGCGATCGGCGCCGATGCGGTGGTGGGCGCCGGGGCGGCGGTGGTCGCGGATGTGCCGCAGGGCGCCCGGGTCGGGGGCGTGCCGGCGCGGCGGATCAGTTGACGGCGACAATCCGCCAGGCGGTGTCCCGCCCGCTGCGTCCGGTAAGGGTCAGGATTTCGCCCGGGCGCCAGCGGCCGTCGTAGCGGATGAGGGCGGCGAGCGGCGCGTCATCCGCCCCGGCCCCATCTTCATCCTGGAAGTGGATGCGCCAGCCGGACTCTTCATCGTATTGCACATCGCCCACCTCCACCGGATCGCCGGGGCGGTAGCGGCGCGCGGGCCAGGGGGTGGGGTCGGCGGCCCAGGCGGCGGGGTCCGGCCGGCCGTCGCGGTCCAGCGCCAGATCAAGCTCGAACCGGTGATCCGGGCTTCCCTGCGGATGCTGCGGCCCGGAGGCCAGGACCAAGGTGACGGTCGGCAAGGCGGCAACTCCTTCATCCAGCGCGCGGCCGTCGAACCTTCAGATGGCGACGCGCACGCCGAGCTCCACCACGCGATCGGACGGTATCCGGAAGAACTCGGTGGCGGGCACGGCGTTGCGGCTGAGCACCGAGAAAACCCATTGGCGCCACCGCGGCATCTTCGGCACCACCGCCGCCACCAAGGTTTCGCGGCCGAGGAAGTAGGACGCCTGCATGGCCTCGAAATCCACACCTTCCTCGCGCAGCGTCTCCAGTTCGCGCGGAATATTGGGGCTTTCCTGGAAGCCATAGTGCAGCATGACGCGATGGATGCCGGGGGCAAGCTCGGCCACCTCGCGCCGGACCACCGCCTCGGGCACGTCCTCGTTGATGACGGTGACGAAGAGCACCCGCTCGTGCAGCACCTTGTTGTGCTTGAGGTTGTGCAGCAGCGCATTCGGCACGTAATCGGCCTGCCCCGTCATGAAGACCGCGATGCCGGGCACCCGTATGATGGATTTGGACTGCGGCAGACGCGCGAGGAAGGATTTCAGCGGCAGGCTGTCCTGGCGGAAGCGGGCGAACAGCAGATCCCGCCCGCGCTTCCATGTCGTCATCATCGTGAACAGCAGCGCGCCGAGGACCAAGGGCACCCAGCCGCCATCGGGGATCTTCAGCACGTTGGAGATGAAGAAGGCCGCATCCAGCGCGCACAGCGGCACGAACACCGCAAGAACCAGCGGCCAGGACCAGCCGAAGGTGCGGCGGAACACCAGCGTCGCCAGGATTGAGGTGCAGATGAAGGTGCCGGTCACCGCGATGCCATAGGCGGCGGCCAGGTTGTCGCTGGTGCGGAAGGCGCCGACCAGGACCAGCACGCCGACCAGCAGGGCGAAATTGATCTGCGGCAGATAGATCTGACCTTCCTCGGTCTCGCTGGTGTGGCGCACCTCCAGCCGCGGCAGCCAGCCGAGCTGCACGCATTGCCGGGCGATGGAATAGGCGCCCGAGATCATCGCCTGGCTGGCGATGATGGTGGCGGCCGTCGCCAGGATCACCAGCGGCAGGCGAGCCCATTCCGGGGCGAGCAGGAAGAAGGGGTTTTCGATCGAGGCCGGATTGGACAGCAGCAGCGCCCCCTGGCCGAAGTAGTTCAGCGCGAGGCAGGGCAGCACGAAGGCAATCCAGGCGATGCGGATCGGCCGGGCGCCGAAATGGCCCATGTCGGCGTAGAGCGCCTCCGCCCCCGTCACCGCCAGCACCACCGAGCCCAAAGCGATGAAGGCCGCGAATTTGTAGGTGATGCAGAACTGCACCGCGAAATGCGGCGAGAGCGCGCCCAGGATTTCCGGCGCCTGGGCAATCTCGATCAGCCCGAGCAGCCCGATGACCGAGAACCACACCGCGCAGACCGGCCCGAACACCACGCCCATGCTGTGGGTGCCGCGGTACTGGACGAAGAACAGGATGAGCAGCACCACGACCGAGATCGGCAGCACCACCTCCTCGAAGCCGGGGGAGATGATCTTCAGCCCCTCGACCGCCGAAAGCACCGAGATCGCCGGGGTGATCACCCCATCGCCGAAGAACAGGCAGGCGCCGGCGACGCCGATCGCGCCCACCGCGAAGCGGCCATTGGCGGTGGTCATGGTCCGCTGGGCCAGCGCCGTCAGGGCCAGGATACCGCCCTCGCCCCTGTTGTCGGCGCGCATGACGAAGAGGACGTATTTGACCGTGACCACCAGGATCAGCGACCAGAAGATCAGGCTGAGCAGCCCCAGGATCTCCCAGCGCTCAAGCCCGTTGTCGCTGAAATGCAGGGCCGCCGCCCGCATCGCATAGAGCGGGCTGGTGCCGATGTCGCCATAGACCACCCCCAGGACGCCCAGAAGAACAGCGCGATTGAGCGGACGCGGGGCCTGCGTTTGGGTCATTCCAGAGTCTCAGAGGGTTGGGGGCGCATCCTGCGGCGGCAGCCATAGGCCGAGCCCGGCCAAGGGCGCAAGCGCGTGGGCTCCCGGCCCCTCAATGCCCCCGTAGGATCTGGCTGAGGAAGAGGCGCAGGCGGTCGGTCTTGGGCGTCTCGAACATCTCGGTGGGGGTCCCCGATTCCACGATCTCGCCGCGGTCCATGAACACCACGCGGTCAGCGACCTGGCGGGCGAAGCCCATCTCATGCGTCACGCAGACCATGGTCATGCCGCTGTCGGCCAGGCCCACCATGGTGTCCAGGACCTCCTTGATCATCTCGGGGTCGAGCGCGCTGGTCGGCTCGTCGAACAGCATGATCTTGGGCTGCATGCAGAGCGCGCGGGCGATGGCCACGCGCTGCTGCTGGCCGCCGGAAAGCTGGCCCGGGTATTTCTTCGCCTGCTCGGGGATCTTCACCCGTTCGAGGTAGGACATCGCCAGCGCCTCGGCCTCGGCCTTCGGCGTCTTGCGGACCCAGATCGGCGCGAGGGTGCAGTTCTCGAGGATCGTCAGATGCGGGAACAGGTTGAAGGACTGGAAGACCATGCCGACCTCGCGCCGGATCGCATCCAGGCTGCGCAGATCGTCGGTCAGCTCATTCCCTTCGACGATGATGCGGCCTTCCTGGTGCTGTTCCAGCCGGTTGATGCAGCGGATCAACGTGGATTTGCCCGAGCCGGAGGGGCCGCAGATGACGACCCGCTCACCGTTCCCGACGTTGAGCGTCACGTCGCGCAGCACATGCAGGCTGCCGAACCACTTGTTGACCTTGTCCATGACAATGGCCGGCGGGGCGTCGGGGCGGGCGAGGGAGGCGAGATGGGCCTCGGCTGTGGCGCTCATGAATGGATCTCCGGGGTCAACGACGGCGGTTGTTCAGCGTGGCCTCGAGGCTTTGGCTGTATCTCGACATGGCAAAGCAGAAGCAGAAGTAGATCAGGGCGATGAAGATGTAGACCTCGACGCCGAAACCCTGCCACGCGGGCTCGACGATCGCCGTCTTGCCGGCGGTCAGCAGGTCGAAGATGCCGATGATCAGCACCAGCGACGTGTCCTTGAAGAAGCCGATGAAGGTGTTGACCAGGGGCGGGATCACCGTCCGCAGCGCCTGCGGCAGCACGATCAGCCCGGTCTTCTGCCAATAGGACAGGCCCATGGCATCGGCGGCCTCGTATTGCCCCTTGGGCAGCGCCTGCAACCCGGCGCGAACGACCTCGGCCAGATAGGCGGCGGCGAAGAGGATGATCGCGACCTGCGCGCGCAGCAGCTTGTCGATGTTCATGCCGTCCGGCAGGAACAGCGGAAACATGACGCTGGCCATGAACAGCAGGCTGATCAGCGGCACGCCGCGGATCAGCTCGACATAGACGATGCAGATCATCTTGATCGCCGGCATCTTCGACCGCCGGCCGAGCGCCACCAGGATCGACAGCGGAAAGGCGAAGGCGATGCCGAAGGTCGAGAGGATCAGCGTGATCGGCAGCCCACCCCAGCGTTCCTGCGGCACGAAGCTCATGCTGAGGACGCCGCCCCACATCAGCACCCCGATCACGGCCAGGGTCACGATCCAGATCAGGCCAAGCTCCGCCCGCCAGAACCGGCGCATGGCGCTGACGATGTAGAGGCCGATGAACAGCAGGCAGACCAGCAGCGGCCGCCACTGCTCCTCATACGGGTAGGTGCCGAAGAGGATGAAGCGGTGCTTCTCGGTGATCACCGCCCAGCAGGCGCCGACCCCCTTGAGGTCCCGGCAGGCCTGGGTCTGGTTGTTCGGCACCGACCAGATCGCGTTGACGAAGGCCCAGTCGATGAAGCCGAGCGCCCAGGTGATGATGAAATAGGCGAGCAGCAAAGTGACGGCGGTCGAGGCCCAGCCTGAGAACAGGTTGGCGCGCGCCCAGGCCCAGGGCCCGGTGGTGCTGATCGGGGCGCGGCGCGATGCCGTGGGGGTCGGCACGGGGCCGGCGGTGATGTCGCTCATCGCCTTACCTTTCCACCAGCGTGATGCGTGCGTTGTACCAGTTCATGAACAGGCTGATCGACAGGCTGATCGTCAGGTACACGCCCATGATGATCGCGATGCCCTCGATCGCCTGCCCGGTCTGGTTCAGCGTCGTGTTCGCGATGCTGACGATGTCCTGGTAGCCGATGGCGACGGCCAGCGAGGAGTTCTTCGTCAGGTTCAGGAACTGGCTCGTCATCGGCGGCACGATCACGCGCAGCGCCTGCGGCAGCACGATGCGGTTCAGCACCTGGCCGCGATGCAGGCCAAGCGCCTGTGCCGCCTCCCACTGCCCCTGGTGCACGGCGAGGATGCCGGCGCGCACGATCTCGGCGATGAAGCCGGCGGTATAGGTGACGAGCCCGATCAGCAGCGCGAAGTATTCCGGCGAGACATTCAGCCCGCCCGAGAAATTGAACCCGCGCAGGGCGGGGATGTCGGTGGTGAAGGGCGCGCCCAGCACCAGCCACACCGCGATCGGCAGGCCGAGCAGCAGGCCCAGGGCCCAGGGCCACAACGCCCGCGGCTGGCCATCGGCATATTGCTTCGCCCGCAATTGCTTCGCCACGAACCACAGCGCGACGCAGCCGATCACGAACGCACCGAAGGCGGCGGTATGCGCGCTCTCCCAGTGGAAGAAAGGCAGCTTGAGGCCGCGGTTCGAAAGGAACACGCCGGTCGCCGGATTGATCGCCTGGCGCGGCCCGGGCAGCGATTGCAGGATCGTGTACCAGAACAGCAGTTGCAGCAGCAGCGGCACGTCGCGGATCACTTCGACGTAGATCGTGGCGATGCGGCCGACCAGCCAGTTCTTGGACAGGCGCGCGATGCCGATCACGGTGCCGAAGATCGTGGCGAGCACGACGCCCACCACCGCGACATTCAGCGTGTTCAGCACGCCGACCGTGAGCGCGCGCAGATAGGTGTCCCGCGGGGTATAGGAGATCAGGCTTTCGCCGATCGGCAACCCTGCCTCGCGGCCGAGGAAGCCGAAGCCGGTCGCGATGCGACGGACTTCGAGGTTGTGCTGCGTATTGCGGACCAGCCACCAGATGACGAAGACGATCGCGCTGACGATCAGCACCTGCCACACGATGGCGCGGAACCGTTCATCCGCCCAGGAAAGCCGCAAACCTTTCTTCGGAGGGGCGCGAAGAAGGCGCGGATCGATTGTGCTGCTCATCGGACTGCCCTCACCGCTGAACTTTCAGCCCGTATGGCGCGCCGGGGCGCGCCATGGGCGAAGGGGGCCGGCGCTGAATGCCGCCGGCCCCAACGGATCACCGGAACGGCGGCGAGTATTGCAGCCCGCCCGGCGTGGTCCAAAGCGCATTCGGGCCGCGCTGGATGCCGATCGGGGTCAGGTTACGGGCGAAGACCTCGCCGTAGTTGCCCGTCGTCTTCAGCACCGACACGACCCAGTTCGGCTGAAGGCCGAGCATCTGCCCAAGCTCGCCGTTCTTGCCCAGCATGCGCTGGACCTCGGGGCGCGGATCGCTCGCCGCCGCCTGATCGACATTCGCGGCGGTCAGGCCGAATTCCTCGGCGCCGAGCAGGGCGAAATGCGTCCAGCGGACGATGTCGGCGAATCGCTGGTCGCCGTGGCGCACCAGGGGGCCAAGCGGCTCCTTGCTGATGACGTCGGGCAGGATGACGTGGTCGGCCGGGCGCGGCTGCACCGCGCGCGTGGCCGCGAGGCCCGAGACGTCGGTGGTGTAGGCGTCGCAGCGGTTGGAGGTATAGGCGCCGACGACTTCCTCGATGCGCTCGATGACCACCGGGCGGAATTCGATCCGGTTCGACCGGGCCCAGTCCGTGAGGTTCTGTTCCGTCGTCGTGCCCGGCTGCACGCAGATGGTGGCGCCGTTGAGTTCACGGGCGGAGGTGAGGCCGAGGCTCGCCTTCACCATGAAGCCCTGGCCGTCATAGAAGGTGATGCCGGCGAAATCGAAGCCGAGCGAGGTGTCGCGCGACAGGGTCCAGGTGGTGTTGCGCACCAGCACATCGACTTCACCCGACTGCAGCGCCGTGAAGCGGCTCTGCGCCGTCAACGGCACGTAGCGGACCTTGGTCCCGTCGCCGAGGATCGCGGCGGCAATGGCGCGGCAATAATCGACGTCGAAGCCGCGCCAGACACCTTGGCTATCCGGCTGCGCGAAGCCGGCGAGGCCGGTGTTCACGCCACAGATCAGGTTCCCGCGGGAGCGGATGGTGTCGAGCATCGAGGTTGGCGTCTGCGCCTGGACCGGCGCGGACAGCGCGAGGCCGCCGAGGAGGACGGCGGCACCAACCGCCTTGGAAAGATGGCGCAGGGGCATAATAATGTGATCTCCCGATTTTGTTCTGATGCCCGGCCCAAAGCACTGGCCGGACGCCTTCCGTTGCCCATGCTGCGCCATGACTTCGCCACAATCAACTTTGCTCTCAGGTTAGCAACGGTTGCCCTTGCCGCTCCACCTCTGTGCAAGAAGTCCTAGCAATCCTTGGGCCAGGGCGCCTCTTCCCGCCCCGGCGGGGGGATGCGACACCTTGCGGATGATCATGCTCGATGCCGAAGCGGTCGCCGCCCGCCTGCCCTGGGACGCGCTGGAACAGGCCCTGCGCGCCATGTTCCTGGACGGTTGTTCCGCCCCCCTGCGCCACCGCCACGGGCTGGCCGATGGCACCCTGCTGCTGATGCCGGCCTGGACCGCGGGCGGGCATACCGGGGTGAAGATCGTCCATGTCATGCCGGGCAATACCGCGCTGCGGCTGCCCTCCGTCCATGCTGCCTATCTGCTCAGCGACGGCAACACCGGCCAGCCTTTGGCGATGCTGGACGGCGGGGCGCTGACCGACCGGCGCACGGCGGGCGCCAGCGTGCTGGCCGCGGGCTACCTGGCCCGGCCGGACAGCCGCCGCCTGCTCATCCTGGGCGCGGGGCGCGTCGCCCATGCCCTGGCCGAAGCCTATGCCCACCGCTTCGACCTCACCGACATCGCCTTGTGGTCCCCGAGCGGGACCAGCGCGCGCCGCCTCGCCGCCAGCCTCGCGGCCACGGGGCTGCCGGCGCGGGCGGTCGCCTCCTCCGACCCCACGGGCCACGACATCGTTGCGGCGGCGACCCTGTCGACCACGCCGCTCATCACGGCCGATGCGGTCGCGCCCGGCACCCATATCGATCTGATCGGCGCCTTCCGCCCCGACATGCGCGAGGCCGATGCAGCCCTGCTCGCCCGCGCGACCCTGGTCGTGGACACCCGCGCCGGTGCCATGGCCGAGGCCGGCGACATCCTCCAGGCGATCGCGGAGGGCGCGATCACCGCGGCGCATGTGGTCGCCGAACTGGCGGACCTCTGCCGCGCCACCCATCCCGGCCGGCGGACTGCCCAGGAGATCACCATCTTCAAATCGGTGGGCTGGGCCGGGGAGGATCTGGCCGCGGCCATCCTGGCGGTCACGCCTGTGGACAAGTCTGTGGGCGAGGTGTGAACCCGGCTTTGGCTGAATCTAAGAGACGATCCCTAATTCATTGATCCACAACGCTTAAAGCGTCGCCTTTTTATGTGGATGTTCGCTTGTCGCCCCTGTGGGTTTCCACAGGTGGCAGCTGTGCGGCAAAGCAAGGCAGACCGGAGCGCCGCTGCCGATTTCCGCGCCAGCGCAGGCCCACCACATTCCGTCATCGAACGTAAACCTGATTGTCACACCGACATCACTGGCCGCAGGCTAGGCCTCGCGTGGCCGATCGCGGCCCCATCGCCGAGGAACGACCCGATGCTCCGCCGAATCGCCATCGCCACCCTGCTGGCCTTGTCCCTTCCTGCCCTGGCCCAGGCCCAGAGCCGCACCCGCCTCACCGTCTATACCGCGCTCGAAAACGAGCAGCTGGGGCCGTTGAAGGCGCTGGCCGAAGCCGCGGTGCCGAGCATCGAGATCGCCTGGGTGCGGGATTCCACCGGCGTCATCACCGCGCGCCTGCTGGCCGAGCGGGCCAATCCGCGGGCGGATGTGATCTGGGGCGTCTCGGTCTATTCGCTGTTGCAGATGGAAGGGTTCGACATGCTCGAACCCTATACGCCGCCGGGTGCTAGCGCCCTGCGCCCGAACATGCGCAGCGACCGCAGCCCGATGACCTGGACCGGCATGGATGCCTTCGTCTCCGCCATCTGCTTCAACACGGTGGTGGCGCAGCAGCGCAACCTGCCGCGGCCCTCGACCTGGGCGGATCTGCTGAACCCGGCCTACCAGGGCCAGATCGTGATGCCGAACCCGGCCAGCAGCGGCACCGGCTTCCTGACCATCGCCGGCTGGATGGGCGGCATGGGGGAGGCCCCGGCCTGGGACTACATGACGCGGCTGCACAACAACATCCAGGTCTATACCCATAGCGGCAGCGCGCCCTGCAACAATGCCGCGCGCGGCGAATACGGCGTCGGCCTGTCCTTCGACATGCGGGCCGTGACCCTGAAGAACCAGGGCGCGCCGATCGAGATCATCGTGCCGACCGACGGCGTCGGCTACGACCTCGAAGCCACCGCCATCCACCACGGCACCGCGCATCTGGACGCCGCCAAGGCCCTGGTCAACTGGGCCGTCTCCCGCCCCGCGATGGAGGCCTATGGCCGCTGGTACGCGCTGCTGGCGCTGCCGGGGGTGACCCCGGTCGTGCAGAACTACCCGAGCGAATTCGCCGAACGCCTGGTCGCGGCCGATTTCCGCGCCGTCGCCACGCAGCGCGACCGTATCCTGCGCGAATGGACCAGCCGCTTCGACGGCAAATCCGCGCCACGGTAATGGTAGGCTCGGGCGCCACCGCAACCCTCGCCGCGGGGCAGGCGCCGCCGATCACCGGCACGCCCTATCTCGTGGTCGAGCATGTGGCGAAGCGCTTCGGCAGCTTCGCCGCCCTGCGCGACGTCTCGCTGACGGTCGAGGCCGGGGAGTTCGTGTGCTTCCTCGGCCCCTCCGGCTGCGGCAAGACCACGCTGCTGCGCGCCATCGCCGGGCTCGATCCGGCCAGCGAAGGCCGCATCACCCAGGGCGGGCGGGACATCACCGGCCTGCCGCCCTCGGCGCGGGATTTCGGGATCGTCTTCCAGTCCTATGCGCTGTTCCCGAACCTCTCGGTCACCGACAACGTCGGCTACGGGCTGCGCGGCGCGCTCTGGCCGAAGGCGCGGCGGCGGGACCGGGTGGCGGAGCTGCTGTCGCTGGTGGGGTTGACCGACCACGCCCGCAAATATCCCTCGCAGCTTTCGGGCGGGCAGCAGCAGCGGGTCGCTTTGGCCCGCGCGCTGGCGCCGGAACCCGGGCTGCTGTTGCTGGACGAGCCGCTCTCGGCGCTGGATGCCCAGGTGCGCCACCATCTGCGCGGGGAGATCCGCGCGCTGCAACGCCGCCTGGGCGTGACCACGATCATGGTCACCCATGACCAGGAGGAGGCGATGGCGATCGCCGACCGCATCGTCGTCATGAACAACGGGCTGATCGAGCAGGTCGGCACGCCGGAGGCGGTGTATCGCCGCCCCGCCTCCGCCTTCGTCGCCGGCTTCGTCGGCCGCAGCAGCCAGTTCGACGCGGTGATGGAGGAGCGCGGCCTGCGGACCGCCGACGGTCATCTGCTGCCCACCCCGATCCTGGCACCGGTCGGCACCACGCTGCGCGTCTTCGTCCGGCCGGAGGATGTGCGGCTCTCCGCCGCGACCGGCACGGGGCTTTCGGCCCAGGTGACGGCGCTGGAATACCTCGGCCCGGTCTGCCGGCTGGCGCTGGAGGATGGCCGGCTGCGGCTGGAGGCCGAGGCCAGCCCCGACGAGATACGCGACATCGGCGCGCAGCCGATGGTGCGGCTCGGCGTCAGCCTGCCGCCGTCGCGGCTGCTGTTGTTCTCCTCCGATGCCTGAAGGCATGGCGGCGGTGGCGATGCCCGCGGCCGCGCGCCCCGTCACCCGGGTCCGGCGGCGGCTGTCGGGCGATCAGATCGCGATGCGCTGGACCTTGGTGCTGGCGGGGCTGGCACTGGTGGTGGTGCTCGCCGCCCCGATGGCGATGCTGCTGAGCCGGGCCTTCGAGGATGCATCCGGCGCCTGGGTCGGCCTCGCCAATTTCGCGACCTATGCGACCACGCCGACGCTTGCGGCCTCGGCCTGGCACAGCGTCTGGACGGCGGCGGTCACCGCCATCGTGGTGGTGCCGCTGGCCTTCACCTTCGCCTATGGGCTGACGCGCAGCCGCATCCCCGGGCGGGGCCTGTTCCGCGCGGTGATGATGGTGCCGATCCTCGCCCCCTCGCTGTTGCCTGCGCTGTCGCTGATCATGCTGTTCGGCAACCAGGGGCTGCTGAAATCCTGGCTGTTCGGCGGCTCCATCTACGGCCCGCCGGGGATCATCGCCGCACAGATCTTCGCCTGCTTCCCGCATGCGACCATCATCCTCGCGGTCGCGCTCACCACCGCCGATGCGCGGCTGTACGAGGCAGCCGACGTGCTGCGCGCCGGGCGCATCCGCACCTTCCTGACCGTGACCCTGCCGGGGGCGGCCTATGGGCTGGTTTCGGCCGGGGTGGTCGTCTTCACGCTGGTGGTCACCGATTTCGGCATTCCGAAGGTGATCGGCGGCTCGTTCAACGTGCTGGCGACCGATGTCTACAAGCAGGTGGTCGGGCAGCATAACTTCAACATGGGGGCCGTGGTCGGCATCGTGCTGCTGATCCCGGCGGTGGCCGGCTTCTGGCTGGAACGCTGGGCGCGCAAGCGCCGGGCCGCGACCATCTCCGGCCGCGCCGTGACCTATGTGCCGAAACCCCGGCTGGCGCGGGACCTGCCGCTGCTGCTGTTCTGCACCGGCATCGCCGCCGTGCTGGTCGGCATCGTCGCCATCGCCTTCTGGTCCAGCCTGATCCGCTTCTGGCCCTGGAACCTGTCGCTGACCTGGGACAACTACGAGTTCGGGCGGTTCGACACGGCGGGCTGGGGCTCGGTGCTGACCTCGCTGCAAATGGCGGCCTGGGCCGCGGCACTCGGCACGCCGGTGATCTTCGTCACCGCCTGGCTGGTCGAGCGCACCCCGGCCGCGGGATTCTTGCGCGGGACTGTTGGGTTTTTGGCGACCGCGCCATTGGCGATCCCGGGGCTGGTGTTGGGGCTCGCCTATATCCTGTTCTTCAACCACCCCTCGAACCCGCTGAACCTGTTCTATGGCGGCATGGCGATCCTGGCGCTGAACAGCGTCGTGCATTTCTGGACGGTTGGGCACCTGACCGCGACCACCGCGCTGCGCCAGTTGGACCCGGAGTTCGAGGCCGCCTCGGCCAGCCTCAAGGTGCCGGTCTGGAGCACCTTCGCCCGCGTCACCGTGCCGATCTGCCTCCCGGCGGGGCTGGAGATCGCGGCCTATATCTTCGTCAATGCGATGACGACGGTGAGTGCGGTGATCTTCCTCTATGGCGCCGACTACAAACCCGCCGCCGTCGCCGCCGTGCAGATGGAGGAATCCGGCCAGACCAGTGCGGCCGCCGGCATGGCCTGCGTCATCCTCGCGGTGGCGCTGGCGGTCAAGACCGTGCAGGTCGTGGTCTCCGCCATTCTCGACCGGACGACCCAGGCCTGGCGCCGCAGATAGGCGCGCAACCGATTTGATCCGCTGGCGTTCTCCGCAAGAGGCGCGCAACGGTGCCGCCGTTGCTGGGAGTAAAGTTATGAATGGCATCATCTACATCGTGGGTCTCGTCGTCGTCGTCGTCGCGGTGCTGAGCTTCTTCGGCCTGCGCTGAGCGCGACCGCCCCCTCGACGTGCCGCCCCGGCTGCGGCACGAGACGGGGATGAGCGACGCCGCCGACCAAGCCCTTTCCGACCAGTATGAGGCCTACCCCTACCCTGCCCGCGATCCGCGGGACGAGGCCAAGCGGCTTGTGGTGGGCAGCCCCTCGCATCTGGCCGAGGTCGATCACTGGATTTTCGGGGCACGGCGCCCCGCCGCGGCCCCGTTGCGCGCCCTGATGGCGGGCGGCGGGTCGGGCGATGGCACGCTGATGCTGGCCCAGCATCTTGCCTCCCGTGGCCGGCCCGGCGAGGTGACGTGGCTCGACCGTTCGTCAGCCGCGCGGCGCGTGGCGGAGGCCCGGGCGAAGCTCCGGGGGCTGGAGAATATCCGCTTCGTCGCGGGATCGCTGCTGGATCTGCCGGAGCTTGGCCTCGGCGCCTTCGACTACATCGATTGCTGCGGCGTGCTGCATCATCTGCCCGACCCGGCGGCCGGGCTGCGCAGCCTCGCCGGCGCCCTGGCGCCCGGCGGTGGCATCGGGCTGATGGTCTATGCGCCGCATGGGCGCACCGGCGTCTATATGCTGCAGGATGCGTTGCGCCTGCTGGCCCCGCCCGAGGAGAGCCCCGCGAGCCGCGTGGACATCGCCCGCCGGGTCTGGAAGCATCTGCCCGAAACCGCCTGGCTGCGGCACAATCCCCTGATCGACGATCATCTGAAGGGCGGCGATGCCGGTCTGTATGACCTGCTGCTGAACCCGCGCGACCGGGCCTTCACCGTGCCCCAGCTCGCGGCGCTGATCGAGGGCGCGGGGCTGCGCCTGCGCTGCCTGGTCGAACCCCTGCGCTACGACCCCGACACCTGGCTGCCCGACCCCCGCCTGCGCGAACGCAGCCAGGGGCTGGGGCTGGTCGAGCGCGCGGCGCTGGCCGAGGCGTTGACCGGCAACATGGGCATCCACATCGCCTATTGCGTCCGCGCCGAGGACCCGGTGGCCGAGGCCGACTGGACCGACCCCGAGGCCATCCCGCTGCTGCGCGAACTCGATGGCCCCACGCTGGCGCGCGGCCTGCCGGGGAATGACGTGCTGACGATCACCTTCGACGGGCTGCGCGTGCCGGTGGCGCTGCCCCGGCTCAGCCGGGCGATCCTGGCACGGGTGGATGGGCGCCGGCGCATCGGCGAGATCGCGGATGAGCTGGCGGCGACGGGAACGTCGCGCGAGGTCTTCGGGCGGGAGTTCGCGCAGCTTGCGCGGCAGTTGGAACGGCTGAACCGGCTGTTGCTGGCCGCGCGGTAATCGGCGCCCGGCAGGCTGCCGGGAAGAAAGGACCGAGGGGCGTCGCCCCAGCGGAAGCCTGATATTTCCTGGCCGGAGGGCGCGGGAGGGCGACGCCCTCCCGCTTCTACCGTCACAAGGCGCTTTTCAGCGGCCTGCTAGCGCTCGATTTCCTCGGCCGCGATGCCGAAGGCGGCGAGCCCTTCGCCCAGCAGATCGCCAAGCATGTCCATGGTCAGCAAATAGGTCGCGGTATCCTTCCCGGCACCGCGTTCGGCGGCAACCTTCAGGGCCTCTTCCCACTCCTCGGCCTCATAATCGCCGCGCCCAACCCAGGCGAGAGCGATCAGCGCCGTCTGCTCTTCTTCGTTCAACTCGGAGATGAAGGCGGAGAGGCTTTCCTCGTCCAGTTCCGCATCGCTGCCATCGGGCTCGTCGGCGTCCTCATCGGCGTCCGTCTCGTCCTCTTCCTGGATGGCATGCGCATGGTCGATGACAATCGCCACCGTCTCCAGGCTTACGCGAAGGTCGAATTCCTCATCTTCGGGGTCAACGGCCATGGTGAGCTCCTAACAAGAACGGGGCATGAAACCACCCAAGCCCGGCAGCGCTATCGCATTGGTGTTCACCCCCCGGCAAGGGTCTGGGTGCATGATGAACGCGCGGACCAGGAGGTCGGCGATGATGCGAAACGACGAAAGAGGGATGGCGCGGCGATGGCTCGGCGGCGGCTTGGTCGCTGTCGTGCTCGGCATTGCCGCGACCTGCGTGCCCTCCGCCCTCCCCGCCGCCGCCGGGGATGATCGCGGCGCGGCCCGCGTGATCCTTGCCGCCGGCAGGGGTGCGGCGCCGGCGCCGGACGCCATGGCCGACGATGTCTGCGACACACCCGGGCCCAGGCCCATGCATCATGTAGCCTTCAACCTCAGCGAGCCTGAGGATCCCGACGCGGTCGCCTCGCTCCAGCGGGCCCTTCAACTCTGCGTGCGGTCAGCCCCGCGCCCTGGCGCGCCGGAAGTGCGCGGCCCGATCCGCCGCGGATAGCCCTTCGCGGTCAGTACATGACGATCGGCGACAGCGAATAGCGCGCCGCGATGCGGGCGAGCGTGCCATCCATCTTCGCCGCGGTCAGGAAGGTGTTCACCTCATCCAGCCAGGCGCGTTCCTGCCGCGCCACGGCATAGGCGTAGAGCGTGTCCCCGAACCGGCCCGGCGGGCTCAGCACCCGGGCCCAGGCGTGGGTCTCCGTCATCCGCCGCGTATAGGGGTAGTCGGACATGAAGGCGTCGGCCCGGCCGGAGAGCACCTCCGCCTCACGCGTCGCGGGCTGGCGCACCACCAGCAGCTCCGCCGCCGTCAGCGTGTCGCGCATCAGGCTTTCCATGAAGGTCCCGGCCGCCACCGCCACCACATTGCCCGCACGGTCGAGGTCGGCCCAGGCGCCCACGCGGGGATTCTCCCGCGTCGTCACCGCATAAACGGCGCTGGAGAGGTAGGGCTTGCTGAAGGCCATCTGCCGCGCACGGTCCGCCGTGACGCCGACACCCATCATCGCGATGTCGCAGTCGCCCTTCTCGAGCCGATCCGCGAATTCGACGAAATTCGTCTCCACGAAGCGCAGCGGCGTCCCCAACCGCGCGGCAAAGGCCTGCGCCATCTCGACATCGAGCCCCTCCAGATCGCCGCTCCGGGGGTTCCGCCATGAGATGGCGTAATATTCCGGCCAGATACAGACCAGCAGCGCCCCCCTCTGGCGGATCAGCGTCAGCCGCTCGGGCGCGGGCGTGGGGGGCAGTGCTGCGGGTGCGGCCGGGGGCGCGGGCGCAAAGGGGGCGGGGGCGGGGCTGCCGCCCCCCTGCGCCATCGCCTCCGGTGGCGATGATATGCCGAATGCCCCTATCAGGATCAGGGCGCCTGCTGCGATAAGCGTCGCAATGTTCGGCCGCATCAGCCAGTCCTCCACCCGGATTCGCCGTTTCTTCGGCCTACGCCCGGCCCCAAGCCGGCCGCGGGAGCCGAAGCCCTGGCTGCTGTTCGCCGCGGCAGCCTTTGTCGTGGGTATCAGCCTCGCGGCTATCTACGGCGTTTTGACCCATCGCGGCCAGCAGGACGCTCTTGTTGAGGCCGAGCGCCTGACCCAGGGCGTCGCGGCGAGCCTTGCCGACCAGCTTGGCCGCGCGAGCCAGACGGTCGAGGTGGTGCTGACCGAGCTTTCGGATCGCGCCGCCGAACATGACCCGGTCGAGGTCGCCCGGGCGATGGGCCAGCGGATGCGCGCGGTGCCGCAGCTGCGCGCCGCCTTCCTGGCCAACAGCGACGGCATCGTCACCGCCTCGACCGAGGACCGCCTGCGCCAGTGGAACATCTCGGACCGTGAATGGTTCCGCGTGATGCGGCTCGGGCTTTCGACGGTGCGGCTCGGCGCACCGGAGCCCGCGCGCTACCTCGCAACCAACCCCAACCGCCCGGTGTCGCAGACGCGTATCTGGTCGATCCCGCTGGTCCGCGCCATCCGCAGCCCGCGCGGCGAGTTCAACGGCGTCGCGGTGGCGCTGTTGAACCCCGATGATCTGGTCGCCATCGCGCGGCAGGCGGCGGATGCCTATGGCGTCACCATCCGCATCTCCTCGATCAACGGGCTGCTGCTCGCGCGATCCGATCGCAGCGTCGAGGGGATCGGCGAGCTGCGTGCCTCCGCCTGGCCCTTCCGTGAATTCCTGCCGCGCCGGGAGTCCGGCACCTGGTCCGGCCGAGACCAGGATGGGCAGGATGTCGTCGCCTCCTTCAACATGACCCGCCAGGGGCTGTTCCTGGTCGAGGTCGCACGCTCCCGCGCCGCCGCCGTCGCCACCGCCAATGAGCTCGGCCGGTTCCTGCTGGCCGGCTCCTCCATCGCCGCCTCCATCATCCTCGCCTCGCTCTGGCTGATGTTCCGCCAGGCGCAGGAGATGAAGACCCAAGGCCTCGTTCTGGTGCAAAGCGAGCAGGCCGCCCGCGCCGCGACCCGCGCCAAGGAGGAATTCCTGGCCGCGATGAGCCATGAGATCCGCACCCCGATGAACGGGGTGATGGGCATGACCGGATTGCTGCTCGACACCCAGCTGGAGCCGCTGCAACGACGCTATGCCGAGACCATCGGCAGCAGCGCCGAGCATCTGCTGATGGTGCTGAACGACATCCTCGACTTCTCCAAGCTGGAGGCCGGGATGATCGAGCATGAGGCGATCCCCTTCGCGATCGAGGCGGAGATGGCGACGATCGTCGAGCTCTTCGCCCCCAAGGCCGCGGCCCGCGGCGTCGAGCTGGTGGTGGCGCTGGATCAGGCGCTGCCACCGCGGCTGGTGGGCGACCCCGGGCGGTTCCGCCAGATCGTCTTCAACCTCATCGGCAATGCCATCAAATTCACCGAAAGCGGCTGGATCGAGGTCGCGCTCAGCGCCGATCCGGTCGCTGACCGCGCCGGCCAGTGGTCGCTGCGCTGCACCGTCAGCGACACCGGGATCGGCATCCGGATGGAGCAGGTGCCGCTGCTGTTCGACCGCTTCACCCAGGCCGATGCGTCGATCACCCGCAAATACGGCGGCACCGGGCTCGGGTTGGCCATCTGCAAGCGACTGGCGGAGCAGATGGGCGGCACCATCGATGCCATGCCCCGCGCGGGTGGCGGCAGCGTCTTCACCTTCAACATCCTGGTCGGGCGCGCCCCGGACACGGCGCCGCCGGCGATGGGGCTGGATGGGCGGCGAATCCTCATCGTCGACGACCTGGAGATCAACCGCGAGATCATGATGCGCCAGATCGCCGCCATGGGGGCGCGGCCGAGCGTCGCCGCCGATGCGGCGCAGGCGATGGCCGCGCTGCGGACGGCGGCCCAGGAGGACGCGCCCTTCGCCGCGGTGGTGCTGGATGGGCAGATGCCCGGGGTGGATGGGCAGGAGCTTGCCCGCCACATCCGCGCCGAGCCCAGGATCGGCACCCCGGCCCTGGTGCTCTGCTCCTCCGGCATCGGCGTGACGCGGGAGATGAGCCAGTCGGGGCTGGTCGATGCCGTGCTGCTGAAGCCGGCCCTGCCGACGCGCCTGCGCGATTCGCTGCTGCATGCGCTGCGGCTGGTGGAGCCGCCGCCGAGCGAGCGCAACCACGCGCCCGAGCCCGACGCCAATGCCCCGCCGCGCATGCGTATCCTGCTGGTCGAGGACAATGCGACCAACCAGCTGGTGATGAAGACCATCCTCGCCCGCGCGCATTGCCATGTGGATGTGGCCTCCGACGGGGCGGAGGGCGTCGCCCAGGCCCGGCGGCTGCCCTATGACGCGATCCTGATGGACCTGCAGATGCCGGTCATGGACGGGCTGGAAGCCACGCGCGAAATCCGCCGTGGCGCCGGCCCGAACCGCCGCACCCGCATCGTCGGGCTGACCGCCAATGTCGGCGCCGAATACGAGCGCCAGTGCAAGGAGGCGGGCATGGATGACTACATGGCCAAGCCGGTGCAGCGCCCGGCGCTGTTGATCATGCTCGGCCTCGCACCCGGGGTCCATGCCGCCCAATAATTGGGCAGATCACGCGCCAGGGGCCGCATTGGCCCAAGGGTTTCGCTGGCATGGGCCGGAGGGCGCGCTATCCTTCCGGGCTTCCGCGCCGGAGGCCGCCGTCCATGCCCGCCCCCGCCCCCAGGGCGCCTCTGCCGCGCGAGATGATGCATCTTGCCGCCCGTTCGGATGCGCCGGGGCTGTGGCGGCTCGGGTTCCATCTTGCTGCCCTCGGGGCCGCGGGCTGGCTGGTCGCAATGGCGCCGTGGTGGGCGGTGCCGCCAGCGATCCTGCTGCTCGGCACCGTCATGGCGACGCTCTTCGCGCCGATGCATGAGACGGTGCACCACACCGCCTTCCGCAGCCGCTGGCTGAATGCCGCGGTCGGCTGGGTCGCGGCGGCGCCGGGGCTGTATGACTGGCATTTCTACCGCGCCTTCCATTTGGCCCACCACCGCCACACCCAGGACCCGGAACATGACCCCGAGCTGATCTCAGGCGGGCCGCCCGGGGAGATGCGGGCCTATGTGCTGCGCCTCCTCGGCCTGCCCTATTGGCGGTTCCGCTTCCGGCTGATCGCGGATGCCTGGGCCGGCGACATGTCCGCCTACCCCTATATCCATCCCGATGCGGCGCCCCGCGTCATCGCCAGCATCCGGGCCATGAGCCTGGTGGTGGGCGGGGGCTGCCACCTCGCCGCGCTGGCCTTCGGCTGGCAGGCGCCGCTGCTGTTCTATGTGCTGCCGGCGCTGGCCGGGCAGCCGGTGCTGCGCGCCTATCTGCTGACCGAGCACACCGGCTGCTCGCAGGACCGCAACGGGCTGACCAATACCCGGACGATGCTGACCTCGGCCCCGGTGCGGCTGCTGATGTGGGACATGCCCTTCCACGCCGAGCACCACCTCTACCCCTTCATCCCCTTCCACCGCCTGGCGGCGGCGCATGCGCTGCTGCGGGGCAAGTTCGCGCATGTGGGCGATGGCTATGTGCGCTGGCACCTGCGCTTCCTGCGGGCCCTGCGCGCCGGTTGATCCGGCGGGCTTGCGCGGCGGGGCCGCCGGGGGCGAGGCTGGACCGTCTTCAGGAGGCGTGTGGAATGTGGGGCAGGCTGATCCTGGTGGTCTCGGGGGCGATCGCGGCACTGTTTGTCTCGCGGGACGCCGATAATTTCCTGGTGATCAGCGCCATGGTCGGGGTCGTGCTGATCGCGGCCGTGGTGCTGATCCTGGCCCTGGCGCGACGGAAGTAGCATGGACGACATGGATTGGCCGCGCGCGACCGGCAGCCTCGACCTCGGTGACCTGCCGCTGCGCGGGGGCGGCGTGCTGCGGGATGCGCGCCTTGCCTGGCGCAGCCATGGCCGGCTGAACGCCGCGCGGGACAATGTGGTGCTCTACCCCACCTCCTATTCCGCGCATGGGGCGGATCTGGAGTGGCTGATCGGGCCCGAGGGCGTGCTCGACCCCGGGCGCTGGTTCATCGTGATCCCTGAGATGTTCGGCAATGGGGTGTCCTCCTCGCCCTCCAACGCCGAAGGCTATCCGGCGCTGGTGACGGCCTGGGACAATGTCGCGGCCCAGGTGCTGCTGCTGCGGGAGGTCTGGGGCATCACCCGGCTGCATGCCGTCTATGGCTGGTCGATGGGCGCGCAGCAGGCCTACCACTGGGCGGCAGCCTATCCGGAGGCGGTGGCGCGCGCGGTGGTGGTCTGCGGCAGCGCGCGGACGGCGGTGCATAACCGCATCTTCCTCAAATCGCTGATGGCGGTGCTGGAGGCCGCGCCGGAATACGATGGCGCCGGCGGGTTCTCCACCCCCCCGCGCCTGGCGCTGCGCGCCTTCGGCCGCATCTATGCGACCATGGCGCTGTCGCAGGATTTCTATCGTGCCGGTCTGCATGGCGGCGGCGACCTCGACACCTACCTGCATGATGGCTGGGAGGCGCGCTACCACCAGCGCCACGCCGCCGATTTGCTGGCGCAGCTGCGCTGCTGGGAGGCGGGGGATATCGCGCCGGGCGGGGACCTGCCGGCGGCGCTTGCCGCCATCACCGCCCGGGTGCTGTTGATGCCGGGGGAGACGGATCTGTATTTCCGGGTCGCCGACAATGCCGCGGAACTCGCGCATCTGCGGGCGGGGCGGCTGGTGCCGATCCCCTCGATCTGGGGGCACCGGGCGGGGAATCCGGCGACCACCCCCCCGGATGCGGCATTCCTGCGCGCCATGGTCAGGGATTTTCTGCTGTGATCAGCTGAGTGCCTTCAGTTCAGCCCATAGATGAAATTTGGGAGGCTCCCACGACGGCAGCTCATGGCCATTTTGCCGGCGATAGGCAGACACGAATGACACGGCATCAGTGAATGGAAATGCAGATATCTGCTTTATGCTGAGGCGCCACCATTGAATATCCAGTAATTCATCCACGATTTCCTGTGGAAATCGCATTCGAATCAATTGTGCCGGAACACCACCGACAATTGAATAAGGTAAAACATCGCGTGTTACCACAGATCTCGCCGCAATAATCGATCCATGTCCGATCGTTATGCCTCTGGCCAGCCATACTTCCTCGCCAATCCAAACATCGTGGCCAATTGAAGGCTGCGCCTTATTGTTTAATTTTGCGGTTGGCAGATTTGCAAGCCCCTCATCCCGCATTACTTCTTTCATTTGATGAACATTGCGATCGTACGCGAACAATCCCGTACCAAGACTTTCTATGGGATGGGCAAATCCAGCAACGGTCACATTTTGTGCGATTGAACAGTAACGCCCAATCTGGACTCCTGGCAGAAACGGGCTATTCGAATAGCTATGGGCTTGCATTTCAAATATATTTGTTCGTATGTTATAAGTTATGTATGGTTCCAGCATCAATTTTTTAGGAACCACAATGTAATCATTTACTCTAATCCAGCCAAAATTATTACCGCGAGATGGCGCATTAAGCGACATGAATATTTTGTTATCAAAAAATATGTCGATTATTTTCTGGTTAATCAGAAAATTTTCTCTCTATACTGTGTGTTTCACTCATTTTTAGCTCCAGATCACGAAATATTGATATTACTACACAATAATTGCGCTGATCAAAGGCAACGTTCCACGATTTTTTCGGTAAAATTCCCACTCACCCCAGGATATATGCTACAGTATTGTCCAGCCATAATTTGCATTTCAGCCGCACGTATTGCTTGAACCACCATGATCTGACGAACGCCTGACGCATTTTGGCGGAGCGCCCGCTCCTTTGGAAGACATTTCGTAGTCAAAATGGTCCCGCAGGCCGGCTGGACCCCGAACCGGGATGCCTCCATCACCCAGCAGGCGTCACATCCGCCCCGAGCCCGGCCTCCACCGCCTCTCCAGACACCAAGGCGTCCGCCATGAAAACCTGCAAAGCCCCCGATCCCGACACGCTGACCCCGGCCTTCAGGCTGCCGCCCGGGTCCTGCGATTCGCATTGCCACGTATTCGGACCGGCCGATGTGTTCCCCTATGCGCCGGACCGCGCCTACACCCCGCCCGACGCGCCCTTCGAGGGCTTGCAGAAGCTGCACCGCATCCTCGGCATCGACCGCGCGGTGATCGTCCATGCCTCCTGCCACGGCACGGACATGACGGTGACGCTCGACGGGATCGCCCGCAGCGGCGGCACCATGCGCGGCGTCGCGGTGGTGGATGGCGATATCACCGCCGCCGAACTCCAGCGCCTGCACGCGGGCGGGATGCGCGGCGTGCGCTTCAACTTCGTGCGCCACCTGGGCGGCATGCCCGACATGGATGTGATGGACCGGGTGCTGGCGCTGGCCGAGCCGCTCGGCTGGCATGTCGTGCTGCATCTGGACGCGCAGGACATCGTGGATCTCGCCCCGCGCATCGAGCGCATCCGCGTGCCCTTCGTGATCGACCACATGGGCCGGGTCCAGGCCACCAAGGGGCTGGAGCAGGAGCCGTTCAAGCGCCTGCTCGGGCTGATGGAGAACCCCCTCGCCTGGGTGAAGATCTGCGGGTCGGAGCGGGTCTCGGCCGGGCGCGCGCCCTTCGAGGATGCGATCCCCTTCGCCCAGGCGCTGCTCGCCGCCGCCCCGGACCGCTGCCTCTGGGGCACCGACTGGCCGCATCCGAACATCGCCCATGACATGCCCAATGATGGCGCGCTGGTCGATCTGCTGGCCCGCTTCACCGATGACCAGGCGGTGCTGCACAAGGTGCTGGTGGAGAACCCGACCCGGCTCTACTGGCCCGAGACGCTGTAGCGGCCAGTGGCGGTTTGATCCGGGCGGGTTGCTTCCCGCCCCCCGGGGGGACATGTAGGGGCCAAGAAATCGCCCCTCACTTGTCGGATCGCCATCCCATGCTGCTCGACCCCAGCGCCTCCGCCGCGCCCGGCCCCGATCCCGTCAAGGACGGGGATCAGCGGACCTTCATGCAGGACGTCGTCCAGGCCAGCCAGGAGGTCCCCATCCTGGTGGATTTCTGGGCCACCTGGTGCGGCCCCTGCAAGGCCCTGACCCCGGCGCTGGAGAAGGCCACCCGCGCCTCCGGCGGCAAGGTCCGCCTGGTCAAGATCGACATCGACAAGAACCAGCAGCTGGTCCAGCAGCTCGCCCAGATGGGCCTGCCGCTGCAAT
The DNA here is from genome assembly GCF_003253705.1 of Humitalea rosea. GTDB lineage: Bacteria > Pseudomonadota > Alphaproteobacteria > Acetobacterales > Acetobacteraceae > Humitalea > Humitalea rosea. The sequence goes on from NZ_QKYU01000012.1 coordinate 34,714, forward strand.
CGGTGCCGACGGTCGTCGCCTTCTGGCAGGGCCAGATCCTGGACATGTTCCAGGGCGCGCTGCCGGAAAGCGAGGTGAAGAAGTTCATCGATGCGTTGCTGAAGGCGGCCGGCGGCGCCTCCCCCGCCGCCGACCTGCTGGCCGAGGCCAAGACCGCCATCGAGGCCGGCGATTTCCAAGGCGCCCTGGAATTCTACGGCGCCCTGGCCCAGGCCGAGCCCGAGAACCCCGAGGCCCTGGCCGGCGTCGCCCGCTGCCTGATGATGCTGGACGAGGAGGAGCAGGCGCTGGCCGTGCTCGACGCCGCACCGGAAAAGATCGCGACCCATGCGGACATCGCTTCGGTCCGCACGGCCATCGAGCTCGCCATCGTCGGCCGTGCCGCGCGGGAGAAAACCGCGGAATTCGAGGCCCGCCTCGCCGCCGATCCGAACGACCACGCGGCCCGCATCGACCTCGCCATCGCCCTGAATGCGATGGACCAGAGGGAAGCCGCGACAGATGCCCTGCTTGACGCCATGAAACGCGATAGCACCTGGGGTGAACAAGCCGCCCGCAAGCAGCTGCTGAAGTTCTTCGAAGCCTGGGGTTTCGACGATCCGGCGGCCAAGGCGGGGCGGCGCAAGCTTTCCGCGATCCTGTTCCGCTGACCAGCGGGGCGGCGTGGGCCGGGGATGAGACCGATCCCCGGCAGAGAGCCCGATCGAAGGGTGCCTGACCCATGCCGGCCTTTACCACGACCCTATCCGACCTGCCCGACGAGATCCCTGTCTTCCCGCTGACCGGGGCGCTGCTGCTGCCGCGGGGGCGGCTGCCGCTGAACATCTTCGAGCCGCGCTACCTCGCGATGATCGAGGATGCGCTCGGCGCCGGGCGGGTCATCGGGATGATCCAGCCGGATGGTTCGGGCCATCGCGGGCCGAACGGGCCCAGCCTGTATCGCGTCGGCTGCCTGGGCCGGATCTCCTCCTTCTCGGAAACCGAGGATGGGCGCTTCCTGGTGACGCTGACCGGCGTGCTGCGCTTCGCCCTCGCGGGGGAGAGGGAGATGCGCCTCGGCTATCGCCGGGTCCGCGCGGAGTATGCGGCCTATGCCGCGGATCTGGACGCCGAGCCGGCGGCCCCGCTCGACCGGCCGGCCTTGCTCGGCGCGCTGCGGCCCTTCTTCAAAGCGCGGCAGATCGACGCCAATTGGGATGCGATCGAACACACCGCCGATGCCACGCTGGTCACCACCCTGTGCATGGTCTGCCCCTTCGACCCGCGCGAGAAGCAGGCGCTGTTGGAAGCCCCTGCCCCCGCCGAGCGCGCGTCCATGCTAGTGGCCTTGTTGCAGATGGACGCGCATGGCGGGGCCGACCCGGAAAGCCGGCCAAGCTGACGATGGAGCATGGGTCATGACCGACGAAACACCGCCGAAACACAGCCCGGTCGATCCGCGGCTTTTGGAAATCCTGGTCTGCCCGGTCACCAAGGGGCCGCTGCGCTATGATCGCGAGGCCGGGGAGCTGATCAGCGACCAGGCCGGGCTCGCCTATCCGATCCGCGACGGCATTCCGATCATGCTGCCGGACGAAGCCCGCCGCCTGGACGGCTGATGGACCACCCTGTCACGGAATTGCGGCTGCGGACGGCCGAGAAGGTGCTGGACGTCGCCTTCGCCGATGGCGCGCGGTTCAGCCTGCCGGCGGAATATCTGCGGGTCGAGAGCCCCTCGGCCGAGGTGCAGGGCCATGGCCCCGGCCAGAAGACCATCATCGCCGGGCGCCGCCATGTGAACATCATGCGGCTGGACCCGGTCGGGCATTACGCGGTGCGGATCGTGTTCGACGACCTGCACGACAGCGGCATCTACCCCTGGGCGACCCTGCGACGCCTGGGCGAGCGGCAGGCCGAGATCTGGGCCGCCTATGAAGCCGCGCTGGCCGAACGCGGGCTGTCGCGCGACCCGCCGAAGCGGCGATAACAACCCCCAGGAACCTCCCCATGCGCGCCCTGCTGCTTTGCCTCGCCCTGCTGCTGCCGGCCGGCCCCCTCGGCGCGCAGACCGCCGAGCCCTTCCGCATCCTCAACCGCACCGGCCAGCCGGCGACCGCACTCTACGCCGTGCGGGCGGGGCGGACGGACTGGGGCGGCAACCTGCTGACGCATGGGCCGCTGCCGGATGGTGGCGGCTTCCGGCTGCGGCCCAATGCCGATGCCGGCTGCCGCTTCGACCTGCGGCTGGTGCTGGCCGATGGCAAGGAAGCCCTGGTGCGGGGGCAGGAGGTTTGCGTCGAGCGCCAGATCATCCTGGATGCCGCCGCCGCGCGGGCGATCCGCTCGGGGGCCGCGGCCAATCCTCAGGCGCCGAACCGCCAGGCGCGGGCCAGCACCGGCACCGGCTTTACCGTCGCGCTCGATGCGATCCTGACCAATCACCACGTGGTGGAAACCTGCAATCGCATCCTCGTCCGCACCCCGGATGGGCGGTTCCTGGGCGCCACGCCGCCGGCGCGGGTGGACCGCCGGCTGGATCTGGCGCTGCTGACGGTGCCGGGGCTGGACCTGCCGCCGCTGGCCTTCCGCAGCACACCCGCGATCCGGCGTGGCGAGGGGGTGGTGGCCTATGGGTTTCCGCTGTCCGGGCTGCTGTCCTCCGACGCCAAGCTGACGCGGGGCGAGGTGAACGGGCTGAACGGGCTGCGCGACGACGCGACCCAGATGCAGATCAGCGCCGAGGTGCAGCCCGGCAACTCCGGCGGCCCGCTGCTGGATATGCAAGGGCATGTGGTGGGCGTGGTGGTGGCCAAGCTCAACGCCCAGGCGGTGGCGCGGCAGACCGGGGATATCGCCCAGAATGTGAATTTTGCCATCAAGGGCAGCGAGGCGCTGGGGTTTCTGCGCACGTTGAATGTGGCGCCGGTGCTGGCGGAGAGCCGGGGGGCGGAACGGAGCACACCGGATATCGGGGATATCGCGCAGGGATCGACGGTGTTTGTGCGGTGTGAGCGGTAGCCTCTACACCGTCACCCGCCGCACCCCCCGCAACGCCAGATTCCCCCCGACCCCACAAGCCGCCATCACCGCCATGGTCCCGATCCCGGCGCCGCCCTCGATCACCCCCACCAGCGCCGTCATCGCCGCGCCGAACCCCATCTGCAGCGCCCCGATCAGCCCGCTGGCGGTCCCGGCAAAGGTCGGGCGGACGCTGACCGCCGCCGCGATGGTATTGGGCTGGCCCATGCCATTGCCGAAGCCCACCACCGCCATCGGCGCGAAGAACAGCCACAGGCTGCCCGGCACCAGCAGCACCAGCGCGAGCCCGGCCACCGCGCCGATGGTGGTGATGGCCAGCGCCACGCTGATCATCCGCATCGAGCCCAGCCGCATCGACAGCCGCCCCGCCGCGAAGGACCCCGCCATGAAGGCGACCGACACGCCGACGAAGGCATAGGCGTAATCCTGCGGGCTGCGCCCCATGCCCTGCACCACCACGAAGGGCGCGCCGCCCATGAAGGCGAAGAACACGCCCGAGGTGCAGCAGTTCACAGCACCCAGCCAACGGAACTCCGGCACCGCCAGCAGCCCGCCGTAGGCGCGCAGCACGCCGGCGATCCCCGCCATCGGGGTGGGGCTGGCCAAGGTCTCGGGCAGGCGGAACCAGGTAGCGGCCGCGACCAGCGCGCCATAGCCGAAGCAGATCAGCATCCCCGCCCGCCAGCCGAGCGTCGCATCCATCCAGGCACCGAGCAGCGGCGCGAGCATCGGCGCCGCACTCATCGCCATGAGGACATAGGCGAGCACGCTGGCGGCGCGGTCGCGCGGATAGACATCGCGGATCATCGCGCGCCCGAGCACCATGCCCGCACAGCCGCCCATGGCCTGCATCACCCGCGCCACCGCCAGCCCGCCGATGGACTGCGCCGAGGCCGCGGCGAGGGTCGCGACCAGATAGATCGCAAGCCCGACCAGCAACACCGGCCGCCGCCCGAAGCGGTCCGAGGCCGTGCCGTAGAACATCTGCCCCAGCGCCACCCCCGCGAGGTACAGCGTCAAGGTCAGCTGCACCGCCGCGTTGCTGGCGCCGAACTGCTCGCCCAGCCGCGGCAGCGAGGGCACCAGCACCTGCATGGTGAAGGGGCCGATGGCCGTCATCGCCACCAGCAGCCAGGTGGCGGGTGTTGGTTTCACAGGATGCTTTGGCCGGTCTTCTTCCAATCGGCGAGGAAGGCCTCAAGCCCACGATCGGTCAGCGGGTGCCTGTAGAGCTGGCGGATCACCGACGGCGGCAGGGTCGAGACATGGGCGCCCAGCTTGGCGGCCTCGACCAGATGGATCGGATGGCGGATGGAGGCGACCAGCACCTCGGTTCGCAGGTTGGGGTAGTTGCGGTAGATGGTCATGATGTCAGCGATCAGCTTCATGCCGTCCTGCGCGATATCATCCAGCCGGCCGACGAAGGGCGAGACGAAACTCGCGCCAGCCTTGGCCGCCAGCAGCGCCTGGGCGGGGGAGAAGCACAGCGTGACGTTGACCAGGGTGCCCTCGCTCGTGAAGGCCTTGCAGGCGCGCAGGCCGGCTTCGGTCAGCGGCACCTTGATGCAGACGTTCTTGGCGATGTCGCGCAGGAACTTGCCCTCGGCCAGCATGCCCTCGAAATCGGTCGCGGTGACCTCGGCGCTGACGGGACCTGGGGTGATGGCGCAGATCTCGGCGATGACCTCGGCCATCTTGCGGCCGGATTTGGCGATGATGGAGGGGTTGGTGGTGACCCCATCGACCATGCCGGCCTCGGTCAGTGCCTTGATGTCCGCGATATCGGCGGTATCGACGAAGAATTTCATGGGGGGTCTCCGGAGGATGGGCTCAGGCCGGGCATAGCGGATGGCAGGCGCCCGGCGAACCCCCGTTCACGTGAAAGCAGCATCGCTGCTACCGGAGGATGTACCGCGCCGCATCCGCGTGCTGCTGCCGCTGCCGCTCGCGGGCGCCTATGATTACCGCGTGCCGGAGGGGCTGGCCGTGCCGCCGCCCGGCAGTTTCGTCGAGGTGCCGCTCGGCGGGCGCGAGGTCGCAGGCGTGGTCTGGGATGGGGAGGCCGATCCCACCCTGCCCGCCTCGCGGCTGAAGCCGCTCCTCCGCGTCTTCGACTGCCCGGCGATGACCGCACCGCTGCGGCGCCTGGTGGATTGGATCGCGAGCTACACCCTCTCGCCCCCCGGCGCCGTGCTGCGGATGACGATGAGCGCGCCCTCGGCCCTGGAGCCCGCCGCCCCCACCGCCGGCTGGCGCCGCGCCGATCCGCCGCCCCCCGCCGCGCGCATCAGCCCCGCACGCGCCCGCGTGCTGGCGCTGGTCGCCGATGGCGCCCCCCATGCGGGCGGGCTGCTGGCGGAGGCCGCGGGCGTCGGCCCCGGTGTGGTGCGGGGCATGGCCTCGGCCGGGTTGCTGGAACCGGCGCTGCTCCCGCCCGATGCGCGCTTCGCCCGCCCCGACCCCGCGCATCAGGGCTCGGTGCTGACCGAGGGGCAGGCCGATGCCGCCCGCGCGCTGCGCGCGGCCGTCGCCGAGCATGGCTTCTCCGTCACTTTGCTCGCCGGCGTCACCGGCTCGGGCAAGACCGAGGTCTATCTGGAAGCGGTGGCCGAGGCGCTGCGCGCCGGGCGGCAGGCGCTGGTGCTGCTGCCGGAAATCGCGCTCTCCACCCAATGGCTCGACCGTTTTTCCGCGCGCTTCGGCTGCGCGCCGGCGCTGTGGCATTCGGAACTGACCCCGCGCACCCGGCGCGACACCTGGCGCGCGGTGGCGGAGGGGGCGGCGCCAGTCGTGGTCGGCGCGCGCTCGGCGCTGTTCCTGCCCTTCCCCGACCTCGGCACCATCATCGTCGATGAGGAGCACGAGACCTCCTTCAAGCAGGAGGAAGGCGTCGTCTATTCCGCCCGCGACATGGCGGTGGTGCGGGCGCGGCTCACCCGGGCGGCGGCGGTGCTGGTCAGCGCCACGCCCAGCCTGGAAACCCTGACCAATGCCGAGGCCGGGCGCTACCGCCTACTGCATCTGCCCTTGCGCCATGGCGCGGCGGGGCTGCCGCAGGTCTCGGCGATCGATCTGCGGACCTGCCCGCCCGAACGCGGGCGTTTCCTCTCGCCCGCATTGGTCGAGGCGGTGAACGCGACCATCGCCCGCGGCGAACAGGCGATGCTGTTCCTGAACCGGCGCGGCTATGCGCCGCTGACGCTGTGCCGCGCCTGCGGGCACCGCATGCGCTGCCCGAACTGCACCGCCTGGCTGGTCGAGCACCGGCTGCAACGCCGGCTGCAATGCCACCATTGCGGCCATGCCGAACCGATCCCCCCCGCCTGCCCGGCCTGCGGTGCGGAGGGCACGCTGGCCGCCGTCGGCCCCGGCGTGGAGCGGGTGCAGGAGGAAGCGGCCGAGGTCTTCCCCGATGCAAGGCGCATCGTCATGGCCTCCGACACCATCGCCGGCCCCGCGGCGGCCAGCGAGGCGGCGCGGCGCATCGTGGATCGCGAGGTCGATCTGATCATCGGCACCCAGATCGTCGCCAAGGGCTGGAACTTTCCTGACCTGACCTTGGTCGGCGTGGTCGATGCCGATCTCGGGCTGGCGGGCGGCGACCTGCGCGCGGCGGAGCGCACGGTGCAGTTGCTGCACCAGGTCTCGGGCCGCGCCGGCCGCGCCGATGCGCCGGGGCATGTGCTGCTGCAAACCTGGAACCCCGAGCATCCGGTGATGCAGGCGCTGATCGGCGGCGACCTCGATGCCTTCATGCGGGCCGAGGCGGACCAGCGCCGCCCCGGCCACTGGCCGCCCTTCGGACGCCTCGCCGCGCTGATCGTCAGCAGCGAGGATGAGGCGGCGGCGGATCGCGCCGCGCGCGACCTCGGCCGCGCCGCGCCGCAGGGCGATGGCTTCGAGGTGCTGGGCCCCGCGCCAGCGCCCTTGGCCCTGCTGCGCGGGCGGCACCGGCGGCGGCTGCTGCTGAAGGCGCGGCGGGATATCGCGGTGCAGCCGATCCTGCATGAATGGCTGGCGCGGGTGCCGGTCTCGAACCAGGTGCGGGTGCAGGTGGATGTGGACCCGGTGGGGTTCCTTTAGCCGCTGCCGATGTTTATCCCTGCCCGATCCCCGATCGAGGCGCCCCATGTTCCCCTCCAAATCCGACCTGACCATCTGCTTCGCCCACCCGGCCTATCGGTTTCAGGAGCGTTTCGAGGCGCTCGGCACCGGGCTGCGCATCATCCAGGTGCGAGATCGCGCCAGCCTGGAGCAGCGCCTGGGCGAGGCGGATGTGCTGGTCATCTCCGGATTGTGGAAGAACGATTTGATCCCCTTGGCCACGAAGTTGCGCTTCGTGCAGTCGGTCAGCGCCGGCGTGGACCAGTATGGGCAGGACGCGTTCCGCGCCGCCGGCATCCGCCTCGCCAGCGCCCAGGGCGCCAATGTCCGCGCGGTGTCCGAGCATGCGATGTCGCTGATCCTCGCCCTCGCCCGCCGCCTGCCGGAGGCGCGCGACAACCAGGCCCGCAAATTCTGGCGCGGCATGGTCGGCGATTTGTCGCTGCGTGAGGATGAGCTGGGCGGCAAGACCCTGCTCGTCGTCGGCATCGGCGGCATCGGCGGCAGGCTCGCGCGGCTTGCCAAGGCCTTCGACATGAACGTCATCGGCATCCGCCGTGACCCGGCCGGCGGACTGAACGGCGCGGATGAAGTCCACGCGCTGAGCGCCTTGAAGGATCAGATCCCCCGCGCCGATTACGTCGCGCTGACCTGCCCGCTGACGCCCGAGACCACCGGCATCATCAATGCCGAGACCCTGGCGCTGATGAAGCCGTCGTCCTTCCTCATCAACGTGGCGCGCGGAAAAGTCTGCGTGGAGGCGGATGTCGCCGATGTCATGGCGCGCGGCGCCATCGCCGGCGCTGGGCTCGACACCTTCGAGGGTGAGCCGCTCTCGCCCGACAGCCCGCTCTGGACGATGCCGAATGTGATCATCACCCCGCATAGTGCCGGCGAGACCCGCCGCTACGAGGACAATGTCATCGCGCTGCTGCTGGAGAACCTGGACCGGCTGGGGCGTGGCGAGACGGTGCTGAAGAACCAGATCGTCTGACCATGGACTATGCCGCCCTCGGCGTGGTGCCGGTGATCAACGCCTTCGGCACCAACACCCGGCTTTCGGGCGGCGTGCTGGCACCGGCGGTGGTGGCGGCGATGGCGGCGGCCAGCACCGCCACGGTGGATATGCTGGACCTGCAGGCCGCCGCCAGCCGCGTCATCGCCGGGGTGACGGGGGCGGAGGCCGGGATCGTGACCAGCGGCGCCTCGGCCGGCATCCTCCTGGGGGCGGCGGCGTGCCTGGCGGGGCTGGATCTTGGCGCGATGCAGCGCCTGCCCGATACCAGGGGCATGGCGCGCGAGATCGTCGCGATCCGCAGCCAGCGCAACATGTATGACCGCGCGCTGCGCGTGGCTGGCGCGCGGATCGTGGAGGTCGGCATCCCCGACCGCTTCTCCGGCCCCGGCGTGCGCGATGCGGCGGCGTGGGAGGTCGCGCAGGCGATCCGCCCCGGCCGCACCGCCGCGATCTATTATCTGGCAGGGCCGCACAGCGAACCCTCGCTGCCCGAGATCGTCGCGGTCGCCCGCGCGCATGGGCTGCCGGTGCTGGTGGATGCCGCGGCGCAACTGCCGCCCGCGACCAACCTGCGCCGCTTCCTCGAGGAAGGCGCCGATCTGGTCGCCTTCAGCGGCGGCAAGGCGATCGGCGGGCCGCAGGCCAGCGGCATATTGTGCGGGCGGCGGGATCTGGTCGCCTCGGCGCTGGTGCAGATGCTGGACCTGGACCTGCCCGAGGATCAGTTCGAGGTGCCGCCGGAATTCGCCCCGCTGGAGGCCCTCGGCGGGCTGCCGCATCACGGCATCGGCCGCTCCTGCAAGGTGGGCAAGGAGGAGGTGATGGGGCTGCTGACCGCGCTTGTCGCCTTCGCCACCGCCGAACCGGCGGAACGCACCGAGATCTGGACCGCGCGGTTGCAGCGGCTGAAGCGGCGGATCGGGCCTTTGCCGGGGCTGTCGTTGGTCGCCGATGGCGCCAAGCCCGGGCTGCCCCTGCTGGAACTGCGCTTCGGCGATGCGGCGCGGGCCGCCGCCGTGGAGGCCGCCTGCCGCGCGCATAGCCCGGCGGTACATCTGGACGCCGGGCGCCTCCGCCAGGGCATCCTGGCGGTGAACCCGATCGCCTTGCTGGACCGCGACCTGCCGGAGCTGGCCGCGGCCCTGCGTCTGGCCTGTGGCTACTCCGCCAGCGACATCCCCAACGCCGGCTTCACATCGGCGGGCAGCGGGCAGACATAGGGGCTTTCCGCCATGCGGGCCGCGTGCTCGGCCTTGGCGCGGGCGATCAGCTCCGGGTTCTTCAGCGCATCCACCGCGGTGCCGGCCATGATCTTGGCGACATGCACCATGCCGGCATGCGCCGCCGGGTTCTTGCCCTGCGCCGTCAACTGCCAGGAATGGCCGGGCGTGCCGATCGCATAGGTCGCGCCCCGCGCCTGCACGGTCGGCACCTTCCAGGACACGTCACCGACGTCGGTCGAGCCGACGCCGGTGCCGCCGGCGCTCGCACCCATCGGCACGATGGCGTCGCACAGCGTCAGGCCCTTCTGCACCTTCAGGCCGTGGCGGCGGAAGGCGGCGGCGATGTCGTCCGAGGTCAGGGTCTTCTGGATCTCGGCGGCGAAGGCGCGATCCTCATCGGTGAACTGCGGCGGGCCGAGGCGATCGAAGTTCTCCTGCATCGCCTGCTCCATCGGCCCATTGCCGACAAGGTTGGACACCGCGCTGATGACCTGCGTGGTGACCGTCGTGCCGGTCATCAGCGCCGCACCCTCGGCGATCTTGCGGACCCGTTCCACCACCGGGGTCAGCGTCGCCAGATCCACGGCGCGGATCAAATAGCGGACCTTGGCCGAGGACTGCACCACGTTCGGCGCGATGCCGCCGGCGTTCAGATAGGCGTAGTGCAGGCGGCAGTCGGAGGGGATGTGCTCGCGCAGGTAGTTCGCGCCGACGCTCATCAACTCGACCGCGTCCAGCGCCGAACGGCCCAGATGCGGTGCGCCCGCGGCATGGGCGGCACGGCCGGCGAAGGTGAAGTCGATGCGGGTATTGGCCAGCGACTCGGCCTCGTTCACGCCGGAAAAGGCGGCCGGGTGCCAGGAGATCGCGATGTCCACATCGTCGAAGGCGCCTTCGCGGACCATGAAGCCCTTGGCGGCGCCGCCTTCCTCGGCGGGGCAGCCGTAGTAGCGCACGCGGCCCGGCAGGCCGTTCTCGGCCAGCCAGTCCTTGACCGCGGCGGCGGCCATCAGGCTCGCGGAGCCCAGCAGGTTGTGGCCGCAGCCATGGCCGCTGCCATCGCCCGGCACCGGGCGGTGCTCGGCGACGCCGGCTTCCTGGCTGAGGCCCGGCAGCGCGTCGTATTCGCCGAGGATGGCGATGACGGGACCGCCCTCACCGGCCTCGCCCATCACCGCGGTCGGGATGCCGGCGACGTTCTGGGTGACGCGGAAGCCCTCGGCCTCCAGCATGGTGGTGTGTTCGGCGCAGGAGCGGGTCTCGGCGTAGCAAAGCTCCGGCATGCCCCAGACCCGGTCGGCGAGGCCGACATAGGGGTCGCGCCGGGCGTCGACATGCTGCCAGATGGTTTCGGTATTCTTCATCGCCGGGCTCCTTGGAAGGCGCCAAGTTTTCGCACGGGCGGGTGCGTTGCGGAAGCTGGCGCGGGGGGGCGTGGCGGGGTTAGCCTCGCCCATTCCCGGAGACCCAGCCATGCTCGACCGTCGCAGCTTCCTTGCCGCCACCGCCGGCGGCGCCCTGCTGAACTACAGCAGCATCGCCCACGCGCAGTCCCCCACCGGCGCCATCGTCATGGCCAAGGTGATCGACGACATGACCAGCCTCGATCCGCATGAATCCTTCGAATATTCGGGCAATGAGGTCTGCGGGAACGTCTACCAGAAGCTGGTGAACACCCCGAACAGCGATCCGGGGCGGCTGATGGGGGAGCTGGCCGAATCCTGGGAGGTGTCGCCCGACGCCAAGACCTTCACCTTCAAGATGCGGCAGGGGGCGAAATTCTCCTCCGGCGCCGCGGTGACGGCCGAGGATGCGGCGTTTTCCCTGCAACGCGCGGTGATCCTGAACAAATCGCCGGCCTTCATCATCAACCAATTCGGCTTCACCAAGGACAATGTGGCGCGGCTGATCCGGGCGAGCGACCCGGCCACCCTGGTCATCACCCTGGAGGCCCCGACCAGCCCGAGCTTCTTCCTCTATTGCCTCTCGGCCAATGTTGGCAGCGTGGTGGAGAAGGCCGTCGCCTTGCAGCGCCAGCAGGGCGAGGATCTGGGCAATGCCTGGATGAAGCAGAATTCGGCGGGGTCGGGCGCCTATCGGCTGGTGTCCTGGCGGGCCAGCGAATCGGTGACCCTGGACGCCAACCCTCATGCCGCGACACCCCCGCGCACCCGCCGTTTCCTGATCCGCCATATCGCCGACCCCTCGGCGCAGTTCCTGGGCTTGCAGCAGGGCGATTACGACATCGCGCGGGACCTGGGCTCGGACCAGATCCGCGGGCTTCAGGGCAGCACCGCCTTCAAGCTGCTGACCAATCGCCGCGCCAGCCTGATGTATCTGGCGATGAACCAGAAGAACGCGAACCTCGCCAAGCCGCAGGTGCGGCAGGCGGTGAAATGGGCGATCGACTACGCCGGAATCCAGACCAATCTGGTGCCCTTCACCTTCGCGGTGCACCAGACCTTCCTGCCCGAGGGCTTCCCCTCGGCGGTGAACGACACGCCGTTCCACCAGGATGTCGCCCGCGCCAAGGCGTTGCTGGCCGAGGCCGGGCTGCCGGACGGCTTCGAGGTGACGATCGACGTCCAGGCGTCCCAGCCCTATGCCGATATCGCCCAGGCGGTGCAGGCGAACCTCGCCGCCGTCGGCATCCGTGCCCGCGTGCTGCCGGGCGAGCAGCGCGCCGTCATCACCAAGACCCGCGCGCGCCAGCATGAGATGGCGCTGCTGCGCTGGGGGGCGGATTACTTCGATCCGCACACCAATGCCGAGACCTTCTGCATGAACCCCGACAATGCCGATGGCGCGCGCAACCGCACCCTCGCCTGGCGGTCCTCCTGGCAGAACGAGGATCTGACCGCGCGTGCCGTCGCGGCGGTGAAGGAGACGGACACGGCCAAGCGCTCCGAGATGTACGCCGCCCTGCAACGCGACCACCAGGCGCAAAGCCCCTTCGCGATCATGCTGCAGGAGATCGAGGTGGTGGCGATGCGCGCCAATCTGACGGGCTTCGATCTCGGGCCGATGTCGGATCGCGGCAACTACCGCAACACCGCGAAGGGGTGACGTCGCGGCTGCGCGCGCTGGCGGCGACGGCCGCCAGCGTCCCGATCACTTTGTTCGGCCTCGCGGTCGTCACCTTCCTGATCGGGCGGGTGGTGCCGATCGACCCGGTGCTGGCGATCGTCGGCGACCGGGCGCCGCAGGATGTGGTGGAGCGGGCACGGCTGGAACTGGGGCTGGACCAGCCCCTGCTGGTGCAGTTCTGGCACTACCTCGGCCAGATCCTCTCGGGGGATCTGGGACGGTCGGTGATGACCGCCAATCCGGTGACGCAGGACATCGCGCGCTACTTCCCCGCGACCTTCGAACTGGCCACGGCGGCGATCATCCTGGCGGTGCTGATCGGGGTGCCGCTCGGCGTGCTGGCGGCGACGCGGCAGGATTCCTGGATCGATCAGGCGGTGCGGCTGTTTTGCCTCGCCGGGCATTCCGTGCCGGTCTTCGTGCTCGCGCTGCTGTCGCTGATGGTGTTTTACGCGACGTTGCATTGGGCGCCGGGTCCGGGCCGGCAGGGCATTCTGTTCGAGGATATGGTCGATATCCGCACCGGGCTGCTGACCGTGGATACGGCGCTGGCCGGGGATTGGCCGGCGTTTCGCGATGCGCTGTGGCATCTGGCGCAGCCGGCGGGCGTGCTGGCGCTGTTCTCGCTGGCCTATATCGCGCGGATGACGCGGGCCTTCATGCTGGCGGAGCTGCGCCAGGAATACATCACCACGGCCCGGGCCAAGGGGCTGTCGCCGCTGCGCATCGTCTGGCGCCATGCCTTCGGCAATGTGCTGGTGCCTTTGGTGACCGTGCTCTTCCTCACCTATGCCGGGCTGCTGGAAGGTGCCGTGCTGACCGAGACGATCTTCGCCTGGCCGGGGCTTGGGCAATATCTGACCGTGTCGCTGCTGAACGCGGACATGAACGCGGTGCTGGGCGCGACCCTGGTCGTCGGGCTGATCTATGTGGCGCTGAACCTGCTGGCCGATTTCCTCTATCGCGTGATGGATCCCCGGGTGTGACGACGCGGGCCTGGTTGCTCTCCGACACGCCGGCCTCGCGCCGGCAGGCGGTCTGGGGCCGGCGCTACCAGGGCTGGCTGGCGCTGAAGCGGAACCCGCTGGCGGTGGCGGGCCTCGTCATCGTGCTGCTGATGCTGGCGATGGCGGCGGCGGCACCGATCCTCGCGACGCATGATCCGGGCGCGCAGAACCTCGCGAACCGGCTGCAACCGCCCTCGGCGGCGCATTGGTTCGGCACGGATGAGCTGGGGCGCGATGTCTGGTCGCGGGTGCTGTTCGGCGGGCGGCTGACGCTTGGGATGGTGGTGGCGGTGGTCGCGCTGGTCGCCCCCATCGGGCTGATCCTGGGCGCGGTCGCGGGCTATGCGGGGGGCTGGCTCGACCGGGTGCTGATGCGGGTGACGGATGTCTTCCTCGCCTTCCCCCGGCTGATCCTGGCGCTGGCCTTCGTCGCGGCGATGAAGCCGGGGGTGGAAAGTGCCGTCATCGCCATCGCGCTGACCGCCTGGCCGCCCTATGCGCGGCTGGCGCGGGCCGAGACGCTGATGGTCCGCAACGCCGATTACATCGCGGCGGTGCGGCTGACCGGGGCCTCGGGGGCGCGGATCGTGCTGCGGCATGTGCTGCCGATGTGCCTGGGCTCGCTGGTGGTGCGGGTCACGCTGGACATGTCCTCGATCATCCTGACGGCGGCGGGGCTTGGCTTCCTGGGGCTCGGGGCGCAGCCGCCGCTGGCGGAATGGGGGACGATGATCGCGACCGGGCGGCGCTTCATCCTGGAACAATGGTGGGTGCCGCTGGTCCCCGGCGTCGCGATTTTTCTCATCTCGCTGGCCTTCAACCTGCTGGGCGATGGCCTGCGCGACGTGCTGGACCCGAAGCAGCGATGAGCCAGCCCTTGGTCACGATCGACGACCTGCACGTCGATTTTCCCGGCCGCAACGGCTGGCAGCCGGCGGTGCGGGGGGTATCGCTGAATCTGGGCCGCGAAAAGCTCGCTATCGTCGGGGAATCCGGCTCGGGCAAATCCGTCACCGGCCGGGCGCTGATGCGGCTGCTGCCGCCGGCCGCACGGGTCCGCGCCGCCGCCCTGCGCTTCGATGGCATCGATGTGCTCAACGCCCCTGAACGCCGGATGCGCGACCTGCGCGGCGGCCGCATCGGGCTGATCCTGCAGGACCCGAAATACGCGCTGAACCCGGTGATGACCGCAGGCCAACAGATCGCCGAGGCCCTGCGCGCGCATCAGCGGATCGGAAGGCGGGAGGCGGCCGAGCGCGCCATCACCTTGCTGGAACAGGTGCAGATCCGCGACCCCGGCCGCGTCGCCCGCGCCTATCCGCATGAGCTGTCGGGCGGCATGGGCCAGCGGGTGATGATCGCCATGATGCTGGCCCCCGGCCCGGACCTGCTGATCGCCGACGAGCCGACCAGCGCGCTGGACGCCAGCGTGCAGGCCGAGATCCTGCGCCTGCTGGACGAGTTGGTGGAGCAGCGCGGCATGGCGCTGATCCTCATCAGCCATGACCTGCCTCTGGTCTCGCGCTTCTGCGACAAGGTGGTGGTGATGGTGGGCGGCCGCGTGGTGGAACAACTGGCCGCGCGCGACCTGGCCCAGGCGAGCCATCCCTATACGCGCGGGCTGCTGGACTGCCTGCCCTCGCTGACCCATCCCCGGGCGCGGTTGCCGGTGCTGACGCGCGACCCGGCCTGGTTCGCATGATCACGGCCGAGGCGCTGCACGTCCGCTTCGGCGCCGTGCATGCGGTGCGCGGCGTGTCGCTGCGCGTTGACCCCGGCGAGAGCTTCGGCCTGGTCGGCGAGTCCGGCTCGGGCAAATCGACCGTGCTGCGGGCGCTGGCGGGGCTGACGCCGGTGTCGGAAGGCCGCCTGGTCATCGACGGGCAGGATCTGGCGCGCGGCCGCGACCGCGCCTTCTTCCGCAAGGTGCAGATGGTCTTTCAGGACCCCTATGGCTCGCTGCATCCGCGCCAGACGATCGACCGCATCCTGGCCGAACCCTTGCTGGTGCACGGGCTGCCGGAGGCGCGGATCGCCCGGGCGCTGGAGGAGGTCGCGCTCTCCCCCGCCCTGCGCTACCGCTTCCCGCACCAGCTTTCGGGCGGGCAGCGGCAGCGGGTGGCGATCGCGCGCGCGCTGATCGCCGACCCTTCGGTGCTGCTGCTGGATGAACCGACCAGCGCGCTGGATGTGAGCGTGCAGGCCGAGGTGCTGAACCTGCTGGCCGATATCCGCGCCGCGCGGCAGCTCACCTTCATCCTGGTCTCCCACAACCTGCCGGTCGTGGCGCATCTCTGCGGGCGGATCGCGGTGATGCAGGGGGGGCAGATCGTCGAGACGCTCGATGAGGCGAGCCTGCGCGCAGGCATCGCCTCGCACCCGCATACGCGGGAGCTGATCGCGCTCTCGCGCGACCTCGAAGGCGCCTGACGCTTACCGCTGCGGGCGCGGCCCGCGGGTCGGGGGCGAGCGGCGCGGCGGGGCCGCGGCCACGGGGCCGGCGGCCCGCACCGGCTCGGCCGGCTCGATCGTGATATGCGCGTCATCCTCGCCCGGACGGCCCGCCGCGTGAAAGAAGCGCTCGGCGGCGTAGGAGGCGACCTCGAAGCGCGTCTCACGCTCCATGATGCGGATGCGGCCGATTTCCTCACGCGTCACATGCCCGCGGCGGCAGAGGAAGGGCAGCACCCAGCGCGGATCGGCATTCTGGTTGCGGCCGAGGTTCATGCGGAACCAGATGCCCTCGACCGCTTCCTGCGGCGGGCCTTGGTGGGCGGCCGGGCGGGCGGCATTGTCGCGGTCGCGCGGCGCGGGGCGTTCGTCGATGCCGGCCAGTTCCTCGGGGGCCGGCAAAGGCGCGCGCATCACATGGACCAGAAGGGCGGCCAACGCCTCGGGCGACCGGCCTTCCAGCAGGGTCTTGCCCAGGGCCAGATCCTCGGCGTCGGGCTCCTCGGCCAACATGCCGATGGCATTGGCGACGATGCGCTCGCCGTCCTTGGCATGGATGGATTCGGCGGTGGGCGCCGGCATCCAGGTCGCCTTCAGGCGGGCGGCGAGCAACAGGCGCTCGGCGGAGCGGCGCCGGTTGTGCGGCACCATCATCGCGCTGATGCCTTTTCGGCCCGCGCGGCCGGTGCGGCCGCTGCGATGGAGCAGGGTCTCCGGGTCCTTCGGCAGTTCGGCGTGGATCACCAGGGCGAGGTCGGGCAAGTCGATGCCGCGGGCGGCCACATCCGTCGCCACACAAACCCGCGCCCGGCCATCGCGCAGCCCCTGCATGGCGCGGGTGCGCTCGGCCTGGGACAGCTCGCCCGAGAGCGCCACGGCGGCAAAGCCGCGCTCCACGAGGTTGGCATGCAGCCGGTTCACCGCGGCGCGGGTGGTGCAGAACACCAGCGTGCTGCGGCTGTCGTAGTAGCGCAGGGCGTTGACCACGGCGCGCTCGACCTCATGCGGGGCGATCAGCAGCGCCTGGTAGTCGATGTCGCCATGCTGGTCGCCCTCGCCGGAGGCGGCGATGCGCATCGCATCGCGCTGATAGCCCTTGGCCAGGGCCGCGATGGCGCGGGGCACCGTCGCGGAGAACAGCAAGGTGCGGCGGCTGGACGGGGTGGTTTCGAGAATAGCTTCCAGATCCTCGCGGAAGCCGAGGTCGAGCATCTCATCCGCCTCGTCCAGCACCACCACCTTCATGGCGGCGGGGCGAAGCTGGCCGCGCTCCAGATGGTCGCGCAGACGGCCGGGCGTGCCGACGACGATATGGGCACCCTGGGCCAGGGCCCGGCGCTCGGAGACGGGATCGACCCCGCCGACGCAGACCACGACCCGGCCGCCGGCGCGGGCATAGAGCCAGGCGAGTTCGGTCTGCACCTGCATCGCGAGTTCGCGGGTGGGCGCCACGACCAGGGCGAGCGGCATGCCCGGGGGCGGCAGGCGCTCCAGGTCGCCCAGGATCTCGGCGGCCATCGCAACACCATAGGCAACGGTCTTGCCAGAGCCGGTCTGGGCGGAAACGAGCAGATCGCGGCCGAGGGTCTCGGGCTGCAGCACGGCGTTCTGAACCGAGGTGGGTTCGGCATAGCCGCGCTCGGCAAGGGCTGCGAGCAGCGGCGGGGAAAGTACGGGAAAGGGCATGGAGGCGTCCTAGAGCAGCTTCTTGCGGGGGAACGCCAAGCGTCCGGGCCCGGCCGGTGAAGCGGCCAAATCGTCGGTCAATCACAGGGCACGACGAGCTGCCGAGTGTCGCGGACGGCGTCGTGGGCGGAGGGGAGGCAGGCACGGCACTCCCGGCCGCACGCCCCTTCGCGTCGGCAAGCGCATAGGCCGTGCGGCGGCAAAGGGGAAGCCTTGGTTTTGCTGGGCTGGCGCCCCGCTGACGCGGGGGGTTAGGGTTCGCTCGGCGACCGCTGGCCGCGCTGGCTGCGGGCGGCGGCCACCAGCCGGTCCAGCATCTGCATGAATTGCTCGGCTTCGGAGGGTGCGAGGTCGCGCAGCAGATGCATGTCCAATGCGCGATCATGCGGCGACATCGCGGCGCACAGCTCCTCGCCCTGCACCGTCAGGCGCAGTGCCTGGCGGCGGATATCGCCGGGGGCGGTCTTCCGCGAGAGGTAGCCGCCGCGCTCCAGCACGCGCACGGCGCGGCTGATCGCCATCTTGTCGAGGCCCAGCTCCTGCGCCAGCTCGCTGCCGGAAATGCCGGGCTGGTCGCGCACGCTGAGGAGCACCCGCCATTCGGGGAGGCTGATGCCCCAGCGGTGCTCATGCACGCGCGCGAAAGGCTTCGCCGCCAGGCTGACGAGAAGGAGAAGCCGCGACAGCGCAGGCGCGTCTGCCGACGACAAGGTCGGTGCTTGCATATCCACGAGAATCACCTTGCCATGCCGCGGGTAACATTATCGCGAGAAATACATTAAATCCTAGTTATTTATCGCGCTGCGGACCGCTGTGCGCCCTGCGGTGAAATTGATCCCAATGTCATGCCCAATCCTGCGGCAACCGGACACACTGGGTCCATGGACAGCCTTCACCGTCATATCCTCGACCTGGACCGTCGCGGCCTGCTGCGGGGCGCGACCGCCCTTGCCGCCTTGGCCGCGATCGGCCCCGCCCGCGCCCAGATGGTGGCGGAGGCGGGGCGCGATCCCTTCACCCTCGGCGTCGCCAGCGGCGATCCCTGGCCGGATGGTGTGGTGCTCTGGACCCGCCTCGCGCCCGAACCGCTGGCCCCGATGGGCGGGCTGCTGCCTGTCGCGCGGCCGGTTGGCTGGGAGGTCGCGAAGGATGACGGCTTCACCCGCATCGTCCAAAGCGGCATCGCGCTGGCGCGGCCCGAGCTGGGATTCGCGGTGCATGTCGAGGTCACGGGCCTCGCCCCTGCCCGCCCCTATTGGTACCGCTTTCGGGCGGGGGCGGCGGTCTCGGGTATCGGCCGCACCCGCACCGCCCCCACGCCCGACGCCATGCCCGACCGCTTTCGCGTGGTGAATGCCGGCTGCCAGCATTGGGAGCACGGCCATTTCACCGCCTGGCGCCACATCGCCGAGGAACCCGATCTGGATGTAGTTTTTCATTACGGAGACTACATCTATGAATACGCCGGGCGGCAGCCTGGATCACGCGGCTGGGGCCCAGCCATCCGTAGCCATGCCGGGGCGGAGACCTACACGCTTGAGAATTACAGGCAGCGTTACGCACAATATCATACCGATCCAGACCTGATTGCCGCCCACGCCGCCCACCCCTTCATCGTGAGTTTCGATGACCATGAGGTGGACAACAACTGGGCCGGCCGCATCAGCGAGGAGGATGGCTCCGCCCGCCGCCCCGTCGCGGTGCCGCCCGAGATCTTCGCCCTGCGCAAGGCCGCCGCCTTCCAGGCCTGGTATGAGGCGATGCCCGTCCGCGCCTCCATGCTGCCGCGCGGCGACACCATCGGGGCGCATCGCCGGCTGCGCTTCGGCCGGCTCGCGACCCTGCATGCGCTGGACACCCGCCAATACCGCGACGACCAGCCCTGCGGCGATGTGACCGGGCGGCCCTGCGATGCCGTCCTGCGGCCCGATGCCCAGATGCTGGGCGCGGCGCAGGAGGCCTGGCTGCTGGACGGGCTGGCCGAGCGCCCCGCCACCTGGGAGATCCTGGCGCAGCAGGTGATGATGATGCGGCGCGAGCTGCCCAATGACGCCATCAGCATGGACAAGTGGGACGCCTATCCCGCCGCCCGCACGCGGCTGCTGACCGGCCTGCGCGACCGCCGCATTTCCAATGCCGTGGTGCTGAGCGGGGATGTCCACACCGCCTGGGCCGGAAGCGTCACCGCCGAGGACGGCTCTGCCATCGCCACCGAATTCACCGCCCCGTCCGTCACCAGCGAGGGCGATGGCAGCGAGATCCAGAACAGCACGCCCGAGATCCTGCGCCGCAACCCCCACATCGCCTTCTTCAACAACCGCCGCGGCTACACCCTGCATGAGGCGACGCCGGGGCATGAGGCGACGCCGGGGCGGATGGAGACGGTGTTCCGCGCCGTCCCCTTCGTCACCCGCCCCGATGCCCCGCGCGAGGACAAGGCGCGTTTCGTGCAGGAAACCGGGCAGGTGACGTTGCATCGCGCCTGATTCGGGATTGGGGTAGCGCCCAATCACGGAGACACGGACATGGCACGCATCGGCTTCGTCGGCTTGGGCAATATGGGCGGCCCCATGGCCCGCAACCTTGCCAAGGCCGGGCATGAGGTCCGCGCCTTCGACCTTTCGGCAGCGGCCATGGCGGCGGCCACCGGCTGCACCCCCGCGGCCTCAGCCGCCGAGGCGGCGACGGGGGCGGATTTCGTCATCACCATGCTGCCGGCCGGGCGGCATGTGCGGGATGCCTGGCTCGGCGCCGGCGGGATGGCGGCGGCGGCGGCCCCGGGCGCGGTGCTGATCGATTGCTCGACCATCGACGTCGCCACGGCGCGGGAGGTCGCGACCGGCCTGCCGATGCTGGATGCCCCGGTCTCGGGCGGCACCATGGGGGCGGAGAATGCCACGCTGACCTTCATGGTCGGCGGCCCCGATGGGGCCTTCGCGGCGGCCGAGCCGATCCTGCAGGCCATGGGCCGCAGCATCGTGCATTGCGGCGAGTCGGGTGCGGGACAGGCGGCCAAGGCCTGCAACAACATGCTGCTGGCGATCAGCATGATCGGCACCGCCGAGGCCTTCGTGCTCGCGGAAAAACTCGGCCTGTCGCATCAGGCGCTGTTCGATGTCGCCTCGAAATCCTCGGGCCAGTGCTGGGCGCTGACGACCTATTGCCCGGTCCCCGGCCCGGTCCCGGGCAGCCCGGCCAATCGCGACTACGCGCCGGGGTTCGCGGGTGCGCTGATGGAGAAGGACCTCGGCCTCGCGCAGCAGGCGGCGCAGGAGACGGGGGCGGCGACTCCGCTCGGGGCGCATGCGCTGGAGCTGTACCGTCGCTTCGTCGCCGAAGGCGGCGCGCAGACGGATTTTTCCGGGATCATCCGCATGCTGCGCGGGGCGGCTTGACGCGGCCCGCCGGCGGGGGCCTTCCTTTTCGCAAACCAAGGGTGCCGCAGCCATGAGTGCAGGGGTTTCGGATCGACAGTTGCGGCTGGGCGTCTTCGTGCAGGCCGCCGGGCATCACGTCGCCGGCTGGCGCCATCCGGAGGCCATCCCTGGCGGGCCCGACCTCGCGCTGATGCGGCACATCGCCACGGCGGCCGAGCGCGGAAAATTCGACATGTTCTTCCTCGCCGATAATTTCGCGACGGGCTACGCGGAGCACCCCTCCTCGATCGGCAAGTTCGAGCCGCTGACGGTGCTCTCGGTGCTCTCGGCCCACACGACGCATCTGGGCCTCGCCGCCACCGCCTCGACGACCTATTCCGAGCCGTACCACATTGCCCGCGCCTTCTCCTCGCTGGACCATCTGTCCGGCGGGCGGGCCGCCTGGAATGTCGTCACCACCTCCTATCCGAAGAATGGCGCGGTCTTCGGCCGCCAGCACCCGTCGCATGCCGACCGCTATGCGATCGCCGAAGAATTCGTCGAGGCCTGCTTCCAGCTCTGGGATTCCTGGGACGACGACGCCTTCGTCATGGACAAGGTGCGTGGCACCTTCGTGCGGCCGGGTTCGCTGCATGCCCCCGACTTCCACGGCAAATATTTCACCGTCACGGGCGGGCTGAACCTCCCGCGCTGCCCCCAGGGCCATCCGGTGATCATCCAGGCCGGCAGTTCCGCGACGGGCCAGGCGCTTGCCGCCCGCACAGCCGAGGTGGTGTTCACCGCCCAGAACAGCCTGGGCGACGCGCAGGACTTCTATCGCGGCCTGAAGGCGCAGCTTGCGCAGCACGGGCGACGCGAGGAGTCGCTGAAGATCATGCCCGGCTTCATGCCGGTCATCGGGCGGGATGAGGCGGAGGCCAAGGCGCTCTTCGCCGAGCTGAACCGAAACTTGGACATGAAGCAGGCCAATACCGTGCTCTCCGACCGGCTGGGGACCGACATGTCCCGCTTCGACCTCGACGGGCCGGTGCCGGACCTGCCGGAGAGCGACCACCTCAAGAGCCGCGCCCTGCTGCTGTTGGAAATGGCGCGACGTGAGGGGCTGACGCTGCGTGACCTCTGCTACCGCGTCGCTGCCGCGCGCGGCCATCTGATGGTGGTCGGCACGCCGGTGCAGGTGGCGGACACAATGGAGCTTTGGTTCCGCGAGGGCGCGGCCGACGGCTTCAACATCATGCCGCCCTTCTTCCCGGGCCAGTTCGACGCCTTCGTCGATCAGGTCGTGCCGATCCTGCAGGAACGCGGGCTGTTCCGCCGGGACTACGAGGGGACGATGCTGCGCGACAATCTCGGCCTCGCGCGGCCGGCAAGCCGCTACGCGACGCAGATGGAGAGCGCGGGAGAGTAATCGCCTCCGACCGCGCGCGAAGGTCTCACACCGCCGGGCGCAACAAATGCGGCCCGAGGTCATCCAAGGTCGGCGCCCCCAGCAGTGCCATGCCGCGCCGGACTTCCTCGGCCAGCAGGCTGATGGCATGGGCCACCCCAGGCTGGCCGCCGATGGCGGCGGCATAGATCATCGGCCGCCCGACCCAGACGAATTTCGCGCCCAGCGCCAGCGCCTTCAGCACATCCGTCCCGCGCCGGACGCCGCCATCCAGCATCACCGGCATCTCCCCGGCGGCGGCGACGATCTCGGGCAGCACCTGCAACGGGGCCACCGAGAAATCGAGCTGCCGCCCGCCATGGTTGGAGACGATGATGCCATCCGCGCCCTCATCCGCCGCGCGGCGGGCGTCCTCGGCGGCCAGGATGCCCTTGACCACGATCTTGCCCGGCCAGCGCCGCCGCATCATCGCGAAATGCGCCCAAGTCAGCCGGTCGCGCGCACCCAGGGCGCGGACGAAATTGCGCGAGACCAGCGGCACGCCGCGCACCGCATCCATGTTCTCGATATGCGGCATGCCATGGGTCATCAGCGTGCGGGCGAAGGTGCCGAGCAGCCAGCGCGGACGGATCGCACTGTCCCAGGCCAGGCGCGGCGTCGGCTTCAACGGCATGGAGAAACCGCTGCGGACATTGTTCTCGCGGTTCGGCAGCACCGCGGTATCGGCGGTCAGCACCAGCGTCTTGAAGCCGGCGGCGGCGGCGCGGTCCACGACCGGCAGGATGCGGTCCTCCTCGCCGGGCAGATAGGCCTGGAACCAGGCATCCGGATTGGCGGCGACGAGATCCTCCATGCGTATCAGCGAAGCGCCGGAGACGATCATCGGGATGCCGGCGTCGCGCGCGGCCTCCGTCAGCACCATGTCGCCGCGATAGGCCGCGAGCGCGCTGGCCCCCATCGGCGAGATGCCGAAGGGCTGGGCGCAGGCCTGGCCCATCAGCATCGTCGCACCCGACCGCGCCCCGGTATCCACCAGCACCCGCGGCACGAAGGCATGGGCGGCGAAGGAGGCGCGGTTGGCGCGGACGGAGGAATCCGTCTCGGTGCCGCCCTGGATATAGCCGAAGATCGGGCGCGGCAGATGCCGGCGCGCCGCCTCCTCGAAATCCTCCAGCGACAGGATCTTGCCGAGGCGCCCGCGCGTCGCCGGCGGCCGCGAGGCGGCGAAGGGACCGGTGTTGCTCATGCCGTCTTCGCCTGCCGCTTTTCCATCGCGTTTCGGATCAGCGCCGCGCCGCGATAGGCGCCATGCACCATCTTGCTGTAGGGCAGCACCAGGAAGAAGGCCAAGACGAAGCCGAGGTGGATCACCAGCAGCACCCCCATCGCCCCGGTGTGCCGCAATCCCAGCAGCACCAGCCCGGTCATCGCCACCATCCACAGCAGCATCAGCAGCGCGTATTCGCCGCCGAGCACCGATTTCGCGATGGGCCCCGGATCGGCGACGATTTTCATCCAGGTGAGGCCGGTGGCCCCGATCACCATCCCGATCCCGCCCAGAGTGCCGAGCAGCACCGGCAGGCTCCAGAAGCCATAGGGCGCCTGCCAGCCGAGGAAGTGATCGTAGATCGTGGCCACGCTGGTCGCGGCGAAGCAGAGCCCGAAGCCGTAGAACAACGCATGATGCAGGTGCCGCTTGCCCTGGCTGAAGCGTTCGCCGATGTCGTTGCAGCCATGCCCGCCGCCGCCGAGGTTGGCCAGGGTCAGGATGTCGATGGTGCCTTCGGCGATCGGCGCGGGGGCGGGGCTGCCGCCCCCGGTGTCCTTCCAGAATTTGGCGACGCCGACGCCCATGGCGACCAGCGCGAAGACGAAGCTCAAGCCCGCGATCGCCGCCATCAGCCCCCAGGGGATGATGCGGTAGAAGGCGCCGGGGCCGGAGTGCTGGCCATAGAAGACCGCCGGGTCCTTCCAGGCCATGGTCCCCAGCAGCAGCACGATCACCGACAAGGCCGCGACCAGCGAGACGATGGTGCCGTTGCGCTGGAACACCGCGCCCATCGGCTGCGGCCAGGCGTAGTCGGCGTAGGAGTCCTGCCGCAGCCGGGCGAAGGTCTCCGGCACATTGACGCCGAAGGCATGCGGCGGCGCGTATTGGCAGGCGTGGTAGCAGCCCTTGCAGCCATGGCAGAGGTTCGCGAGGTAGGAGAGGTCGCCCGCCGAAAAATCCCGCCGCAGCGCCATCGCCGGGAAGACGGCGCAATAGCCCTCGCAGTAGCGGCAGGCGTTGCAAACCGCCATCTGCCGCCGGGCTTCGCCGACCGCTTCAGTTTCGCGCATACTTGGCTGCTCCCTCGCCGGCCAGACGGCCAAACACTGTTCCGATGGTCATGCCGAAGCCGGCCAGATAGCCCTGGCCCAGGATATTGCCGGCCATCACCTCGCCCGAGGCGAAGAGGTTCACCGAGGGCTTGCCGTCCGCCATCTGCACCCGCGCCTGATGGTCCACCTTCAGCCCGAGGTAGGTGAAGGTGATCCCTGGCCTGAGCGGGAAGCCGTAGAAGGGGGGCGTGTCGATCAGCCGCGCCCAATGGCTTTTGGGCGGGGTCAGCCCCTCGGTCCGGCAGTCGTCCAGCACCATGCCCTGGAAGGTACCGCCCGGGACCACCGAGGCGTTGAAGGCGCGCACCGTCTCGGCGGCGCGCGTGGGGTCGAGCCCCATGGCGACGGCGAGACCCTCGATCGTATCCGCCTTCAACGGCGGGAAGACGGACGGCAAAAAATTCTTCACCGCCTTGCTGTCGGTCATCGCGAAGGCGACCTGCCCCGGCTGCTGCGCGATCAGCCGGCCCCAGATGGCGTAGCGCTTGGGCCAGACATCCTCGCCCTCATCGTAAAAACGGTTGCCGTCGCGATCGACGACGACGCTGAAGGGCACGCAATCGAGCCGCATCGCCAGCCCGCCGTCGAATTGCGGCGCGCGGGCGTCATTGGCGACGGCATGGAACTGGGTGGGGTCGCCGACCGGGGCGGCGCCGCGGGCCAGAAGGTCCTTCAGCACGCGGCCTTGCGCATAGGGGGTGCCGCGGATCTGGAAATTGTCGGCGGCCTCGCCCCAATATTCCTTCAGCCAGGCGACATTGGCCTGGAACCCGCCGGAGGAGACCACCACCGCCTTGGCCCGCACCGTCTGCGGCCAGCCGCGGCACGACACCTCGGCGCCGCGGACGAAGCCATCCTCCAGCAGCAGGGACTGCACCTCGGTATCGTAGAACACCTCGACGCCCAGGCGCTGCGCCGTCGCATACATCGCATTCACCAGCGCCTTGCCGCCGCCGAGGAAGAAGGCGTTGGTGCGCGACAGGCTCAAGGTCCCGCTCAGCGAGGGCTGGAACACGACGCCGCAAGAGGCGAGGAAGCCCGGCGCGTGCTCCGAGGCACGGATGGTCGCACGCGCCATGCTCTCATCGGTCTTGCCGGCGGTGACGCGCAGCAGATCGTCCCAGTATTCGTCTTCCAGGTAGGACTCAGTCAGCACCTGGGTCGGCTGCGGATGCAGCGCGCGCAGGTTGCGGGTGTGGCGGCTGTTGCCGCCGCGCATGTCGCGCGGCGCATGTTCCAGCAACAGCACGCTGGCGCCCGCCTGGCGGGCCGTGATCGCCGCCGAGAGTGCCGCATTGCCGCCACCGACCACCAAGACATCATAGACCCGATCGGTCGCGATCATTTCCGCCATACGGTCTCCCCTTGCTGTCACAACATGCCGTCAAGTTTCACAAGCCGCCATCCCCAGGCTTGGCGATGCCCGATGCGGCGTGGCATTCTTGGGGAAACCGGAGACGCCGCCATGCTCGACCGCCCCACCCCCGTCCTTTCCATCGCCTCGATGAAGGAGAAGGTCACCCCCGCCGAATGGCAGGCGCGGATCGACCTCGCGGCCTGCTACCGCCTGCTCGCGCTGTATGGCATGGCCGACATGGGTGCCAACCATGTGTCCGTCCGCTGCCCGGGCGAGGACACCTTCCTCATCAACCCCTATGGCATGATGTATGAGGAGATCACCGCCTCCTCCCTCATCAAGATCGACCACACCGGCCGGATCGTGGACAAGACCGACTTCGGTGGCTTCGACTTCGGCGTGAACCGCGCGGGCTTCGTGATCCACAGCGCCGTGCACCAGGCCAAGCACGATCTGGCCTGCGTGATCCACACCCATACCTGGCCGGGCATGGCCGTCTCCTCGCTGGAGATCGGGCTGCTGCCGCTGACCCAGACCGCCATGCGTTTCGCGAAGATCGCCTATCATGATTACGCGGGCGTGGTGCTGGACCTGGAGATGCAGGCGCAGCTGGTCGCCGACCTTGGCGACTGCAACGCGATGATCCTGTACAATCACGGGCTGCTGACCGTGGGCCACACGATCCCCGAGGCGTTCAACGCGATGCACCGGCTGGAACTGTCCTGCAAGGCGCAGCTTGCCGCCATGGCCTGCAACACCCCGCTGCGCCATGCCAAGCCCGAAGTCGTCGAGGCGACCTACAACAACTACCAGCCCAAGACCCGCCGCCCCTATGGCGTGCAGGAATGGCCGGCGCTGCTGCGCCAGCTCGACCGGGTCGATCCCTCCTATGCCACCTGAACTGCCCTACCGCCCCAATGTCGGGGCGGTGTTGTTCAACCGCGCCGGCCTCGTCTTCGTGGGCCGGCGCGCCCCCCGGGACCATACCGACCAGGGCGCCGGGGCCTGGCAATTCCCGCAAGGCGGGCTGGACAAGGGCGAGGACCCCCGCGCCGCCATCTTGCGTGAGCTGGCGGAGGAGATCGGCACCGACCGTGCCGAGATCATCGGCGAGGTGCCGGGCTGGCTGAGCTACGACCTGCCACCGGCGCTGGTGGGCGTGGCCTGGAAGGGCAAATGGCGCGGCCAGACCCAGAAATGGTTCGCGCTGCGGTTTTTGGGCGAGGATGCCGACATCAAGCTGGATGCCGAGACCCCGGCCGAGTTCGACGCCTGGGCCTGGGTGAAGCTGGCCGAGACCCCGGCCATGGCGGCGGGCTTCAAGCGGCCGATCTATGAGCGGGTGGCGGAAGAGTTCTCACCCCTCGCGGCCGAGTAGGGCGGCGAGCGGCGGGTCGTTCGCTTCCGGCAGATCATGCAGCAGCTCGGCCGAGGTTTCGGCATCCGCGGCGGAAAGCCCGCCGCAGGCGACCGCCCAGGCCAGGAACACCCGATACAGCGCCAGCACATCCGAGCCGCAATAGGCGGCGATCCCCGCCCAGTCGCCGGCCGCGACCCGCCCCTCCACCTGCAACCCATCCATCCCCTCGGGCTTGGCCGAGGCGCCGACCACGGCCGCGGCCTCGGCCAGCGACGGGCGGGGGCTGGCGCCGAAATCCGCCAGCAGGTCGCATAGATCCAGATGCCGCGGCGAATACCGCCGCGTGTAGTGGTCGCCCTGGAACACCGCCGGCGCCGGCAGCCCCAGCGCCATGCAGCGCCAGCGCAGCACCGGCAGGTCAAAGCCCCGCGTGTTGAAGCCGACCAGCACCGGCCGCTCCCGCAAGCCCGCGATGAAGCGGCGCAGCAGTTCGGCCTCCGGCATGTCCCCGGTATGGCGGACGGAGAAGCGGGCGGGGCGGAACGGGCCTTCCGGGTCGTCGCGCTCCACCATCAGCAGCCCGATGCAAACCACGCGATGCAGCGGCGCCTTCACGAAGGCGGAGCCCGGCGCTGCGCCTGCGCGGGCGTAGCGCGCATCCAGCGCCTCGCGCAGCGCCGCGTCATCCAGCGCGCCCGCCGGGTCCAGCAGGCGCCGCGCGGCGGCGAGGTCCGGCACGGTCTCGAAGTCGAACACGCAGAGGCGATCCATGGCGGCAAACTGGCACGCCCCGCGCCGCTGCCCTATGGGGTGTCCATGTCACGCATCTGGTTCTTGCTGGGCGCCCTCGCGGGCCTCTCGGCCGTTGGCTTGTCGGCCTATGCCGCGCATGGGCTGGCCGAGGCCGCGCGCCCGGCCGTCGGCCAGGCCCTGAACATGCAGGGCTGGCACGCGCTGGCGCTGCTGGCGGTGGGGTTCCTGGCCGAACGGCGGGTGGGGCGGGCGGTGAGCTTCGCCGGCCTCGCCTTCGCGGTCGGGATGGCGATGTTCTGCGGCGCGGTCTGGTATGGCGCGCTGACCGGCGAGTCGGCCGGGCGCATCGCGCCGATCGGCGGGATGCTGCTGATGGCCGGCTGGGTCGCCTTCGGCCTCGCCGCGTGGCGGCGATGATGGGGGCGGCGATGATCGGCGCGGCCTACCTCGCCGCCACCGGCTACGAGCAGCCGCTGGCCGAGGAACTCGCGCGGCGCGGCCGCACCATCACCGCCTGGCATGGGCGCCTGGCACTTTCGCCCGAGCCGCCGATGGCCTCCATCTGGGCGCTGGAGGTCTGGACCGATCCGGTGGACATCCCCATCGCCAGCATCAAGACCGCGGCGATGGCCCTGCGCGGCATGCAGCGTAACTGGGCGCTGTATCCGCTGCTGCACCACCGCCGCGCCGCGCTGATCCATGAGGCGCTGCCGCCGGTGAAGGCCCGGCCGCTGACCTTCCCCGAAGCCGCGCCCACGGGGCATCTCGGCGGCTGGACCCTGCTCGCGACCGACCGGCTGCTGGCCAGCCCGACCAAGACCAGCCCCTTCGTGAACGGGGAGGTGGTCTTCGTCGAGGACCGGCTCGGCCCGCCCTCCCGCGCCTATCTGAAACTGTGGGAAGCGCTGACCCGGATCGGCCGCTGGCCGATGGTGGGCGAAAGCTGCCTCGACCTCGGCGCCTCCCCCGGCGGCTGGACCTGGGCGCTGGCCAAGCTCGGCGCGCGCGTGGTGGCGGTGGACAAGGCGCCGCTGGACCACCAGATCGCCGCCATGCCCGGGGTCAGCGAACGGCAGGAAAGCGCCTTTGGCCTCGACCCGCGCACCGAGCCGCCGGTGGATTGGTTGTTCAGCGACATCATTTGTTACCCGGAGCGATTGCTGACCCTGGTGCAGGCCTGGATCGCCGCCGGAACCGCGCGAAATATCGTCTGCACCATCAAATTCCAGGGTGAAACCGATTTCGCGGCCCTGGATGCCTTCGCGGCGATCCCTGGAGCGGTGATTTTCCACGGCGCGCATAACAAGCATGAGGCGATGTTCACCCGCCTTGGGTGACGCCCATGTTGACGCGGCGCCCCCTCGCGTGCGGAATCCCGCCAATGCCTTGAATGCCTTGGGGGGAAAGTTGCGATGTCAGACGATCTGATCGCCGTGAAGCCGGCCGTCGCTGCCGGCACGCATGTCGATGCGGCCCGGCACGCCGCGATGACGGCCGAAGCCATCGCCGATCCCAATGGCTTCTGGCGCCGAGAGGCCGGGCGCATCGCGTGGATGACCACCCCGACCCAGATCAAGGACGTGGATTTCACCGGCGACGTCCATATCCGCTGGTATGCGGATGGGGTGCTGAACGCCTCGGTCTCCTGCCTGGACCGGCATCTCGCGACCCGCGGCGACCAGGTGGCGATCATCTGGGAGGGCGATGACCCCGCCAGCGATGCCAAGATCACCTATCGCGAATTGCACGCCCGGGTCTGCCGGCTGGCCAATGCGCTGCGCGCCCAGGGCGTGAAGAAGGGCGACCGGGTCACGATCTATCTGCCGATGATCGTGGAGGCCGCGGTCGCCATGCTCGCCTGCGCCCGCGTCGGCGCGGTGCATTCCATCGTCTTCGGCGGGTTTTCGCCGGACAGCCTCGCGACCCGCATCCAGGAAAGCGAGAGCACCATCCTGCTCACCGCCGACGAGGGCCGCCGCGGCGGCCGCAAGGTCGCGCTGAAGGCCAATGCGGATGAGGCGCTGAAGTCCTGCCCGACCATCACCTCGGTCATCGTCGCCCGCAACACCGGCGGCGCCGTCGAGATGCAGGATGGCCGGGATTACTGGTGGTCCGATGTCTGCGACAGCCAGCCCGCCGAATGCATGCCGGAGCCGATGAACGCCGAGGACCCGCTGTTCATCCTCTATACCAGCGGCAGCACCGGCAAGCCGAAGGGCGTGCTGCACACCACCGGCGGCTACATGGTCTGGGCCAGCTACACGCATGAGCTGGTGTTCGACTACCGCCCTGGTGAGGTTTACTGGTGCACTGCGGATGTCGGCTGGGTCACGGGGCATACCTATATCGTCTATGGGCCGCTGGCCAATGGCGCGACCACGCTGATGTTCGAAGGCGTGCCGAACTACCCCGATGTCGGGCGGTTCTGGCAGGTGGTGGACAAGCACAAGGTCAATATCTTCTACACCGCCCCCACCGCGATCCGCTCCCTGATGCGCGAGGGCGAGGCCCCGGTGCGCAAGCACAGCCGCGCCTCGCTGCGGATCCTGGGATCGGTCGGCGAGCCGATCAACCCGGAGGCCTGGCTCTGGTATTACCGCGTGGTCGGCGACGAGCGCTGCCCGGTGGTGGACACCTGGTGGCAGACCGAGACCGGCGGCATCCTGATCTCGCCCTTGCCTGGGGCGGTGGCCCAAAAACCGGGATCGGCGACCCTGCCGCTGCCAGGCGTGCTGCCGGCGCTGGTCGATGGCGAAGGCAAGCTGATGGAGGGCGCGGCCGAGGGCAACCTCGTCCTGCTGGACGCCTGGCCCGGCATGATGCGGACGGTCTATGGCGACCATGCCCGCTTCGTGCAGACCTATTTCAGCACCTTTCCGGGCATGTACTTCACCGGCGACGGCGCCCGGCGGGATGCCGATGGCTATTACTGGATCACCGGCCGCGTGGATGACGTGATCAATGTCGCAGGCCACCGCATGGGCACCGCCGAGATCGAAAGCGCGCTGGTCGCCCATACAAAGGTCGCCGAGGCCGCCGTCGTCGGCATGCCGCATGACATCAAGGGCCAGGGCATCTACGCCTATGTCACGCTCAAGACCGGGATCGAGCCGACCGACGCCTTGAAGAAGGAGTTGATCGCCTGGGTCCGCAAGGAGATCGGGCCGATTGCGACGCCGGATGCGATCCAATGGGCGCCCGGCCTGCCCAAGACCCGTTCGGGCAAGATCATGCGCCGCATCCTGCGCAAGATCGCGGCGAATGAGGTCGATGGGATCGGCGATACCAGCACGCTCGCCGATCCGACGGTGGTGACCGACCTGGTGGACAACCGGGTCGGGTAGCCGAAGCCGCCCGTCAGGCGGCTTCGGCCGGCTTCGGCATCGCGGCCGGGCTGTCGCCCCGCGCCAGTTCGACCGCCCGGGCCGCCGCGGCCCGCGCGGCATCGAGGTCGCCCATCGCCATAAACAGGTTGGACAGGTCGGTGTGCGTCCTCGGGTCCAGCGGGTCGAGCGCCAGCGCCTGATCGAGCCAACCCCGCGCCGCGGCGAAGTCCCGCCGGCGCGACTCGATATGGCCGCGTCGCCGCAGCAGCGCCGCATCCGGCACCGGGCTGCAGGCAATCGCGCCCTCGATGGCGGCCGCAGCCTCGTCCAGCCTGCCCTCGGTGATGCGAAGGTGAGACAGGTCGAGGTAGGTTCCGACATCCTCCGGCCAATCCGCCAGCACCTGTTCCAGCAACGCGCCCGCCCGGGCAGGATTGCCGCGCCGTGCCTCGATGGTGCTCAGGCGGCGCAGCAGGCGGGATGTGTTGCCCACGCCCCGGGCGATCGCGGCCTCCGCGGCCTCGGCGGCTCCCTCCAGATCGCCCTCGCCGATCCGCAGGCCGGCGAGCTCGTAATGGGGCCAGGGATTTTCAGGTGCGCTGACAATCGCCTCCTGCAGCGCGCGCTGGGCGGCGTCGATATT
This sequence comes from Humitalea rosea, assembly GCF_003253705.1. GTDB lineage: Bacteria > Pseudomonadota > Alphaproteobacteria > Acetobacterales > Acetobacteraceae > Humitalea > Humitalea rosea. The sequence continues at coordinate 66,893 of NZ_QKYU01000012.1, forward strand.
CCGCCGGCGCGTCTCGATGCCCGAAAGGCGCAGCAGGTAGGTGATGCGGCTAGGACCGCTGCTGCGCTCCAGGGCCGCCTCGCAGGCCTCCGCCGCGCCGTCCAGATCGTTCATCGCCAGCCGCGCGCCCGCCAGATCGAACAGCGTGGTCGCATCATCGGGATCGACGCTCAGCGCCTGGACCAGGAGCTGCTGCGCGGCCGCAAAGTCCTTGCGGCGCGTCTCGATATGGGCCCGGCGGCGCAGGACGCCGCCTGGGGCCACCGTGGTCAGGCTGTGCCCGATCCGCGCGGCTTCCGCGGCGGCGCCCAGGTCACCCTGTGCCATGCGCAGCCCCGCCAGATGCAGATGCGGCCCCGGATCCTCGGGCGCGAAAGCGATGGCCTGCTCGGCCATTTCCACGGCACGACCGGGATTGTTGCGCCGGGCCTCGATGGTGCTCAACTGGATGTGGAAATGGGGAAACGTGCTCGTATTGCGGGCAATCGCGGCCTCGGCGGCTTCACCGGCCTCGGCCAACGCGCCTTCCTCCAGCCGCAGCCCGGCGAGATCGAAGTAGAGCCACGGATCGTCCGGCGTGGCCGCGATCGCTTCCCGCAACAGGCCGTTCGCGACCGCGATATTGCCGCGGCGGCTCTCGATCCTCACCAGCATGCGCAGGGCCGAGGTCCGCGACACCGGGGTGGTCCGGGCCAGGGCCGCCTCGGCCGAGGTGGCGGCGCGACCGAAATCGCCCTTCGTCATCTGCAGTTTGGCCAGGTCGAGATGGGCGCGATAGTTTTCGGGATCGTCGGCAAGGGCGAGGCTCAGCATCGCTTCCGCCGCCACCAGGTCGCCGCGGCGGGAGTCGATGCTGGCCAGCCGCAGGTAGAAGGGCGCCAGCTTGCCGACATTCGCGGCCTTCGCCCGCTGCAGCGCGGCCTCCGCCTCGGCCCGGTCGGCGGCGATGCGTTCGGCCGCGACCGCCTGCGGGTTGATGTCGCCAATGCCGGCCGCGCCATAGCCGCCGGCCGGCTCGATGCCGAGCAGACGGGCCATCCGCTGGCGTGCGGCGGGCAGCAGCAGCTCGTAGTCGTCGACCATCAGGCTCAGGGCTTCCGGCGTCTGCACCCCGGCCAGCTCCTCCCGCGTCCAGCCCAGCTTCGGCTTGCCCAGGCCGAAGATGACGGCGCGCGTCAGGCGGCGGATCAGCGTCCATTCGGCGACGTGGTGCGAGAGCTGATCGATCGTGCCGGTATCGGCCGCGGCGCCGAATTCGGTGGCCAGCTCCGCCGCCAGCCGGGCAAAGGCCGCGTAGCGGATATTGACGAACATCTGCCGCGACAGCTGGTAGTAGCGCGCGGCGCGCCCGGCCAGGCCGCGCTCGGCCAGCTCGTCGTCATCCTCGACGGTGATGATCTCGGGCGGGGTCGGCAAATTGAGGCGCGGCGGCGCCGGCGGCCGGGGGGCGGGAGGCTTGGCGGCAGGGGCGGCCTTGGCCTCATCCGGCTTGGCCACCTCGGGCTTGGCGTCGTCGGGCTTGGGCTCATTCCGCGCGCCGCGCAGGCCCCGTATCTGCGGCACCAGATCGGCGACGCCGAGCTGGAGCATCAGCTGCTGCAGATCGGCCTTGATCTCCAGCAGATAGTCTTCCGAGTCCGGCTGCAGCGCGCCGATGATGCTCTTCAGCCAGGGCGGGATATTCATGCGCACCAGATCGCCGAAGTCGCCGAACTGCACCTGGCGCTGGTCGCCGTCGCGGAAGCGCAGGAACTGGCGGTAGACCTCCGGCCGCACCCCGAAATCGGGCGGCAGCTCGACCAGGACGGTGCAGAGGCGGGAGGCGAAGGTGAAGCCGTAGGCCGGCGATTCCAGCGCCCAGCGCCGCCCCTCGACCATGGCATAGACCTCGCCGTTCGAGAGCACCGCGCCGAGCCCGACCGGGTTCACCGGCAGCGACAGCGGCGGCGAGGCCGTCCCGCGGTAGCAATAGTGGATCACGATCCCCTCCTCCACCGGGACGCGTTCGAAGCGGTCGAACTGCTTCGCGCCGAGCGGGGGATCGAACAGGACGGTCTGGGGGCTGCCGGCAACGGCGCGGTCCACCTGGAGCGTGACGCCCCGGGGCAGGCGGAAGAAGCGCCGGCTCAGCGCCTGCATCAGCCAGTCGCGCGGCACCGCCGGATCGTCGCCATAGGGCGAGAGGATGGTGTTCTGCTCCTCGGCATTGCCGAGCAGCACCACCTCGGTCCAGTCGTGGTCGAGCCGGCGGCGGCCCTCGGCCCGGCACTCCTCGGTGACATCCAGCACCTCGGCGGCTTCGCCCTCGGCCGCGGCCTGCAGCAGCCGGCCATAGACGCCGCCACGCTGGCCAAGAATGATCTGCGCGACCAAGCCATGGCGGCAGGAGCGGTAGCGCAGGCCCAGCTTGTTGGAGGACAGCGAGGCGACCTTCGCGCCCATGCCGAAGTTGCCATCCAGCGCCTGGGTCTTGAAGAGCGACGACGACAGGTCCGACATCTGCAGCAGCTCCTCGGGGGAGAGCCCGCGGCCGGTGTTCCAGATGCTCAGCTTGGGCGTGCCGCCAATGCGGCTGGACGAAATTTGTACGAATGGTGCGGTATCGGTCGCGGAGGTGGCTGCTTCCAGCGCATTCACCACCAATTCACGCAACATCATTGTTTTCGGGCAGCGCTCGATTGTGGACGCCACCAAAAATGCCTCATCGGCAATGCGGAGGGGGACAATGTCGGTATTGGATGACATTTGAAACAATTCTCCGAACTGGATAGCACTCGAATGCGGCACGTTGCCGGCCCTTTTATGGCAGCCGGTGACATCCCATTTTGCACCGGGCGCAATAAGGCTGTGCCGGCTCTTGTAAAGCAAATCCTGTTCCAATGAAGCGCCTGATTGTCGACGGCTCGCGCAGCTGTGTTCGCGCCGGCACGAGTCTAGCGAATTCCCGCGCGCATGAACGACTGCACGAACTGCCGCTGGAACAGCAGGAAGCCGAGCAGCAGCGGTGCCGAGGTCATCAGCGTGGCCGCGCTGATGATGGACCAGTCGATGCCCTGATCGGTGGAGGCGAAGACCGACAGCCCCACCGTCAGCGGGCGCGTCTCCACCGTGTTGGTGATGACCAGCGGCCAAAGAAAGTTGTTCCAGTGGAACGACACCGAGGTCAACCCGTAGGCCAGATAGGTCGGCCGCGCCAAGGGCACATAGACCCGCATCAGGATGCGGAAGGTGCCGCAGCCCTCGACGCGGGCGGCATCATCCAGTTCCTTCGGCACCTGCTTGAAGGTCTGCCGCAACAGGAAGATGCCGAAGGCCGAGGCCATGTAGGGCAGCCCGATCGCCAGGATCGTGTCCACCAGCCCCAGCGCGCGCATGGTGCGGTAGTTCTCGACCAGCAGCACATCGGGCAGGATCATGAGTTGCAGCAGCACCAGCCCGAACAGCAGCCCGCTGCCGGGAAACTTCGCGCGGGCGAAGGCGAAGCCCGCCAGCGTGCAGAGCACCAACTGCGCCGCGAGCACGCTCGTCACCAGCAGGAAGGTGTTGAGGAAGTAGCGCCCGAACGGTGCCGCCGCCCAGGCCGCGGTGAAATTGTCGAAGGTCAGCGGCGCCAGCAGATCGAACCGCGTCGCATACATCGACGGATGCACCGCGGCCCAAAGCGCATAGGCCAGCGGCGCGATCCAGAGCAGGCCGAGCAGCCAGGCCGCCAGGGTTTCCAGCGTGCGGCTCATTGGTAATGCGTCCGGCGTTCGACCACCAGGAACTGCACGGCGGCGACCGTCGCCAGGATCGCCAGCAGCACCACGGTCATCGCCGAAGCCGAGGCGGTATCCCAGAAGCGAAACCCGAGTTCGTAGATATATGTCAGCAGCAATGCGGTCGCATTGTCCGGCCCGCCGCGCGTCATGACGATGATGTGGTCCACCAGACGGAAGGCGTTGATCACGGCATTGACCAGGATGAACAGCGTGGTCGGCCCCAGCAGCGGCAGCACCACGCGCCACAGAATTCGTGCGCGCGAGGCGCCTTCGACGGCCGCGGCCTCCAGCAGCACCGGCGGGATCGCCTGGAGTGCCGCGAGGTAGAAGATCATGAAGAAGCCGGCTTCCTTCCAGACGGCGACAACGATCATCGCGCCCAGCGCGGTCTCGTGCGAGCCGAGCCAGTTGGTCGGCCCCCAGCCGAAGAGGAATTGCGTCGCGCGATCCAGCAGCCCGTAGTCAGGCGTGAAGAAGAACAGCCAGAGGTTCGCCACCGCGATCATCGGCAGCACGGTCGGCGTGAAATAGGCCATGCGCAGCGCGGTGCGGCCCTTGAGCTTGCCGTTCACCCAAAGCGCCATCAGCAGCGCGAGCCCGACCGAGATCGGGATCGTCGCTACTGCATAAACAAGGTTGTTCCACAGCGCCTGCCAGAAGATCGGGTCCTCGGCGAGAAAGCGGAAGTTGTCGAGCCCCACGAAGCGCGCGGGCCGGTTGGCCCGCGGCGTCGAGAACAGCGCGTGCCACAGCGTGGCGACGGCCGGGTAATGCGTGAAGGCCACCAGCAACAGCAGCGCCGGGCTCAACATGAGCCAGGCGTGCAGGGTCGTGCGGTCCTTCATCGCGGTTGCGTCAGTTATAGGGACGCAGGATGCGGGTCGCCTCGGCCTGGGCATCGGCCATCGCCGGCACCGCCGCCTTGCGCCCCGTCAGCGCCGCCTGAAGCTGATCGTTCAGCGCCTTGGTCACGCGCTGGTTCTCATGCGTCGAGAGTTCGGCGACGGCATCAGGCAACTGGTCGCGCGCCTCGGCCGCGGCGGGGAAATCGGCGACATAGGCGCGCATCGCCGAAGTCTCCCAGGCGGCCGGGGTGACGGCGACATACCCCGTCTCGATGCCCCAATTCGCCGCGCGGTCCGGCGTGGTCAGGAAACGGGCGAATTTCGCCGCCGCCTCGCGCTGCGCCGGGCTCGCGGATTTGAACACATAGAGGTTGCCACCGCCGGTCGGGCTGCCGCGACGGCGGCCGGCCGGCAGCTTGGCGACACCGAAGGGGAAGGGCGCGTTGCGGCGCACGTTGGTGAGGTTGCCCGTCGTGGTCCACATGATCGCCGTCTTGCGCTCGAAGAAGTCGCGCGGGGTGGTGCCCCATTCGACGATGCCCGGCGGGTGCACCATGTGCTTCTGCGACAGGTCCATCCAGTATTGCAGCGCCTCGGCGACCTTGGGATCGCTGTAGGCGACGCGGGTGCCCTCGGCATTCATCAGCCGCACGTCGTTCTGCGTGGTCAGCGCCTGGAACAGCCAATAGGGAAAGCCGGAGGAGGGGATCTGGAGGCCCCACTGCGTCACCTGGCCACCCTCGCGCTTCGTCAGTTTTTGGGCGAAGGCGAGCTGTTCGGCCCAGTCCTGCGGCGCCTTGTCGGCGTCGAGGCCGGCGGCGCTGAACGCTTCCTTGTTCCAGAACTGCACGATGGTCGAACGCTGGAACGGGATGCCCCAGGTCTTGCCCGCGGTGCGGCTGTTTTCCAGAAAGCTCGGGTAGAAGCTGTCGAGCCAGGGGGCGTCGCTGCCGGGCAGGTCGTCCCAGGCGACGATCGCCTCCTCGTCGATCAGGGTGAAGATGTCCACGGCCAGCAGGCAGGCCATCTGCGGCGCATCGCCGCCGCGCATCGAGGTCAGCGTCTTGGTCAGCGTGTCCTGGTAGGAGCCGGCATAGACCGGCTTGATGCGGATGCCCGGGTTTTCGCGGCTGAAGGCCTCGGCATAGCCGTCGATCAGCTTGGTGATCGGACCACCCACCGCGACCGGGTAGTTGAAGGTGATCTCGACCGGCGCCTGGGCCTGCACGGCAGGTGCGGCCAGGAAGGGCGCGCTGGCCAGGGTGGCCAAGGCGGTGCGGCGGGTCAGGCTCATGGCGTGTCGATCCTCTCGGGGTGAAGGCTTTGCTGGGCCGCGCGGAAAAAATCCGGCAGGCGCCGGCCGGTCGCGGCGTCGAAAAGATGCTGGGGCGGCGGCAGCCGCAGCCGCAGCGGAGTGCCCGCGGCCATCGCGTGGTGCCCGGGCACCCGGGCCTGCACCATCTGCCCGGCGGTGCCGAGGGCGCAGCTCAGCACCGTCTCCGCGCCCAAAAATTCCACCGCCAGCACCGCCGCCGGCAGGCCGTGGCCATCGGTCGGCACCACCTCCTCCGGCCGCACGCCGAGCAGGCCGCCCGCCGCCTCGGCCGGGGCCACCGCATGGCCGGGCAGGCCGGCGATGACGGCACCGCCCTGCCCTGCCTCCAGCCGCAGCAGCGACATCGGCGGCGTGCCGATGAAGGAGGCCGCGAAGACCGTGGCGGGGCGGGCGTAGAGTTCGGCCGGGGTGGCGTCCTGTTCGATCCGGCCCTCGCGCATCAGCACGACCTGGTCGGCCATGCTCATGGCCTCGGCCTGATCGTGGGTGACATAGACCATGGTCAGGCCGAGCCGCTGTTGCAGCGCGCGAATCTCGCGCCGCATCTCGGCGCGCAGCTTGGCGTCGAGGTTGGAGAGCGGTTCATCCATCAGGCAGATCGGCGCCTCGGCCACCACCGCGCGGGCCAGCGCCACGCGCTGCTGCTGCCCGCCGGAGAGCTGGCTCGGCCGGCGGGCCAGCAGGGCGCCAAGGCCCAGCATGTCCGCCGCACGCGCCAGCCGGGCCTCACGCTCGCCCCGCGCGGTGCCGCGCGCGCGCAGGCCAAAGACGATGTTCTCGGCGACGGAGAGATGCGGGAACAGCGCGTAGGACTGGAACACCATGGCGATGCCGCGCGCCGCCGGCGGCAGCCCCGCGACATCCCGCCCGCCGAGGAACAGCCGCCCGGCGGCCGGCGCCTCCAGCCCCGCCATCACCCGCAGCAAGGTCGATTTGCCGCAGCCGGAGGGGCCGAGCAGGACGAGGAAGGTGCCGGCGGGGGCCGAAAGCGTCACATCGGCCAAGGCCCGGGTAGAGCCAAAGCTCTTGGCGACCCCATCCAGGCGAATGGCGCCCCTGCTGTCCTGCTGCGTCGAAATCATGCGCGCCGCCTTAACCGGGCAGCACGTCGCTCCGATGACAACAGGGTTTCAGATGCGTGACATCAACCCGTCCCGAAGACCTTGCCCCAGGCATCGCGCAGCGCCGCATCCAGCGCCGGCATATCCGCCGTGATGCCCAGGTCGGCGAGGCTGGTCACCCCATGCTGGCTGATCCCGCAGGGCACGATGCCCGAGAAATGCCCGAGGTCCGGCGCCAGATTCACCGCGACTCCATGCCAGGCGACCCAGCGGGTCACCCGCACGCCGATCGCCGCGACCTTGTCCTCCCGCCCGCCGCCGCGATCGACCCAGAGGCCGATCCGCCCCTCCCGCCGCTCCGCGGTCACGCCGAGGCTGGCCAAGGCGGTGATGACCCAGCCCTCCAGCGCATGGACATAGGCGCGGATGTCGCGCGGCGGGATCGCGCGATCCTCCCGCGTCAGGTCCAGCATCACATAGGCGGTGCGCTGGCCGGGGCCGTGATAGGTCCATTGCCCGCCCCGCCCGGCGGCGAACACCGGGAATCGGGGGTCCAGCATGCCCTCGGGCGTGGCGGAGGTGCCGCTGGTGTAGGTGGGGGGGTGTTCGACCAGCCAGACGAGGTCGCAGGCCGTCCCGGCCCGGAGTCCGGCCACCCGCGCGGCCATCGCCGCCAGCGCCTGCGGATATGGCAGCAGCCCCGGTGCGGTTATCCACGCAGGGCCAGTTGAACCCGCGCGCATCATAGGATAAGTCCCCGGCCTCTGCGGTCGTGGCGGAATGGTAGACGCGCCAGCTTGAGGTGCTGGTAGGGGCAACCCTGTGGAAGTTCGAATCTTCTCGACCGCACCAGTACTTTACCTCTGAGTATCGGGGCCTGCCCGGAAACGGTGGCCCGCCAAGCGTGGTGGCACCGTTTTCCGTCGATGGCCATGGCCGGACGGCCCGCTTCCCGCATCGCTGATCCGCGAATCGGCCGGGCCGGCTCATCCAGCCCGCTCATCCAGCTATGAACGGCCAAATACAACTTCCGGTGGCAATTTTTACCGGCGCGACACATATATGTCCGCTGATGTCGCACAATTTCCTTAACCCATACCTGCTGCTCGCCGCTGGAAAGCTAGGCAAGGTGAAGGCCGCCCTGGCCCGGCGCCTGCCGCCGCGCGCCGTCGCGGCCCTGCGGAGCCGGCGCGGCGCCACGGCCGCGCTGTTCGCGGTCAGCGGCACCGCGCTGATCGCGATGGCCGGCTTGGCGACGGAGGGCAGCGGCTACTACCTCGCCTCCCGCGACGCGCAGAACAGCGCCGATGTCGCGGCGATGGCGGCGGCCTCGGCCTACCAGTTCCGCGGTCGCCCGGCGGCGCTCGGCGCGGCATCGGAGGTTTCGGTCCGCAACGGGCTGAATGCGGCGATGGTCACGGTCCGCAACCCGCCGACCACAGGTAGCCTCGTCGGCAATAGCAATGCCTTCGAGGTGCTGATCGCCAAGCCCTATCACTTCAACCTGGCCCGCCCCTTCGTCACCAATGGGCAGTTGCAGGTGAATGCGCGGGCCGTGTCGGTGCTGCAGGCGACGACGCCGGCCTGCATCCTCTCGCTCACCGGGCCGCTGACGATCCAGAACTCCAGCTCCTTCCAGGCGCCGGGCTGCGCCATCGGCTCCAATGCGGCGGGCGCCTCGGTGTCCATCCCGCAGTCGAATTCGACGGTGGTGGCGCGGGCGGTGATGAGCCTCGGCACCTGCTCCGGGTGCAGCAACACCCGCTGGAGCTTCACCGAGGGCTACCAGGAACACGCCCCCCCGCTGACCAACCCGTATGCGAGCCTGGATACCAAGCCCTATACGACCGCGACCGGCGCCTCCTGCCTGAACACCGCGCAGCTCAACGTGAATGGGCCGATCGCGCCGACCGGAACCAACAAGGCCTATTGCGGCCCGGTCAACGTCTCCAACACCTCGGCCGTCACCTTCACCCCCGGGACCTATGTCTTCCAGAATGCGTCGCTGACGGTCGGCAGCATCACCAGCTTCACCTGCAACGGCTGCACCTTCATCTTCCGCGGGACCTCGCCCGGCAATCTCAGCATCAGCAACATGTCGACCGCCAACCTCACGGCGCCGTCGAGCAACAGCAGCGATGCGGATTACAACGGCATCCTGTTCCACCGCACGACCGGCGGCACCATGGGCACCTCGGGCGCGCCGAACCTGAACCTGCAGAGCGTCTCGACCTTCAACCTCGCGGGCGGCATCTACTTCCCCGGCTCCTATGTCCGCATCGGCAATGTCAGCTCCAGCAGCACGGCCAATTGCCTGGCGCTGGTCGCGGGGACGGTGGATATCGGCAACCTCAGCAGTTTCCGCTTCGATGTCTCCGGCTGCCACAACTACGGCACCAACATCCCCGCCGCGCGCATCGCGCGGCTGGTGGAATGAAGATGATCCGCCTCGGCCGCAAAGGCATCGCCGCCACCGAATTCGCGCTGGTCGCGCCGGTGCTGCTGCTGCTGTTCGTGACGATGTACGACATCGGCAATGCGATGTGGCGGACCACGCGGCTGGAGCTGGCGGCGCGGGCCGGGGCGCAATATGCCTTCGCCAAGCCGCTGGACAATACCGGCATCACCAGCACGGTGATGAACCAGCTCTCGGGCTGGAGCGGGGTCACCGTCGGCTCCACCGCCATGGTCTGCAAATGCGACAACGGCGCCGCCGCGAACTGCGTCACCGGCACCTGCACCACGGGCGGCGTGACGCAGGCGCCGATCGGATATGTCTCGATCACCGTCACCCAGCCCTATACCTTCGTCTCGCCGATCAGCGCGGCGCTGCTGCCGCAGTTTGCCACGCTAAGGGGCAATGTGGAGCTGCGGGTACACTGAGCAGCCCTGCCGCCCCGCACGTTGCCTTGGGCGCCATAGCCGCCCATCTTGGGCGCTCGACCTAGGGGGCCAGTATGGACGAGGATTTCCGCAAGGCGGCGCTTGACTACCATCGCCTGCCGCGGCCCGGGAAGCTGTCGCTGGAACCGACCAAGCGCATGGCGACCCAGCGGGACCTCGGGCTTGCCTATTCCCCCGGTGTCGCCGCCGCCTGCGATGCCATCGTCGCCGACCCCGAGGCGGTGTGGGACTACACGACCCGCGGCAACCTCGTCGCCGTCATCACCAATGGCACGGCGGTGCTCGGCCTCGGTGCCATCGGCGCGCTGGCGAGCAAGCCGGTGATGGAGGGCAAGGCCGTCCTCATGAAGAAATTCGCGGGGATCGATTCCATCGACCTCGAGGTCGAGGAACGCGACCCCCAAAAATTCATCAACGTCGTCGCCCCGCTGGAGCCGACCTTCGGCGCCATCATCCTGGAAGACATCAAGGCGCCCGAGTGCTTCATCATCGAGGCCGAGCTGCGCGCCCGGATGAAGATCCCGGTGTTCCACGACGACCAGCACGGCACCGCGATCACCGTCGCCGCCGCCATCGTCAACGGGCTGGTGCTGCAAGGCAAGATCCTGGCCGATGTGAAGCTGGTCAACACCGGCGGCGGGGCGGCGGCGCTGGCCTGCCTCGACCTGCTGCTCAGCATGGGGCTGCGGCGGGAGAATGTGACCGTCTGCGACATCAAGGGCGTGGTCTATGAGGGCCGCACCGAGCTGATGGACCCGTGGAAGGCCAAATACGCCCGCGCCACCAATGAACGCACGCTGGAGGATGCGCTGCCCGGTGCGGATATCTTCCTCGGCCTGTCCGCGCCCCGGGTGCTGAAGCCCGAATGGCTGCACCTGCTGGCGCCGAAGCCGCTGGTGCTGGCGCTGGCCAATCCCGAGCCGGAAATCCTGCCGGAAGCCGTGCGCGCCGCCCGCCCCGATGCGATCGTGGCGACCGGCCGGTCGGACTATCCCAACCAGGTGAACAACGTCCTCTGCTTCCCCTTCATCTTCCGGGGCGCCTTGGACGTGCGCGCGACCACGATCAACGAGGCGATGAAGATCGCGGCCGTCGAGGCCATCGCCGGCCTGGCGCGGAAGGAGGCCTCCGAGGCGGTGGCCTCGGCCTATGGCGGCAACGCCCCGGTGTTCGGGCCGGATTACATCATCCCCAAGCCCTTCGACCCCCGGCTGATCCTGGAGGTCGCCCCCGCCGTCGCCCGTGCGGCGGCGGCGACCGGCGTCGCGCGCAAGCCGATCGAGGATTTCGCCGCCTATCGCAGCGAGCTGGAGCGCTTCGTCTTCCGCTCCGGCAACCTCATGCGCCCGGTGTTCGAGGCCGCCCGCCGCCAGCCCCGCCGCGTCTGCTACAGCGAGGGCGAGGATGAGCGGACCCTGCGCGCCGTGCAGACCGTGCTGGATGAGGGGATCGCCGAACCGGTGCTGCTCGGCCGCCGCGCGGTGATCGAGGCCAATGCCGCCGCCATGGGGCTGCGGATGGATTTTTCGGAAAGCGTCCGCATCCTGGACCCGGCGCAGGATGCCGAGGTGTTTGGGCCGCTGGCCAAGCTCTACGCCCAGAAGGTCGGGCGGCGCGGCATTCCGCCCGATGCGGCGCAGCGCGCCGTCGCCTCCCGCCCCACGGTTGCGGCGGCGCTGCTGCTGGAAACCGGGCAGGTGGATGCGGCGATCTGCGGCGGCACCGGCGATTGGATGCGGCATTGGTACCAGGCGCATGACGTGATCGGCCAGGCCGAGGGCGTCAGCCGGGTCTATGCGCTCTCCGCGCTGATCCTGCCGCAGGGGCACCTGTTCTTCGTGGACACGCATCTGGTGCTGGACCCGACCGCCGAGCAGATCGCGGAGATGACCCTGCTCGCGGCCCAGGCGGTGCGCGGCTTCGGGCTGGTGCCCAAGGCGGCGCTGCTGTCGCATTCGTCGTTTGGGGCCTCGGGCGCGCCTTCGGCCAAGAAGATGCGGGTGGCGCTGGAGCTTCTGCGCGCGGCCGCCCCGGAGCTGGAGGTGGATGGCGAGATGCACGCCGATGCCGCCCTGGTCCAGGCGATCCGCGACAAGGCGGTGCCCGACAGCCGCCTGACCGAGACCGCGAACCTGCTGGTGATGCCGGGGCTGGATGCGGCGAACATCAGCCTGAACCTGCTGAAGGCGGCCAGCGACGGGCTGCTGGTGGGCCCGATCCTGCTGGGGATGCGCAAATCCATCCATGTGCTGGTGCCGAGCGTGACGGCGCGCGGGATTGCCAATGTAACGGCGCTGGCTGTGGCGCAGGCAGCGGGGTGATCGGCGGGGCCCGCGTGGACATCGCGCGGCCCCGCCCCCACATCGTCCCCATGGCCCAACCACCAGCAAAAACCGGCAATGCGGACGTCGCGGCCTTCCTCGCCCAGGTCGCCGCGATGCCGGCGGTCCGCACCGCGGGCGTGCCCGGCCGCCTGCTCTTCGCGATGGACGCGACGGCCAGCCGCCAGCCGAGCTGGGACCAGGCCTGCCACCTCCAGGCCGGGATGTTCCAGGCCGCGGCCACGGTGGGCAGTCTCGCCGTCTCGCTCGCCTATTACCGCGGCTATGGCGAATTCGCCGCGACCCCCTTCCTGACCGACGCGGCCGAGGTGACGCGGCGGATGACCGGCGTGCGCTGCCTCGCGGGGCGGACCCAGATCCTGCGCGTGCTGAACCACGCTTTGGCCGAAACCAGGCGCAGCCGCATCCATGCCCTGGTGTTCGTGGGCGATGCGGTGGAGGAGGAGGCGGACCTGCTCTGCCATACCGCCGGCGGGCTCGGGATGCATGGCACGCCGGTCTTCATCTTCCACGAGGGCGGCGCCCCCGCCCCGGCCGCGGTGTTGCGCCAGATCGCGCGGCTTTCGGGCGGCGCCTATGCCCCCTTCGACGCCGGGAGTGCGGCGGCGTTGCAGGAGCTGCTGCGCGCCGTCGCCGTCTTCGCGGCCGGGGGGCGTGCGGCGCTGGCGGCACTGCCCGGGCCGCAGGCGCGGCGCATCGCGGGCCAGCTCCCGGCGCCGAAGCGCTGATGGGCGCGCTCGCGCTCGGGGCCCTGGCTTTGCTGGGCGTGGCGCTGCTGCTGCGCGGCTTCGCCTCGGCCCCCATCGCCGCCATCAAGCGCGCGGCGGCCTGGAGCCTTGGCATCATTGGCGTGCTGCTGGTGGCGCTGCTGCTGGTGACGGGGCGCGGCGGGCAGGCGATCGGGGCGCTGATCTTCTTCGGGCCGCTGCTCTGGCGGTCCTGGAACTCCTGGCAGGCGCGGCGACGCTTCGCCGCCGGCGGCGGGGATACCACCAGCGTCGATACCGCGACCCTCGCCATGCGCCTCGACCACGCGACCGGGACCATGGCCGGGGAGGTGACGCGCGGCCCGCAGGCTGGGCGCTCCCTCGCCGAGCTGGGGCAGGAGGAACTGCTGGCGCTGCTGACCGAATGCCGCACCGCCGACCCCGACAGCGTGCCGCTGCTGGAGGCTTGGGCCGACCGCGCCTTCCCCGGCTGGCGCGAACACACCGCGCCGGGCGAGGAGGCGATGGACCGCGCCGACGCGCTGGCGGTGCTGGGGCTGGAGGAGAGCGCGGGCCCCGCCGAGATCAAGGCGGCGCACCGCCGGCTGATGGCCACGGCGCATCCGGATCGCGGCGGCAGCGACTGGCTGGCGGCGCGGATCAACCGCGCGCGTGATCTTCTTCTGCGGGATTAGGCGGCGCGCCTTGCCGTTACCGGGGGCTACGTGGCACTCCTTCGGTTACGTAGCCTGGGGAAAAACGCCGTGTCGATCAAGCCGCTCAGGAAAGCCGTCCTCCCCGTCGCGGGGCTTGGCACCCGCTTTCTCCCCGCCACCAAGCAGATGCCCAAGGAAATGCTGCCGGTGGTGGATAAGCCACTGATCCAATACGCGGTCGAGGAAGCCCGCGCGGCGGGGATCGAGCAGTTCTGCTTCGTCACCGGCCGCGGCAAGACCATGCTCGTGGAGCAGTTCGACGTCGCCTATGAGCTGGAACGCACCCTGCAGGAACGCGGCAAGGAGAAGGAGCGGGCGATGCTCCACGCCCAGGCGCTGCCCCCTGGCTCCATCACCTCCACCCGCCAGCAATCCGCACTCGGCCTCGGCCATGCCATCTGGTGCGCGCGGCATTTCATCGGCGACGAGCCCTTCGCCATCCTGCTGCCCGACGATCTGATGCAATGCGAGGTGTCCTGCACCAAGCAGCTCGCGGACGCCTATTACGCGACCGGCGGCAATGTCGTGGCCGTCGAGAAGGTGCCGCATGAGATCGTCAATCGCTACGGCGTGATCGATCCGGGCGAGGTCCATGGCAACCTCGTCGAGATCAAGGGCCTGGTCGAGAAGCCGCCGATCGACGAGGCGCCCTCCGACCTCACCGTCATCGGCCGCTATGTGCTGATGCCCGAGGTGATCGCGCATCTGTCGAAGATGGAGCGCGGTGCCGGCAACGAGATCCAGCTCACCGACAGCATGGCCAAGCTGATCGGCCACCAGCCGTTCCACGGCGTGCTGTATGAGGGCAAGCGCTACGATTGCGGCGACAAGCTCGGCTGGCTGGAGGCGCAGATCGGCTTCGCTTTGGCCCGGCCGGAGCTCGCCGATGGCGTGCGCGCCTTCCTGAAAAACTACTGCCCGTAAAACTCCGCAGGGCCTGCGCCGTTCGCGACCTGACCGCCGTTTGAAGGAACTTCCATGCCGAGCTTCAGCCATAGCTTCCACGCGACCTCGCTGCGGGAATACGACATCCGCGGGATTGTCGGCAAAACCCTGTCGGCCGCGGATACCTTCGCGATCGGCCGCGTGTTCGGCACCATCGTCGCGCGCAACGGCGGCTCGCATGTGGTGACGGGGCGGGATGGGCGGCTGTCCTCGCCGATGCTGGAGGATGCGCTGATCGCGGGGCTCATCGCCTCGGGCATGAAGGTCAGCAGCGTGGGATGCGGCCCGACGCCGCTGCTCTACTACGCCTCCTACGCGCTCAAGGCCGATGGCGCGGCGATGATCACCGGCAGCCACAACCCGCCCGACTACAATGGCTGCAAGATGATGCTGGGCAAGAAGCCCTTCTTCGGCACGCAGATCCAGGACCTTGGCCGCATGGCCGCCGAGGGCGATGTGGTCGAGGCCGCACCCGGTTCGTCCGAGACGGTCGATCTGCGCGACGCCTACATCACCCGCATGCTCCAGGACTACGACGGCGGCACCCGCGCGCTGAAGGTGGTCTGGGACCCCGGCAATGGCTCGGGTGCCGAGATCACCCAGATGATGACCAGGCGCCTGCCCGGCGAGCACATCATCATCAATGGCGACATCGACGGCACCTTCCCCAACCACCACCCCGACCCGACCGTGCTCAAGAACCTGGAGCAGATGATCGCCAAGGTGAAGGAGACCGGGGCCGACCTCGGCATCGCCTTTGACGGCGACGCCGACCGCATCGGCATCGTGGACAATGAGGGCGTGATGTTCTTCGGCGACCAGTTGCTGGTCGTCCTCGCCCGCGACGTGCTGAAGAGCCACCCCGGTGCGACCATCATCGCCGATGTGAAGGCGAGCCAATTGCTGTTCGACGAGGTCGCCAAGGCCGGCGGCGTGCCCTTGATGTGGAAGACCGGGCATTCGCTGATCAAGGCCAAGATGGCCGAGACCGGCGCGCCGCTCGCCGGCGAGATGTCGGGCCACGTCTTCTTCGCCGACAAATGGTACGGCTTCGACGACGCGCCCTATTCGGCCATCCGCCTGCTCGGGATCGTGGCGCGGATGACGGGGAAGCTCTCGGACGTGCGCCACGCCTTCCCGGTGCTGATCAACACGCCGGAACTGCGCTTCGACTGCCCCGACGACCGCAAGTTCGATGTGGTGGCCGAGGTGAAGGCGCGTCTGGCCACCGCCGGCGCCAAGGTGCAGGACGTCGATGGCGTGCGGGTGCTGTCGGAGGATGGCTGGTGGCTGCTGCGCGCCTCCAACACCCAGGCGGTGCTGGTGGCCCGCGCCGAGGCTGGCTCCGAGGTTGGGCTGGATCGGCTGAAGGCGCAGATCGCCGAACAGGTCGTCGCCAGCGGGCTGGTTGCCCCCGATTTCTCGGGCGAGAACGCCGGGCACTAGATGGCGCCGCGCGTAACTGTGCTGGAAGGGCCGCGGGTGGTGCTGCGGCCCCTCGCGGAGCCCGACCGCGCCGCCTTCGCCGCGATCAATGGCGACCCCGAGGTGATGCGCCATTTCGCGAGCACGATGACGCGGGAGGAGAGCGACGCCTTCCAGGACCGCATCGCCGCGCATTTCGCCGAGCATGGCTACGGTTTCTGGGCCATCGAGGATCGCGCGAGCGGCGCGCTGGCCGGGCTCTGCGGCTTGATGACCATCCCCTGGCAGGCGCGCTTCACCCCGGCGGTGGAAATCGGCTGGCGCTTGGCCCCCGCGTTCCAGCGCCAGGGCCTTGCCGAGGAGGCCGCACGGCTGTCGTTGGCGGCGGGGTTTGGCGCCCTGCGGCTGCCGGACATCATCGCCTTCACCACCCCCTCCAATGCCCGGTCCTGGGGGCTGATGGAGCGGCTTGGCATGACCCCGGATGGCGATTTCGACCATCCGAGGCTGCCCGAAGGCCACCCGCTGCGGCGGCATCTGCTCTATCGCCTGACGCGCGCGGCCTGGGTCGCGCGCGCCTTCGCATAGGGGGGGTCGCATTTTCCGAGTCGTCGGGTGAACCCACCCGACTTGAAAATGCTCTGATATAGGAGTCGTCGCATTTTCCGAGTCGTCGGGTGAACCCACCCGACTTGAAAATGCTCTGATCAGGCCGCCCGCACCGATTTGAGGAAATCGCCCGACCGCGCCTTCAAGGTGGCGGAGGAAGAGATCAGCATATCCGCCGCCGTCAGCAGGCTGTCCGCCGAGGCCCCGGTCGCTTCCGCCGCCCCCCGCACCGCCTGGATGCGGCTCGTCACCGTGACGGTGCCTTCCGCGACCTGGGCGGCGCTGCGGGCGATTTCATGCGTCGCGGCGCCCTGTTCCTCGACCGCGGCGGCGATGGCCGTCGCGATGCCGCTGGTGCGCTCGACCGTGGCGCCGATCGCGCGGATCGCCGTCACCGCCTCGGTCGTCGCATGCTGCATGGCACTGATTTGCGCACCGATCTCCTCGGTCGCCTTGGCGGTCTGCGCGGCGAGGTTCTTCACCTCGGAGGCGACGACGGCGAAGCCCTTGCCGGCCTCGCCGGCCCGCGCCGCCTCGATCGTCGCATTCAGCGCCAGCAGGTTGGTCTGGCCCGCGATGCCCGCGATCATCCGCACCACATCGCCGATCCGCCCGGCACTCTCGGCCAGGCCCCGCACCGTCTCATCGGTGCTGCGGGCCTCGGCCACCGCCTGGTTGGCGACGGCGGCGGCGTCGCTGACCTGGCGGGTGATCTCGGCGATGGAGCTTGCCATCTCCTCCGCCGCCGCCGCCACGGCCTGCACATCGGCCTGGGCGCGGCTGGACGCCTCGGCGACCGCCGCGGCCTCGATGCCCGAGGTCGCTGCCGCCTCCCGCAAGGCACGCGCCGCGGTCTGGGTCTGGTAGGCTTGGCTTGCCACCGCATCGACCACGCCGCCGACCTCCAGCTCGAAGGTATCGGCGAGGCGCACCTGCTCCGTCACCACCGTCCAGGCCAGCATCGGCCCGACATAGGCGCCGGCGGCATCAGTGATCGCCGAGACCGACAGGTCCAGCGTTTCCTTGCCCAGCGGGATCCGGGCGCGATGCGGCAGGTTCGCCATATCGGCCAGCATCGCGCGCTGCTGCGCGGGGTCGCGGTGGAAGACGTCGATGCTCTGGCCGAGCAGGCCGTCCGCCTTGAACCCCATCACATCCTCGACCCGCTTCATGATCGCGATACTCTCGGCATTCATCGCGACGATGCGGAACGCGTCCTTCGGATCGGCCAGCATCACGCCGACCGGAAGCTGTTCCAGCATCTGGCCGCGCTTGAAGGCCTCGGCCGCGGTCTGGCGCAGGCTTTCCAGCGCCTCGGCGATCCGCCCGATCTCATCCTTGCGGCCACGGTCGGGCACGATGAGGGCGGTATTGCCCTCCGCGATGCCGCGCATGCTGGCGGCGAGGCGCCGCAGCGGCGAGCCGAGGGAGCGCGCGATCAGCGTGCCCGAGACCAGCAACATCACGACAATGGCGCCGCCGAAGCCGAGCACCGTCCAGCGCGTCGAGGCGATGGTGTCCGCCACCTTGGCCTGGCTCTGCGCGACGCCATCGGCCACGGCGGCCGTCATCCGGGTGATGATGGCGGTGAAGCGCTGTTCGGCCGCAACCTGCAGCTCCTGCCGCGTCTGGGTCATCGCGGCGCTGGCCGCGATGACCTCATCCGCCGCCGTCACGATGCCATCGGCATTGGCGGTGACGCGGGTCAGGTCGGTTTGCAGGCGGGCCTGTTCCAACAGGGAGCGCAGGCCGCGCAGATGCACCCGCTGCTGCGCCGCCCCGCGCCGCACGCGGCGAAGCTGGTCGGGATCGCCGGTGACCAGGAAGCGCTGCGCGCCGAGGCGGACATCGTTCAGCGCGTTGTGAAAGGTCAGCATGCGCTGACGCACCTCCTCCGCCCCATCGTAGCCGCGCAGGTCGAATTCGATGCTGCTCTGCACCGCCTCGAACACCTGGTCGTAGTCATTGGAGCGCGGGAAGAAGCGTTCGTCCCGCGCGGTCAGCAGCGTTTGCCGTGCCGTCGCGACCGCGGTGATGCCGGCGTCATAGGCATCGATCGCGATCAATGCCTCGGCCACACCGTCGCGCGCGGGCCCGGGCCGCATCAGCGCGCCGCTGGCCTGGATATCGGCGCGGGCCTGCCTCACGGCCTCACCAGCGGTGGCGCTCAGCGCGGAGATGCCCTCCGACGTCTGTGCCAGCGCGATATCGCTGAGCATGCCGGGAATGGTCCGCATGCTCGCATTGGCCGATTGCATGTGGTCATCGGCCATCATGCTGCGGCCCAGGGCATCCTGTTCCGCGGCCAGCCCTTCGAGGCCAAGTTCGGTGACGATGGTCAGCCCGGCCAGGAGCAGCAGGGTCAACAGGGCCGAGGCAGTCAGTTTTCGTCCAACCGCCAGATTGTCGAGGAAGCGCATGTCGGTTCGGTTCCACTCGTCAGGAAGCCGCACCCTGCGCCCCTGGGGCTTAACCGGTCGTTACGCTATTCGCCCATTCCCAGCAGCGCCCCGCGTTGCCGCGCCGCACGTAGCTGGCCCATGAAGATCGCCGCCCCCGCGCCGAGCCAGACAAGGTCCAGCCCAAAGGCGGCACCCAGATGGCCCCAGGCGATGCGCCCCTCCAGCAAGGCCGCGCGCATGCCCTCGAACACATGCGTGGCGGGGACCATCAGCGCGATCTCGCGCATGCCATGCGGCAGGATCGAGACCGGGTAGAACACCGCCGAAAGCGGTGCGAGGCCGAACAGCACCGACCAGGCCAGCGCCTCGGCCCCCGCGCCATGCCGCAGGATCATCGCCGTCACGCCCAGCGCCACCGCCCAGCCCATGGCGACGAGGGCGACGAAGAACAGCACCACCACCGGCCCCATGGCGAACAGGCCGAAGCCATAGAACGCCCAGGCGAGCCCCACCGCCGGCAGCACGCCGACCAGCATCCGCGCGACGCTCATCGCCATCAGCGCCGCCACAAGCTCGGCCGGTCGCAGCGGGCTGACGAAGAGATGGCCGAGGTTGCGCGACCAGATCTCCTCCAGGAAGGAGATCGCGAAGCCCATCTGGGAGCGCAGCGCGACCTCCCACAGCAGCACGCCGCCGAGCAGCACGCCCGCCGCGACCGAGCCGAAATTGCCCTGCACCCCGGCGAGATAGGCGGTGACGAAGCCCCAGACGATCATCTGCAAGGTCGGCCAATAGGCCAGCTCCAGCACCCGCGGCCAGGAGCGGCGGTAGAGCGACAGATGCCGGTACACCAGCCCCCAGATGCGGCGCCCGGAAGCCTGTATTCCAGAGGCCTTCACGCCGCGCGCCCCGGGGCCATGCGGTCGCGGGCGATGTCGAGGAAGACCTGCTCCATGTCGTCGCGCCCGTATTTGCGCAGGAGCCCGGCCGGGCTGTCGCTGTCCACCACGCGGCCCTGCTTCAGCATCAGCACATGGCTGCACAGGCGCTCCACCTCGGCCATGTTGTGGCTGGCGAGCAGGATCGCGGCCCCGGTCTCGGCGCTGTAGGTTTCGAGCAACCCGCGCACCCAGTCGCCGGTGTCGGGGTCGAGGCTCGCGGTCGGCTCATCCAGCAGCAGCAGGTCGGGGGTGTTGATCAGCGCCTTGGCGATGGCGACGCGGGTCTTCTGGCCGGCCGAGAGGCTGCCCGCGGGGCGGTCGATGAACTCGCCCATCTGGAAGCGTTCGGTCAGTTCCTCGATGCGTCGTGCCGCGCGCGGCACATTGTAGAGGTGGCCATAGACGGTGAGGTTTTCGCGCACGCTCAGCCGGTGTGGCAGCGAGACATAGGGCGAGGAGAAATTCATCCGCGCCAGCGCCGCGAAGCGATCCGTCGCCATGTCATGCCCGAGCACGGTGACGCGGCCCGCGCTTGGGATCAACAGGCCGAGCAGCATGGCGATGGTCGTGGTCTTGCCCGCGCCATTGCCGCCAAGCAGCCCCCAGGTGGCGCCGCGCGGCATGGTGAAGGAGAGGTCCTCCACCGCCGCGGGCGCGTCATCGGCATAGCGCTTGGTCAGCGCGTCACACTCTATGGCAGGGGGCATGCGGGGTCTCATAGGGGAGGCAACGCACGGCCGCCAGCTTGGTTCAGATGCTGCCGCCATCCACGACGAAGCTCTGCGCGGTCACCATCCGGCTGTCGTCGGCGGCGAGCCACAGCGCCATGCGCGCCACATCCGGCGCGCGCAGTTTTTCCGGGATGCATTGGCGCTTCATGGTTTCCGCCACGCTTTCCGGCGTGGCCCAGAGCGCTTCCTGCCGCTCCGTGAAAATCCAACCGGGGATGATCTCGTTCACCCGGATGCCGTAGCCGCCAAGGTCGCGCGCAAGCCCGCGCGTCAGCCCGCGCACCGCGGATTTGGCGGCGGTATAGGCCGGCATGCCGCCCTGGCTCAGCAGCCAGGAGACCGAGCCCATGTTGATGATGGAGCCGGCGCGGGCCGCCTTCATCGCCGGGGCCACCGCCTGTGCCGCGAAGAACTGGTGGCGCAGATTGGTCGCCATGCGCTCGTCCCAGAACTCGGGCTCGACGGTCTCCAGCGCGTGGCGATCGTCCCGCGCCGCATTGTTCACCAGCACGGCGACATCGCCGACCGCCGCGACGGCCGCCCGCAGCGCCGCGATGTCGCGCAGGTCGCAGGCCAGGAACCGCGCGCCGGTCCGCGCCGCCAGATCCTTGCCGGCCGTCACGTCGAAATCGAGGAAGGCGGTATCGGCGCCCTGGCCGCAGAAATGCTCCACCACGCTGGCGCCGATGCCGGTCGCCCCGCCGGTGACCAGCACCGCGCGGCCGCGCAGGCTGGGATACATCGCGCAGCTCATACCCGCGCTGCTCTTGTCTGAACTGGCATCCGGCCAGCGATGATCATCCCCAACACATCGTCCTGCGTCACGTCCTCGGTCCTCACATGCCCGACCGGCCGCCCGGTCTTCATCACCGTCAAACGCCCGCACAGGGAAAAGACGTCATGCAAATCGTGACTGACGATGATGAGGCCCATGCCTTCCGATTGCAGCCGGCGGACCAGATCGCCGACCATCGCGGTCTCGGCGGGACCGAGGGCGGCCGTCGGCTCGTCCATCACCAGCACCCGGGCCTGGAACTGGATGGCGCGGGCGATGGCCACCACCTGGCGCTGCCCGCCCGAGAGGCTGCCGACCGGGACGTGGTGGTTGGTGAAATTCGGGTTCAGCCGCGCCAGCACGTTTCGGCCGGCATGTTCCATCGCGGCCTGGTCCAGCGCGCCGCCCCATTTCACGATCTCCCGGCCGAGGAAGATGTTGGCGACGGCATCGAGATTGTCGGCCAGCGCCAGGGTCTGGTGGATGGTCTCGATCCCGAGTTTGCGGGCGTCGCGCGGGTTGCGTATCTCGACGCGCTGCCCGTCCAGCAGGATCTCGCCGCGATCGGCCGGATAGGCGCCGCAGAGCACCTTCACCAGCGTGGATTTGCCGGCGCCATTGTGGCCGAGCAGGCCCAGCACCTCGCCCGCTTCCAGCCAAAGCTCGGCCCCATCCAGTGCGGCGACGCCGCCGAATTGCTTGTGGATGTCGTGCATCTCGACCAGCGTCGTCATGCCTCGCCCCCCCGCGCGCCGCCCGCCCGCCGGCGCCACAGCGCATCCGCCCAGACCGCGACGATCAGCACCACGCCGATGATGACGTTGCGCAAGGCCGAGGGCAGGCCGAGCAGCACCATCCCATTGTCCAAGCTCTGCATGATGACAGCACCCAGCACCGCGCCGACCACGGTGCCGGAGCCGCCGGCCAGCGAGGTGCCGCCGATCACCGCGGCCGCGATGACCGAAAGCTCGGCCAGCTCGCCGGTGGAATTGGCCCCGGCATTCAGCCGCGCGGTCGCGACGGCCCCTGCCAGTGCCGCCAAAAACCCCATCAGCGCGAAGACGGCGACGATGATGCGCGCACTCGGCACGCCGGCCAGCCGCGCCGCCTCCGGATTGCCGCCGATGGCATAGACGTAGCGCCCGAAGCGCCGCGTGCGCGCCAGCCACTCCAGCACGCAGGCGACCCCGATCAGCACCAGCACGGGGATGGAGATGCCCTGGGCAATATCGGTGCGCGGGCGGTTGTAGCTGTTCATCACCGCGACGAAGCCGAGGATCAGCCCCGACATCAGCAGGATCGTCACCGCCTCCGCCCAGAGCGGCCGAGGGGTGAAGCCGAAGCGCTGCCGCCGCGCCCGCGCCGAAAGCCGCAGCCAGGCCAGCGCCGCCACCCCCAAGGCCCCCAGCACCCAGGAGGCCGCAGCACCGATCGAGCCCTGGAACCCGCCGCCCAGCAGTTGGAAGGTCGGGTCCATCGGCGCGACCGTGCGGCCGGAGGTCAGCAGCCAGGCGACCCCGCGGAAGATCAGCAGCCCCGCCAGGGTCACGACGAAGGCGGGGATGGCGAGCCAGGCGTTCAGCGCCCCCTGCGCCGCCCCGATCGCCGCCCCCACCCCGAGCCCGATCGCCAGGGTCAGCCACGGATTCCACCAGGTGCCGGGGGCAAACACCTCCACCTGCAACACCGCGATCACCATGCCCGCGCAGCCGGCGATGGAGCCCACCGACAGGTCGATCCGCCGCGTCACGATGACCAGCACCATGCCGCAGGCCATGATCCCGACGACGGCCGTCTGCGAGGCGAGGTTCCATAAATTGCGCGGCGTCAGGAAGATGCCGTCGGTCAGCACATGCAGCCCGAGCCAGATCGCCGCCAGCGTGCCGAGCAGCGCCGCCAGCCGGGCATCGATGCCGAGCGTGCCCAGCAAGCCGGGTTTCATCCCCGGCAGGCAGCCGGGGCGTCGGTGCCCGAGACCCCGCGGCACAGCCGCTCCTTGGTGATCCAGCTTGCCTCCACGACGAGGTTGAGCGTCGCGGCGGTGATCGGCACCGGGGTCAGCAGGATGGAATCGAGCGACATGCCGCCCGGCGAACGCCATTTCGCGGCACCGTTCACCCCCGCCGGGGCGGTGCCGCCGGCCATGGCCACGGCGATCTCCGCCGCGCGGGCGCCCAGCACCCGGCTGTCCTTCCAGACCGAGACGGTCTGGGTGCCGAGCGCGATGCGGTTCAGCGCCGCATGGTCCGCATCCTGCCCCGAGACCGGCACCCGGCCCGCCATGCCCTGCGCCGTCAGCGCGGCGATGGCGCCCCCCGCGGTGCCGTCATTGGCGGCCAGCACGGCGTCCACGGCATTGTTCTGCGCGGTCAGGATCTGCTCCATGTTCCGCTGCGCGACCTCGGGCCGCCAGCCGTCGGTGTATTGCTCGGCGACGATGCGGATGGCGCCGGAGTCCACGCCGGGCTTCAGAACCTCGCGCTGCCCCTGGGCCAGGAAATCGGCGTTGGGGTCGGAGGAGGAGCCCTTGATCATCACGTAATTGCCGCGCGGCTTCAGCTTCAGCACCTCGCGCGCCTGCATCCGCCCGACCTCGACATTGTCGAAGGTGAGGTAGAACACCCCCGGCATCTCGATCAGCCGGTCATAGGCGGCGACGGGGATGCCCTCGGCCTGGGCGCGGCGGATGGCGGGCTGGATCGCCTGGGCATCCTGCGCCAGCACGATCAGCGCGCCGACGCCGCGCGTCAGCAGCGCATCGACATCGGCGATCTGCTTGCCATTGTTGGCCTGGGCATCGGCGGAGATGTATTCGGCGCCGAGGCGCGTGAGGGCGGCGCGGATCGCCGCCTCATCCGTGCGCCAGCGTTCCTCCTGGAAATTGGACCAGGAGACACCGACCGTGAGGGGACGGCGCTGCGCCCGCGCCCCGCCCGCCACCAGCCCGACGCCGAGCGCCGCCTGGCCGAGAACCCGCCTGCCGAACATCATCGTCCGCTCCCATGGATCGCCCGTTTTCCGGCTTGCGGAGAAGGCTATGCCTCGCCCCCTCGCCGCAGCAAGCATCTTCGCGTCGTGTGGCGGCCACAACCATTGCGAGAAACCCCGAGACAATCGCGTGACGCGTTTCTATCGTTGCGCATGCCCGACCAGACCGTAGCCCCCACGAGCGTGCCCACCGGTCCCCTGCAAACCGGCCACCTGCAAACCGGCCACCTGCCGCCCGAGGCGCGAGCACGCGAATCCTCGATGCTGCTCGGCATCGGCTTCGACCTCTGCATCTTCTTTCCCTACATCATCGTCTCGGTCTGGGGCGGGTCGCTGACCATGCTGGCCGAGACGGTGCGCGGCGGGCTGCTGCTGGCGCTGGAGGTCGTGGTCTTCATCCTGCTGCGCCGGATCCAACGCGGGCAGATGAGCGAGTACGAATTCGGCTCCGGCAAGGTCGAGCAATTCGCCAATCTGCTGGTCGGCGCCGCCATGGCGCTGGGCGCGGTCTGGCTGGCGAGCAAGGCGCTCGGGCGGCTGCTGGCCCCGGCGGCGGAGGTCGCGGCGCATCCGGCCATGGGCATGGCGGTCAGCGCGGCGCTGGCGGCGGTCAATGTCGTGGTCAATGCGCTCGCCGCCGTCTCGCTCTGGCGCGCCGGGCGGGACGGCACCTCGATGATCATGATCGGGCAGATCAAGAGCCGCTTCGCCAAGGTCTTCGCCTCGGTGGTGGTGCTGCTGGCCATCGTCGTCGCCGCGATCGACGAGGGGCAGGTGGCCAGCGTCTATGCCGACCTCGGCGGCACCGCCTTCGTGGTGCTGGTGATGCTGGCGGTGGCGGTGTCGCTGTGGCGCGCCTCGCTGCCCGACCTGCTCGACCGCAGCCTGGGCGAGGAACGCCAGGCCGCCATCAACCGCGTGCTGGTGGCGCATTTCGAGGCCTATGACGCGCTGCTCGCGGTGCGGTCGCGGCAATCGGGCAAGGCGATCCATGTGCATATCGAGCTGGGCCTGGACCCCGACCTGCCCCTGGTCCGGGCCGATGCGCTGAGCCGGTCGATCGCGGCGGCGATCGAGGCCGAGATGCCCGGTGCCGAGGTCGTCGTCATTCCGCGCTGCCGGGCCTGAGGTGCCGCCGTCGCATCTGGCCTCGGCCCTGGTTCCCGCCTAAGTCCCCCGCATGTCCGGCACACGCTTCTTCCTCATCCGCCACGCGCTGGTGGAACCCTCGGCCCGTGCCGTCCTCTATGGCGACATGGACGTGCCGCTCTGCGGCCTGTCGCTGCTGGCCGATGCCGCCGCCTATCGCTGGCTGGCGGGGCGGCTGCCGGCCGAGGCCAATTGGGTGGTCACCCCCCTCTCGCGCACCCATGCGACGGCGGCGGCGATCTTCGCCTCCGACGCCGGGCTTGCGCCCCAGCCCCTGGCGGTCGAGGAGCATCTGCGCGAGCAGACCTTGGGCGAATGGCAGGGGCTGCCGCATGACGAGGCGGCGCGGCGCATGCTGCGCCCCGCGCATCCCTTCTGGCCGCATGGCGCGGATGAGCGGCCGCCGGGGGGTGAGAGCCTCGCCGATGTGGTGCTGCGCGTCGGCGCGGTGATGGAGCGCCTGGCCGAAACCCATGCCGGGAAGGATGTGGTGATCGTCGCCCATGGCGGCAGCATCCGCGGCGCCGTCGCGCATGCGACCGGCATCACCCCGCATCAGGTGCTGCAATTCTCGATCCGCAACCTCTCGCTGACCCGGCTGGAAAAGCGCGGCCCGGATTGGCGGGTCTGGGCGGTGAACGAGGAAAGCGGGCTCGCCTCGGTCAGCTGAGCGCCGGGCATGCGCTGCCTGATCATCGGCAACAGCGGTGCGGGGAAAAGCTGGCTGGCGGCGCGGCTGGGCGGGCCGGTGACCGGGCTGGACGATATCCATTGGGAGCCGGGCGGGTATGACCGCGCCCGCGACAAGGACACGGCGATCGCGATGGTCCGCGCCGCCGCGGCCGCCGAGAGCTGGGTGATCGAGGGCGTCTTCGGCTGGCTGGCGCGCGAGGCGATGCCACGCGCGACGCGGTTGGTCTGGCTGGACCTGTCGGTCGCGGACTGCCTCGCCAATCTCCACCGGCGCGGCGCGCGTGGGGCGCCGGAAAGCTTCGAGGCGCTGCTGGCCTGGGCGGCGGATTACCCGTGGCGCGAGGGCTCCAGCGCCCGCGGCGGCCATGCGCGGCTCCTTGCCGAATGCAGGGCCGAGACCTGCGTGCTGAGGTCGCGGGCGGAGGTCGATGCCTTCCTCAGCCCGACCTTGGGGTAGAGCGGCGCTGAAAAAGGGCTGCTGTCTGGGAAAAGACCGAGAGGCTTCGTGGGAAGGCAAGCCCTTCTGGTTTTCAGCGCCCTGCTAAGCGGGCGGCTGCAACGCCGGCCAGGCAGGGACAGCCCGCACCACATCGCGCGACCAGCGGTAGAAGGCGTCATAGAGGCTGATCGCCGCATCGAGCTGCGACAGGTCATCGCGGTACATCCGCGAAAATCCCAGCGAGGCGGCCAGCAGCCCCGCCGCCTCAGGCACCTCGTCGAAGCTGCCGGACCCGGCACGGCGCACGATGTCCGCCATCCGCTCCAGCGTCTCCGACTCCAGGCCGAACTCATCCAGCATGGTGTCGAAGGTGCAGTCCCGGCCGCGATGACCCCAGAACACGCCTTCGATGTCGAAGGGCGTGGCACCGAAGCGGCGGGCGACCTGCTCGACCTCGGCGGGGGCGAGGAAGAGGAACACCGCCTCGGGGTCCACGAAGCGGCGGATCAGCCAGGGGCAGGCGACCCGGTCGATCTTCGGTTCGGCTTGCGTGACCCAAAGGGTCCGGCCCCAGGTGTCGCGGGGCGGCATATGGTCGGGCCGGACCAGCGGCCCGCCGGCATCGTCCCAGGCCTGGAAGCCACCCTCCAGCACCGTGGCGCTCGCGCCGGCCTGGCAGAGGGCCGCGGCGACACCCTCGCTGATCCTCATCCCATGCTGGCAGGCGACCACCACGGCCCGGCCGGCGTAATTCGGGGCCCATTCGGCGACGGTGGCATGGTCGCGGCAGCGGCTGGCGGGTAGCAGGCGCGGGTCGATGGCCCGGTCATCCTCGGCGCGGACATCGAGGAGGACCGGCGCCTCGGGCGTGCCGATCAGGCGCAGCAGGTGCGGAACGGTGGTGGTAAGCGCGGGCACGGCATCCCCTCAATATTGGAAGTCCGCACGCGATGCCTGGGCCGCCGGATGAAGGGAAGATCGCTCCGCCCCCCATTTCCATGAGGCTGGCGAACCGCACCCACACGGTCAAGGACAGACTGCGGTCCTCAGGCCGCCCAATCCGGGTGGAAGGCCGGGTTCACCACCCGCCGGTCCTTCGGCAGGGCGGCGATGGCGGCCAGATCATCCTCGGTCAGCAAAGGCGCCACGTCGATCGCGGCAAGGTTGGCGGCCTGGCTCTCGCGGCGTCCGGCCTTGGGGATCGGCACCACCCCCTCCTGCCGCAGCAGCCAGGCCAGGGCGACCTGCCCGGCGGTGACGCCAAGCCGCTCACCGATCGCCATCATCACCGGGTCCTGCGCCATCCGCCCCTGGGCCAGCGGCGAATAGGCGGTCAGCGCCATGCCGGCGGGGCGGGTGATCTCCAGCAGCCGCGACTGGTCCAGCATCGCATGGTACTCGACCTGCAGGCAGGCGAGCGGCGCGCCATGCGCCAGCGCCTTCCGCAGCAGCCCGGCGGGGAAGTTGGCGACGCCGATGGCGCGGACCAGCCCCTCCTCCTTCAGCGCCACCAGCGTGTCGAGCGCGGCGCCGAGGTCCATGCCCTTGGCCGGCCAATGGATCAGGTACAGGTCCAGGTAATCGAGCCCCAGCCGGCGCAGCGACATCCCGCAGCAGGTGCGGATCGCATCGGGGGCGAGGTTGGTCCACCACACCTTGGAGGTGACGAAGGCCTCGGCCCGCGGCAGGCCGGAGGCGGCCAGCGCCATGCCGACCATTTCCTCATTGCCATACATCTCGGCGGTGTCGAGGTGGCGGTAGCCCAGCCCGATCGCCGATTCCACCGCGGCCTGACCCGAAGCGCCCGCCAGACGCCAGGTCCCGAGGCCGAGACGCGGGATGGAAATGCGGTCCGTCGTGTACTTCGGGATCATGCGGAACTCCGTTACTGCCGGGACAGGTTCACCACGCCACAGAAGCCCCATTCGGTGCCGAAGGCGAGATGGGTGCCGCTGGGATTCCAGGCCAAGGCCGAAATCGGCCCGCGCCCGGGGGCCGCGACCGGCACCACCTTGCCCGAGGTGACCTCGACCATCAGCACCAGACCGTCGTTGAAGCCGGCGGCCACCACCTCATGCTTCGGGTGGCAGGCGACGCGGGAAACCAGCGCCTCATCCCCCCCGGCGAGTTCCGTCGGCGCCTTGCCCATCGGCCCGCCGCCGAAGAAGGGCCAGAGCACCACCGCCTCGGACCCCGCCGTGGCCAGGAACCGGCCGCTCTGGGTGAAGCCCATGCTGCGCGTCTTGCCCGGGTAGCCGGACATGCGCATGTGCTGCCCATCCTCCAGCCGCCAGCCGTGCAGCGAGGCTTCCTGCATCGCCGTCACCACATGCGTGCCATCGGGGTGGATGGCGACGCCGATGTGGCTGCCCTTCCATTCCAGCAGCCGGGGCTTGTCCTCCTTGGCCGCGACGTACCAGAGGCTTGCCCCATTGTAGTGCGAGGCGACGATGCGCTTGCCCTTGCCGTCCAGCGCCACGCCGGTGACGGTGGAGGGGTGGGCCAGGCTCTTGAGCAGCCTGCCCTTGCCATCCAGCACATGCACGGCGCGGCCGATGGCGGCCAGCCGCACGCCGGCGGGATGCGCGGCCAGGTTCTCCACCCATTTCATCGCGCCATAGCTGCCAAGCTCGGTGCCGGTGCCATCCGGGGCGGTGCGCAGCAGCCGCCCGTCATCGCCCCCGGTCAGATAGCCATCGGCGCAATCGGCGACGAGCGCGCGGGTCGAGCCCTCATGCGCGGCGATGCCCTGCCATTCGGCCTCCGGGGCCGCCACCTCGGCGATGTGCAGGCTGCCGTCGCCCAATGCGAAGGCGGCGGTGCCCCCGGTACGGCAGAAGGCAGCCCCCATGACCCAGGCTTCCAGGTTCCGCGACACGCCGCGCGTTTGCAGCAGCGCATCGGCCTCGTTCAGGCTCGTGCTCATCAGGCGGCGCAGGCCTCGAAGCCGCGACGCAGGCGCGGGCGGTTCAGGTCGCGGCCGATGAAGACGATCTTGCTCTTGCGCGCCTCGCCCGGCTTCCAGGGGGTGATGAAATCGCCGTCCGCGATCATGTGCACGGCCTGGAAGGCGAAGCGCCGGTCCTCGCCCGCATAGGCCAGGATGCCCTTGGTCCGCAGCAGGTCCTGGCCCTTGGTCGCCAGCAGGTCGCTGATCCAGGCGTTGAATTTTTCCGGGTCGATCGGCTTGTCGGTCTCGAAGGAGAGGCTCTGGATCTCCTCGTCATGGCTGTGGTTGTCCTCGCCCGAGAGGAACTCCGGCTCATGCTCCAGGATGCGGGCGAGGTTGAAGGCGTCGCGCCCGATCACCTGGTCCAGCGGCACCTGGGATTTTTCGGACCGGATGAGCTGCGCCCAGGGGTTGATGGTGCGGATACGGGCCTCGACGGCATCGGCCTCGGCGGGCGTCACCAGATCCATCTTGTTCAGCACGATGAGGTCGGCGAAGGCGAGCTGCTCGGCGGCCTCCTTGCTGTCGGCGAGGCGGGCCAGCAGGTTCTTGGCATCGGCCACGGTGACGATGGCATCGAGCCGGGTCGCCCGCTTCACATCCTCATCGACGAAAAAGGTCTGCGCGACGGGCGCCGGATCGGCGAGGCCAGTGGTCTCGACGATGATGCCGTCCAACTGACCGCGCCGCTGCACGAGGCCGGAGAGGATGCGGATGAGGTCCCCGCGCACGGTGCAGCAGATGCAGCCGTTGTTCATCTCGAACACTTCCTCGTCGGCATCCACGACGAGGTCGTTGTCCACCCCAAGCTCCCCGAACTCGTTGATCACCACCGCGAATTTCTTGCCGTGGTTCTCGGTCAGGATGCGGTTCAGCAGCGTGGTCTTGCCGGCGCCGAGGTAGCCCGTCAGCACGGTGACCGGGACGGGGGGGCGATCATGCGACGCGGCAGGGGAAACGGGGGGGACGGGTTGTGACATCGCGGGCCTCCGGGCATTCCGCGCTATATGGGCCGTCCGCCCCCGGCTGGCCACGCCCCCTCGGGGGGGCAGGGCTGCACCGGTGGCGGGAAGGGCGGCTAGCGGAAGCCGTATTGCGTCACGCTGCAGGTGTCGATGCCGCGGCGCTCCTGGGCGGCGCCGTTCATGAACACGACCCGCATATCCGCGGTGCAACTGCCGTTGGGCGGCAGCGCAATCCATATAGTCCCCCCGGGGTTCAGCAGATTGGCACCCAGCCGGTCCTGCCCCCAGACGCTTTGCGAGGAGGACGAGACGTAGAGCTCGCGGATCGTCGTCCCGGTCCGGTTCACGAAGGTGAAGGACGGGTTGCGATCGACCGCGACCTGCTTGCCGCCCGGCGCGATCGCCGCCCCCGCCCCGCCGCCGAAGGTGATGGTGGTGATCTGGCAGGCATCGACGCCCATGCGCCGATCCTCCCCACCGCCCTGGTAGGTGACCCGCACATCGATCCGGCAGTCGTAGGTATTGGGTGTGACCCAAACCCGCTGGCCCGGGTTCAGCACCCCGGCGCCGAGAATATCGCCGCCCCAGTCGCTGATCACGCTGGGCGAGACGAAGGCCGACATGATGACCTGGCCGGTATTGTTCTGTAGCCAAAACCTGTTCCGCTGCTGTGCCTCTGCCGGAGCGCAGAAGCCGAGCAGGACCGCGAGGACGGCGAGCCAGACGCGCATGGGGCGTATTCCTTCTGGATGTCGGACCATCGCCGCCACGCTAGCAAAGCTGGAATGGACGGCAAGTGACGGGAGGGAGAGCACCCGCCCCGCCCGATTCGGAACGATTCGGCCCTGTAGTGGTGGCGAGCCTTCCGACCCACCAGGGCTGGAGTCGTTCCCTGACGCGATTCGTTCTCGCGACTCGGCGCATGGCATTGATTTATATAACGGCGTTCCTTGCGAATCGGGCCGGAACGAATCACGGAACGTTCCGGGGGCCGAAGCGGGAACCTGCGGACCCAGGCGGTGCGGCCCCTGAGCGCAACGATACTCCCTGGGGGGCCTGTTCCTGCGGCGGCGGTGAGGCAAGCCTCCAACCGCGTCACCGCCGCGATCCGCACCTCCGAGGAGGCGCTGCCACCCTGGTTCACCGCCCAGGGCAAGACCGTGCAGACCCCGGACCGCGCCGCCTTCCGCACCGCCGCGGGGCCGCTGCACCATGACGCCTCGGCCGGCGCGGGCTGGAACCGGGAGCAACGACCGCCTCCAGGCGATCACCGCCTGACGGCGCGGCAACGAGGCTTGCGCGCCCGCCCCGGCGGACGCACAAACCTCGCGGACATCGGGGGGAGCCCATACCGGGCTGAGAGGCGGGCAACCGCGACCCCTGGAACCTGCTCCGGTTCGGACCGGCGAAGGGATCGGTGCGCCTTACCCGGCCAACCGTACGTCCGCCCCCCCGTCCGCGTGACGGGGCCGGCGGCGCACGGCTGCACGGTCGCCCCCTCCCCCCGCCTGCCACCAGACCCGGCGTGGGAGGAGATTTTAGGCCCATGCATCGTCGTAGCCTGTTCGCCGCCGCCCTCGCGGCGCCGCTCGCCGCCCCGGCCCTGGCGCAACCCGCCGCGTCCCGCGTGCTGCGCTTCATGCCGCAGGCGGGGCTGGTCGGGCTGGACCCGATCACCCAGCCCACCACGATCAGCACGACGCATGGCTATTGCGTGTTCGACACGCTCTACGGTGTCGATGCGGCGCTGCGGCCGCGGCCCCAGATGGCCGAAGGGCATCAGCTTTCGGCCGATGGGCTGCTCTGGACCATCCGCCTGCGCGACGGCTTGCGCTTCCATGATGGCGAGCCGGTCCGCGCCCGGGATTGCGCCGCCAGCCTGCGCCGCTGGGCCGCGCGCGACGCTTTTGGTCGCATCCTGGCCGAGGCCGTG
Source organism: Humitalea rosea (assembly GCF_003253705.1). GTDB lineage: Bacteria > Pseudomonadota > Alphaproteobacteria > Acetobacterales > Acetobacteraceae > Humitalea > Humitalea rosea. The sequence goes on from NZ_QKYU01000012.1 coordinate 99,510, forward strand.
GCCGAATGGGGTGCTGCGGATGACCGGACCCTGGCGATCCGGCTGCACCGCCCCTTCCCGGCGCTGCTGGATGCGCTGGCCAAGCCGGTGGCGACGCCGGCCTTCATCATGCCCGAGCGGCTGGCCGCGACCCCACCCGAGCGCGCGATCACCGAGTTGGTCGGCTCTGGCCCCTGGCGCTGGCTGCCGGATGAATTCGTGCCGGCCTCCCATGCGGGCTACGCGAAGAACGAGCATTACATTCCCCGCGACGAGCCGGCGGAAAGCGCCTCGGGCGGCAAGCGGGTGCATTTCGACCGGCTGGAATTCGTCTGGATCCCCGATCCCGGCACCGCCGTCGCGGCCCTGCGCCAGCATGAGGTCGATTGGGTGGAATATCCGCTGCCCGATCTGCTGCCGGTGCTGGCGCGCGACCGCGGGATCACCACCCAGGTCTATGACCCCAACGGCTTCCTGGGCTTCCTGCGCTTCAACCATCTGCATCCGCCCTTCGACCAGGTGGCGGTGCGGCGCGTGGTGCGCGACCTGATCGGCCAGTCGCAGATGGACTACATGGCCGCCGTGGCCCTGCCGGGCGATGGCAAGGAATGCCATGCGCTCTACGCCTGTGGCCTGCCGGGCGTGGTCGAGGCGCCAATGCCGCCGCCGATCCAGGACCCCGCCGCCGCGTTGCGCGCCGCCGGCTACAAGGGCGAGAAGGTCACCATCATCAACCCGACCGATTTCGCCGCGATCGTGCCGCAGGGCCGGATCACGGCGGAAGCCCTGCGCCGGGCCGGCATGGACATCGACCTCATCGAGGCCGACTGGCCCACCATCGTCGCCCGCCGCGCCAACAAGGCCGCCCCGGCCCAGGGCGGCTGGAACATCTTCCACACCAATCTGCCCGCCGCCGGCACCGCCAACCCGGCGGTCAACCCGATCATCCGCGCCAATGGGGAGGCCGCCTGGTTCGGCTGGCCGAGCGATGCGGCGACCGAGGCGGGGGTGGCGGAATGGCTGTCCGCGCCGGATGCGGCGGCGCAGGCGGCGGCCTTCGCCAAGGTGCAGCGGATCGGCTGGGATGCGGTGCCCTTCGCGCCGACCGGGCAATTCGTGCTGCGGACGGCCTTTCGCAGCGACCTTACGGGCGTGCTGCAAGGGCCGAACCCGATGCTGTGGAATCTGCGGCGGGGGTAGGTTTGAGGCCGTTTGCTCTCGTCTGCGCGCTCAAGGGTTAACCCTCGAGAGCAGCGCGCGCTGAGGCGCCCTTTTTGGCCGCGGAAGCTGCTGTGAACAGGTTGATAGGGATCCGCGGAACTGGCGCTCGCTGGCTCCGCCCTCCCGGCAACCACGGAGTCCACCATGAGCCTTCCTCAAAGAGCGACCGCGGCCGGCCGATCGCTAGGCGTTCTGACCGACACGTCGTCGTTCAATCGCTTCCCACTCTGGAACTTGCCCGACTGTGCTGGCCATCTTGGGCTGGCTTCACCGTTCATTCTTACATTGAGGTATATGGCCAGAGTAGCCATGACTCCTTGCGGCCCCGCTGTTCCCAGGGATACAGTGAAAAAGGAACCGGGACAGTGATTCCCTCGTATTCCTTTGCGCCTGGCGCAGATAGATGCGGGACGGTCATTCTCCTTTCTGCCGCAGGCAACAGGGAGCGTAGCGCCAATCGTCCGGCAGCAGGACAGACGGGCAAGAACATAGCTGTTGCGCTGCGTGAGTTACGCATTGCGCTTCCACAGGTATTCCCCGAAACTGATCTGGAGTTCTATCGTATAGTCAATGCGAGTTCAGACGTACATTTTCGGCGGCTCACCGAACGTACAGAGGCAACTGATGCCGAGATCCGGAATCCAGCCAATCTGGCAAGGGTGAGAGATGCCGTGGGATCCCCGCGCTACTTGGTAATCCTTGGTAGGAAGGCGTGGGTAGCAGCGGAATGGGCTCAGCTTCCCGGCGAGCGGCTGAGTGCCTGCCATCCCGCCCACGGTGGCATTAACAGAAAGTACACATCAACGGGCCGCACCCCCTCCGAGCGAAATCATGAGCGGATTTCGCTTTGGGGGGGGGATTTAATTCAAAGCCTGAGCCCCAGTTGCAGGTAGCAAGCGCCACTCGCCCTGGGCCAAGTTGTCGTTTTCGCGCTTATCCCCGGTCGGGCGATTCTTCCAGGGCTGAAGAGCCTCAGGCCCGCCCCGCCGCCCCCGAGAGCAGCAGCGGGTCCACCCGCAGCTTGCGCAGGGCGCGGCGCCACTTCGCCTCATGGTCCGGGTCGAACAGCAGCGCCTCATCGGGCGACACGCTCAGCCAGGCATTCTGCTGGATCTCATTCTCAAGCTGCCCCGGCCCCCAGCCGGCGTAGCCGAGCGCCAGAACACCCTCGCGCGGGCCACCGCCCTCGGCGATGGCTTTCAGGATATCGACGCTGGCGGTCAGCGCGTAATCGCCGCCGACATGCAGGCTGCCTTCGCTGGACCAGTCGGCGGTGTGCAGCACGAAGCCGCGCGCCCCCTCCACCGGGCCGCCGGCCAGCAGGCGGATGCGCCGCGCGGGCGGCGTCGGCGCCACATCGAGCTGCTTGAGCAGATCCTCGAAGGAGGGAGTCTCCAGCGGCTTGTTCATCACGATGCCCATCGCCCCATCGGGCGAATGCGCGCAGAGGCAGATGATCGCCTGCGCGAAGCGCGGGTCCTGCATCCCCGGCATGGCGATCAGCAGCTGACCCCCGAGGTAGCCGCCACCGGCCTGCCCCGCCCGTGTTCCACTGCCGTCGCCGGACGCCGTCTTCCGGGCCGCGGCCCGGAAGTCTTCCGGAATCTCACCTGTGCGTGCTCGTCGTCCCATGGGCCTAAGTGTGGACACCCGCCGCCGCCGCCGCAAGCGGGGTGACAGTTCTGCGGACTCATCATACAATTCGTCCTGATTTTCACACGGAGTTCTGCCCCATGGCGATTCAGCCCGGCGATGCCATACCCGTCATGAGCATCCAGCAGGCGACGCCCGAAGGGCCGCAGGCGCTTGATACGGCAGCGTTTTTTGCCGGCCGCACGGTGGTGCTCTTCGGCGTCCCCGGTGCCTTCACCCCGACCTGCTCGGCCAAGCATCTGCCCGGCTTCGTCACCCATGCGGCGGCGCTGAAGGCCAAGGGCGTGAACGCGATCGCCTGCATGGCGGTGAATGACTCCTTCGTGATGTCGGCCTGGGCCAAGGATCAGGGCATCACCGACGAGGTGACGATGATCGCCGATGGCTCGGCGCTGTTCACCAAGGCGCTCGGCCTGGAGTTGGACCTGACGGCCCGCGGGCTTGGCGTCCGCTGCCAGCGCTTCGGCCTGATCGCCAAGGATGGGAAGGTCACCCACATCGGCGTCGAAGCCCCCGGCGGCTTCGAGGTCAGCACAGCCGAAGCCATGCTGGCCGCACTTTGAGTCGCCATATGGATCCCCTGTCGCTGAGCCTATTCGCGTGGCAGGCCTCGATGGTCTTCGCCCTGCGCTCCGCGTCGCTCGCCTTCGACCCGATGACCGCGAGCAGCCGTCTGGCGGATATGGCGGCGGAGAAGCACACCGCCTTCACCGCGGGCTGGTTCGACGCGGCGGCGGCGATGGCCTCCGGCGCCCGGCCGGACCAGGTGGCGGCAGCCGCGATAGCGCCCTCCCGCCGTCAGGTCGCGGCGAATGCACGGCATCTGACCCGGAGCTGAACCAATCAGGGCGTAAGGGGCGCTGTTGTATTATTGCGACAGCTCTCGCCATAAGAGTACTTGCAGGGGCCTTCAGGCAACTTTGACGCGTCTACCGTGTTGACCTTTCCTGATGTCCATGTCGCAAGGAAAATCTCGTGTGTCGGATGACCCGTTCCTGATTGTCGAAGACGACGTCGTGGTTTCGCTCGACCTTGAGTACATTGTCGCACGGCGGTTCCATGGTCCTGTCGTTGCCGTCTCCAGCGTGGCACAGGCACGCGCCCGGGTATCCGGGCCGATCCGGGCGGCCTTGCTCGACATCGACGTGCGCGACGGCACCACTTTGGCCCTGGCCGAGGATCTCCGCTTGCGCGGGGTGCCGTTCGCCTTCGTCTCGGGCAGCGAGCCCGGGAGTCTGCCGGCGCGGCTGCGCCATATCCCCTTTGTGTCGAAGCCCTATGCACCGGATGCGGTAACCCGGGCGCTGGGTGAAATTCTCCGGGCGCCAGTCACCTCGTGAGGCAATACCTCGCCGATCCAGGGCGTCTCGCCGCGCTGGACGCCTTCAATATCCTGGACACCCCCCGCGAAGGGGCCTTCGACGACGCCGTGCACCTTGCCAGGACGATCTGCGGCACCGCGGTCGCGGCCGTGAACCTGCTGGCGGCGGATCGGCAGTGGTTCAAGGCGGAGGCAGGCCTGGGCGTGCGCGAGACGCCGCTGGATGGCTCGATCTGCGGCGTGGCCGCCATGTTGGCGCCCGGTCTGACGGTGGTGCCGGACACGCTGGCCGACCCCCGCTTCGCGGACTCCCCCCTGCTCGGCACCCCGCCCTTGCGCTTCTACGCCGGCGCGGTGCTGCAAACCGCCGAGGGCTTCCGGATCGGCACCCTCTGCGTGCTGGACCCAACCCCCCGCCCCGAGGGGCTGACCGAGGCGCAGACCTCCGGGCTGACCGCCCTCGCCCGCCAGGTCATGGCGCAGCTGGAGCTGCGCCGCGCGCTCGCCGCCGTCGGTGTCGGGGCGCGCAGCTTCCGCGCCATCGCCGAAACCGTGCCGCAGATGATCTGGTCGGCGCGGCCGGATGGGCACGTCGATTACTTCAACCGCCGCTGGCATGAATTCACCGGCGGCGCGCCCGGCGCGGCCGATGGCGATGGCTGGGCGGTCTCGATCCACCCGGAGGACCTCCCGGCGACACATCTGGCCTGGAACGCGGCGGTGGCGACGGGGGAGCCCTATTTCGCCGAATACCGCGTGCGCCGCCACGATGGCGCCTGGCGCTGGTTCATCGCCCGCGCGACCCCGGTGCGGGATGCCGAGGGGCGGATCGAGCGCTGGTTCGGCACCAGTACCGATGTCGATGACCTCAAGCAGGCCGAGGCCGCGCGCGAATTGCTGGCGCGCGAGCTGAACCACCGGATGCGGAATATCTTCACGCTGATCGGCGGCCTCGTGTCCATCACCTCCCGCAGCTTCGCCGAAGCCACCGATTATGCCGATGCGCTGCGCGTGCGGATCAGCGCCCTGGCCCGCGCCCATGAATTCGTCACCCCGGTCGAGGCCGATGCCGCCGCGCAGGGCGGGCTGCCGGGGCTGTTGGAAGTGCTTCTCGCGCCCTACCCGGGCACCGCGGGGGCCGATATCGTGATCGATGTGCCGGACCTGCCCGTCGGCCCCCGCGCCGCGACGGCGCTGGCGCTGATCCTGCATGAGCAGGCGACCAATGCGTTGAAATACGGCGGCCTGTCGCGGCCGGGCGGCCGGGTCGCGGTGACGGCCCGGGCAGAGGGCGACCGGCTGCTGCTGGTCTGGCGCGAAACCGGCGGCCCCGCGATCGATGGGCCGCCGAGCCGGTCAGGCTTCGGCACCATGCTGGCGGCGCGCTCGGCCGAGGGCCACCTCAACGGCAAGATCACCCATGACTGGCAGCCCGAGGGGCTGGTCGCCACGCTCTCGGTGCCGCTGGCGATCCTGGACAGCTGAAGCCGGTTCAGGCGCCGCAGCCGGCGTCCCGCAGCAGGCTTTCCACCGCGTCTTCCGGGACATCGCTGCTGGTGAAGGCCTGCCCCGGCCCACGCAGCAGGATGAAGCGCATCTTGCCCTCGCGCGCCTTCTTGTCGCTGCGCATCCGCGCCATCAGCCGCTCGGTCGAGAACGGCCGGGGCATGTCCACGATCCGCGCCCGCAGCCCGACCGAGGCCACATGCCGCGCGACCCGCGCCGGCAGCCCCGCCTCGGCATGGCCGAGCCGGGTGGAGAGCGCGGCCGCCAGCACCAGCCCGATCGCCACCGCCTCGCCATGCAGCAGGCTGCCGTCGTAGCCGCATTCGGCCTCGATCGCATGGCCGAAGGTATGGCCGAGGTTGAGCAGCGCGCGGCCGCCATCGGGCGCCTCCTCCCGCTCATCCGCCGCGACCACGGCGCCCTTGAGCTTGCAGGAGGCGAGCACCGCATGGCGCAGCGCCGCAGGGTCGCCGGCGATGGCGGCGGGGCCATTCGCCTCGCACCAGTCCCAGAGCGGGCCGTCCAGCAGCCCGTGCTTGGCAACCTCGGCCCAGCCCGCGCGCAGTTCGCGCGCAGGCAGGGTCGCGAGCGTCGCGGTATCGGCCAGCACCAGCTTCGGCTGGTGGAAGGCGCCGACCAGGTTCTTGCCGGATTTGAGGTTGATGCCGGTCTTGCCGCCGACGCTGCTGTCCACCTGGGCCAGCAGCGTCGTCGGCACCTGCACGAAGGCCAGGCCCCGCAGCGTGGTCGCGGCGACGAAGCCCGCCAGATCCCCGACCACCCCGCCGCCGAGGGCGATCACCGTGGTCCGCCGGTCCGCCCCCGCGGCCAGCACCCGCTCGGTCACCTCGGCGTAGGAGGGGAAGGATTTGGTGGCCTCCCCGGGCGGCACCACGATTTCGGCGAGGATCGTGAGCCCGCCCTCCTCCAGCCCCGCGCGCAGCGAGAGCCCGTGGCGGCTCGCGACATTGGCATCGGCGATGACGACGACCCGCCTGCTCGGCAGCAGCGGCGCCAGCAGCGCCCCGGCCCGGGCCAGCAGATTGCCGCCGACCAGTATGTCGTAGGGCTGGGAGAGCGGCACCGTCAGCCGCTCCGCCTCGGCATGGTTGCCGATCGCGGCCATGACGCGGCGGGTGGTGGTTTCGGGCGGTTCGTCGGTGCAGTCCACGATCAGCTCGGCCTCGGTATAGATGGGGTGGCGGGCCGTGATCAGCCCGTCCAGGACGGCCGCGGGATCGCGGCCATGGAACATCGGGCGGTGGTCCCGCCCGGCGACGCGGCGCAGCAGGGTCGGCGCCCGCGCGCGCAGCCAGACGCTCATGGCGCCCGAGGCCGTCACCGCGCGGCGGGTGGCCGGGTCCATGAAGGCCCCGCCCCCGGTCGCCAGCACCAGCGGCGGGCCGGCCAGCAGCCGGGCGATCACCCGGCGCTCGCCGTCGCGGAAATGCGGCTCGCCGTAGCGCGCGAAGATTTCGGTGATCGGAAGCCCCGCGGCGGCCTCGATCTCCACATCCGCGTCGCGGAACGGCAGGCCCATGCGGGCCGCCAGGCGCCGCCCGATCGCCGACTTTCCCGCGCCCGGCAGGCCGATCAGGACAATACTCCGCTCCTGCGCCACGGGCTCGCCCGGGCGGTGGGGGCGGGCCGTCTCGGGGGCGCGTTCGGGGCGATCCGGGGCCGTGAGGTCGAGGTTGCGTGACACGGTGGCGAAGGCTAGCACACAGCAACCCCCCGCACAGGATGCCTCTCCCCTCATGTTTCGCCGCCCCGTGCTTTCGATCCTGCTGGTGATGATCCTCGTGATCCTGGCCGGGCTCCTGGCCGTTGGCGCCTTTCCGCCGAGCGTGGTGCCGCAGCCGGTCGAGCGCGCGATCCCCAACGAGCGATTCGGCACCCGCTGACGCCCATGCCCGGCGGCCGCCACGTCGAGGCGTTTCTGGAAATGCTGGCCGCCGAACGCGGCGCCGCGCGCAACACCATCGCCGCCTATGCCGCCGACCTCGCCGATTTCGCGCCCAATGCCGGAGGCCCCGTGCATCAGGCGCGGCCGGAGGCGCTGTCGGCCTATCTACGCGGGCTGTCGGACCAGGGGCTGGCCCCGCGCACGGCACAGCGCCGCCTCTCCGCCCTGCGGCAATTCTTCGGCTTCCTGGCGCGGCAAGGGGTGCGGGAGGATGACCCGACCCTGCTGCTGGCAACTCCCAAGATCCCGGCCAGCCTGCCCAAGCCCTTGGCCGAGGCCGAGGTCACGCAATTGATCGAGGGCGCGGCCCGCCTGCCCGAACCGCGCGGCGCGCGGGCGGTGGCGATGCTGGAGCTGCTCTATTCCTCCGGCCTGCGCGCGAGCGAGGCGGTGACCCTGCCCGCCGCCGCGTTGCGGGCGGGCTCCGTGCTGGTCACGGTGCGGGGCAAGGGCGGGCGGGACCGGCTGGTGCCGATCTCGGACCGCGCGCGCCAGGCGGTGGCGGCGGCGCTGGGGGCGCCCGAGCCGAATCGGCGCTGGCTGTTCCCCTCGCGCGGGGCCTCAGGGCATCTGACCCGCCAGGGGCTGGGCGTGCTGCTGAAGGATGCGGCGCTGGCCGCCGGGATCGACCCCGGGCGGGTCAGCCCGCATGTGCTGCGCCATTCCTTCGCCAGCCATTTGCTGGCCCATGGCGCCGATCTGCGCAGCCTGCAGATGCTGCTGGGCCATGCCGATATCGCCACGACGCAGATCTACACGAAGGTGCTGGAGGAGCGGCTGCGGGCGCTGGTCGAGGCGCACCACCCGCTGGCCGGCCGCACAAAAGAAGACCCCCGCCTCCCGTGAGGGAAGCGGGGGCAAGGTGCCATGGCCGGCAAGGGAGAGTCCTGGAGGCTGCAACCGGCCACGGAGTCTGGGGGGAGAGAGGCGCAGCCCCAGGGTATGTCTGGAGTGTCAACGCCAAGTCTTGACGAAAGGTTTCGCTGCGCCGCGAAAAAATCGGGCGAAGGCGTCACTTATCTTTACGGCGCGCCGGGGACGCCCCGCTCCACCTGCCGCTTCCAGTCGTTGACGTCATAGCAGGTGGTGACCCGGGCGATCCGACCGTCGCGGATCTCGAGGAAGGCCCCGGCGGGCAGCACATAGCCCTGGCCATGGGCAGGCGGCATGCCGGCATCGGCAATGAGATAGGTGCCGGTCACGGTGAATTCCGCCGCGGCCCGGGTGCCGGTCGCATCCACCATCACCACCATGCCGGTCAACTGCTCGCGATAGGCGCGCCCCATCCAGCCGAGGAAGGACGCGAAGGCGGCACGGCCGGTCTCGCGGCCGCCCTGGTTGATGTCATGCACCACATCCTCGGTCAGCAGCGCCAGCATCCCCGGCCAATCGGCGCGGTTGAAGGCGTCGTAGTAGCGGCGGACCAGGGTTTCAGTGGCGTGCATCGGGGGGCGCTTCCTTGCCGGGGCTTCGGGCCCGCGCTTATGGTGCGGCCCCTTGCGAGAGCCCAGCCAAAAAGCATGACCGACCGCCCTCCCTCCTTCCAGGAGATCATTTTCCGCCTTTCCGCCTTCTGGGCGGCGCAGGGCTGCGTGATCCTCCAGCCCTACGACATGGAGATGGGGGCCGGGACCTTCCATCCGGCGACAACGCTGCGCGCGCTCGGTCCGCAGCCCTGGCGCGCGGCCTATGTGCAGCCCTCGCGGCGGCCCTCGGATGGGCGCTACGGCGAGAACCCCAACCGCTTGCAGCACTATTACCAGTATCAGGTCATCCTGAAGCCCAGCCCGGCCGATCCCCAAGGGCTGCTGCTGGACTCCTATCGCGCGCTCGGGCTGGACCCGATGCTGCATGATTTCCGCTTCGTCGAGGATGACTGGGAAAGCCCGACCCTCGGGGCCTGGGGCCTCGGCTGGGAGGTCTGGTGCGACGGGATGGAGGTGACGCAGTTCACCTATTTCCAGCAGGTCGGCGGCATCGCGGTGGAAAAGCCCTGCGCCGAGCTGACCTACGGGCTGGAACGCCTGGCGATGTACATCCAGGGCGTCGAGAATGTGTACGACCTGGATTACAACGGCGCCGGCGTCACCTACGGCGATGTCTTCCTGCGCGCCGAACAGGAGTTCAGCGCCCATAATTTCGAGGCTGCCGACATCGCCATGCTGTTCCGCCATTTCGAGGATGCGGAGGCGGAATGCGCGGCCCTGCTCGACCGCAAGCTGGCTCTGCCGGCCTATGACCAGTGCATCAAGGCCTCGCATCGCTTCAACCTGCTGGATGCGCGGGGGGCGATCAGCGTGACCGAGCGCGCGGCCTATATCGGCCGGGTGCGGGCGCTGTCGCGGCGCTGTTGCGAGGCCTGGATCGCGCCGCAGGAAAACGCCCCGGCGACCCATGCCTGAGTTTCTTCTCGAACTCTTCTCCGAAGAGATTCCCGCCCGCATGCAGCCGCGCGCGGCCGATGACCTGAAGCGCCTGCTGACCGAGGCGCTGGCCCCCGCCGGGCTGAAGCTGGCCGAGGTGCAGCTGTTCCACGGCCCCCGCCGCATCGCGCTTACGGCCGAACTGCCCGCCGGCACCGCCGCGGAGACGCGGGAGGAACGCGGCCCCCGCCAGGGCGCCCCACCCGCCGCGATCGAGGCTTTTTTGCGCTCCAAGGCAGGACTGCCGCCGGAGCAGGTCGCGCGCGCCGCCGCAGCCCTGGCGGCGGGCGAGGATTTCGCCGAGGCGGGGGTTGCCGCGGGCTTCGCCGATACCGGCAAGGGCGTGTTCCTGCTCGCCCGGCTGGACCGGCCGGGGCGGCCGACCGCCGAGCTTCTGGCCGGCGCCCTGCCCGGGCTGCTGCGCCGCTTCCCCTGGCCGAAGTCGATGCGCTGGGGCGGGAGTTCCGCCTTCACCTGGGTGCGGCCGCTGAAGCGCATCCTCTGCGTCTTCGACGGCCGCGTGGTGCCCTTCGACCTGCGCCACGGCGAGGATGACGGGCATGGCCTGGCCTCGGGCGAACTGACCGAGGGCCATCGCATCATGTTCCCCGGCGCCTTCCCCGCGACCAATGCGGTGGATTGGCAGCGCGGGCTGCGGATGCGGAACGTGGTCGCCGATGCCGCCGAGCGGCTGGCGCTGGTGCGCGACGGCATCACCACCTTGGCCGCGGCCGAGGGGCTGGTGATGGTGCCGGATGAACCGCTGCTGGCGGAGATCGCGGGGCTGGTGGAATGGCCGGTGCCGCTGCTGGCGCGGATCGACGACGCCTTCATGGACCTGCCACCCGAGGTGATGCGGACGACCATGCGGGCCAACCAGAAATACGTCTCGCTGCGGGAGGCCGATGGCCGGCCCGCGGCGCGCTTCGCTTTGGTCGCCAATATCGCGGCCAAGGATGGCGGGGCGGCGATCGCGGCGGGCAATGAGCGGGTGCTGCGGGCGCGGCTGTCCGATGCGCGCTTCTTCTGGGACCAGGACCGCAAACAGCGGCTGGAAAGCCGGTTGCCCAAGCTCGATACCGTGGTGTTCCACGCCAGGCTCGGCACCCAGGGGCAGCGCGTGGCGCGGCTGGCGCGGCTGGCGCGCTGGCTGGCACCACATGTCGGGGCCGATCCCGCGCTGGCCGCACGGGCGGCGAAGCTGGCCAAGGCCGATCTCGGCACCGGCATGGTCGGGGAATTCCCCGAATTGCAGGGGCTGATGGGCCGCTACTACGCGATCCATGACGGCGAGGTGCCGGCGGTGGCCGATGCCATCGCCGAGCATTACCGCCCCGCCGGGCCCGGCGATGCGGTGCCGGTGCATCCGGTCAGCATCGCCGCGGCATTGGCGGATAAGCTGGACCAGTTGGCGGGCTTCTTCGCCGTCGATGAACGCCCGACCGGCAGTGGCGACCCCTATGCGCTGCGCCGCGCGGCCTTGGGCGTCATCCGCATCATCCGCGAGAACGCGCTGCGGCTGCCGCTGACCGATGCGCTGGCCGAGGCCTTCTTCGGCTTCCCCCAGGCGGTCGGCATGACGAGCGACCCCGAATTCGGCATGGCGGTCGCGGCCGAGGTGATGGCAACCGGCTGGGAGCCCGCACGCGACTCCGCCCAGCCGACGATGGTCGCCGCCTTCGCCACCGGGGTGCTGCGCTTCCTGACCGAGCGCCTGCGCGTCACGTTGCGGGCCGAGGGCGCGCGGCACGACATCCTCTCGGCGGTGATGGAGCGGGACGACGACCTGCTGCGCCTGCTGGCCCGGGCCGAGGCGCTGGGCGACACGCTGGACTCGGCCGAGGGCGCGGATCTGCTCGCGGCCTATCGGCGCGCGCAGAACATCCTGCGGATCGAGACCAAGAAGGACGGCCCGCATGACGGCCCGGTCGAGGATGTGCTGCTCTACCAGACCGAGGAGCGGGCGCTCTCCACGGCCATCGACGAGGCCCGGCCGGTCCTGGATGCGGCGCTGACGGCGGAGGATTTCCCCGCCGCCATGGCTGCTCTCGCGACCTTGCGGACGCCGCTCGATGCTTTCTTCACCGCCGTGGTGGTCAATGACCCGGATGCCGCGTTACGACGCAACCGCCTGGCGCTGCTGTCGCGGCTGACCACGGCGATGGATCGCGTCGCAGACCTCTCAAAGATCGAAGGGTAAGCCACTATGAGCAACCAATGGGTCTATGCCTTCGGCGCCGGCCGCAACGAGGGCGGTGCCACGATGCGCAACCTGCTCGGCGGCAAGGGGGCCAATCTGGCCGAGATGGCCAGCATCGGCCTGCCCGTGCCCCCCGGCTTCACCATCACGACCGAGGTCTGCACCGCCTTCTACGACAATGGCCGCAAATATCCGGCCGATCTGGAAGCCCAGGTCGAGGCCGGGCTGAAGCACATCGAGGCCGCCGTCGGCGTCAAATTCGGCGACAACCACCACCCGCTGCTGGTCTCGGTCCGCTCCGGCGCCCGCGTCTCCATGCCGGGGATGATGGATACGGTCCTGAACCTCGGGCTGAATGATTCCACGGTGGAGGGCCTGGCCGAGGCCTCGGGCGATGCCCGCTTCGCCTGGGACAGCTACCGCCGCTTCATCCAGATGTATGGCTCGGTGGTGCTGGGCGTGGACCATCACCGTTTCGAGGAGATCATCGAAGGGCTGAAGCTGGACGAGGGCTTCACGGAGGACACCCAGTTGACCGCCCAGGACTGGCACCGCATCGTCCATGGCTACAAGGAGATGGTGGCGCAGGAGACGGGCAAGCCCTTCCCGCAATCCCCGCATGAACAGCTCTGGGGCGCGATCGGCGCCGTGTTCGGTTCCTGGATGAACCCGCGCGCCAATACCTATCGCCGTCTGAACGACATCCCCGCCAACTGGGGCACCGCCGTCAACGTCCAGGCGATGGTCTTCGGCAACATGGGCGAGGATTGCGCCACCGGCGTCTGCTTCACCCGCGATCCCTCGACCGGCGAGGACATCTTCTACGGCGAGTATCTGATCAACGCCCAGGGCGAGGATGTCGTCGCCGGCATCCGCACCCCCCAGCCCATGGCCCAGCTCAAGGCCAAGCCCGGCGAGGTCAGCATGGAAGTGGCCATGCCGAACGCCTATGCCGAGTTGGTCGAGGTCCGCGCCAAGCTGGAAAAGCACTACGCGGACATGCAGGACATCGAGTTCACGGTGCAGCAGAACAAGCTGTACATGCTCCAGACCCGCACCGGTAAGCGCACCGCCGCAGCCTCCCTCAAGATCGCCGTGGACATGGCCGAGGAAGGGCTGATCGACCGCACCGAGGCCGTCCGCCGCGTGAACCCCGGCGCCCTGGACCAGCTCCTGCACCCGACGCTGGACCCCAAGGCCAAGCGCAAGCTGCTCTCCAAGGGCCTGCCCGCGAGCCCCGGTGCCGCCTCCGGCATCGTGGTGTTCAACGCCGATGAGGCCGAGGCCCGCGCCGCCAAGGGCGAGGCCGTCATCCTCGTCCGCATCGAGACCAGCCCCGAGGACATCCACGGCATGCACGCCGCCCGCGGCATCCTGACCACCCGCGGCGGCATGACCAGCCACGCCGCCGTGGTCGCCCGCGGCATGGGCCGCCCCTGCGTCGCCGGCGCCGGCGGCGTGCAGGTGGACTACCACGCCCAGGCGCTCGCCGCCGGCGGCCAGATCATCCGCGGCGGTGAGACCATCACCCTCGATGGTGCCACCGGCGAGATCTTCGTCGGCCATGTCGCGATGATCGAACCCCAGCTTTCGGGCGACTTCTCGACCCTGATGGGCTGGGCCGACGAGGTCCGCCGCCTGAAGATCCGCGCCAACGCCGAAACGCCCCTGGATGCCGACACCGCCCGCCGCTTCGGCGCCGAGGGCATCGGCCTCTGCCGCACCGAGCACATGTTCTTCGACCCCGCCCGCATCGGCGCCGTGCGCCAGATGATCATGAGCGAGACCGAGGGCGGCCGCCGCGACGCCCTCTCCAAGCTGCTGCCCTTCCAGCGCGAGGATTTCGCCGCCCTGTTCCGCATCATGGCCGGGCTGCCCGTCACCATCCGCCTGCTCGACCCGCCGCTGCATGAATTCCTGCCGCACAAGGACGAGGAGATGGCCGAGGTCGCCGAATCCCTCGGCGCGGACCTCGCCACCATGCAGCGCCGCGCGGCGGAGCTGGCGGAAGCCAACCCCATGCTCGGCCATCGCGGCTGCCGCCTCGGGATCACCTACCCCGAGATCTACGCCATGCAGTCCCGCGCGATCTTCGAGGCCGCGATCCTGGTCGGCGAGGAAACCGGCAACCCCGTGGTCCCCGAGATCATGATCCCCCTCGTCGGCATCAAGCGTGAGCTGGACATCACCCGCGCCCAGGTCATCCAGGTCGCCGAGGAAGTCTTCGCCGAACGCGGCACCCGCGTGGAATACTTGGTCGGCACCATGATCGAGCTGCCCCGCGCCTGCCTGACCGCCGACAAGATCGCTGGCGCCGCGGACTTCTTCAGCTTCGGCACCAACGATTTGACCCAGACCGTCTTCGGCCTGTCGCGCGACGATGCGGGCAAGTTCCTGCCCTACTACGTCGAGAAGGACATCCTGCCGAAAGACCCGTTCGTCTCCATCGACGTCGAGGGCGTCGGTGCGCTGATCGCCATGGCCGCCGAGAAGGGGCGCAGCGTGAAGCCGGGCCTCAAGCTCGGCATCTGCGGCGAGCACGGCGGCGACCCGGCCAGCATCCAGTTCTGCGAGACGGCGGGGCTGGATTACGTCTCCTGCTCGCCCTACCGCGTGCCGGTGGCGCGCCTCGCGGCGGCACAGGCGGCGCTGAACAACGTCAAGAGCACATGAACAAGGACGGGGGCGCTGCCCCCGAGCCCCCGCCGGGGGGCGAGGCGCCCCCCGGACCCCGCCCCAGCCAAAAGGCCAAGCGGGAGGCGAAGCTGGCGGCGGCGCTGCGGGAGAACCTCAAGCGCCGCAAGGCACAGGCGCGGGAACGACAGGACGAGACCAAGCCGCGTTAGGCACGGGATGGACGCCGCGCGAGATCGTCATGACCGGCCGGGCGATCCAGGGCGCCAAATTCGTCGGCACCCCCGATAGGGTCGCGGGGCAAATGGCCGAGGTGATGGAAGACATCGGCGGAGCAGTAAAAGATGCTCCATCTTAACAATTCTATGGCAATATGGACTCATTCTCGGTCGAAGATTATATTCCAATAGAGGTCCCAAAATGCCCCAACCCTTTATATATCAAAATAATAATAACGACGTTCTAATTCATGGAGTACATGCTTTAGAGCAAAGACCCGCGCTTTCTATCGGCATTGCAAAAATATGCACGCAATGGAGCTGGCTAGAACAAAATTTGGCGATCCTCTTTGTGAATGCTCTTGCAGGCGCTCAAGGCGCAGCATTAGCAATTTACAATACATTTGTAGATAGAAGACTTAAATCTGAAGCATTCAAGGCCGTGATTGCTGCGAGAAAATCGGATGAGCTAAATCAGAAGTCGGGTGCATTATTTATAAATGTAGATAAGTTGGCAAAAAGAAGAAATTACATAATACACGGCGCTTGGTCGGCGCTAGAAAGAAGGCCAAATTCCCTTTTGTTGTGGGGCCAGACAGAACGTGCGAACCGACTATTTGAAATTGATAACGATTTACGTGAGCGGCAAGATAATAATCTTGCCCGATCTAGAGGTGAACTCGCAGATTCAGAGTGGAACGAAAAAAGAAAGATTCACACCATTTCTGTAAAGCCATTGCATTTCACGGAATATACTGCGGCCGATTTCGACCAACTTTTATTGGATATCCGCAAATCCGATGCGCAAATCGCTGAGATCAGTAATCTTCTTAGATTGCCTTTGTAATACCCCCCACAAGTAGCAATGCGCCGCAGCACGAAAGGGATCGAAATTCCTTGACATTTCCGATGAAATAGGCTATTTATCCTAGATCCTCACCGAGCCCCCCATGCCCCCTCACCGCACCCCACCCCGCCCTGCCGGCCCCATGACCGACCTCGAGTGGAACGCCCTCGCCCCCTACATCCTCTGGCATGGCGCCGGCCGCCCCGTCGCCAACCTGCGCGCCCGCATCGACGGCATGTTCTGGATCGCCGCCACCGGAAAGCCGTGGAAGGACCTGCCAAAAACCCACGGCACCCCCGACACCGTCTCCCGCCATTTCCGCCGCCTCACGCAGCGCCACCTCTGGCAGCGCCTGCTGCATGCCTTGGCGGACCCGAAAGTCCCCGCAGCGCTGAAGTCGCTTGAGCCTTGGATCTGCCGCGCCTGCCACCGCGCCGTGCGTCTGGCGGGGATGAGCCTGATCACCACAGCCCGGCGTCTCGGCTTCTTTTCCGCCTTGCGCGGCCCCTCCTGGATGGTGCCCGACCTGGATTTGTCCGAAACCATCCGCCGCGTCACGGATTACTGGCTGGATCGTGTCCTGCGGGACCGCGCTTCGGTCCCCCGCGGCATTTTCGCCTTGTGTGGGCGGCTTCTGGCCACCGCCGGGGGGCGTCGCTACGTCCCTCGCTGCCTATGGCCTGCCTGATGCGCGCCCACCACGGTTGCCCCGCCCCCCGCATCGTCGTATCCGACGCGCCCGATCCACCGGAGAGTCCCTTTGCCGATCCTGCCCGATACCTGGATCCGCCGCATGGCGACGGAACACGGCATGATCGAGCCTTTCGCCGATCGCCAGCACCGTGACGGCACCATTTCCTGGGGCCTGTCCTCCTTCGGCTATGACGCGCGCATCGCCGATGAGTTCAAGATCTTCACGAATGTGGACAACGCCCTGGTGGACCCCAAGCGGTTCGACGACACGAGCTTCGTCACCCGTCGCGGCCCGACCTGCATTATCCCGCCAAATTCATTCGTGCTCGGCCACACCATCGAATACTTCCGCATCCCCCGCGATGTGCTGGTGATCTGCCTGGGCAAAAGCACCTATGCCCGCTGCGGGCTGATCGTGAATGTCACGCCGCTGGAACCGGAATGGGAGGGCCAGGTGACGATCGAGATCAGCAACACCACGCCTTTGCCCGCCCGCATCTATGCCAATGAAGGCATCTGCCAGTTCCTGTTCCTGCGTGGTGAAACCGCCCCCGAAATCTCCTACGCCGACCGCAAGGGCAAGTATCAAGGCCAGCGCGGCGTGGCATTGCCGAGGCTCTGATGGATCGCATCCGCATCCGGGGTGGGCGCCAGCTTTCCGGCACCATCCCCATCTCCGGCGCCAAGAACGCCGCTTTGCCGCTGATGGCCGCCGCCTTGTTGCTGGACGGCCCGCTGGTGCTGACCAACGCGCCGGACCTGGCCGACATCGGCACCATGGGGGCGCTGCTGCGCCAGCACGGGCTGGTGGTGGAGCATGACAAGGTGGCGCGGACCATCACCCTCTCGGGTGCCGCGACCAATCTTGAGGCACCTTATGATCTGGTGCGGAAGATGCGCGCCTCCGTGCTGGTGCTGGGGCCGCTGGTCGCGCGCTATGGCCAGGCGAAGGTCTCGCTGCCCGGCGGTTGCGCCATCGGCACGCGGCCGGTCGACCTGCACTTGTCGGGGCTGGAGAGCCTGGGGGCGACCATCTCCCTCGACAGCGGCTACATCAACGCCACGGCCAAGGACGGGCTGCATGGCGCCAAGATCATCTTCCCCCAGGTCAGCGTCGGCGCCACCGAGAACCTGATGATGGCCGCGACCCTGGCGACCGGCGAAACCACGCTGGTGAACGCGGCGCGGGAGCCGGAAATCATCGACCTGGCCGCCTGCCTCATCGCCATGGGCGCGCGGATCGAGGGCGCGGGCTCTGACCGCATCCGCATCCAGGGCAAGGCGCCGCTGGGCGCCGCCACCCATGCCATCGTGCCCGACCGCATCGAGGCCGGCACCTACGCCTGCGCCGCCGCCATCACGGGCGGCGAGGTGGTGCTGGGCGGGGCCCGGCTGGAGCACCTCGGCGCCGTGGCCCGGGTGATGCGGGAAGCGGGCGTGGAGGTCACCGAAATCCCCGAGGGGCTGCGCGTCTCCCGCCTGAACGGCCTGCACGGCGCCGATGTGATGACCGAGCCCTTCCCCGGCTTCGCCACCGACATGCAGGCGCAGTTCATGTCGCTGATGGCGGTGGCCGAGGGCGCCTCGATGGTCACCGAGACGATCTTCGAGAACCGCTTCATGCACGTCCCGGAGTTGACCCGGATGGGCGCCAGGATCGTGATCCACGGCGCCTCGGCGATCGTGCGCGGCGTGCCGCAGCTTTCGGGCGCCCAGGTGATGGCGACGGATCTGCGCGCCTCGGTCTCGCTGATCCTGGCGGGGCTGGCGGCGCGCGGGGATACCGTGGTCAGCCGCGTGTATCACCTGGACCGCGGCTACGAGCATGTGGAGCGCAAACTCGCCGCCGTGGGTGCCGATATCGAACGTTTGCCGGGCTGACCGATGGATCTGCCGATCAACGAACGCAGCCTGCGGATGGAGGCTCAGACCCCCTTGGTGCTGGCCCTGCCCAAGGGCCGCATCCTCAAGGAGCTTGGGCCCCTGCTGGCCCGCGCCGGCATCTTCCCCGCCGCCGACTTCGACGATGAGGACAGCCGCCGCCTGCGGTTCGAGACCAACGACCCTGGTCTGGACGTGGTGCGTGTGCGCCCCTTCGATGTCGCGACCTTCGTCGCCCATGGCGGCGCGCAGATCGGCGTCGCCGGCGGCGATGTGCTGATGGAGGCCGACAGCCCCGAGGTTTACGCCCCCCTCGACCTCGGCATCGGCCGCTGCCGGGTGTCGGTGGCCGAGCCCGCCGCGACGGCGGGGCGGGATGACCCGAGCCGCTGGTCGCGCGTCACCGTGGCGACGAAATACCCCAACATCGCCCAGCGCCATTTCGCCGCGCGCGGCGTGCAGGCGGAGATCGTGCACCTCAACGGGGCCATGGAGCTGGCGCCGGGGCTCGGCCTCGCCCGGCTGATCGTGGATCTGGTGCAGACCGGATCGACCCTGGCCGCCAACGGGCTGGTGGAGACCGAGGTGATCGCCCAGGTCACCTCCCGCCTCGTGGTCAACCGCACCGCGCTGAAGACCCGGCCGGAGGCGATCGCCGCCCTGATCGCCCGTTTCCGGGCGGCGCTGCCGGCATGAAGCGGCTCGACACCAGCGAGGAAGGTTTTGCCGGGGATTTCGCCGCCCTGCTGGATCAGGCGCGGGAGACCACCGCCCGCGTGGATGGCGTCGTCGCCGGCATCATCGCCGAGGTCCGGGCCGGGGGCGATGCCGCGCTGATCGACCTCACCGCCCGCTTCGACCGCTGGCGCCCGGCGGATGCCTGCGCCCTGCGCGTCACCGCCGCCGAGATCGACGCCGCCATCGCCGCCTGCGACGCCGAGGACCTGGCCGCGCTGGATATGGCCGCCGCCCGGATCGAGCTGTTCCACCGCGCCCAGATGCCGCGCGACATCGAGATCGACGATCCCCTGGGCCTCACCCTCGGGATGCGCTGGGGTGCCTTGGATGCGGTCGGGCTCTACGTGCCGGGCGGCAAGGCGGCCTACCCGTCCTCGGTGCTGATGAACGCGATCCCCGCGCGGGTCGCGGGCGTGGGCCGGATCGCCATGTGCGTGCCGACGCCGGATGCGGTGCTGAACCCGCTGGTGCTGGCCGCCGCCCGCCGCGCCGGGGTCGCCGAGGTCTTCCGCATCGGCGGCGCCCAGGCCGTGGCCGCGATGGCCTATGGCACCGCGACCATCGCCCCGGTGGACCGCATCGCCGGTCCCGGCAACGCCTATGTGGCCGAGGCCAAGCGCCAGGTGTTCGGCCGCGTCGGCATCGATTCCATCGCCGGGCCGTCCGAGGTCGTGATCCTCGCCGATGCCGCCAACGACCCGCGCCATGTCGCCCTCGATCTGATGGCCCAGGCCGAGCATGACGAGGCCGCCCAGGCCATCCTCATCACCGATGACGCGGATTTCGCGGACGCCGTCGCCGCCGCGGTGGCCGAGGCGCTGACCACCCTGCCGCGCGCCAATATCGCCGCCGCCTCCTGGAACGCGCATGGCGCGATCCTGCTGGTGCGCGACTGGGAGGAGGCCGCCGCCCTGACCGACCGTCTGGCGCCCGAGCATCTGCAGGTCATGGTCCCCGACCCGCGCGCGCTCTTCGCCCGCATCCGCCATGCCGGCGCGGCCTTCCTCGGCCGGCATTGCCCCGAGGCGCTGGGCGATTACGTCGCCGGGCCGAACCATGTGCTGCCGACCGGGCGCAGCGCGCGGTTTTCGTCCGGGCTGTCGGTGTTCGACTTCCTCAAGCGCACCACCTGGGTCGAGGCGACCCCCGCCGGCATCGCCGCCATCGGCCCCGCCGCCGTGCGCCTGGCGACAGCCGAGGGGCTGACGGCGCATGCGGCCTCGGTCGCGGCGCGGCTGGGCTAAGCCTCGCCCGCCAGGACCAGCGCCCGCGCATAGACCTGGCGGCGCGGCAGGCCCGTCGCCTCCGCCACCGCCGCCGCCGCGTCCCGCAGGCTGAGCCTGGCCATCGCGGTGCGCAGCGCGGTGTCCAGGTCCTCCTCCGCCGTGGCGGGTTCCTCGGGCGCGGGGGCGACGACGACGACCATCTCCCCGCGCGCGGCATGGGTCGCGTAATGCGCGGCCAGATCGGGCAGCGTGCCGCGCCGCACCTCCTCGAATTTCTTGGTCAGTTCGCGGGCGACCGCGGCCTCGCGCGGCCCAAAAACCTCGGCCATGGCGGCGAGGCTTTCTGCCACGCGATGCGGCGCCTCGTAGAAGATCAGCGTCGCGGTCAGCCCGGCGCGTTCGGCGGCGCGCAGCCGGGCGAGCTCGGCCAGCCGCGGCCCGTCGCGCGGTGGCAGGAAGCCGTGGAACAGATGCGGGTTCGGCGGCAGCCCCGAGAGCACCAGCGCCGTCAGCGCCGCATTCGGCCCCGGCACCGCCGTCACCGGCAGCCCCGCCGCGATCACCGCCCGCACCAGCCGGTAGCCGGGGTCGGACATCAGCGGCATCCCGGCATCGGAGACCAGGGCCAGCCGCTGCCCGACCAGCATCCGTTCAACAAGTCGCGGTGTCGTGCCGATTTCATTGTGGTCGTGCAGGGCAACCAGTGTCGCCGACACCCCTTCCCGTGCCAGAAGGGGAGCGGTTACACGCGTATCCTCGCACAGCACCACATCCGCCCCCCGCAGGGCGGCGACGGCGCGGGGCGAGAGGTCACCAAGATTGCCGATGGGGGTGGCGACCAGCGTCAGCCCCCCGGTGACAGGAGGTTCGATTGCCGGTCCAACACGCTCGTCCTCGTTTTCGGCTGACACGCTGGCGGTTCCTCCTCGCCCTGCTTGTGCTGCCGGCCGCCTGCGCGCCGCAACCCCCTCGTCCCGCCTTCGTCGGCGCGGTTCCGGGCGCGGCCCTGGCGCCCGAGGCGCCCCGCGCCCGCGTCGCCTTGCTGTTCCCGATGACGGGGCCCAATGCGGCCCTGGGTGCTGCGATGCTGAACGCGGCGCAGCTGGCGCTGTTCGAGCACGGCAATGCGGACATCGAATTCGTCACCCAGGACACCGGCGGCACACCCGCCGGCGCGGCCCAGGCGGCGCGGACCGCCATCGCCGATGGCTCTCGCATCGTCGCCGGCCCGCTGACCGCGGCCGAAACCGCCGCCGCCGCCATCCCGGCCCGCGCCGCGCGGATGCCGTTGCTCGCCATGACCAATGATGCGGCACAGGCGACACCGGGCGTCTGGCCGCTCGGCGTCACCCCCGCCCAGCAGGTCCGCCGGGTGTTCGAGGTGGGCATGAGCCAGGGCATCCGCCGCTTCGCCCTGGCCGGGCCGCAGGGTGCCTTCACCCAGCAGCTGGCGCTCGCGCTGCGCGCCGCCGCCAGCCAGCAGGGGCTGCCGCAGCCGGCGGTGGTGCTCTACCCCGGGGCGGCCAGCCCCATGCTGGCGGCGCGCGACCTCGCGCGGCAGCTCGGCGCGGCCAGCGAGGGCGAAGGCCCGCTCGGGCTGATCCTGGCCGAGGGCGGCGAGCGCGCCCGCGCCTTCGCCGCGGCCCTGCCCGAGGCCGGGCTGCCGATCCCGCCGCTGCGCCTGCTCGGCACCGCGAGCTGGGGCAATGATTCGGTGGTCGCCGCCGAGCCGGTGCTGGACGGCGCGCTCTACCCCGGGCCGGACGCGACGGCACGGATCCGCTTCGAGGCGCGCTACCGCGCCGCCTTCGGTGCCTCCCCGCCGCGCATCGCCGCCATCGCCTATGACGCGGCCGGCCTCGCGGCCCAGGCGGCGCGCGGCAGCGATGCGTCGCGGCTCGGCTATGCGCTGGTGCCGGTCGGCACGGTGTTCGAGGGCGCGGATGGCGAGCTGCGGCTGCTCCCGGATGGCACGGTGCAGCGGGCGCTCTCGGTCTATGCGGTCACGCCGGGCGGCCCGGCGCGGATGATCGAACCGGCGGTGCTGCCCGGCCTGCCGGCCTCCTGACCGGAGACATGCCCGAGATGCGCGGTCGGCCCAAACCCGGCCGGGTCTTTTCCGCGGCCATGCTGATCGGCGGCCCGCCGGCCGGCGTGCTGCTCGCCCTGAGCCTGCTGGACCTGCTGGCCCCCGCGCCGGCGATGCTGGCCATCGCCGCCTGTGCCGCCGCCGCCCTCGGCGTCGCGCGGCTATGGCTGGGCAATCTCGCCGCGCTGGCCGCGGCGGTGGAGCGGGCGGCGGCGGGCGACGGGCGCCTGCCGGAACCGGCCGGGCCGCTGCTGCCGGCGGTGGCCGAGGTCGCCGATGGCGTCGCCCGGCTGGCCCGCACCCTGGCCGAACGCGGCGGGCTGGTCGCGCGGCTGACCGCCGCCGATGCGGCGATCGTCGAGGCGCTGCCCGATCCGCTGCTGGTGCTCTCGGCCGCGCGTGAGCCGCTGCGCGCCAATGCCGCGGCGCGGAGCCTGTTCGGCGGGCTGATCTCCAGCAAGACCGGGGGCGAGATCGCCGCCCTGCTGCGCCACCCGACGCTGGCCGAGGCGGTGGAACGCGCCAGCGCCTCCGGCGAGGTCCAGCGCGTCGATCTGGTGCTGCCGCTGCCGGTGCCGCGCGATCTTTCCGTCCAGGTCACGCCGCTCGACCCGCCGCTTGCGGATGGCGGGCAGTTGCTGGTGCTGCTGGCCGATCGGACGCGGGAACGCGCGGTGGATCGGATGCGGGCGGATTTCGTCACCAACGCCAGCCATGAGCTGCGCACGCCGCTCGCCAGCCTGCTCGGCTTCATCGAGACCCTGCGCGGCCCGGCCGAGGATGATCCGGTCGCGACCAAGCGCTTCCTTGGGATCATGGCCGAACAGGCGGAGCGGATGCGGCGGCTGATCGATGATCTGCTCGGCCTGTCGCGCATCGAATTGTCGGAACACCAGCCGCCATCGGGGCTGGCCGATATCAGCGACATCGCCATCGCCGAGGCGGAGGCGATGACCCCGCTGCTCGCCGCCCGCAAGGTGACCCTGCTGCGGGAGGTCACGCAGGGCTGCATCGCCCGCCCCGCCGATGCCGAGCAGATCGCCCAGGTCGTCCGCAACCTGATGGAGAACGCCATCCGCCATGGCCGCATGGGCGGGCAGGTCATCCTCAAGGTGGAGCAGGTGGCCAGCCCCCGCCCGGGCGTGATGCTCAGCATCGCCGATGACGGGCCGGGCATCGCCCGCGAACACATCCCCCGGCTGACCGAGCGCTTCTACCGCGTGGACAGCGGGCGATCTCGGGCGGCGGGGGGCACCGGGCTCGGGCTCGCCATCGTCAAGCACATCGTCAACCGGCACCGCGGCCAGTTGCTGATCGAGAGCGAGCCGGGCGAAGGCGCGGTGTTCAAGGTCTGGCTGCCGGGGGAGGTCGCCTGAGCGGGCGGTGAGTTGAATACCATACCGTACAGTACTATTTGGGTGCCACGGACCCTTCCCTTTTTGGAGAACACCCCTGGCATGACCCAGCCTTACCGCCTCCTCGGCCTCTGCGGCAGCCTCCGCCGCGCCTCCGGCAACAGGGCCGTCCTGCTCGCCCTGCGGGCGGCGCT
Organism: Humitalea rosea; assembly: GCF_003253705.1. Classification (GTDB taxonomy): domain Bacteria; phylum Pseudomonadota; class Alphaproteobacteria; order Acetobacterales; family Acetobacteraceae; genus Humitalea; species Humitalea rosea. The sequence continues at coordinate 123,654 of NZ_QKYU01000012.1, forward strand.
CGCGCCCCGGGCCGAGCTCACGATTTTTCCGCTCGATGAGATTCCTCCCTATAATGAGGATGACGATGTCGCCCCGCCACCGCCCGCGGTCGCGGCGCTGCGCCAGGCCCTGGCCGATAGCGATGGCGCGATCATCGCCTCGCCCGAGTACAACCACGGCATGTCCGGGGTGTTGAAGAATGCGCTGGACTGGGCCTCGCGCCCCTATGGCCAATCGCATCTGACCGGCCTGCCGGTGCTGACCCTGACCGCCTCCCCGGCCTTCACCGGCGGGGTGCGGGCGCAGCAGCAGGTGAACGAGACATTGGCCGCGGTGCAGGCCCGGATCGTGCGCCGGCCGCAGCTTGTCATCGGCGGCATCCACGAGAAGCTCGGCGAGGGCGTGCTGACCGACGCCGCGACCTTGCGCTTCGTCCTCGCCGGGGTGGAGGATCTGCTGGCCGAGGTGGACCACCTGCAACACCGCCACGCATTGGCATGAGTGCCGAGGCGGCGGCGCGGCGGCCGGTGCGCCGGACCCGGCGAGGCGACGAGAAATCCGAGCAGATCCGCCTCGCCGCCGCCGAGATGTTCCTGGAACGCGGCTTCGACGGGGTGAGCCTCGATGAGATCGTCAAGGCGGTCGGCGGCTCCAAGGCCAATGTCTATACGCATTTCGGCAATAAGGAGGGGCTGTTCGCCGCCGTGGTCGAGGGGCTGTGCGAGGGCTTCCTCGCCTCCGTCGTCGCCATCGATGCGAGCGGGCTCAGCCCGGAGGAGGGCTTGGCGCGGCTCGCCCGGGCGCTGGTCGAGACGCTGTTGCAGGACCGGCATCTCGCCTTCCACCGCCTGATGATCGCGGAATCGGGCCGGTTTCCAGCCCTGGGCCGCGTCTGGTTCGAGAGCGGGCCGGAAACCTCGCGCCGGGCGCTGGCCCGGTTTGTCGCGGCGCAGCAGCGGGCGGGGCGCCTGGATGCCGGCGATCCGCACCGGGCGGCGACGCTCTTCCACGACATGGTCACCTTCAACCTGCTGGTCCGCGCCATGCTGGGCGACCGGCCGTCGGAGGGGGAGATCGGGCAGACGATCGACGCGGCGGTGGCCGTGTTCCTGCGTGGCTACGCCGGCCGGTCGATCATCCCGTAAACCATCCGCCCGTTCGCGCCGTAGAACACGCGCTTGCGGATGCCCGGCCCATCCGGAACCTGGTCGAGCAGGGTCCGCATGTCCTGCCCATCGAGCAAAGGCGGGCACCAACCCATGTAAGCGTCCATATAGCCGGCCTCGGGCAAGTCCTTGGTCAGGCAGGCGATGAGCATGCGCCCGCCGGAGCGGAGCGAACGGAACATCGCCGAGGCGAGGCGGTGCACCGTCTCGCCATCGATCTGTTGCGTCAGCCCGGTCGCATAGGCGAGGTCGAAGCTGCCGTGGGTCATCGGCCGTGCCAACAGCCGGGCCAGCCCGCCATGCACCGCGACCAGGCCGGGGAGGTCGGCATGGGACTCGGCCATCTCGTCCACGGTCTCGGCATCCTCATCCATCGCGACCCAGCGGCCGATGGACTGGGCATCGAGTGCGAGCGAGGCCTCCCGCAGATGGCCGGCGGTGGCGGAGAGGACATGTGCGTCATCGACACGCTCGGCGGTCTGGTCGATCAGGCTGGCCAGCAGCGCGTGGCATTCCCGCACCGCTTCCGAGGCGCTGAGCGAAAGGGTCCAGTTCAGGATGGCGCGTCCGCGAGGGGTCGCGGCTTCCAGCACCTCGGACACGCTTTCATGGCGTTGCAGGTAATCGATCAGGCGGGCATCGCCGGAATAGCCGCGCGGGCGGGCCAGGCTGTGGTTCGCGGCCGGGCATTCACGCGCGATGGCCAGGATGGGATGATCGCGCAGCATCGCGCGCCCAGCCTCGCCAAAGCTTCGCAGCACGCGGGCGCTGGTTTCCAGCAGCCGGGGCCAGGCCATGAAAACACCCACCGCGTCCGTGGCCTCGGCGGCCACGCTGTCAAGCTCCGCCATGATGGCGGTCCGCGTTGGGTCCCGCTGATCCATGCACATGCCCCCTTGTATAACAATCTGGCCATGCCTCGAAAATCTTTGCATGGTCAAAACTGGTGATCGATTGGCATGCCAAGAGAGATCATTTGACGCGGTCATTGCAGACGCATTGAAAATTGGACTTTTCCCCCAAAATATAAATACAGATGATTTCTTTCTGGTCATTCTTGCTGTTATTTTGACGTTATCAATTAAAATATGGACCTTTCGAGGGTGTGAGTCGCACCGCACGCATGGCGGCCATTCGATACCCGGCGCGGGCATGGCGCCGGTGGTGCCCTAATGCTTTTGCGCCGCCGCCCGGCTGGGGCTATGCGAGGCGCATGGCAGCCTCGCCCCGTATCTTGCTGAACCTTGGGCTTGATGCCGTGCTGGGTGCCCTTGCGGTGCCGGTCGCGGCCTGGCTCGCCTCCCCCGGTGCCGCGCTCGGCGCGGCGCCCGCCCATGCGGCCGCCGCGGTGGCGGCAGGGGCCGCCCTGCTGCTGCTGGCCGGGCTGCCATTCGGCCTGCCACGCCAGTATTGGCGCTATGCCGGCCCCAAGGAGATGCTCGCCGTGGCCGGGGCCGCGGCGATCGCGGCCGGGCTCTTCGCGGCCGGGGCGGCGGCGATCGGCCTGCCCCCTTCGCCCAACGCCGCCTTCCCCGCCATCCATGCTCTGGTGCTGGCCGCCCTGCTTGCGGGCGCGCGCGGCGCGGCGCGGCGCCGCCATGTCCGGCCCGAGACCGCCGGCACGCCCACCGCCCTTCTGGTCGGCAATGGCGATGCCGCGGACCTGTTCATGCGCGCGCTGGACCGCCAGCGGGCACCGGAGTTCCGCGTGCTCGGCATCCTGGCCCGCCATGCCCGCCAGGCCGGGCGGCGCATCCAGGGGCAGGCGATCCTGGGCACGGTGGAGGAGGCCGAATCGGTGCTGGAACAGCTCCGCGCCGCCGGCCGCACCCCCTCGCTGATCGTGCTCGCCGATCCCGATTTGCAGGGCGAGGCGCTGGAGCGGTTGCTGGATGCGGCCGATCGCCAGGGCGTCGCCCTGCGCCGCGCGCCGCGCCCGACGGCCCTCGACCCCGCCGCGCGGCCGGGTGAAAGCGGCAGCCGGCGGATCGAACTGCGCCCCGTGGCCATCGAGGATCTGCTCGACCGCCCGCAGGTGCCGCTGGACCGCGAGGGCATGGCGCGCCTCATCCAGGGCCGGCGGGTGCTGGTCACCGGGGCGGGCGGGACCATCGGCGGTGAGCTGGCGCGGCAGGTGGCGGCGCTCGGCCCGGCCTCGCTGACCTTGCTCGACCATGGCGAATACGCGCTCTACCAGATCGACCTGGAGCTGGCCGAGACCCATCCCGCCGTCACGCGCCGCGCCGTCCTCGCCGATGTGCGGGACGCGGCGCGGATGTCGCGGCTGATCGCCGAGATCCGCCCCGACCTCGTCTTCCATGCCGCGGCGCTCAAGCATGTGCCGATGGTCGAGAACGACCCGCTGGAGGGCTTGCAGACCAATGCCCAGGGCACCCGCATCGTCGCCGATGCGGCGCGGGCGGCGGGCTGCCGGGTGATGGTCTTCATCTCCACCGACAAGGCGGTGAACCCGACCAGCGTGATGGGCGCCTCCAAGCGCCTCGCCGAGATGTATTGCCAGGGGCTGGATGTCGCCGCGCGGCAGTCGGGCCACGGCATGCGCTGCGTCACCGTGCGCTTCGGCAATGTGCTTGGTTCCACCGGCAGCGTGGTGCCGCTGTTCCGCCGCCAGTTGGAACGCGGCGGGCCGCTGACCGTCACCCACCCCGACATGCGCCGCTATTTCATGACGGTGCGGGAGGCGGTGGGCCTCGTGCTCCAGGCCAGCGTCGTCGGCGCGGAGGACGCCGAGGACCGCCCGCCCGAGCTGCGCGACGGCGGCATCTTCGTGCTCGACATGGGCCAGCCCGTAAAAATCGTGGATCTGGCGCGGCGGATGATCCGCCTCGCCGGGCTGCGGCCGGAGGAGGATGTGGACATCCGCTTCACCGGCCTGCGCCCGGGCGAAAAGCTGTTCGAGGAGATGTTCCACGGCCAGGAGCCGCCGCGCCCGACGCGCTTCTCCGGGCTGATGGTCGCGACCCCGCGCACCGCCGACCCCGCCCTGATCGGCCGCGCCATCGATGAGGTTTCGGCCGCCGCCCGCGCCGGGCAGACCGAGGTCGCGCTGGCGCAGCTTGGCCGGCTGGTCCCGGAATTCGACCACAATGCCGATGGCGTCGCCCCGCATGGGTGAGGCCGCGGCGCTGATCGCCCGGATCACGGCACGGCAGGCGCGGATCGGGGTGATCGGGCTCGGCTATGCCGGGCTGCCGCTGGCGCTGCGCTATGCCGAGCGGGGGTTTCCGGTCTCCGGCTTCGACATCGACCCGGGCAAGGTCACGGCCATCCGGGCAGGCCGCAGCCCCGTGCATGGCATCGCCGACAGCGCCATCGCCGCCGCCGGGATCGCGGGGTTCGACATGGGCGCGGGCGCGGCCATCGCCGCCTGCGACGCGCTGCTGATCTGCGTGCCGACCCCCATCGGCGCGCATAAGGAGCCGGACCTCTCCGCGGTGCGCGACACGCTGGCGGCCCTGGTGCCGCATCTGCGCCCCGGCCAGGCGATCGCGCTGGAAAGCACCACCTACCCCGGCACCACCGAGGAGCTGGTGATCCCCGCCCTGGCCGCCGCCGGGCTGGAGCCGGGCGTGACCGGCTTCGCCCTCTACAGCCCCGAACGCGAGGACCCCGGCAACCCCGAGGGCACCGTCGCCCGCGTGCCCAAGCTGGTGGCCGGCGCCACCGCCGCCTGCCTCGCGGTGGCCGTGGCACTCTATGAGCCGGTGGCGGGCCAGGTCGTGCCGGTCTCCTCGCTGGCGGTCGCGGAGATGGCCAAGCTCTACGAGAACGTCTTCCGCGCGGTGAACATCGGGCTGGTGAACGAGTTGAAGCGACTCTGCCACGGCATGGCGCTGGATGTGCATGAGGTGATCGACGCCGCCGCGACCAAGCCCTTCGGCTTCATGCCCTTCCGCCCCGGGCCGGGGCTCGGCGGGCACTGCATCCCGGTCGATCCCTATTATCTGGCCTGGAAGGCGCGCGGCCTCGGCCTGCCCTCGGATTTCATCGAGTTGGCGGGCCGGGTGAATGAGGCGATGCCGGGCTATGTCGTGGATCGCCTCCGCGATGCGCTGGATGCCCGCGGGCGGACGCTGCATGGCGCGCGGCTGCTGATCCTGGGCCTCGCCTACAAGCCCGGCGTGCCGGACACGCGCGAAAGCCCCTCGGTCGAGATTTTCCGCCTGCTGGAGGCCCGTGGTGCGATCCTCGCCTACCATGACCCGCTGGTGCCGCGCTTTCCCCTGACCCGGCGCCTGGGCGGCATCGCCCCGGACCTCGCGAGCGAGCCGCTGACCCCCGAGTTCCTGGCGGCACAGGATGCGGTGCTGCTGGTGACGCCGCAGCCGGGCATGGATCTGGACGCCGTGCTGCGCCACGCCAGCCTGATCGTGGACACGCGCGGCGTGTTGCGCGGTGTTGCATTGCAGCACGACACATCGGGTGATTTGGGCGCGGCCCCCGGTCAGGCGTATCGAGCCACCATCATCCAAGCCTGAACGGACGGACCGAACCTCCATGACTGTGACCACCCGGCCCATCGGGCTGTTCGACATGGCCGCGCAGCAGGCGCTGATCCGCGCCGATATCGACCGCCGCATCGCCAGCGTGCTGGACAGCGGCCGCTTCGTGAACGGCCCCGAGGTGGGTGAGCTGGAAGCAGCCCTGGCCGGCTTTTCCGGCGCCGCGCATGCGGTCGGCGTCTCCTCCGGCACCGACGCCTTGCAGATCGCGATGATGGCCGAGGGCATCGGCCGCGGCGACGCGGTCTTCCTGCCCGCCTTCACCTATACCGCGACGGCCGAGGTGCCGCTGGTGCTGGGCGCGACCCCGATCTTCGTCGATGTGGAGGAGGCGAGTTTCAACATCGACCTCGCCGACCTCAGGCGCCGCATCGCGCTGGTCGAGGCCGAGGGCCGGCTGCGCCCCCGCGCCGTGATCGGCGTCGATCTGTTCGGCCGCCCCGCCGATTGGCCGGCGATCGAGGCGCTCTGCGCCGAGAAGGGCATGTTCGCGCTGGATGACGCCGCCCAGGCCTTCGGCGCCTCGCTCGGCAACAAGCGGCTCGGCCGCTGGGCGGGCGCGACCGCGCTCTCCTTCTACCCGACCAAGACGCTGGGCTGTTACGGCGACGGCGGCGCGCTGCTGACCGAGGATGCGGATCGCGCGGCGCTCTACCGCCAGCTTCGCACCCATGGTGAGGGCGGCAGCCGGTATGAGGTGCTGCGCACCGGCATGAACGGGCGGCTGGACACGCTGCAGGCCGCCATCCTGCTCTCCAAGATGACGCTGTTCGAAAGCGAGCTGGCCGCCCGCCGCGCCATCGCCGCGCGCTATGCCGAGGGCCTGGGCACCGCCGTGGGCGTGCCGAGCGAGATGGCCGGCGCCGAACATGCCTGGGGCATCTACTCCATCCTGCTGAAGGATGCGGCCGAGCGGGACCGGGTGCGCGCCGCCCTCTCCGCCGAGACCATCTCCAGCGGCATCTATTACCCCAAGCCCCTGCATCATCAGCCGGCCTATGCGCCGGGCCATGCGGCCTCGCTGGCGGCGCCGCCGGCGCTGCCGGTGGCGGAATCGCTCTGTGACCGTATTCTTGCGCTGCCGATGCATCCCTATCTGCGGATGGGCGATGTCGATCGCATCGCCGAGGCGGTGGTGGCGGCGGTCGGCCGTTGAACGGGCGGATGTAACGCCCAACTGTGACGCGACCGGAGCCTCATATATGTCCAGCCTGATGTCGCGTCGCTTGGCGCTCGTCTTCGCCCTTGCCCTCGCCCTCGCCTCCCCCGCCTGCGCCCAACGGGTCGCCGTGGGGGGCGTGCCGCTGCCGGATTTCGCCGATGTGGCGGAGCGGGTGCTGCCGGCCGTGGTGAACATCGCGGTGCAGGGCGAGGCAGGGCAAATCCCCCCCGAACTGCGCGGCACGCCCTTCGAGCGCCAGTTCCGCGACCGTCGCGGACGCCAGCAGATGAGCGGCGCGGGCTCGGGCTTCATCATCGAGGCAAGCGGCTATGTGGTCACCAACAACCATGTCGTCGGCAGCAGCTCCCGCGTCGTGGTGTCCTTGCAGGACGGGACGGAGCTGCCGGCGCGGGTCGTCGGCACCGATGACCTGACCGATCTGGCGCTGCTCAAGGTCGAATCCCGGACCAGCCTGCCGGTGGTGCCCTGGGGCATCAGCGCCGCGGCGCGGGTCGGCTCCTGGGTGCTGGCGGCGGGCAATCCCTTCGGCCTCGGCGGCACGGTGACCTCGGGCATCGTCTCCGCCCGCGGGCGCGACATCGGCACCGGCCCCTTCGATGATTTCATCCAGACCGATGCCGCCATCAACCCGGGCAATTCCGGCGGGCCGCTGTTCAATGCGGCCGGCGAGGTGATCGGGATCAATACCGCGATCTACTCGCCCTCCGGCGCCTCGGCCGGGATCGGCTTCGCCACGCCCTCGGATCTGGCGCGGGGCGTGATCGAGCAGCTGCGCCGCGACGGGCGGGTGGAGCGCGGCTGGCTCGGTGTCGCGGTGCAGGACCAGGCGCCGGACTCCGGGGCTGCCACCCCCTCCCGCGTGCGGCGCGGCGTGCTGGTGCAGGGCGTGGAACGCGGCAGCCCCGCCGCCCGCGCCGGGCTGCGCCAGGGCGATCTGGTGACCGGGCTGAACGGCGAGTCGCTGGAAACCAGCCGCGCGCTGATCCGCGGCATCGCCGGCACCCCGCCGGGGCAGAGCGTGCGCGTCACTTTGCTGCGCGACGGGCGGCAGCAGGAGCTTGCGGTGCAGGTCGGGCGCCGGCCGCCCGGAGCGAACTGACGCGGACGGTCAGGGATTGGCCGCCCGCCAGGCGACCAGCGCCGCCGCCCCGGCCGCCAGCCCAAACCGCGGCCGCCACCCCGTCGCCGCCTCCATCCGGGCCAGGGCCATCGGCGGGCGGTCCTTCGGCTGGCGGGTAAGGGTGTTCGCGGTCTCGCCCGGCCCCGCCAGACGCCAGCGGAACCCCGGCAGATGCGGCGCCACGGCATTGCACCAGTCGCCCAGGGTGGCGGCGGTGCCGCTGCCGATGTTGAAGACGCCGCGCGCCCCGGGCGTATCCAGCAGCGCCACCAAGCCGGTGGCGACATCCGTCGCGTAAACATGGTCGCCGGTGGCCAAAGCGTTCAGCAGCACCTCCTCCCCGGCCCCGGCGAGGGCCAGGGATTGCAGCATGGGGCTCAGCGTGTCGCGCACCCCGGTCGCCCATTCCCAGGGGCCATAGACCATCCCCAGGCGCGGCGTGGCGATGCTCACGCCCGGGTCGAGCGCCGCCATGCGCAGCAGCGCCAGCTCCGAGGCCTGCTTGCTGATGGCGTAGAGCCCCTGCGGGCTGGCCGGCGTCGTCACCTCATCCAGCAGCGGCGTGCCGGAAGGGGGCACGCCATAGACGGCGACGGAGGAGGGCGCCACGATCCGCGCCACCCCCGCCTTCCGCGCCGCGCGGAAGACGCAGGCCGCCCCCCGGATATTCACGTCGAGGATGGTCTCGGGGTCGGCGCGCTCGCGGTCCTCGCCGGCGGTGACGGCGGCGGCATGCAGCACGGCGGCGATCGGGGTGGCGGCGAAAATTGCGTCCAGGGCCGCGGCATCGCGGACATCGCCCTCGACCACCTGCAACCGCCCAGGCAGCGTCGCGAAATGCGCCAGGGCTTTGGCGGGCGGCGGCTGGCGGTCGAAGGCGACGACATCGCGGCCGGCGCCGAGCAGCGCCTCGATGACATTCAGGGCGACGAACCCGGCCGAGCCGGTGATCAGGATGGTCATGGCCAGGAGGCTGCCATGGCGCGCGGGCGGCGGCTATTGGGCGCGATCGCTTGCGGGGGGCTGTTCGCCCTCCCGCCAGGGAATCGAGTTCCCTGGACCCCTATTTTTATCGGGGGAAGTGCAGAAACACCTTGTTTCTGCTGGGGTGATCGAGGGGTGGTCCTTGCTATACCGCCAGTAGGGTCATCAAGAAATTCTCGGATTTTCTCTCAGTAATTTTGGCTCGATTCCTTTTTCTCGTGCCAAATCTGGAATTTGGGATCGTCCGTCATTAGTACGATGAAGACAGCCTTTACGTCCGTCGCTTGGTCATACTCCCGCGTCGATCGGTATTTGGAAAGCGTGATTGAGTAGACGAGCCGCTTGCGGAGGTACGACAGTGTTTGGTGAAGCCAATGTGGCGCGGCCCATAGGATCTCCCCATCATTGTGGTGGTGGTACCGACGCTGACCTTCCAGGATCATCAACGGACGGCAGAACACCGTGCGCGGCGCCTGCGGCGCATCCTGATCCATCCCGACGCAGGAGAGGCCGGCCAAGGCCGATGCCTGCCTGCTACGGTCCCTCCAGATGCGGCGGATCTGGCCGCAGCTCTCTGCCTGCCTAAAGGCTCTGCCCAGGCGCCCCAGCCGGGGCAGAGGGCAGCGTCAGGAGCTGACGCTGCACGGCTGCGGCCACGCCCAGCAGGGAGGGGCGGCTGATCCCCTGGCCAAGCACGGCGTAGCCGAAGCCTTGCTCCACCCACCAGAAGCCCGCGATGCCCTGGGCCGCGTCATCCGTGAAGCGAAAGGCGGTCTCGCCCCCGGCGGCACGGTCGGCGCGGAGATAGACGGTCAGCCGTGCCCCGGCGTCGTCCTGGTACATCAATTGGGCGGCCGGGGTGCCGCCGGCGCCGGGCAGCAGCCTGCCGCCCATCAGGCGGTAGCCCTGCCCGGTCAGGTCCGGTGCCGAGACCGGCCGGGCCAGGCGGTTGGACAGCCAGCGCAGCAACTGGTCCTCCTGCCGGGAGGCAACCTCGACGGGGCGCCCGAGATCGGCCGCGAAGACATGGTGCGCGGCGATGGCCTCCGCCACCATCGGCCGCGTCGGCCCCGAAACGGGCGCAGCACCGGGCAGCGGCATTGGCCACAGCCCGTGCCCGACCCAGCCGAAGCCGCTGCCCAGCGCCAACCAGGCACAAACCGCCGCAACCTGCCGCCATTGCCGGGACCGCGCCCGCCGCCGGCCGGCCTGGAGGTTGGCGATACGCAGCCGGGCGGGAACCGGCGCATCGTGGCGCGACCGCAGCGCGTCCCGCAGGCTCGCCAACTCCGCAGCCATGGCGCGATAGCGCCCCGCGGCCTCCGGGTTGGCGGCCATCCACGCCTCGACCTCCTGCATGCGGCTGGGCGCCAGCCGCCCATCGATCCAGGCTTGAAGGTCGTCCTCGCCGATTGGCATGGCTTCACCCATCACTTCACCCTCCGCAGCGCGGGGCGCGCTGGCGCGTTCTCACCCTCGATCAGCCGATGCAGGCGCTCCCGCCCGCGACTCAGCCGCGACATCACCGTGCCCAGCGGCACCCCCAGCAGCCGCGCAGCCTCCTCGTAGGAGAAGCCCTCGACGCCGACGAGGAGCAGGACGGAGCGCTGCTCCTCCGGCAGGGCGGCGAGCCCGGCCAGGGCATCCTGCCAGATCAGATGCCCCTCGGCCGCACCGCCCGCGGCGTCATCCGCGATGCCGTGCCCGGCATCATCCTCGATCGGCACGGCATTGCCCCGCCGCGCGACGCTGCGGCGGCCGTTCCGGAACAGGTTGTGCAGGATGGTGAAGAGCCAGGCCCGCAGGTCACCATCGGCCCGGTGCAGGTGCCAGCGGGAGAGCGCCCGCTCCAGGCAGTCCTGCACCAAATCGTCGGCCGCGGCGCCGTCCCGCAGCAGGGCCCAGGCGAAGCGCCGCAACGCCGGGATGTGGCGCTCGATCTGCCCGGCGTCGACGCCGGCGCTTCGCCAGAACATCGCGCCCTCCTCAGCCCGGCAGGTTCGGATCGATCTGCCAGACCTCGCTGGCCAGCTTGCCGTCCCGGAAGACCATGACGTAGCGCACCTTGACCGTGGCGCGGCCAGTGAAGATCACATCGGCCACCACGGTCTGCCCGCGCGGGTTCGCGCTCTCCAGCACGCTGCCGACGCGCGCCTGCATCATGCCCTGGGCCCGGGCGAATTTGCCCCAGACCTCGGCGAGCGCTGAGGCGCCAGTATAGCGGCCGTCCAGCGGGCCACCCACCCATTCCAGCACGGCGTCCCCGGCGTAGCCGGCCTGGATGGCGGCGCTGTCGCCGGCCGCGATCGCGGCGATGCGGCGATGTGCCATGTCGGCAGGGGGGCCTGCCTGGGCGGGAGACGGTATGGCGGCGCAGCCGGCGGTGGCCAGGACGACGCCGAGAGCCAGGACACCGGCGGCACGGCGGGATTGAGCGAGAAGCATGAAGACCCTCCTGAGAACGTGAATGCAGGGAAGACACCTTCCCGCGCCGCTTATTCCGGGGCGCCGAAGAAATTCCTCGGCAAGGACGGCCGCCCAGCGACGCGCCCCGATCGGATGAGGCCAGGGCGCCGGACCATTCCGCATGCGGTCGGGAATAGGCCAGCCCCCGCGGTGTCTCCCTTCCACACACCACGCCGAAGGAGATGCCATGACCAAACCCTGGAGACCCAAGACCCATCTTATTGGCCCGGGCCTGCTGCTGCTGGTGGCGGCCGTCGCCTCCGGCCCCGCGCCGGCGCATGAGGGCCATCACCATGCGGCGGCGAAGGCCGCGGCTTCCGTCGCGGAGAGCGGCTTCCTCGCCGAGAACGAGGCGGCCATGACGAAGATGATGGACGCCATGAGCGTGCCGCCGAGCGGCGACCTCGACCGCGACTTCGTGGCGATGATGGCGCCGCATCACGGCGGCGCCATCGACATGGCCGTCATCTATCTCCACCACGGCCACAACGAGCAGCTCAAGCGCCTGGCGCAGGAGATCATCGTGACCCAGCAACAGGAGATCGCGGCCATGCAGCTCGCCCTTGGCGAACCGCCGCCGCCCTCTTCCGCCGCGCCGACCCAGCCTTCCCCTGCCGCAAGATAGGATCGCCACCATGAAGCGTCTTCTCCTCGCCACCGCCTGCCTCGGCGGAAGCCTTCTTACGGGCGTCGCCTTCGCCGGCCAGGCGCCGGGTGCTGCCGATGCGCCGGACGTCGCGGTGTCGCATCGCGACCGCGTCTATGCGGCGGAGCAGTTCTCCAACACCGTCTCCGTCACCGACCCCGCGAGCAACACGCTGCTCGGCGTGATCCGTCTGGGCGATCCGCAGCCCGGCAATCTCAGCCCGCTCTATCGCGGCCAGGTGCTGGTGCACGGCATGGGCTTCTCGCCCGATCACCGCACCCTCGCCGTGGTGTCGATCGGCAGCAACTCCGTCACCTTCATCGATACGGCGACGAATGCGGTGAAGCACACGACCTATGTCGGCCGCTCCCCGCATGAGGCGTTCTTCACGCCGGACGGGTCCGAGGTTTGGGTGACGGTGCGCGGCGAGGATTACGTGGCCGTGCTCGACGCGCAGACCTTCGCGGAGAAGATGCGCATCCGCGTGCCTGCCGGCCCGGGCATGACGATCTTCTCGCCTGATGGCGCCTACGGCTATGTCTGCTCCTCCTTTAATCCGGAAACGGTGGTGATCGCGACGGCGAGCCACGAGATCGTCGGCCGCGTGCGGCAGGAAAGCCCTTTCTGCCCGAATATCGCGGCGACGCCGGACGGTACGCAGGTCTGGCTGACGCTGAAGGATGTGGGCCGCACCATGGTCTTCAACGCGCGCCCGCCCTTCAACGTCCTCCGCAGCTTCGACACGGGGCCGATCACGAACCACGTCAATTTCGCGCGCACGCCGCGGGGCACCTTCGCCTATCTGACCATCGGCGGGCTGAACGAGGTGAAGGTGCTGCGGACGGACGACTTCTCCACCATCGCCACCATTCCCGTGGGCAAGCTGCCGCATGGGCTGTGGCCCTCGGGCGACGGCAGCCGGATCTATGTCGGGTTGGAGAATGCGGATGCGCTTGCCGTGATCGACACGATGACCAACACGGTGGTCGGCAACGTGCCGATCGGCCAGGCGCCGCAGGCCCTGACCTATGTCGCCAATGCCGTGCCGGAGGGTGATGGGCGCGCCAATCTGCAGCCGCTCGGCCTGGCCGGGCAGGCAGCGCAACTCGGCCTTGGCGCGCCGGGCCGGACGGGAACGCCGACGAACGTCTCGCTCTTCGACCAGGGGCTGACCCAGGTGCTGCAGGCCTCGGTGACCGGGTTGGAGCCACGCACGGGCTATCTTCTGGCCCTGTCATCCCGCCGGGACGGCAGTGGTGCATTGGAGCCGCTCGCCACTTTCATGACCAACCCCGCCGGGGCCGCAATCGTGAACACGGTGGGACCGATCCGGCAATTGCTTGGCAGCGGGGAGGCGCCGCGGCGTTACCTGGTCGTGGCGGCGGGCGGGACGGGTGGTCCCGGGGCCCCGGTGCAGGTTCAGCAGTGACACGGCGCGGCGGGGGGGCTCGGCCGGTGCCGTAGGGGGAGATATCTGCGGTCAGGTCGCAGGGCCGCTCGTCGCCACCGCTTTGTCCGAGAATCAACATGTGCTCACGATCCTTTGCGGACTCTTCGGCCCAAGGCGCTTCCCACTCTGTAACGTGGAATTTTGGCGTCAAGGGCGGGATCGTGAGCGCGTGCTGTCGGCATTCCACAGCCCCGGGGCGGTCTGGTTGGTCATCGCCCCCACTGGATCGCCGTGGTCCGCAAGGCTGGTGTCCTGACCGGCTTGGGCGTGGCTGCTGGCACCCTGGACCCAGGCGACGCTCCTTAGCAAAAGGCAAAGGCCAGGATCGACACTGCTGTTGGCGTTATCCATGTCATTCTCGGGGTCCGGTTCGCGATCTAGCTGTCATTGCCAATGACGTTGTCCCTGTTGATGCGGCTGAGCGGAGGCTTTCCCTTGAGGGCTGAGTGCGGCTTGGCCGTGTTGTAGACATGCAGCCAGGGATGCATGGCGCGGGCGCGTTCGGCTGAGGTCTGGAAAGGCGTGGCGCAGGCCCATTCGCGGATGCTGGTTTGGATGAAGCGTTCGGCCTTGCCGTTGGTCTTTGGCGTGTAGGGCCGGGTGCGCGACACGCCGGGGACGGGTGACAATCCCGAGGTTCTTGCAGCAGCCCGGGCGCTGACCGAGCGGGTGATCATCCGCCCCTTTAAGCGCGGCAAGCCGCCCGACATCACCGTCGAAGGGCATCTCGCCCGGATGCTGGCAGCGGCACAGCCGGACCTGCCGAGCCACGCCGCCAGTGCTATCGCCGCTGCGGCTCAACTGGCGGTGAAGGAAAGACAGGGGGGCAAAGCCCCTCGGTCTTCAACCAAAGATATCCGCCGGGCTGTCGGCCCGCAGGCTGTCGCCCAGCTCCTGCCCGATCCGCGCCGCATCCGCGACCGCCCCGCGCAGCGAGCGTTTCAGCAGGAAGCTTCCATCCGCCCGCGCCACCAGCCCGGTCAGATGCAGCGTGCCATCCGGCAGCAGCCGGGCATGGCCGCCGATGGGCGTGCGGCAGGAGCCGTCGAGGGCCGCCAGCAGCGCCCGTTCGGCGCGGGAGACGGCGGCGGCCTCGGTGTCCTCGATGCCGCTCAGCAATTCGTGCAGCTCGGTATCGGTGGCGCGGCAGGTGACGCCGACGATGCCCTGGCCGGCGGAGGGGACGCAGGCCTCCGGGTCCAGCACCAAGGCGACCTCGTGTTCCAGGCCGAGGCGGCGCAGCCCGGCCAAGGCGAGCAAGGTGGCATCGAAGCCGCCGTCGCGGACCCGGCTCAGGCGCTTCTGCACATTGCCGCGGATCACGCCCACGGTCAGGTCCGGGCGGGCGGCCAGCACCTGGGCCTGGCGGCGCAGGCTGGCGGTGCCGAGCGTCGCGCCCTCGGGCAGGCAGGCGAAGGGGTCGGCGGGATCGGGCGTGCCGCAGCCGCCGCCCAGGATCAGCGCATCCCGCGCATCCTCCCGCTTCAGCGTGCAGCAGAGCACGATGCCGGGGGGCATCTCGGTTTCCAGGTCCTTCAGGCTATGGACCGCGAAATCCACCCGCCCATCCAGCAGCGCCTCATGGATTTCCTTGGCGAACAGGCCCTTGCCGCCGATATCGGCCAGCCGGCGGTCCTGGATGCGATCGCCGGAGGTGGTGATCACATGCTCCTCGAAAGCCCCGGCATTGCGCAGGACCGGGCAGAAGCCGGTGACGATCTCCAGGAAATGCCGCGTCTGCCACAGCGCCAAGGGCGAGGCGCGGGTGCCCACGCGCAGGGGCAGGCCCCGGCCGTGGCTTGGCCGGTGCAGGGGGCGCGCATGGGTGGGGGGCATCGCGGGATAGCCATCTGACATGCGCGCGTCATAGAACCCGCATCGTGACACGGATAGATGGACAGATGGGCGGAGAAGGCATGGCTTTCCCGCCCTCAGCGGTTGGGCCGGTTCTCGGTATCGAAAGCAGTTGCGATGAAACCGCGGCCGCGATCCTGGCCCCGGACGGCACCATCCTGGCCGAGGTGGTGCGATCCCAGCTCGTGGAGCACGCGCGCTTCGGCGGCGTGGTGCCCGAAATCGCCGCCCGCGCGCATCTGGCGCATCTGCCGGCCCTGGTCGCGCATGTGCTGGGGCAGGCTGGGCTGACCGCCCGCGACCTCGGCGCCATTGCCGCGACCAGCGGGCCGGGGCTGATCGGCGGGCTGGCGGTCGGGGCCAGTTTTGGCAAGGGGATGGCGCTGGCCTGCCGCCTGCCCTTTGTCGCGGTGAACCATCTGGAGGCGCATGCGCTGACCCCGCGCCTGCCGGCGCTCGGGCTGCCGGTGGCCTTTCCCTATCTGCTGCTGCTGCTTTCCGGCGGGCATTGCCAATGCGTGGCGGTGCTGGGGGTCGGGCGCTACCTGCGCCTTGGCACCACGCTGGATGACGCGGTGGGCGAGGCCTTCGACAAATCCGCCAAGCTGCTGGGGCTGCCCTGGCCAGGCGGGCCGGCACTGGAGCGGCTGGCGGCCAGCGGGGATGCCGCCCGCGCGCCGCTGCCCCGGCCGCTCTACGGGCGCGCCGGCTGCGATTTTTCCTTCTCGGGCCTCAAGACCGCCGTGGCTCAGAAAGCCGCGCGCATCACCTGCGAGCAGGACCGCGCCGATCTGGCCGCCGGCTTCCAGGCGGCGGTCGCGGCGGTGCTGGCCGACCGTGCCCGGCATGCGCTGGCCATGGCGCCGGGCACCACCGCGCTGGTCGTGGCCGGCGGGGTCGCCGCCAATGCCGGGGTGCGGACGGCGCTGGCCGCGGTCGCGGCCGCGGCCGGGCTGCCGCTGGTCGCCCCCCCGATCCGGCTTTGCACCGACAATGCGGTGATGGTCGCCTGGGCCGGGATCGAACGCCTGCGCCTCGGCTGGCAGGATTCTGTCGGCCACGCCCCCCGGCCCCGCTGGCCGTTGATGGAGATGACCCCCGCGTGAACTATCGCCACGCCTTCCATGCCGGCAACTTCGCCGACTGCATGAAGCACGCCCTGTTGGGCGAGATCCTGACCGCTTTGACCCGCAAGCCCGCGCCCTTCGCGGTGCTGGACACCCATGCGGGGCGCGGCAGCTACGATCTGTCCTCCGAGGAAGCCATCCGCACCGGGGAATGGCAGGACGGGATCGGCCGGCTGCTTGGCGTGCAGGAGGGTCCGCTGATCCCCTGGCTCGCCGCCATGCGCGCCGCCGGTGTGCCGGAGACCTACCCGGGATCGCCCGCGCAGATCCTGGCGGCGCTGCGGGAGGGGGACCGGCTGGTGTGCTGCGAGGCGCATCCGGAGGAGTATGCGGCCCTGGTCGCCTGGTCCGGGCGGGACCCGCACATCTCGCTGCATCGCCGCGACGCCTGGGAGGGCCTGCGCGCGCTGACCCCCTTCCCCGAACGGCGCGGGCTGGTGCTGATCGACCCGCCCTTCGAGCAGCCCGGCGAGTTCGAGCGGTTGGAGGCGGGCCTGGCCCTGGTCAACCACCGCTTCCGCGCCGCCATCCAGGCTGCCTGGTATCCGGTGAAGCACCGCACCCCGGTGCGGCAGTTTCATCAGGCCTTGCGCGACGGGCCGGTGCGCGACGTGCTGGACTGCCAGCTCTGGCTGCGGGAGCCGACCGATGCGGATCGCCTCAATGGCTGCGGGCTGGTGGTGGTGAACCCGCCCTGGGGCTTTGCCGAGAAGGCCGAGGCGATCCTCGGCGCCCTGCTGCCGCTGCTGTCGGACGATCCGGGCCGTGGTTTCGCGGTGACGGAGCTTGTCCCCGAATGATCGCCATCATCGGCGCCGGGGCCTGGGGGACGGCGCTGGCGATCCAGGCGCATCGCGCGGGGCGCCGGGTCACGCTCTGGGTGCGCGACCCGGCGCGGGCGGCGGCGATGCAGGCCAGCCGGTGCAACGACCGTCTGCCCGGCATCGCCCTGCCCGCGGCGCTGCGCCTGACCGCGGATGCCGCCGAGGCCATGGCGGGGGCGTCCCTGGTGGTGCTGGTGGTGCCCACCCAGGCGCTGGCGGCGGTCCTGTCACATTTGCCGCCCACGGCCGCCCCCTTCCTGCTGGCGGCGAAGGGGGTGGAGCAATCCAGCCTGCGCCTGCCCGATGAGATCGTGGCGGCGCTGCGCCCCGGCAGCCGCACCGGCATCCTCTCCGGCCCCACTTTCGCGGCCGAGGTCGCCGCCGGCCTGCCCGCCGCCGCCGTGGTGGCGAGCCGGGATGCGGCCTTGCGCGACCAGGTGCCGGCGCTGCTGGGCTCGGCCAATTTCCGCCTCTACGCGGGGGATGACACCGTGGGCGTCGAGGTCGGGGGGGCTGCCAAGAACGTCATCGCCATCGCCGCCGGGGCGGTGATCGGCGCGGGGCTGGGGGAGAACGCCCGCGCAGCACTGGTCACCCGCGGCCTTGCGGAGATCGCCCGGCTGGCCATCGCGCTGGGCGGGCGGGCGGAGACGGTGGCCGGGCTTTCGGGGCTGGGCGATCTGCTGCTGACCTGCACCGGGGCGGCCAGCCGCAACTTCAGCTTCGGCCTGGCGCTGGGCGCGGGGCAGTCAGCGCAGGCCGTGCTCTCCGCGCGAAAAAGTGTCACAGAAGGGGTCGCGACCGCGCCCGCGCTGGTGGCCCGCGCGCGGGCGGCGGGTGTGGAAATGCCGATCGCCGAGGCCGTGGCGCGCGTGCTGGCCGGCCGGGAGAGCCTGGCGGCGGCCGTGGAGCGGCTGATGGGCCGGCCGCGACGGGCAGAATAAGACTGGATCACACGCTAAAGTTGTCGATAACGCTGTCATATTAGCTTCATCATATTGCAATCGAGAGGTCGTTTAGGGCGCCTAGAAGGCGCGGGTCGCGCATCCCTCGCGTGCCGAACTGAAAAGGGAGACCCCCATCATGCTCATCACCCGCCGCAGCGCGCTGTTCACCGGCGCCGCCGCCCTTATCACCCCCAGCTTCGCCCTGGCCCAGGGCGCCACCATCACCGGTGCCGGCGCATCCTTCCCCGCGCCCCTGTACCAGAAGTGGGCCGAGGCCGCGAAAGGCGCGACCGGGATCACCGTGAACTACCAATCGGTCGGCTCGGGCGCCGGCCAGGCCCAGATCCGCAACCGCACCGTCGATTTCGGCGCGACGGATGCCCCGATGGACCCGGCGCAGCTCGACGCGGGCAAGTTCCTCCAGTTCCCGACCGTGATGGGCTCGATCGTCGCGATCGTGAACCTGCCGGGCGTGGCCGACAACCAGTTGAAGATGACTGGTGAGGTCCTGGCCGACATCTACCTCGGCAAGATCACCAAGTGGAACGACGCGCGCATCGTCGAGATGAACGCCGGCGTCACCCTGCCCAACACCGCCATCGCGCCGGTCTATCGCGCCGACGGTTCGGGCACGACCTTCGTGTGGGTCTCCTACCTCTCCGCCGTGTCCTCCGAGTTCAAGGAGAAGGTTGGCGTGGGCACCTCCGTGCGCTGGCCGACCGGCAACGGCGCCCGTGGCAATGAGGGTGTGGCCGCCACCGTCCGCAACACCCGCGGCGCGATCGGCTATGTCGAGAACGCCTATGCGACCCAGAACCAGCTGGTCTCGACGCAGATCCGCAACAAGGCCGGCCAGTTCGTCACCCCGAACGCGGAAAGCTTCCTCGCTGCCGCCTCGAACGCCGACTGGTCGGTGCCGCACTTCGCCGCCTCCGTCGTCGATACCCAGGGCGAGAAGTCCTGGCCGATCGTGACGCCGACCTTCGTCGTCGTGCCGAAGGAGCCGACCGATGCGGCCCGCGCGCTGAACACGCTGAAGTTCTTCGACTGGGCCTACACCTCCGGTGACGCCCTGTCGCAGCAGCTTGAGTACATCCCGCTGCCGGCCGCGGTTAAGGCCTCGGTGCGCGAAGCCTGGAAGGTCATCAAGGCCCCCGGCGGCGCGACCATCTGGACCGCCTGAACCCGAACCGGCGGGGCGGCGGCATGATGCCGCCGCCCTGCCATCTTCCCTGACCCTTAGCCGGCCGGAGCGGAAATCCCTTGTCGCACGCCACCGCCATTCCGAGCGCGATATCCGCGCCGCCCCCGACCGCCCGTCGCAAGGGCAGCACCTCGTTCGGCGACGCGGTCTTCGCAGGCGCCTGCACCGCGGCCGGCGTCTTCGTGCTGTTGCTGCTGGGCGGCATCATCATCGAGCTGTTCATCGGCGGCTGGCCCGCCTTCCGCACCTTCGGCGCGGGCTTCGTGACCGGCACCATCTGGAACCCGGTGGATGAGGTCTTCGGCGCCGGCGTCTCGATCTACGGCACCATCGTCACCGCCTTGCTGGCGCTGATGCTCGCCGTGCCGCTCGCCTTCGGCGTCGCCTTTTACCTGACCGAGCTGGCGCCCCCCTGGCTGCGCCGCCCCGTCGGCACCGCGGTCGAGCTGCTCGCCGCCGTCCCCTCGATCATCTACGGCATGTGGGGCTTCTTCCTGCTCGCGCCGATCATGGCGCAGACCGTGCAGCCCTGGATGATCGACACCATCGGCGAATTGCCGATCATCGGCGCGCTGTTCCAGGGCCCGGCCTTCGGCACCGGCATCTTCACCGCCTCCCTCGTGCTCGCGATCATGGTGCTGCCCTTCATCGCCGCCACGATGCGCGACGTGTTCCAGCAGGTCCCGCAGGTCTACAAGGAAAGCGCCTACGGCCTCGGCGCCACCACCTGGGAGGTCGTGCGCGGCGTGGTGCTGCCCTATACCCGGGTTTCGGTCGCCGGCGGCATCATGCTCGGCCTCGGCCGCGCGCTCGGCGAGACGATGGCCGTGACCTTCGTCATCGGCAATGCCAACCGCATCTCCACCTCGCTGTTCGGCTCGGGCAACACCATCGCCTCGATCGTGGCGCTGGAGTTCGGCGAGAGCGAGCTTGGCAGCCTGAAGCTTTCGGCGCTGCTCGCACTCGGCTTCATCCTCTTCGTCATATCCTTCCTGGTGCTTGCCGCGTCGCGCTTCCTGCTGCGTCCCAAGATCGGCTCGTGAGAAAAGGCGTCCCATCATGAGCGCTTCCACACTCTCCCACACCGGGCCCGGGCATTCCGCGCGCGACCCGAAGACCGCCGCGGCCCTCGGCCGTCGCCGCAAGCGCGTGGACATGCTGGTCCGCGCGCTCTGCACCGGGGCCACGGTCATCGCGATCGCCTTCCTGATCTCGATCCTTGGGCTGCTGACCTATCGCGGCTTCGCGGCGATCGACCTCACCTTGTTCACCACCAGCACGCGCCCGCCTGGTTCGGGCGGCGGGTTGCTCAACGCGATCGTCGGCAGCCTGATCCAGGTCTCCATCGCGACCGTGGTGGGCACGCCGATCGGCATGCTGGTCGGCACCTACCTCGCCGAATACGCCCGCGCCTCGACGCTCGGCAACATCGTGCGCTTCGTGTCGGACATCCTGCTCTCGGCGCCCTCGATCCTGATCGGCCTGTTCGTCTATCAGCTTCTGGTGGTGCCCTTCGGCGGCTTCTCCGGCTGGGCGGGTGTGGTCGCGCTCTCCATCATCATCATCCCCGTCGTCGTCCGCACCACCGAGGACATGCTGCGCCTGATCCCCGACACGCTGCGCGAAGCGGTGGCGGGCCTCGGCGCGCCGAAGTGGAAGATGATCGTGCTGGTCTGCTGGCGTTCGGCGATCAGCGGCATCCTGACCGGCATCCTGCTCGGCATCGCCCGCATCGCCGGCGAAACCGCGCCGCTGCTGTTCACCTCGCTTGGCAACAACGCCTTCACGACCGATCTGAGCCGCCCGTTCCCGAGCCTGCCGCTGAGCATCTACGCCTATGCCGGCTCGCCGTATGAGGATTGGATCGCGCTGGCCTGGGCAGGTGCGCTGCTCACCACCGCCCTGGTGCTCGGCCTCAACATCCTCGCGCGTGCTGTCCTGAAGGTGCGCATATGAACACCCCCCTGCAGCCTGACCCCACCGCGGAGTCGAAGGATCAGACCATGACCGGAAGCATGACCGAGGGCACCACGACGTCCAGGACGGCCGAAGCCTCCGCCACCTTCGGTGGCATGGCGGCACGATCGGAGGAGAAGCTGAATGCCTCGCGCATCTCGATCCGCGGGCTCGATTTCTACTACGGCGCGAACAAGGCGCTGAAGCAGATCAACTTCGAGATCCCCGACCGCCAGGTGACCGGCATGATCGGCCCCTCCGGCTGTGGTAAATCGACACTGCTGCGGGTACTGAACCGGATGTACAGCCTCTACCCCGGCCAGCGGGCGACCGGCGAAGTGCTGATGGATGGCAAGAACACGATCGATGCCAGCGTCGATCTGAACGAGCTGCGCGCCAAGATCGGCATGGTTTTCCAGAAGCCGACCCCCTTCCCCATGACCATTTACGAGAACATCGCCTTCGGCGTGCGCCTGCACGAGCAGCTGAACAAGGCGCAGATGGATGAGCGGGTGGAATGGGCGCTGACCCGCGCCGCCCTCTGGACCGAGGCGAAGGACCGCCTCGGCTCCTCGGCCATGGGTCTTTCGGGCGGGCAGCAGCAGCGGCTCTGCATCGCGCGCACGATCGCGGTGAAGCCCGAGGTGATCCTGTTCGACGAGCCGACCTCGGCGCTCGATCCGATCAGCACGCTGAAGATCGAGGAGCTGATCGACGAGTTGAAGCGCGACTTCACCATCGCCATCGTCACCCACAACATGCAGCAGGCCGCGCGTTGTGCCGACCAGGTCGCCTTCTTCTATCTGGGCGAGTTGGTCGAGGTGTCGCCGGCGGCCCAGATGTTCACGGCCCCGAAGCACCCGAAGACCCAGGAATACATCACTGGCCGGTTCGGCTGAGGAGGGCGTCATGCCGCAAGACCAGTCGGAGCATATCGTGAGATCCTATGACGAGCAGCTCAAGCGGCTGCGTGAACTTGTCGTCCGCATGGGTGGGCTTGCCGAACGCCAGCTTGCCGATGCCGCGACCGCGCTGGTGCGCCGCGACGCCGAGATGGCCGGCTCCATCGTCGGCCGCGATGCCGAGATCGATGCGCTGGAACGCGAAATCGAGGCCTTCTGCATCCGCCTGCTGGCGCTGCGCCAGCCGGTCGCGCAGGATCTGCGCTTCATCGTCGCCTGCCTGAAGGTCGCGCATAACCTGGAACGGATCGGCGACTACGCCCGCAACGCCGCCAAACGCACGATCGTCCTGGCCAGCCAGCCGCATGTCGGCAGCATGAACGGCTTCCAGTGGCTCGCCCGCCTGGTGCAGCAGAACCTGAAGGATGCGATCGACGCGCTCGTCAACAACGACGCTGCCGCGGCCGAACGCGTCTGGGCCAATGATGCGCCGGTGGACGACATCTACAATGGCATCTTCCGCGAGATGCTGACGCATATGATGGAAGATGCGCGCAACATCACCGCCGCCACCCACATGATGTTCATCGCCAAGAACTTCGAGCGGATCGGCGACCACGCGACCAATATCGCGGAGACGGTGCATTACGCCGTGCTGGGCGACAGCCTGCCGGACGACCGCCCCAAATCCGACAGCAGCGCCTATGCCGTCGTTCGTCCGCCGAACGCCTGAACCGGAACGGATCTCCATGCCCGACGTCTTCGCCGGGAACGGCAAACCAACCATCCTTGTCGTCGAGGATGAAGCGCCGCTCCTGACCTTGCTGCGCTACAACCTCGAAAAGCAGGGTTTTCGGGTCGAGGAAGCCGCCGATGGGCAGGAAGCCCTGCTGCGCGTGTCCGAGACCAAGCCCGATCTGGTGCTGCTCGACTGGATGCTGCCGGCCCTGTCGGGGCTGGAAGTCTGCCGCCAGCTCCGCCGCCGCCCGGCGACGCGCGAATTGCCGATCATCATGGTGACCGCGCGGACCGAGGACCAGGACGCCGTGCGCGCGCTGGACACCGGGGCCGATGACTACATCGCCAAGCCCTTCGCGATGGAGGGGCTGCTGGCCCGCATCCGCGCGCTGCTGCGCCGGTCGGGCACCGTGGTCGCCAAGGGCACGCTCGCCTATCGCGATCTGACCATGGACCAGGACGCGCACCGGGTGACGCGCAATGCCCGCGCGCTGCATCTGGGGCCGACCGAGTATCGGCTGCTGGAATTCTTCCTGCAGCACCCCGGCCGGGTGTTCACCCGCGAGCAGTTGCTCGATGCCGTCTGGGGCCGCGACATCCATGTCGAGCCGCGTACCGTGGACGTGCATATCCGCCGGCTACGCAAGGCGGTGAACGGCACGACCGAGGCCGATCTGATCCGCACCGTCCGCGCCGCCGGCTACGCGCTGGACGCCGATCCGGGCTGACCCGTCAAACCGGCACCGGCAAGGCCACGCCCACCAGCACATCCCGCGTCACGATCCCCGCCAGCCGTTCGGCGCCCCAGCCAAGGGTCTCCGGCGGCTGTTCGGGCAGCACCATCCAGCGGTAATCCGCGGTGCTGTCCACGACGCGGACGCGGGTGCCCTCGGGCAGCACCGTCCCCCATTCGGCCAGCACCCCACGCGGATCGCGCACCGCGCGGGCGCGATAGGCGGCTGTCTTGTACCAATGCGGCGGGTAGCCGAGCACCGCGCGCGGGTAGCAGGAACACAGCGTGCAGACGACGAGGTGATGCAGCCCCGGCGCATCGGCCAGCACGCCGAGCGGCGGGCTGCCCACCATGGTCACCCCCATGTCCTCCGCCGCCGCGCGGCCATCGGCCAGCAGCAGCGCGCGATAGCCGGCATCGGTCCAGGCGCGGGCGACCATGGCGGCGCCGATCGCGGGGCTGGCGCGGTCGGTGATGGCGATCCGGGCCTCGACCTCGCCGGGTTCCAGCAGGCCGCGCGCGGCAAGTGCTGCCTCGAAGCGCGCCAGAAGATCGACCATGGCGGGGCGGGGTGGCGGGCTCATGCGGGTTCCAGCCAATGTTCGAAGAGTTCGATGAGGATATCATCCCCCGCTGTCCCCTCGGCGAAGAGCGGGGGCTGGGCGAAGGCGACATGGTACAGCGCCCGCACCGGAGCGGGGCGGCCGAAGGCGAGGTCCTCGGGGTTCGGGAAATTGCCGAGGTGGCGCGCCACCATGCCCATCCGGCCGCGGACGTAATGCGGGGTACGGATGTGGCAGGGGCCGCGGCGTTCCGGCCAGTCGTCCCGCACGCGCACTTCGGTGCCTGGGCTGAGGGTCACGAGAATTCCTCCTCCACCAGGCCCTTCTCGGCCATCAGCCGGGTGATGCTGAGCAGCCATTTTTCGTAGTAGCTCAGGTCGAAATACTGCTCGGGCGGGAGTGACTCGATCCCCCGGCGCAACTCATCGACCGTCATCAGCCCCTTGGCGGCCAGGATCTGGCGAATCGCATCGACGCGCTTGCCGAAGCCGTCCGGCGGCGCCTCGTCGCGCTCCACGGCCACGCAGCGGAATCGCGGGTCGCCGCCGATGTCATGCGTCGCGGGGGTGGGGGTCTCGTTCATGGGGTATAGTTTGGGCCCAGGCGGGCCAGGCTCGCAACGGGAGAAGATCGGATGAGCGACAGCACGATCCATTCGGGCGGATGCAATTGCGGCGCGCTGCGCCTGGAAGCCCGGGGCGCGCCCAAGCGGGTGGGGCTCTGCCACTGCCAGACCTGCCGGCGGCAGAGCGGCAGCGCCTATTCGGCCTTCGTGGTCTGGGACCGCGATCGGGTCACCATCAGCGGCCCCGCCCATATGTGGCGCGCCGCCACCGAGCAGCGCCATTTCTGCCCGAACTGCGGCGCCCCGGTCTTCGCGCTGGATGGCGGGCCGGAGATCGAGGTGCGGCTCGGCTGCCTCGATGCCGCGCCGAGCGGGCTGGTGCCCGGCTACGAGCTTTGGGTCGGGCGGCGCGAGCACTGGGCCGTGCCGGTCGAACATGCCGCGCAATATCCGCGCAATCGCGACGATGGGGGCTCGCCACCCTTGTCCGATCCGGTCCAATAGACGGGTGCTGCCGTCGATTCGGCGAACGCGGCATTTCCTCCCTGGCGCCGCCCCGGCTACAAGCAGCCAGGGCCAAGGCTGGAGACCAGCAACCGCGTGCCGACCGACCTTCCCAACCTGCTGACCTTGTCGCGCATCGCGGCGATTCCGCTTCTGGTGGCCTTCGCGATGCTGCGTCTGCCCTGGGCGGATATGGCCGCCTGCGTCGTCTTCTCGATCGCCGCGATCACCGATTACTTCGACGGCAAGCTCGCCCGCGACCGCCAGCAGACCAGCGACTTCGGCCGCATGCTGGACCCGATCGCCGACAAGCTGCTGGTCGGCGCCGCGCTGATGCTGCTGGCCGGCACCAACCGGCTGTCGATCCTGGGGCTGATCCCGGCCATCGTGATCATGCTGCGGGAGATCCTGGTCTCCGGCCTGCGTGAATATCTCGCGGCACTCCGGGTCGGGCTGCCGGTGACGCCGCTCGCGAAATGGAAGACCGGCGTGCAGATGGGCGCGCTCGGCGTGCTGCTCGCGGGCGACAGCGGGGCGCCGCTGGTCGGGCTCGGCTGGCTGCCGATCGCGGGGATCGGCGAGGCCGGGCTCTGGGTCGCCGCCGCGCTGACCTTGCTGACGGGGTGGGATTATCTGACCGCCGGGCTGCGCCATGCGAACCTGCCGGCCGCGCGGCCCTGAAACATCGGCCCTTCGCGTGGCCGCCCCATGCCTATCCCTTGGCGAGCGCCCCGACAGGTCGCATCTTCCCCTCGAAGTACCGCGACGGAGAGTTCCCCCATGACACGCACCCTCACATTGGCCCTCGCGGTCCTCTCGCTCTCGGCCTGTTCGGGCGGGGATGAGTTCGCCCCCTGGGGCCCGCGCGGCGTGATGGCGCCGGAAGGCAGCCTCACCGTCTCGCGCATCACCGGCGGCCCCGCGACCGAGCCGCCGCTGCTGCCCGAGCCCGGCAATGTCTGGCCGGTGGAGGAAGCGCCCCGCGCCACGCTGATGAACCCCGACCAGCAGGATCGCGCGGTGTCGCCGCGCGTCGGCTCCTCCAGCCCGCCGCCGCCCTTGCCCGAGGCGCGGCCGCTGAGCCGCACCTCCCCCCCGGTGCCGCCCATCGCCAACAGCCCCCCCGCGCCGCGGACCGAAGGCCGGGTGCTGCCCGGCGGCGGCGTGATCACCGAGGGCCCGCCGGGGGCGCAGACCTACATCACCCCCGGCGGCGGCACCGGCGTCGCCGTGCCGCAGGGCCCGACCACCATCCTGCTCGGGCCGGATGGCCAGGTCCGCACGGTGCCGACGCCGCGTTGACGCCATGCAGATCCTCTATTTCGCCTGGCTGCGCCAACGCACCGGCGTCGCGGAAGAAACCGTCTCCCCGCCGCCCGAGGTGACCACCATCGGCGCGCTGATCGCCTGGCTGGCGCAGCGCGGCCCCGGCCACGCCGCCGCCTTCGCCGATCCGGCCCAGGTGCGCGCGGCGCTGGACCAGGAGATGTGCGGCCCCGACACGCCCTTGGGGGCCGCGCGCGAGGTCGCCTTCTTCCCCCCCGTCACCGGCGGCTGAGATGTCCGCGACCGTCCGCGTCCAGGACGCGCCCTTCGATCTGGCGGCCGAGACCGCGCTGCTGACCGCCGGGCGCGGGGATGTGGGCGCCGTCGCCTCCTTCATCGGGCTGTGCCGGGGGGATGACGGGCTGGCGGCGATGACGCTGGAGCACTGGCCCACCGTCACCCAGGCCGCCATCGCCATCATCGCCGCCGAGGCCATGGAGCGCTGGCCGCTGACCGGCTGCACCGTGGTGCATCGCTACGGGCGGATGCTGCCGGGCGACCCCATCGTGCTGGTGCTGGCCGCCAGCGGCCACCGGCTGGCGGCACTGGAGGCGGTGGCCTTCCTGATGGACTGGCTGAAGACCAAGGCGCCGTTCTGGAAGCGCGAGGAGTTTGCCGACGGCAGCGATCGCTGGGTCGCGGCCAAGGCCGAGGATGAGGCCGCCGCCGCCCGTTGGCGGGGGGGTGAGGGGGTGAGGGGGCGGGGATGAAGACGCTCGCCGTCCTGCTGGGCGGGCTGTTTCTTCTCTGGCCGGCGGCGCTGAACGGCTATCCGCTGGTCTTCACCGATACCGGCGGCTTCCTGCACCAGACGCTCGGGCCGCTGATGATCTGGGACAAGCCCTGGATCTACGGCCCGCTGCTGCATCTGTTCCATTGGCGCGTGACGCTCTGGGCGCCGCTGCTGGCCCAGGGGGTGCTCGTCTCCTGGCTGCTGTGGCTCGCGCTGCGGGCGCTGGGGCGGGCGAGCCCGCTGCGGCACCTCGGGATCTGCGCCGCCTTGGCGGTGCTGACCACGGCGCCCTGGTCCACGGCCCTGCTGATGCCCGACATCCTGGTGGTGGCGGTGGTGCTGCCGGCGCTGCTGCTTGGGCTCGGCTGGGAGGGGCTGTCGCGGGCGGAGCGGGTGGGGGTGTTCCTGGCCGCGTTGCTGGGGACGGCGAGCCACCTCTCCTTCCTGCCGCTCGCGGCCGGGCTTGTGGTGGTCGTGGCGCTGCTGGCGCGGTGGTGGCCAGGAGCACGGGCCTCGGGCGCGCTGGTGCGGACCGCGCTGCCCTTGCTCGGCGCGCTGGCGTTGCTGCTCGGCACCAACCGGATCGGGCATGGCGTCTGGTCGGTCTCGCCGCATGGCAGCACCTTCCTGCTGGCCCGGCTGATCGCGGATGGGCCGGCGGCGCGCACCATCGCGGCGCGCTGCCCCGAGGCCGGGTGGTACCTCTGCGCCTGGGCCGGGCGGCTGCCGGCGGATTCGGATGACTTCCTCTGGCGCGAGTACAGCCCGATGAACCGGGACGCGGCCGGCCATGCGCGCTTCCTCGGCGGCGCGCTGCTCTCGCCCGAGGCGCGCATCATCGTCGGCGAAACCCTGGCCCGCGAGCCCGGAGCGGTGCTGCTGGCGGTGCTGGGCAATGGGCTGCGGCAGCTTGGGATGGTCCGGGCCGGGGATACGCTGATGGCGACGGATCTGGATATCGCGCTGCGGCCGCGTCTGCTGGATATCCCCGGCGACCTTGCCACCTATGACGCCGGGTTGCAGGCGCAAGGGCGGCTGCCGGCGGTGGCCGAACCCTTCTTCTGGCCATATCTGCCGGTGCTGCTGCTGACGTTGCCGCTGCTCGGCTTCGGCGTGGCCGCGGCCTGGCGCCTGGGGGACCGGCGGCCGGCGTGCCTCGCCGTGATCGTGCTGGCGGCGCTGCTGGGCAATGCGCTGGCGACCGGCGGGCTGTCCAAGCCGCATCACCGCTACCAGGCGCGGATCGTCTGGCTGCTGCCCTTCGCCGCCCTCGTCGCCGTGCTGCCCAGGCGCGGCTGATGCCGGCGATCATCCTGGGCGCGCTGCTGCTGCTTTGGCCGGCGGGGCTGAACCGCTACCCGCTGGTCTTCATCGATACCGTGTCCTTCCTGGCGCAGACGATCGTCCCCCGCATGGCCTGGGACAAGCCCATGGCCTATGGCCCCTTCCTGCATCTCGGGCATTGGGGCGTCTCGCTCTGGGGGGCGGCGCTGTTGCAGGCGCTGGTGGTGTCCTGGCTGCTGTGGCGGGTCCAGGCGGCGGCACTCGGGCGCGTCACGGTCCGCAGCCATCTGGTGCTGGTGGCGGGGCTGGCGGTGCTGACCTCGCTGCCCTGGTTCACCTCCACGCTGATGCCCGACGTGATGGCCGGGGTGGTGGTGCTCACGCTCTGGCTGCTGGGTTTCGCGGGGCCGGGGCGGCGTTGGGCGGTGGGGGCGCTGGCCAGCCTCGCGATCGCCGTGCACCTCTCGCATCTGGTGATCGCGGCGGCGGTGCTCGTCGTGGTGGTGCTGGTGACCCGGCGCATCGGGCCCATCCTGCGCGTCGCGGCGCCGCTGGCGGTGGCGCTGGTCTTCCTGGTGGTGTCGAACGGCATCGGCCATGGGCGCTACGTCGTCTCGCCCTATGGCGCGACCTTCGCGCTGGCGCGGTTGCAGGCCGATGGCCCGGCCGCGGTGCTGCTGCGGGACCGCTGCCCCGAGGCCGGCTGGTACCTCTGCGCCTTCACCGACCGGCTGCCGATGGACAGCGACCAATTCCTCTGGGACCCGCGCTCCCCGGTCGCGATGGATGCGGAGGGGCGGCCGCGCAGCATGGGCACCGTGCTGATCGCCGCCGAGGCCGCCGAGATCGTCGCCGCGACCATCGCCGCCTACCCCTGGGACGTGCTGCGCCACGCGCTGGAGAACACGGCGGAGCAACTCACCTTGTTCCGGGTCGGGGATACGCTGGGGGCGGATTACCTGCGGGTCTCGGCGCGGATGATGGTGGAGGCGGGGTTCCCCCGCGAATTGCCGAGCTTCGATGTGGCCTTGCAGATGCGCGGCGAGTTGGCGGCGGCGGCGCTGCCCTTTCTATGGCCGCATGTGCCGGTGGTGCTGATCTCGCTGCTGCTGGCGCTGTGGCTGAGCCGGCGGCGGGAGGTCGGCGCGTTGCTCGCCTGTGTGCTGATCGGGCTGCTGGCCAATGCCGCCGCGACCGGGGCGCTGTCCAAGCCGCATCATCGCTACCAGGCGCGCATCATCTGGCTGCTGCCCTTGGTCGCGGGGCTCGCGCTGGCGCAGCGCCGGGCGGATGCGGCGCCGGTCATCGACAAGGACTACGGCGCTATTCGGCCATGATTTCCGGCGCGCCAGAAACCTCGACCTCGACGGCTCCACAGAAATAGGTCCCGGTGTAGGATGGTGTCATGAATGATCCCCTCGGCACTGACCCTATCCGGAGCGGCGGAAATCACCATCGAACAGGCCTTCCTGCCGTCGGGACGGCCTTCGGAACAGCAACAATCAATCAATTCCAGCACAATCCGCCAGGGGCTCGCCCGCGCGCTGTGTTGGACTTGACATAGGCTCGCCTCGCCGGGCGCGGGAGATGACATGGTCACGAAGGAACAGGTACAGGCCGCGTTTCATCTCATCCTTGGGCGAGAGATGCATGATGAGGCCATCATCAACCGCTTCATCGCGAACTACAAAGACGTCGCCGCCCTGCTCCGCGGTTTCCTGAACAGCGAGGAATTCCAGATCTATCTGGCGCGGGAGGCGGCGGGTTCGACCAAATTCGTGCACCCGACCGTGGCACAATCGGTGGACACCCATGCCACCGAGGCTGAACTGAAGCGGATGGTGAAGCATATCGAGGAGTCCTGGGCGATGCTCGGGGCCTCCGAACCGCACTGGTCCGTGCTGACGGCCGCGCGCTACAAAGCCGATCAGATCGACGCCAATGCCGATGAGTTCTTCAACTCCGGCAAGTCCAGCATCAGCGAGATCAAGACCACCTTCGCCCGGAACAATCTCGACCTGGCCAGGCTGCGGAGCTGCTTCGAGCTTGGCTGCGGCGTGGGGCGGGTCTCGATCTGGCTGGCCGAAGTGTTCGACCATGTGACCGCGGCCGATATCTCACCGGCGCATCTGGCCATCGCGCGCGAGACCGCGAAGAAATACGGCCGAGACAACATCGACTTCCTGCATGTGGACCATCTGAAGCGGCTGGAGACGATCACGCCCTTCGACTTCTTCTTCTCGGTGCTGGTGTTCCAGCACAACCCGCCGCCGGTGATCCGCCAGCTCCTTACCGCCATCCTCAGCCGCATGCGGCCCGCCGGGGTCGCGCTGTTCCAGATCCCCTCGGCGATCCGGAATTACGCGTTCAGCAGCGCGACCTACCCCGCCAACCCGGCCGGCGCGATGGAAATGCACGCCTTCCCGGAGCGCGAGTTCTTCAAGCTGGTTGCCGAGCAGGGCTGCGACGTCATCGAATTCCGCACCGACCTGCATACCAACGTGAACATGCTGTCGCACACCGTGGTGCTGCAGAAGGCATAAGCGCGCTACCGCGCCATCGCCCCCATCGGGAAGGAGCGCAGGTCCCGCCGCGCGGTGCGGAACACCGCATCCTGCTGGTGGTGCTTCTCGGCGGCGAGCTGCGGCACCCGCCGGGTGACCCATTCGCCCAAGGCGAGCGCCGAGATCCGGCCATCGCCATCCATTGCCGCACGCCCGCTCATCGCCTCGCGCACCGCGACGGCGAAGACGCCGTTGCGGTCATCGTAGGAATCCAGCGCCTCCTGCACGCTGGTGCTGGCGGCGAGCAGGAAGCGCCCGGTCTCATTGCCGAGGGCGGCGAGGCTGTCGATGGTCACCTGCCCGGCATGGCAGGTGTCGATGAACAGGAACCCGTCGCGCGCCCGGATGCGGGCCAGGGCCGCGACCAGCGTGCCCTCGTCGAGCGCCGAGCGGCGCAGCGAGGGCCAGTCGGCGATGCTCGCGGTTTCCTGCGGCAGGAACAGGAAGTGCCGGTCGGGTTCGGACCGCACCCCATGCCCCGCGAGGTAGAGGACGAAGGTATCCTCCGGCCGGGTGATCTGCGCCGCATTGGCCAGCGCGGCCAGGATATTGGCGCGGGTCGCATCGGCATCGGTCAGCACGGTGGACACGACGTCGGAGAACACCCCCGCGGCCCGGCTCTTCAGCACATCGGCGACGGCATGGGCATCGGCGACGGCGTAGCGCAGCCTCAGCTCCGGCAGCGCATAGGCATCCACCCCGACCGCGACCAGGATCAACCGCCCCTGCCCGGCCGGCGCCCGGACCGCGCCCGCCCGGCGCAGGTCGAAGCCCGGCCCCTCGGCGAACAGCGACCGGTCATCGGCGTAGAGCCGGGCCGAGACATGGTTTGGCCCGGGGTCCAGCGGCACCTCGACCGAGGTCTGCCCGGCCACCGCCGCCGCGCGCACGGCGATGCGGTCGTTCACCATGATGTCGAGCGGACCCAGGCCCAGCCCGCGATCCGCGGTCGCATAGGTCACGCGCAGCCCGGTCGCGCCCTCCGGCAATTCGCTGCCGCCCCAGCCCAGCGGCACGCAGCCCGCGGCGGTCACGGCACAGGCCTCGCCGGGGCTGAGGGTCGGCAGCCGGCCGATCCGTGCCCGCACCTCGCCGAGATCGGCCATCCGCGCCTCGGCGGGCGCGGCATCGCCGCGCAGCCGCGCGCGAAGCTCCGTGGGGGCGTAAAGCGCGCGATAGGCCTGCCGAAAACTCGCCCATTCCGGGGTCTGGTTGCGGCCATTGTTCAGATGCACGCCGACCAGCTCCTGCCCGCCCTCGGCGGCGTGGTCGAACAGCCCCTCGGGCGTCCAGACCACCCAGCGGCGGCCATCGGCATGCACGAACAGCGCCCCGCGCTCCGCCAGCCGGTCGGTCGCCTCGAACCAGCGGATGGTGCCATCGCCCAGGGCGACCACGGCGATGCCGTTCAGCGCCACCACGCCCCAGACCGCGCCGGGCATCGGTACCTGATCCAGCATCCGGCCGGAGGCGTCGAACAGCCGCAGATGCGTGTCGGTGCCGAGCAGGAAGCTCTGCTCATTGGGCAGGATCGCAAGGCTGCGGCTGTATTCGCCGGGGCCGAGCGGCAGCGGGCGGCCGTTGAGCTTCGGCCGGTCCTGGTTGCGCCAATCGGTGATCCTGAGCCGCGCCGACTCCTGCCGCGCGCCATAGACCTCGGGGGCGACGCCCTGGGTCAGCCGCCCGGCCTGGGCATCGAAGACCATCGGGGCGGCATCGGGGCGCAGCAGGAAACGCACCCGCTGCCCATCGGCGCTGGCCGCGAGCACCGCGGCGGTGTTGCGGAAATCCGCGGCCGGCGAGCTGACCGCGATGGCGACGCTGCCATCGCCCGCGAGCCGCCCCCAGCCCGGATCGGCGGTGGCGAAAACCATGCCGCCGCCGGGCACCGCCAGCAGCTGGATGATGGCATCGCGCGCCACCGGAATGTCCCGCGCCGGCCCCAGGCCGAAATCCGACCAGCGCCGGATGACGAAGCCGGGTGCGCCCGGCGCCACCGCCGCCACGCCATGGGCATAGCCCCCGGCATGCAGCTGCACGCCCCCCTGCCCATCACCGGCCCAGGCGACGGCGGGCGTGCCCTCCCCGCTCAGCCCCGCCATATCGGGGACCAGCACGGTATGCAGATCGGCGGCGGCCAGGATCTCGACCCGCAGCCGGTCCTCGAAGCCCACCGCCAGCAGCGCGCCATCGGGCGACCAGGCGATGCCATAGGGGCGCCCGCCCGGAACCGGGGCGCGTTCGGCGATGCGCCGCCCGTTCGGGGCATAGAGGCGGATCTTGCCATCCGCCGAGCTGGCGGCGAGCCGGCCCGCCGCGTCGAAGGCGACCATGCGCGCGGGGCCGTCCCAGCCCACCGAATCCTCGGACAACAGCCGGCCGTCGCGCGCATCCCAGATGCGGATGCCGGCCCGCCCGCCGAGGGCGCCGGCGAGCCGTGCGCCATCGGCCGAGACCGCCAGATGCTGCACCGGCGCCGGCAGCCCCGGCAGCCGCGCCAACAGCCGCCCGGTCGCGGTATCGAACAGATAGACGGCATAGACCCCGTCCCATTCCCGCCCGGTCAGCCCGCCGGCAAAGACCTTGCTGCCATCGGGGGTGAGGGCCACGGCGGAAAGCTCGCCTTCCTCGCCCTCCCCGATCGGGGGGCGCAGCACCGCCAGCGGCGTGCCCTCGGGCAATGCCCAAAGCCGCAGGGTCTTGTCATCCGACACCGTCGCCAGCACCCGGCCAGAGGCATCGGTCGCCATCCGGCGCACGGGGGCGGTATGGGCGGCCGCCTCCACCCGCAGGATCGGCGCCTGCGGCGGCTCCTGCGCCGCTGCCACCCGTGGCAGCAGCAGCGTGGCGAGGAGGAGGAGCGCCCGGATCAAGGACTTAACCGGCAGTGAGTTCAAATCCGCCGGACTGCGCGAGGCGTTCGGCATTGCCGACCGTCTGCGCGAAATTGTCACGGCGGGCGACGTTGGTGGCGGCGAGGCTGCGGACATCGCTCGCGGCCGTCGGGGTCGCATCCGGCAGGCGCGTCGGAGTCTGCAACGCCTCGACCGGCGCATAGCCGCGCAGGCCGGAGGAGGTTTCGACCAGCGCATAGCCGCCGCTCGCCGGGCTCACCTGCACCACCTCGCGCGGGGACAGCTGCGCGATCTCGACGCTGGCGCCGGTGGGCGAGAGCTTCACCGGCACCGCGCGCCGCGCCGTCGCGCGGATCGGCTGGGCGCGGCCGACCAGGGCGCCGGCCAGCGAGGCCTTGCCGCCCGGCACCACATTGTCGATGGCGGTGTCGAATTCGGCGCCACGGGTGCCGATCTGCGTGTTGATCTGCTGCGCAAGGGCGATATCCCGCTGGGCGCGGCCACGGATCTCGGCCATCCGGGCGAGGCCGGTCGGGCGATCCACCCGCCCTTCCAGCACGGCCTGACGGATGGTCTGGGCGGAGCGGTAGCGGCAATCCATCAGCTGGTCGAAGGCGACCTGGGTGCGGACCAGCTCGATATTCTCCTTCTCCAGGTCACTGCCGACCTGGGCCGTGACCGCGGCCTGATCGCCCGCCTGGCGCTGCACGGCCGAGAAATAGCCGACCGCGGCCCCGCCGGCACCGCCGATCGCCGCCCCCAGCAAGGCGCCACGCCAGTTGCCGCTGGCGAGCCCGCCGATCGCGGCCCCGGCCAGGGCGCCGACGGCGGCACCGCGCAGGATATCCTCGGCGAAGAAATTGCCCGTGCTGTCCAGCGCCACGACCTGGGTGCGGCAGGCATCGGTCCCGTCGTCAGCCCCGATACGCCCCGCGCGCGTGGTCACACAGCCTGTCAGCAGGAGGGAGGCGGTCAGCAGGGCGGTGGCGCGGTAGAGGGGGCGGGGCATTGAGCATGTCCTTCTTCGACCAGACATTTGTAACCAGCCCGGAAACACTAGCGTCAGCAAACTTGCAACGCCAAGCGCGCTCCCCGACGACCGGCAACATTATTCCGTCAGCAGTGATCCGTCAGTTCGAATTTACCGGAGCCTACGGCGGCCCTCACGACCAAGACTGGCCCCCGACCGGCGCCCTGGTCTAGGCTCATTCCGCAACCGGTGCGCCCGACACACCGATGGGAGACAGTCGCGATGACCATTCAACGCAGACCGCTGATCGCCGCCACGGCGCTTGCCGCCCTGGGCATGGCCCGCCACGCCGCGGCGCAGTCCGGCACCATCCGCATTGCCAGCGCGGGACCGATGACCGGCTCCAACGCGGCCTTCGGCGGG
The DNA here is from genome assembly GCF_003253705.1 of Humitalea rosea. GTDB lineage: Bacteria > Pseudomonadota > Alphaproteobacteria > Acetobacterales > Acetobacteraceae > Humitalea > Humitalea rosea. Next base: position 159,244 of record NZ_QKYU01000012.1, read on the forward strand.
CAGATGAAGGCCGGCGCCGAACAGGCCGTGGCCGATATCAACGCCGCCGGCGGCGTGCTCGGGCAGCAGCTTGCGCTGGAAATCGGGGATGACGCCTGCGATCCGCGCCAGGCTGTCTCCGTCGCCAACCAGTTGGCCGGGCGCGGCGTGAAGTTCGTGGCCGGGCATTTCTGCTCCGGCTCCTCCATCCCCGCGCGCGATGTCTATGCCGAGGAAGGCGTGCTGCAGATCAGCCCCGCCAGCACCAACCCGGCCTTCACCGAACAGGGCAAGTGGAACACCTTCCGCGTTTGCGGGCGGGACGACCAGCAGGGCCAGGTCGCCGGCGCCTATATCGCGCGGCACTTCGCCGGCAAGAAGATCGCGATCCTGCACGACAACTCCGCCTATGGCCGCGGCCTGGCGGAAGAGACCAAGAAGGCGCTGAACGCGGCCGGCATGACCGAGACGCTGTTCTCCGCCTATACCGCCGGCGAGCGCGACTACAGCGCGCTGGTCAGCCGGATGAAGCAGGCGGGGATCGAGGTCGTCTATGTCGGCGGCTATCACACCGAATCCGGGCTGATCGTGCGTCAGGCCAAGGAGCAGTCGCTCGACATCACGCTGATCGGCGGCGATGCGCTGGTGACCAATGAATTCTGGCAGATCGCGGGCACCGCCGGCGAAGGCACGCTGATGACCTTCGCCTCCGACCCGCGCAAGCGGGCGACGGCGGCCGAGGTGATCCAGCGCTTCCGGGCCAAGAACATCGATCCGGAAGGCTATGTGCTCTACTCCTACGCCGCCGTGCAGGTCTTCGCCGCCGCGGCCACCAAGGTCGGCGCCGTCGATCCGCGCAGGATCGCGACGGCGCTGAAGGCGGATGGCCCTTGGCAGACGGTGCTCGGTCCGATCTCCTTCACCGCCAAGGGCGATGTGACCGTGCCGGACTACGTCTTCTACATCTGGCGCAACGGCGCCTACGCCGAGGTCTGAGCCCCCTTTTCGCCCCCGTTCGGCTTGGCCGGGCGGGGGTTCGCTTCTCAGGATAACGCCCCATGATGATCGATGCCCTCGACGGCAGCGGCAGCTTCGCCGCCTATGTCGCCACGCCCAAGACGCCGCGCGGCGGCACCGTGGTGCTGATCCAGGAAATTTTTGGCGTGAACCATGCCATGCGCGCGCTCTGCGACTGGGTCGCGGATATGGGGTTCCATGCCATCGCGCCGGACCTGTTCTGGCGCATCGAGCCGGGCATCGACATCACCGATAGCACCGAGGCGGAATGGAAGCGCGCCTTCGAACTGTTCAACCTGTTCGACCAGAAGAAGGGGGTCGAGGATCTGACCGCGACCCTGGCCGCGGCGCGCAAGCTCGGCGATGGCCGGGCCGGCACCATGGGTTTTTGTCTGGGCGGCAGGCTCGCGGCGATGATGGCGATCGGCTCGGATGCCGATTGCAACATCTCCTATTACGGCGTCGGGCTGGAAGGCATGGCCGATGACTTCGCCAAGGTGAAGGCGCCTTTGCTGATGCATATCGCGGAGAAGGACAGGTTCGTGCCGCCGGAAGCGCAGGCCAAGATCCTGGCGGCGGTGAAGGGGCTGCCGAACATCGCGGCGCATGTCTATCCGGGCGTGGACCATGCCTTCGCGCGCATGGGCGGGCATTCCTGGGACGGGCTGGCGGCGACCATCGCCAATGGGCGGACGGCGGAGTTGCTGGCGCGCGTGCTGGGCTAAGCGACTGTCTTGCTGGTCAATGGTCGTTCTGCCTTTTGATGCTTGCCGGGATCCCGGTTCGGTTCAAGGCGGGCGCTGCGCGCCCCCGC
>NZ_QKYU01000013.1 GCF_003253705.1 Humitalea rosea
GGGAATAGGGTGCTCCCATCGACGCTGGCCTCCTACCCAGCCAGAACCTTGAATCAGATCACCCTCCGCGTCGGGAAGAAAATTCGATTCAGCCCCAACGCATCCCGCTCTAGAACCCCGGAACTGCGAAGATCTGGCCGGGGAAGATGAGCGCGGGATCGCGGATCTGGTCCCGGTTCGCCTGGTAGATCACGGTGTAGCGGATGCCGTGGCCATAGGCGTTGCGGGCGATGCGCCAGAGGTTGGTGCCGGGCTGCACCACCACGCGCCCATCGGTGAGGCCGCCTTCGGGCAGGGCCTCCCGCGCGAAGGGCACTTCAATCCGCGCGGCGACCGCGGTGCCGGCCTGGGCCAGCTGATCCAGCCGCAGCATATGCGTGCCCACGGTGGGCGGGGCTGATGGCGTCAGCGCCCAGCGGCCTTCCACCCCTGCGACGGCGTCACCGGCATGGCGTTCGTCCACGTAGATTCGCACCGGCGTGCCCGGGGGCGCGGTGCCGGCGAAGCGGATGGCGCCGGCGCTGTCGTAATCGACGATATCCAGCCCGAGTCGCAGCGGCGAGGGGGTGCGGCCCGCGGGCGTTGCCTCGGCCGCGCCTTGCAGCAGCCGCGGCGCGGCGGTGGCGGTGCTCGGCGGCAGCAGCGCCACCAGCGGGCCACGTGCGGGCGTGGCGGCCTCGGTGGCGGGCGTGGCCTCGGGGATGACCACGAGCACGGTGTCGGTGCCGGCGACCTCCCGCCCATCGGGCTGGCGGGCGCGCAAGGTCAGTTCGCGGGCGCCCGCGGCCAGCGGATCGGCGGGGAGGATGACCCATTCGCCACGCCCGTCGGCGCGGGCATTGCCGAGTTCCTGCCCGCCTTCCATCAGGCGCACCTCCGCACCCGGCGCGGCGCGGCCGGCGATCACGGCAGTGCCGCGGGCGCCGATGCGGGCGACGTCGAAGCTTGGTGCGGCGGGGTCGGACTGGGGCTGCGGTGCGGCCTGGGGCGCGACGGTGGCGGCGGGCCTTGCTGCGGCGGGCTGGGCGGGCGCGGGATCGGCGCGGGCCACCACGGCAGGGTGGGGTGAGGGTGCGACGGTGGCGGCCGGTGCCGTCGCCACGACAGCGGCGGGGGGCACGGCTGCCGGCGCCGGGTCCGGCTGCGCGGCGGCCATGGCCGGCGACGGGGTGGTGACGGCCGCGGCAGGGCGCGGGGTGGCCAGCGGTGGGGTGGCCAGCGGCGGGGTGGCTTGCGTGGCGGTCGAGGGCGCGGTCTGCGTCGCGATCGGGCGTGAGACGGGAAGCAGCAAGGTGCCCGGCGCCGGCGCTGGAGCCGCGCCGAACAGCCACCAGGCAGCGACACCCACCGATGCCGCACCTCCGAGTCCGAGGACTGCCGCCTTGATCGTCATGCCGCTGTAACTAGGCTCCTGCCAGAAGGGCCACAAGCGCGGAAGTCGGCGTAAGAGCAAGGGGTTGCATGAATTTAGATGCTGCGGCCCTGCCGTACGCGTCCCATGCGGGTGTAGGGTGACGCTGCAGTGCGGCAGGAGCCATTCATGAGCGACGGGGCGAGCGGGACGACGGCGGGGATGACGCGGATTCGGGTGTGGGACCCCTGGGTTCGCCTGGTGCATTGGAGCCTGGTGGGGCTGGTGGCGCTCTCCTGGTGGACGGCCGAGACCGGGCGGATGGCTCTGCACATCACCTCGGGGTTGATCATCCTGGCGCTGGTGGTGTTCCGGATCCTCTGGGGGTTGGTGGGCTCCGAGAATGCCCGTTTCGCCCATTTCCTGCGCTCGCCGAAGCTGGCGTTGGCGCATCTGCGGGCCTGGCGCGAGCGGGAGCCGGACCATGAGACGACCCACAACGCCGCCGGCGGCTGGATGGTCATCGCGATTCTGGGGCTACTGCTGATCCAGGCGGTGACCGGGCTGTTCTCGAAGGACGAGGTGCTGGCGCGTGGGCCGCTGGCCCGCCGCGTCTCAGATGGTGTCAGCGATCTGCTCAGCGATGTGCATGGGGCGACCTTCAACCTCGTGCTGGCCGTGGTGGCGCTGCATGTGGTGGCGGTCGTGGCCTATCGGGTGCTGAAGGGCCAGGATCTCGTGCGGCCGATGATCACCGGCATCAAGCGCCTGCCGGCCGCCTATGCCGCATCGGCGCCACGCCTGGCGCCGGCCTGGCTGGGCGCCGTGCTGCTGGCCTTGGCGGCAGCCCTTTCGGTGTGGGTTTCCCGCCTGGGCTGAACCCAATGATCGCTTCGGGATGAAGCGATCATGGCCGTTGCGGTATTGCGGCGGCGCGGCCGGGCGCTACCGCGACCGGTAGCCGCGATGGCATCCGACGCAGCTGCCGCCCAGGGCCTGGAACGCGGCCGCCGAGGCTGACGCATCGCCGGACTGCACGGCCGTTCGCAGCGTCTGCGCCGCCGCAAGCGTCGTCTCGGCGGCTTTTTCGAAGCCCGCGCGATCGGACCAGATGGTCGGCCGCGCCTTGGTGTCGCCGCTGTCGGAACCGGTGGGGAAGCGACTCGGGACCGAGGCGAGGATCTCCGCGATATCGGCCACACGCGTCGCGAGGGCGCTGACATCGCCGCGCGCCTCCATGACCGGCTTCATCACCTCCAGCTGTTCCGACATGCGCTTCATGCTGGCCTTGCGTGCGGCGATCACATCCGCCTGCGCCCAGGCGGCACCGCCTCCCGCGCCAAGCAGCAAAGCCAGCCCCAGCATCAGGAACCGTGGCTTTGGCCGGGAGGACGGGAAGCATTTCGCCATGGGGAGTTCGATCCGCGTAAGAGTGAAGACCGGCATAGCCTGCCATGTCCCCGGCCCGCGTAAAGCAGGCGGATTTCACGGCGGCACATTTGTCCGCGCCGCATGCACTTGCCGCCCGGCCCGGGCTTCGCTATAGCCCCGCCTCGCGTCCGGCAGGGCCTCACGGAGTGTAGCTCAGCCTGGTAGAGCACTGTGTTCGGGACGCAGGGGCCGGAGGTTCGAATCCTCTCACTCCGACCATCCCGCCGGACCCGAGAAGCCCCGCCCGGCCCTGCCGCGGCGGGGCTTCACGCTTTTTGGCAGGGGCCTCACTGGGCTTACGTGGTATTTCAGCCACAGTGTGTCGTATCTATGACGATTTAAGTGGCAAACACCTTCTCAACGGCGACCATTTGCTGTGTTCTGTTGCTCATGGGTCGCGTGAGGAAGGAACTGCACATGAAGTCATCGATTTTTGCGGTCGTCGCTTTGGCTTGCGGCTTGGGCGCTGCGGCGCCGGCCATGGCCCAGACCGAAATTGCCGCCATCGACAGCACGCTGACGGTGACGCCGGCGATCACCACGGATTATGCATTCCGTGGCATCAGCCAGACACGCAACCGCCGCGCCATCCAGTTGAGCCTCGATCTGGAGCATTCCAGCGGCGTGTATGTCGGCGCCTTCGCCAGCAACGCCAATTTCGGTGTGAACGGCGCGATCTCCAACAACACGCGGCAGGAAGTCGACCTGCTGGCCGGCTACCGCTTCAAGGTTGGTGACCTGAAGCTCGACATCGGCGGCATCTACTACACCTACCCGAACTACAGCGCGCAGCCGGTCTCCACCGGTGCCGGCCAGTTCGAGCAGAATTACTTCGAAGGCGCGGTGAAGGCTGCCTACAGCCTCGAGCCGCTGACGCTGCTCGCCGCCGTCTACGTCTCCCCCGATTTCTTCAACGAATCCGGCACCTCGGTTTACCTTGAAGGCGGCGTCGACGCCGCCCTCGACTTCGGCTTCACGTTTTCCGCCCGCATTGGGCAGCAGTGGATCCAGCGCAACAACTTCAGCACGCGCGAAGGCAACTTCGGTGGCATCCGCGACTACGCGAACTACTCGGTCTCCGTGTCGCATGAGCTGTTCGCCGGCTTCATGGCCTCGGTCGGCTACTACAACACGGACCTGGACAAGGCCGATTGCGGCGGGACCAGCTACTGCGGCCAGCGCGTGATCGCGACCCTCAGCCGTCCGTTCTGATCAAATACCGGATGGCGAGCCTTCGGGCTCGCCATCCTCCGTTTCAGGTGTTGGGGCGTTTCGCCGCCCAGGTGATCAGCCGAAGGGCCGGATAGGTCCAGACGAAGCCGACCACCGCGAAATAGGCCAGTTCGACCAGCCAATGCGCCCCGCGCAGGCGGTCCCCGATGGCGACGACCACCGCGGCATAGGCGGTGAAGGCGACCAGCCCGACGGCGATCGCGATGGGAGTGCGGCTCATAACCCGCCCAATGGCCCGTTTGCGCGGCCACGCCAAGCCTGAACCGGTTGCGTCCCACGCCTTGCCCGGCCTATGCACGCGGCGATGCCGCGCCAGATCTCCGGCGGCTGTCCAGGGGATGAGGCTGAACAGGCATGGCCATTGATCTGAAGGCCCATATCCGGGGCATCCCTGATTTTCCGAAACCCGGCATTCTTTTTTACGATATTTCCACATTGCTGCGGAATGGCCCGGCCTGGCAGGAAACCGTCAGCCGTCTGGCCGATCTGGTGGCGCCCACGGCCCCGACCGCCTTGGCCGGCATCGAAAGCCGCGGCTTTCTCCTCGCGGCGCCGGTGGCCGCGGCCCTCGGTCTCGGCTTCATCATGATCCGCAAGCCGCGCAAGCTGCCGGGGGCGACGGTCGGCCTCTCCTACGCGCTGGAATACGGCACCGACCGGATCGAGATGCAGGCCGATGCGGTGAAGCCCGGCGACCGGGTGGTGCTGCTGGACGATCTGCTCGCGACCGGCGGCACCATGGCCGCGGCCATCCGCCTGCTGCGTGAGGCCGGCGCCGAGGTGCCGCTCTCGGCCGCGTTGATCGAGCTGACCTTCCTGCAGGGCAGGGCACGGCTCGATGCGCCCTTCGCCTCCCTGCTGGCCTATGACGACTAGCGGCGCCTCGCTCTCCGGGCGGCGCGCCCTGTTGGCCCTGGCGCTGGCAGCCCGGCCTGCCTGGGCCCAGTCCGCCGATACGGCGACGCTGCTGCTGCCCGGGCCTGAGACCGGCCCGCTGGCCCTGTTCGGCGCCCGCGCGGCGGCCGGGCTTGCGCGCAACATGCCCCAGGCCGTGGCGCTGCGGCTGGAGACCCTTGGCGGCCCCGACGGCGTCACCGCCGCCAACCGATTCGCGACCAGCGACACCGCGGGCCGCGCGCTGCTGATGCTGCCCGGCGCCGCGGTGCATGCCCGCATGGTGGGCGATGCGCGGGTGCAGTTCGAGCCGACGGGTTGGCTGCCGCTGCTCGCGATGCTGCAACCCGCCTGGATTGCCGGGCGCGGGGCCTTGCCCCCAACCGGTGGCCGCTCGGTCTGGCGCGTCGCCATATCGGGGACGGCCCATGCCGAGGCGGCGGCGCTGCTGGCGCTGGACCTGATGGGGATTCCGGCCGCGCCGGTGATGGTCGGCGTCTTGCCCGGGGCGGCGGAGGCGGCGATTCGGGCCGATCAGGCCGATGTGCTGATGCTCCTGGGGCCGGACCTGCCGGCGCGGGCGAACTCGCTCGACCTCCAGCCCTGGCAGATCTTCGAACCGGCCTCCGCCCGCAATCAGGACCAGGCCACCCTGGCGCTGGCCTGCCTCGCGGCGGTGACCTCGCTGCGCTTGCAGGGGCTGCTGGTGCTGCCGGCGCTGACCGGCAGCGACCAGGCAGCAAGCTGGCGCCTCGCCGCCACGCGCTTCGTCGAGGATGAGCAGCGGGATTCGCACCAGGGGCTGCTCGGCCCGATCCCGGCGAGCGATCTGATGCCGACACTGTTCCCCGCCCCGGATGCGATCCTGGCCTGGCGGGAATGGGCGCAGCGGCGGCTCGGCACCCGCGCCGGGTAGCGCCGCGGAACCAACCAAGGAAGCAAGCATGACGACGGAGCCAAGCGTGGAGCTGAAGGTGCTCGACCCGCGCCTGCACGGCTGGGGCCTGCCGCGCTACCAGACCGAGATGGCCGCGGCCATCGACCTGCATGCCTGCATCGACGCGCCCCTGGAGCTGCACCCCGGCGCCGCGCCGGTGCTGGTGTCCTCCGGCATCGCCGTGCACATGGCGGCCCCGGGGATGGCGGCGCTGGTGCTGCCCCGCTCCGGGCTTGGCCATCGCAAGGGGCTGGTGCTGGGCAACCTCGTGGGGCTGATCGACCCGGATTACACCGGGCCAGTGCTGGTCAGCGCCTGGAACCGCAATGCGCCGGGCACCGCACCCATCGTGCTGGAACCCGGCGAGCGCTTTGCCCAGATGATCTTCGTGCCGGTGCTGCGGCCGAGTTTTCGGGTGGTCGAGGAATTTTCCCTGGCCTCCGCGAGGGGGGCGGGAGGCTTCGGCTCGACCGGTTCGGCGCAGCCGGGCCCCGATGCCGCACCGCGCGGCACCGGAGCCGGCTGAGCCGGGTCAGCGCCGGGTCGGCGCGACAGCGGGGGGCGGCGGGCTCGCATCCGGCAGGTGGTTCGGCATGGGTGCTGCGACCGGGGTGCCGTCCATGTTGAACCGCTCGATCTTCGCCGCCGAGCGGACGCGCTCGATCACCGCACCCACCGCTTCCTCGAAGGCTTGCTGGCGCAGGGCTTCCTTCGATTCGTCGAAGGCGGGCGCAGGGGCGGGGCGGCGTTCCTCGACCTTGATCACATGCCAGCCGAACTGGCTGCGCACCGGCTCCGGGGCGATCTGGCCGGGCTGCACCGCGAAGGCGGCGGTGGCGAATTCCGCCACCATGTCGGTGCGCTTGAAGAAGCCGAGATCCCCGCCCTCGGCGGTGCCGGGGCCCGAGCCGCGACGGCGGGCGACCTCGGCGAAATCGACGCCGGGGCGGCGGACCTCCTCCAGGATCGAGCGGGCCTCGGCCTCGGTCGGCACCAGGATGTGGCGGGCGTGGACCTCTTCCTCGACCGGGCGGCCCGCGGTCTGGGCGTCGAAGCGCGCGCGCAAAGCCTCATCCGTGATCGCGGGGGCGATCTCCCGGGTGATGTAGGCCTGCTGCAACACCTGCTCCTCGGCGCGGCGCATGCGGCTGGCGACCTCGGGGTCGGCGGCGATGTCGCTGGCGCGGGCGGCGGCCAGGATCGCCTGCTGTGCCGTCAACTGGTCCACCAGCAGCGGGAAGAGCACCTGCGGCGGGGCATTGCGGTACTGGGCGGGCAGGGCGGTCATCGCCTCCTGCACATCCGACAGCCGGATCTCGGCGCCATCGACGCGGGCGACGACCGGATCGGCGGCAGGCCCTGGAGCCGGGGCTGGCTGGGCGAGGGCCGTGGTGGAGAGCAAGGCGAAGGCAAGGACGAAGCGACGCATGGGGATGGGTTCCTGGAAGGCGGCGCAACTTGGCGGAAGCGCTCTGACGCCACAACTCCCGGTGCGGGTGACATGTTGCAACCGCTGCCGCGTTGACCCGCCCCCTTGCCGCGCCTAGATGCGGCACGGCCCGCTTTTCCCACAGGGCGGGCCCCACGGGAGCCCCGTGCGCGCGCCTCTTGCCCTGCGCGGGCTATCTCGACTGGGATGACGGAGACCAGGTCTTCCATGCTGACTCGCCTTGCTGCCAAGCTCTTCGGCACCGCCAACGACCGCGAACTCAAGCGCCACCGGGCGCGGGTGCCCGCGGTCAATGCGCTGGAACCGGCGATGAAGGCCCTTTCGGATGAGGCCCTGGCCAATCAGACGGTGCTGTTCCGCGAACGCCTGGCCAAGGGCGAGACGCTGGACGACCTGCTGCCCGAAGCCTTCGCCACGGTGCGCGAGGCTTCGCACCGTATCCTTGGCATGCGGCATTTCGACGTGCAGCTCATTGGCGGCATGGTCCTGCATGAGGGCAAGATCGCCGAGATGAAGACCGGCGAGGGCAAGACCCTGGTCGCGACTCTGCCGGTCTATCTCAATGCATTGGCCGGCAAGGGCGTGCATGTCGTCACCGTCAACGACTATCTTGCCAGCCGCGACGCCGAATGGATGGGGCGGCTCTATGGTTTTCTGGGGCTGAGCACCGGCACCATTGTCTATGGCAAGGTCGATGAGGAACGCCGCGCCGCCTATGCCGCCGATATCACTTACGGCACCAACAATGAATTCGGCTTCGACTACCTGCGCGACAACATGAAGTACCGCCAGGAGGAGATGGTCCAGCGCGATTTTTTCTACGCCATTGTCGATGAGGTCGATAGCATCCTGGTGGATGAGGCGCGGACGCCGCTGATCATTTCCGGCCCGACCGACGACACCTCGGAACTCTACAACACGGTGGATGCGGTGGTGGCCGAACTGGCCAAGGACCCCACGCATTACGACAAGGACGAGAAGCAGAAGACCGTCTCGCTGACCGAGGAAGGCACCGAGACGGTCGAGACCATGCTGCGCGAGGCGGCGATCCTGGAGGAGGGCGGGCTCTACGACACGCCCAACGTCACTTTGGTGCACCACGTCAACCAGTCGCTGCGCGCCCATACACTGTTCACCCGCGACGTCGATTACATCGTGAGCAAGGGCAAGATCGTCATCATCGACGAATTCACCGGCCGCATGATGGAAGGCCGCCGGTATTCCGAGGGCCTGCACCAGGCGCTGGAAGCCAAGGAACACGTTCAGGTCCAGCCCGAGAACCAGACGCTCGCCTCCATCACCTTCCAGAATTATTTCCGCATCTTCCCCAAGCTGGCCGGCATGACCGGCACCGCGGCGACCGAGGCGGATGAATTCGCGGAAATCTACAAGCTGGAAGTGGTCGAGATCCCGACCAACGTGCCGGTGACCCGCAAGGACGAGGATGACGAGGTCTATCGCTCGGCCGAGGAGAAATACGAGGCCGTCGCCGTGCTGATCGAGGAGTGCCGCCTGCGGGAACAGCCCGTGCTGGTCGGCACCACCAGCATCGAGAAGAGCGAGCTGATCTCCGCCCTCCTCACCAAGAAGAACATCCCACACAAGGTTTTGAACGCGCGCTACCACGAGCAGGAGGCGGGGATCATCTCCCAGGCCGGCCGGCCCGGGGCTGTGACCATCGCCACCAACATGGCCGGGCGCGGCACCGACATCAAACTCGGCGGCAATGCCGAGATGCTCGCCGCCGCCGTCTTCGCGGGCGAACCCGACGGGCCGGACTTCGAGGCGCGGCTGCAGGAAATCCGCAAGGAAGTCACGATTTCGGCCGAACGGGTGAAGGCGGCCGGCGGCCTCTTCGTCATCGGCACCGAGCGGCATGAGAGCCGGCGCATCGACAACCAGCTCCGTGGCCGGTCGGGCCGCCAGGGCGATCCGGGCGGCAGCCGCTTCTTCCTGTCGCTGGAAGACGATCTGATGCGGATCTTCGGCAGCGACCGAATGGGGGGGATGCTGACCAAGCTCGGCCTGAAGCCCGGCGAGGCGATCGTGCATCCCTGGATCAACAAGGCGCTGGAGAAGGCGCAGAAGAAGGTCGAGGCCCGCAACTTCGACACCCGCAAGAACCTGCTCAAATACGACGACGTGATGAACGACCAGCGGCGCGAGGTTTACTCCCAGCGCCGCGCCTTCATGAACGCCGAGCACCTGTCCGAGACCGTCGCCGAGATGCGGCACGAGGTCGTCCGCGACATGGTCCATGCCGCGATCCCGGAGAATGTCTACGCCGAGCAATGGGATCTGGTGGGGCTGAAGAAGAAGATCGCCGACATCCTGGGCCTCGACCTGCCGGTGGATGAATGGGGCCGGGAAGAGGGCATCGACGAGGTCGCGATGCTGGAGCGCGTGAGCGAGGCCGCCGAGACCCGCGCCGCCCTGCGCGCCGCCGATTTCGGCCCCGAGCGCATGCGCCAGGTCGAGAAGGCGCTGCTGCTGCAGATTTTCGACTCGGTCTGGAAAGAGCATCTGCTGGCGCTGGACCATCTGCGCCAGGGCATCGGCCTGCGCGCCTATGGCCAGCGCGACCCGCTGAACGAGTACAAATCCGAGGCCTTCGCGCTGTTCAACGGGATGCTGGAGGATCTGCGCCAGCGCACGACGCAGTGGATCCTGCGGATCGAGCTGATGCCTGACCAGCCGCTGCCGGAACCCGAGCCGATCCAGGTCACCGACATGAGCCACCCGGCCCCGGGTGGGGAGGAGATGGCGCCCGCGGGGGGCTATGGCGTCGCCGCGCCGGCGGTCGAGGGCTATGCTCCCGGCGTCGATCCGATGGATCCCTCGACCTGGAACCGCACCCCGCGCAACGCCGCCTGTCCTTGCGGCTCGGGCAAGAAATACAAGCATTGTCACGGGCGCGGGTAAGACGCGCTTACTACAACGCTTGACCCGGCCGCGGCTGGCGCACATGTTCCGGTCGCATTTCGGCCCCGGTTCGGGGCCGCGGTCGCGCGCGGGCTGATCTTGGCCCAGTCGCGTTACGGCCCAGTCGCGGCGACACAGAAAAGGATAGGCATGTCGAAGGAAGACATGATCGAGTTCAGCGGTCAGGTGGTTGAGCTTTTGCCCAACGCGATGTTCCGCGTGAAGCTCGACAACGAACATCTCGTCCTGGCTCATACCAGCGGAAAAATGCGGAAAAACCGCATCCGCGTGCTGGCGGGTGATCGCGTGAATGTGGAGATGACGCCCTACGACCTGAGCAAGGGCCGCATCACCTTCCGTTTCAAGTGATTGGCTGCTCAAGATAAACCGACCGCGCCGGACGCTCCCGTGCGGCCGGCTCTGATTCTCGCCTCCGCCAGCCCGCGCCGCCTCGACCTCCTCGCGCGGATCGGGGTCGTGCCGGATCGCGTCTGCCCCACCGAGATCGACGAGACCCCGCTGAAGGCCGAGGTCCCGCGCCTGCTCGCCGCGCGCTTGGCGCGGCAAAAAGCCGAGGCTGCGGCCGTGCTGGCGCCCGAGGCGCTGGTGCTGGCCGCGGATACGGTGGTCGGCGTCGGCCGCCGCATCCTGCCCAAGGCCGAGACGGAGGAGCAGGCGCTGGCCTGCCTAGATCTGCTCTCCGGCCGGCGGCACCGGGTCTATACCGGCGTCATGGCCATCCACCCCTCCGGACGGCGGTCGCAGCGACTGGTGTGCAGCATCGTCGCCTTCCAGCGGCTGACGGCGCAGCAGCGGGATGCCTATCTCGCGGGCGGGGAATGGCGCGGCAAGGCCGGCGGCTATGCCATCCAGGGCGCCGCCGAGGGCTTTGTCCGCTTCCTGTCCGGCAGCCATTCCAATGTGGTCGGGCTGCCGCTGTTCGAAACGGCGCAGATGCTGCGCGGCCTGGGCTGGCTCACACCATGATTCTGGTTTCCCTCTCTCCGGGCGAGCGCCGCGTGGCGCTCTGGCAGCAGGGCCGCCTCACCGGCGCCTGGATCGAGCGTCCGGCGCGGCCTGATGGCGTGGATGACGTGCTGCTCGGCCGCATCTCGGCGCTGGCCCCGGCCATGGCCGGCTGCTTCGTCGCGCTGCCCGACGACGAGACCGGCTTCCTGCCCGATTCGGAGGCCCGCGGGCTGAACGAGGGCAGCGTGCTGGCGGTGCGCGTGATCCGCGCGGCCCAGGGCGGCAAGGGGCCGCGGCTTTCGGCCAAGGTGCCCCCGGGCACCTCCACCGCCGGGACGGCACCGCAGGTGATCTCACGCGGGCCGGATGCAGCGCTGCGCCTGGCCAAGGCCTTTCCGGGCATGGCGCTCGCGACCGATGACGCGGCGGAGGCGGCGCGGCTGCGGGCCATCCTCGGCCTCGGCCGGGTTGGCCTGATCGCCCGCGCCTTCGATGCCGAGGCCGAGGAGGAATTCGCGGCCCTGGCCGAGGCCGAGGTGGAGCTGCCCGGCGGCGGGCGCCTGACCATCCAGACCACGCGGGCGCTGACCGCCATCGATGTCGATGCCGGCTCCGCCTCCGGCCGCGATGCGGGGGCGGCGCGCGCGCTGAACCTCGCGGCGCTGGCCGAGGCGGCGCGGCAGATCCGGCTGCGGCATCTGGCCGGCGCCATCCTGCTGGACCCGGCGGGCATGCCCGCCCGCGCCCGCGCCGCACTGCTGCCGTCTTTCGAGGCGGCGCTGAAGCCCGACCCGCTGTCCAAGCTCGTGGGTCTCTCCGGCCTGGGGTTGATCGAGGTGCGGCGGGCACGGGTGCATCCGCCGCTGCATGAGTTGCTGTCCTCCCCGCTCGGCATCGGGCTCGCCGCCTTGCGCGCCGCGGCGCGGCAGGCGCGGGCCGAGCCGGGCTTCGCCCTGGCGCTGCGCGCCCGCCCCGCGGTGATCGACGCGCTGCGCGACCTGCCGGGCGCGCTGGAGGCCTATGAGGCCGGTGCCGGCCGCCCCTTGGTGCTGCGCCCCGATTCGGCGGCGATGGCGCCTGTGATCGAGGATGCCGATGCCTGAGGCGGCCAAAAAGCCCAGCCCGAAGCCCAGCCCGAAGCCCGGCCCGAAGCCCTGCCCGAAGCCCTGCCCGATCTGCCGCCGCCCGATGGTGGAGGCGTTCCGCCCCTTCTGTTCCGACCGCTGCCGGCAGGTCGATCTGGGGCGCTGGCTGACCGAGGCCTATGTGGTCCCCGGACCCGCCGTGGAGGAACCCGAGCCCGAGTGATGCGGGGCGGGTGGACAGCGCGCGGCAGGTTCGGTATGCGCAGCTTCTCTACCGGTCGCTGACGGGTTCACCGTCGCGGCGCCATGGGCCCAGGTAGCTCAGTTGGTAGAGCATGCGACTGAAAATCGCAGTGTCGGTGGTTCGATTCCACTCCTGGGCACCATCCACTTTGAATAGCCTTTCTTTTCAACGGATTGAGTAGCGTTTTTGTCCCACTCCGGCGTTGGCGCGCTGGGTGGGACTTTTACTTTTGCGGCCTGTTCCGCAGTAATGCGAGCCATGGCGCTCGCGGCCATCACGCGCTGGGCAGCCCCAGCGGTGTATCTCGACACCTCCTTGAGGGTCCGGTGGCCCGTCACGGCGGCGATCTCGTTTGCCGAACAGCCCAACTCGGCCAGCCGACTCGCGGCGGCCTTTCGCAGACCATGGGGCGAGCACTGCGGCAGGCCGGCGGCCCGGCACCATGCGCGAAAGCGATTTCCGAAACTGTCCGGCGTGTAGGGCGTGCCCCGTTCGCCGGTCAGGAAGTGCAGACCCTGTGTCGGCGTCGCGGCGATGATGCGCGCCAACTCCGGGATGATGGGCAGGGTCAGCGTGACCGGCTTACGGTTCCGGTTCTTCTGCTGGGTGAAGGTCAGCACCCCCTCCCGCACATGCTGCCGGCCGAACAGCACCACGTCGCTCCGCCGCTGCCCGGTGAACAGCATCAGGGCCATCGCCAGCCGGGGCTTCGACCCCACGGGCCAATGCGCCTCGAATTGCTCCACCTCCTCGCGCGTCCAGGAGTGCAGCCCATCGCCCTGCGGGGCGAGATAGGGCACGCTACGGGCCGGGTTCTCCTTCACCAGGCCAGCGGCCACCCCGTGCTTGAAGACGGCGCGTAGGGCCTTCACCAGGCTGTTGGCGGCCTCCGGCTTCTCGGCCTTGGCGTCGCGCATCTTGAGGATGTGGCGAGCCTCCATGCGGCCGGCCGGCAGGGCGCCTTTCTCGGCGAGTAGCTTTTCGAGGATCAGGCGCCGGACGTGGCTGGAGCGTGCGTCCAGCCGCTTGAAATCGGCGCTGCCGTAGTATTCCACCACCAGGGCGGTAAGGGTGCCCCGCTCGACTGTGCCGACCGCCTTGGGCGTCGGCTTCTGCTTTGCGTCGAGGGCGCGGCGATACTCGGCGTCAAAGGCGTCTGTGCCCAGCGCCTCGAACAGGCGCAGTTTGGGCTTGCCCGGCTGGCGGAGGTAGATTCGCAGATTGCCGTGGCGGTCACGGTCCTGCACGACGAATTTATAGCGGCTAATCACGTCGATCATGCGGAGTCCCACGGGTTCGCCGTGTCAGGCTCGTGCGCCGCCGCGCGCTGGTCCTCGGCCCAGGCTTCCAGGTCGCCCCGGTGCCAGGCCCGCAGCGTCCCCGCCGTGGCGATCGGCTTCGGCACCCGGCCGGCCCTCACCTCCCCGTCAAACGTGCTGGGCGACATGCCGACATACTGCGCCGCCAGCTCGCGCCGCAGCAGCAGGGGCCAGCCGGGGAGCATGGTGCCGTCGCGCATCGTCGTCACTTCCTCCTGTGCTGGTCCGGGTGGTGAAGAAGGCCCCCGCCGCATGACTGCGGCGAGGGGGTGTTGCCGGCCGCGCGGGTTGGAAAGACCCGCCGCCGGCTGTGGACGTTCTCACGGACACTGCCCCACTTGTCCGGGCGCGTGGGGGACATGTCCAAACCCCGAGGCCGCACGCCGCGGCCGTCTCGTCAGCCCCCGGCGTTCGTCACCCACCCGATCGGGTCCTGCACCGCCGCCGCCACATCGAAGTGAATGCGGAGGGTCGCCCCGAGGATTTCCGGCGTGGTGAAGGTCTCCACCGTCGGCATCTGCCGCCCATCGAGATACCCCATGGTAATGCAGCGCCGGGTGACGGGGCGGGGCGCCAGCCACCAGCGGTTCCCGGTCAGCGCCGGCTCGACGATCACCGTCAGATTGTAGGGCTGCACCTCGGCGCGCGTCGTGGTGGCGGTCAGCTCGGCCACCAGTTGCCGTGCCAGGTATTCGCGCTCGGGCGAGACGACGATCGCGAAGGGTTCCAGCGCGAAAACCGTATTGCCCTTTCCGTCCTTCAGGGACCGCATGCTCGCCACAGCCATGGCCAGGGCGGTCGCGGACAGCACCGCGTTCGTTCCGATGTTGCCCCGCGCCGCGTCGAACCAGGGAAGGCCATCGCTCAGCGTCGGCCCCAAACCGGACCCCGCCGTCAGCAGCCCCGCCGCCAGCAGTCGCTCCCGCGCCGCCGCACCCTGGGCCGAAGCAGACATCCACTCCGCCAGACCGCCGAGATCGTCGTTGACGAGTGCCTCCCTCGATACCGGGAAGACATTGGCGAAGGTCGCGAGCTTGATCTGCTCCCCGTTCTCCAGGGGAAATGCCGCCGTCACTTCGCCGCCCTCATTCACCAGGTCCAACGGCTTGTGCTGGGCCAGCCGGATCAAGGTGGTCGGGCGAAAGTCCGGCAGGTCCCGCACCTGCGCCAACTCGACCAGGCGGGTCCGGACGGTGGGGTAGAGCTCGGCCATGGCGCGGGAGGCGCCATTGGTCAGGAGGTTCGGCAGGTCCGAGGTCGTGAGCCGGGCGAAAATCTGTTCCGCCGCCATCCCACGCCCGAGCCGCTGCCCGCGCTGTTCGAGGCGGTGCGCCATGATGTCGGCGATCGTGTGCCCCCGCAGCCCGGCCGCAGGCCCGACGGGGGAGCGCCCCAGGATGCGGGCGGCGACATACTCGCTCTCCGCGTCGCGGGCGGTGTCGCCCTCATCCTGCAGCACCCGCACGGTGGACGGTCGCACCTGAGCCGCATAGGCCGCCGCGAAGGCGTCCAGGCCGGCATCGGTCGCGGCCTCTCGGGTCGCTCCGGCTTTGGCCTGGGCCTCGACCCAATCAATGCCGAGATTGGCCCGGCGGGCGATAGCGCTGATTTCCTGGATCGTCGCCGCCTGCGGCTCTTGCAGGGTGGTCTGTTCCGTCATGGAAGGCTTCCTCTGGATAGCCGCGCGCAATGCGGACGGCGTGTTGCGAAAATCAAAGATCGTGAGGTCGATGGAAGCCGCCACGCGGAGCGGTTGCAGGATCACGTCGGCGAAGTTCTCAGCGACGGCTTCCTGAGCCGTGAACCAAGTCTCTTCCTCCATGATCGACGCAATCTCGGCTTCAGACTTCCCGCTGCGCTCGGCATAGGCCCGGCGATAGACGGCGCTGACGCGATCAATCAGGTCGGCTCGGTCGCGCAGCGTGGCGGCCTGTCCCTCAGCGCCCCCACATGCTTCGTGCAGCATGAGGAAGGCGCCGTCGTGCATCTGGATCGGGCGCCCTGCCATCGCGATCAGCGAAGCAGCCGAGGCCGCAACACCTTCCACCGTGACAGTGACCGCGCCGCGATACCCCCGAAGCTGGGCGTAGGCGGCGCTGCCTGCGATGGCGTCGCCGCCAGGACTGTTGATGGTGATCTGCACCGCAGCGCCGCGCGCAGTTTTCAGGAACGCAGCCAGCGCGGCGGGGGTGCCGCCAGTGATAGGCCCGTCAATTCGGAACTCATGCATTGCCAGCGGCCCCCGCGAAGATGCGGTCAATGGCGCTTCCTGCGTCCAGGGCAGCGGCGACCGCCTCGGCCTCAAGTGTGTGCCCGATCTGGATAAAGAGTAGGCCGAGGCTGACCATCTCCGCAGCGTCCAGCCGCACCGCCAGGCCGGCGCCAGCGGTGCAGATGGCAAGACGGCCGTCACGGGCCACGCTCACGCCCGTGTGGGCATGGGCGCCGCCCATGGCGGTATAGACGGTGGAAGGCAGCACCAGAGCACCGCCGGGCGGCGGGAGGGCGGGGAGGTCGTCATTCATCGTTTGTGACTTCCGTAATCGGGGTCAGGACTGCCACGAGCCGCTTGACCAGCATCGCTAAGGGCAGGGTCAAGGTGACGGGGGAGATGCCCATGCCGACGGGAGGGGACGGATTTTTTGCGCTCTCGACCCAAACGATGCATTCCACCTCGTGGCGCGAATGCTCCCGGACGCGGGCGCCGAGCTGGATCCCATTCTCGGCCAGCCATGCCACCGGATCGCGGCTTACACCGGCGATCTCGCTGCAATCGGTGCAGAGCTGTTCGAGCCAAGTCCGCGCTTCGCGCGCCGGCATCCCGGCGGCGGGGACAGACATGCCAGCCTCGATCAAGCTGACCGCGATGCCGCAAGTCAGCGCATCGGCGAAATTGAGCCTGCGCCATCCTCCCGCCGTGGGGCTCGCGAGAAGAAATCCGTCACGTATCCAATTCGTCATGCGCGGGGTCGTCACGCCAAGCGCGCTGGCAACAGCTCCGGTTGTGAAGGTCGCCGTCGTAAACAGGTCAGGGTTCATGGCGTCCTCGAATCACACGTTTCATGTAAAATAGCACCGCGCCGCGAAGATGCAAGGACTCATGTGTTTTTCTTGGCGCGCGGATATGCGAAGGGCGCCCGCTAAGGCGCCCCCTCCATCCTGCGAACGACGGCTGAACGGCTCCGAAGATGCGGTGCGCGAGCTGATGGCGCTGCAGGAGGATGGGCTGGCCGCCGAGGTGCTGGAGGAGCGGGACGCCAGCGCCGCCGCGCAGATGGTGCTGTTCGAGATCGGCGACCTGTTCTTCTACCTCGAGCACCACCGCACCTTGAGCGGCATCCAGCGCGTCATCACCGCACCTTGAGCGGCATCCAGCGCGTCATCACCAATCTGCTCGAACATCTGATCGCGCTGCCGGCGGAGGAGGCCGAGCGCCACCGTTTCGTCGTCGCCGATCCGGCCGGCACCGGCCTGCTGTCGCTGCCGCGCGAGCCGCTGCGCCGGGTGATGAAGCTCGCTCTGGCCCCACCCTCGGGCGATCCGGATGCGCGGGCTCCTGCGCGCCGCCCGGCTGCCGGCTACGGGGCCGGCTTCGACGGCTTCCGGCGACCCGTCGGGGTTGCCCCTGCGTCTTCGGCAGGCCGTCCTAGGCATGGGACCAGGATCAGTGGATCGCGAGGAGGCGGCGATCTGCTCGGCCTTGAGGCGGGCGAGCGCGCCTGGATCGACGGCGAGCGGGCGCTTGCGGTAGTGCGCTTCGGGCAGACTGCGGGCGCTGAAAGTGCCTGGCGGCTGGTCGAGGACGGCATCGCGCAAAACGCGAGCGTCGGCTTCACCTATTCACGAGAAGCAACCGAGCCGCTGGCGGGCACTGATGCGCTTCTGTGCCGCCGCTGGCGCCCGAGGGAAATATCCCTGGTCCCCGTCCCGGCCGACTGGAACGCAGGCTTCCTGCCGCGGGATCTGGGCGCCGAGGAGATGCGGCGGGCGCTGGATGCCGAAGACGCGCTGCTGGTGTGGCGTGCCAAGGCAGCGCGACGGCTGCTGAATCAGGCCGAGCTTGAAGGCTTTGCGGCAGCGGCTGGACCCGCCTTGGCTGCCGCCCTTGGGTCGGACCTCGACCTCACCAACGAAACATTGCGGGCCGAGGCGGTGCGGTATGCCGCGGCCTGACCCGCCGCCGTCCGGGTCCTTCCCCAGCCCAGCAGTATGCGGGCAGCGGAAGCGTGCAAGGTCGCTAGGCATGGGGCATTCCAGGGGGTT
Source organism: Humitalea rosea (assembly GCF_003253705.1). GTDB lineage: Bacteria > Pseudomonadota > Alphaproteobacteria > Acetobacterales > Acetobacteraceae > Humitalea > Humitalea rosea. The sequence goes on from NZ_QKYU01000013.1 coordinate 18,099, forward strand.
CCGCCGCCGGCTGCGCCTCCATGATCGCAGCGATCACGATCTCGGCGCCCAGCGCCGGCCCGCCCAGGTCCGCAACAGCCGCGATGATGAAGGCGTGCAGGTCGATCCCGCCACACGGGAGGAGCGGCAGCAGCCCGGCCGCCTTCTGCGCTGCTACGTGGCGCTCTGAGACGCAGCAGGACGCGGGCCAGCTCGGCCAGGCTGGACGTGTGCGGCAGGGCCAGCCCTGGGGTTCCAGGCGCCAGCAGAACGGCCGCGAGGTCGCGCATGGAGCCGGTGGGGGGGATGGTGGGCTTGGGCATGATGATGAACCCCCTGAAATGCCTGGTGCCTAGCGAACTCAAGTGCTTCCGCCGCCCGCATGGCGCATGGCCCAGAAGGGACCCGCGACCTTGGCGCATGGCTTGCTGGGTGCGATGATCGGCCGCCGTCATGGTCGATCGCTCCTCAGCCGCGCGGCCAGCCGTCGCAGCTCGCCGACAAGCTCGCTCTTGTCCTCGTGGAAGGCGTGGGGCTGGCCGGCAGATGGCGGACGCAGCCGGGTTGCCTGTTGCGTGATGGCGTCGATCAGGTCGGCCAGGGGGACCAGACGGCACCGAGCAGGGGGCGCAGGGGGCGCATGGGGGCGCATCCGTTCCGTTCCACTCCATGCGTGCGCGCGCACATGGGCGCTCATGGGTTTTCCTCCGCCCCCATGCGCCCCCTGCGCCCCTGCTCGGTGCCGGGGGGGTGGAGGCTGGTGGAGGCTCCACCGGTTCCCCGACATTCGCGTGCGCGCGTGTGGCCGATCATGGGGAATAGCCTCCACCAGCCTCCACCCCCCCACCCCCCCTGTCATCGCGATCAGGTTTGAGCGCGATCCCTCGCACCCATTGGGTTCCGCCGTTGGTGGCGTATCGCAGGCCCGGAACGCGTTCGAGCATCCCGCGCATCTTGTTGCGGTTCGGCTGCTGCTCCCCGTTTCGCTGGCACCAGGCGATGAAGCTATTGAGCAGTGCACCAGGCTTCGTGCTGGGCGTCGGATCGATGTCGCAGCACTCGGCGAGCCACTGCCCGAAGGCGTCCTGCGCGTCGAAGTATTCTGCCGTCGCCGCTGCCACCACAGCCGGCTTGGTCAGCCCATCCCGCTGCCAGGCGAGACACCCCTCGATCATCCACCGCAGGATGGCAGGCCATTCGGCCTTCAGCTTCTCCTCAAGCTGACGATCGGGGGATGCCGGCTTGTGAACGAACGGCACGATGTTGAACCGCCGGCGCGCTGCATCGTCCACATTCTTCAGGACAGGCTTGTGATTGCCGACGATGGTCAGCTTGAACTGCGGCCTGAAGGTGAAATTGTCCTGTCTCATGAAGCGGGCGGTGACGGGATCGCCGCCGGTCATCTGCTTGATCCGGGTTTCTGCCCAGGCCCGCCCTTCCTCGGTCTCCGATGCTGTGACCAGCCGGGCGCCGCGCAGCATCGCCATGTCGGTCGTGTGCTTATCGTTCTGCGATGCCGTGAAGGCATCCATCGTTGCCGTTGTAGCGTAGTCGCCCATGATGCCTGACACGGTGTTGAGGAAGACGGATTTGCCGTTGCCTCCCGGCCCGTAGCCGAACAACAGGGCGTGCTCGCGGATGTCGCCGGTCAGGGCGTAGCCACACCAGCGGCGCAGGAACTCGATTAGGCCGGCGTCCTTGCTGGTGGCATCATCCAGGAACATCAGCCACGTCGCCGGGGGCGGCCCCCAAGCCGGCGCCACGGCCGTGGTCTTCGTGATGAACTCAGCTGGCGACGCGGGACGGAGGATGCCGGTCCTCAGATCCACCGTGCCGCCGGGGGTGCCGAGGAGGAACGTGTCGCGGTCCAGGGCCTCGGCCTTGATCGCCATGGCGCCCCGCTTGGCGTAGGTTTCGACGGCACCCGCGAAGCTCGCCTTGCCGGTGATTGCTCGCCCCTTGAAGTCGGCCGTGCGGTTCATCTGGCGCACCAGGTCCCGTGCCCAGGTGAAGGCCACACCCCGCATGGCGGTTGCCCAATGGGTGCCGGACCATTGCAGCCATTGCCCGGTGTCTTCGCAGAACCGGAACAGATCGCGATGCCGCTCCTCGAAGACGCGAGCGACGCCATCCTCCGTGAGCTCGATGTCATCAGGCGCGCCCGCGTCCGGCCTGGTCCCGGCCCGGTCCCAAATGCGGCGAAGCTCACGCTCCCCGTCGGCGGTGCCCTTCTCGACCAGCCAGTCCGCGGTGCGCGGGTCGGCATCGAGTGCCTGCTTCAGATCCTCATAGGTGCCGCCGTCGCGCTTCACCTGGCGGCCCATGGACATTGCCAGCGCCGATCGGCTTTGGTCCGCCGACTGCGCCCGTGCGCCCTTGGTGCTGGCGCCCTTGGCGGCCACCGCCGGCCCGGCATCCTTGATCAGCCACAACAGGTCTGCCATGGGCACCTGCCGCAGCGTGGCGGGGGCATCCGGCAAGCGATCATCCGTGACGGCGAAATACCGGGCCGCAACATAGAACTCGATGCCCGGCGGATGGTCGCCAGCGCCGGCCCGCTTCCACTGCTTGCCCGTCTCCGTCTGCATCGCGCGGCGCAGCGCCGGCAGGTCGTCCGGGTCATAGAGGAAGAACAGCTTGGCCCCGGTGCCGGACGGCGACACCTCGGCATAGGTCTTGAACCGCGCCATGACGGCCAGCGCCCAGGGTGCCCAGTCGCCAGTTTCAGCCCGGCAGGTATCCAGGTCGATACCGCCGATTGCGAGGTCGTCATGGGCGCCCAACTCGATCCCGATGCCGCCGATCCCAAAGGGCTTGGGCAGGCAGTTCGCGCGCGACAGCGCCGCCGTCCGCGTGCCCCAGGTGTCCGGGTCATCCGCCTTCGCCTTCCGGCCGTCCGGCGCGTAGGGAACCTTCGTCGGCTTCGACTTGGCACCCCGGCCCTCGACCTGCCACGCGACCCAGCGCGGTGCGTTCGCGAGGCTCGCCAGCGTCACGCCAGACGTGCTATCCGGTAGGACAGTCATGATGGAAACTGGCGGAATACCTTGGCCTTGCTGGCTGTCCCACCGGGGCGCAACCTTTTGATTCAGGGGCGCTTCCGCGCTCCACTCCTGGGCACCATTTCCGCCATAAACTCCAGGCATGTCTCACGCGTTGACGCACGGACTTTCCGGTTGGATGGCCCGTTCGCGCGCCCCATCTCCGTTGCCGGACGCCCGACGTCCGCCTTGATATGACTTCCCTCTGATATGGATGGGTCATGCCGCATCGAACGCATCCCAGGCCCGACCGCCCCCTTGCCCGCCGCCGCTCCCGCTTCCCGGACGAGTTTCGCGGCGCGCTGCGCATGCTTGAGGGCGCGCTGGCCCGCCGGGCGCTCGCCGAGCCGCCCGTCGTCGAGCACCGCGCGATCCATCACCCGCCCGCGCCGGAGGCGCTGATCGTCGCCTCCTACAACATCCACAAATGCGTCGGCGTGGACAAACGCTTCGACCCCCACCGCATCGCCACGGTCATCGGCGAACTCGGCGCCGATGTGGTGGCCTTGCAGGAGGCGGATCGTCGCTTCGGCGTCCGCACCGGGCTGCTGGACATGGCGGCGATCGAACGCCGCACCGGCCTCACCCTCGTCCCCGTCTCCGACACGCCCGGCGGCCATGGCTGGCGCGGCAATGCGCTGCTGGTCCGCCACGGCAGCGCCGTCCGCATCCGCTGCCTGACCCTGCCCGGCGCCGAGCCACGCGGGGCGCTGGTTGTGGATCTGCAGATGCGGGCCGGCCCGCTGCGGGTGGTGGCCACGCATCTGGGCCTGCTGCGCCGCCACCGCGCGCTGCAGGCGGCCGCGATCCTGGCGGCCATCACCGAGGCCGAGCCGATGCCGACCTTGCTGCTCGGCGACCTCAACGAGTGGCGGCCGAGCATCCCCTCCTCATTGACCGCGCTGGAGCCGCTGTTCGGCCCCTTCGCGCATCCGCAGCCGAGCTTCCCCTCGCGCCTGCCCTTCCTGGCGCTGGACCGCATCCTCGGCCACCCGCGCGGCCTGGTCACGGCGCCCACGGTGCATGACACGCCGCTGGCGCGGCTGGCCTCTGACCATCTGCCGCTCAGGACGCGAATCGACCTCTCCGCCGCGCAGGAGCGCGTCGCCGCCGGCTGGGTCGTCGCGGCATGACGGCGCGCGGCCCCGGTGCGATGGCGGGGGCGATGCTGGAGCCGCCCGCGCAGGCGCCCGCTGCCGCGACCACTGCGCTGATCTCCGATGGGCTGGAGGCGTTTGCCTTGCGCGCCGCCGTGGCCCGCAAGGCCCGGACCAGCCTCGACCTGCAATACTACATCTGGAACGGCGACCTGACCGGCCGGCTGCTGGCGCGCGAGGCCCTGCTCGCCGCCGATCGCGGCGTGAAGGTGCGGCTGCTGCTGGACGACATGTATGCGATGGGGCGTGAACGCGGCCTTTCCGCCATGGATGCCCATCCCAACCTCGAACTGCGCCTGTTCAACGCCACCAACTGGCGCCGCTGGGGCCGCACCGGCTTCCTGCTGGAGATGCTGTTCGGTGGCTGGCACCTCAATCGCCGCATGCACAACAAGGCCTGGATCGCGGATGGCAAGGTCGTCATCTGCGGCGGGCGGAATATCGGCGACCGCTACTTCGACGCCTCGGGCGATTTCAACTTCCGCGACCTGGACCTGATCATCGATGGCGAGGTCGCCGCCGAGGCGGCCCGCATGTTCGAGGCCTATTGGAACTGCCCGCTTGCCCGCCCGATCTCCCGCCTGGCCCGGATCGGGCAGCGCCGGCGTGGCCTGCCCCGCCTGCGCGCCCGCATGGACGCCGCGAACAAGGCCCCGGAGGCGCAGCCCTTTCTCGACCGCCTGAACGCGCCGCCGACCGATGAAGCGGCGCGGCTGCCGATCGCGGCCGGTGCGGCGCATGTGCTGGCCGATGGCCCCGAGAAGGTCCGGGGCCATGCCGAGAGCGCCGTTGCCCCCGCGCTGATTTCCCTGCTGGCCGAGGCGCGGCGGGGCGTGCTGATCATCTCCCCCTATTTCGTGCCGGGTGAGGACGGCGCCGCGCGCCTCACCGATCTGGCCCGCGCCGGTGTGCGCGTCGCGGTCATCACCAATTCCCTCGCGGCCACGGATGTCGTCGCCGTGCATGGGGGCTACGCGCGCTACCGCGAACGCCTGCTGGAGGCGGGGGTCGAGCTCTACGAGCTGAAGGCGAGCGGCGAGAAGAGCGCCGGCGTGTTCGGCTCCCGCGGCGCCAGCCTGCATACCAAGGCGATGGTGGTGGATGGCGAGGCGGTTTTTGTCGGCTCCTTCAACCTCGACCCGCGGTCCACCACGCTGAATACCGAGATGGGCGTGCTGGCGCGGCAGCCTGCGCTGGCGGCGCTGGTGCGGGAGGAGTTCGACCGCCTCGCGGAGGGTGCGCGAAGCTGGCGGCTGCGCCTCGTCGATGGCGCGCTCGTCTGGGATGACGGCGCCCTGCTGCCGGGCACGCCGCCCGAGCCCGGCGCCACGCTGCGGCGCCGGGTGATGGCGCAGATCCTGCGCCGGCTGCCGATCGAATCGCAGCTGTGACCACGCATCTCGCCCTCCTGCGCCCCTCCCTCCCGCGTCTCGCGGCGGGGGGCAGCCTGCTGCTCGCGGTGCTGCTGGGCGCGGCGGTGGTGCTGGGGACCTTCGGGGCCGGCGTGGTCGATCCGCGCGCGACGGGCTGGATGCTGGCCGGGCCGATGGGGCCCGACCCCGTGCAGTATTGGCTGGGCTGGACCTATTTCGTCAGCGCCCCCTGGTCCTGGCCCCTGGGGCTGAACCCGGACTACGGGATGGAAATCGGCAGTTCCATCTTCTACGCCGATGCCATTCCTTTGTTGGCGTTGAGCTTCAAGGCGCTGCGCGGGGTCATCGATGTCCCGCAGTATTGGGGGCTCTGGCTGCTCGGCTGTGGCGTGTTGCAGGCGGTTTTCGCCTGGCGGCTGCTGGGGCTCGCGACCAGCGACCCGCTGGCGCGCGCCGCCGGGGCGGGGCTGTTCGCCCTGCAGCCGATGCTGCTGAACCGCATGGGCGGGCATCTGGCGCTGAGCGGGCAATGGACGCTGCTGGCAGCGCTCTGGCTGTGCCTGTCCGAAGGGCGCGGCGCGCGGCGGGCCGGGGCCTGGGTGCTGCTCGGCGTCGTGACCAGCCTGATCCATGCCTATCTGCTGGCGATGGTGCTGGGGCTTTGGGTCGCGGATCTGGTCGCGCGGGCGCGGCCGGGCTGGTCCCGCATCCTGTCCGCCGAGCTTGTGGCGGTGCCGCTGATCGCCGGCTGTGGGCTTTGGCTGGCCGGCTTCTTCGCGCTGCATAGCGGGATGGATGCGCCGGGCTATGGCAGCCTCGGGCTCGACCTGCTCGCACCCTTCGATGCGACCGAATGGGGCTCGCTGCTGCCCGGGCTGCCGGGCGCGCGCCATGGAGAATCGGGCGGCAGCTATTTGGGGCTCGGCGGGCTGCTGCTGCTGGCGGCGGCAGGGCTCGCCTGGACGCGGCGGGCCGGGCCGATCCTCGGCACCTTCGTGCGGGTGCGCTGGCCATTGCTGGTGATGCTGCTGGCGATGCTCGGCTTCGCGATGACGCATCGGCCGAGCCTTGGCGGGCTCCAGATCACGCTGTTCGATCCTCCGGGCTGGGCGCTTGGCCTGGCCGGCGCCTTGCGCGCCTCGGAACGGTTCTTCTGGCCGCTGGGCTATGCCGCGCTGTTGGGTGCTGTGGCGCTGGTGGTGCGGGTCTGGGGCGGGCGGCGGGCCGGGCTGCTGCTGGTCGTGCTGCTGGCGGTGCAGGCGGTTGACCTGCGCCCCGCGTTGCAGCGCGTGCATGGGCTGGTCGCCGGCGCCCCGCGAGAGGTGCCGGATCGCCTCTCGGGCCCGTTCTGGGCCAGGGCGGGGGAGGTCTATGACCGGGTGCGGGCGGTGCCGGCGGGGAACCAGGGGACGGATTGGGCCTCGATCGCGAGCTTCGCCATCCGCCACGACCTGCCGACCGATGCGGTCTATCTCGCCCGGATCGATTCCGGGGGGGTGGCAAGTTTGCGCGCCCGCGTCGCTACGGCGCTGCGCAGCGGCCGCTTCGAATCCGGCACACTGTATATTCTGCGGGATGCGGCCTCGGTCGCGCTGGCCGCCAATGCGCTGGACCCCGAGCGCGACCTGCTGACCGAGATCGACGGGCTGCATGTGCTGGCTCCCGATTGGCTCCGCATCCTATCGCGGACCGGGTCCGCCCTCGCGATTCCGTGATATCGCTGCCTTCTCTCCGACCCGATGGACGGTCCATGCCGCACGAGACGCGTCTTGCCTGACATGCTGCCCCGCCTGGACGTTCCGCCGCGCGCCCGCTGGCGCTTCCGCTGGGGGTGGCATGCGGTGCCGCTGCTGATGCTGGCGGCCTCGCTGCTGCTGCGCGCCTTTTCCTTCGTGCCGGCGGTGATCGACACCGACGAGGGGCTCTACATCGTCCAGGCACGGGAATGGCTGGATGGCGGCTGGCCGCTCGACAAGGTTTGGGACATGCACCCGATCGGCGCGCCGGCGATGGTGGCGCTGGGCCTTGCGATCTTCGGCCAGAGCATCGCCGCCGTCCGCCTGCTGGGCGCGATCTTCGTCGCGGCCACCGGCTGGGCGCTCTATGGCACCGCCCGGGCGGGCGGGCTGCCGCGGCCGCCGGCGCTGGCGGCGGGGCTGCTGTATATCGCGCTGACGACGCAATTCGGCGGGCTCGCGACCAATACCGAGATCCTCTTCGCGCCCTTCGTCGTCGCCGCCATGGCCTATGGGCTGCGGACGCTGGAACGCCGGGTGCCGCCGGTCTGGGGCGATCTGATCCCGATGGGGGTGCTGGTCGGCATCGCCTTGACCATCAAGCCGGTCGCGGCCCCGGAGGGCTGCCTCGCCTTCGCCTTGCTGACCTTCCCCGCGCTGTGGCGCCGGCTGCTGCCCTGGCGCCGGGCGTTGGCGATGGCGGCGGCCTATGCGCTGCTCTGCGCGCTGCCGACCCTGCTGCTGGCGCTGGCCTATGCGCTCCGCGGCCAGTTCGACGAATTCCTGGATGGCGCCTTCCTCGCCCCACTGCGCTACGCCGGCGGGCGCCTGGCCCTCGGCGATGCGGCCTGGGAGATCGGCACCGCGGCCATGATCCTGATCTGGCCGCTGGCGTTGGCGCTGGTCTCGCTGCTGCTGCCGCGCGGGGTGGTGGAGCGCAGGCTGGCGGTCGTCGGCAGCATCTGGCTGGCCACCGCGAGCCTGGCGGTGGTGGGGCCCGGGATGTTCTACAACCATTACTTCCTGGTTTGGCTGCCCTCGGTCTCGCTGATGGCCGCCCTCGGCGCCTGGCGCCTGGGGCGGCTGGTCAAGCCCGAGCAGACCGTGCTGGCGCTGGCGGTGATCGTCGGCGCCGTCGGCATCAACGCCTGGTCGGTGGATGCGGTCGGGCGGATGCGCAGCGGCATCGGGCTGCGCAACCCCGATCCGGTGCGGCAGGTGGCGGCGGCGGTGGCCGCGGTCATCCCGCCCGGCGCGCCCGTGCTGATGGCGAACTACCACGCCGTGGTGCAGTTCCTGGCGGGATCGGGCCTCGCGACCCGCTATGCCTTCCCGGCGCATTTCACCGGGCATTACGGCGATGTCGCCGGCATCGACATGGATGCCGAGGTCGCCCGCGTCCTCGCCGCGCGCCCGGCCGCCATCGTCATCGACCGCGGCTGGTGGCCGGCGATCCGCCCGGTGGCGCAAGCCATGCTGACCCGGACTCTCGCCGAGAGCTACGTGCTGGCGGCGACCGTGCGGGAGGAACGCGGGCGGGTGGAGATCTGGCGTCTCCGCCCCGACCCCCCACCAGCCCCGCCGCCGGGCTGAGCCTTACTCGACCGACCGCCCGAGCGCGCCCATCCAGATCGCCACCGCCGCCGCGCCGGCATCCTGGATGCCGAGCGCGCGATCGCCGAGGTAGCTCGCCCGCCCCAGCCGTGGGCGCATCGCCGCAGTCGCCGCAGCCCCCGCCTCGGCGGCCGCGACCGCCGCGAGCAGCGCCTGCCGCCCCGAATGCCCGGCTTCAAGCTCAGCCGCCATCGCCTCGGCGGCCGGGTGCAGCGCGTCCAGCATGGTGCGGTCGCCGGGCTGGGCGCCTCCGAGTTCGCTGATGGCCTTCACCGCCTGCGCCAGCGCCGCCGCCCAATCGGATGCCGTGGGCTGGGCGGGAATGCCCCGCGCCGCCCGCAGCAGCGCCGTCGCGTAGAATGGCCCGGAACTGCCGCCGATCGCCCGGCGCAGCGCGCCCGCCAGCGCGGTCAGCGCCGTCGGCGCATCCACCCAGGCGCCCTCGGGCAGCGCCCGCATCGCCTGCGCCCCGCGCGCGAGGCTGATCCCGAGATCGCCATCCCCCGCCGCGGCGTCGAGCGCGGTCAGCTCCGATTCCGCGGCCTCCAGCGTCGCCGCGACGGCCAGCGCGGTGTCGCGCAGGACCGGATCGGCCTCACCCAGCGGCGGCAGCGCCGGGGTCCCGGCCGGGACGACGAGGTGCCGCTGCTCCGGGATGCGGCCGCTGCCCGGCCAGGCCGGGGCCGTGGCCGGGGCATCCAGTCGCGCCAGCAGCCCGGCATCCAGCCGCAGCACCGAGAAGGAGCAGCCCGGCATTTCCAATGCCGACAGCAGCGTGCCGCACCAGGCACGCTCCACCACCAGCCCGCGCGCGCGCAGGCCGGCCAGGGCCTCCCGCGCCATGACCGCCAGCTCCATCGGCGGCGTGCCGCCGAGCCCGTTCACCAGCAAGGCGACCGAGCTGCCGGCATCGGGCGCGAGTTCGGTGAGGATCATCTCCAGCAGGATCGCCGCGACATCCCGCGCGCTGCCCAAGGGCGCGCGATGCACGCCAGGCTCGCCATGAATGCCGAGGCCGAGCTCCATCTCTCCCGGCTCCAACTCGAAGCCCGGCCGCCCCGCCGCCGGCAAGATGCAGGCACCAAGGGCGACGCCCATGCTGCCGAGGGCGGCGGCCGCCAGCCGCGCCTCGGCCGCGACCGCCTCCAGCGGCATTCCGGCCGCGGCGGCGGCACCGGCGACCTTGTGGATCAGCACGGTGCCGGCGATGCCGCGGCGGCGCCCGGGCTCGACCACGTCGCGCAGGGCCACGTCATCGGCCACCACCACGATCTCGCAGGCGATGCCCATGCCGCGCGCGAGCTCGGCCGCGAGGCCGAAGTTCAGCCGGTCGCCGGTGTAGTTCTTGACCACCAGCACCGCCCCCGGCGGCCCCGCCACCGCGCGGATCGCCGCCAGCACGGAATCGACCGAGGGCGAGGTGAAGACATCCCCCGCCACCGCCGCATGCAGCAGCCCCGGCCCGACATAGCCGGCATGGGCCGGCTCATGCCCCGACCCGCCGCCGGAGATCACCGCGACCTCCCGCCGCGCCGGGTAGGGCGGCAGGTTGGCGCGCAGGATCACCCCGTCCTCGGCCAGCAGCGCGAGGCCGGGGGAGAGGTCCGCCAGCCCCTCCAGCATCTCGCGCACCGTGTCGCGCGGATCGTTGAGGAATTTCCGCATGTTGACCTCCCCTTGGGCTTCGGGCCCGAGTGTAGTCAGGCGGCGGGGCGCCGGGCAGGGGGGGCGATCAGCGCGTCAGCACCGCGCGGACCTGATCGAAGCCGACCTTCACCGCGCCCAGGTTCAGCAGCAGGTCGGTGCCGTCGCGCTCGGCGCCGGTCGCGGTGGCGAGCGTGGTCGCGGTCAGCGCCACCGCCTCCCCATTCGCGCCAAGACCGCTGACGGTGAGCTTGTAGGCGCCGTCGGCGAGCTGGGTCCCATCGGCATTTTGGCCGTTCCAGACCCAGTCCTGCCCCCGGGTGCCCAGCGTGAGCTGGGTCTCGTAGAGCGTGCGGCCGGAGGTCGCGTCCTGCACCTGGACCCGTGCCGTGGTGGCGCTTCCGGCGGCCGGTAGCCGCACGGTGGCAGAGCCGTTCTGCAAGGCGAGTTGGTCGCCGGTCACCTCCACCGTCTGGCCCATCAGCGGCGCCGCCGCCGTGAGCTGTGCGGCCTGTTGCAGCGACACCAGGCTGCCGAGGGTCTGGTTCATGCTGATCTGCTGCTCGACCGAGGCGAATTGCACGAGCTGCTGCGTCATCTCGTTGGTGTCGAGCGGCGAGCTCGGGTCCTGGTTCTGCAACTGCGTCGTGAGCAAGGTGAGGAAGGTCGAGAAATCCCCGAACAGCGATTGATTGGCGGTGGGGGTGGTGGCGGTCACGGGGATGGAGACCCCGGTGGTGGTGGTGACCATGATGGCGGCTCCTGGGTTCAGACGGCGATGTCGAGCAAGGCGAGAGGGCGGCGGCGGCGTTCCGGGTCGGGCGCCGCGAGGGCCAAGGATCGTGACGAACCGCCCCCGCGCCCGCCGGGGCGCTCGCGGTCCTGCCGCGCCTCGCCGCCCAGGGAGAAGGAGAGGCTGCGCCCCTCGGTGCCGACGCCGGCGGCGGCCAAGGCGCGATCCAGCGCCACCTGGTCGCGGACCAGTAAGGCCAGGGTCTCGGGCCGCTCGGCCATGATCCGCACCGCGGCGGTCTCCCCCTGGCGCTCCACCCGCACGGCGACGCGGCCAAGCTCGGCCGGGTTCAGCGTCACCAGGATGGGGCCGGAGGCATCCTCGGAGAGCGCCAGGGCGACGGCGATGGGGCTGAGCTGGTGGGCGGGGGAGAGCTGCGGCCGGGGAGGGGGCGTGGGGGTGGAGATGGTGACGGGCGCCGCATCGGGGGCCGGGGCGGGCTGCGGGGCTGCGATCTCAAGGCCGGTTGGCGCCGGGGCGCCAGGGGTGGGCGGGGTGGTGGGCGGGGTGGGCTCGGCGCCGCGCGGGCTGGCGCGGTCCGGGCTCAGTGCCTCCGGATGGAGGGCAATGGGGGGCGACGACACCGCCTCCGGCGTCAGGACCTCGGCGACCGATGGGGCCGGGGGGGCATCAGGCGGCAGCGCGGATGCGGGGCTGGTGACGCCTTGGCTCTCGGCTTGGGGCGATGCGCCGGGTGCGCTCGGTCGGCTGCCCGAGGCTGGCGCCGGGCGCGGCGGCGGCGCGATGGGGGCAACCACGGCGGCCAGGACCGGCGCTTCAAGGTCAGGTGCTTCAGGGGTGGGCACCGCAAGCATGGGTGCCTTGAGGGCCACGAGCGCTGTTGCCCCTTCAGCCGGTGCGGCCGGGGCGGCATCAGCGAGCGGCGGGGCGTGCGCGACGGGTACCTGGTCCAGGGGGGCTTCAGGCGGGAGGGACGGCGGCGGCGCGGCAGGTGCGGCGGTTGCCAGGATCGGGCCGGCTGGCGTGCCCACACCACCGGTGGTGGGTTGCGGCGACGTGTCCGGTGCGATGGCGCGCGGGGGATCAGGCCGGGGGCCAGCCGGCAGGAGGCCCAGCGGCGCAGCTTCGGCCGCATCCGGAACGGTCTGCACCAGCACGACCGGCGGGATGACCACCGCCACGGGCAAAGCAATCTCCGGGAGCGGTATGGCCGGCGCGGTGTCCGCAGGCTCGGGGACAAGGCTGTCCGGGGCGGGCTCGGCCGGCGCCGTGCCATCCGCAGGGACCGCATCCTCCACCAGCGGCGCCACTGCCGCCGTCACAGCCTCCAACGCGGCGGCGAAGCCTCCTGCGGGGCGGGGGAGGGTGGCGGCGCGCGGCGGTGGCGGCGTGCCTGGCACGGCGGCGACATCGGGGGTCATGCGGGCGATCCAGGCCTTTCACGGCATCGGTCCGGGGGCTCCGCAACCGCCGGGCCAGCCCAGAGCCGCCCGCCACCGGCAGGAACGCCATGGTCAGCGGCAGCTCTTGCCGCCCACCCGGCAGCCGGCGCCGCACCGCCCGCCAAAAACCCTGGCACAGCCCTGGCAGGACGCAGCCCCGAGACGCGGCACGCCGCGGCATTCAGGAGAAGCGAAGCATGTCCCTACTCGGCGCGCTGAATACGGCGATCAGCGGTCTGACCGCGCAATCCAAGGCGCTGGGCCATATCTCGGACAATATCGCGAACAGCCAGACCGGCGGCTACAAGCGGGTGGACACGAACTTCGTGAACTACCTCACCCGCTCCACCGCGACCTTGCACATGCCGGGCTCGGTCGAGGCGCGGCCGGATTACACCAACAGCCTGCAAGGCACGGTGCAGCAGTCCGACAACCCGCTGGCCATGGCCATCGCCGGCCAGGGCTTCTTCGCCGTGGCGCAGCCGCGCGGCAGCTCGAATGGTGAGGTGGTCTTCGACGAACGCCAGTTCTACGCGCGCTCCGGCGATTTCCGCTTGGACAAGGATGGCTATCTGGTGAACGGCCAGGGCTATTACCTGCAAGGCTGGGATGTCTCGTCGCAGGGCGAGCCCGATCGCACCCAGCTTTCGCCGATCCGCGTGAGCGACCTTGTCTACAATCCGGTCGCCACCGGCACCATCGAGCTTTCGGCCAATTTGCCGGCCGAGCCGCCGGTCGATCCGGTCGCGGGCCAGGTGCAGATCTATGACAGCCTGGGCCGGCTGCATCAGGCCGACCTGACCTGGACCAGCCTTGCCAACAACCAGTGGAGCCTGTCGATCGACATTGCCGATGACGTCAACAGTGCGGGGCGCGGCACGATCGATGTGAGCTTCGGCAATGCGGCGACGACGCCGGTGGCCGATGGCAGCATTGGCGAATTCACCAACGCGACCGGCAGCATGTCCGGCTCGGCGGCGGTCGCGGGCGACGCCGCGGGTGTCACCTTCACCGCGGACTTCGGCGAGGGGCCGCAGACGCTGACGCTGAACCTCGGCGCCTTCGGCCAGTCGCGAGGGCTGACGCAATTCGCCGGCAGCGAATACAGCGTCCGCAACCTGACCCAGGATGGCGTGCCGCTCGGCTCCTATTCCAGCGTGTCGCTCAGCGACAATGGCGATCTCTCGGTGAACTACGACAATGGCCAGACCCGCGTCGTCGCCCGTGTTCCTGTGGTGGTCTTCAACGATCCGGACAAGCTGCAGCGGCTGGACGGGCAGGCCTTCATGCGCACGGTGGAATCCGGCGAGGCGCGGGTCGTCGATGCGAACAGCAGCGGCGCGGGCAAGCTGGTGCCCGGGTCGCTCGAACGCTCCAACGTCGATATCGCCTCCGAGTTCAGCAAGCTTATCCTCGCGCAGCGCGCCTATACCGCGAATACCCGTGTCGTCACCGCGGCGGATGAGCTGCTGAGCGACACGCTGAACATGCATCGCTAGGCGGTCTGAGCCATGAGCCTCGACGCAGCCCTCGTCGCCGCGCAATCGGGGCTGAGCCTCGTCAATCGCCAGATTGCCGCGACCTCCTCCAACATCGCCAATGCCGGCACCATCGGCGCGACCCGCAAGACGGTGGAGGGCAGCGCCGTCGTCGCCGGCGGCCTCGCCTATGGCGTCAGCACGGGGGAGGCGAAGCGCGCGGTCGAGGATGCGTTGCTCGCAGCCCTGAACGCCGCCCGCGCGGCGGTGGCCGGCACGGCGCTGCGCGAGACGCTGCTGAGCAGCGTGGAGGCCGTGCATGGCACCCCGGGGGCGGGTGGCGGCGTCGGCGATCTGATGGCGGCGCTGCACACCTCCTTCACCGCGCTGGCCGATGATCCCGCCGACCCGATCCGGCAAGGTGCGGTGGTCTCGGCGGCGCAGGATATGGTCGCGGTGTTCCACGACATCTCCGACACCATCGGCAACGTTCGCCAGCAGGCGCAGGATGGGATGGTGAGCGAGGTCGCCGCGATCAACGGCGCGGTGCGCGAGGTCGCGCAGCTCACGCTGGATATCCGCCAGCTGCGGGCGCAGGGCGGAAGCACCGCGGCGCTGGAGGACCAGCGCGACGCCGCGATCGGCCGCGTCTCCGAAAGCCTGGAGGTGAAGGCGCTTTATTCCTCCGATGGTGGCGTCACGCTGCTCGGGCGCAACGGCATGGTGCTGCCGCTGGACCCGAAGGGCGATCTGTTCACCATCGCTGGCAGCGCGGTCGGCACCGGCGACTGGCATGGCAGCGGCGGCAGCCTGCCCGGCATCATGATGGGCGGCACCGATGTCACCCAGCGGCTGATCGGTGGCCGCCTCGCCGAATACGCGACCCTGCGCGACACCACTCTGCCGCGGATGCAGGCCGAGCTGGATGTCGCGGCCGGCAGCATGGCCGCTCGGCTGGAGGCGCAGGGGCTGCGGCTGTTCACCTCCCCCGCCGGCACCGTGCCGGATCTGACCCAGCCCTATACCAGCAGCGGGCTGATGGGCTTCGCCGCCGCGGTGCAGGTGAATGCGGCCGTGGTCGCCGATCCGTCGCTGATCCGCGACGGCACTCATGCGATCAGCGCCAGCGCGAGCGGTGCCAGCGACTTCACCCCCAATGCAGCGGGTGGCCCCGCCTCCTTCGCGACGCTGGTCACCCGCGTGATGGATTTCGCCTTCGGGAGCGAGGTGGCGTCTGGCATCGGCCATCCCGCCTTCATGTCCGGCGGGCTTGGGCCGGATGGGACGCTGACCTCGACGCTTGGCGGCGCGCGCAGCCTGGAGGATTACGCGGCACGCCTGACCGCCACGCAGACGGCCGAGCGCGCCAAGGCAACCGGGGCGCGCGAACAGGCCGAAGGTCTGGTCACCTTGCTGGATCAGCGCTTTGCGCAAGAGAGCGGAATCGACACGGACAAGGAGCTGGCCTCGATGGTGTCCTTGCAGACCGCCTATGCGGCCAATGCCCGCGTGCTGTCGGCGGTGCAGCAGATGTACGACACGCTGTTCGCGGCGGTCCGGTGAGGAGGGGCTGCTGATGGCGATCGATGGCATGGGCAGCAGCACGCTGGCCTGGATCACCCATGATGCGCTGCGGACCAAATCGCTCGTCGATGTGCTGTCGCGCCAGCAGGCCGATGGGATGAAGGGCGTCGTCTATGGCGACATCGCCCCCGAGGCCAAGCGCGCCATCGACCTGCGCGGCGAGATCGCGCGTCGTGACGCCTATGCCGATGCGGTGGATCGCACCCTCGGCCGCACCGCCGCGACGCAGGTGGTGCTGGGCCGGCTGTTCGACATCGCCACCGAGTTCTTCGGCGAGGCGCAGGCGGTGGGGCGCCAGGACCCGGCCCGCATCGGCACCCTCGCCGAAGCCGCCCGCACTGCCCTGGCCGAGGTCGCGGGGCTGCTGAACGAGCAGCAGGCGGGGGAGTATCTGTTCGGCGGCAGCGACAGCGCCAATCCGCCGGTGCCCTCGGCCGGGACGATCGCAAGCGGCGGCATGGCGAGTGCCATCGCCGCCGCCATCGCGGGGCTCGACAGCACCAATGGCAGCGCCATCGCCGCGATGACGCTTGGCATCGCCAGCGACACCTCGGCCGGGGTCTCGCCCTTCTCCGCCTTCCTGGAAGACCCGGCGCAGGGTGGGGGGGAGGCGCGGCGCGCGGTGCCCTCCGGCGACGGGCAGCGGGTGGAATGGGGGCTCTTCGCCAATCGCAACGCCGCGGCCACCTCGGACGGGGAGACGACGGGCGGCTGGGCGCGCGACCTGATGCGGGGCTTGGCGAGCCTCGCGGCGCTGACCCCGGGCAGCACCGATGCCGGCGACGGCTTCGACACCTTCATGACCAGCCTGCGCCTGGGGCTGAAGACCGCGGCCGATGGAATCGCGGCCGAACAGGGCGCGCTCGGTACGGTGGAGAGCCGGCTGGAGACCATCAAGACCCGCCATTCGGACCTGTCCGTGGCGCTGGAGACGCAGCGCGCGGGGGCCGAGGAGGTGGATCTGGCCGAGACCATCTCCCGCCTGCGGGACGTGCAGACCCGGCTGGAGGCGTCGTGGCGCGTGCTGGACATGGTCAGCGGGCTGAGCCTGACGAACTTCCTGCGGTGAGAGCAAAGCCCGTCGCCAGCTTAAACCCGGCCTTAACCCCATGCGCCGAATATGCGTCAGTCACCGCAAAACGCGGATCGCAACCACGGTGCATGAAAACTCGGCGACGCCCGGGTAGCCGTAGACAGGATCGGGCAAAGCCAATGGCCCTCAATTCCGTGAACACCAACAGCGGCGCGATGGTCGCGTTGCAGTCCCTCAACCGTACCAACGATCAGCTGAACATCACACAGAAGCGGATCAGCACCGGCCTGCGTGTGTCGGACGCCAAGGATGATGGTGCTGCCTTCGCCGTGGCGCAGACGGTGCGCGCGGATGTCGCCGGCCTGCAATCGGCGAATGAGCAGCTCGGCTATGCCAAGGGCATCATCGATACGACGCTGTCCGGGCTGAACCGCGTCAGCACCGACATGTCCGAGGTGAAGGGCCTGCTGGTGAAGCTGGCCGATGACGCGATCAGCGCCGACCAGCGTTCGCAGTATGAGGCGCAGTACACGGATCTGCGCAACCGGGTCGCGAGCACCCTGCGCGATGCCTCCTACAACAATCGAACCCTGCTGACGCCGGATGCCGCGGGGCCCGCCGGGGCCGCGCCGACGAACCTGACCAGCGGCGATGTCGTCACCGTCCGCAACGAGCTTGGTACCACCTACACGGTCGCGGAGACCGATGCCGCGACACTGACGGTCGCCGCCGCCCCGGCGGATTCGACCGCAGCCATCGCGGCCCTCGGCGATTCCGGCGATTTCAGCACGGTGATGAATGCGATCAACGACACGCTGAACACCTATGGCAGTGCCGCGCGCTATCTGGACAGCCAGGTGTCGTTCAACAAGGAGAAGATGGACGCGCTGGAAGGCGGTGTGGGTGCGCTCGTGGATGCGGATCTCGCGAAGGAGAGCGCGCGGCTGCAATCCTTGCAGATCCGCCAACAGCTTGGCACCCAGGCCCTGTCGATCGCCAACCAGGCGCCGCAGACCCTGCTCAGCCTGTTCCGGTGACACCAGCGGGGCGCGGGCGGCTCGTCGGCCGCGCCCCCTTCGCGACAAGGGAGAGGACAGCATGTCCACGCTGGTGCTGGAGATGCGTCAAGGCGACGTCATGGTCGTCAACGGCGCACCCATACGATTTCGAAACCGAACGCGCATCGAGTTGACGGCCAAGGCACGCTTCCTGTTCGGCAAGCAGATCATGCCGCCCGAGCAGGCGACGACGCCGGCGCGCAAGATCTACTTCGCTTTGCAGACCGCTTATATCGGCGATGATGACGAACGCGAGCAGGGGCTGGTTTCGGCGCGCGCGTTGATCGCGGAATTCCAGTTGGCGACCACCTCCGCGCTGGCGCGGGCAATGCTGGATCGCGCGCTGTCCTGTGCCGAAACCGATGAATGCTATGCGGCCTTGAAACTCGCCCGCCGCGTCGTGCGGCACGAGGAAGCCATCCTCGGCCTGCCGTCGGCCAATGGCACCAGGCTTCCGCCAGAGGAGTGCGATGCATGAGCAACACCAGGGCCACCTTGGCCTATCGCCGTACCAGCGAGACGACCTCGTTGCGGGAGCAGGAGGCGGATGTTTTTCGTCGCGTGATCGGCGCGCTGCGGGGAGCGGAAGGCGGCGACATCATCCGTGTCGCCCGCGCCCTGGCCGATACGCGGCGGCTGTGGATGTCGGTGGAATCGGCGCTGCGCGATCCGGGCAACAGCCTGCCGGCGGAGCTGCGCGCCTCCCTGGTCTCGGTGGCGCGCACCATCCAGCGTGAACTGGATGCGATCCCGCCCGACATCCCCTTCCTGATCGAGATGAACGAGCACGTGGCGGCGGGCCTCTCGGGGCAATGAGCGATGTGCTGACCGGGCTGCTGTCCGCCATCTATGGCACCAGCACGGCCAGCACCGCGACCACCAATCCGTCCATGGCCATCCTGGCACTGCGCCGGGCCGCGACGGGTGAGACCAAGGGGGCGGCGAAGGAGGCCGAGAGCCCCGCCTTCAAGCGCCAGGCGGAGGCCTTCAAGAAGGCCATCGACAAGGCCCCGGACATCAAGACCGCGCTGCGCGACCCAAAGATCCTCTCGGTGCTGATGCCGGCGATGGGGATGCCGGATGCCGTCTCCCAACCCGGTCTCGTCCAACGGGCGCTGCTGGCCGATCCGAAGGATACCAAGGGCCTACTGTCCAGGCTGACCGATACCCGCTGGAAGGCTGTCGCGACCGCGCTCGACCTTGGCAACAAGGGGCTGGACGCGCTGAAGGACCCCGAGTTGCAGACCAAGCTGCTGAAGGCGCTGGCCAGCGGTAATTGGCGCACCTCGCAGGATGATGTCGCGACCGGCGTCTCCGACGCGCTGTATTTCCAGGACAAGGTCGAATCGGCCAAGGACGTCTATGCCATCCTCGGCGATCCGGTGCTGCGCCGGGTGGTGACGGGCGCCCTCGGCCTGCCCGATGAACTGGCCTTGCAGACGATCGAGGCCCAGGGCCGCGCCGTCACCACCCGGCTGAAGCTCACCAAGCTGCAGGACCCGAAGGAGGTGAAGCGCCTCGCCGAGCGCTACGTCATGAACCGGGCGATGGAGGCTAATGGCGGGCAGGCGACCTCGCCGCTGCTCTCGCTGTTCGTCTAGGACTGCAAACCAGGGCCGCGCGGGCGGGGTTTGACCTTCCGGCAGGGTGGGCCGACCATGCTGCACTGCGAAAGACGGAAAGGCCGCGCCCTTTATGCCGAGTTGGTGGGTCCAGGCTCGCACCGCCCTTATCGCTGTGATCGGTGGGGGCGTGGCCGCCTGGTTGCATATTCCCCTGCCCTGGATGATCGGCGCCATGTTCGCCAGCGCGGCCCTGGCCTGGAGCCGGGAGGTCGCGGCCTTCAAGGGCGCGCGGGAGGGTTCGCTGATCCTGCTCGGGCTCGGGCTCGGGCAGACCTTCAACGGGCCGGTGATCGCGGCCGTCGTGGGCGCCGCGCCGGCGCTGATCCTGGCCGGGGTGATCACCATCGCGAGCGGCCTGGTCGTCTCCCGTCTGTTCATGCGCCTTGCCAGCACCGATTCGCGGACCGGCTTCTTCTGTGCGGTGCCGGGCGGGATCATGGTCATGGCGGTGCTGGGCCAGCGGGCCGGGGCGGATCTGCCCTCGATCACCCTGGCGCAGACCCTGCGCATGGTGATGGTCGTGGTGGTCTTCCCGCCGCTGATCACCTGGCTGGCGCCGCATGTCGCGGACACCGCCTTCTCCGTGCCGCGGCCGCAGGTCACGGTCTGGCTGCCGGCGTTGATGGCCGCGGGGGCCGTCGTCGCGATCGTGGCCAACCGGTTCCGCTTCGCCAATCCCTGGATGCTGGGGCCGTGTTTCATGGCGATCGGCCTCAGCGCCTTCGACGCGATGCCCTCGGGCGTGCCGGTGCCGCTGGTCGATCTGGCGCAGATCGGCATGGGCATGAGCCTCGGGATACGGCTGACCCGCAGCTTCATCCTCGGCTCGCAGCGGCTGCTGGTCGCCTCGGTGCTGTCCACGCTGGTGCTTTGCGTGTTGCTCGCGGTGATCGCCGTGCCGCTGGCGCTGGTCTTCGGCCTGCCGGTCGCGGGCGCGGTCCTCGGCATGGCCCCGGGCGGGATGCCGGAGATGGCGATCACGGCCAAGGCGCTGGATCTGGCGGTGCCGCTGGTGCTCGGCTTCCATCTGACGCGGGTGGTGCTGTGCAACCTGCTGATCGGGCCGATCTGGCGGATCGGGGTGCGGTTGGGGGTGGCCTGAGCCTACTTGGCCAGGGCGTCCGCGATGCGGGCGGCCAGCCGGGCGGCGACTTCGGCCTTCGGCAGGCGGGGCCAGTCCTCGACGCCGCTGGCCGTGACCAGATGCACGGTGTTCTCCGTGCCCCCCATCACATCGCCCGAGACATCATTCGCCACCACCCAGTCACATCCCTTCCGCGCCAGCTTGTCCTGCGCATTGGCGATGACGTTGGAGGTTTCGGCCGCGAAGCCCACCACCAGCCCTGGCCGCGCCGCGTGGTGGGACAGGGTCGCCAGGATGTCGGGGTTCAGGGCCAGGACGATCGGGGCGGGCGGCTGGCCGGGGATCTTCTTGATCTTCCCCGTGACCCGCTCGGCGGGCCGGAAATCGGCGACGGCCGCGGCGCAGACGGCGGCATCGGCGGGCAAGGCGGCCTCGACCGCGGCCAGCATGTCGGCCGCGGTCTCCACCGCGACGATGGCCACGCCAGGGGGCGGAGCGATGGCGACCGGCCCCGAGACCAGTGTCACCCGCGCGCCGAGGGCCGCCAGCGCGCCCGCGATGGCATGGCCTTGCCGCCCGCTGCTGCGATTGGCGATGTAGCGCACGGGGTCCAGCGGCTCATGCGTCGGCCCGCTGGTCACCACCACATGCCGGCCCTTGAGCGGCCCGTCCGCGAAGACGGCGGCGATGGCGGCCAGGATCGCGGCGGGCTCGACCAGGCGGCCGGGGCCATCCTCGGGCTCGGCCATGGCGCCCGAATCCGGGCCGATGAAACCGACGCCCCGTGCGCGGAGGGCCGCGACATTCGCGCGGGTCGCGGGGTTCTCCCACATCGCGGGGTTCATGGCGGGGGCAACCATCACCGGCTTGCGCGTCGCCAGCAGCACGGCGGCGGCCAGATCATCGGTCAGCCCAGCCGCCATTCGCGCCAGCAGATCGGCGCTGGCCGGCGCCACCACCACCAGATCCGGCGCCCGCGCGAGGCGGATATGGCCGGCGGCGGCTTCCTGCGACAGCGACCAGAGGTCGTCCATCACCGCCTCGCCGCAGATCGCCTGCAAGGCATGGGGGGTGACGAAGCGCTGACCGCCGGCGGTAAGCAGCGGCGTGACCCGCGCGCCCTGTTTGCGCAGCAGCCGGGCCAGCTCCAGCGCCTTATAGGCGGCGACGCTGCCCGAGACGATCAGCAGGACATGCCGGCCGGCCAGCATCCCCTAGAGCCGCCAGCCGGAATGGATCGCGACGATGCCGCCCGAGAGGTTCCGGTAGCCGACATGGCCAAGCCCGGCCCCGCGGAACATGCCCGCCAGCGTCTCCTGGTTCGGGAACATGCGGATGCTTTCGGCCAGATACTGGTAGGAGTCGGCATCCTTGGCGACGCGCGCGCCGATGGCCGGCAGCGCCTTGAAGGACCAGGCATCGTAGAGCGGCCGAAGTGCGGCGATGGCCAGGGTCGAGAATTCCAGCACGCAGAGCTTGCCGCCCGGGCGCAGCACGCGCCGGGCCTCGGCCAGCACCGCATCCTTGTCGGTGCAGTTGCGCAAACCAAACGCCATGGAGACCCGCGTCACCGACTTGTCCGGCAGCGGCATCCGCTCGGCATCGGCGCAGACGAAGGACACGCCCTCCATCAACCCGCGCGACAGGGCGCGGCCCTGGCCGACGTTGAGCATGCTGTGGTTGATATCGGCCAGGATCACCTCGGCGGCACCCCGTTCCTTGGCCAGGAAGGCGACATCGCCGGTCCCGGCCGCCAGATCCAGCAGCGTGTCGCGCGGCCCGGCGCCGATCGTGTTGACGAAGATCCGCTTCCAGACCCGATGCAGGCCGAGGGACATCAGATCGTTCATGGCGTCATAGGATGGTGCCACGCTGTCGAAGACGGCGCGGACCATGCCGGCCTTCTGGTCGCGGGGGACGTCGCGGAAGCCGAAATCGGCGGTCTCTGGCTGGGTCATGCCTTCGCATATAGCGCCGTCGCGCGTTTGCGGTAAGCAAGCCCCCATGCCTGAACTTCCCGAAGTCGAGACAGTGATGCGCGGCCTGGCCGCCGTGATGCAGGGGCGCCGCATCCGCCACGCCGAAACCATGCGGGAAGGGCTGCGCTGGCCCTTCCCCAAGGGCTTGGCGGCGCGGCTGACCGGGGCCGAGGTGCTGAGTTTTCGGCGTCGCGCGAAGTTCATGCTGATGCGGATCGAGGGCGGCACCAGCGTGCTCATCCACCTCGGCATGTCCGGGCGGATGGTGGCGCGCGGCTCGGCCTACGTCGCCGCGCGCCAGGGGCCGCAGGGGGCGATCAGCGATGCCCGCGGCCACAACGCCCCGCCGGAGCTGCATGAGCATCTGGTGATGACCCTGGATGACGGCACCCGCATCGGCTTCGTCGATCCGCGCCGCTTCGGCTGCGTCGATCTGGTGCCGACCGCGGCCGAGGATGCCCATCGCCTGCTGGTCGGCATCGGGCCGGAACCGCTGGACGACGCCTTCACCCCCGCCGTGCTGGGGGCCGCACTGACCGGGAAGCAGACGCCGATCAAGGCCGCCTTGCTCGACCAGAAGATCGTGGCGGGCCTGGGCAACATCTACGTCGCCGAGGCGCTCTACCGCGCCGGCATCTCGCCGCTGCGGCTGGCCGGGACCGTGGCGGGCGCGCGCTCGGTGCGGCTGGTGCCGGCGATCAAGGCGGTGCTGACCGAGAGCATCGAGGCGGGCGGCTCATCCCTGCGCGACTATGTGCGCGCGGATGGCGAGATCGGCATCTTCCAGGAGAATTTCGCCGTCTATGGCCGCGCCGGGCAGCCTTGCCCGGACTGCCCTGGACTGCCCGGCTGCGGCGGGGTGCAGCAGATCACGCAGTCCGGGCGGAGCAGTTTTTTCTGCCCGAAGACGCAGCGTTAGGCCACAGCGACCCCCTTGCTGGTCGAATACTCGAAGTGCAGCGCCTCGCCCGGGAACACCCGGGGGTGGATCGCATGCGCCGCCATCGCGGCCTCCGAGAAGCCTTGCAGGATCAGCTTCAGCTTGCCCGGATAGGTCGCGATATCGCCGATCGCGAAGACGCCCGGCAGGTTCGTCTCCAGCGTCGCGGGCGTGACCGTGACGTGGCTTTTGTCGAGCCCCAGGCCCCAATCGGCGATCGGCCCCAGCTCCATCGACAGGCCGAAGAAGGCCAGCAGATGATCGGCCGGCAGGCTGCGGGTCTCGCCCTTCAGGGTCGCGACCTCGACCTGTCGCAGCAGCCCCGCCTCACCGGACAGGCCATGCAGCTGGTAGGGGATCACCATCTCCACCTCGCCGGCCGCGGCCGCGGCTTCCAGCCTTGCGACGCTCTCCGGGGCGGCGCGGAATTTCGGGCGGCGATGGACGAAATAGACCTTCGCGGCCACGTCCTTGAGGCTCAGCGCCCAATCCACCGCCGAGTCGCCGCCACCGGCGATGACGACGGATTTGCCCCGGAACTCCTCCTTGCGCGCGACGAAGTAGCGCACGCCGCCGGTCAGCTCGAAGGGCTCGATCCCCGCCAGAGGCGGGCGGTTGGGGCCGAAGGCGCCGGCACCCGCCGCGATCACCACCGCTCGGGCCCGCACCCGGGCCCCGGCGCTGGTGCCGATCTCAAGCCAGCCGTCGCCGACATCGGCCAGGCTCTCCACTCGCTGGCCCAGCAGCAGATGCGGCGCGAAGGGGGCGGCCTGGCGCTCCAGTGCCTGGATCAGCTCGCCGCCATCGATCGCGGGATGGGCCGGAATGTCGTAGATCGGTTTCTCTGGGTAGAGCGCGCTGCATTGCCCGCCGATGGCATCGAGCGCGTCGATCACCACGCAGCGCATCTTCAGCATTCCGCATTCGAACACCGCGAACAGGCCAACCGGCCCCGCCCCGATGATCGCAACATCCGTCTCGATCATGCCCAACCCCGATCTACCGGCCCCGGAAATAGGCGCAGATGGGCCGCGCGGCCAGTCATGCCTATGGGGGCCATGCTTGTGAGGGTCTGCCCAGGCTGGCACATAAGCTCCGCGCCATGCCCGATCCTTTGATTCTCCCCAGCCTCGCCGCGACCGAGGCCCTGGCCGCGCGACTCGCAGGCTTGGCGCGGCCCGGCGACGCGATCCTGCTGGAGGGGCCGCTGGGCGTGGGGAAATCAGCGCTCGCGCGTGCGTTCCTGCGGGCCAGGGCCGGCGATGCGGGCTTGGAAGTGCCGTCGCCGACCTTCACTCTGGTCCAGGCCTATGATCTGCCGGGCGCGGTCGTGCATCACTTCGACCTGTGGCGATTGGATGGGGTGGGCGATGTCGCGGAGCTTGGCTGGGACGAGGCGCGGGAGGGGATCGTGCTGGTCGAATGGCCGGACCGGCTGGGCGAGCTGCGCCCGCGGGACGCGCTCAGCGTGAGCCTCGCCCCCGGCGCCACCGAGGACAGCCGCATCGCCCATCTCGCGGGCTGGGAGGATCGCCTCGCATGACCGACCGCCGCCAACTGGCCGAGGCCTTCCTGGCCGCGCATGGCTTCGCCGGCGCGGCGCGGCGGCCCTTGCCGCAGGATGCGTCCCGCCGCGCCTATACCCGGCTTGCCGGCGGCGCGCTGCTGATGGACGCGCCGGCGCCCGAGGATGTGCGGCCCTTCCTGCATGTCGCGCGGCACCTCGCCCGTATCGGCCTCTCAGCCCCCAAGATCCTGGCCGCCGATGCCGAGGCGGGTTTCCTGCTGATCGAGGATTTCGGCGAGGCCACCCATGCGATGCTGTTGGATACGGCCCCCGAGGCGGCTCAGCGCCTCTATGGCCGGGCGGTCGAAACCCTCGCCGCTTTGCATGCCGCACCGCCGCCGCCCGGTCTGCCGGCCTGGGATTCGGCGGCCATGGTCGTGGCCACGGCAGCGACCTTCCGGGACTGGTGGTGGCCCGCGGCCTTCGGCGCTCCCGCCTCGGCCGCCGCTGCCGCCGGGCTCGCGCGGGCGCTGACGGCCATGCTGGCGCCCTTCGAGGGCGCGGGCTGCTTCGTCCACCGCGACTACTTCCCCGCCAATCTGCTGGACCTGCCCGATCGCGCGGGTCCTGCCGGCACCGGGGTGATCGACTTCCAGGACGCGGCCATCGGCCACCCCGCCTATGACCTTGTCAGCCTGGTCGAGGATGCCCGGCGCGATGTGGCGCCCGCCGTGCGGGCGGCGGCGATCGCGCGCTATCTGGCGCTGCGGCCGGAGCTGGACCCGGCCGGTTTCACCGCCGCCATGGCCGCATTGGCGGCGCAGCGGCATCTGCGCGTGGCGGCGCTCTGGGTCCGGCTGGCGCTGCGGGATGGCAAGCCCGGCTACCTCGTCCACGGCCCGCGCTGCTGGGCCATGCTCGGCCGCGCCCTGGCGCATCCCGCCTGCGCCCCGCTGGCCGCCTTTTTGGATGATGCGGTGCCGCATCACCTGCGCTGCAACCCGCGCGACATGGCGCCCCGGATGCGGGACACTGCCCCTAGTGTCCCGCATCTGAAGTTCGCCGCTGTGCGGCTGCCTTCAGCTTCGGGACACTAGCCTTCGTTTTGAGTGGCCTGCTTATCCCCAAAGCTCGCCGCGAAGAGCGGCGAACTTCGGGGGCAGGACACTAGCCGACCCAATCGAGGACCGAGCCCTTTGACGTTTTCGCTGACCCCCGAGACCCCGCCCGGCATCACCCTGACCCATGCCATGGTGCTGGCGGCGGGCCTCGGCACGCGGATGCGTCCGCTGACCGAGACCCGGCCCAAGCCGCTGTTGCCGCTGGCCGGGCGGTCGCTGCTCGACCATGCGCTGGACCGTGTCGCCGATGCCGGGATCGGGCAGGCGGTGGTGAATGCCTATTGGCTACCGGAGCAGATCGTCGCGGCCTGCGCCGGGCGGACCAGCCCCGAGGTGACCGTCCTGACCGAAACGACGCTGCTGGAAACCGGCGGCGGCGTGGCGGCGGCCCTGCCATATTTGGGGGAGGGGCCCTTCGCCGTGGTGAATGGCGATGCCTTCTGGCTGGATGGGCCGCGCCCGGCGCTGACCCGGCTCGCCCAGGCCTTCGATCCCGCGACCATGGATGTGCTGCTGCTGCTGATCCGCGCCGCGACAGTGGAGGGTGAGGTCGGGCGCGGCGATTTCTTCCTCGATCCTGTGGGCCATCTGCGGCGGCCGAAGGAGCGGGAGATCGCGCCCTACCTCTTCGGCGGCGTGCAGATCCTCGCCCCTGCGGCCTTCGAGGGCGCGCCCACTGGCGCCTTCAGCCTGAACCGCATCTATGACGCGGCGATCGAGGCCGGGCGCGGCTTCGCGCTGGTGCATGACGGGGCCTGGTTCCACCTCTCGACCCCTGCGGATTTGCAGCAGGCCGGCCAGGCCCTGGCCGATGGGCTGCCGAGGCGCCTGTTCTGATCCGCCTGGCCAGCATTCCCGCCCATGCCGATTTCCTCGGCAGCCTGGCGGCGGGTGTGCTGCGCGAGGTCGGTGACGACCCGCTGGCGCTGGCCCGCGCGACCATCCTGCTGCCCACCCGCCGTGCCGCCCGGGCGCTGCATGGGGCCTTCCTCCAGGCGGCGGGCTCGGGGGCGCCGGCCATGCTGCTGCCGCGCATGCGCGCCTTGGCCGGGCTGTCGGTCGAGGATGCCGAGGATCTGGCACTGCCGGGGCTGCTGGCCCTGCCGCCCGCGGTCGAGCCGGCCCGGCGCCTCGCGGTGCTGGCGGCCTGCGTGCTGCGGCTGCCCGCGCATCTCGGCGGGCCCGGCACCCCGCCCCAGGCCTGGGCGATGGCCGCCGAACTGGCCCGGCTGCTGGATGAGATCGCGCTGGAGGATGCCGATCCGGCCCGGCTCGCGAGCTTGGTGCCGGAGAATTTCGCGACCCATTGGCAGGTGACCCTGCGCTTCCTGGAAGCGGTGCTGGCCGATTGGCAGGGCTGGCTGGCGGGGCAGGGGCTGCTCGATATCGGTGCCCGTCGCGTCGCCGCCCTCAGGGTGCAGACCGCGGCCTGGGCCGCCGATCCGCCGCAGGACCCGGTGATCGCCGCCGGGATCGGGGCGGGCGGCACCATTCCCGCCGCCGTCGCCTTCCTCGCCATGGTCGCCCGGCTGCCGCGCGGCGAGGTGGTGCTGCATGGCGCGCCGGAGCCCCTGCCGGCGCTGGAGGACGCGATCCGCGCCGCGCCGACGCATCCGCTTTCCGGGCAGGCACGGCTGCTGGCGGCGCTGGGGGCCACGGCCGGCGATTTGCGCCCCTGGCCCGTGGTGGTCGCGACGGCGCCCGAGGCCCGCGCGCGGCTGCTGGGGCTGGCGCTGCGCCCCGCCGAGGGGCTGGCTCTGCCCGACTGGCGGGACCGCGCGGATTGGGGGGCGGCGCTGGCCGGGCTGTCCACCATCGCCGCCCCCGATGCCCAGGCGGAGGCCGTCGCCATCGCCCTGGCCTTGCGCGAGACCCTGGAAACCCCCGGCGCGACCGCAGCACTGGTCACCGCCGATCGGGATCTGGCGCGCCGGGTCTCGGCCGAACTGCTGCGTTTCGGCGTGGTCGCGGATGACAGCGCCGGCCAGCCGCTGGCCGAAACCGAGGGCGGCGCCTTCCTGCGCCTGGTCGCCCGCGCGGTCGCCGAGGACTTCGCCCCGGTGCCGCTGCTGTCGCTGCTGAAGCATCCGCTGGCCGCCGGGGGCATGTCCCGGCTGGACTGGATCGCCATGGTCCGCGCGCTGGAGATCTGGGTGCTGCGCGGCGCGCGGCCGGCGCCAGGGCTCGCGGGGCTGCGTGCCGCCGCCCAGGCGAGCCTGGCCGGAGAGGCGCGGGCCGAGCGCTGGGCGCAGGTGCAGCCGCTGCTGGCAGCACTCGACCGCTGCTTCGCGGGATTCGACCGCCTACCGCATGCGCCGGAGCGCGAGCCGGCCGAGCTACTGGCCGCCCAGATGGCCACGGCCGAGGCCCTGGCCGCGACCGATGACCGCGAGGGCGGTTTGCGCCTCTACGCCGGGGAGGAGGGCGAGCCGCTGGCGCTGCACCTCGCGGCGCTGGAACCGGCGATGGCCGCCCTCCCGCCGATCGCGCCCTCCGCCTGGCCGAGCCTGTTCGATGCGGCGCTGGAGGGGCCATTGGCACCGGCCATCCGCGCCACCCGGGGCCGGGGCGCGCATCCGCGCGTCGCGATCCTCGGCCTGCTCGAATCCCGGCTGCAACGCTTCGACCGCGTGGTGCTGGGGGCGCTGGAGGAAGGGCTCTGGCCCGCCGGCACCGATCCCGGCCCCTGGCTCTCCCGCCCGATGCGGCGGGATTTCGGGCTGCCGGAGGTGGAGGCGCGCATCGGGCGGCAGGCGGCCGATTTCCTGCTGCTCGCGGCCTCCTGCACCGAAGTGGTGCTCTCGCGCGCACAAAAGCGCGGCGGCGCGCCGACCCAGCCGGCGCGCTGGTTGACCCGGCTCGCGACCTTCCTGGGCGGGCAGGGGCAGCCCTTGCCCGAGCACCCCGCCGCCGCCTGGGCCGAGGCGCTGGACCGCCAGCCGCCGCCCGGAGCTTTTGCCCGCCCCGCGCCCAACCCGCCGCTGCATGCCCGGCCGGACACGATCTCGGTCACCGAGGTCGAGGCCCTGATCGCCGACCCCTATGCCTTCTACGCCCGGCGCATCCTGAAGCTGCGCCGCCTCGACGATCTGGACGCGGACCTGGGCGCGCAGGATTTCGGCATCGCCGTGCATGCCGCCATGGCCGATTGGGCGCGGCGGCTGCATGGCCAGCCCTGGCCCGGCGCTGAGGTCGCCCGCGCGCTCTTCGCCGAAGCCGCCGCGCGGGCGCTGGAGCCCTATGCCGTGCGCCCGGCGCTGCTGGCCTTCTGGCAGGCGCGGCTGGCCCGGATCGGCGATTGGGTGGTGGCGATCGAGGATGCGGCGCCGCCGAGCCTGCGCCTGCCGGAACTCGCCGGGCGGCTGTCGCTGGGGCTGTCGCCGCCGGTGACGCTGACCGGGCGGGCGGATCGGGTGGATCTGCTGCCCGGCGGCGGGCTGGCGCTGCTCGACTTCAAGACCGGGGCGCTGCCGGGCAACAAGGCGGTGGCGGAGGGCCACAAGCCGCAACTGCCGCTGGAGGCCGCGATGATCGGCGCCGATGCCCTGCCGGGCGTGCCGCCGGGGCATCTGGTGACGCGGTTGGAGTATCGCCGCCTCTCGGGCGGCGGGGAGCCGGGGGAGCTGCGCGTGCCGGCCGATACCGTGGAGAAGATCGAGGCCATGGCCGCGCATGCGCTGGACCAGACGCGCGAACTGGCCCGGCGTTTTCTCCGCGCGCGCACGGCCTTTTTGGCCCGGCCGCACCCCAAGCGGTCGGCCATGGGCTCCGATTACGCGCATCTGTCGCGTGAGGATGAATGGGGCGAGGGGGACGACGAGGCATGAGCGGCGCCGCGCGTGTGGCCGCTGCCTCGCAGCGGGAAGCTTCGGACCCGGTGGTCTCGGCCTGGGTCGATGCCTCGGCCGGGTCGGGCAAGACCAAGGTGCTGACCGACCGCGTGCTGCGGCTGCTGTTGGTGCCGGGGCAGGAGCCGGGGCGGCTGCTGTGCCTGACCTTCACCAAGGCGGCGGCGGCGGAGATGGCGAACCGGCTGAACCGGCGCCTGGGCGAATGGGCGGTGGCGGATGCGGCGGGGCTCGCTGCCTCGCTGACCGAGTTGACCGGCACGGTGCCGAATGCGGCGACCCTGACCCGGGCGCGCAGCCTGTTCGCGACGGTGCTGGACCTGCCGGGGGGCATGCGGATCAGCACCATCCACGCCTTCGCCCAAGGGCTGCTGCGCGGCTTCCCGATCGAGGCGCAACTGCCGCCGCGGTTCCGCGTCGCGGAGACGGTGGAGCAGACCGCGCTGACCGCCGCCGCCCGCGAACAGGCGCTGGCCGTCGGCGCGGGGCCGGTCGAGGCCTTGGCCTTCCTGGCCGGCGAGACCGATAGCCGGGGCTTGGATGACGCGCTGCGCACCGCCCTCTCCCGCCGCGACGGCCTGCCCGCCGATACGGTGGCGGCGGCCGCGCTCAGTCGGGCGCTGGCCGAATGGGCCGGCGTGGACCCGGATGCCGATGAGGAGGCCGTGCGCTGCCGCGCCTGCGCCCCGCCGGACAGCCTGCTCCGCATCGCGCTGATGAAGGCGCGGACCAAGCCCGATGGCTCGGATGCCAAGCGCGGCCTCGCCATGTCCGCCTGGCTGGCGTTGCCCGAGGTGCCGCGCCGCGCCCGCTTCGAGGAATGGCGGGACGTGTTCCTGACCCAGAAGCTGGAGGCAAAGGCGGAACGGAACCTCGCCACCAAGGGGGGTCTCGGCGCCAACCACCAGGAGGTGCTGGAGGCGATGCAGGCCGAGGCCGCGCGCCTGGCCGGGATCGAGGCCGAATGCGCCGGGCACCGGCTGCGTGCCGCCTCGCTGGCCTTCGCCGCTTTGGCGGTGCCGATCCGCGACGCCTACCGCGCCCAGAAACGCCGCGCCGGGCTGCTGGATTACGACGATCTGATCGCCGCGGCCGAGGCGCTGCTGCGCGACCCCGGCAGCGCCTGGGTGCTGTTCCGCCTGGATGGCGGGCTGGACCATCTGCTGCTGGATGAATCGCAGGACACCAACCGCGCGCAATGGGCCATCGCCGGCGCCCTGGCCGGCGAGTTCTTCACCGGCCAGGGCAGCCGCGACCGCATCCGCACCGTCTTCGCGGTCGGCGACCCAAAGCAGTCGATCTACGCCTTCCAGGGCGCCGATCCGGCCGGGTTCGAGCGCGAGCGCCGCCGCTTCGCCCGCGATGTGGCGGCGGCCGGGCAGACCTTCGCGACCGTGCCGCTCAACGTCTCCTTTCGCTCCACCCCGCCGGTGCTGGCGCTGGTCGATGCCGTCTTCGCCGCGCCTGAGGCCGCCGAGGGTGTGGTCGCCCCGACCCACAGCCTGCGCCACGTCGCCGACCGCGCGGGGCAGGCGGGGGAGGTCGAGCTTTGGCCGCTGTTCCGCCGCCAGCCGGTGGCCGAGGCCGAGGCCTGGATCGTCCCCGACACCCCCGTCTCCGCCCCCGATGCGGCGGCCGAATGCGCCGAGGCGATCGCCGCCCGCATCGCCGGCATGATCGCCGCGGAACGCCTGCCTGCCCGCGACCGGCCGATCCGCGCGGGCGATGTGCTGGTGCTGGTGCAGAAGCGGTACAAGCCCTTCCTCGCCGCTCTGACCGCCGCGTTGAAGGCCCGCGGCGTGCCGGTCGGCGGCGTCGATCGCCTGGCGCTGACCGAGCAGATCGCGGTGGTGGACCTGCTCGCCCTCTGCGACGTGCTGCTGCTGCCGGAGGATGACCTGTCGCTCGCGGCGGTGCTGAAATCACCCCTGGTCGGGCTGGATGAGGAGCGGCTGTTCACCCTGGCCCATGGCCGGCTTGGCAGCCTCTGGGCCGCGCTGATGGCGCATCGGGCGGGGGCCGGGCCGCTCGGGGCCGCGGCGGATTGGCTGGCGGGCGTCGCCGCCCGCGCCGCCGGGGCCACGCCGCATAGCCTGCTCGCCGGGCTGCTGGCCGAGGATGGCGGCCGCGCGCGGCTGCTCGCGCGGCTGGGGCCGGAGGCGGCCGACCCGCTGGACGAGCTGCTGAACGCGGCTTTGGCCGATGAGCGCCGCCACCCGCCGGACCTGCAAGGCTTCCTGCACCGGCTGCGCGCGGGCGGCGCCGAGGTGAAGCGAGAGGCCGAAAGCGGCGCCGATGCGGTGCGGATCATGACCGTCCACAACGCCAAGGGCCTCCAGGCGCCGATCGTCTTCCTGCCCGATGTCGGCCCCGGCCAGGGGCGCGAGGTGCTGGCCTTCGCCCAGCATCGCGGCATGACCCTGCCGCTGTTCACCCCGCGCCGCCCCGAGGCCCGGAAAATCCCCGCCTTCGAGGCGCTGGTCCAGGCCGAGGCCCAGGCGCGGGCGGAGGAGGACAACCGTCTGCTCTATGTCGCGCTGACGCGGGCGGAGGACCGGCTGATCGTCTGCGGCTGGCAGCGCAAATCCGCGCCGGGCTGGCATGCCAAGGTCGCGGCCGGCTTCGACCGGCTGGCGGGGGTGGAGGACGCGCCCTTCCCCCATGGCCCGCCCGGCAGCGACACCGGCGGGCTGCCTTTGCGGCGCCTGGTCACGCCGCAGATCGCCGAGCCCCGCCGCGCCGCCGTGGCAACCCCGGGCGGCGCGGCCCATACGCTCCCGCTTTGGGCCGCCATTCCGGCGGCGCCCGAGGCGCGGGCCGATCCGCTCTCCCCCTCCGGCCTGCCCGGCGAGGAGGAAACCCCCGCCGCCGCCCCGCATGGCCGTGCCGATCCGCGCGGCGAGCGGTTTCGGCGGGGGCGGCTGGTGCATGCGCTGTTGCAGCATCTGCCGGACCTGCCCGCCGCCGGGCGTGCCGCCGCCGGCGCGACCTGGCTGGCGCGCCAGGGGCTGGGCGCGAGGATGGAGGAGGGGGTGCTCGCCGAGGCGATGGCGATCCTCGACCACCCGCAACTCCGGGAGGTCTTCGGCCCGGGCAGCCTCGCCGAGGCGCCGATCGTGGGGCGGATCGGGGACCGGCTGCTGTCGGGGCAGGTGGACCGGCTGCTGGTCACGCCGGACCGGGTGGTGGTGCTGGACTACAAGACCAACCGCCCCCCGCCCGAGAGCCCGGCGCAGGTGGCGCCCCTCTACCTGCGCCAGATGGCGGCCTACCGGACGCTGCTGCGGCAGACCTTCCCGGGCCGGCGGGTCGAGGCCTGGCTGGTCTGGACCTATGCGGCCCGGCCAATGGCACTCCCCGACGCCCTTCTTGATGCAGTGCGGTAGGCGACCCCTGGCCGCGCCGCCCCGGCGTTCCAATCTATCGGCCGATTGACGGGGGTGAGTTGATGTCGTTGGAACAGCCTGCACGCCCGCCCATCGCCTCCCTGCGTCTGATCTTCCCCTATCTGCGCCCCTATGCCGGCCGCGCCATCGGGGCGGCGGTGGCCCTGCTGGTCGCGGCGGGGCTGGTGCTGCTGGTCGGCCAGGGGCTCAAGGGGCTGATCGACAACGGCTTCACCAGCCGCAGCGCGGCGAACCTCAACCGCGCGGCGCTGTTCCTGCTGGCGGTGGTGGCGGGGTTGGCCTTCGCCTCGGCCGCTCGCTACTACCTCGTCTCCTGGCTGGGGGAGCGGGTTGCGGCCGATCTGCGGCGCAGCGTCTTCAACCATGTCATCACCCTGTCCTCCACTTTCTTCGAGACGGCGCGCACCGGGGACATCCTCTCCCGCCTCACGGCGGATATCGCGCTGCTGCAATCGCTGATCGGCTCGGCGATCTCGATGGGGCTGCGGACGACGATCACCGCCATCGGCGCCTTCATCCTGCTGGTGGTGACCAGCCCCAAGCTCGCGGGTCTCATCGTCATCGTGGTGCCGATGGTGATGGTGCCGCTGGTGTTGTTCGGCCGCCGCGAACGCCGCCTGTCCAAGGCGGCGCAGGAACGGATCGCCGATCTGGCCGCGACCGCGGAGGAGACGCTGAACGGGCTGCGCACCGTGCAGGCCTTCACCCATGAGCCGGTGGACCGCCAGCGCTTCTCGAATGAAATCGAGGGTTCGGTCCAGGCGGCGCTGCGCCGCATCGCCTCCCGCGCCGGGCTGATCCTGATCGTCATCCTGCTGGGCTTCGGGGCGATCACCTTCAGCCTCTGGGTTGGCGGGCAGGATGTGATCGCCGGGCGGATGACGGCGGGCGAATTGTCGGCCTTCATCTTCTACGCGGTGCTGATGGCAAGCTCCGGCGCCACCATCAGCGAGCTTTGGGGCGAGATCCAGCGCGCCGCCGCCGCCGCCGACCGGCTGCTGGAGCTGCTGGCCGAGGTGCCCGGCATCGCCGCCCCCGCCAGCCCGCTGCTGCTGCCGAGCCCGCCCCAAGGCCGGCTGGCGCTGGAGAACGTGACCTTCCACTACCCGACCCGGCCCCGCCAATCGGCGTTGGAAGGCTTCTCGCTGGAGGTGTCGCCGGGGGAGACGGTGGCGCTGGTTGGCCCCTCGGGCGCCGGCAAGACCACGGTGCTCCAGATGCTGCTGCGCTTCTACGACCCCGGTTCGGGGCGGGTGCTGGTCGATGGGGTGGATATCGCCCGGGTCGATCCCGCCGCCCTGCGCGGCCGCCTTGGGCTGGTGCCGCAGGATCCGGTGATCTTCAGCGCCACGGCGGCGGAGAACATCCGCTACGGCCGCCCCGATGCCACCATGGCCGAGGTCCGCGCCGCCGCCGAGGCCGCCGCCGCCGGCGGGTTCGTCGAGGCGCTGCCGCAAGGCTACGACAGCTTCCTCGGCGCGCGGGGGGTGATGCTTTCGGGTGGCCAGCGGCAGCGCATCGCCATCGCCCGCGCCATCCTGCGCGACCCGCCGATCCTGCTGCTGGATGAGGCGACCAGCGCGCTGGATGCGGAATCCGAACAGGCGGTGCAACTGGCCCTGGCCCGGCTGGCGCAAGGCCGCACCACGCTGGTGGTGGCGCATCGCCTCGCGACCGTGCGCCGCGCCGACCGGATCGTGGTGATGGAGGCCGGGCGCATCGTCGCGACCGGCACGCATGACGCGCTGGTGCGCCAGGGCGGGCTTTACGCCCGGCTGGCCGCGCTTCAGTTCACCAACGCGGCCTGAGACGCCTGCAGCGCATCGATGAAGCGCTGCGACCAATGCGCGGCGGAGTTTGCCAGGATCGTCTCCATATCCACCGCCCAGCGTGACTTCGCCTCGGCGGTGTCCATGGTCAG
This sequence comes from Humitalea rosea, assembly GCF_003253705.1. Classification (GTDB taxonomy): domain Bacteria; phylum Pseudomonadota; class Alphaproteobacteria; order Acetobacterales; family Acetobacteraceae; genus Humitalea; species Humitalea rosea. Next base: position 53,424 of record NZ_QKYU01000013.1, read on the forward strand.
CGCGGCGTGCAGCCCCTCGGCGATTTCCTCGGGGTCGTGCGGATTCACCAGGATCGCGCCCTTGAGCTCGGCCGCCGCACCCGCGAAGCGGGACAGCACCAGCACACCCGGATCATGCGGGTTCTGCGCGGCGATGAATTCCTTGGCCACGAGGTTCATCCCGTCGCGCAGTGGCGTCACCAGCCCGACCCGCGCGAGGCGATGGAAGCCGGCAAGCTGCGCCCGCGGCACGCCGCGGGTGATCCAGCGGATCGGGTTCCAGTCGATGTCGCCGTGCTCGCCGTTGATCCGGCCCGCCAACTCGTCCAGCTCGCGCTTCAGCGCGCGGTATTGCGCCACATCGCCCCGGCTGATCGGGGCGACCTGGAGGAAGGTCACCTTGTTGCGGTGCTCGGGGAAGCGTTTGAGCAGCGCCGCATAGCCCTTGAACCGTTCCGGCAGTCCCTTGGAGTAATCGAGCCGGTCCACGCCCAGGATCAGCGCGCGTCCGCTGAGGCTGGCGGAGAGGCGCAGGGCCTCCTTGCGGCGCACGGATTTCACCGCATCGGCGGCGAAGCCGGCGGCATCCATGCCGATCGGGAAGGCGCCGACATGCGCGCCGTCATGCATGGCATTGCGCAGATTCTCGGCATCGCTCTCGGTCTGCACGCCGACCAGGTCATAGGCTTTCAAATCGGCAAGCAGGCCCTGGCCCTGCGGCAGCGCATCGAACAGCGCCGCCGGCGGGAAGGGGACATGCAGGAAGAAGCCGACGCGCTGCTTCGCCCCCAGCGCCCGCAAGGCCGCGCCGAGCGGGATCAGGTGGAAGTCATGGACCCAGATCATGTCGTCCGGCCGCAGCAGCGGCATGAGGGAATTGGCGAATTTTTCGTTGACGGCGCGATAGCCCTCAAGCTCCTCGCGCCGGAATTCCGTGAGCCCGACCCGGTAATGCAGCAGCGGCCACAGCATCCCGTTGGAGAAGCCAGCGTAATACAGCCGATGCTCGCGCTCGGTCAGGTCCAGCGTGCAGAAGGTGGTGTCGCCGACGACGTGAACATTGGGCTCGGTCGAGGCGCTGATATGTCCTGACCAGCCAAACCACAACGCGGGCCGCCCGGTCAGCGCGTCCTTCAGCGCGACCGCCAGCCCGCCCGCCTTTTCTTCCTTGTTCGGCCTGGGGGCCGGAACCCGGTTGGAGACGATTACCAGGCGTGCCAAAACATGTCCTCCCGCATCATGGCCGGTTCACTGCGGCATCGCATTATTTGGGCACGCCTCGGCAATCGCCGCGAGCCAGACGTGTAACGCCGCGGGATCGCCAAAAGTATCCTGCAGGCGCAGGCCCCAGCCGCCGGCACGGCGCGCGGCGGCCATCGCGTCTTCATCGGTCACATCATCGCCGATCATCATCGGCCGGCGCCCGAGGAACGGTGCCGCTCGCATCAGCGCCTCCAGCGCCGTGCCCTTGTCGGCTCCACGGGGCTTCACTTCCCAGGCCATGCGGGCCGGCAGCAGGGCGAAGCGCGGATCGGTCTCGACCAGGGCGGCCAAGGCGATCTCGATCGGCGGGCCGGCTTCGGGGTTGGCGCGGAAATGCACCGCGAACCCCGCCTGCTTGTGCTCGACCTGTGCGGCGGGGAAGCGTGCGCGCAGCCGGTCCGCCTGGTCGCGCCAGGCCTGGGGCACTTCCGTGCCGGTCGTGGCAATTGGGGTGGCGTCCGGGGTATGGCGCAGGAAGGAGCCATGCTCCGTGCCGGCGGCGAAACGGGCGGGTGCCAGGAAGGCGTCCACGACCGCGAGCGGCCGCCCGGTCAGGATCGCCAGCGCCCCCTCCAGCCGGGCCGCGACCCGAATGAGCAGTCCGGGCAGGCTTGCGGGGACGTGAACGGATTCGGGGGTCGGTGCGATATCGACAAGAGTTCCGTCGAAGTCGAGGAAAAGCGCACCGTTTCGAGCGATCTCTCGCGGTGAGGGGATATCGGTCAGGATCACATCTCCTCAACGCCGGGCGAAACCTCGCGGTTTTGACGCGTCACGCAAACGTGAGATGGCTCAGTCCTGCCAACTCAGCCCCGCGCGACGCATCCGCACGACGACATAGGCGGCCCATGTGGCCTGCACCGCGAGAGCGGGCAGCACCACCAGAGGCTTCATCGTACCCGGCAAGGCCAGAAAGAGCCAAACCAGCCCCCCATGAAACAATGCGAAACCCCAATGAATGCCCGCCACCACCCGGATGGGAACGCCCGAAAGCTGTGCCGTCTGATAGAGATGCGCGCGATGCGGGGCCGCGACCGAGACCCCCTTGAGCGCCCGCCGGAGCAAGGTGAAGGCGGCATCGGCGAGCAGGCCGAACATCAGCAGCGGCACGATAAGGAACGAGATCTGCGCGGAATCGAACCCCGCCGCCGCAACCGCCAGCACCGCCAGCATGAAGCCGAGGAACTGGCTGCCCACATCGCCCATGAAGATGCGCGCGGGATGCAGGTTGAACGGCAGGAAGCCGAGGATGCCTGACCCCAACAGCAACGCTGTGGCATAGACGAACCAGCCCCCTTGCCCGGCCGCGACCACGGCCAGCACGGCGCAGACGATCAGGCAGGTGCCGCCGACCAGCCCATCCAGCCCATCCATGAAGTTCACCGCATTGGTGCAGCCGACGATCCAGAACACCGTCGCCAATGCGCCCCAGTATCCCAGCGACAGCTCCCCCACCCAGGGGATGGCGATCCGGTCCACCACCAGCCCCGAGCCGATCGCCACCAGCGCCGCCAGGGTCTGGGCCGCGAGCTTGGCCGAAAATCGCAAATTCTTCACATCGTCGATGAAGGAGACGATGGCGATCGCCAGCGCCGCGGCGATCACGCCGAGGAACTGCATCTCCTCGATCCGGGCGAAGCGCGCGGCCACATAGAGCGCGGCGATGCCGGTCATGAAGGCGACGACGATGCCGACGCCGCCGCCGCGCGGGGTCGGCACCTTATGCGCCTTGCGCGCCTCGGGCGGGTCCATGACCGGGAAGCGGATCATGAAGGCCACGACAAGCGCAGAGAGCAGCGCCAGCGCCGCGCCCAGGGCCAGATGCCGGGTGAGGGCCTCGAAGGTCACGGGAGCAGCACGCGCCCATCCAGCGCCGCATAGACATCGCCCGAATTGGCCGCATGCGGCAGGGCCTGGATCCAGGCGGCCATATCCTCGGCGCCGACCGGGCCTGGCAGCGCCAGACGATAGGATTCCCCGAGGCAGGCATTGAAGCGATAGGGCCCGAGCTGCCCCAGCCGCGAAAGGCAGGCCAAAGCCACGTCGCGCTGGATGGTGGTGAATTCGAAGGACAGCGCCGTCACCGCGCGGCTCAACCCGGCCAGCGCCTCGGCCTCATAGCCCTCCACATCGATCTTCACGAAGGCGGGCGGGCCATGCTCCGCCGCCAGCGCATCCAGCGTCGTCACCGGCAGGAGCAGCGCGCCATCCCAGACCTGGTCGTCCCAGCCCGCGGCCCCTTCGGCTGCGGCGATGAAGGCCTCTGAGGCGGAGGCCACGGTCGGGTTGCGGGAATTCAGCCGCAGCGTGGCGCTGCCTGGCGCCGCCCCCACCAGGGCCGCGACCAGCGCCACGCCCGGGTCACGGTGGAAGATCAGCCGCAGCGCGCGCAGCAGCGCCGGCTGCGGCTCCACCGCCACGGCCCTCGCATGCAGGCGCCGAAAGCTGGCGCTGCGATCCCCGACATGGGCGCCGATGTCGAAGCCGACATCGCCCGGCCGTAGGAACCGGGCGTGGAACCCATCCAGCAGCGCCGCCCGGCCAGGGGCGTAGTAGCTCCGCAGCGAGGCCCCGACCGTGCTGGCCCTCATGCAGCGAAGACCAGCGCGGTGCCTCCGGCGAGCTGCGGTTCCACCATCAACCCACCCGGCACCGGCCGCACCGGCAGCGCGCTGGCGGCGGCATTGCCGTCATCGGTGCGCAGCGTCACCCCGGCGAGAAAGGGCAGGCCAGGCGCCACCACACCGGGCAGCACCGCCTCCAGCGCCTCGGGCGGGAGGATGCGGACCCGCCCGCCCTGGGGCAGCGGCAGCGCGAAGCCGCCCGCCGGATCGGGCAGCAGCGGCAGGCCGCAGAGGCGGGAGAGCCGGGCGGCGCTCTCGGCCGGGCTGGCCGCGATGAGGAGGCTCTCCTCCAGCGCCACCGCGTGGTTGGCGTGGGTGAGCCAGCGCTCCTGCCACAGCAGTTCCGGGGTCAGATGCTGGATCAGTTGCAGCCGGCCCTCGGGCGCGTCCGGGAAGGGCAGGCGGGCGAAGCGGGCGCGGGGGCCGTCGGGCGCCTCGACCGGCCGTTCCAGCCAGGCGATGCCGGGGATGTCGAGCCCGGCGGCGCGCAGCCGGGCGAGGTTCGCCTCGGCATCCGCCATCGCGAAGGCGACGATGTGCTGGCCCTGGTAGCGGTCGAGGAACCGCGACAGCCCATTGTCGAACAGCGTGGGATCGACGATCCCCAGCAGCTCGACATAGCCCCGCCGCAGCATCGCGCAGCGGTTGCCGGTGCCGAGCAGCGCCGGCGGCGAACCGCCCGATTGCTGCGCGAAGGGGGAGAGGGTGAAGCCCAGCGCCTCATAGGCGGCCCAGACCGGGCGCGGGTCGGTCGCGCAGATCCCGACGTGGTCGAGCAGCGTCGCGGTGTTCATCGCAACTGCTCGTCCGAAATCATCGCCTCGTAATGCGGCAGGATCCATTCCGCCGGCTCGGCATCGGCATCCGCCTGCCATTCGCGCATGGCGGGATGCGCCAGCAGCGCCTCGACATAGGCGCTGGCCGCCGGCGGCAGCGTGAGGTTCCAGCCGTGGATACGGTTCACCACCGGGGCATACATGGCATCGGCGGCACCCGGCGCGGCGCCGTTCAGGAACGGCCCGCCGGTCAGCGCGATTGCCTGCGCCCAAAGGGCGGCGATCCGGGTGAGGTCGGCCGCGATCTCCGCCGACATGCGCGCGTCCCGCACTGCGGTGCTGGCCCGTGCGCCGAGGTTCATCGGGAAGGCCCGGCGCAGCGGCAGGAAGCCGCCATGCATCTCGGTCGCGATGCTGCGCAGCGTGCCGCGCGCGGCCCGGTCGGCGGGCCAGAGGGCGGGGGCGAGTTCCGCGCAATATTCGCAGATGGCCAGGCTCTCCCAGACCAGCGCGCCCTGGTGTTCGAGGAAGGGCACCAGCCCGGCCGGGGCCACGGCCTTGATCGCCGGGGTGGCACCGGCGCCATCCACGCGGGTCATCGGGATGGTCGTCACCGTGACCTTGAGCCCGGCGAGCCGCACGGCCATCCAGCCGCGCAGGGACCAGGAGGAATACCGCCGATTGCCGATTACGAGCCGTCCGTCCGACATGACCTTGCCTCCCCGATTTCCGGGCTGGTCTAGCCGCCCGGCGTCGCCGCCGCAAAGGGCGGCTGTTGCCAAAGCGGATCCTTCAGCTTCGCGACGAAAGCGGCATGGGCGGCCAGCGTCGCGGCATCGAGCAGGATCGGGCGCGGCACCCGCGGGCCGGCGAGCCCGGCGATCACCGCGATCGGGGCGTCATCCTCCTGCGCCGCATTGGCGGCCAGGGTCAGCCCCGGCTGCCGCCCGCCGCGCAGTTCCAGATAGACCCGCGCCAGCAGCTGCACGTCCAGCAACGCATTATGGGTAGTGCGTTCGGAGAGATCGATCTCGAACCGCCGGCACAGCGCATCCAGGCTGTTGGGGGCCGCCGGGTAGCGTTCGCGGGCGATGGCGTAGGTATCGACCATCCGCGACCGATCCAGCGGTTTTTGGCCGGCGCGTTTCAGCTCCGCGTCCAGGAAGCCGAAATCGAAGGGCGCGTTATGGGCGATGATCGGGGCATCGCCGAGGAATTCCATCATCTCCGCGACGATCTTGAAGAACAGCGGCTTGCCGCGCAGGTCGTCGCGGGTGAAGCCATGGACCTTGGTCGCCTCGGCCGGGATGTCGCGCTCGGGGTCCACCAGGCAATGGAAGGTGCGGCCGGTCGGAAGCAGGTTTTCCAGCTCGATGGCCGCGACCTCGATCACCCGGTCGCCGAGCAGCGGGTCGAGGCCGGTGGTTTCGGTGTCGAGGACGATCTCACGCATGGGACCGCACCAATCGGCGGATCGCCGCCTGGGTGTGGTGGCGGGACAGGCCGGTGGGGATCACCCGGTCGGCCAGGCGGCGTTTCTGGGAATCGGGCATCTGCCGCGCCAGGATGGCGGCGAAGCGCTCCGGCGTCATGCCCCGACGGCGCAGCACCCGCGCCCGCTGGACGGCGTGAGGGGCGGAGACGACCAGGATTTTGTGGATGTAGCGGCGTTCGGTGGCGTTGCGGGTCTCGAACAGCAGCGGGATATCCAGAAGGGCGATCGCATCGCCGCGGCGGCGGCAGGCGCGGAGGAAGCGGGCCTCGGCGTCCCGCACCAGCGGGTGGACGATCGCCTCCAGCCGTTTGAGCGCGGCGGGATCGGCCAGCACGGCGGCGCGCAGCGCCTCGCGCACCACCGCCCCATCGCGGACCGTGCCGGGGAAGGCGCTACCGATCGGGCGCACCGCGGCCCCGCCGCGCGCCTGCAAGGCATGCACGGCGGCATCGGCATCGAAGACCGGCACGCCGAGGCGGCGGAAGGCATTGGCGGTGGTGGTCTTGCCCATCCCGATGCTGCCGGTGAGGCCCCAAATTTTCATGCCCAGATATTCATTTGGGGGGGATGTCGGCCGCCACGACCCGGCGCAAATCGGCATCCACCTGGGGGTCCACGCCGAACCATGCGTGAAAGCCCGGGCGCGCCTGGTGCAGCAGCATCCCCAGCCCCTCGGCCCCGCGCAGCCCGCGCGCCCGGGCGGCCGCCAGCAGCGGGGTCTCCAGCGGCACATAGACGATATCGGCGACCACGGCGGTGGCAGGCAACGGCGTGAGGTCGATCTCCAGCGGCGGCTGCCCATGCATCCCGAGGCTGGTGGTGTTCACCAGCAGCGCCGCGCCCGACAGCTCCGGCCGGGCCGCGATCTCCACCAGCCCGCCCAGGCTGCGGGCCAGCGCCTCGGCGCGGTCCAGGCTGCGGTTCACCAGGATCAGGCGCGGGCAGCCCTCGTCCAGCAGCCGCGCGGCAATGGCCCGCGCGGCGCCGCCGGCGCCCAGCATCACCGCGGGCCCCGCATCCGCCCGCCAGCCCGGCACCTGCTCGCGCAACGACTCGCAAAACCCCCAGCCATCGGTGTTGCTGCCGATGATCCGCCCGTCGCGGAAGACCAGCGTATTCACCGCCCCGGCGCGCTCGGCGGTGGCCTCGCGCTCGTCGCAGAGGTCATAGGCCGCCTGCTTGTGCGGGATGGTCACATTCGCCCCCCGGAAGCCGAGATGCATCAGCGCGCGCACGGCGTCGGCGAAATGCTCGGGCGCCACCGGCAGCGGCAGATAGGCGCCATCGATGCCATGGCGTTCGAGCCAGGTGCCGTGGAGCAGGGGGGATCGGGAATGGGCGACCGGCCAGCCGAGCACCCCGGCCACCCTTGCCGCCCCGGTCAGGGGTCGCATGGGGGGAACAAGCGACACTGGCGCGCTTCGGTCAACTGGCCCTGGGCGTTTGCCAGTGGGCGCGGGCTCTGCCATCGGTGGCGAAATCATCCGAGGACTGTTGGTATGGCGCGCCCCCTGAAGATCGCGGTGCAGATGGACCCGATGGAAAGCATCGGCATCGACGGCGACAGCACCTTTGTCATGATGCTGGAAGCCCAGGCGCGCGGTCACGCGCTCTGGCACTACCATGTCCGTGACCTGACCTATGCCCATGGCCAGATCCGTGCCCGGGCGCATCCGGTCGAGGTCCGGCGGCAGAAGGGAAACCACTTCACCTTCGGCCCCGTCGAGACGCTGGATCTCTCGACCATGGATGTGGTGCTGATGCGCCAGGATCCGCCCTTCGACATGGCCTATATCACCGCAAGCCATCTGCTGGAGATGATCCATCCCAAGACGCTGGTGGTGAACGACCCTGCCTCGGTCCGCAACGCGCCCGAGAAGCTGTTCGTTCTGAACTACCCGGATCTGATGCCCGACACGCTGGTGACGCTGGACAAGGCTGAGATCGCCGCCTTCCGCCAAAAACACGGCCACATCATCATCAAGCCGCTGTTCGGCAATGGCGGGGCGGGGGTGTTCCATTTGCGGCCGGAGGATTCCAACGTGAATTCGCTGCTCGAACTCTTCGCCGAGCGCACGCGCGAGCCGTTGATGGTGCAGCAATATTTGCCGGCGGTGCGGGAGGGCGACAAGCGCATCATCCTGATCGACGGCGAGCCGCTGGGTGCCATCAACCGGGTGCCGGCGGCCGGCGAATCCCGCAGCAACATGCATGTCGGCGGCCGCCCCGAGCCCACCGTGATGACCGAGCGCGAGCGCGAGATCTGCGCCCGCATCGGCCCCGACCTGAAGAAGGCGGGGATGATCTTCGTCGGCATCGATGTGATCGGCGGCTACCTCACCGAGATCAACGTGACCTCCCCCACCGGGCTGCAGGAGGTCGCGCGCTTCGATGGCGTGCATCTTGAGGCGGCGATCTGGGACGCCATCGAGTCCCGGCGGACATGAGCCTTCCGGCCAGCCTGGCGGCCAATCCGCGGCTCTCCGCCTGGCCTATCCGATCCTGCGCTTTTCCGAGGTGCCGGTGGTCGGGGTCCGCCTGATCCGGCGCCCCGACCAGCCCTTCCAGGGCACGGGCGAACCGGGTTTCGCCCCAACCGTCGCGGCGCTGGCCGCTGCCATCCATGACGCTGGGCCTGCGCCCCCGCGCCATCCCTTCACGCCCGAGACCCTGTTGGGCTGAGGCCCCGGCTGGTAGCATGCCGGCCGTGGCACGGAGGCTGGCATGAGGCGATTGGGCTTGGCGGCGGTGATGATCGCCTTGGCATTTGGGGCCTCGGCGCGGGATCTGACCGTGGTCGCCGGCGGCGGCCCCTTGCAGGATCACATGCGGCGGACCCTGTTCCAGCCCTTCGCCGCGGCCAATGGCATCGCGGTCGCCGACACCGCCTATGACTACAATGTCGGGCCGATCCGGGCGATGGTGCGTGCCGGCAACGTGACCTGGGATGTGGTGCTGGTGGAGGCGCCGGATCTCGTCCAGGGCTGCGACGATGGCATGTTCGAGCGCATCGACTGGTCGGTCGTGGATCGCCAAAAATTCCTGCCGGGCGGCACCAGCGAATGCGGTGCGGGCGCGATCGGTTGGGGCGTCTCGGTCTTCTATGACAACCACCGGCATGCGAACGGTCCCGCGAGCTTCGCCGAGTTCTGGGATGTGGCGCGCTTTCCCGGCCGTCGCGCGATGCGGCGCGGGGCGCGCATGACCATGGAAATCGCTTTGCTCTCCGATGGCGTCGCCATGGCTGATGTCTATCCGCTGCTGGCGACGCCCGAGGGGCAGCGCCGTGCCTTCGCCCGGCTGGACCAGCTTCGCCCCTCGCTGATGTTCTGGAGCGGCGGGCAGCAGCCGATCGAACTGATCAATGCCGGCGAGGTGGATTACGCCTTCGGCTTCGTCGGCCGGACCGCCAATGCCATCCGCGCCGGGGCGCCGCTGGCGCTGCGATGGGAGACCTTGCTCTACACCTATGATTTCTGGGCGGTGGTGCGTGGCTCCGAACACACCGCGATGGCGATGCGGCTGATCGAAAGCCTGACCGATGAGGCGCCCTTGCTCGCCCTGTCGGCGGCCTGGCCGGTCAATCCCGTCACCGCCTCGGTCGCGCGGAACCCGGCGTTGCTGGCGGCCAATCCGCTGATGATGAGCAACCATGTCGATGGCGCCTTGCGGATGGATACCGAGTTCTGGCTGGAGCACGGCTCGGACCTCGAGCAGCGCTTCACCGCCTGGCTGAACCGCTAGGCCCTTGGCACGGCGGCACAACCGCCTCGCGGCGCTGCTGCTGGCGCCATTGTTGCTGCTGCTATGCGGAAGCTTCTTTATTCCGGTCGCGCGGATTCTGGTCACCGCCGTGGCCGATCCCGAATTATCCGAGGCGCTGCCGCGAACCGCGGCGCTGCTGCGCGGCTGGGACGGGCAGGGGCCGCCGCCCGAACCGGTCTTTGTCGCCATCGGCGAGGAATTGGCGGCGGCGCTGCGCGACCGCCGGATCGGCCGGGTCGCGCAGCGGCTGAATTTCGAACAAAGCGGGATGCGAAGCCTGCTGCTGCGGACGGCGCGGGCGGGGGTGACCTCGCGGGCGGCGCTGGTCGCGCTGGATGCGCGATGGGGGGCGCCCGAGACCTGGACACTGCTGCGGGGCGCGGCCGGGCCGGCAACAGGGCTCTATCTGCTGCGCGCCCTCGATCTTGTGCGGTCGCCGGATGGTGCGATCCAGCCCGTGCCCAAGGACGACGCGCTGTATCGGACGCTGTTCCTGCGCACGCTCTGGATTGCCCTGGTGGTGACGGCGATTTGCGTCGTGCTCGCCTATCCCGTCGCGGCGGTGCTGGCGGGCTTGCCGCCGCGCTGGTCGCGGATCGGAATGCTGCTGGTTCTGGTGCCGTTCTGGACCTCGGTCCTGGTCCGCACGACGGCATGGTTCGTGTTGCTGCAACGGGAAGGACCGTTGAATGCCGCGCTGGTGGCGCTCGGGCTGGTCGACCAGCCGGTGCAGCTGATCGGCACGCGCTTCGCCGTGGTGCTGGCGATGGTGCATGTGCTGCTGCCCTTCGCGATCCTGCCCGCCTATAGCGTGATGAAGCGCATCGATCCGGCGCTGATGCGGGCGGCCGCCTCGCTCGGCGCGCCGGGCTGGTGGCGGTTCCTGGCGATCCATCTGCCGCTGAGCCTGCCCGGCGTCGCGGCGGGGGCGGCCTTCGTCTTCCTGCTCTCGGCTGGGTATTTCATCACCCCGGCCCTGCTCGGCGGGCCGCAGGACCAGATGGTCGCCTCCTTCATCGCCTTCTTCATGAACCAGACGGTGAATTGGGGCATGGCCTCGGCGCTCGCCTGCCTGCTTCTGGCGATGGCCGGTGCCGTGCTGGCGCTGGCGCGCGGGCTGTTGCCGGGTGTTTTGTCGGGGCGGTTTCGCGCATGAGGCGCATCTTCGCCTGGGCGGTGTTGCTGTTCCTGATGGCGCCGATGCTGGCGGTGGTGCCGCTGTCGTTTTCGGGCAGCGAGGTTCTGCGCTTTCCGCCCGAAGGCTTTTCCTGGCGCTGGTATGTGGCCTTCTTCGCCTCCGACCGCTGGCTGCTGGCCAGTCGCAACAGCCTGATCGTCGCGAGCGCGGTCGCGGTGGTCGCGACGCTGCTCGGCACGCTTGCGGCGCTGGGGCTGCATCTTGCGCGGTTCCGTGGCCGAGGGCTGATCCTGGCGCTTCTGGCCATGCCGATCGTAACCCCGTCGATCGTGACGGCGGCGGCGGTGTTCTTCGCGTTTTCGGTGGTGGGGCTGACGGGATCGCTGGTGGGACTCGTGCTGGCGCATACGGTGATCGCCGTGCCCTTCGTCGTCATCGCTGTGCTGGCCTCGGTGCAGGGCTTCGATCCGGTGCTGCTGCGGGCGGCGGCGGGGCTTGGGGCCTCACCCGCGGCCGCGTTCCGCCGCGTGATGCTGCCGCTGATCGCACCGGGGGTGGCGACGGGGGCGGTCTTCGCCTTCGCCACTTCCTTCGACGAATTCATCATCACTCTGTTCATCGCGGGGCCGGGGCAATTCACGCTGCCAAGGCAGATGTATGCGAGCGTGCGCGAATTCCTCGACCCCACGATCTGCGCCGCGGCGGTGCTGCTGTTCCTGTGCTCGCTGGTATTGCTGCTGCTGTCGGAGGCCGCGCGGGGGCGGCGTTAGACGCCGAGCAGGCTCACATGCGCGGCGACGACCTTCCAGCCTTCCGGCATGCGCGCCCAGGTCTGGCTTTGCCGCCCGCGCTGGCCGCTGGCCAGGATCGCATATTCCGTGTTGGCGACGGCGAAGTCGCGGCCGAAGCTGGTGATGCGGGTGTTTTCCAGCCGGCGCGCCCGCGCCTGGTGCTGCGCCGGGGTGCGGGCGGCGCGGAACCCCGAGATTTCGGCGTAGCCGTAAAGATTCTCGGTCACGCCGTAACGCAGCGTCTGCGCGCTGTCCCAGAAACTGTCGTTCAGCACCGGCACGTCGTTCTCGACCAGGCCGCGATCGTAGCGTTCGAAGGCGGCGCGGACCTCGGCCACCACCTCGGGGATATTGATCTCGGGCGCATTGGTCATCGGATCGGTCCTGTCACTGCAAGGCTTGGGCGATGGCCGCCAGCCGCGCATCGCTGCCGCGCCAGCCGATGATCGAAAGCCCTACCGGCTTTCCCGCGACCATGCCCAAAGGCAGGCTCAACTGCGGCAGCCCGGCGAGGCCCGCGAAGGAGGTCAGCACCCCGATCCGCCCGGCCAGCCGATCCAGCTCCGCCAATGGCAGCCCGACCGGGGGGGCGGTGAAGGGCGTCGTCGGCATGCAGAGGATGGCGCCATCCTCCAGCAGCACCCGCGCACGCTCCACGGCACGGCGCCGGACGACGCAGGCAAGCTCGATCTGTTCGGCGGTGATCATCGAGGCCACCGCGAGGTTGCGCGCCACGCTGTAGCCGAAGCGCGGGTTCACCGCGTCGATCCAATCCTTGAAGGTCGCCCAGGCCTCGGCACGCTGCACGATATTGCGCTGTGTGCCCCAGATCTCCAGCTCGCCCGGTTCGGCGAGGCTGATCGTGGTGGCGCCGCCGAACAGGGCGCCAAGGCGCGAGACGGCCGGCGCCAGCGCCTCGGCCACCGCGGCATCGGCCAGGGCGAAGGCGTCCTCGGCGGCCAGAACGCGGGAGGCGGTTGCCTGGGGCAGGGTTTCGCCCAGCAGCACTTCGGCGGCACGGCCGAAGGTCTTGGCGTCGCGGGCGAACCAGCCGACGGTGTCGAAACTCGGCGCCTGACGGCACACGCCCTCCAGCGACACGCGCCCGAGGCTCGGCCGCAGCCCATATAATCCGCACAGGCTGGCCGGCACCCGCACCGAGCCGCCCGAATCGGTGCCCAGCGCCAGATCGCAAAGCCCCGCCGCGACGGCCGAGGCCGAACCGCTGGAGGAGCCGCCAGGCAGGCAGCCGGGGGCGGCCGGATTCGGCGGCGTCCCATGGAAGGGGTTGAAGCCGAGGATGCCGAGCGAGATTTCGCAGGTGATGGTCTTGCCGGCGAGGTTGGCGCCGGCGGCCAGCAGACGCTCGACAGCCCAGGCATGGGCCTGCGGCACCGGATGGGTTGCGGCCCAATCGGGGTTGCCGCCGCCGGTGCGATGACCGGCCACGTCGAACAGGTCCTTGGCGGCGAAGCTCAGGCCGGCAAGTGGCCCACCGGGCGCCCCGGGCAGAAAGGCCCGGGGGCCTGGCAGAAAGGCGTCGGCGGCGAATTCCATCGGGTTCTCCTTGGAAGACGCCGCCTATCGGCGCCTCAGGCCTTCTTTGCCTTACGCTTGGCGCGCTTCACGCCGGCGAGGACGGCTTCCTTCAGCGACGGGCTGGCCTTGAAACGCACGGTGGCGCCGGCCTTGACCGCGACCTTCTCGCCCGTGCGCGGGTTCAGCGCGGAACGCTTGGAGGTCTCGCGCACGATGAAGGCGCCGAAATCGGGGATGGTGAATCGGCCGTTCTCGATGATCTGCCCCTTGATGGCGGCAATGATATCGGCGGCAAGGCGACCGGCGGATGCAGTCTGCATCTCCGTCGAGGTGACGATGACGTCGGTCAGAAACTTCTTCGACACGCGGGGTGCTCCTGGTTTGGGGGATGCTCCTTAGCGCCTGTCGCAGAAAATGTCAGTGCTGCTTTGCAATTGCGGCTTCCGCCTCCAATTCCGCAACGGGGCGCCCGAACTTCTGAACGGCCCGGAATCGGCTGACCAGGTAATCGCCGGATTTGATCGGTTCGTACCGGGCGGGATGCTCGGGCGAGAGGCATTGTGGCAAAGCCCGGACCGGAGCGTCATAGTCCAGATTGAAGAAAGTCGGTATGGAGTAACGCTCTTTGCCGGATCGGTTCACAACCCGGTGCATATTCGAAATGTAAAGATCGTTGGTCCAAACCTTGAACATGTCGCCGAGGTTGACGACGAAGGTGCCCTCGACGAAGGGCGCGCGGACCCATTCGCCATCGCGCTTGCGCAGTTCCAGGCCGCCGATCGGGTCCTGTGTCAACAAAGTGATCATCCCGTAATCCGAATGCGGGGCGACTCCGAAGGCGCTGGCATCGGTCACCGGCGGCGACGGCGGATAGTGGAACAGCCGAGTCTGGACCATCGGCTTCTTGGTGTATTGCAGGAAAAAATCCTGTGGCAGGTCGAGGCTGGTGGCGAAAACCCGCAGAAGCCGTTTGCCGAGCGCCATGGTCTCGTTGAAATAGGCCTCGGCCGCCTCACGCAGCCAGGGGTGCTCCTCAGGCCAACGGTTGGGCCCGTGCAGCGGCAGGCCGGCCACGACCGAAGGGTCGTCCAGCGGCAGGTCCAGCGCGAACTCGTAACTTTCCTTGATATCCGGGGCGAAGCCGGGATGCTGGTTGATCCCCTGCGGCATGAAGCCGCGGCGGAAGCGGTCGTCGATCTTCAGCCGCATCCGCTCCTCGAGCGGCAGGTCGAAGTAGCGCCGGGTCGCGTCGAAGACGGCATCGACCACGGCCTGCGGCACGCCGTGGTTGCGGATGTAGAAGAAACCGATAGTCTCGCAGGCGTGGCGCAATTGCCGCGCCAGGGCGTCAATGGACCCGCCCGTATTCAGCGGGGTCAGGTCCAGGATCGGCATTTCCTCGGCCGTCGCGGCGCGCGGCATGGTGTCGTTGCTCATGCTCGTCTCTCCTCAGGCACCGATGACGCGGTCATGGCCGCTGTCCATCCAGAAAACCACGCGACGCTGGATTGCCATCACCGCCAGATGCAGCCCGATCCCCATCAAGGACAATATGATGAGGATGGCGAAGACGCCGGCCATGTCCAGATTGAAGTTCCGCTGCAGGATCAGATAGCCGAGCCCGGCCTGCGAGCCCACGAACTCCCCGACGATCGCCCCGATCACCGACAGCACGATCGCCACATCCAGCCCCACGAAGACATAGGGCAGCGCCTGGGGCAGACGTGCCATGCGAAAAATCTGCCAGCGGGTGGCGGTGAAGGCGACCATCAACTCCACCTGGTCACGCGGCACCGCGCGGAGGCCGACGATGGAATTGGCCAGCACCGGGAAGAAGGCGATGGTCGCGGTGATGATCACCTTGGACGACATGCCATAGCCGAACCAGATCACGATGATCGGCGCGATGGCGACTTTTGGCAGGGTCTGAAAGGCGACGATATAGGGATAGACCGTTCGTTCCAGCAACGGAAACAGCCCGACCAGCACGCCGATGACGAAACCTGAGCCGGCGCCGAACACGAAGCCGAGCATGACCTCGGCGAAGGTCACCCAGAAATGCGTGACGAACTCCCCGCTGGCGAGACCCGTCCACATCGCCTGCGCGACCGCCGAGGGCGCCGGAACCACGATGGCGGGAATGGCGAACAGGCGGACCGCGCCCTCCCACCCGCCGACGAAGGCAATGAACAGCAGGATCGCCAGCGGCACTTCCGGCTTCGCCCAGAGCCGCTTCATGCGTCCAGCGCCCCGAGCGACTGGAAATGCGCCCGGATCGCCGCGACATGCGCCCCGAAGCGCGGCGTCACCATCATGCCGAGGTCACGTGGCCGGGGCAGGTCCACATCGATGATCTCACTGATCCGGCCCGGGCGCGGCGACATCACCACCACCTTGTCGGCCAGGAACACCGCCTCGGGGATGCTGTGGGTGACGAGCATCACGGTCTTGCGGCTTTCCTCCCAGATGCGGAGGAGTTCGAGGTTCATCGACTCCCGCGTCATCGCATCCAGCGCCCCGAACGGCTCGTCCATCAACAGCAGGTCCGGGTCATGCACCAGCGCGCGGGTGATGCCGACCCGCTGTTGCATGCCGCCGGACAGTTCGGAGGGATATTTGTTCTCGAAGCCCGCGAGCCCGACCAGTTTCAGCAGCGCCCGCGCCCGGCCCTCATGATCGGCGCGCTTCAGCCGCTGGATGTCGATCGGCAGCAGCACATTCTGCAACACGTTGCGCCAGGGCAGCAGCACAGGCGCCTGGAACACCACGCCGACATTGCGCGAGGGGCCATCGATCGGCCGCCCCGCCAGCGACACCTCGCCCGAGCTGCGGGCCAGGATGCCGGCCAGGATCTTCAACAATGTGCTCTTGCCGCAGCCGCTGGGGCCGACGACGGTGACGAAGGCGCCGGGCGCGATATCAAGAGATACATCGCGTAAGGCCACCACATCCTCACCCGTCTGGGTGCGATAGATCTTGTTCAGCGCGCGCGTCGAAATAAGGGGCTGGGGCATGATCAGCCGATGGTGCAGGCCTGGGCCTGGGCGCGCACGGCGGCCGCGTCGAAGTCGTTGATCTTTTCGTAGAAGTTCGGAATGCCGATCATGAAGGTCGCCGGGTCCACGGCCCGCTGGATCAACCCGGCCTCCAGCATGAAGGACTGGATGCGGCCATAGGCCTCCGGCGTCGCACGGCCCCAGAGCTTGCCGCCATTCATCGCCTGCGCGGCCCGCATCGAGGCGAGCTGGGCTTCCAGGTTGTTCAGATCCCAGCGCGCCAGGGTCGCGTCATCCGCGCCGGTCGGCTTGGTCGTGGGGAAGCGCGCCCAATGCAACCGGCGCTGGCAATCGGGGCTGGCCATCACGAATTCCGTGGCCTTGGCGCAGCCGCGGGCGATCGCCTCGACCATCGCGGGTTCGCCCTTGGCCGTCGCCTCCATCGTGGAGAAGGTGAAATCCGGGAAGCTCGCCCAGGCGTCGTCGCGGATATAGCGCAGCTTCAGCCCGGCATTCTCGAATCCCGCCTGCGCCGATGCCCAGAAAAGCAGCGCCTGCACGCGGTTTGACCGCAGCGCCTCGATCGGCGGCGCGCCGAGGCCGACGGGGATGATGCGGATATCGCTGTCGGGGTTGATGCCACTGGCGCGCAGATAGGCGCGCATGAAGGCGATCCCGCCGGTCGCCAGGCTGAACACGCCGATGGTCTTGCCGCGCAGATCCTGCACGCTCTTGATCGGCCCATCCTCCAGCACCGACATCGACCAGTCGATCACGCCATTGTTCATGACGACGCGGACCGGGATGTTGTTCTGCACATTGGCCTGCACGACGACCGAGGAGTTGAGCTGGGCGAAGGCCACATTGCCCGCCACCATCTGTTGCAGCGCCTGCAACGAGGCCCCGACCGGCAGCACCTCCACCTCATAGCCATCCTCGCGCCAGTAGTTCAGCGCCAGCGGCAGGGTCAGCCAGGGGTAGGCGAGGTTCAGGTTGGTGGTGCCGACGCCGATGGCGACGCGACGCAGCCCGCCTTGGGCATGGGCGCCGCGGGTGGTGGCGGCCAGGCCGAACAGCGCCGGCAAGGCCAGCGCCCGGCGCCGGGTGAGATCATCGCGAATGGGGCTCATGGGGTTTCTCTCCGGCCGGCCGGGTTGTCGTCTGGGGGGCTTGCGGTCCAATGAGGACCAGCACCTTTCATGCCAGTCAGAGGTTACCCCCGGTCATGACCGAACTGCTCCACACGCTGATCGCCGGAATGCCCAAGGCGGAGTTGCACATGCATCTCGAAGGCTCGCTGGAGCCGGAGATGATGTTCCGTCTGGCGAAGCGGAACGGGATCGACCTCGGCTTCGCCTCCGAGGATGCGCTGCGCCAAGCCTATGACTTCCAGAACCTGCAAAGCTTCCTCGACCTCTACTACGCCGGGCTGCGCGTGCTGCTGACGCGGCAGGATTTCCTCGACATGACCACGGCCTATCTCGACCGGGTGCGGCAGGACAATGTCGTGCATGCCGAGGTGCTGCTCTCGCCGCAGGGCCATACCCGCCGCGGCGTCGATTTCGCCGAGATGTTTTGCGGCGTGCGCGATGCGCTGCGGGAGGGGGCGGTGCGGCATGGGATGACCACCGGCCTCATCATCGGCTTCCAGCGGCATCTGACGGAGGAGAGCGCCTTTGAGACGCTGCGCCAGTCCGAACCCTATGCGGCAGACATCCTCGCCTTCGGCCTCGGCGGCGCCGAGCTGGGCAATCCCCCGGAAAAATTCGCGCGCGTCTTCGCCGAATGCCGCGCCCGGGGCTTCCGCACCGTGGCCCATGCCGGCGAGGAAGGCCCCCCGGACTACGTTCGCGACAGCATCGACCTGCTGGGCGTGGACCGCATCGACCATGGCGTGCGGGCCGCCGAGGACCCGGCGCTGGTCGCGCGCCTCGCGCAGTTGCGGGTGCCGTTGACGGTCTGCCCGCAGTCCAATGTGAAGCTGCGCGTCTATGACACCATGGCCGAGCACAGCCTCGCGGCGCTGCTGCGCGCGGGGGTGATGGTGACGATCAACTCCGACGATCCGCCCTATTTCGGCGGCTATATCACCGACAATTTCCTCGACGCCCAGGCGGCCCTCAACCTGACCGAGGCCGAGATCTATCGCATCGCCCGCAATGGCTTCGAGGCAGCCTTCATCGACGTGGCGCATCGCGACCGGCTGGTGGCGGGGCTCGACGCCTTCTGGATACGCGAGGCGGGCGCGCTGCCGGCATGACCCATGTTGCAACAGCGCTGAGGCGTGACCAGACTGCGCAACGATCAAGGATGACCCGATGCGCCGTCGCACCCTCCTCGCCAGCCTGACGCCCCTGCTTCTGGCCGCACCCGCGCGGGCGCAGGCGCCCTGGTCGCCCGACCGGGCGATCCGGCTGGTGGTGCCCTTCGCCCCCGGCGGATCGCAGGATGTGCTGGGGCGTTTGCTGGCGCAGGCGGCGGGGCCGTTGCTGGGGCAGCAGGTGCTGGTCGAGAACCGCGCCGGCGCCGGCGGCGTGGTGGGCGCCGATGCGGTGGCCCGTGCCGCGCCCGATGGGTACACCCTGCTGCTGTCCACGGCGGGCCAGTTGACCATTGCCAAGGCGATCGGGCGGCGGCTGACCTATGACCCGCTCACCGATTTCACGCCGGTGCTCTACATCTCCGACAGCCCGGCCGCGCTGATCGCCGCCCCCAGCCTGCCGGTCGATGACCTGGCCGGGCTGTTGCGCCTGGCCAAGGAGGCACCGCAGCCGCTGCCCTATGCCTCCACCGGGGTCGGCACCAACACGCATCTGGTGATGGAGGACCTCAAGGCGCGGCTCGGGCTGAACATCGAGCATGTGCCCTATCGCGGGGCGGCCGGGGCCTTCACCGATCTGGCGGCCGGGCGGATCGCGATGATGTTCGTCTCGGTGCCCTCGGTGCTCGCCGCCTCGGGCGGGCTGTTCAAGGTCCTCGGCGTCACCTCCCGCACGCGCTTCCCGGCCATCCCCGATGTGCCGACCCTGATCGAGGGCGGCGTGCCGGATTTCGAGGCCAGCATCTGGACCGGCCTCTCCGCCCCGGCCGGGACGCCGCCCGAAATCGTCAAGCGGCTGGCCGATGCCTTCGGCCAGGCCGTGGCCTCGGATTCGGTGAAGGCGCGGCTGGCCGGGCTGGGTGCCACGCCGAACGGCGCCGATGGCGCGGCCTTCGGGGCGATGCTTCGGGCGGATCTGGAACGCTGGACGCGGGTCGCGGCCCCCCTGGACATCAAGCTG
Organism: Humitalea rosea; assembly: GCF_003253705.1. Classification (GTDB taxonomy): domain Bacteria; phylum Pseudomonadota; class Alphaproteobacteria; order Acetobacterales; family Acetobacteraceae; genus Humitalea; species Humitalea rosea. The sequence continues at coordinate 73,071 of NZ_QKYU01000013.1, forward strand.
GATTAATCCCGGCCGATGCCGTGCTCCAGTGCTGCATCCAGCCGCGCCGGGTCCAGCGCATGCAGCAGGGGGTTGGTGCGGAGGTCGCGGCCCCATAGCGCCTCCAGGCTCGTGACCACCGCCTCCGTCACCGGCATCGCGACGCCGCGCGCGGCGGCCAGCCACAGGTAGAAGGCGAGGCCATAGGGCACGTCCTCGGTGACGTAGCGGGTGTCCATCGCGGCCGGTCCCAGCACGGCCCCGCGCGAGACCGCGATGGCCGCGGCCATGTCCTGCAGGCGCCCGAGCGGGACGCCGTTCGCGCGATGCAGAGACTCCTCCAGCCCCAGTACCGCCATGCCGAAGGATGTGGCGAGCACGTCGCGCTCGGCGGCCATGGCCTCCATCAGCCGGCAGGCGGCCGGCGTCATCATGGCGTATTGCGGCCAGGCCTCGGCGCATTCGATGCGGGTCGTGTTGGTCAGCGCCAGCACCGCATGGATGATCGGATTGGCATTGCCGAGGCCCGCCTGCAGCACATTCGGCCCGGCCGGCGAGGCATGGCCGAACAGCGCGGTGGCCAGCGCGCCCATCTCCATCGCCGCCCGCGCCGGCACCGCCGCCATATCCACCGCCGCCCGGATGGCCGCGACCCGGACGCGATCGGGGGCCAGGCGCCGTGCGGTGACCGGCGTCGTGGACATCGCCCCGATCGGCGGCCGGCCCCGCCCCGGGAGCATCGCATCCAGGGCGAGGGGGGCGAGGCTCGCCGCCGGCGTGATCAGCAAGGGCAGGCGCAGCACCTCGGCGATCCGCGGCAGCAGCGCCGGATAGGCATAGGCCGGCACCGCCAGCAGCGCCGCATCCGCGCCCGCCAAGGCATCCGCCAGATCCCAGGCGACGCGCAGCGCGAACCAGCCCTCGACGGCGCCCTCTGCGGTGACGCCGCCCTCGATCCCCGCCGTCCCGGCGCCGGAGGGCGACCACAGCACCACCGCATGCCCGCGTGAGGCCGCCAACACCGCCGCCGCCGGGCCGATGGCCCCGGCCCCAAGCACAGCCAGCCGCATCGGGCTACTTCGGGACCAGCGGGTCGCCGAGCGACAGCATCAGCCGGTTGGCATTGGCGAACATCGCGATGGAATGGATCAGGTCCAGCACCTCCAGATCATCCAGCCCGGCCGCGCGCAGCGGTGCGAGCTCCGCCGCCGTCATCGCCTGCGGGTCCCGCGTCATGGCCTCGGTGAAGGCGGAGATCGCCGCGCGGCGCGGGTCGGTTTCTGCCGAAAAGCCGCCGTCGAACACCGCCTGCATCGCCTCCGGCTTGCCGGTCGCATCGACGAAGCGGCGGGCATGGACGGAGGTGCAATAGACGCAGCCATTGACCATCGAGACCACCGCCGTCGCGTATTCACGGTCGGCGGTGGGCAGCCCGCCCTTGGCATACATGACGATGGAGAACAGCGCCCCGCGTTCGCCGAGCGAGCCCGGATCATGCGCCAGGGTGCGGGCATAGGCGCCGCTGCGCTGCGCCGGCGGGCAGGCCTCCAGCGCCGCCAACTCGGCCGGGGTCGCGGTTTCGGCGCGGATCGGGGTGAGGCGCGGGCGCCAGCCGACCGGCTTCAGGGTGAAGGAGGTCATGCCGCCTGCTCCTGCTGCAACAGCCGCAGCCCGGCCAGCAGCCGGATCTGGTAGGGCACGAAGGAGACAAGCTGCGTGATGGCAACGATGTCGCGCGGCGTCAGCCCGAGCGCGGTCAGCGCCGCGATCTCCGCTTGGCCGCATCCGGCGGGGTCGGTCGCGAGGATGTCGGCATGGCGGAACAGCACGGCCAACCTGCCGTCGCCGGCCGGGCCGGCAAGGTCTTCGGCCGCGACGATGGCCGGATCGGCCGCATCCACCAGCGCGCGAAACCGCCCGGCCAGGACCGGATCGCCTTCCCGCAACGCGACCCGCAACGCCAAAGCGGCGCGTTCGGCCAGGCTGACGCCGCCCGGATCGCCCGGCCGCAGCAATTCCCGGAAAGCGCCTTGGGCATGCTGCCGCGCCTCGGGGCGCTGGGCGCGCAAAAGGGCCAGCGGCGATCCGGGGGCGAGCCCGAGGATCTCCTCGATCAGATCGGTGTCAGGGCTCACGGGCGGCTCCGGCGAAGGGTTCGGCACCGACACTATCCAAGGGTTGCGCCGCGACATAGGGGCTCAGCCCGGGTCCCCCGGGGCGCGCTTGCGCAAGGGGCGGGACAGGGTCAGCGCGGGACCGGTAAAGCCGAGGGCCGCACAGAATGCCTCGGCCTCCGGGCTGCCCGGGGGCAGGGCGATATCCAGCCGGTCGCAGCCTGCCACTCGCGCCGCCTGGGAACCGGCCTTGACCAGCAGGCGGCCGATGCCGGAGCGGCGGTCCTCCTCCGCGACCAGAAGTGTGGTGATCCGGGCGATCGGGCGGTCCGATTGCAGGCTTGGCGCCCAATCCAGCACGATCAGCCCACAGGGCAGCCCGGTCCATCCCGTCGCGACCAAGGCGGCGGCGAAGGGATGGGCGGCCAGGGCCTCCAGCCGCGCCGCGATCCGTGGCGAGGCGTCGTGCAGCAGGGCGGCCAGATCGGCCGCATCCCCGCCGGCCGCGGCGCGCAGGTCCACCCCGGCACGTCGCGTCGCGGCCAAGGGGGGTGTCAGCCCCGGCCGATGGGGCGAAGGGGGCTCAATCGAGCCCCGAGCAGCCCAGCTGGCGCAATGAGACATTGACCCATTCGCGGTCGCTGGTGCCGGCCTCGATCTCGGCCATCTGCCTGGTCTCGGCGGCATGCTTGGCGGTCGCTGCCTTGCAGACGGCCTCGGCGTCGTCATAGCCCACGGCGAGCACGCCATCGGCATCGCCCAGCACCAGATCGCCCGGGGCGATGGTCATGCCGTCGATCGCGATGACCACGTTGATCTCGCCGGGGCCGTTCTTGTAGGGGCCGCGATGGCTCACCCCGGCCGCGAACAGCGGCAGGTTGGTCACCCGGATCGCATCGGCATCGCGGATCGAGCCATTGACCACGAACCCCGCGACGCCGCGCTTGATGGCGTGGGCGAGCATCATCTCGCCCATCAGCGAATTGGTCAGGTCGCCGCCGCCATCGACGACGATGACGTCGCCCGGCTCGGCCATGTCGATCGCCTTGTGCAGCATCAGATTGTCGCCCGGGCGGGTGCGGACGGTCAGCGCCGGGCCGGCCAGCACGCCCGCGGTGTGCATGGGCCGCAGGCGGGGCCCCGCGGCGGTCAGGCGGGACATGGAATCGCTCACATTCGCGACCGGCAGCGTGCGGAACCGTTCGACCAACTCGGGGCTGACCTTGCGGGTGCGGGGGTAGATGGCGAAACCGATGGGCATCTGGACTGTCTCTCCGGGGCAATCTGTGCGGGCTTCTGCACGCGGGTGCCATGCTGCATCATGGTGGGATGAGCACGACAACCCCCTTGCAGGTCTTTCTCACCCACACTGAGGAAGAATTCGCCGCCTATTACGGCCCCGCCGGGCTCGCCGGGCTGCTGGCACATGCCAGGGTTGTCCGCAACACGACAGGGCGGGTCCTGGCCGGGCGCGAACTGGCCGAGGCCGCGGCGGGGTGCCAGGTCATCGTCGCCCATCGCTCGGCGCCGGGTAACGCCGAGACCTTCGCCCATGCCCCGGCGTTGCTCGCCTTCCTGCGCGGCGCGGTGGATATCAGCACCATCGACGTGCCCGCCGCCTCGGCCGTCGGCGTGCTGGTGACGCGGGCGACGCCGGGCTTCACCGATGCGGTGGCCGAGCTTGCCATCGGGATGATGGTCGATCTGGCACGGGGGGTGTCCGCGGCGGTCTGTGCCTACCGGGCGGGGCGGGAGCCGGTGCCACCGATGGGCATGCAGCTGACCGGCGCCATGCTGGGCATTATGGGCTATGGGCGGATCGCCCGGCGCCTCGCGCAGATGGCCCTGGGCATCGGGATGCGGGTGCAGGTGCACGACCCCTATACCCCGCCGCGGGAGCCGGGCGTCGCCGCCGTCTCCTTCGCCGAGGTGCTGGCATCGTCGGACGTCGTCGTCTGCCTCGCGCTCTCCACGCCCGAGACCGCCGGGCTGTTCGATGCCGGCGCCTTCGCCGCGATGAAGTGGGGGGCGATCTTCATCAACCTCTCCCGTGGCGAATTGGTGGATGAGGCGGCGCTGGAGGCAACGCTGGACGCGGGGCATCTGCGCGGTGCGGCGATGGATGTGGGCCAGGCGCCGGACCAGCGGCCGCAGCCGCATCTGGCGCGGCGCGCGGATGTGGTGGCGACGCCGCATATCGGCGGGCTGACCGCCGAGGCGCGGGACCACCAGATGATGGATACGGTGCATCAGGTCGCCGCCCTCGCCGCCGGGCGGATGCCGGATGGCGCGGTCAATGCCGCGGACGCCCGCCGCCTCCGGCAGTTCTGGGCCTGACAGCGGCGTGACGCGGGTCGCCGTCGAGGCGCTCCGTTTCCTGCCGGGGCGGGAGGTTTCCGACGACACCGCGATCCTGACGCTCAAGAACCTCGTCGTGGAACCGCTGTGCCGCGGCCCGAGGCGCGGCTCGCGATCAACCACGCCGTGGACAAGGCCGCGATCATCGTCAGCCCGCATCACTCGGGTGCCCGCGCCTGCGCCTTGTCGCCCATCCCCTATGACCCGTACCGCGCTCGGCAGCTGTTCGATCGCTGCGGCATCGCGGGCCCGGTCGTGATCCGCACCCCTCTCGCGATGCCGGTCTCGCGATGCCGGCGAAGGCGCCGCAGGTCACCGAAGCGATCGCCGCCTCCCTGGCCGCCATCGGCGTGGCGACGCAAGTGGAGCTTCAACCCGACCGCCCCGCCTATGCCCGCGAGGTCGGGGCCAAGCGGATCGGCGACATGGCGATCTTCGATTCCACCCCCTACGGCAGCTTTCGCGTCCTGAACGACAAGGTCTCGGCCACGACCCAGGCGTTGTGGTGGCAGGGCCATGATGATCCGGCGCTGGAACTCCTGGTCCAAAGGGCCAATGCTGCGGTCGCGGAACCGGAGCGCGAAGACGCCTACGGCCGTTGCCTCGCCTGGCTTCGGCACACTCCGCCCTGGCTTTACCTGTTTCATCCAATCGATGTCTGCGCCGCGGGCCGGGCCATTGCCCCCCCAGCCCTGGATTGCAGAGGAGTGTTGCAATTCGTGGGACGATAGCCGGCAGCGGGCGAAAGGGATGATGCTCACGTCATCGCGACCGGGCGGTGCCACGCCGCCCCTTGCGCCGGAAGCCGCATTCTGCGCCCGTCCGGCCAGCACGAACATACCCTGTTGCTTAGATGAAAGGAGGCCGTGGTGAGTGGGATCATCAGCCCGAAGGGCGCCATCGACGCCCGGCGGGCGCCCGGTCGCGCCCCGGCCGGCACCTGGCCGCTCGCGCGGGTGATCGCCTTGCTCACCGCCCTGGCCACCATCCCGCCCACCGTCGTCGCCACCATATCGGCCTGGAACGCTGCCGAGCGTGAGGTCAGCTCCAATCTCGATGTCGCCAGCGAAGCGGCGCGGCGGGGCGCGCGGAACATCCAGCGTGCCTTGGGGGAGCAGAGGGCCGCCATGCTCGCCCTGGCGGCAACGGAAGGCCCGCATACGGAGAACCTTGCCTGGCTGGTCGCCGCCTGGCCGCAGGCGACGGGTCTTTGTGTCCTGCTCGCCGATGCCGCGGGCGGGGTGGTCGCTGCCAATGACAGCGTGAATGGCGCGGTGCCGTTGCCGCCACCAGCCCGCGCCGCGCTGATCGCCGCCGCCATATCCGGCACCAGCCAGGTCAGCAGCGCCTTTACAGTGGCCGGGTCGACCGAGGTGGAGACGCTCGTCGCGGTGTCGGCGGGGCCCGGCACCCGCATGGCGCTGGCGATCCGCGCCAGGGTCGGCGCCTTCTGGTTGCCGCTGCTGGACACGCTGCAATTGCCGGCGGGCTGGACGGCCTCCCTGGTGGACCGGGGCGGTGTGATCCTCGGCCATATACCGATCGGTGCCGGCCAGGCTGCCGCACGTCTGCGGCGGCCGATGGGCGATTGGCTGCGCTCCTCCGCGCGCGGCACCCAAGGGGTGATCCGCAACACGGCCGAGCTGGAGCAGGTCTATACCGCCTGGCATGACCTCGACGACGCGCCCTGGACCGTGATCGTCACGATCCCCGCGCATCTGGTGGAGGATGCGCGGTACACCGCGCTGATGCCGGTGCTGCTGGGGGGGGGGCTTGCCTTCATCATGACCGGCCTGCTGGGCTGGGGCGCCGGGCTGCGGCTTGGCTCGGCGGTACGCCGCATTGAGGGCGCGGCGGCAGGACTTGGGTCGGGGCCCGGCTCCGGCGTGCCGACCAGCTCGACCCGGATCACGGAAGTCGCCGCGGCCGAGGCGGCCATCGCCGCTGCGGCCGGCCGCCTGCAGTCGCAGGAGGCGGAAGCGCGGACCCTGGCCAGCCGGCTGGTGGTGCTCCAGGAATCCACCGCCGATGCGATCCTGGGGCTGGATCGCGCCTTCCATGTGACCTGGATGAATGGCCGGGCGCGACGGATGCTTGGCGAATTGGCCGAGGACATGCTGGGCAAGGGGCTGTTCGACATGCTGCCCGCCTGCACCGGTGGGCCGTTCGAGGCCGCCTACGTCCGCGCCATGAACGACCGGGCGCCGCAGCGCGTCACCGCTTGGCATGCCTCGCTCAACCGCTGGATCTCGGCCGACGCCTATCCCGGCGAGGATGGCGGCCTCACACTCTTTCTACGCGACGCGGGCAGCCATCGCACCGCCGAGGACGCGCTGCGGGAAAGCGAGGCGCGGCTGCGCGCCGTGCTGGACCATGTGCCGGTCGGCGTGCTGCTGGCCGAGGCGCCCTCGGGCCGCGTCGTCTTCGGCAACCGGCGGCTGGAGGAGGTGATGGGCCATCCGGTCCGCCAGCTCAGCGATCTCGGCGCCGATGCCGGCTGGGATGCGTTCAATGCCGATGGGCGGCGGTTGCAGCCCTCCGAGACGCCGCTCGGCCAGGCGCTGGCCCATGGCGCCGCGGCATCGCGTGAACTGCTGTACCGGCGCGGGGACGGCACCACCACCTGGCTGCGTGCCTCGGCCGCGCCCATTCGCGATGCGGATGGGCAGATGACCGGGGCGGTGATGGCGGTGACCGACGTCGCCGTGGAACGCCGCGCCGGCGAGGCGCTGCGGGAAAGCGAGCTGCGGTTCCGCACCCTGGCCGAGGCCGTGCCGCAGATCGTCTGGTCGGCCCGGCCCGATGGCGGGGTCGATTACGTGAACCCCCGCTTCACGGAATTCACCGGCCGTCCGGCGCATGAGGCGAGCCTGCCCGGAAGCCCGGTGCTGCATCCGGATGACGCCCCCGCGGTCCGCACCGCCTGGGTCAGCGCGCTGGCGGCGGGCCGTGCCTTCGCCGCCGAGTACCGGATGCGCGGCGCCGATGGCTCCTGGCGCTGGTTCGCCGCCCGCGCCTTGCCCGCGCGCGGGCCGGAGGGCGCCGTGCGGCGCTGGATCGGGGCGGCAACCGACGTCACCGACCTGATCGCCGCGCGGGAGGCCTTGCAGATCCAGGTGCTGGCCGAGGCCAATGCGCGCGCCGAGGCCGTCGCCAGCGCCAATGCCCTGGCGATCAGCGAGGAACGCTTCCGCCGCTTCGGCAGCGCCAGCCCGGATGTGCTCTGGATCACCGATGCCGCCGGGACCCGCGTCGATTACGTCAGCCCCGCCTTCGAGCGGATCTGGGGCGCGGGCTGTGCCGCGCTGATGGGCGATGCCTCGCTCTGGACCCGGCTCGTGCATCCCGATGACCGGGACCGGGTGGCGGCAACCCGCGCCGGCCCCTCCCGCGCCGACAGCATCGAGTTGGAATACCGCGTCGTCCGCCCCGATGGGCAGGAGCGCTGGATCCGTGACCGCGCCTTCCCGATCGCCGATGCGGTGGGCGGCTTTTACGCCCGCGGCGGCATTGCGCGCGACGTGACCGAGGCCAAGGCGGCCGAGGCGCGGCAGCGCCTGCTGATCGGCGAGCTGAACCACCGGGTGAAGAACACCCTGGCGACCGTGCATTCGCTTTCCCTGCAGACCGCGCGCGGGCCCCTGGCGGCGGCCGGGCTGCGGACCTTGCCGCAGGAGGCGGATGCCGCGGCCGGCGGCGCGATCGTGCGCTTCGTGCTGGATTTGCAGGCCCGCATCATGGCCCTGTCCCGGGCGCATGATCTGTTGACCGCGACCACCTGGCAGGGCGCGACCCTGCGCGAGACGGTGCGCTCCGCGTTGACGCCCTGGCTACCCCGCGTGCCGGATGAGGTGGCGCGGGTCGAATTCGGCGGCGAATCGGCCTGGCTGGCCCCGAAGCAGGCGCTGGGCCTGGCCCTCGCCTTGCATGAATTGGCGACCAATGCGGCCAAGCATGGTGGGCTATCGGTGCCGGAAGGACGCGTCGAAGTGCGCTGGCACCGCATTGCCGAAGGGCGGTTGCAGCTCGACTGGATCGAGCGCGGCGGCCCGCCTGTGGCGCAGCCGACCCGCCAGGGCTTCGGCACCCGGTTGCTCCAACGTGGGCTGGCAGGGGAGCTGGGTGTGGGGGCGAGCGTCGCGCTCGACTATGCGCCGGCCGGTTTTGCCGCCACCATCATCTTCGCGCCGACCGCGCATGGTCCAGGGGCCGGCATTCCGATCGAGGTGGAAACGTGACATGCCTACCAACGGCCGTGTGATGGAGGGGACATTGTTGGCAGGCCGGCGTGTCCTCGTGGTCGAGGATGAAGCCCTGGTGGCGATGCTGGTCGAGGACGCGCTGCTCGATGCGGGGGCGGAAGTCCTGGGGCCGGTGCGCAGCGTGCCCGAGGCGCTGGCACTGATGGCCAAGCAGGTGCCCGACGCCGCGGTGCTCGATGTGAATCTCGATGGGGTGCCGAGCACGCCCATCGCCGATGCGCTGGCTGCCGCGGGCGTGCCGTTCATCGTCGCGACCGGCTATGGCATCGACGGCCTGCCGCCGGGCCATGCCGGGGTGCTGGTGCTGGCCAAGCCCTATGACCCGGTCGCCCTGACCCAGGCGCTGGCCGGATTCTGGCCAGCGCCCAAGTAGCGGGTATCAGTAGTAGCGCAGGTCCGTGGCTTTGCCGCCGAAGATGCGCCAGACGAAGATGGTGTAGCCCAGGATGAAGGGCAGCACCGCCAAGGCCCCGAACAGGATGATGAGCAAGGATTCGGGCGGGCTCGCGGCCTGGAAGATGGTCAGTCGGTCGGGCACGACATAGGGCCAGAACGAATAGGCCAGGCCCTGGAAGCACAGCACGAAGATGCCGACCACGGCCGCGAAGGGCACCCAGTCCAGCCGGTGGTCCACCCGCGGCATGTGGCGCAAGGTCAGCATCGCCACCAGGAACAGCCCGGCCGTGGCGATCGGGATCGGCGCCAGCCCCAGGATTTCGGGCAGTGCGAACCAGCGCTCCAGGATACGCGGGCTGGCCAGCGGGGTTGCCGCCGAGACCACCACCACCCCGGCCGCCGTCAGCCACAGGCAGGTCCGCGCCCAGGCGATGGCTTGCTTCTGCAGCGCGCCTTCCGTCCGCCAGACCAGCCAGACGGCGCCCACCAGCGCATAGCCCGCGACCACGAAGATGCCGGTGAGCATCGCGAAGCCAAGCGAGACCCAGCCCGGATCGGGCAGGCCCTGGATGTAGAGCCCCAGCATCCAGCCCTGCGAGAAGGCGGCGAGCACGCTGCCGGCCTGGAAGGCGATGTCCCACCGCGGCTTCTGCGTGGGCGGCGCCTTGACGCGGAACTCGAAGGCGACGCCGCGCACGATCAGCCCCGCCAGCATCAACACCACAGGGATGTAGAGCGCGGTCAGGATCACCCCATGCGCGAGGGGGAAGGCGGTCAGCAGCAGCCCGACGCCCAGCACCAGCCAGGTCTCGTTCGCATCCCAGAAGGGACCGATGGAGGCGATCATGCGGTCGCGTGAAGGCTCGTCCGGCATCCGCCGCAGCAGAATGCCGACGCCGAGGTCAAAGCCGTCCAGCACCGCGTAGAGCAGCATGGAGAGCGCCATCAGCCCGGCGAAGACGATCGGCAGCCAAGCACCGGGGGGAAGGGTGTCCATCATCGTCACTCCGCCGGAAGGGCTTTGGGGTTGGTGCCGCCGGGATCTTCCGTGGTTGGCAGGTCGGGGCGCCGGGCCAGATGCAGCAGCGTGCCGATATAGGCCGAGAGCAGCACGAGATAGAGCACCACATAGAGGCCGAGCGAGCCGATGATCGTCGTTGCCGGCACCGGGCCCACGGCATCGCTGGTGCGGAGCAGCCCCGTGACCAGCCAGGGCTGGCGGCCGATCTCGGTCACGTACCAGCCGGCCAGGGTCGCGACCCAGCCGGAGAAGGTCATCCCCACCAGCACCCAGCCGATGAGCCGGTTCGGGCCACGGCGCCACAGCAGCCAGGTGGAAATCCAGGACACCGCCAGCATCAGGAAACCGAGCCCGACCATGACGCGGAAGGCGAAAAACACCGGCGCCACGGGCGGGTGGTTGCCGATGAACTCATCGAGACCGAGCACCCGACCATCCCATTCATGCGTCAGGATCAGCGAGGAGAGGTTGGGGAGCGGGATCTCGTAGCGGTTGGAGCGTGTCGCCTCATCGGGGATGGCGAAGAGGCGCAGGGCGGCGCCGTCCTCGGTCTGCCAGATGCCCTCCATCGCCGCGACCTTCTGCGGCTGGTGTTCCAGCGTGTTCAGCCCATGCGCGTCGCCCACGAAGATCTGCACCGGGATCAGCACCGCGGCGAGGGTGGCACCGACCCGCATCACCCGCAGCACGCTGGCGCTCGTGTCACCACGCAGCCAGCGCCAGGCCGATACCCCCGCCAACAGGAAGGCGACAGTCAGCGACGAGGCGATCAGCATATGCGTCAGGCGATAGGGCATCGAGGGGTTGAAGATGATCGCGACCCAGTCGGTCGCATGCACGATGCCGTCGCGGATCTCGTAGCCCTGGGGCGTCTGCATCCAGGAATCCAGCGCGATGATCCAGAAGGCCGACAGCGTGGTGCCGCCGGCGACCAGCGCCGTCGCGAGGGTATGAATACGATTGGGGACCCGGCCGATGCCGAAGAGCATGATCGCGAGGAAGGAGGCCTCCAGGAAGAAGGCGGTCAGAACCTCATAGGCCAGCAGCGGCCCGGCGACGGGGCCGACCTTCTCCATGTAGCCGGGCCAGTTGGTCCCGAACTGGAAGGACATGGTGACGCCCGAGACCACGCCCATGGCGAAGGACAGGGCGAAGATCTTCACCCAGAACTTGTAGGCGTCCATCCAGGTGTCGTCGCGGGTGCGGTTGAAGCGCAGCTTGAAGAACAGCAGCACCCAGCCCAGCGCGATGGTGATCGTCGGGAACAGGATGTGGAAGGACATGTTCGTCGCGAATTGGATGCGTGCCAGAACGGTGGGGTCCATGGCGGTCACTCCTTCGAAGTGGCATGGGGCAGGGAGGCACGGGGCAGGGCGGTGCGGGGCAGGGCGGTGCGGGGCTGTCGCGGCTTGCCGCCGAGCACGACCGTCAAGCGATCCTTGGCATCGAGCAGCTTGACGACTCCGGAACCAAGTTTCAGCAATTGGATGAGGCGCTCATCCGGCAGGCGCTGCACCTCATCGGCCCAGGTGGTCAGCAATTCTATGGTGTTGGTGAGGGCGCGCAGCCGCTCCTGCGCGTGGATCTCCTCCTCCGACGCCGGCTGCTGCATCAGCAGATCGCGCAGCACGGAGAGCGTCGGATCGACCTCGCGCTTGCGGCGTTCCTCGGCCAGGGTGCGGACGATCGCCCAAGGGTCCTCCAGCGCGGTGAAATAGTCGCGCCGGTCATCGGGCAAATGCCGCAGCTTCACGAGCCGCCAAGTGTCCAACTCCCGCAGCCCCATCGAGACATTCGAGCGTGAGACGCCAAGGCGCTGGGTGATCTCCTCGGCGTTCAGCGGCCGGTCGGCGGCGTAGAGCAGCGCATAGATCTGCCCGACCGTGCGGTTGATGCCCCAGCGCGATCCCATCTCGCCGAAATGCAGGACGAAGGCCTGGATGAGGGGAGGAAGTTCCATGCCTGACAGTTATTTCAGAAATGTCTGAAATACAAGCGGATCGCATCGATGGTCCCCAGCAAGGTTGATCCGACATGGCAATCATGATGCCTTCGCATATCGTAACGGCCGGCGGCGCGCCCTTAATTCCGCCAGCCCCGCGGGGCGCGGGAGGCAAGCGCCGGACACTGGCGCGCAACACAATGACGACGCAGCCGCGGTGCAAGCGTCGCTGAAAGGCGGTCCATGCCCAAAGATCCAGCACTCGCCAGGCGCAACTTCCTCAAAGGGGCGGCCGTCGGCGGCACGGCGGCGGCGACCCTCGGCGGGGCCGCGCTCACCACCCCGGCAGTCGCCCAGCCCGCGCCCGCACCGGCCGCCCCGGCGGCTGCGGCACCAGCGGCCGCCGCGATGCCGGCCCCGGGCTACATGTTCCTCAAGCCCGAGGAGGTCGCCTTCGTCGAGGCCATGGTGGACACCATGATCCCGGCCGATGCGTTCACGCCCAAGGGCACGGACATGGGCCTCGCCACCTTCATCGACCGCGCGCTGGCCGATGGCTGGGGCAAGGGCGACCGGCTCTATCTGCAAGGCCCGTGGAAGCAGGGCACGCCCAACCAGGGCTACCAGCTCTCCCTGACCCCGGCGGCGCTGTGGCGCGCGGGGATCGAGGCGACCAACGCCCATTGCGTGAAGGCCCATGGCCAGCCCCTCGACCAACTGACCGAGGCGCAGCGCAACCAGGTGCTGCTCGACCTCGACGGCGGCCGCATCACCTTCGAGGACGGGCTGCCGGCCCGGACGTTCTGGAGCATGGCCTATGGCAATGTGATGGAGGGGATGTTCGCCGACCCGATCTATGGCGGCAATCGCGACAAGGCGGGCTGGCGCCTCGTCGGCTTCCCCGGCGTGATCCAGAACAACCGCAACAACGTCGTCACCTGGCGCAACCGCAAATACGACGTCGAGCCCGTCTCGATCTCGGACATGAGCTGAAGGGGTCAGGCAGATGGCACGCAAACTTCCTGAAGTGGACGTCGTTCTTGTTGGCCTGGGCTGGACCGGGGGCATCCTTGCCAAGGAATTGTCGGAGGCGGGGATGAAGGTCATCGCCCTTGAGCGCGGCGCGATGCGCCGGCCGGAGGAGGATTTCCAGGTCCCGCGCATCCGTGACGAACTGCGCTTCGCCAACCGCACCGACCTGATGATGAATACCACGGTCGATACCATGACCATCCGCAACACGCCCGCTGAGGAAGCGCTGCCGATGCGGCGCCTCGGCTCCTTTCTGCCCGGTGAGGGCGTGGGTGGCGCGGGGTCGCATTGGAACGGCGTCACCTGGCGCTGGGGCGACATGGAGCTTCAGATCCGCAGCAAGTACGAAGAACGCTACGGCAAGGACTACATCCCGGCCGACCTGCTGTTGCAGGATTGGGGCATCACCTACGCCGAGCTCGAGCCCTATTACGAGAAGTTCGAGCGCACAGCCGGTGTTTCGGGCAAGGCAGGGAACTTGCGCGGGCAGCGTATCCGTGGCGGAAATGTCTTCGAGGATGCGCGCGCCAGCGAATACCCCTTGCCGCCACTGCAGGATTCTCTGGCGGGCATGATGTTCGCCAATGCCGCGACAGAGATGGGCTTTCATCCCCATGCCCGCCCCGCGGCGAATGCCAGCGAGGCCTATACCAACCCCGATGGCGCGCAGATCGGCGCCTGCCAGTATTGTGGCTTCTGCGAACGCTTCGGCTGTGAGAGCAATGCCAAGGGCACGCCCGATGTCACCGTGATCCCGCAGGCGATGCGGAGCCCCAACTTCTCGCTGAAGACCCATGCCTGGGTCACCAAGGTCAACAAGGACAGCGACGGCCGCAAGGCGACCGGCGTCACCTATACCAACCTGCTGAATGGCGAGGAACTGGAGCAGCCCGCCGGCATCGTCGTGCTCTCCGCTTATGGGCTCAACAATGTCGCGCTGCTGCTGTGGTCCGGCATCGGCACGCCCTACAACCCGAGCACGGGCGAGGGGCTGGTCGGGCGCAACTACTGCTACCAGACCGGAACCGGGGCGACGCTGTTCTTCCCCGACAAGGCCTTCAACCCCTTCATCGCGACCGGGGCCTGGGGCCACAACATCGATGATTTCAACACCAACTGGGACTTCGACCGCAAGCCGCACAACTACATCGGCGGCAGCACGATCTCGGCGGGGCAGTCCAACGGGCGGCCGATCGGCTACCGTCCGGTGCCCGCCGGCACGCCGCGCTGGGGCAGCGAGTGGAAACGCGCGACAAAGACCTGGTACCAGGGCTCGATGGCGATCGGCTCCTCCGGCTCGGTGATGCCGAACCGGGCGAACTTCCTCGACCTGGACCCGACCTGGCGCAATGCCTTCGGCCAGCCGTTGATGCGGATGACCTTCGACTACAAGCCCAACGAAATCCGCATGACCGAACATGTCGCAGGCGTGGTCAACAACATCGCCCGCACCATGGGCGCGGCGCAGGTTTCGGCCGCGGGGCCGCGGCGCAGCTGGTCGGCGGTGCCGTATCAGTCCACCCACAACACCGGCGGCGCGATCATGGGCAGCAATCCGCGGGAAAGCGTGGTGAACAAGTATCTGCAATCCTGGGACATGCATAATCTGTTCGTGATGGGGGCCAGCGCCTTCCCGCAGAACTCCTCCTACAACCCGACCGGCCCGGTCGGCGCCATGGCCTATTGGACGGCGGAGGCGATCAAGACGCGCTACCGCCAGAACCCCGGCCCGTTGGTCCAGGCATGAGACGCGCGGTGCTTCTCGCCGTGGTCCTGGTGCCCGCGGCGGGGCCGGTCCGCGCCGCCGATGCCGAACATGGCGCGAGCCTGTTCGAGCAATGCCAGGCCTGCCACACGCTGACGGTGGAGAATGGTGTGGGGCCCACGCTGAAAGGCGTCATAGGCCGCCACGCCGGCGCGATCGCGGGGTTCCGCTACTCGCCGGCGATGCGGCGCGCCAATGTCGTATGGGATGCGGCGACGCTGGATCGTTTCCTGGCCGATCCCCAGGCGGTGGTGCGCGGCAACCGGATGCCCTTCGCCGGCGTCACCGAGGCCGGCGACAGGCAGGACATCATCGCCTTCCTGGCGAAGGAGGGGTCCTAGCCGACCGGGGGCGCGGCGCGCTTGCCGCGCCTCTGCGTGCGGATGCGTGACAGGTGCTCGGTCATCGCAGCGTCCGCCGCCTCCGGGTCTCGCTGCGCGATGGCGGCGAGGATGCGCTGATGGTCCTGCCAGCTACGTCTGGTCGCGCCCGGGGCCTCAAGCACCGGGCGGCGCAGTTGCTGCGCCTGACCATAGATCTCCACCAGTATGGCGGCCAGAAGCCGGTTGCCTGAGGCGCGGTGGATGCCGGTATGAAACTCCGCGCCGCAGATGTGGAAGATCGCGGGATCGCGCAACGCGCGGCCCTGTGCCTCCACCAGAACGTGCAGATGCTGCAATGCTTCCGTGCCGATGTGCCGCGCGGCCTCGCTTGCCGCGGCGACCTCCAGTTGCAGGCGCGCGCCATGGATCTCCGCGGCGCTGTAGCGGCTCACGGCCAAGGCCGGCTTGGCCGCCAACCAGCCCTCCTGGCCCAGCACGCGGGATCGCGCGCCTTGCGCCACGCCGATCATCCCCCGCGCGACCAGCGCCTGGATGGCGCCACGCACGGTTTCCCGGCTTACCTCGAGCGCTTCCGCGAGGTCGCGTTCCGATGGCATTTCGTCGCCCGCGCGCAGCAGGCCGGTGACGATCATGCCGGCAAGCTTGTCGGTGATCTGCGCGCGGACCGTGCGTTTGGACAAGCCGGCACGCAGGTCGGCGAAGGTATCAAACATCGTCACCTCTGAACTAAGCGTAATGCTCCGGGCGCACTGGTCAACTGGTCTGGTAGGTAGACCGGTTGACAGTCTCAGCACGGCAGGGGCAGGCTGGTGGAAGACCCGGAACAGGGTAGTGAGGAGACCAAGATGCGCGCCATGCGCCGTGGCGAATGACATCGCCGCCGATGCGACCGGCCACGCCCCGCCATCCCTGTTCCGACCATCGCGCCAAGGCGATGCCGCGTCATAACGAAAAAAATGGGAGAAACACCATGACGATCACCCGTCGCCTGCTGATCGGCGCGCTGGCCACCCCGGCGCTTCTCGGCCGCGCCAATGCCCAGGCGATCCGCCTGCGCTTCGCGCATCCGCATCCCGACAGCGACAGCTGGAACCGCGCCTCCCGCATATTCGCCCAGATGGTGAACGACCGCAGCCAGGGCACGCTGAACGTGCAGGTCTTCGGCAACGGCGTGCTGGGCAGCGATCCCACCACCATCGCCGCCGCCCGTGGCGGTTCGCTCGACATCGTGCTGACCGGCAATCCCTATTTCACCGGCCTGGCGCCGAAGCTGAACGTGCTCGATCTGCCCTTCCTGTTCAAGGACCGGCGGCACGTGACGGCGGTGCTCGACGGCCCCATCGGCCAGGAACTGCGCGGCGATCTCGATGGTTCCAACCTGCATGTGCTCGGCTTCTGGGATATCGGCTTCCGCAATCTCACCAATTCGCGCCGGGCCATTTCCGCCCCGGCCGATCTGCGCGGGCTGAAGATACGCACGACGCCGAACCCCGCCCACATTAAGGCGTTCCAGCTGCTCGGCGCGAACCCGGTGCCGATGCCCTTCACCGAGCTGTTCACCGCGCTGGAAACCCGCACCGTGGATGGGCAGGAAAACCCGACGACGTTGATCCTCAACGCCCGCTTCTACGAGGTGCAGCGCCATGTGAGCATCACGCGCCACGCCTATACCGCCGGCATCCTGGCCGTCGGCAAGCAGCGCTGGGACTCGCTGACGCCGGCGCAGCGCGACATCCTGCAATCCGTGGCGAATGAGGTCACGCCGCAGCAGCGGGCGATGAACGAGGATGCCGAGGCCTCCTCCCTCGCCGAGCTGAAGGCCAAGGGCATGGAAGCGGTCGAGCATCCCGATCGCGAGGCCTTCGCCCGCGTCGTCACCGAGGAGGTACGGCGCGACTTCGCCAGCCGCTACGGCACCGCCTTGCCGGATGCCATCGACGCCGCCGGCGCCTGACCCATGCGGATCGTTGATCTCTCCATGCCCATCGCGCCGCATTTCCGCTGGCGCACCGAGCTCAACATCACCGGCAACATCAAGGCGGGGGACCAGTTCCGGGTTTCCCGCCTGGATGGCGCCTGCCACGGCTTCAGCCATGTGGATGCGCAGGCGCATATTCTCGCTGACGCACCAACGATTGAGGCGACGCCGCTGGACCGCGTCGTTGGCCCCTGCCGGGTGCTGAACCTACGCGATGCGCCCGCGAACCAGCCGATCGACGCCGCCCGGCTGCGGGCGGCCGACCCTGGCGGGCCGGAGGGCGAGATCCTGCTGCTCTCGGCCGGCTGGGACCGGCAACGCGACTGGAACACGCCGGAATTCTGGCGCGAGGCCCCATGGCTCACGCGCGACGCCGCCGAATGGTTGTTGAGCCGCAAGCCCAGCGCCGTCGCCTTCGACTTCCCGCAGGACTTCCCTATCCGCTTGCTGCTGGATAAGATTGAAGTCCCTTTCGAGCAACATGTGACGCATGACGTGCTGCTGCGTGCCGGCGTCACGCTGATCGAGTATCTGGTGAACACCTCGGCGCTGCCCGGTCCGCGCAGCTTCCTCTGCGCCGCGCCACTGCTGTTGCCGGGCGCGGATGGCGCGCCCGCGCGGATCTTCGCGATCGAGGGCCTCGCCGCGTGATGCCGCCAGTATGATCGGGCGCACGGCGGATCGCGTGCTGGCGGCGGCCGAGGCGCTGCTGGCGTTGGCCCTCGCGGCCATGGTGGTGATGGTCTTCGGCAATGTCGTGCTGCGCTACGTCTTCGATTCCGGCATCACCGTGTCGGAGGAGCTGTCGCGCTTCCTCTTCGTCTGGATCACTTTCATTGGCGCCGTGGTGGTGATGCGGCGTGGCGGACATTTGGGATTCGACCTCGTGGTGCGCATGCTGCCAGGGGTCGGGCGGCAGGCCTGCCGGATCGTCTCCGACCTTTTGATGCTGCTGTGCTGCGGCATGTTCCTGCGCGGCGCCTGGAGCCAGACCTTGTTGAACCTTGACAACCCGGCGCCGGTCTCGGGCGTGCCGCTCGGCTGGGCCTATGCGGCGGCGGTGCTCTCGGCCGTGGGGCTCGGGCTGCTGGTGGCGGCGGACCTGATCGGGGCGTTGCGCGGACAGGACCCGCCCGAACCGCCCACCTTGCTGGAAGACCCCGGCGCATGACCGTGCTCCTGTTCATGGGCGTGCTGCTCGCCGCCATGGCGATCGGCATGCCCATCGCCTTCGCGCTGCTGGTCTCCGCCATCGCCATGATGTGGCAGCTGGATGCGCTCGACTCGCAAGCCATGGCGCTGCAGATGATCAATGCGTCCGACAGCTTCGCGCTGCTCGCCGTGCCCTTCTTCCTGCTGGCGGGGGAGGCGATGACCGCGGGCGGGCTCTCGCGCCGGCTGGTCGGCTTCGCGCTCGCTTTGGTCGGTCATGTGCGCGGTGGGCTCGGCTATGTCGCGGTCATCGCCGCGATCCTGCTGTCCTCGCTGTCGGGCTCGGCGGTGGCCGATACCGCCGCACTCGCGGCCGTGCTGGTGCCGATGATGCGCCGCGCGGGCTATGACGTCGGCCGCGCCGCCAGCCTGATGGCGGCGGGCGGCACCATCGGCCCAGTGATCCCGCCCTCCATCGGCTACATTGTCTTCGGCGTGGCCGCGAATGTCTCGATCACCTCGTTGTTCCTCGCCGGCATCGTGCCGGGTCTGCTGATGGGCGCGGCACTGGCGGTGACCTGGTGGCTGGTGGCGCGGCGCGAGAATGTGGAACCGCTGCCGCGCGCGACCTGGGGCGAGACGGCGCAGGCGCTGCGCGACGGGCTCCTGGCCCTCGGCCTGCCGGTGCTGATCGTGGCCGGTATGAAGTTCGGCCTGTTCACGCCGACGGAAGCCGGGGTGGTGGCGGCGGTCTATGCCATTCTGGTCGGCATGTTCGGCTATGGCGAGTTGAAGCCCTCGATGCTGCCGGGCGTGTTGCTTTCGGCGGTGCGGACCAGCGCCTCGGTGATGTTCCTGGTCGCGGCGGCCAGTGTCACCGCCTATTTCATTACCATCGCCGATATTCCCGGCCAGATACGGCCCTATTTGGAACCCTTCATCGGCCACCCTGTGATGCTGATGGCGGTGATGATGCTGCTGGTGGTGGTGGTCGGCACCGCGCTCGACTTCATTCCCACCATCCTGATTCTCACGCCGGTGCTGATGCCGCTGGTGCGGGAGGCCGGGATCGACCCGGTCTATTTCGGCGTGCTGTTCATCATGAACAACTCGATCGGGCTGATCACCCCGCCGGTCGGCACGGTGCTGAATGTCGCCTCGGCGGTGGCGGGCGTGGATCTGGGCAGGGTCACCCGCGCGGTGGTGCCCTTCCTCATCTCACAGCTTGTGGTGCTGCTGCTCCTGGTGCTGTGGCCAGGTCTGGTGACGGGGCCACTGCACTGGCTGCGCTGACCCCATTACAGGGCGCGGGCGGCCTCGATCACCTGGGCGGCATGGGTCGCGGGCTTCACCTTGCGCCAGATCGCCTTGATCAGCCCGTCGGCGCCGACCAGGAACGACGAGCGCTCCATGCCCATGTAGGTGCGGCCATACATGCTCTTCTCGACCCAGACGCCATAGGCTTCCGCGGTCGTCTTTTCGGCGTCGGAGGCCAGCGGGAAGGTCAGCCCAAATTTCGCGGCGAATTTCTCGATCGGCGGCATCTTGTCGGGTGACACGCCAATGACCGTCAGCCCGGTCTTGCCGCCGACGCCGCCCAGCGCCGGCAGCGCCTCCTGGATGCCGCAGGCTTGCGTGGTGCAGCCGGGGGTATCGGCCTTGGGGTAGAAGTACAGCAGGAAGGGGCTGCCCTTCAGCGCATCCCGACTGACGGTGCGGCCGCCGCTCGCGGGCATGGAAAAATCCGGCGCCGCATCGCCCACTGCCAATTCGCTCATGATCCGGTCTCTCCTGGCCGCGGCGGCTTGTCCGGCAGCGGCGCCACATGGGTGTTGAAATTGGCGCGCACGGTGTCCGCGACGCTGCGCATCTGTGCCAGCAGCGCCTCCTGGTCAACCGGCGGGGTGTCGCAGAACGGGGCCACGGCGCGCAGCAGGGCCGCGGCGGTGGGGCCCGGCAGCAGCGGCTGGCGCCAGCGCCCGACCGTGAGCCGCAGGATCGAGAGCACCGTCCGCCACAGCCGCTCCGCCCGCACGAGCCGCGCCCATTCGGGCAGCAGCCCCGCCGCGCCCAGGCTCGCCAGCGCCTCCCGCGTCGTGGTCCGCAGCAGGGCGGGCTGTTCGCGGGCATGGGCGAGGGAGAGCGCCTGGGCGATGAACTCCACCTCCACCAGCCCGCCCGCCATGGCCTTCACATCCCAGGGGCCATCGGCCGGCAGGTCGCGGAGCATGCGCGCGCGCATCGCCCCGGCATCGGCCAGCACGGTCGCCGGTTCGACCGGGCGCAGCATCGCCGCACGGATCGCGGCGGTGACCTTGCGCGATAGGCCGGGCGGGCCCGCGACCACCCGCGCGCGGGTCAGTGCCATGCGCTCCCAGGTCCAGGAATCGGAGGCATGGTAGGCCTCGAAGGAGGCGAGCCGCACGGCGACCGGGCCTTTGCTGCCCGAGGGGCGCAGCCGCATATCCACCTCGAACAAACGCCCCTCGGCCCCCTGCGCGGTTAGCCCGGCGACCAACTGCTGCGCGAGCCGTGCGAAATACTGGCTGGGGGGCAGGGAGCGCGGGCCGCGGGTGGAGGCCTCCGCCGCCGGGTCGTGGTCGTAGATCAGGATCAGGTCGAGGTCCGAGCCCGGCAGCATCTCCCGCCCTCCGAGCTTGCCCAGCGCCACGACGACCATCGCGCCGCCCTTCACCTTGCCGAAGCGGGTGGCGAAATCGGCGGCCAGCACCGGCAGCAGCGCGGTGATGGCGGCATCGGCGAGCGCGCTGCGCGCGGCGCCCGCGGCATCCACATCGATGCTGCCCTCCAGTGCGGCGGCATCGATCTCGGCGCGGTGCTGCACGGCCAGGTGGCGGGTCGCGTCCAGCGCCTCCTCCAGGTGCCGGGCGTCGCGGACCAGAGCGGGCAGGCAGGCTGCGGCATCGCCGGAGGGGCCGACCTCGGCCTCCGGCGCCGCGCCGTAGAGCAGCCCCTCCAGCACCGCCGGGTTGCTGGCGAGGTGATTGGCCAGGGCCGGGGCGGCGGCGAGCAGGAAGGCCAGCCGGTCCAGCAGCTTCGGGTTGCGCGCCAGCAGGGACAGCGCCTGCACCCCGGCCGGCAATTGCGCCAGCACGGTGTCGAAGCGGGCCAGCGCCGCATCCGGCCCCTGCTGGCTCGCGAAGGCCGCGAGCAGCGGCGGGATCAGCCGGGCCAGCAGTTCCTGCGCCCGTTCGCTGCGCGTCGCCCGCCTGCGTCCATGCAGCCAGCCGCGCACCATGGCCATCACCGAGCGCGGTTCGCTGAAGCCCATGCCGGACAGCGTCGCGAGGGTGGCGGGGTCTTCCTCGACGCCGGTGAAGACCAGGCTGCCGCCCTCCGCCCCGTTGCTCGGCGCGGTGAGGCTCGGCATATGCTCGAACAGCGAGGCATAGTGCCGCGAGACCCGGCGCAAATGCCCGGTCAGCGTGGCGGAGAAGGCCTCCACCCCCTCGAAGCCCATGAAGGAGGCGATGTTGGCCAGCCCCTCGGCATCCTCCGGCAGGCGCTGAGTCTGGCGGTCGGCGACCATCTGCAGCCGGTGCTCGACGTCGCGCAGGAAGACATAGGCATCCGCGAGGTCGGCCGCCGCCCGCCGCCCCATCCGCCCGGCAGCGGCCAGGGCCGAGAGCGCGCCGAGGGTGGTGGGGTCGCGCAACCCCGGCTCCCGCCCGCCCCAGATCAGTTGCAGCGCCTGGACGGTGAACTCGACTTCGCGGATGCCGCCGCGGCCGAGCTTCACGTCATGCCCGGCGACGGCGATCTCGGGCCCCGCGCCACGGGCGGCCTTGGCGGCGTTGATCTGGCGCTTGATCGCGCCGATGTCGGCGACCATCGCGAAGTCCAGGTGGCGGCGCCAGACGAAGGGGCGTATTTCGCGAAGGAAGGCCTCGCCCGCCGGCCGGTCCCCGGCGACGGGACGGGCCTTGATCATGGCCGCCCGTTCCCAGTTCTGGCCCATGCTCTCGTAATAGGCGATAGCGGCCGGCAGGCTCACGGCAAGCGGAGTGGCAGCGGGATCGGGACGCAGGCGAAGATCGGTGCGGAAAACATAACCCCCCTCCGTTCGTTCCTCCATCAGGCGGACGAGGTCGCGGGCGATGCGAACGAATATGCCTTGGGCGGCGTCCGGGTCATGGGCCGCCGCCGGGTCGAACAGCAGGACGAGGTCGATATCCGAGGAATAGTTCAGCTCGCGGGCGCCCAGCTTGCCCATGCCCAGCACGGTCAGCCCCGAGCCGCGCCCGTCCCGGCGCGGCCGGCGCAGCTCTCCGCGCGCATGGGCCGTCGCGAGCAGATGGGCGACGGCGCAGCTCAGCGTGGTCTCCGCCAGCTCCGACAGCGCCCCGGTCACGCGGTCCAGCGGCCAGAGCCCGCCGACATCCGCCGCGGCGATGGTCAGCGCGGCCTGCCGCTTGGCGGTGCGCAGCAAGGCGGCGATGGCGGCGGTCGGGCTCTCGGGCGCGGCGTGGGCGAGCGGGGCCAAAGCGGTGGCGAAGGCCGCGTCCGGCCCGCGGGCGAGCAACAGCGCGAGGCAGGCCGATTCCCGGACCAGAAGCTCGGCGAGGTAGGGGCTGTGCCCGGCCAGGGCATGGATCAGCTCGGTTGCGGCGGTGGCGGCGGCCGGCTCCCGTTCGGCGAAGGCCTCGGCGGCGCGCGCGGCGGCCTCCGGATCATGCGGGCTGGGCAGCCGCGTGAAAATGGCCGCCTTGGCGGGGGCACGGTTGGTTTCGGTGACGGACATGCGCAGGCAGGCAAGCCGTGACCGGGCCTGCTGGTCAAGCACCGTCTGAAGGGCCGCTCGCCGCCGCCCCATCCGCGCCCGCCCCCGCCGCCGCCCGGCGACGCCCACCGAGCCGGCTTCACCGTACCGCGTGCAGCTTCGATGCCGCCTGCGGGCGCATGCTGCGGCTGCTCATGGCGGTGGCGTTGCTGACCGGGCTCGGCATCGCGGCGCTGGCCTGGCGCCTCGGCAAGGAGCCGATCGACCTGCCCTGGCGGGCCGCCGCCCTGCAACAGCTGCTGGACGAACAGGCCGGCACCACCCGGATCCGCATCGGCGGGATGAGCATCGCCTGGGCCGGCTGGCGCGAAGGCCATCTCTCGCCGCTGGCCCTGCGCATCACCGAGGTCGAGATCACCGATGCCGCGCAGCATCCCCTGGCCGCGGTGCCGGTGGTGGAGGTCGGGGTCTCCCTCACCGCGCTGCTGCGGGGGGATATCCTGCCGAGCAGCATCGACCTGGATGCCCCGAGCGTGACCCTGCTGCGCGGGGCCGATGGCGTGGTCGCGCTGGATATGGGCGGGCTGCTCGATGGCGGCGCGGCCCCGGCCGACGCGTCCGCGCCGATTCACGCCAAGGATGCGCTGGAGGATCTGCTGCACCCGCCGCCCGGCACCCTGCTGGCCGAGCTGCGCCGCGTCCGGGTGCGGGGCGGGCGAGTGCTGGTGCATGATGCGGTGCTCGGCGCTGATTGGATGGTCGACCGGGTGATGGTGACCATCAGCCGCGCGGCCACCGGCACGCTGGGCATGGAGGGGGCGGCGACGCTGACCCTCGGCAAGGCGCTGCTGCCCCTGCGGCTGAGCGGCGAGCACCGGCCCGCGATGGCCGGAGAGGCGGCGCGGGGCAGCCTGCGGCTCGATCTGGCCAATATCCGCCCGGCCACTCTCGCCGCCAATTTGCCCAATCGTGACACCACCCTCGCCCAGGCGCTGCACACGGCCCTGGGCACGGTCGATGCACCGGTCTCCCTGGGGGTGACGCTACGGACGGAGGCCAGCCAGGCGCCGCGCTTCGAGGCCCGGGTGGAGCTGGGCGCCGGTACGCTCGGCGCCGCGACCGGCCCGCGCGCCAGCATCGCCGGGGCGGAGGCCGTGCTCAGCGGCACCGCCGAGCGGATCGAACTGTCCCGGGCCACGCTGCGCCTCGCGGCCGTGGTGCGCGAGGCGGGGGCCGCCACGGCGCCGGCGCCGGTCCTCGCCCTGTCGGGCAGCGGCTGGCGCGACGGCGAGGGACTGCGCGCGGCGGTCGATCTGCGGCTGGACCGCGTCGAGGTCGGGGACCTCGCCGGCTACTGGCCGCCCGGGCTGGGCCGCGGGGCACGGGACTGGGTGCTGGAGAACGTCAGCGCCGGCACGGCGACCGATGGGCGCTGGCGGATCGAAGCGTCGGCCAGCCCGTCGCTCTCGGGCCTGGAGGTCACCTCGGTCTCGGGCACGCTGTCGCTCTCCGATACGACGGTGCATTGGCTGCGGCCGATGCCTCCGGTCGGACGGGCCCATGGCACCATCACCTTCGGCAAGGATGAGGTGCTGGTCCAGGCCGAAGGCATGCAGGGCGGGATCGAGGTGCGCGACGTCTCGGCCCGCTTCTTCGCCCTGACCCAGCCGCAGGAGCTGGCGGAGATCCAGGTGCGCTCGGCCGGCGCCATCCCCGATTTGCTGGCCCTGATCCGCCACCCGCGGCTGAAGCTGTTCGACCGCCGGCCGCTGGAGCTGAGCCAGCCCGGCGGGCGGGCCGAGGCGGCGGTGACGATCACCTTCCCGCTGATCTCCAACCTGCCGGTGGAACGGGTCGATGTGCATGCCACCGCCCGGCTGACGCAGGTGCGGCTGGCCGATGTGCTGCTGGGGCGGGGGATCGAGCGGGGAACCTTCGACCTGACCGTGAACACCGAAACCCTGCGCGCCACCGGCACCGCCACCATTGCGGGGATTGTCGCGCGGACCATCGTCGAGATGGATTTCCGCAACGGCCCCGGCAGCCAGGTGATCGAACGCGAAAGGATCGAGGCGCGGGGCGAGGCGCGGCTGCTGGCCGGGCTCGGGCTGGACGTCTCAGCCGTGGCGGACGGGCCGGTGCGGGTGGAGGCGGTGCGGGAACAGCGGCGGGACGGGCAGGGCCGCGTCACCTTGAACGCCGACCTCGCCGAAACCCGCCTCTTCGCCGAGCCGCTGGCCTGGGACAAGCCGTCGGGGGCGGCGGCCTCGCTGGAGGCGGTGCTGCGGCTGGCCGGCAAGGATCTGACCGCCATCGAGAGCTTCCGCCTGACGGCCCCGGCACTTTCGGCGCGGGGGCGGGTGGGGTTCGGCAACGGCGGCCGGCTGGATCGGATTGAGGTCACCGAGGCCGCGCTGCATGGCGGGCGCTTCGCCGCCGACCTGCGCCCCCCCGCCGGCGCGGGCCAGCCCTGGCGGGTGCGATTGAGCGGGGCGAGCTTCGACATGGGGCCGATGCTGCTGCAGCCGGAGAGCGCGACACGGACGACGGCGGCGACCGACCCGCCGCTGCAATTGGAACTGCGGCTCGCGCGGTTGCTGCTCGGGCCGGAGCGGTGGGTGGCGGATGTTTCCGGCGAGGTGCGGCTGGATGCCGAGGGCGCGGTGCAGCAGGCGCATGTGACCGGCGCCGTGCCGGCGCGCACCGCGGTCCTGGGCGGGCCGCAAGGCAGCGGCGCCGGCACCTTCGAGGCAACGGTCACGCCCGATCGCGAGGGCCGCGCGCTGCGCCTCATCGCCACCAATGCGGGGGGGCTGCTGCGGGCGCTGGATGTGCTGGAGAGCTTGGAGGGCGGGCGGCTCTCGGTCACCGGTCGATGGCAGTGGGGAGGGCTGTTGAGCGGGGATGCGACGATGGAGGATTTTGCCATGCATGGCGTGCCGGGCTTCGGCAAGGTGCTGCAGGCGCTGACCCTTTATGGGCTGGTCGATGCGCTGCAAAGCTCGGGGCTGCATTTCGACCGGCTGGTGGCGCCCTTCACCTTCCGCGCGGGGCAGCTGACGGTGCGGGAGGCGCGGGCCTATTCATCCTCGCTCGGCATCACCGCGCGGGGGTGGGTGGACCGGCGGCGGCAGCGGCTGGACCTGCAGGGCACCATCGTGCCGGCCTATATCATCAACAGCCTGCTGGGGAATCTGCCGCTGATCGGGCGGCTCTTCAGCCTGGAAAGCGGTGGTGGGCTGTTTGCCGCGACCTTCGGCATGACGGGCTCCCTGGCCGATCCGCAGGTCAGCGTGAACCCGCTGGCGGCGCTGACGCCGGGTTTCCTGCGCGGGATCTTCGGCACGGCGCCGCAGCCGGCCCCCGCCAACCCCTGAAACGAAGCCCCTGGCGTGAACGGGGCGTAGAGGAATTCCGGGCATGCTTCCGGCCATGTCCCCTCAACCCCCACTCCCCGAGGATGGTGCCGGCCTTGGCCGCCGCGCCTGGCTCGGCGCTCTCGCCCTGGTTGCGGTGTCGTCTCAGGATGCTTGGCCAGAGGCAGGAAAAATGTCTCAATGGGATATTTTCAAGACACGTTTCCTTGCGCGAGACGGCCGTGTGATCGACACCGGCAATGGCGGCGTGTCGCATTCGGAGGGGCAGGGCTGGGCGCTGCTGCTTGCCCAGCGGGCGGGTGACCGCGAAGCCTTCGACCGTATCCTGCGCTGGACGCGCCAGACCCTCCGGCGCCCCGGTGACGCCCTGTATGGCTGGCGCTTCCGCCCCGGCGCGGGGGTGGACGCCAATAGCGCCACGGATGGAGATCTGTTCATCTCGGCCGCGCTGGTCCTGGCGGGCGAGCGTTGGGGCGAGCCGCACCTGGTCACGAGCGGGGCGGAAACCGCGCGCGACATCCTGCGCCTGCTGTTGCGGCGGGCCGGGTCCCTGACCCTGCTGCTGCCGGGGGTGGAGGGGTTCGAGCGGGCGGACCGTATCATCGTGAACCCCTCCTATTACGCATTTCCGGCGATTCGCGTGCTCGCGCGGGCCTTTCCGGACCCTGCCTGGATGCGGGTGGCAGCAGATGGGCTGACATTGCTGCGCGCGGCGCGGTTCGGTCGCTGGGGCCTGCCGCCGGACTGGCTTTCGGTGGCGCGGGCGGATGCGTCGCTGGCCTTGCCGCGGCGCTGGGCGCCGCGCTTTTCCTACGATGCCGTTAGGATTCCACTCTATTTGACCTGGGCGGGACTGGCCGATGAGCCCGCGCGGCTGGCAGCCGCCGCCTTTTGGGGGGATGCCGGAAATGAGCACCTGCCGGCCTGGACCGACCTGACGAGCGATGCAATTTCTCCCTATCGCGCGGCGGATGGCGTTGCGGCCGTGGCTCGGCTGACGCTGCTGCCACAGGTTGCGCCAATTCCGGACGTGGCTGCAGCCCAGGACTACTATGGAGCTGTGCTTGGTCTGCTCACGCAATGTGCATGGCGTGATACCGTGGCCACACCGTTGTGAATCTCCCGCATTGCAAAAAAAAAGCGTATTCCGTTAATCGGCTGTAGCACGCATTATCAGCCCACGAGGGGTGAGTGCGAATGGCGATGGATACCGATGTGGCGAGGGTGGCGGCCGCTCTGCGCACACCCGGGCTGCGGTACAGGAGTTTTGGAAATGATCCGGTGCGGACAGCATCAGAGGCGCCGTTGCCTCAAGCTGTTGCTGTGCCTGAGCCTCCCGCTGCCCCTTTTATACCGGAGGAACATAGCCCCGCTCCGGTGATGCAGGCGCCTGTGGAGCCTGAACCGGCCGCCGAAACGCCACCTGAGATGGCGCCCGAACTGGCTATGCCGGCACCGCTGCCGGAAGCGCCGGAGCCCGCGCCCGCCCCGGAGCCGCCGGCTGCGTCTTCGATGTCGATGCTGGATGCTGCGATGAACGCGCTGCGTAACGTGGCGCCTGTGGTTGCCGCTGCCTCGGAGCCCGCGCTGGCACCTGCCGCGCCGGTGCTCGAGGCGCCGGCGTCGCGGCTGCTGGATTTGACCATCAGGCAACCCGCGCCGGAGATGCCACGCCCTTCCTCCCTGCTGCTCGATCTTGGCGCCGCAGCGACCGCCGAGCCCGGCGGGCTGCTTGGCGCCGATTGGCGCAACGCGAAGCCGGTGGTGCCGCCCGCCGCGGAACGTCCGGCGCCGGTGTTCTCCCTGCTCGATGCCTTGGGCTCGGCGCCGGCGATGAGCTTTGCGCCACAGGCCGCGCCGCCGCCGTCGGCATCGCCCCTGGCTGCGAGCGGCTTGCTCGCCTCCCTGATGCCCATCGCGCCGATGCCCGCGGAGGCTGAGCCTGCCCCGGCCCAGGTTACGGCCTGGACGGCGGCGGCGTTCGTTGCCATCGAACCCGCGGTGCCAGCCCCGCCGCCGCCGTTACCCGTGCTGCCGGCTGCTGCTGTCAGCTTGACGCTTTCCCAGGTCTTTTCTCGCCTTGCAGGCCGATCCGATGTCGAGGCTCTCAGCCCCGGTGACGACATGCCCGCGCCGGCCCCGCTACCGTAAGGCTGACCACACATGCCCTTGCTCTGCTTCGCCTCTCCCAAAGGCGGCGTCGGAAAGACGACGCTCGCCGCGAATGTCGCCGACGCCCTGCGTCGCAGCGGCCGCCGGGTCCTGGCGATCGACACTGACCCGCAGAACACGTTGCGTCTTCATTTCGGTGTGCCTTTGTCCGACTCGGCCGGGTTCATGGCCGACCTGCCGAAGCGGCCCGATTGGCGGATGGCCGTGCGGCAGACCGCGTCGGGCGTGTTGCTGCTGACCCATGGCGCGATGGAGCTGCGTGGTGCCCTTGGGCTGAATGCGGCGCTGGAACGGGACCCCGAGCTTCTGGCGGCCCCCCTGCGGGCGATGCTGGCCGATCCGGGCCTGCTTGTGATCGCCGACACGCCTCCGGGCCCGTCTCATGCGCTGGCCATCATGGCGCCGATGGCAGCACTGGTGGTGACCATCCTGCAGGCCGAGGCGATTTCCGCGGCGCTCATCCCCGATATCGACAGTGGCCGCTTCCTGGGTTCGGGCACCATGGCGGCGCTCTATGCCGGGCGCCTGCGGGTGGTGTTGAACGAGGTCGATCTCGCCTCCCGCCTGTCCCGCGCCGCGGCGGATGCGGTTGCCCGGCATCTCGGGCCGCGTCTTCTGGGCGCGGTGACCCGCGACGAGACCTTGGCCGAGGCCTTGGCCAGCCAGCGGCTGGTCATGGATCTGGCCCCGGAAAGCCGGGCCTCGGAGGATATCCGCGAAATCGCCCAGGCGATCGAGGCGGCGCTCCCCTCGGCACCGGATGCAACATTTCCGCTAGCGGGCTGGGGCGCGCGCTGATGGCATTCCGGCCCTACGCCGCAGGGCGGCGAATGCTGGTCCACAGTCCGCTGGCCGGCTTCCTCTCGGCGGTCATCGGTTTTGTGATCGCCATCACCTTTATCGTTGTCCCTCTCGATGCGGAGCAGCAGGCCTTCCTGGCGCTGGGCGGCTTCCTCCTCTTCCTGATTGCCAACCGGCTTCCGGGACGGGGCGTGACCCTGTTCCTGATCTTCTTTTCAGGGTCGATCTCGCTTCGCTACCTGTACTGGCGGGTGACGGATACGCTGGATTACACCTCGTATTTCCAGACCTTCCTCGGCACCGGGCTGCTGCTCGCCGAGGGCTATGCCATCCTGGCGCTGCTGCTGTCGTATTTCCAGCAGGCTTGGCCGCTGGATCGCAAGCCGGCGCCGATGCCTGAGGATTCCGACCTCTGGCCCACCGTCGATATCATGATCCCGACCTACAACGAGCCGCTGTCGGTGGTGAAGCCGACCGTCTTCGCCGCGATGGCGATCGACTGGCCGCGGGACAAGATGCGCGTGCTGCTGCTGGATGACGGCCGGCGCGAGGAGTTTCAGCAATTCGCCGCGGAAGTCGGCTGCGAATATTTGACGCGACCCGACAACAAGGGAGCCAAGGCCGGCAACATCAACAACGCCCTGGCGCAGACCGATGGCGAATACGTTGCCGTCTTCGACTGCGATCACGTGGCGACGCGCGGGTTCCTGCAATTCACGGTCGGCTGGCTGCTGCGCGACCGCGACTTGGCGATGGTGCAGACGCCGCATCATTTCTATTCGCCCGATCCGTTCGAACGGAACCTGGCCTCGGGCCAGCGCGTGCCGAATGAGGGCCTGTTGTTCTATGGGCTGATCCAGCAGGGCAATGATCTTTGGAATGCCGCCTTCTTCTGCGGCTCCTGCGCGGTGATGCGTCGCGTGGCGCTGGAGGAGGTTGGCGGGGTGCCGACCCAGACCGTCACCGAGGATTGCCACTGCTCCCTGAAGATGCAGCGCCTCGGCTGGCGTACCGCCTACCTGCGCGTGCCGCTGGCCGCCGGCCTGGCGACGGAGCGTCTTATCCTGCACATCGGGCAGCGCATGCGCTGGGCCCGGGGAATGGTGCAGATCCTGCGCGTCGAAACGCCCTTGTTCAGCTCGGGGCTGCGGCTCGCGCAGCGGCTTTGCTACTTCAATGCACAGCTGCACTTCCTGTTCCCGTTGCCGCGCGTGGTATTCCTGACGGCGCCGCTGGCCTTCCTGCTCTTCGGTGAAAGCGTGATCGCGGCGAGCCCGCTCGCCATCGTCGCCTTCGCCGGCCCGCATGTGGTGCATTCGATCGCCACCGCCTCGCGGATCCAGGGCGCCGTGCGGCACTCCTTCTGGTCCGAGATCTACGAGACGGTGCTGGCGCTCTATCTGCTGCCGGTCGTCCTGACGACGCTGCTCGACCCGTCCAAGGGCAAGTTCAATGTGACCGACAAGGGCGGCACCTTGCAGGAAGGCTATTTCGACCTGCGCGCCGTGCTGCCGAACGTCATCCTGGGCGTGCTGCTGATCATCGGCCTGCTCTCGGGCATCCATGGCCTGGCGACCAACCCGATCGAGACCACGCAGTTCCAGGCCAATGCGCTGAATACCGTCTGGGTCGTGTTGTCGCTGGTGACGGTGCTCGCCGGGCTGGCCGTGGGCCGCGAACGCCGCCAGGTGCGGGAACGCGCACGCATCGGTGCCGTCGTGGCCGCGACCGTGGTGCTGCCGGATGGGCGCGTGGTGGAGGGGCAGAGCCTCGATCTTTCGCTCGGCGGTGCCGCCATCGCGGTGGCGCTGCCGGCCGACATGCCGCCGGATGCCGTGGTGACCCTCGAGCTGGATGTTGGCCCGGAGCGCGTCGCGATCCCGGCCGAGGTGCTGCGGTGGAGCGAAAACCGGCTGCAGGTGCGGTTCATCCCGCAGGATTTGCGGGACGAGGGAAACATTGTGCGGTCCGTGCTCGGGCGTGCGGATGCCTGGGTTGACTGGGATTCGGTGCGCCGCGATCGGCCTTTGCGTTCTTTGAAGGAGGTCGCAGTGAGTATCGGTGGTTTGTTCCGTGGCGACAGCCAACTCTCCTTCCGCGGCAGGCGCGAGCGTCGGGCCGCGATGCGGGCCGCTCGTGGTCGTTCTGAGACGGCGCATGTGCCCGAGGTGGTGATCGCCGACTCGCCTCTGCCGGAAGGGCCCCGTACCCCGCCGGCCTCCAGCACGGAGGCCGAGCGCGCCCGTCGCCGGATGGCGGCAGGCATCGCCCTTCTCCTCGGCCTTGGTCTTGCCGTGCCGGCCGAAGCGCAGCGCCAGCAGGCCCCGCCACCGCCGCCGCCTTTCGGCGTAGCCCCGGCACAGACGCCGTCCGTCACGCCGCAGCCGCCGGTTGTCACCCAGCAGCAGTATGTCGTTCCCGGCGATCTGGCGCCGACCTTCGTGCCCCCCGCTTTCGCGTCCCCTCCTGGCGTGACCCAAGGGGTGCCGCCAGGGACGGGCGGCATTCCAGGCGCAGCGCTGCCCGGATACACCGGCGGCCCCTCGCCGCAGCTGGGCGGGGGCGTGGAGGCCAACGGCACCAGCCGGATCGAAAGCCGCACCTTGCGCCAGCTCGGCCTGCGCGGCCCGATGCAGCTGCGCGGCCTGTCGGATCTCCAGGGCCTGCTCTTCGGCGTGCGCGGTGATGAGGTCGTGACCGCGGCGCGGCTCGTGCTGCAGGGCGCGACCAGCCCGGCGCTGATCCCCGAGCTGTCGCAGATCGCCTTCACCCTGAACGAGCAGTTCGTCGGCACCATCACGCCGGATCGCATGCGCCCCGCCTTCGGGCCGCTCGAATTTCCGATCAACCCGGTGTTCTTCGCCGACAGCAACCGGCTGAACTTCCGCTTCACTGGGCGCTACGCGGTCGAGTGCAACGATCCGCTCTCGGGGCTGCTGTGGTCCACGATCAGCGATCTCTCGACCCTGCACCTGACCTTGGAGCGGCTTCCGCTGGCGCGCGACCTCGCACGTCTGCCCGAGCCCTTCTTCGATCCGCGCCTGATGCGCGAGCCGCTGGTGCTGCCCCTCGTGGTGCCGGATGGCGCCGGCAATGAGGTGATCAAGGCAGCGGCGGTCGTCTCCTCCTGGTTCGCGGTGCAGGCCGATTATCGCGGGGCGAATTTCCCGGTGTCCGCCGCCATACCGACCCGCGGCAATGCCGTGGTGATCGCGACCGGCCAGGACAGCGTGCCAGGCCTGGCCCTGCCGCGCCTGGATGGCCCGACCCTGTCGCTCGCGCCCAATCCGAACGACGCCAATGGCTTGCTGCTGATCGTCGGCGGCCGTTCAGGCGCCGAGGCGGTGCTTGCGGCCGAGGGGCTGGCGATCGGCCGGACGGCGCTCTCGGGTGAGACTGCGTTGGTCCAACGGACCGATGCGCCGCCGCGCGAGCCTTATGATGCGCCGCGCTGGCTGCGCAGCGACCGACCGGTGCGCGTCGGCGAGTTGATGGATGTGTCGGAACTCCAGTCCTACGGCTTCGCGCCGGGGCCGATCTCCGTGCCGTTCCGCAATTCGCCGGATCTGTACACCTTCCGCAGCCGCAACCTCGAGACGGACATTCGCTTCCG
This sequence comes from Humitalea rosea, assembly GCF_003253705.1. Lineage (GTDB taxonomy): Bacteria > Pseudomonadota > Alphaproteobacteria > Acetobacterales > Acetobacteraceae > Humitalea > Humitalea rosea. The sequence continues at coordinate 106,118 of NZ_QKYU01000013.1, forward strand.
CGCCCCCCCCGGGCCGATCATGGATGTCGCGGTCAGCCGGGTGGATGTCGCGTTGAACGACGTCTACCTGCGCTCCTTCCCGCTGGGTGAGCAGGAGCCGGGCTGGCCCTGGAACCAGATCCGCCGTTGGGTCGGAAGCGCGCCGGGCGGTGAGCGCGGCGAGGGCCATGCCGGCCTGCCGCCTTACCTGATCTTCGGGTTGAACGAGTTGCAGCTCCGCTTCGATATGCGGCCGTTGAACCGGGGCGATTGCGTCAGCATTCCTGGCGACATCCACGCCTCGATCGACCCCGACAGCACCATCGATATCAGCCGTGCCTTCCGCTTCACGGCGATGCCGAACCTCGCCTTCTTCGCGGGCTCGGGCTTTCCGTTCTCGCGGCTGGCCGATCTCGGCGACACCGCCGCGGTGCTGCCGGACCGGCCGAACGCGCTGGAGCTGACCGCCTTCTTCAACATGATCGGGCGGATGGCGGCGAATGTCGGCCATCCCGCGACCAGGATCGAGATCGTGCGCGCGGCGGCGTTGGAATCGGTCGCCGACCGCAACCTGCTGGTCTTTGGGGTCCTCGGGCGCCAGCCGGCGCTGACCACGCTGTTCCCGAACGGGCCGGTGGTGGTCGAACCCAGCGGGCGGACGAATGTCGGCCTGCCGGATGCGCTGGAAACCTTCCGCCAGATCTTCCTGCCGGAAGACCGCCGGCGGGAGCGGGAACGGTTGACGGCAGTGCTGTCGCAGCCGGGCGACGGGATGGGCATGTTCATCTCGGGCGAGAGCCCGCTGCGCTCGAACCGCACCGTGGTCGCCGTGACCGGCACCAATCCGCAAGGGTTGGAAGCGATCGTCGCCTCCCTGCGCGATCCCGAGCTGCAGCCCCGCATCCAGGGCGACGTGTCGATCCTGTCCGGGGGGCGCATGACCTCGTACATGGTCGGGCCGGTCTACCATGTGGGATCGCTGCCCTGGTGGCTGGTCCCGCAATACTGGCTCGGGAAGCGGCCGGATCTGCTGCTGCTGGCCGTTGCCCTTGCGGCGCTGTTGATCGCCATCCCCTCTTACTGGGCGCTGCGCCGTCGCGCGGCCCTTCGGCTTAGGACGCGGACGCCATGACGATGCGAACCCGCCTGCTCGCCTCGGTCTTCGCGGCAGCCCTTCTACCGTTCCTGCCAGGTTCGGCGCCGGCCCAGCAGCAGACCGATCCGGCGATCGCGGCGTTGCTGGACCAGGCGAATTACTGGCGATTGCAGAACAAGCCGGAGCAAGCGATCCGGGCGCTGGAGCGCGTGCTGGCGGCCGATCCGCGCAACGTCGAGGGCCTTGCCGCCGCCGCCGCCTCCAGCGCGGAAGCCGGCAACCGGGCTGCCGCTGACCAGTACCTGCGGCGGCTGCGGCAGATTGCGCCGAATGATCCTCGCCTCGCGCGCACCGACCTCGCGGTGCAGGGCGCCTCTCTTGATCCCGCCGGCCTCGATGAAGCGCGGCGTCTGGCGCGGGCGGGCAACAATGCCGCCGCCGCCCAGCGGTTCCGCGAATTGTTCCGCGGCAATGTGCCGCCGCCGAATGTGGCCGTTGAATATTACCAGACGCTGGCCGGCACCGAGGCCGGGTATGCGGAGGCGCAGCGCGGACTCGCGCGGCTGGCCGCGGAGAACCCGAACGACCGTCGCATCCAGCTCGCCTATTCGCAGATGCTGACCTTCCGCGAGGGCACCCGAAGCGTTGGCGTGGAGCGGCTTCGCGCCTTGGCGCAGACGCCGGATGCCGGGCAGGCGTCGGTCGCCTCCTGGCGGGACGCGCTGATCTGGAGCGGGCCGAACCCGCAGATGATCCCGGAATTCCGTGCCTTCCTGCAGCGCTTCCCCAACGACCAGCAGGTCCAGGGCTTGCTCGCCCAGGCGATGAACCCGCCCCAGGGCCCCGCCGATGCGCAGGGCGAGGCCCGGTCCCGCGGCTTCACCGCCTATAATGGTGGCCGCCTGCCCGAAGCCGAGCGCGAGTTCCAGGCGGCGCTGACGCTGAACCCGCAGGATTCGGATGCGCTGGGCGGTCTCGGTCTCGTGCGGTCGCGGCAGGGGCGGACGCGTGAAGCGCGCAGCCTGCTGCAGCAGGCGATCGACGCCGACCCGACGGATGGCCGGCGCAAGTGGGGCGCGGCCCTGGCCGGGACCAATGCGACCGGCGGCGGCGGCAATGCGCGCGCCAGTGGCGGTGACGTCAACCAGGCGCGCAGCCTGTTGCTGCGCGGCGATGTGGATGAGTCCGAGCAGGCCTTGCTGCGCATCGTGCGCCGCGACGGCGGCGACCGTGCCGATGCCGAGGCCTTGCTGGGCGATATCGCGCTGCGTCGCGGCGATCCGGTGGCGGCCGAGCAGCGGTACCGCGCCGCACTGTCGCGCCGCCCGGCGCTGCCCACGGCGCTTGCCGGACTTTATGATTCGCTGCAGCAACTCGGGCGCTTCGCCGAGGCGGAGCAGCTTCTGCAAGGGCGCAACGGCGCGGCGCTGACCGCGGCCGCGGGCACCCAGCGCGCCGAATCCCTGCGCGCCGAAGCCACCCGTACCGATGACCCCGAGGCCGCGCTGGCCCTGCTGCGCGCCGCTGTCGCCGCCAACCCGGCGGACCCCTGGACCCGGCTCGATGCCGCGCGCCTGTTGTCACGCCAGGGCCGTGGCGCCGAAGGGCGCGCGCTGATCGAGGAGCCGCTCGCGGCCGGCCGGCCGAGCAACGAGGCCCTCCAGGCCGCGGCGCTCTTCGCGAACGAGGAAGGGCGGGTGCAGGACGCCGCGGCGCTGATCGAGCGCATTCCCAACCGCGTCCGCACCGCCGACCAGACCATGCTGCTGCGCCGCGCGCGCATCCAGCAGCAGGTCGCGGCCGCGGCCGCGCCAGGCAGCATGGGCGACCGGACCACGGCCCGCACCCGCCTGCTGTCGCTCGCGACCCGTCCCGATCCGACCGGCGAAGTGCCGGCGGCGGTGGTCCGCGCGCTGATGGGGCTGAACGACCCGCAGGGGGCCGTCGAGGCCGCGCGGGTCGCGGCCAGCGTGAACCGCCGTGCGCCGGTCTCCGGCCGCATCGCGGTGGCCGATGCGCTGCTCGACGCGGGCCTGACCTATGAGGCCGCCGTGCTGGCTCAGGGTGTTGCCCAGGATAGCCGCCTGACCAGCGATGAACGCCGCCGCGTCAACAGCCTGATGGCCGGTGTTGCGGTCCGCGAAAGCGACCGCCTGAACCAGCAGGGCAACCAGGCCGCGGCCTATGAGCGGCTGGCGCCGGCGCTGGTGCAGGACCCGACCAACCCCAGCGCGAACCTGGCCCTGGCCCGGCTCTATCAGGGCGCGGACGAACCGCGCGACGCACAGCGCATCGCCGAGGCGGTGTTGCAGCGTGACCCGCGCAACACCGACGCGCGTCAGGCCGCGATGGATGCCGCCGTGGCACTGCGTGACTGGGGCCGGGCCGAGGCACTGCTGGCGGAAGGCCGGGCGCTGCTGCCCAACGACCCGCGCATTTCCATGCTCGAAGCGCGGCTCGCGCGGTCCTGGGGCGATACCCGCCGGGCACAGGTCGCCCTGGAGCAGGCGGCGACCCAGCGGCGCAACCAGCTTGGCGTGAACCAGCCGATCGGCTCCTACGCGCCCGCCATCCCGACGGCACCGCAGCCGGCGGGGCTCTACGACAACCCCTTCCGCCGGACCCCGCTGGCTGGCCAGGACCAGCCGATGCCCCCGGTCTGGGCCGCGCAGCCCGAGCGTGGCGAGCGTGCCGTCCGCGCCGCACCTACACCGGCACCGGCACCGGCACCGGCACCGGCACCGCGGCAATACGCGCAGGCCTACCAGCCGCCCGCGGCATCGCCGCAATATCCTGCCGCGGCCCCGCAATATGCGGCCCCACAATACGCCGCCCCGCCGCAATACTCGCAGCCCTATGCGAGCCCGGGCGGACCTGCGGCGCCTGCCGTGGATCAACGCTATGTCCGCCCGGCGCAATACGCCGCGCCCCCGCAGTCACCGACGCCGTTCCGCCTGATGCCCTCGGGCGGCGTGCAGACGCCGGTCACCTCCGACCCGCTGCTGAACGACATCTCCCGCCAGTTGACCGAAGTGCGGGAGGAGGCGGCTCCCCGCCTCAGCGCGTCCTTCGGCGGGCGCGCCCGTTCGGGCGATGCCGGGCTGGACCGCCTGACCGAATTTGGCGGCACCGCCGAAGCCTCGACCTCGATGCCCGGCATCGGTGGCCGGATCATCGCGCGGGTCTCGCCGGTCTCGATCAACGCGGGCGATCTCGCGAGTGATGTGCCGACCCTGCGGCGCTACGGCAGCAACGTGTTGCAGCTGCCGGGCGGCCTGAACCCCGCGATCACCACGGCCCAGGCGCGGGCAACCCAGCCGGGCGATGGTTCGGCCAGCGGTGTCGGGCTCGGCGTCGCCTATGTGCGGGACAATTTCTCGCTCGACGTCGGCAGCACGCCGATCGGCTTCGAACGGCAGAACATCGTCGGCGGCATCGAAGTCGCGCCCAGCCTCGCCCAAGGCGTCCGCCTGCGGCTGACCGGCGAGCGGCGCGCGGTTACAGACAGCCTGCTGTCCTGGGCCGGCATGCGCGACAGCTCGACCAACAAGACCTGGGGCGGCGTCGTCCGCACCTCCGGGCGCGCGGCGATCGAGCTGACCGAGGGCGACACCGAATTCTACGCCCTGGGCGGCTACGGCACTCTCGAGGGCGAGAACGTCGCCGACAACTCCCGCGTCGAGGCCGGGGCCGGCTTCCGCACCCCGATCTATCGCACCGCCCGTGATGAGCTGGTGGCGGGGCTCGACCTCACCTACATGGCCTATGACCAGAACCTGCGGCTGTTTACCCTGGGCCATGGCGGGTATTTCAGCCCGCAGTCGTTCTTCTCGGCCACGGTTCCCGTCGACTACCGCGCCCGCACCGGCAATTTCTTCTGGCGGGTGGGCGCCTCCGCGGGCTTCTCGACCTTCCGCGAGGATCGTGCGGCGCTCTTCCCGGATGATGCCTCGCTCCAGCGGCAGGTGGAGCAGCGCGCTGCCTCCGACAGCACCATCTCCGCCTTCTACCCCGGCCAGACGCAGAGTGGGTTTGCGGGCGGGCTGCGGGGCGATATCGAATACGCCGTCTCGCCGGCGTTGCGCCTCGGGGCGCTGGCGCGTTACGACCGCTCCGGCGATTGGAACGAGGGCCGCGCCATGGTCTTCGCCCGCTACCGGCTTGGTGGACAATGATCAGGGATATTCGGGCATGACGACGAACGCCCCCATGCTCGGTTTTCTGGCGCGGCGGCAGGTCTCCGCCCAGTGGCGCGGCTTCGTGCGGAGCCTCGTGGAAACGCTCGACGTCAATCTGGAGAAGGATGACCGCGACGCCTTGCTGCGCGCGGTTGGCGCCCGGCTGGCCGCACAGATGCCGCTGCCGACGACGACGAGCCTCGACGCGCTGGAACAGCGGATGAATGATGCCCTGGCCGAAACCGACTGGGGCTTCGTCGAGATCTCCTTCGACCAGGAGCGCGACCGCCTGGTGTTGAGCCACGCCGCCGCCCCGGCCATCGCCACGGAAAGCGATGCCGGCGGTGGCTGGATCGCGCCGGTGCTGGAGGGGCTCTACACCGCCTGGTTCGCCGCCCAGGAGGGCAGCGTGCCCGAGCTCGCCGCCACCGCCGTCGAGGTGACCGTCGGCCGGCTGCAGCTGGATTACGGGCTGGCGTAAGCCGCCGTCGAGGCCCGCACCACAAGCTGTGGCACAAGCCGGACGGACTCGGCTGGCTCCTCCGTGCCGCACAGCCGCCCGAGCAGCGCCTCGGCCGCAAGGCGCCCCATGGTCGCGTGCTGGATCCGCACCGTGGTCAGGGGGGGCGCGACCCGGTCCATCAGCGGCATGTCGTTGAATCCGGTGACCGACATCCCCCCGGGCACGGCAATGCCCGCTTCCTCCAGCGCGTCATAGGCGCCCATCGCCAGCAGATCGTTGGCGGTGGTGATCGCGGTAAATCCGCCCGTGGCCAGCAAGGCCTGCATGGCGACCCGCCCGGCGGCGCGGGAATAGGCGCTGGCCTGGGCCAGGGGGGCGGCATCGAGCACCAGCCCCGCTGCGGCCAGGCCCTCGCGGAAGCCCTGCAGCCGGTCGGCGGCGGTCGCGGTGCCGGCCGGGCCGCCCAGATGGGCGATGCGCCGATGCCCCAGGGCCACCAGATGCGCCACCGCCGCCCGCAGCCCCGCCGCATCATCCGAGCCGAAGCTGATCGCCGAGCCGTCCTCGCCAGGCGGCAGGCGCCGGTTCACCAGAACCAGCGGCAGGCCTAGCCGCGCGGCGAGGGCGACCGCCGGCCCGCCGCGCGCCGCCGAGGCCAGGATCAGCCCATCCGCGCCCTGCGCCGCCATGCGCTCGACGATCAGCCGCTCACGCTCCACATCGCCCGCGGTGTTCGCGAGCAGGGTGACGTAGCCGCGCGCGGCCAGGCTCTGCTCGATCGCTTCCACGATCGGCGGGAACACCGGATTGGTCAGGTCGGGCACCAGCACCCCCACCGTGCGGCTGCGGCCGGAGCGCAGCCCCGCCGCCAGGGCGGAGGGCCGGTAGCCGAGCGCCGCCGCGGCCTCGGTCACCCGCAGCGCCACGGCATCGCTGATGCGGTGGCGCGCGGCCGGGTCCATCGCGCGGGACACGGTGGAGGCATGGACGCCCGCGGCACGCGCGACATCGGCGATGGTGGGGCGGGTGGGGGGCGGCGCGTCACGGTTCATGTCGGAAGCCTATCACATCCAGGGCGCATCGAGCTGCCGTGTGCAATCGGTTGCATTTTTTGCTTGACCCTGTTTCGCCATCACCTCTATGCCGCTGCCAACGTCAGGAGCGCCCCATGTCCGCAGCGGAAAGCACCGCCCCTTCAGCCGGATACCGCGCCGCGCGCTTCGCCGGTTTCGGCGCCCCGGAGGTGCTTGAGGTCGTGTTCCGCGATCCCCCGTGCCTGGATGTGGGGGAGGCGCTGGTGCAGGTGCGGGCCGCCAGCATCAACCCGTCGGATGTGAAGAACGTCGCTGGCCGGATGCGCCAGACCGTGCCGCCGCGCACCCCCGGCCGCGACTTCGCGGGAACTGTGGTCGCGGGTCCGGCGGAGTGGCTCGGCGTCGATGTCTGGGGCACGGGCGGCGACATCGGCTTCACCCGCGACGGCAGCCATGCGGAGATGCTCGCGCTTCCCGTCGCCGCTTTGACCCGCAAGCCCGAGGCGCTGTCCTTCGCCGAGGCCGGGGCGGTCGGCGTCAACTATGTCACGGCCTGGATCGGGCTGATGGACGACGCCGGGCTGCGCGCCGGGGAAACCGTGATGGTGCTTGGCGCGAGCGGCGGTGTCGGCGGCGCGGCCTGCGCCCTTGCCCGTGCCAAGGGCGCCCGTGTGATCGCCTGCGTGCGGGGGGAGGTCGCCGAGACCGCCGTTTGCCGCCAGGTCGGCGCGGAGCTTCTGGACCTGCGCGGCATCGATTTGGCGCAGAGCCTGCGCGAGATGACCGGCGGCCGTGGTGCGGATGTCATCTATGATTGCGTCGGCACGCCTGCGCTGTTCGAGCCCGCCATCGAGGCCCTGGCCCAGCGCGGCCGCATGATCGTCATCGCCGGTACGCCGGGGGAGGCGATGCGGATCGAGCTGATCCCCTTCTACCGCAAGGAAGCCCGGCTGATCGGGGTGGACAGCCTCAAGCGCGGGGCTGCCGCCTGTGCGCCGATGATGGCGGCCATGGCCGAGGGCTTCGTGACCGGCGCCTATCCCGCCCCGGTCATCGCCCAGTCCCTGCCGCTCGACCACGTCCGCGAAGCCTATGCCGCCGTCGCCGCCGGCACCCGTGGCCGTGTGGTCCTGACCCAGCCGGCCTGAAACGAGGAGGAGAACCCCCCATGCCCGACATCCACAGCGCCACCGATACCGAGACGACGCTGACCGACCAGGTCATCGCCCGCATCCGTCCCGATGCCGATGAGCGTGTGCACCAGGTGATGACCGCGCTGATCCGCCACGTGCATGGCTTCGTGAAGGAGGTCGAGCTGACCCCCGCCGAATGGGAAAAGGGCGTCGCCTTCCTCTCCGAGCTTGGCAATTGGTGCAACGAGAAGCGGCAGGAGGTGATCCTGCTGTCCGACATCCTCGGCGTCTCGATGCTGGTCGATGCCATCGCCCATCGCCACCACAACCCCGAGGTGACCGAGAGCACCGTGCTCGGCCCCTTCCACCGCATGGGCGCGCCGCATGTCGAAAATGGCGCCGATATCTCGGGCGGCATCGCCGGCGAACCGCTCGACGTGCGCGTGACCGTCACCGACCCGGCCGGCACGCCGATCGAGGGCGTGCAGGTCGATGTCTGGCACACCAGCCCCGATGGGCTCTACGACAGCCAGTTCGGCGATGAGCACGCGCTGCGCGGCGTGTTCCGCACCGATGCTGCGGGGTTGGTCGCCTTCACCAGCATTATGCCCAGCGCCTATCCGGTGCCGCATGATGGGCCGGTGGGCCAGGTGCTGGCCGGGATGGGCCGCGGCCCGATGCGCCCCGCGCACGTGCATTTCTGGCTGCGGCGGGAGGGTTACCGCCCGCTGGTCACCCAGGTCTTCGCGGCGGGCGATGCGTATCTGGCCGATGACGCGGTGTTCGGCGTGAAGGCGAGCCTGATCCACGACTACCGCGCGGAGGCCGCCGCCGCCGGTCAGCCCGGCCATAAGCTGAGCTGGACTTTCGTGCTGCCGCCCGAACAGGTCTAATTCGCGGGCCGCATCCATTTGGGGGAAGTCACTTGAAGAACAAGGTCATAATCAGCTGCGCCGTCACCGGCAACATCACCCAGCCGAGCCAGACGCCGTACCTGCCCATCACCCCGGAACAGATCGCCCAGGCCTGCATCGACGCCGCCGATGCCGGCGCCGCCATCGCCCATATCCATGTGCGTGACCCGGAGACGGGCGCGCCCTCGATGCGGGTCGACCTCTACGAAGAGGTGATGAACCGCATCAAGGCCAGCGGCCGGGACGTGCTGATCAACCTCACCACCGGCCCCGGCGGGCGCTTCATGCCCTCGCGCCAGGACCCGCGCATCGCCGATCCCTCCAGCACCATCCTGCCCCCGGAAAAGCGCATCGAGCATATCCTGGCGCTGAAGCCCGATATCGCCACGCTCGACCTCAACACCATGTGGTCGGGCACCGCCGTCGTCATCAACGCGCCCTGGGCGGTGAAGGTGATGGCGGATGCGATCTATGCCGCCGGCTCGATCCCGGAGCTTGAGGTCTTCGACAGCGGCGATATCCAGCTCGCCCATGCGCTGATCGCCGATGGCACGCTGGCGGCGCCCTGCCTGTTCCAGATCGTCATGGGCATCCGCTACGGCTTCGCCTGGGATCCGATGACCCTGGCCTATGCGAAGTCCATGTTGCCGGCCGGCAGCCATTGGGCCGCCTTTGCCATCGGCCGCATGGAATTCCCGATGGTGGCGCAGGCCGCCCTGCTTGGCGGCCATGTGCGCGTCGGGCTGGAGGACAACATCTATTATGCGCGCGGCGAACTCGCGACCAGCAACACCGTGCTGGTGGAACGCGCGGTGCGGCTGCTGCGGGAAATGGGCGTCGAGCCGATGAGCCCGGCCGAGGCCCGCGCCGAACTTTCCACAGTCGGCCGCCGCGCGTGACCGGGCTGCTGCTCGTCACCGGGGCCGGTCGCGGCATCGGCGCGGCCATTGCCCGCGCCGCCGCCCGTGACGGCTGGCAGGTCGTGGTGAATTACGCGCGGGACGCCGAGAGTGCTGCCGCCGTCGTCGCCGCGATCACGGCGGCGGGCGGCAGCGCCCAGGCGGTGCAGGGCGATGCGACCACGGTCGAGGGCATTGCCGCCCTCTTCGCCGCTGTGGACGCCATCGGCCCGATCAAGGGGCTGGTGAACAATGCCGGCGGCAGCGCGGATTTCGCGATCGCCGACATGACCGCCGGGGATTACGACGGCATCCTGAACGCCAACCTGCGTTCCACCGCCTTCTGCTCCGCCGCCGCCGTGCAGCGGATGACGGCGGGGGGTGCCATCGTGAACATCGGCAGCCGGGCCAGCCAGACCGGCGGCCAGCCGCTGCGGGTGATGTATGCCGCGGCCAAGGGCGCGGTGGATGGCTTCACCAAGGGGCTGGCGAATGAGGTCGGCAAGCGCGGCATCCGCGTGAACTGCGTCCGCCCGGGCGTGATCCGCACCGCCACGCATGAGGCCCGCGCCGGCGCCCAGCGCCTGGCGCAGATGACGGCGCCCGCGGCCCTCGGCCGGCCGGGTGAGCCTGAGGAGGTGGCCGAACTCGTCGTCTTCCTCCTCAGCGATCGTGCCGCCTACATGACCGGTGCCCTGGTGGACATCGGCGGAGGGCGCTGAAGCCAACACAACACCACCGGGAGGCAAACAAAAGATGTCCATGATCCGTCGCGTATTCGCGGGGGCGGCCGCGGCTGCCCTGCTCGCGTTGCCCGCCTTCGCCCAGAGCTACCCCACCCAGGCGATCAGCCTCGTGGTGCCCTTCGCGCCCGGGGGGCCGACCGATGCGCTCGCGCGGCTGATGGTCGAGCCCTTCTCCCGCGAGTTGGGCGTCTCGGTCGTGATCGAGAACCTTGGCGGTGCGGGCGGCACCATCGGGGTCGGGCGCGTCGCCTCGGCGCGGCCGGATGGCTACACGCTGCTGCTGCACAACATCGGCATGGCGACGGCGCCGACGCTGTACCGGCGCCTGCCCTACGACCCGCTGACTGCCTTCGAGACCATTGGCCTCGTCGCCCCGGTGCCTATGGTCTGGATCGGCCGGCCGAATTTCCCCGGCACGAACTTCGCCGACATGCTCGCCTTCATCCGCGAGAACGGGGACAAGGTGAATGTCGCCCATGCCGGGCTCGGCAGCGCCTCGCAGCTATGCGCCACGCTGTTGCAGGCGCAGATACGACAGTCCGTGACCACTGTCGCCTTCCGCGGCACCGGGCCGGTGTTCGCCGAGATCATGGGCGGCCGCATCGATCTCGTCTGTGACCAGACCAGCAGCACCACGCCCTACATCACCTCCGGCCGGGTGAAGGCCTTCGCCATCACCAGCGCCCAGCGCCTGTCCAGCCTGCCGGATCTGCCCACGGCAACCGAGCAGGGCACCCCTTTTGAAGTTACCGTGTGGCATGGCATGTATGCTCCGCGTGGGACACCGCGCGCGATTGTCGATCGGGTGAACGCGGCGCTGCGCGTCACGCTGGGCGAACCCCGGCTGATTGCGCGGCTCGCCGAGCTTGGCATCGCGCCGGAGCCCCAGGAGCGCATTACGCCGGAAGCGCATCGTGCCTTCCTGGAAGCCGAGATCGCCCGCTGGCGGCCGATTCTCACTGCTGCTGGTGAATATGCCGACTGATCTGACTGCCCTTCTCGACCAGACCGCCGCCCGGCGCCCAGATGCGCCGGCGGTCATGGCCTATGGTGGCGCGGCCCTGACCTGGGCCGCCTTCGCCGCCGCCAGCCGGCGCATCGCCCAGGGCCTGGCGGCCGCCGGCATTGGTCCGGGGGACCGGGTGGCCATCTGGCTGTCGAACCGCCCCGAATATCTGATCGCGCTTTTCGCCTGCGCCCGCCTCGGCGTCACGGTCGTTCATATCAACACCCGCTTCCGCGCGCCCGAGGTGCAGGCGTTGCTGGACCGCACCCGGCCCTCCGCGCTGCTGACCGCGCCGCCGCTGATGGCGCTCCTGCCCGAGATCCTGGCCGATGCGCGGGGCCCGCTGCGCTTCGTCATCGGCCTCGATGCCGGCGGCGTCACCGAGGTCGGCGGCCTGCCCGTGATGGCCTGGGCGGCGCTGGATGCGGCCCCCGAGCGCCTCGCCAATGACGCGACGGCCGAGACCGCCTGCCTGACCTTCACCACCTCCGGCACCACCTCGGGGCCGAAGCTCGTGCTGCATACCCAGGGCTCCATCGCGACCCATGCGCGGGACGTCGCCGCGGCGACCGGCACGGATGGGGAAGGGGCGGCGCTGCTTTCGGTGGTGCCGCTCTGCGGGACCTTTGGCCTCGCCTTCGCGATGGCCGGCGTGGCCGGCGGCGCCCTGATCGTGACCATGGAGCGCTTCGATGCGGAGGCCGCCGATGCCGCCATCCGGGCGCATGGCATCTCGCATCTGATCGGCTCGGACGACATGTTCCTGCGGATCGCGGCCGTCGCCGGGGAGCGTGCCTATGCGCCCTTCCGCTTCTCCGGCTTCGCCAGCTTCAGCCCCGGCGCGGATCGGGTCATGGAGGTGTGCGGCGGGTTGAACATGGCGCCCCGCGGCATTTACGGCAGCAGCGAGATGCAGGCGCTGTTCGCGCAGCAGGATGCGGCCGACCCCATCCGCGCCCGCATCGGCGGCGGGACCCCGGTGAGCAAGCGCGCGGAAGTGCGCGCCCGCGACCTGGAAACCGGCATCCTGGCCGCGCATGGTGAGTTGGAATTCCGCAGTCCGTCGATGTTCTCGGGCTACCTGAACAATCCGGAGGCGACCGCCAAGGCGATGACGGCGGATGGCTTCTACCGTTCGGGCGACCTTGGCCGGGTGCATCACGGCCATAGCTTCGATTTCGAGACGCGGATCGGCGATGCGCTGCGCCTCGGCGGCTTCCTGGTGAACCCGGAGGAGATCGAGGTCTTCCTCAAGCGCCAGGCGGGCGTGGTCGAGGCCCAGGTGGTCGGCGCCCGCGGCGGCACCGTGGCCGTCGCCTTCGTGCAGGGCGATGCGCCGGACCCGGAGGCCCTGCGCGCCGCCTGCGTCGCCTCGCTCGCGCGGTTCAAGGTGCCGGCGGCGATCCTGGCGCTGGAGGCCTTCCCGGTCACCGACAGCCCGAATGGTGTGAAGATCCAGCGCGCCCGCCTGCGCGAGATGGCCGACGCGGCCTTGGCCGAGACCGTTTAGCAGGCCTCTTCGCGGAGTTTTCACCAGGCGGCGTTTATGCTGTGGCTGGGAGCGTGCCATGCTGGCGCGCACCCGTGCCAAAGAAGGCTGATCCAATGCCTCGTCTGCTTGCCCTGCTGATGTTTCTCCTGGCCGTTCCGGCCTCGGCGCAGATGCTGAATTTCGAACCGCAGGGCGTGCAGCGCGATGGGGCGGCCTATGAGGCCCAACTCAGCCGCCGCTTCCCCGCCGGGGGCACGCCGGCACAGCGGACGGCAGCCGAGGCGCGTGCGACCGCCGCCGAGCGTTCGGGCAAATGGGACCAGGCGGTGCAGGCCTGGGAAGAGCGGATCGGCGCCGGCAACCCGACCGCGGAGACCTGGCTGGCGCTGTCCCGCGCCCAGCTTGAGCGCACCCCGCCCGAGGCCGCGCGCGCGCTGCAGGCGGCGTGGCAATCCTTCATGCTGGTTCCCTCCGGGCCGCCGGAAATCCCCTCGCTGCGGATGATGGCCCAGGCCCTGGCCCGGCAGGGCCAATTGGGCGAGGCGCTGGCCGCCACCGCCGCCGCGCAGTCCCGCGACCCGGAGAATCCGGCGCTGCGGCGGGAACTGGCCGATGCGCGGCAGGCCGCCGGCATGCTCTTCACCCGTGCGAGGGTGGAGGCGGAGGCCGAGCCCGCCCGCGCCTGCCTCGCCTTCACCGTGCCGCCGCGCCGGGGTGATGACTGGCAGCCGCAGGATTGGGCCCGCGCCGAGCCGCCGCTGCCGGGGATGGCGGTGGAGCGCGACGGCGACCAGATCTGCGTCACGGGCCTGCCCTATGGCCGCGCGACGCGGGTGGTGTTGCGCGCCGGGCTGCCCGGTGAGGGCGGGGTGAACCTGCGGACCGAAACCACGGTCGCGGTGTCGGTGCCGAACCGGCGGCCGCGCATCGCCTTCGACAACCGCTCCTATTTGTTGCCGCGCGGTCAGGCGCCGCGCATCGCCGTCGCCACCATCAACGTCTCCAGCCTGGATATCCGGGTGATGCGGGTCGGCGAGCGCGGGCTGGTGCCGCTGCGGCGGGACTGGAAGCCGGGCGATGAGATGGAAGGCTGGACGGCCATGCGCCTTTCCGAGGAGAGCGCGCCGACGATCTGGTCCGGCCGCGCCGAGGTGCCGCGCTTCCAGGCCAACCAGTCCCAGAACACCATCCTGCCGCTGCCGGAGGCGGTGCGCACGGCGGGCCCCGGGCTCTACGTCGTCTGGGTCAAGGCCGGGGATGGGCAGGACCAGGGCGTGTCCGGCGCGGCGCTGCCGCTCGTCATCACCGACCTTGGCCTGACCGCGTGGCGGTCCTCGCAGGGGCTGGCGGTGCAGGCGCGGTCCTTTGCCGAGGCGATGCCGCGTGCCGGCGTGCAGGTCACGCTGATGTCGCGGGGGAATGAGATCCTGGCCAGCGCCGAGACCGGCGCGGATGGCGTGGCCCGTTTCGCCGCGGCGCTGCTGCGCGGGCAGGGGCCCCTGGCGCCGATCTCGGTGCATGCGGCGACGGCGGATGACCTCGCGGCGCTGGATCTGGAGGCGGCCTCCTTCGACCTGTCGGATCGCGGCGCCAGCGGGCTGCCGCATCCGGGGGCGCTCGACGCCTTCCTGTGGCTGGACCGCGGCATCTACCGCCCCGGCGAGACGGTGCAGACCATGGCGCTGCTGCGCGATGCCAGCGGCGTGCCGCAGGAACTGCCGATCCGCCTGCGGCTGCGCCGCCCGAATGGCCAGATCGCGGAGGAGTTCGTGCCGTCGCGGCAGGAAGGTGGCGCCTTCGCCTGGCCGATCCGCCTCTCCCGCTCCGCCCAGGTCGGCGTCTGGACGGTCGAGGCGCTGGCCGACCCCGACGCGCCGCCGATCGGGCGCACCACCTTCCGCGTCGATGCCTTCGTGCCGGAAACCCTGGCGATCGAGGCCGGGCCGCTGCCGCCCGCGATCACCCTGGGCCGGCCGGTCACGGTGCCGCTCTCGGCGCGCTTCCTTTATGGCGCCCCGGCCGCCGGGCTGTCGGGGCGTGCCGAACTGCGGCTGCGGCAGGCGCCCGAGCAATGGCCCGCCTGGCGCGGCTGGCACATCGGGCTGATCGAGGACCCCTTCGATCCGGGCCTGGGTTCGGCCGATATCGCGCCGCTCAACGAGCAGGGCCGCGGTGAGGTCGGTTTCACCATCGACAGCATGCCCGACACCAGCCGGCCGGTGGCGCTGGAGGTCGCGGTCAGCCTGTCCGATCCGGGCGGGCGGGAGAGCCGGACCAGCTTCTCGCTGCCGGTGATCGGCACCACCCCCTTCCTCGCGATCCGCCCGGCCTTCAAGGATGACGCGGTGGATGATGGCGCCGAGGCGGCCTTCGACATCGCCGCCCTGTCGCCGGCCGGCGAGGCGACCGCCGCCGCGCTGAAGCTGCGTCTGGTCCGCGAACGCCCCGATTGGCGCATGGTCGTCAGCGACGGGCAGGCCCGTTGGCAGACGGTCTGGCGCGACGAGGCGGTGGATACCGCCGATCTGCAAACCACACCCGGCCAGCCGGCCCGCTTCGCCCGCTCTTTGGGCTTCGGCCGCTACCGGATCGAGGTGACGCGCCCCGGCACGCTGGCCATCGCCAGCTACCGTTTCCGCGCCGGCTGGGCCACCAGCGAGAACGCCGAGGTCCCGGACAAGGTCGATGTCGCCGCCGATCAGGCCAGCTACGCCCCCGGTGCCTCTGCTCGCATCCGCATCACCCCGCCCTTCGCCGGCCACGCCAGCGTGGCGGTGCTGACTGACCGCCTGGTTTCGGTGCAGGAGGTCGAGGTTCCTGTGGGCGGCGCCGAGGTTTCGGTGCCGGTCGATGCCGCCTGGGGGCCGGGCGCCTATGTCGCCGTCACCGTCTTCCGCGCCGGTACCGCCGCAGCCGGTGCGCCCGCCCGGGCGCTCGGCCTTGCCTGGGTCGGGCTGGACCCGGCCACGCGCACCCTGGCCGTCGCCATCGAGGGCGAGCCCATGGTCCGCCCCCGCACCCGCGTCACCATCCCCGTCCGCCTCACCGGGGCCACCGGGGCGGCGCGGCTGACCCTGGCCGCGGTGGATGAGGGCATCCTGCGCATCACCCGCTTCCCCACCCCCGATCCGGTGCGCCACTTCACCGGCCGCCGGGTGCTGGGCGTGGATATCCGCGACGATTACGGCCGGCTGATCGCGCCCCCCGATGGCGAGGCCACTGTGCTGCGCCAGGGTGGCGACGGGTTTGAGGGTGACCTCTCGGTGCAGCCGCCGCAGCGGGTGGTGGCGCTGTTCAGCGGCATCGTCACCCCCGGCCCGGATGGGGTCGCGATGGTGCCGCTCGACCTGCCGGATTTCGCGGGCGAATTGCGCCTGATGGCGGTTGCCTGGGATGGCACGCGCATCGGCGCCGCCGCCCGGCCGCTGACCGTGCGGGACCAGGTGGTGGCCGAGGCGTTGCTGCCCCGCTTCCTCGCCCCCGGCGATGAGGCGCGGCTGCCGCTGCTGGTCCACAACCTGGACCTGCCCAGCGGCGAGATCATCGTGACCTTGGCGACCGAGGGGCCGTTGGCGCTCCAGGGCCCGGCGCGCTTCGCGACCATGCTCGCGACCGGCGAACGCGCCCGGCCCGTGACCACCCTGGCCGCGACCGGGGCGGGGGAGGCGGTGTTGCGCCTGACCGTCACCGGACCGCAGGGCTTCTCGGCCACGCGCGAATCCCGCATCACCATCCGCTCCGCCCGCCCCTGGGCGAGCAGCGTCGCGACCAGCACGCTGGCGCCGGGCACGGAGGCGCGGATCGAACCGCCGCTCGCGCGCTTCGTGCCGGGCACGACGCGGGCGACCGTCACCTTCGGCGGCATCCTGCGCTATGACGCCGCGGCACTTTTGCGGGCGGTGGTCGATTATTCCTTCGGCTGCACCGAACAGACCGCCTCCCGCATCATGGCGCTGGCGACCGCCCCCCCGGCGCTGGCACCGGAGAACAGGGAGGCCGCGCTGACCCAGGCGATCACCGCGCTCTTCGACCGCCAGCGCTACGATGGGATGCTGGGGCTGTGGTCCTCGGGCGGCGAGGCCGAGGATTGGGTCAGCGCCTATGCCGCCGAGACGCTGCTGCGCGCCAAGGCCGAGGGCGCGGTGTTGCCGGAGGCGGCGATGGGAGCATTGCTCTCGGCGCTGGAGGAACGCAGCGAGCGGGCGCCGGATGACCCGTCCTCCCGCGCCAACCAGGCCTATCGGCTGCATGTGCTGGCCATGGCCGGGCGGCACCGGCTGGGTGCGGCGCGGCGGCTGATGGAGCAGTTGGATGACCTGCCGACGCCGCTGTCCCGTGCGCAGCTTGGCTCGGCCTTCGCGCTGGGCGGGGATACGCCGCGGGCGGAGCTGGCCTTTGCCGCGGCTTTGGCCAGCCCTGCGCGCCAGTATTGGCACCAGGACTATGGCAGCCCGGCCCGCGATGCCATCGCCGTCGCGGTGCTGCTGCGGGAAAGCGGCGTGCTGGCGGCGCGGCTGTCAGACGCCATCGGGCGCCTGCCGGGGGCGGATTTCACCCCCGAACGCAGCTCGACCCAGGAACAGGCCTGGGCGGTGCTTGCCTCCCGCGTGCTGAACGCGGGCGGCCGGCCGGTGCAGGTCTCGGTCGGGGGGCGGAGCCTGCCGGTCGGGCTCAGCGCCATGGCGCCGCTGACGGGGCCGCTGACGGGGCCGGTCGCGGTGCGGAATCTCGGCGATGCGCCGGTGCTGCAATCCATCAGCGTCACCGGCCTGCCGGCGCAGCCGCTGCCGGCGGCGCGGGCGGGGATGCGCATCACCCGGCGCTTCTTCACACCGAACGGGGAGGCACTGAACCTCGACGCGCTGAAGCAGACGCAGTCCTTCGTGCTGCTGCTGGAAGCCACCAGCGAGACCGGCGACACACATAACGCGCTGATCCAGCAGGGGCTGCCGGCGGGCTTCGAGATCATCGGCCGGCTGCCGGCGGGCGAAGTGCCGGGGATGGATTTCCTTGGCGAATTGTCGAGCGTCGAGGCCGAGCCGGCGCTGGACGACCGCTACGCCGCCGCCGTCGTCCTGAGCCCCGACTCCCGCGTGGCACGGGTCGCGGTCCGGCTGCGGGCCGTGACGGCGGGCCGGTTCGAACTGCCGGGGGCCGAGGTCGCGGACATGTACCGCCCCGCCGTTTTCGCGCGGCAGAACACCGGGCGGCTGACCATCGCGCCGCAGGACTAAGCAATGCGGCGGTGGCGGCGCTGGGGCTTCGGCCTGGCTCTGGTGGTGGGATCGGTCCTGCTGCTGGACCGGCTCTGCCCGCCCGACCTGTCGCGGTTCGAGGCGGTGGCGCGGGAGGTGGTGGACCGTCAGGGCCGGCCGCTTTCAATGCTGCCGGTGCGGGGCGGCATCTGGCGGTTGCGGACCACGGCGGCGGATGTGCCGCCCTCGCTGCTCGCTATGCTGGTGGCGGCCGAGGACCGCCGCTTCGACTGGCATCCGGGGGTGGATCCCATCGCCGTGCTGCGCGCCGCCGGGCAATGGATCGCGGCGGGGCGGGTGGTTTCCGGTGCATCGACCTTGTCGATGCAGGCGGCACGGCTGCTGGAACCGCGCCCGCGCAGCCTGCGCGCCAAGGCGATCGAGGCCTTCCGGGCCGTCCAGCTTGAGGCCCGCTACGGCAAGCAGGGCGTGCTGTCGATCTGGCTGACCCTGGCGCCCCAGGGCGGCAATCTGGAGGGGGTGCGCGCTGGAGCCCTTGCCTGGTTCGGGCGCGAGGCGCGTGACCTCGACCCCGCCGAATCCGCGCTGCTGATCGCTTTGGCCCGGCGGCCGGAGGCGCTGCGTCCCGATCGCCACCCCGTCGCCGCCCGCGCCGCGCGGGACGCCGTGCTGGCGATCCGCGCCGCCGATGCCAAGGGGCTGAGCGCCGCCGACCAGCGCATTGGCCTTGCCAGCGCCATGCCCGCGGGGCGGCAGGCGATGCCGCATCTGGCGCCGCATCTGTCCCGTTCGCTGGAGGCCAACGGAATCCGGGTGCCGACCACGCTGGATGCCGCCTTGCAACGCTCGGCCGAGGCGCTGGCCGAGGCCACGCTGCTGCGCCTGCCGGAGCGCGCCGCTCTGGCCATGGTCATCGCCGAGATCGGTCCGCGCGAAATGCGGGCGCTCGTCGGCGGCGACTGGCTCTCGGCCTCCCGTGCCGGATCGCTGGACCTGACCCGTGCCGTCCGCTCGCCGGGCAGCGCGCTGAAACCCGCGCTTTATGCCCTGGCGTTCGAGATGGGCGTCGCGGAACCCGGCCGGGTGCTGGAGGATTTGCCGCACCTGTTCGGCGGCTATGCGCCCGAAAATTTCGATCGCGCCTTCACCGGTCGGGTGACGGCGGCCACGGCGCTACGGCATTCGCTTAACCTGCCCGCCGTCGCCTTGCTCGACCGGGTCGGACCGTTCCGCTTCGCCGGGCTGTTGCGCGATGCCGGGGCGGCCCCGCGCCTGCCGGCACGCGCGGCCCCGAGCCTGCCGCTGGCATTGGGCGGCGCGGGGCTGACCTTGCGGGAACTGACCGGACTCTACGCCATGCTGGGCGGGCAGGGGATGGCGGCCCCCTTGGCGGTGCAGCCCGGACCGGCGCCAGAGTTGCACCGCGTGCTCTCGGCCCGCGCGGCAGGGCAGGTCGCGGGCGTGCTGGTGCAGAATTTTCCGGGTGGTGGTCCCACCGGGATTGCCTGGAAGACCGGCACGAGTTGGGGCGGGCGTGACGCCTGGGCCTTTGGCTTCGACGGCAAGCATGTGGCGGGCGTCTGGATCGGGCGGCCGGATGGCACCGCGCTGCCCGGGGCGACGGGGCTGCATCTGGCGCTGCCGGTGCTGGCGCAGATTTTTTCCCGCCTGCCCGCGGCACCCCTGGAGCCGATGGTCGTGCGGGCTTCGACCAATGACAGGTCGGCCGATCGCCTGCGGCTGGTCTTCCCCAGCCCCGGCGCGGTGCTGCGGCGCGACGATGAGGCGATGTCCGTCACTTTGCGGGCCCAGGGCGGCCAGCGGCCGCTGGCCTTCCTGGTGGATGGCGCCCCGCTGCCGGCGGAACCGGCGCGGCGGGAGGCCGCCTGGCACCCACCCGGACCCGGATTCTATCGCATCACGGTGCTGGATGCGCTGGGCGGTGCCGCGCGGGCGGAGGTCAGGGTGGTGGAGCCCGAGTAGAACAGGCCGCAATCGCCGCGCGCATGTGCTCGGGCACCGGGGCTTCCACCTCGATCCGCCCCCCCGGCGAATCCCCGTCCGGCCAGTCGAAGCCGATCCGCCGCGCCAGCAGGTGCAGCCCGCCGCCGGCCTTGCCATACACGGGGTCGCCGAGGATCGCCCCCCCGAGCGCCGCCGCCGCATGCACCCGAAGCTGATGGGTCCGCCCGGTGCGGGGCGTGAATTCCAGCCAGCACAGCCCATCCCCGCGCCCCAGCACGCGCCAGCCAGTCACCGCCGATTGCCCCGCGGGATCGGGGATCATGCGCCAGCCCGCCGCCTTGGTGCTGTGCTTGAGCAAGGGCAGGCTGACCTCGCCCGACTCCCCCGCCGGCCCGCCGCGCGTCACCGCCCAATAGGTCTTGGCCACCGCGCCCGCCGCGAACAGCGCCCCCAGGGCGGCCAGCGCGGGCTTGGTCCGCCCCAGCACCAGGCAGCCGGCGGTATCGGTGTCCAGCCGGTGCGCGGGCTGCGGCAGATGCCGCTTGCCCATCTGCAACCCCGGCAGCCAGGCTTCCAGGCTCGGCTTTCCGCCCGGCCCCGAATGGACCGGAAGGCCGGCCGGCTTGTTCAGCACCATCAGCGCCGGGTGTAGAAGCAGGATAGGGTAGGATAAGACGGAGGCTTCAGCGCGCATGGGCAAGGATACGACCGCATCCCCTTCGGCGACAGTGATCTGCTGTGGCCAGGTGGTCATCGACCACACCTTCCGGGTCGATGAGATCGATCCTCCCCCCTCCAAGACCACGGCGCGGGCCTATCATCTGGGGGTTGGCGGGATGGGCGCGCATGCCGCCATCGCGGTGGTGCGCCTCGGCGGCCGGGCGCTGTTCTGGGGCCGGGTCGGGGATGACGAGGCCGGCGCCGCCGCCTGCGAGGCGCTGGCCGAGGAGGGGGTGGACGTCACCCATCTGCGCCGGATCGAGGGCGCCAAGACCGCGCTCTCGGCGGTGATCGTGGACAAGCATGGGGAGCGCGCGATCGTCACCTATCGCGGCTCCGGGCTCGGCACCGACCCAGCATGGCTGCCGCTGGACCAGATGGGTCAGGCCGGGGCGATCCTGGTCGATCCGCGCTGGCCGGAAGGGGTGCATCATGTGCTGGACGCGGCCCGGGCGCAGGGCGTCCCCACCGTGATCGACGCCGAAAAAAGCGAGGCCCGCATCCTGCACGATCTGGTGCCGCGGGTGGACCACGCGATCTTCGCGATGACGGGGCTCTCGGTGTTTGCCGGGGGCGCGCCGCCGCTGCGCGGTCTGCGCCAGGCGCTGGACTCGGGCGTCACCAAGCTGGTTGCGGTCACGCGGGGCGAGAACAGCACCCTGTGGATGCGGCCGGGCGATGAGAAGGCGCATGAGATGCCGGCCTTCCCGGTCGCTGCCACCAACACCACGGGGGCGGGGGATGTGTTCCACGGCGCCTATGCGCTGGCGATCGCCGAGGGGCAGGAGATCGAGGCCGCCCTGCGCTTCGCCTCCGCCGCCGGGGCGCTGCGGGCGCGGGACGGGCAAACCCCCGACCGGGCGATGGTTGAGGCCCTGATCGCGGGGGGCTGAACGCGGCACCGCCCCGACGCCCGTCTCCGGCACGTCGGGGCGGCCCATGGGCTGTGAGGTCTCAGGCGGCCTTGAGCGGGATCGCCACGAAGCTGTGCTGCCCGCCACGCGCGACCTGCAGCAGCAGCGCCTCCTTGCCCCCGCTGCGGGCCGAGGCCAGCGCGCGGATCACATCCTCGGGCCGCGTCACCGCGGCATTGCCGGCGCGGATGATGAGGTCGCCCGGCCGCAGCCCGGCTTCGGCACCGGGGCCATCCGGCTGCACCGCCGCGATGACCGCGCCTGCCTCATCCGCGCCCTTCGGGGCCGGGGCGAGAGCCAGGCCGAGGGACTGCGGCCCCGACTGCTGGCCGGCATTGGCCTCGCGCTGCTGCTGCGGCTGGGTGCCGATCCGCAGGGTCACCGTGCGCGAAGACCCATCCCGCCAGAGCTCCACCGTGCTGCTCTCGCCCGGTTTGGCATCGGCCGCGGCGCGGGCCACGGCGCCGGCATTCACCACGGCGGTCCCGCCGAAGGCGAGGAGCAGGTCGCCCTCACGGATCCCGGCCTGCTGCGCCGGGGAATTCGGCTCAACCGCCGCAACCAGCGCGCCCTTGCGGTCCGGGCGGCCCAGCGCCTGGGCCATGGCCGGCGACAAGGTCTGCAAGGTGACGCCGAGGAAGCCGCGCTCCACCGAGCCATGTTCGCGCAGCTGCGACACCACATGCGCCGCGATCGAGGAGGGGATCGCGAAGCCGATGCCGATGCTGCCGCCGGAGGGCGAGAAGATCGCCGTGTTCACGCCGACCACCTGGCCATGCAGGTCAAACAGCGGGCCGCCGGAATTGCCGGGGTTGATGGGCGCATCGGTCTGGATGAAGTCATCATAGGGCCCGGCGCCGATCTGGCGGCCGCGGGCCGAGATGATGCCGGCGGTCACGGTGCCGCCAAGGCCGAAGGGGTTGCCCATGGCCATCACCCAGTCACCGACCCGGGCCGAGCTGTCATCGCTGAAGGCAACCGTGGGCAGCGGGCCATCCGCATCGATCTTGATCACCGCCAGATCCGTGCGGGCGTCCTTGCCAAGCACGCGGGCCGCTATTTCACGCCCGTCGGTCAGGGTGACGGTGACGGTCTGGGCGGAGCCGACGACGTGGTTGTTGGTGACGATGATGCCGCTGGGATCGACGATGAAGCCCGAACCCTCGCCGCGGACGCGCCGCTGCGGTTCGGCGAAGCGCCGCATGAAGGGGGGCAGGTTTTTTCCATCCTCATCGGATTGCGGCTCGGAGGCGGTGCCGGTCACGGCGATCCGCACCACCGCCGGGCTGACGCGTTCGGCCAGGTCGGCGAAGGAGGAGGGGGCCATCGCTCGCGGCATCACGATCGCCGGGGGCGTGTCGGAGGGACTCGCGGCCATTCCCTGCTGCCACAGGATGCCGGTCAGCGCGGTGCTGGCCAGCGCCAGCGTGGCCAGGGTGCCGGCAATGCGGCGGCGGCGGCGGGGGGCCTCGGGGTGGATTGTCTCAGTCATCGCTTGTCTCCTGGGCCGCGGCCTTGGGGTGCCGCTCGGCCAGCATCAGGCACTGCCGGCCTTCGCCGCGTGCTGGCCGGTCCTATACGGATCGGTTATCGCGGGAGGCCGGGGGACGGGATCATGACGGATCGGTATAGCCACCGTGCTGCCGCGACGAGGAAGGCCGCGCCAGGATGTGGCGACAGAAGCGGAAAGGCCGGACAACATGAAGATCCTGCTGGTCGAGGATGACCGGGAGACCGCCGACTACGTCGCCCAGGGCCTGACCGAGGCGGGCCATGTCATGGACACGGCGGCGACGGGGAAGGAGGGCCTCTTCCTGGCGGCCGGGGAGGCTTATGACGTCATCATTCTCGACCGGATGCTGCCGGGGCTGGATGGCATCGGCATCGTCAGGACCATCCGCGCGGCGGGCATCGGCACGCCGGTGCTGATGCTGACCACGCGCGGCGGGGTTGCCGACCGGGTCAGCGGGCTGGAGGCCGGGGCCGATGACTATCTGGTCAAGCCCTTCGCCTTCGCCGAGCTGCAGGCCCGTGTGAACGCCCTGGCCCGCCGCCCGGCGGTGAGCGGGGAAGCAACCGTGCTGCGCGTGGCCGATCTGGAGATGGACCTGATCCGCCGCAGCGTCACCCGCGCGGGCAAAAGGATCGAGTTGCAGCCCCGGGAATTCCGGTTGCTGGAATATTTGCTGCGCCACGCCGAGCAGGTGGTCACCCGCACCATGCTGCTGGAGGCGGTGTGGGATTTCCATTTCGACCCGCAGACCAATGTCGTGGAAACCCACATCAGCCGGGTGCGGGGCAAGATCGACCGCGGCTTCCCCGCCGAGCTGATCCACACTGTCCGCGGCGCCGGCTACGTCATTCGCGCGCCTGACTGAGATGCTGCGCTCGCTCCTCGGGCTGGTCCGCACCAGCGCCAGCCGGGCCGGGCTGCTGCATGCCGGGCTGACCCTGCTCGCGACGCTCGCGATCCTCGGCACCGTCTATGTCACCACCGCCGTCTATGAACGCCGCGCGACCGAGGATGCGATCTCGGCCGAGGTCCGCGCCCTGGGCCGTGCCGGGGCCGAGGGCGGGTTGCCGGAGCTGGCGCGGCAGCTCGACCTGCGGGCCGCCACGGATACGACCGGGCGCGCGCTCTACGCGCTGCTCGACCGCAGCGGCCGCACCGTCGCGGGGAATCTGGTGCGGCTGGAGCCGACCGTCGGCTGGCATTCCATCGCGATTTCCGGCGGCGCGCATGAGGGGGACCGGGCGCTCGGCTTCGGCGTGGTGGTGCCGGGCGGGGCCTTCCTGTTTGTCGGGCGGCATCTGGGCCAGTTGGAGGAGCTGGAGGCACTGATGGTCCGCGCCATCGCCATCGCCGGCGGCGTCGCCATCCTGCTCTCGATCCTGGGCGGGGCGCTGCTCGGCCGTTCGGTGCAGCGGCGGGCGACGGAGATCAACCAGGCGCTGGCGGCGGTGGCGGAGGGCGACCTCGGCCGCCGCCTGCCGGCACGCAAGGGCGGTGACGAGTTCGACGCTTTGGCCACGTCGGTGAACGCGACCCTGGCGCGGCTGGAGGCCGCGGTCGCCGGGATGCACCAGGTCACCGGGGATATCGCGCATGACCTGCGGACGCCACTCTCCCGCATGCGGCAGCGGCTGGAACGCGTGGCGCGGGAGGCGGGCGAGGGCAGCGTGCCGGTCGAGGTGGTGGAGCGCGCCATCGCCGATATCGACGAGGTGCTGCGCATCTTCGCGGCCCTGCTGCGGATCGCGCAGATCGAATCCGGCGAGCGCCGCGCGAGCTTCGCTGAATTCGATCTGTCGGCGGCGTTGGGCGACGTGGTCGAGGCGCTGACGCCGAGCGCCGAGGATGCGGGCCGCGTGCTGGTGGTCGAGATCCAGCCCGGCATCCGGCTGCGCGGGGACCGGGAGCTGGTGCAGCAGGCGCTGGTGAACCTGATCGAGAATGCCTTCCGCCACACGCTGCCCGGAGCGCCGGTGCGCGTGGCGCTGACGCAAGGCGGTGGCGCGATCCGGGCCAGCGTCACCGATCGCGGGCCCGGCATCCCCGAGGCGGATCGGGAGCGCGTGCTGCGCCCCTTCGTGCGGCTGGATGAAAGCCGCTCGACGCCCGGCACGGGACTCGGGCTGGCGCTGGTGCAGGCGGTCGCGGAGCTTCATGGCGCGACGTTGATCCTGGCGGATGCGGCGCCAGGGCTGCGGGCGACGCTGCGGTTTCGCCCGAACGGTCAGGCCGGCGCTTCCTCGGCATAATGGCAGGCCGCCTGGCGGCCGCCGGCGAAGCGGCGCAGTTCCGGCATCTCCACGCCGCAGCGGTCGGTGCCGATCGGGCAGCGGCCATGGAAGCGGCAGGCATTGGGGTCGGGGTCGATCGGGCTCTTGGGGTCGCCAACCAGGCGCAAGGCATCGGCGCGGACGCCATCCAGCCGCGGCACAGCCGCGACCAGCCCGCGCGTATAGGGATGCAGCGGCGCATCGAAGACGGCGCGCGCCGGCCCGACCTCCACGATGCGGCCGAGGTACATCACCACCACCCGGTCGCACAGCAGCCGCACCACATTCAGGTCATGGCTGACAAAGACATAGGAGATGCCGAGGCTTTCGCGCAACGACACCAGCAATTGCAGGATCGTGACCTGGACGGAGACATCCAGTGCCGCCGTCGGTTCATCCAGCACCAGCAGGTCGGGGCGCGGCCCGATCGCGCGGGCGATGCCGACGCGGGCGCGCTGCCCCCCCGACAGCTGATGCGGAAAGCGCGCCAGCAGTTCCAGCGGCAGGCCGCAGAGGGTGGCGGCTTCCTCGACCTTCTGGCGCAGCGTGTCGCCGGTCAGTCCTTGGAGCTGGCGCAGCGGGTCGGCGATGGCATCGGCGGCGGTAAAGCGCGGGTTGATGCTCTCGCCCGCGTCCTGGAAGACGATCTGGATGCGGGCGCGATCGGGGTCTCGGGCGAAATCCTTCGCCGGGATCGCCGACAGTTCGCGGGTGCCGAAGCGGATGGAGCCGGAGGTCGGATCGGTCAGCCGCGCCAGCAGCCGCACCAGGGTCGATTTGCCGCAGCCGGATTCCCCGACCAGGCCCAGCGTCTCGCCCCGCGCCAGGGTCAGGGACACGTCATCGACGGCATGCACCAGCGAATGCGACTTGCCGCTGAGCCAGCCGGTCTTGCCGACCGGGAAGCGCTTGGAGACTTCGGCGATATCGAGCAGCAGCGGGCCTTCGGCCTCGGGCGGGGTCGGCTGGTTGCCGATCTGGCCGCTCATGCCGGGTTCCAGCAGGCGACGCGGTGGTGCGGTTCCAGCTCCCGCCACTGCATCGGCGCCTCGCAGGCCGGCAGGCGCCGGTCGCAGCGCGCGGCGAAGCGGCAGGGCGGCAGATCGTCACGCCGCAGATCCGGCAGATTGCCGGGGATGGAGCGCAGATCAGCAAGATTGCCCGCCGCTGTCGGTGTCGCCGCCAGCAGTCGGCGCGTATAGGGGTGGCGCGGATACAGCAGCAGGGTCTTGGTCGGCGCATCTTCGACGATGTGGCCCGCATGCATCACGGCGATGCGGCCGCTGCGTTCGGCCGCCAGTGCCAGGTCATGGGTGATGAGGATGGTCGCCATGCCGGTCTCGGCCGCGAGCCGCCCCATGATGTCCATCACCACGGCCTGGGTGGTGACATCCAGGCCGGTGGTGGGCTCGTCGGCGATCAGCAGCGCGGGGCGGGTGGCGACGGCGATGGCGATCATCACGCGCTGGCACATGCCACCCGAGAGTTCGAACGGATAGGCGCCGGCGCGGCGCGCCGGGTCGGGAATGCCGACGGCGCGCAGCATCTCGATGGCCTCGGCGGCGGCGGCACGGGCGCCCAACCCGGCATGGCGGCGCAGCACATCGCCGATCTGCTTGCCGACGTTGCGGATCGGGTTCAGCGCCGCGCGCGGATTCTGGAAGATCATCGCCGCCCGCTTGCCACGGATGGCCGACAGCGCGGCGGGGGAGGCGGAGGTCAGTTCCGTGCCCTCCAGTCGCGCGCTGCCGCCGGTGATGCGCCCGGCCGCATCCAGCAGCCCCAGCAGCGCATAGGCGGTGACGGATTTGCCCGAACCGGATTCTCCGACCAGCGCCATGGTTTCACCGCGCCCAACGCTGAAGGCGACGCGGTCCAGCGCGCGGACGATGCCTGCGCGGGTGCGGAATTCGACCGAGAAATCGGTGACGTCGAGCACTGATTGAGAGGCAGCAGCCGCGGGCGTCGCCGCGCTCACGTGCGCCGCCGCGGATCGACGATGTCGCGCAGCCCATCGCCGAGCAGGTTGAAGCAGAACACCGCCGTCATCAGCATCGCACCCGGGAACAGCGCCACCCACCATTCGCCGGAGACGATGAAGGAGGCGCCCTCGGCCACCATGATCCCCCATTCCGGCGTCGGCGCCCGCACGCCCAGCCCGATGAAGGACAGCCCCGCCGCATTCAGGATCGCATAGCCCATGGTCAGCGACATCTGCACGACCATGATCGGCATGATGTTGGGCGCGACCTGTCCCAGCAGCACGCCCATGTCACGATGCCCGGCGATGCGGGCGGCATCGACGAAACCGGCCTCGCGCCGCTGCACCGTCTCGGCTCGCGCGACGCGGACATAGAGCGGGAAGTTGATGATCCCTGTCGCCAGCACGATGTTCGGCACGGTATTGCCGAGTGCGGCCACGATCGCCATCGCCAGCACGAAGAGCGGAAAGGCCATGATGGTGTCGGAGACGCGTCCGATCACCTGATCCACCCAGCCGCCGAAAAACCCCGAGACCAGCCCGGCGAAGCCACCGAAGGCGAAGACCAGCGCCACCGAGGCCGCGGCGATGCCAAGGTCCAGGCGCGTCGCCACCACCACCCGTGAAAAAATGTCGCGCCCGATCTGGTCGGTGCCGAACCAGTGCTGCCCCGAGGGGGCCTGCAAGGCATTGGCGGTATCGCTCGCCAATGGATCATAGGGCACGAGGCTGGGGCCGAAGATCGCCGCCAGTACGAAGAGGATGAACAGCGCCAGCGCGAAGCCGGTGACGGGATTCTCCGTCACCACATGGCGGGCGTGACCAAGCGCGGTGTCGCTCATGTGTGCCGCGCCCGTGGGTCCAGCGCCCGGTTCACGAGATCGATGGCCAGGTTCAGTAGGATATAAAGGATTGCCATGGTCAGGACGAAGCCTTGCACCGGCGCGCCATCGGAGGCGATCAGCGCCTCGACCGCATAGCTGCCGATGCCAGGCCAGGCGAAGACCTTCTCCACCAGCACATTCGCGCCGAGCAGGAAGGAGAAGACCATGCCGAGCGTCGTCACCACCGGCAACAACGCGTTCCGCAGCGCATAGGTCAGGATCAAGGTGCGCGACGACAACCCCGAAGCACGCGCCGTGCGGATGAACTCCGCCCCGAGCACGGCCAGCATCGAGGCGCGGGTGATGCGCGCGATCGGCGCCAGCGCGAACAGCCCGAGCGTCACCGCCGGCAGGATCAGCTGCGCCGCGGCACCGCGCCAGGTTTCCCAATCGCCGATCAGCGCCGCGTCGATCAAATAGAAGCCGGTGACGGCGGGCGGCGGCGAGGCGAAGGCATCCAGCCGCCCCAGCGGCGCCGGCGACCAACCCAGCAGGAAGTAGAAGACGTAGACCAGCAACAGCCCGGTGAAGAACACCGGCAGCGACACCCCCGCCGTGACGATTACCCGGCAGGCGTGGTCGGCCAACGACCCCTGCCGCACCGCGGCGATGATGCCGAGCGGAATGGCGATGGCCATGCCGATGAGCAACCCACACAGCGTCAATTCGGCCGAGGCCGGCAGCCGCGCCAGGATGTCGGTCAGCACCGGCTGCCCGGTGGTGAGCGACATGCCGAGATCGCCATGCACCAAGGCCTGCACATAGCTCCAGAACTGCTCCGGCAACGGCCGGTCCAGGCCGAGCTCCGCGCGGATCTGCGCGATGGACTCCGCACTGGCGGTCGGCCCCGCGAAATAAGTCGCGGTGTCGCCCGGCAGCACGCGGGTCAGCACGAAGGTGACAATGATCACCGCCACCAACGCCGGCAGCGACCCCGCGAGCCGAAGCAGGAGCCCGCGCATCAGCCCTTCGTCAGGTAGCGGAAATCGGGCTCGCGGCAGGGCCAGAACTGGTAGCCGCCGATGGTCCGCTGCATCGCCACGTCGTGGTAGGGCTGCACGATCGGCACAAAAGGCACGTCATGCATGCCGAGTTCCAGGAAGCCGCGGACATTGGTGTCGTAGCTCGCCTCATCCGGGGCGAAACGCGCCGCATCGATCAGCCGATCCATCGCCGGGTTTTGGTATGATGGGATGTTGAAGATCGAATTGTTGCCGTGATAGTTCCAGAAGAAAAAGTAATCCGGCCAATCGAGCCAGCCGCCGAAGCGGTTGATCACCATCGGCGCGGTCTTCTTGTTCAGCTCGCCCCGGAAATTCGCGCCGGGGATCTTGTTCAGCTCGATGGTGATGCCGAGTGGGGCGAGGGCTTCCTTGATCAGCACGGCCATGGGTTCACCGATGGTGCCCGAACCCGCGTCATAGAGCAGCGTGGTGCTGAAGGGCGCCACGCCCGATTCCGCCATCAGCGCGCGGGCGCGCTCGATGTTGGTGGAATAGGGGAAGGGCACCGGCCATTTCAGCTCGGCCGGCGTCGAGGGCCCGCCCCACATCGGCACGCCGCGCCCGAACAGCGAGCCTTGCAGGATGTGCTCATAGGGCATCGCCCAGGCGACGGCCTGACGCAGCTTCACGTTGTTGAAGGGCGGCAGCGCCGCGTTCAGCGCCACATACCAGATCGCGTTCGGCACTGGCACGGCCGAGACCTTCAAGCGCCCGGCGTCCACCAGATCCTTGAAATCCTTCGGCGGCAGGCCGTAGCTGATGTCGGCATCGCCACGCTCGATCAGCGCCCGGCGGGTGCTGGGGGAGGGGATGTCGCGCGCAATGATCCGGCGCAGCTTGGGCAGCGGCCCGCTCTTCCAGTCGTCGAAGCGGGAATAGATGGTCTCGGTGCCCGGCCGCCAGGCCTCGACCTTGAAGGCGCCGCCGCCGCAGATGTTGTTCTTCAGGTAATCCTTGGCCCAGACATCGCCGCCGGAATTGGCGATCGCCTTCTCGCTGTCGAAGACGAAGGGGATGGTGACCGCGAGGTTCGGCATCGTCAGCTTGTCGCGGCGCAGGAAATCGACCCGAAAGGTCTTGTCGTCCACGGCGACGAATTGTTCGGCCTTCTCAAGGCTGCCGGCGGCCATCTGGGTGGTGGCGAAGCCGCCGATGCTCACGGCGCGGTCCAGTGACCACTTCACATCGCGGGCGGTGACACTGCGGCCGCTATGGAAACGGGCATCTGCACGAATCTTGAACGTTACGCTGGTGCCATCGCTGGCTTCCTGCCAGCTCTCGGCCAGCTCCGGCTCCAGCGCCTTGATGTCGAAGGAGGTGGTGACATCGTCGAAGGGCTTGCGCTTGAAGCGCACCAGCCGGTCGTAGCAGTTCAGCGCCACGCCATTGACCGGCTGCGAGGAGCCGATGCCCTGCATGTCCAGGCTGTTGGGGCCGTATTCCTGGACCAGCAACAGGGTTTCGTTGCGGGTCGGGGCCGCCTGTGCCGCCGCGTCGCGCGGGGCCGCACCGATGGCGGGTGCGGCAAGCGCGATGGCGGGCGCTGCCTTGAGGAAACTACGGCGCTTCATGCGGAACTCCCGATGGAGGGGCGTGCCGATCTGCTGCCCCGTTTGAGGTGATGCAGCAAAGCATGTGCCATGGTCCCCGCCCGGGCGGATTTGTTGCGGCAGCGACTGCCAAGCTCCGGTTCGAGAGAACTGAGCCATCCATATCCATATACGCAGGGCGCGCGGTGCCCCCCCGCAGTCATGAAGACGGATCGGATGGTGGCGCGGGTGCAGTTTGGCTTCCGAAGGAGCAATGGCATGCCAACCCCGTCACTGGACGAGGCCAACTGAGTCCGGCCGCCTCGCCCCGGCTGGCGCGCGCCTGGCCTGCCAACCGGCACGCCATGATCCGCAGCACCCCGGTTGCGCTTGCCGCCCCGCCGGGCGACACCCGGTGCGCATGACCGCCTGGATCGACGCCTTCGCCCCCGCCTTCGGGCTTCTCATCCTCGGCGCCGTCCTGCGGGCGCGGCTGCTGCGGGATGACGCGGTCTGGGCCGGTATCGAGCGGCTGGTCTTCTGGGTGTTGCTGCCCTGCCTGCTGGCCGCGAGCATCTCCAGCGTCGATCTGATGGCGCTGCCCTTCGGGCGGATGGCGGCGGTGTTCTGGGTCGCGCTGCTGTCGGGGACGGCGCTGAGCCTGCTCGTCGCGCGCGTGCTGGGCCTCGGGCATCCGGCCATGACCTCGGTGCTGCAAGGCGGCATCCGCTTCAACAATCTGATGGGGTTCGCCATCGCGGGCAGCGTGTTCGGCCGTGAGGGGTTGGTGCTGGGCGCGGTCGCGACCGGGCTGATCGTGCCCTGCGTGCAGGTGGTGACGACGCTGGCCTTCGCCTTCGGCCGCGGCGTCCGGCCACGGCCCCTGGCGGTGGCGCGGCAGGTGTTGCTGAACCCGTTGATCATCGGCTGCGCCGTGGGTTTTGCCGTGGCCCTGCTTGGCGGCATGCCGCCGGGGATCGGGCCGATGCTGCGGGTGCTGGGCAATGCCTCGGTGGCGCTGGGGCTGCTGACCGTGGGGGCGGCGCTGTCGGCCGATGCGATGCGCGACCGGCTGAAACTGCAGGCGGTGACCGGGGCGCTGAAGCTGATGGTCATGCCGCTTCTCACCTGGGGGCTGGCGATGGCGTTCGGCCTGGGCCCGCTGCCGACGGCGATCAGCGTGCTGTTCATGGCGCTGCCGACGGCCGCCACCTCCTATGTCATGGCGCGCGCGATGGGCGGCGACGCGCCGCTGATGGCGGCGATCACCACCACCGAGCATATCGCCGCGGTGCTGACCCTGCCGTTGTGGGTGCTGCTGCTGACATCACCATAGCTGCCTGCCGCCTTCCTGCCCGGCTTGGCATATCCGGGCGGGGTTCACACCAGCGCGTGATCGCTTCGCGGTATTACGCTGCACCTATATTTTTTTGCGCAATTTCATCATCTTATGAATTTAGACCGATTTGATGTGAGGCGTCCTTTTCTTGCCTGAGACCATCAGTCTCAGGTACAATTACACGTTAATAATCAATAAAGCTGCTGCCGATGCTCTCTCTCCCTGGTATTCTTAAAAAAGTATTTGGAATCCGTACTGATCGGTCGCTCCGCGGCCCCGCGGCCACGGCGCCAGTCCCCAAGGAGGAGAATCTCTTTCAGGTGCTGGCGGACCATAGTGCCGACTTGATCGTACGGCTCGGGCCGGACCATGTGGCGAGGTATGTCTCGCCCTCCTCGCTGCGCATTCTCGGCTGGACGCCGGAAGAAATGGTTGGGCAGTCCCCGGAGAATTTCGTTCTGGCGGAAGATATTCCGGTCATGGCCGCCGCAGTCGGCCGCATCGTGGCCGGGGAAGCCGAGACCGGTACTGGCGTGGTCCGCATGCTGCGCAAGGACGGCTCTGCCGTCTGGACCGAAGGCAGCCTTCGCATGATCCGTGATCCTGTCACGGGCGCGCCTGGCGACCTTGTCGTCATCGTGCGCGACATCACGGACCGCAAAGCTCTGGAAGACAAGCTTACCGCCCTGGCAATGACGGATGGGCTGACCGGTCTGATGAACCGGCGTGCCTTTGACCAGGCATTGGAACGTGAATGGCAGCGCACCTTGCGCGAGGGCACGCAGATGTCCTTGCTGCTGCTGGACCTCGACCACTTCAAGATGTTCAACGATCACTACGGTCATCAGGTGGGCGACGATTGCCTGCGCGCCGTGGCTGCCGCCGTGCAGAAGAATATGCGCCGCCCTGGCGATGTCGCGGCCCGTTATGGCGGGGAGGAGCTCGCCGTGATTTTGCCCAATACCGATGCCACCGGGGCCGTCCAGGTTGCAGGACAGCTGCGGTTGGCGGTTGAGGTGCTGCACCTGCCCCAATTGCCCAGTGCAGAGCATGGCGACTGGCTGACGGTAAGCATCGGCGCTGCCACGGTGCTGTGCCGGGAGGGAGGCAGGATGCAGATGCCGGAAGCCTTGCTCGCGGCGGCGGATGCCGCGCTCTACCGGGCCAAGCGCGACGGGCGCAACTGTGTGGCGAACACTCTGCTGCTGGCGACCGGAGAGCGCTCCTAGGGCAGGATCGCTTTGCGATGCTGCCGGGGGGATGCTGCCTTGCGCCGCCGTTCCTTGCGGTTGGCGGCCAATTCGCCTAATCGCCGCAGTCATTCTTCGGATCAAGGATCAGGAACATGGGCTACAGGATCGCGGTCATGGGCGCCACCGGGGCGGTCGGGCGCGAGACGATCAAGACGCTCGCCGAACGGGGTTTCCCCGCCAGCGAGGTCATCGCCTTGGCTTCCGCCCGCTCGGTTGGGCAGGAGATTTCCTATGGCGAGAAAACGATCCTGAAGGTCCGCAACCTCGACACCTTTGATTTCACCGGTACGGATCTGGTCTTCGGCGCCGCTGGCGCCTCGGTCTCGGCGATCCATGCTCCCCGCGCCGCCGCGGCCGGTGCCATTGTGATCGACAAGACCAGCCAGTTCCGCATGGAGCCGGACGTCCCTTTGATCGTGCCCGAGGTGAACCCGCATCACCTCTCCCAGGTGCGCCGCCGCGGCATCATCGCGGTGCCGAACTGCTCGACCATCCAGATGGTGCTGGCGCTGAAGCCGCTGCATCAGATCGCGCGCATCAAGCGCGTCGTCGTCTCGACCTACCAGGCGGTTTCGGGCGCCGGCAAGGAAGCGATGGATGAGCTGTTCAACCAGACCCGCGGCGTCTACGTGAACGACCCGCCGACGGTTGAGCAGTTCACCAAGCCGATCGCCTTCAACTGCATCCCGCACATCGATTCCTTCATGGCCGATGGCCAGACCAAGGAAGAGTGGAAGATGGCGGTCGAGACCCGGAAGATTCTGGACCCGGATATCAAGGTCATCGCGACCTGCGTCCGCGTGCCCGTCTTCATCGGCCATGCCGAAGCGATCAACGTCGAGTTCGAGACGGCGATCACCGAGAAGCAGGCCTGGGATGCCTGGCGTGGGCAGGAAGGCCTGACCGTGCTCGACCACCGCGAGGATGGCGGCTACGCGACCCAGACCGAGACCGCCGGCGAAGACCCGGTCTTCGTCTCCCGCCTGCGTCGTGATCCGACGGTGGAACACGGCCTGGTCTTCTGGTGCGTCGCCGACAATCTGCGGAAGGGTGCGGCGCTGAACGCCGTCCAGATCGCGGAGCTTCTGGTCAAGGAAGGCATGCTGGGGAAGAAGAAGGCAGCGTAAGCCTTCAGGCCTCGGCTGAGCGGCGGACTTCCTCCCGGATGTCCGCCATCAGCCTGGCCTTCAGCGCCGCGAATTCCGGTGAGGTTTTGACGGTCCAGTCGCGCGGATAGGGCAAAGGCACCGGCACCTCGGCCTTGATCCGACCCGGCCGCGCCGAGATGACCAGCACGCGCGAGGCGAGGAAGACCGCCTCGTCGATGTCATGCGTGACAAAGAGCACGGTCTTGCGGTCCGCCTCCCAGATCTCCAGCAGCAACTCCTGCATCAATTCGCGGGTCTGGTGGTCCAGCGCGCCGAAAGGCTCGTCCAGCAGCAGCATTTCGGGGTCATTCGCCAGGGCGCGCGCCAAGGCGCAGCGCTGCTGCATGCCGCCCGAAAGCTGCTTGGGCCAGTGGTTCTCAAACCCTGTGAGGCCGGTGCGGGCGATGAAGCGGGCGGCGATCTCCCGCTGTTCGGCCTCCGGCCGGCCGGCCTCGCGCAGGCCGAAGCGGATGTTCTGCTCGACCGTCAGCCAGGGAAACAGCGTGTAGGACTGGAACACCATGCCGCGTTCCGGCCCCGGGCCGGTGACGGGGGTGGCGTCCAGGGCGACCGTGCCCGCGGTCGGCCGGTCCAGCCCCGCGACGATCCGCAGCAAGGTCGATTTGCCGCAGCCGGATGGGCCGAGGACGGCGACGAACTCGCCCGGCGCCACGGTCAGGTCGACCGGCTGCAAGGCCAGCATATCGCCAAAACTGCGGGTGACGCCCTGGATATGCAGGGTCTTATCCGACATCAGATCACCGCCCAGGGAAACAGCCGGCGGTTCAGCGCCTTCACCAGCACATCGGTGACGAGTCCGATCAGCCCGATCATCACGATGCCGAAGATCATCTGCCCGGTGTCGAGCAGCCTCTGGCTGTCCATGATCATATGGCCGATGCCCGATTGCGCGCCGATCAGCTCGGCCACGATCACATAGGTCCAGGCCCAGCCGAGCACGAGCCGAAGCGTCTCCGCCACCTGCGGTGCCGCCGAGGGGATGATCACCCGGAATACCACGCCCCAGGAGCGTGCGCCCAAGGTGCTCGCCGCCTCCACCAGATCGCGGCGGGTGGCGGCGGCGATGACGGCCACCATGATGATGATCTGGAACACGCTGCCGATGAAGATCACCGCCAGCTTCTGGGCCTCATCCACCCCGGCCCAGAGGATCAGCAGCGGGATGAAGGCAGAGGCCGGCAGGTAGCGCGCGAAGGAGACGAAGGGTTCGAGAAAGGCCTCGACGGATTTGAACGCGCCCATCGCTAGCCCGACCGGCACCGCGATGGCGGCGGCGATCAGGAAGCCGCAGACGACCCGGAACACGGTGATCGCGATGTCGCCGATAAAATTGAATTCGGTGAACAGCGACCAACCCGCCACCAGGGTCGCCCCCGGCGAGGCCAGGAACAGCGGCGGCACCATCCCGCCATAGGTGATCGCCGCCCAGGCAGCGACGAACACCACGAAGAAGCCGATCCCGAGCAGCAGCCGTGCTGCGCGGGAGACCGGGGCGAGAGGTGTCACCCGCCCTCGTCAGCCGCGGATGAAGCGGTCGTCAAACAGCTTGGAGACATCGACATCGGCGCGCAGCACGCCGGTCTCGCGCTGCACGGTATGCGCCTTGCGGGCGAAATCGAGCAGGCCACTGCCGAAATACGCGCGGTTCTTCGCCTGATCCTGCCATTCGATGTATTGCGCGGAGGCCCCGAAGGCCTCGGCATTCTGGTTCACCCGCTTGCCCATGATCTCATTGGCGCGGGCGCTCTCGCGCTGGATCATTTCCAGCGCCTGCCACCAGGAGGCGACGAGGCGGCGCACCGCATCGGTATTCGCGGCGATGAAGGCGGGCTGGAAGGCCAGCGTATCGACGACGCAGGCGTAGTCGATCGTCGTCGCCAGGATCTTGCCGGTCGGCCCCATGGCGCGGACCTGGGAGAGGTAGGGCTCATAGGTCGAGCAGCCGTCGAACTGCCCGGCGACGAAGGCCTGGGCTGCGGGCTGCGGCGCCAGGGTCGGTGTCTGCACATCGCGGATGCTGAGCCCGTTCTCGCGCAGCATATAGGCCAGCACGAAGTAGGGGGTGGTCCCGGCGCCATCGACGGCGATGGACTTGCCCTTCATGTCGGCCCAGCCGCTGATCGCCGGCCGCACCGCAACGCCATCGCCGCCGCGTGACTTGTCGAGCACCAGAACCTGTACCAGCGGGATCGCGCTGGCCCATTGGATCATGGTGTCCACGGTGGTGACGACGCAGTTGAGCGCGCCCGAGGCCAGCGCCAGGTTGCGCTCCCGCTGCGGCACGAAGCGGGTTTCGACATCCAGCCCATTGGCGCGGAAGATGCCGGCCTCCTGCGCCAAGGTCAGGGGGGCGAAGCCGGTCCAGCCGCTCATCCCGATGGTGATCTTGGGCGCCGTCTGTGCGTGCAGCAAAACGGGGCTGGCCAGGACGCTGGCGGTCGCGGCGGCGGAGCCGGCGAGGATGGTGCGGCGAAGCATCGGCAGGGTCTCCCGGAAATCACGGTGACGTTACGCGGTCGCGGGCTTCGCCGCCAAGTGTCTAGCGACCGCCGCCGGTCACGGCGCCGATCACCGCGCCACCAGCGCCGCCCAGGACCGCGCCCGTCACCAATGAGCCGCCGGTGACGGCACCCAGGACCGCACCACCCGCCGCACCGATGGCGCCGCCGGAGAGGGCGCGCTGCTGGGTGCGCGACATGTTCTCGCAACCAGCAAGAAGAAGCGTGATGAGGGCAAGGCTGGCGAACAGGCGGGAGGTCATGTGCGGGTTCCGATGCTGTGCGGGCCGGGGCGGGGCCCGGCCGAGCGGGAACCATGGTCCGCGATTGCGGCGCGGATGCGACTGCCGGACATGCAAACGGCGCCGGGGTTGCCCCCGGCGCCGTCGCCATCTGGTTACGCTACCGGCTACCGGCTACCGGCTATCAGCTGCGGACGCGGGCCGGCTGGGTATAATGCGTGGTCACGTCATCCGCGAAGATGTCGCGCTTGTAGGTCTCGGGCACGAAGAAGATGCCGATGACCACCGTCCCAAGCGCCACCACCACCGGGTACCACAGCCCGTAATAGACATCGCCGGTCTGGGCGATCATCGCGAAGGCGGTCGCCGGCAACAGGCCGCCGAACCAGCCATTGCCGATGTGATAGGGCAGCGACATCGAGGTGTAGCGGATGCGGGTGGGGAACAACTCGACCAACGCCGCCGCGATCGGGCCATAGACTGCCGTCACATACAGCACCATCACCGTCATGATGAGGATCAGCAGCGCCGGCTGGGCGCGGAAGATGTCGAATGGGTGCGACATCTTCACGACGGTCGGGTTGGACGCCGAGGGATAGCCCGCGGCGGTCAGGGCCGTGGACAACTCGCCCGCGAAGGTCGGCGTGCCCGCCAGGATGGGCGTTCCGCTGGCGATCCGCACCGCGGCCTGGGTGCCGACCGGCACCTCCTCCACCAGATAGTTCACCGAGGCCCGGGCCAGCGCCGCCTTGGCGACGTCGCAGGGCTTGGTGAAGGTGACCGTCCCGGTCGGGTTGAACTGGAAGGAGCAATCGGCCGGGTTGGCGAGGACGCGGACCGCGATGTTCTCATGCGCCGCGGCCAAAGCGGGGTTCGCTTCCTTGCTGAGCATGTGGAACAGCGGGAAGTAGGTCAGCGCCGCGATCAGGCAGCCGCCGAGGATGATCGGCTTGCGACCGATCTTATCCGAGAGCCAGCCGAACAGGACGAAGCCGCCGGAGCCGAGCACGAGCGACCATGCGACCAGCATGTTGGTCGTGAAGCCATCGACCTTCAGCACCGCACCGAGGAAGAACAGCACGTAGAACTGGCCAGTGTACCAGACCACCGCCTGCCCCGCGACGAGGCCGAGCAGGGCGAAGATCGCGATCTTGGCGTTCTTCCACTGCCCGAAGGCCTCGCTGATCGGCGCCTTGGAACCGGTACCCTCTTCCTTCATTTTTTTGAAGGCGGGGCTTTCGTTCATCTGCAACCGGATCCAGACCGAGATGCCGAGCAGGAAGACCGAAACCAGGAAGGGCACGCGCCAGCCCCAGGCTGCGAAGGCCTCATCGCCCACGGCGACGCGGGTCAGCAGGATCACCAGCAGCGACATGAACAGGCCGGCCGTCGCGGTGATCTGGATGAAGGAGGTGTAGAAGCCGCGGCGCCCATTCGGCGCGTGCTCGGCGACATAGGTCGCGGCCCCGCCGTATTCGCCACCAAGGGCCAGACCCTGCAGCAGGCGCAAGCCGATCAGGATGACGGGCGCGAGGATGCCGATGCTGGCCGAGGTGGGCAGGATGCCGACGAGGAAGGTCGAGGTGCCCATGATCACGATGGTGACCAGGAAGGTGTATTTTCGCCCAACGAGGTCGCCAAGCCGGCCGAACACCAGCGCGCCGAAGGGGCGAACCAGGAAGCCCGCGGCAAAGGCCAGGAGCGCGAAGACGTTCCGCGTCGCCTCTGGGTACATGCCGAAGAAATTGGCGCCAATAATGGCGGCCAGTGACCCATACAGATAGAAATCATACCATTCGAAAACGGTACCGAGCGACGAGGCCAGAATGACCTTCCGCTCTTCCTTGGTCATGGGGGCCGTCTTTGCCCCGCTCGACGTTGTTGCCGACATGAGCCGGTCTCTCCCCGTAATTCGTTGCAATCGCTGGCCGCAAACGATGCGGCAGCGCGTGCTTGATCACCCGTCAAGATGTCGAGCCAACCAAGCATATCCATGCGTGGCTTACGTCAAGCAAGACGAAACGTGATCTGCACCGAATTATCCCGCGAACGGGGAGAGATTTGCGGCCGCCAATGGCCGTCGCAATGGCCGGCGAGGCGTCCGGGAGGGCCCGGACGCCTTGAAATCAGCCGGCCTTGCGCTGCTTCGATTCGCTATTGGCCGGGGTGAGGCCAGCGGTGCGGATGGAGGCCTCGGCCTCGGCCATCGTCGAGCGGATTTCGCGCAGCAGGGCGGCGCCCTTCACGGTGCGCTGGACGAGCACGCTGCGGCGATCGGCCGGATCGGTCTTGCGGCGGGCGAGATCGAGATCACCGAGGCGATCGAGCGCACGGGTGATCGCCGGCTTGGACACGTTGAGCTGTCCGGCCAGGCCACGGACCGTGTGCGGCCCTTCGTTGAGGTACACTGTCAGCAATACGGCCTGCTGGCGCGCGGACAAATCGGGACCATCACGGCGCACCAGGGCGACGGTGGTTTCGCGCAGGATGCTGACGAGCTGTTCGGCGGTGAGATATGCGGGCATTACATGAAAATCCTTTTCTGTCAGGGCGGCTCTCTGGCCGCCGCAAAGTCGTCGCTCCCCAGGAATGGTGGGGCGATAAAAACTGGCCGGCCCGACGGGAACCCCGGGACGAGGTCCGCTCGGGTCGTTGCGACCAGTTGGCCGGATCAGTGCGTTATCAACGCATCCGGCCGTGGTTTCGTTGCACCAAATTGGCGAACGAGGGCAGCGAGTCCATCCCGCAGCCCACGCATAGCCTGACACTCCCCGCCTTCAGGCCGCCCGGGCCGGCTTTGGTCGTTCCAGGCATACACGTCGAGATGCGCCCAAGGCACATCCGAAGGCACGAACCGCCGCAGAAATAATGCGGCCACGACGGCACCCGCCATCGGCCTCGTTGCGACATTGACCAAATCTGCCACAGGGCTGTCCAGCCACGAACCGTAACTTTCATGTATCGGCAGGCGCCACACCGCATCGTGAGCGGCCATCCCTGAGTTACAGAAGGCCGCAGCGACCGATTCATCATCCGAGAACAGTGCTGGCAGGTCGGGGCCGAGCGCGACCCGGGCGGCGCCAGTCAGCGTCGCGGCATCAAGGATCAGCGCCGGCGCCTGTTCGGCGGCATAGGTGAGCAGATCCGCGAGAACAAGGCGTCCTTCGGCATCGGTATTACCAACTTCGACCGTCAACCCCTTGCGGGTGCGCAGGATATCTCCCGGACGGAACGATAGCGGGCCGACACTGTTTTCGACCGCGCCGACGAGCAAAAGCAGCCGCACCGGCATGCGCGCGGTCATGATCGATTCGGCCAGTGCGATCATGATCGCGGCCCCGCCCATGTCCTTCTTCATGCGGCGCATGCCCTCGGCGGGCTTGAGGTCCAGCCCCCCGGTATCGAAGCACACCCCCTTGCCGCACAGGGCGACCAGCGGATGCGCGGGATCGCCCCAGCGCAGCACCGCCACGCGGGGCTCACGGCCCGAGGCGGCGGCGAGGCCCACGGCGCGCAGCGCCGGGAAGCCGGCGGCCAGGGCCTCGCCCTCGATAATGCCGGTGGTGGCGCCATGCGTCGCGCCCAGCGCCAGCACGGCCGCGGCCAGCTCAGCCGGGCCGCAATCCGCGGCGGGGGTGTTGATGAGGTCGCGGGCGCGGCAGATGGCGCGGGCGGTGGCGATCGCCGGCTCGGCTTCGGCGGGCGGAAGCAGCCGCGCGGGATGATATGGGCCGCTGCGGAAGCGGCGGAAGCGATAGGCGCCGAGCAGCCAGCCAAGCGTCGCCGCCTGGGGATCCGCGCCGGCGCCAAGATGCCAGCAGGACCCTTCCGGCAGCGCCAGGGGCAGCGCGCCATAGGCCCACGGGCTATCCGGCGCCTGCTCCCCCAGTCCAAGCACCGCAGCGGAAACGCCATCGGCCGTCGGTAGCAGGGCAATCTGCTGCGCCCGGGCCTTGAAGCCGCTGGCACGGAGGAATTCGGCCTGCTCCGGCGCAAGTCCGCCCAGCCAGGCCTCGAGGCCGGCGGGCGCGACAACATGCACGGGACGACTAGGGGTAAGGGCGGCGGCAAGCCCGTCCAATTGCGTATCCATTCTGATTGCTGGGCCAGAAGAATACGGCGACGGGCCTTCAGTGGGAAGGTCGAGATGCCGCTTTGAAGGTGTACAGGACAAGATCTTTTCTTGAGCAACTCACGGCCGGTGGAGTCGTCAGCGGCTGCTCGTGGCCAAGGTCGCGGCATGCGCCCGCGGTACGCCATCGATCATCGCTTCCGCAACGGCGGCAGAGAGGCAGGCATAGCCGCGATCATTATGATGCAGCCCGTCGGGGATCAGCATGGCCTCGGGGGGCGCGCCACGCGCCGTCCAGGCATCCATCAGAGCACCGCGGGGGAACAGCGCGACCCCCGGCAGGTCGGCAAGGTCGGCGAGGACTTGGTCGAAGGCAGCCCGCTCCGGTGCTGCGCGGGCCCAGGCGCCACGCTGGCTGTCCATCAGCAGCACATCCACGCCGGCGGCGCGCGCCTGGTCGACGCCGGCTGTGATCATCTCGCGGAAGCGGAGCGGCGAGTTGCGGCGCAGCGCGCCATTCACCCCCACCTGCCAGATTAGCAGCGTCGGATGCAGGGAGAGCGCATCGGATTCCAGCCTTTGCAGCATCTCGGAGGCATCCTGACCGCTGACGCCCTTGTTGATGACCTCGATCTCCTGGCCTGGCAGGGCCGCCCGCAGATCGGCCTCCAACTGCGCCGGATAGGTCGCACCCCGGCTGCTGGCGCCGACACCCTCGGTGGAGGAGGAGCCCAGGGCCACGATCCGCAGCGGCCGCCCCGCCGCCAGTGCCGCGGCGACACTGGGCAGGCGCAGCACCGGCATGGCGGCCTGAGGACAATCCAACGGGCCCGCCATGGCGGGTCGCGTCAGGGCGAGGAGCAGCCCCAGGAGGGGCAGGAGGGAAGGGCGGGTCAAGGCGAGATCGACCTTAGCAAGCGTCGGGCCGCGGGCAACAGCCCATTTCCGGGCGGCCTCATCGCTTCAGGAAATGCGTCCCCGTCGCGTCCAGCACCACCACCCCATCGGCAATGCGGGTGGCGAGGTAGCGCAGCCGTGC
This sequence comes from Humitalea rosea, assembly GCF_003253705.1. Classification (GTDB taxonomy): domain Bacteria; phylum Pseudomonadota; class Alphaproteobacteria; order Acetobacterales; family Acetobacteraceae; genus Humitalea; species Humitalea rosea. The sequence goes on from NZ_QKYU01000013.1 coordinate 148,666, forward strand.
CACGCCCAGCGCGGGGCGGCTCGCTGATGGCCGGACGTCCAGCACCTCGACCCGCACCGCCACCTCCTCATCCGGGCGCAGGGCGGCGGGCCATTTCACATCCATCTGGTTGCCGCCGAGGGAGATCTCGCTGATCAGCCCCGAGGCGATCACATGGCCGAAAACTGCCGAAAGCGTGTGCAGGCCAGAGGCGACCAGGGTGCGGAACAGGCTCGTCGCCGCCGCCGCCTCGTCCAGGTGGAAGGGCTGGGCATCATAGCGCGAGGCGAATGCGACAATCTCCGCCAGCGACAGCGACAGGGTGCCGAGCTCGAAGCTCTGCCCCGGCGCCAGATCGTCGAGCGAGGCGAGGCGGGCGACCATCAGCGCGGCCCCGCCTTGATGATCCCGCCCGCTAGGGTCGCCGGGTTCCGCAGCGGCCAGCGCCCGGCATCGACCATGGTCACGAAGTCCAGCACCGCGGCGTTGAAGGCGGCGGGCTCCTCCAGGTTCATGGTGTGCCCGCAATGCGGCAGCACCATCAGCGCCGCGGAGGAGATGGTGCGCTTGAGGAACAGGGCGGGCTCCAGGGTGGGCTCGTCCTCATCGCCGGCGATGATGAGGGTCGGCACCGTCATGGCGCGGAACCCGGCCTCAAGGTCCAGCAGGGCGGGGCGCTCGCGCTGCACCGCCATCATGGTGTTGACGCTGCCGAGGGTGGAATGTCCGGCAAGCTGCGCCACGAATTCGGCGAAGCCGCGCGGGTCCTTCCGCTCGTGCTGCAGCCGGGTCGGGCCATGGGCATAGATCGGGGCGAAGTGGCCCATGCCCTCGCCGCGCATGCGGGTGGCGGTGGTCTCGACCTCGGCACGGAACTGCTCGCGCTTGCCGGGGGCGGCGCCATAGCCGACGCCGGCGGCGACCAGGCTGCGGGCCAGTTCCGGGTAGCGCAGGCCCAGATGCAGGGTCGCGAAGGCGCCCATGGAGAGGCCCACGACATGCGCGGGCGCCAGGTCCAGCCCCTTGATGACCGCCGCGACATCATCCGTCGCCCGATCCTGGCCGTAGGAAGCGGGGCTTTCGGGCACATCCGAGGGCGGATAGCCGCGGGCCGAAAAGGCGATGCAGCGGTAGCGGCGGGCGAAGAAGCGCAGCTGCGGCTCCCAGGAGCGGGCGTCGCCCGCGAATTCATGGACGAACACCATAGGCGCGCCGCTGCCGACATCCTCATAATGCAGCCGGACGCCATCATCGGTGGTGACATGGGGCATGGGTCGTCCTCCTGCGTTGCGGCGGCGCATCCTGTTCGCGCTGGCAGGGCTCGGCAAGCCGGTCGGGGTCCTTGACGAAGCGGGGGGGCAAGCGCATTTGAGATCGCATAGAGGACCGTACTGGTCCTGTATGATGATCGAGAGGGGTCCCATCGTTGTTGCGTCTGTCGAAACTGGCGGATTATGCGGTGGTCGTGCTCACCCGGCTGGAAGAATCCGGCGGCGCCGCCTCCGCTCCCGGCCTGTCGGTCGCGACCGGGATTGCCGAGCCGACCGTCGCCAAGGTGCTGAAAACCCTGGCCCAGGCCAATCTGGTGATCGGGACGCGTGGCGCCCAGGGTGGCTACCGCCTTGTGCGCCCCCTCTGCGCGGTGCCGATCTCGGAGGTGATTGTCGCGGTCGACGGTCCCATCGCCCTGACCGCCTGCGTCGATGGCGCGGTCGGGGCCTGCGATGCCGAGGCGACCTGCCCGGTGCGCGGCCGTTGGGATCCGGTAAATGACGCGATCCGCTCCGCCCTCTCCGCGATCACTTTGGCTGACCTGAAGCGCCCCGCGCGCCAGCCGAAAACCCCTTCCCCCGTGGCCGCCTTGGCCGCCGAGTAGGACAGATACGATATGGCCGCCGTCGCCGAGACCCTCGACACCGTCCAGACCGTCACAGATGGCGGCTACAAGTGGGGGTTCGAAACCGAAATCGAGATGGACTTCGCCCCCAAGGGGCTGAACGAGGACATCGTGCGTTTCATCAGCGCCAAAAAAGAGGAGCCGCAATGGCTGCTCGACTGGCGGCTGAAGGCCTTCGCGCTGTGGAAGACGATGGTGGAGCCGAACTGGGCCGCCGTCGGCTACCCGCCGATCGATTACCAGGACGCCTTCTACTACGCGGCACCCAAGAACAAGGTCGTACCGAAGAGCCTGGATGAGGTCGATCCCGAGCTGCTGCGGACCTATGAGAAGCTGGGCATTCCGCTGCGCGAGCAGGAGCGGCTGCAGAACATCGCCGTCGATGCGGTGTTCGACAGCGTCAGCGTGGCCACGACCTTCAAGGACCGGCTGCACAAGGAAGGCATCATCTTCTGCCCGATCAGCGAGGCGGTGCGCGACCACCCCGAGCTGGTCCAGAAATACCTCGGCAGCGTGGTGCCGCAGGGCGATAATTTCTTCGCGGCGCTGAACAGCGCTGTCTTCACCGATGGCAGCTTCGTCTACATCCCGAAGGGCGTGCGCTGCCCGATGGAGCTGTCCACCTATTTCCGCATCAACGCCAAGAGCACCGGCCAGTTCGAACGCACGCTGATCATCGCCGATGCGGGCTCCAAGGTCTCCTATCTGGAAGGCTGCACCGCGCCGATGCGCGATGAGAACCAGCTGCATGCCGCGGTGGTCGAGCTGGTGGCGATGGAAGATGCCAGCATCAAATACAGCACGGTGCAGAACTGGTACCCCGGCGACGCCGAGGGCCGCGGCGGCATCTACAACTTCGTGACCAAGCGCGCCGCCTGCCGTGGCGCCCGCAGCAAGGTCTCCTGGACTCAGGTCGAGACCGGCAGCGCCATCACCTGGAAATATCCATCCTGCATCCTGCAGGGCGATGATTCGGTGGGCGAGTTCTACTCGGTGGCGATCACCAACAACCGCCAGCAGGCCGATACCGGGACGAAGATGTTCCATATCGGCAAGAACACGAAGTCCACCATCGTGTCCAAGGGCATCTCGGCCGGGCGCGGCCAGAACACCTATCGCGGGCTGGTGCGGATCGGGGCCAAGGCCACGGGCGCGCGCAATTACACGCAATGCGACAGCCTGCTGATCGGCGACCAGTGCGGCGCGCATACCGTGCCCTATATCGAAAACCGCTGCATGACGGCCAAGGTCGAGCATGAGGCGACCACCAGCCGCATCGCCGAGGACCAGCTGTTCTATTGCCGTCAGCGCGGCATGACGCAGGAAGACGCGGTGGGCCTGATCGTGAATGGGTTTTGCCGCGAGGTGTTGAAGGAGCTGCCGATGGAATTCGCCGTCGAGGCCCAGAAGCTCTTGCAGATCTCTCTTGAAGGAAGTGTTGGCTGATGTTGCGGATCGAGAATCTTGTTGTCGAGGTTGAAGGCAAGCGGATCCTGGATGGGCTGCATCTGACGGTCCCCTCCGGCGAGGTGCATGCCATCATGGGCCCCAATGGCTCGGGCAAATCGACCCTGTCCTATGTGCTGGCCGGCCGCGAAGGCTATGAGGTCATCGATGGCAGCGTCGAGTTCGACGGCCAGGACCTGCTGGCCATGGAGCCGGAGCTGCGCGCGACCAGCGGGTTGTTCCTGGCCTTCCAGAGCCCGGTCGAGCTGCCCGGCGTCGGCAATGCGACCTTCCTGCGCACCGCGCTGAACGCGATCCGTCGCGGCCGTGGCGAGAGCGAACTGGACGCCATGCAGTTCCTGAAAGTCGTGCGCGGCAAGATGACCGCGCTCGGCATGAAGGACGAGATGCTGAAGCGCGGCGTCAACGAAGGCTTTTCGGGTGGCGAGAAGAAGCGCAACGAGATGCTGCAGATGGCACTGCTGGAGCCGAAGTTCGCGATCTTGGACGAGACCGACAGCGGGCTCGACATCGATGCGCTGAAGCTGGTCGCCGATACGGTGAATTCCATGCGCAACCCGGGCTTCTCAGCGCTGGTCATCACCCATTACCAGCGCCTGCTGGACCATATCGTGCCCGACCGGGTGCATGTCCTGTCGCGCGGGCGGATCATCACCTCCGGAGGCCCGGAACTCGCCCACAAGCTGGAAGCGGAAGGCTATGCCGGCGTGGTGAAGGCGGCAGCCTAATGGCTCAGTCAAGCGGCCATTTTGAATCTGGTCTGGAAGGGCGTGCGGTTTTGCACGACGGCCCAGAGCACGTTCACGCGGCGTCTTGCGAGGGCGATGACGGCCTGATGGTGGCGTTTTCCTT
>NZ_QKYU01000014.1 GCF_003253705.1 Humitalea rosea
CCAACATAGAAACACCAGCCGCGCATCCCACCCCTTAATAAAGGTAGAATACATCCACCAGAACATGAACCAGTCAGCCCCAAGTCAACCCACACCAGGCCAACCAGAACTTGCAAGTTCCTTCCAGAAAACCGATCCACAAGGTCAAACAGCAATTCCGAAGCGCGCCTATACTTGGCCGGGTAGGCCGTGTCTAGCCACTCATTCGGAGACTTCCCCGACCGATTTTGCGGCGGGGGAGAGAATCTAACCGCACCAGTCGGTGGGGTCAAGTCCTTTCTTTCGCCGCCCGGTCTGGGGCGCCACCGGAGCGGAAGGTTGTGCCCTCCGCTTCGGTGAGGCGGTGTTTAGGCTGACTGTTCGATACTGTCAAATGCTTGAAACCAAGGGTTCCTGATTTCAGTCGTATGACAGCCTAGCCCAAAACGCGCAGCTCAAGCCCTTCCGTCCCGGCCCCCACTGTGACGTGGGCGCCATCGGGCAGGCTGCCTTCTAGCAGCAGCCCGGCCAAATGGTCCTGAAGGTTGCGTTGAATCACGCGTTTCAGGGGCCTCGCGCCATAAACCGGGTCATATCCGGCCTCCGCGAGCCAATTCCGCGCCGACTCGTCCAGGGTCAGGGTGATCTTGCGATCCTCCAACAGGGACCGCAGGCGGCCGAGCTGGATATCCACGATCGCACCCATCTCCTCCCGGGCCAGGCGCCGGAACAGCACGATCTCATCCAGGCGATTCAGGAATTCCGGCCTAAACCGCCCGCGCACTTGCGCCATCACCTGCCCGCGGACCAGTTCCACATCCGCCCCATCCGGCTGTGCCGCCAGAACGTCGGAGCCGAGGTTGCTGGTCAGCACGATCAGCGTGTTGCGGAAATCGACCGTTCGCCCCTGTCCATCGGTCAGCCTGCCGTCGTCCAGCACCTGCAGCAGGATGTTGAACACATCCTCATGCGCCTTCTCGACCTCGTCGAAGAGGATCACCTGATAGGGCCGGCGCCGGACCGCCTCGGTCAGCGTCCCGCCTTCCTCGTAGCCGACATAGCCCGGAGGGGCGCCGATCAGCCGGGCGACCGCGTGTTTCTCCATGAATTCGCTCATGTCGATCCGCAGCAGCGCCCGTTCGTCGTCGAACAGGAAATGCGCGATGGCCTTGGTCAGCTCGGTCTTGCCCACACCGGTCGGGCCCAGGAACAGGAAGCTGCCCATCGGCCGGTTCGGGTCCTGCAAGCCTGCCCGCGCCCGGCGGACGGCCTTGCTGACCGCCTCCAGCGCCTCCTGCTGGCCGACGACCCGCTTGCGCAGCTCATCCTCCATGCGAAGCAGCTTCGACCGCTCGCCTTCCAGCATCCGTTCCATGGGAATGCCGGTCCAGCGGCTGACGACGCCGGCGATGCTCGCCTCGGTCACCGCCTCATTCACCAGGCGGCCCTCGGTGCTGTCGGTCGCGATCTTGCGTTCCAACTGCGGGATGACGCCGTAGAGCAGCTCGGACGCCCGCCCCAGATCGCCGCGGCGCTGGGCCACCTCAACCTCGGTGCGCGCCTTGTCCAGCTCCTCCTTGGCTTTCTGGGAATCGGCCAGGGTCGCCTTCTCGGCCTGCCAACGGGTGGTCAGGGTGCCGCTGCGCTCCTCCAGATCCGCCAATTCGCGGTCCAGCTTCTCCAGCCGGTCGCGACTCGCCGAGTCTTCCTCCTTGCGAAGGGCGACCTGCTCGATCTTGAGCTGCAGCACCCGCCGATCCAGCTCGTCCAGCTCCTCGGGCTTGCTGTCCACCTGCATCCGCAGCCGGCTGGCCGCCTCATCCATCAGGTCGATGGCCTTGTCGGGCAGGAACCGGTCGGTGATGTAGCGGTTGGAGAGGGTGGCGGCAGCCACCAACGCGCTATCGGCGATCCGCACCCCGTGGTGCAGCTCGTACTTCTCCTTGATGCCGCGCAGGATGCTGATGGTATCCGCGACACTCGGCTCACCGACGTAGACCGGCTGGAAGCGGCGGGCCAAGGCCGCGTCCTTTTCCACATGCTTGCGGTATTCATCGAGGGTGGTGGCGCCGATGCAATGTAGCTCACCGCGGGCCAGCGCGGGTTTCAGCAGGTTGGAGGCATCCATGGCCCCATCCCCCTTCCCCGCCCCGATCAGCGTGTGCATCTCATCGATGAACAGGATCACCCCATCCTTGGCGCCCTCGATCTCGGTCAGCACCGCCTTCAGCCGTTCCTCGAACTCGCCGCGGTATTTGGCGCCGGCGATCAGGGAGCCGAGGTCGAGCGCCAGCACCTGCTTGCCCTTCAGCGCCTCCGGCACGTCGCCGTTCACCACGCGAATCGCGAGGCCCTCGACGATCGCGGTCTTGCCCACGCCGGGCTCGCCGATCAGGACGGGGTTGTTCTTGGTGCGGCGGGCCAGGACCTGGATGGCGCGGCGGATCTCCTCATCGCGGCCGATCACGGGGTCGAGCTTGCCCTCGCGGGCGGCGGCAGTCAGGTCGCGCGCGTATTTCTTCAGCGCGTCGAAGCTCGCTTCCGCACCGGCGCTATCCACTTTGCGGCCCTTTCGCAGGTCGGCCACCGCAGCCTCAAGGCGCTGCGGGTCGGCCCCGGCGCCCTTCAGCGCGCGCCCCGCGGTGGTGTCGGAGGCTGCCAACGCCACCAGCAGCCGGTCCTGCGCCACGAAGCTGTCACCGGCCTTCTGGGCGGATTGTTGGGCGGCATCGAGCACGCGGACCAGATCGGGCGTCACCTGCGGCTGGCCGGCGCCGGCGCCGCTCACCTTGGCGATGCGGGCAAGGTCGGTCTCGACCGCAAGGCGCGCGGCCTGCGGATCGCCGCCCGCCGTGCGGATCAGCCCAGCGGCGGCCCCTTCGGGATCATCGAGCAGCGCCTTGAGCAGATGCTCGGGCTGCAGCCTCTGATGGAATTCGCGTATGGCGATGGTGGAGGCCGCTTGCAGAAAGCCGCGCGACCGCTCGGTGAATTGCTCGATATCCATATCCGTCCCTCATGATGGAGGCGACCGGAGGTGCCGCCCCTCAGGAGGCAACGGCATCTCCACTGTCCGTGCATTGATCTGGTAACTGACTGCCCAGGCATTCAAGGGGAAACACCATTCATGCGGATCGAGCAGCTGTACCGCTACCCCGTGAAGGGGTTGACCGCCGAGGCGCTGGAGGAGGTGGTCGTGGAGGAAGGGCAGACCCTGCCGCACGACCGGCGCTTTGCCCTGGCCCAGGGGGATTCGGGCTTCGACCCCGAGGCGCCCCGGTTCCGGCCGAAGCAGAATTTCGCCTGCCTGATGGCGAATGCGAAGGTCGCACTGGTGCAGGCCGGGTTCGACCCACGCAGCGGCATCCTGGCCCTGGCGGCCCCTGGGCGCGCGCCCCTGGCCGCCCAGGCCACGACGCCCGAGGGCCGCGCCGAGATCGCCGTCTGGCTGAGCGAATTCCTGGCGGATGAGGCGCGCGGGACCATGACGTTCGTGGAAGCGCCGGGCCATGCCTTCACCGATCAGGTGAAGAAGGGCGTCTCACTGATCAACATGGCCAGCCTGCATGCGCTGGAAGCGGCGATCGGGCGGAAGCTGGACCCGCTCCGGTTCCGCGCCAACATCTACTTCACCGGCCTGCCGGCCTGGGCGGAGTTCGACTGGATTGGCAGCCGGATCCAGGCCGGGGGCGCGACCTTGGAGGTGTTCAAGCGCACCATCCGCTGCCCCGCGACGCAGGTCGATCTGGCGACCGGCACCCGTGACCTGGATATCCCGGCGCTGATGCGGCAGCACTTCGGCCATGCCGACCTGGGCGTGCATGCGACCGTGGTGGAAAGCGGCCGCATCGCGCGCGGCGATGCGATCGAACGCCTGCCCTGATGGAAGAAGCGGCCAAGCCTCAGGCTTGGCCCCAAAAACCCGAAAGAGACGGCCAAGCCTCAGGCTTGGCCCCAAAAAACCCGAAAGAGACGGCCAAGCCTCAGGCTTGGCCCCAAAAAACCCGAAAGAGACGGCCAAGCCTCAGGCTTGGCCGTGGGGCTCCATCTGCTCATCCTGATCGCCGTTGCCGCCGCTCAGGTCCTGAATCTCGATCTGGCCGTGGGACCGTTGGCCCTCATTCTGCTGCCCGTTCTGGGGCTGGCCATTCTGGGGCTGGCCGTTCTGAGGCTGGTCGTTCTGGTAACCGTCCTGGTCGCCCGGCTGCTCCGGCCCATTGCGCCAGCGGCCCTGCTGCTGCTGCGCCGCCGCCTGCTGCGGGGCGTGCTGGGTCGCGGCCTGGGCCATGGCGTTCAGGATACGGAAATAATGCTCGGCGTGCTGGAAGTAGGATTCCGCCATCACCCGATCGCCGGCACCGGTCGCGTCGCGGCCGACCTGGAGATACTTCTCGAAAAGCTGCTGCGCGGTGCCGCGCATCCGCATATCGGGGCCGCTGCTGTCGAAAACATGGTTCCGGTTGAGGGGCTGCTGTCCGCCGCCGCTCTGCCCGGCGTGACGGTAGGCGCCACCGCCAGCACCGCCGCCGCTGCCACCACCACCGCCCCCGCCGTGGCGATTTCCGCCGCGGCCGCGCATGCGCTTCATGTTCATCGTGGTCTGGTTCGCCGCTCTGTGCCCTGCCACGCCGGCGCGCATCGCGCGCATCGGGAGGGGCTTCGTTGATACCCGAGTTGGGAGAATCGTATTGGGGTCGTCAATACGGCCTGCCGGTTCGGCGAGGATGGGGCGGCTCCCGCAGGATCGAACGACCCCGATAGCCCCGGACAACAAGCCTCGCCTGCCTAGCGGGGGAATCCCCTCACCGCGACGCCACCCTATCGGCCCAGGCCTGCGTCCGCAAACGGTTTTCTCAACAAAACTGCCCTGTCGTGACCGCCTAGGTCGGCCCGCGCCTCGCCGGAGACCAGCCCGGCCGCCGTGGCGATGGCCTCCACCGCCGCGCGCTGCCCGGCGCCGAGTTCCAGCACCGCCACCCCGCCCGGCACCAGCAGGTCCGGCAGCTGCGCGCAGACGGCGCGATAGGCGACCAGCCCATCCGCCCCGCCGTCCAGCGCCGAGGCCGGTTCGTAGCGCGCGACACCGGGTTCCAGGCCGGGGATGGCCTCGGCCTCGATATAGGGCGGGTTGCAGAGGATCAGGTCGAAGCCTCCCGCCAGCGCCGCCCCCCAATCCCCGGCGAGGAAGGCGGCGCGGTCGCCGAGCCCATTGGCCACGGCATTATCCCGCGCGAGGGCGGCGACCGCAGGCACCCGGTCGATCCCGATCCCGAAGGCGCCCGGCCGTTCGGCCAGCACCGCCAGCAGCAGCGCGCCGGTGCCGGTGCCCAGATCCAGGACGCGACGGGGCTCGGGGGCCACCTCCAGCGCCAGTTCCACCAGGGATTCGCTGTCGGGGCGCGGGATCAGCGTGGCGGGGGAGACGGCGAGGTCCAGCGACCAGAACCCCTGCCGGCCGAGCAGATAGGCCATCGGCTCATCGGCCAGCCGCCGCTTCAACAGGCCGCCGAACGCCGCCACCGCCGCGTCCGGCACGGTCTGGCGTGGGTCGCGCAGCAGCGCGTCGGGGGTGGTGGCCATGGCGTGGGCGAGCAGCGCGCGGGCTTCTGCGCGCGGATTGTCCACCGCCGCCGCGCGCAAGACCTGCCCGGCCTGGCAGAGGAAGGCGCCCACCGTCCCGCCAGGGTCGGTGCAGGGGGTCACACGCCCTCGGCGGCCAGGCGGGCGGCCTCATCCTCGGCGGTCAAAGCGTCGATGATCTCGTCCAACTCGCCCAGCATGACCCGGTCGATCTTGTGCAAGGTCAGGCCGATGCGGTGGTCGGTGACGCGGCCTTGCGGGAAGTTATAGGTGCGGATGCGTTCGCTGCGGTCGCCGGTGCCGATCTGGCCGCGGCGATCGGCGGCACGGGTATCGGCCAGGCGCGACCGCTGCTGCTCGAACATCCGGGCGCGCAGGATCTTCATGGCCTTGGCGCGGTTCTTGTGCTGGCTGCGCTCCTCCTGCATCGCCACCACGATCCCGGTCGGCAGATGGGTGATGCGCACGGCGCTGTCGGTCTTGTTCACATGCTGCCCGCCGGCGCCCGAGGCGCGGTAGGTGTCGATCCGCAGATCATTGTCGTTGATCTGCACGTCCACCTCCTCGGCTTCCGGCAGCACGGCGACGGTCACGGTCGAGGTATGGATGCGCCCCTGGGTTTCGGTGGAGGGCACCCGCTGCACCCGATGCACGCCGCTTTCGAACTTCAGCTTGGCGAAAACGCCCTTGCCGCCGATTTCGGCGGTGCCGCCCTTCAGCCCGCCGAGTTCGGTCTCGTCGTATTCCAGCACCTCGAAGGTCCAGCGCCGGTTTTCGGCGTAGCGGCGATAGGCGCCGAACAGCTCCGCCGCGAACAGCCCCGCCTCATCCCCGCCCGCCGCCGGGCGGATTTCCAGGATGGCGTTGCGCTCATCGGCCAGGTCGCGCGGCAGCAGCATCAGCCGCACCTCGCGTTCCAGCGCCGGCAAGGTTTTTTCGATGTCGGCGAGGTCGGCCTCGGCCAGTTCCCGCATCTCGGGGTCGTCCAGCATCGCGCGGGCCTCGTCCCGCGCCTGTTCGGCGGCGCGCAGGGCGTTCACGCGCGCGACCAGCGGTTCGAGGTCGGACAGTTCCTTGGACAGCGTGCCCACGCGGGCGCCATCGGCGGTCTCCAGGCTCGCGCGCAATTCCTCGGCGCGCGAGACCAGCACGTCCAGCTTGTCCGCGAGGCTCATCGCAACAGCGCGGCCAGCTCCGCCAACGGCACCAGCATCTGTTCGCCGGTGGTGAGGTCCTTCAGCTGGGCATTGCCGGCGGCGACCTCATCCTCACCCAGGATGACGGCGGCGCGGGCGCCGATCCGGTTGGCGCGTTCCATGCGGCGTTTCATATTGCCCTTATAGCCGATTTCCGCCGCGATCCCCGCCGAACGCAGCAGCCGCAAGGCGGCCAGGGCCTGGGGCTCCTGCGCCTCGGTCACCGGGATCACCGCCACGGGGCGCGGGGCGGGGGGGGCTTCGGGCAGCAGCATGGACAGGCGCTCGACGCCCGCGGCCCAGCCGACGGAAGGGGTGGCGGGGCCGCCCATCTCCTCGACCAGACCATCGTAGCGGCCGCCGGCCATGACCGTGCCCTGGGCGCCGAGGCGGTCGGTCACGAATTCAAAGGCGGTGTGGCTGTAGTAGTCGAGGCCCCGCACGATCCGCGGGTTTTCCCGCCAGGGCACCGCGAAGGCGGTGAGGTAGCCGGTGACGGCGGCGTAGAAGGCGGCAGCGCTCGCGGTCAGATAGGGGTGGATGTCGGGGGCGGTGGCGACGATTTTCCGGTCGCCCTCATCCTTGCTGTCCAGGATGCGCAGCGGGTTCTTGGCGAGCCGCACCTGGCTGTCGGCCGAAAGCGCCGTGGCATGGGCGGAAAAATGCGCGACCAGAGCCTCGCGATAGGCGTCGCGGCTTTCCGCATCGCCCAAAGTGTTCACCTCCAGCACCACGCCCTCGGTCATGCCGAGCGCCTGCTGGATGTGCCAGCCACAGGCGATCACCTCGGCATCCGCCAAGGGTTCGGCCGCACCCAGGATTTCGCAGCCGATCTGGTGGAACTGGCGGTAGCGGCCCTTCTGGGGGCGCTCATAGCGGAACATCGGGCCGGCGTAGAACACTTTTCGGGGCAAATTCGCCTGGGCCAAGCCGTTGGAGACCAAAGCGCGGCAGACGCCGGCGGTGTTCTCTGGCCGCAAGGTCAGGCTGTCGCCGCCACGGTCGGTGAAGGAATACATCTCCTTGGACACCACATCCGAGGTGTCGCCGAGTCCGCGCGAAAACACGCGGGTGTCCTCGAAGATCGGGGTGGTCCATTCCTCGAAGCCGTAAAGGGCGGCGATGCGGCGGGCGGTGTCGATGACCTGGGTGTGGCGCCGCTGGTCCTCGCCGATCAGGTCGCGGGTGCCTCGGACAGGTTGGAGCTTTTCCATGGGCGGGCGTTAGCGCCGGGATGGCGCGGGGGCAAGCGGGGGGGCTACTCCGCCGCCAGCTTCTCCGCCTCCTTGGCCGCCTTCATCACCGCAGCCCGCGCCTCAACCAGCCCGACGATGTGCTCCACCATCTCCTCGGTCTTCACCGTATGGCTGGTCTTGCCCATGCCATAGACCATATGCGTCCCCGCCCCGCCGCCGGTCAGGCCGATATCGGTCATCAGCGCCTCGCCCGGCCCGTTCACCACGCAGCCGATGATCGACAGGCTGATCGGCTGGTCGATATGCGCGAGGCGCTCCTCCAGCTTTTCGACCGTGCGGATCACGTCAAACCCCTGCCTGGCGCAGGAGGGGCAGGAAATCACCCGCACCCCGCGGTGGCGGATGCCGAGCGACTTCAGCATCTCCCAGCCGACATGCACCTCTTCCGCCGGCTCCGCCGACAGCGACACGCGCAGGGTATCCCCGATGCCCGCCCAGAGCAGCGAGCCCAGCCCGATCGCGGATTTCACGGTGCCGGTGCGTTTGCCGCCCGCCTCGGTGATGCCGATGTGCAGCGGGTGGTCGCAGACCTCGGCCAGCTGCTGGTAGGCCGCGACCGCGAGGAAGACGTCGGACGCCTTCACGCTGATCTTGAACTCGTGGAAATCCAGCTCCTGCAAATGGGCGGCGTGCCACAGCGCGGATTCGACCAGCGCCTCCGGGTTCGGCTCGCCGTATTTTTCCAGCAGATGCCGCTCCAGCGAGCCCGCATTCACCCCGATGCGGATCGAGCAGCCATAATCGCGCGCCGCCTGCACCACCTCCTTCACCCGCTCCTTCGAGCCGATGTTGCCGGGATTGATGCGCAGGCAGGCGGCACCGGCGCGGGCGGCCTCGATGGCGCGGCGGTAGTGGAAATGGATGTCGGCGATGATCGGGACATTCACCTCCCGCACGATCTCCGCCAGTGCGGCGGTCGATTCCTCGGTCGGGCAGGAGACACGGACGATGTCCACGCCGGCGATCTCCGACAGCCGGATCTGGGCGATGGTCGCCGCGGCATCCTCGGTCGGCGTATTGGTCATGGTCTGGACGGTGATGGGCGCATCCCCGCCCACCGGCACTTTTCCGACCATGATCTGCCGGGACTTGCGGCGGATAATCTGCTGGTAGGGACGGTAGGACATGCGGCCTGCTCCGATCACGCGCCCCCGATATGGCACCGGCAGGCTGACAACAGAAGGCGTGGCGCCGTGTTGGCGCCTCAGCGGGCGGCGGGGCGCGCCGCCTTCAGGGTATCGGGCACCAGCGGCACATCTCGCAGCACGCCATTGCGGCCTTCGAGCGCCTGGGTCACCTGGCCATCGACGATGACCTCCAGCGCCTGCGAGCGGCCGGTGGTCAGCACCAGGCCTTCGGTCGGCGGCACCTGGAAGCTTTCGCCCGCACGCAGCACACGGTTCACGATGATCTGGCCGCTACGCGGGTCGCGCACCTGGATCCAGCACTCATCCTGCGCCTTGAGCGTGATGCGGGAGGCCAGGCTCGCCCCCACCGCGGGGGTCGCCGGCGGCGGAGCCGACGCGGCGACGGGGGCGGCGGGCGCCGGAACATTGGGGCCGGTCGGGACCAGCGTCCCGGCCGGGGCCGCGGCGGTCGAGCGCGGCGCCTGGCCAGCCGGCGTGGCACTGGCCGGCGTGGCACCGGGCGGCGTCGTTCCAGCGGGGGGTGGCGTCGCGGGGGCCGGAGGGCTGGGCGGCAGCAGCGCCGCAGTCCCGGTGGCTGGCATGCCCCCAGGGCCTGGCAGCGCCGGAAGCTGCGCGCCCTGGCGCGCCGTCTCCTCCAGCCGGGGCGGCAGGCTCGGCACGGTATCGACGGTGCGATTGGCCGAACCGCTCCACTGGTACCAGCCGACATAGGCGCCCACGACCAAAACCGCGCCGACCAGGATCACGGCCCCGGCGGGCACGCCACGCTCGGGCACCGGCTCGGGGAAGACCAGTTCGCCGCGGGGGCGGGAGGCAGCACCGGCACCGTCGCGGAACCGGCGGATCATCTCATCGGCATCCAGCCCCATTTCGCGGGCATAGCTGCGGACGAAGCCGATGGCATAGGCGGTGCCCGGCAGGTCGCGGACGCGGCCTTCTTCCAGGGCGGCGATGTAGCGCCGGTTGATTCTCAGCCGGTCGGCCATCTCCTCCAGCGAGACGCCGAGGGACTCGCGCGCATCGCGCAACTCCTCGCCGACACGGGCGGATTCGCCGGAATGAAGGTCGGGTCGCGCATTGCGCTTCATATCGATGGCCACGGGGGCTTCCCTACTCCGAGAGGGGCCCGCGGGCAAACCGCAGGATGCTGCAATGCCGCGAAATCATGCGTCCCGCGACATGAGGGCCGCAACCGCCTGGTCGATCAGCTCCGCCACGATCTCGGCGGCCGGGGCCTCACGGGTGACCATGCCGACGCTTTGCCCGGCCATGACGCTGCCGCCGTCCACATCGCCGTCGATCACGGCACGTCGGAGTGCGCCCGCCCAGAAGTGCTCGATGTCCAGCTGAGCGGCTTCCCTGGACAGCTCGCCGGACTGGAATTTCTGCAGCACGGCCGCCTGATGCGCCATGAAGCGCTTGGTCCCCTCATTCACCAGGGCCCGGACCGGGATCACCGGGAAGCGCTCGTCGATCTGCATGGTCGGCACCGCATCCCGCGCATTGCCGCGGATGAAGGCCTGCTTGAAGCGGGCATGGGCGATGCATTCGGTGGCGGTGACGAAGCGGGTGCCGAGCTGGGCGCCCGCCGCGCCCATCTCCAGATAGGCGAGGATCGCCTCGCCCCGCCCGATGCCGCCGGCGACGAAAATCGGCACGTCGCGCAGATGCGGCAAAATCTCCTGCGCCAGCACGTTCAGGGAAACGGGGCCGATATGGCCGCCGGCCTCGCTGCCCTCGATGACCAGGGCATCGGCACCGGAGCGCACGAGCTTCTTGCCGAGCGACAGCGCGGGGGTGAAGCAGATGACGCGGGCCCCGCCCTCCTTGGCCGCCTTGATCGCGGGGCCGGGCGGAATGCCGCCGGCGAAGACGATATGGGTGACCTTGGCCTCCAGGCAGACCTGCACCAGCTCCAGCAACTGCGGATGCATGGTGATCAGGTTCACGCCGAAGGGCTTTGTGGTCAGCGCCTGGGTGCCGGCGATCTCGGCGGCGAGGCGCTGCGGGTCCATGGCGCCACAGGCGATGACGCCGAAGGCCCCGGCGTTGGAAAGCGCGGCAACGAGATTGCGCTCGCTGACCCAGGACATCGCCCCGCCCAGCAAGGCATAGCGGCAGCCGAGGAAGTCCCGGCCCCGCGCCATCAGCTGGTCGAGCTTCGCGGCCGCCACAGCCCGGTCGGTCACTTGCCTTCCGCCGGGGGGGCTTCCGGGCCGTCCAGCCCATAGGCGGTGTGCAGGGCGCGCACCGCAAGCTCGGTGTATTCGGCGCCGACGAGGACGGAGGTCTTGATCTCGCTGGTCGAGATCACCTGGATGTTGATGCCCTTGGCCGCCAGCGTGCTGAACATGGTGGCGGCGACGCCGGCGTGGCTGCGCATGCCGATGCCGACGATGCTGATCTTGGCGACCGCCGGATCGGCCAGCAGGGAATCATAGCCGATGCTGGGCCGGTTCTCCTCCAGCACCTGCCGCGCGCGGGGCAGGTCGGCGCGGCCGAGGGTGAAGGTCATATCCGTGGTGCCATCGGCGCCGAGGTTCTGGACGATCATGTCCACATTCACATTGGCCTCGGCCAGCGGGCCGAACACCCGCGCGGCGATGCCGGGCTGGTCGGGCACGCGGCGCAGGGTCACCTTCGCCTCGTCGCGTGAATAGGCCACGCCGGTCACAAGCGGCTGTTCCACGATCTCGTCCTCATCCACCACCAGCGAACCCGGCAGGTCCGCGAAGCTGCTCAATACCTGAATCCGCACGCGGGCCTTCATGGCCAGTTCGACGCTGCGGGTCTGCAAGACCTTGGCGCCGACCGAGGCCAGCTCCAGCATCTCCTCATAGGCGATGCGGTCGAGCTTCTTCGCGCGCGGCACGATGCGCGGGTCGGTCGTGTAGATGCCATCGACATCCGTATAGATGTCGCAGCGATCGGCCTTCACCGCCGCCGCGATCGCGACCGCCGAGAGATCCGACCCGCCACGGCCGAGCGTGGTCACCCGCCCATCCGGCCCGACGCCCTGGAAGCCCGCGATCACCGGCACCTGGCCCGCGGCCATGGCCGCGATCAGGGCGGCGCCGTCGATCTCCTCGACCCGCGCCTTGCCATGGGCGGCATCGGTGCGGATCGGCACCTGCCAGCCGAGCCAGGACCGGCCCTGGACGCCCTGCGTCTGCAAGGCGATGGCGGTGAGGCCGATCGTCACCTGCTCGCCGGTCGCGACCACGGTGTCGTATTCGGCCTGGTCATGCAGGGGCGCGAGTTCGCCGCACCACTTCACCAATTGATTGGTCACGCCGGACATGGCGGAGACGACGACGGCGACCTCATGCCCCGCCTTCACCTCGCGCGCCACGCGGGCGGCGACGTTGCGGATACGGTCGAGATCGGCGACGGAGGTCCCGCCGAACTTCATCACGATACGGGCCATGGCGGCGGGAGGGTCTTCTCGGCTTCGGGCTGGTTGCGCGTGGCGCAGGGGCGGGACATCTACCGAGTGACACGCAGCACCGCAACCGGAGGCCCTCCATGTCGGGAACAGCAGCACCCGAGGAAATCCGCCGTTTCGATGCCCTGGCCGAGCAATGGTGGGATCCGGAGGGGCCGATGGCGCCGTTGCACCGGATGAATCCGGCCCGGATCGGCTGGATCGCCGCGCGGCTCGGCGGGCTGGAGGGCAAGCGGATCCTCGACGTCGGCTGCGGCGCCGGCCTCGCGGCCGAGGCGCTGGCGCGGCAGGGCGCCGTGGTGACGGGAATCGACGCCGCCGGCGCGGCCCTGGCCGTGGCCCGCGCCCATGCCGAGGCGGAGGGCGTGGCCGTGACCTATCAGGAGACGACCCCCGAGGCCCTGGCCGCGACCGGCGCCCGCTTCGACGCGGTGCTGGCGCTGGAGGTGATCGAGCATGTCCCCCCCGACCAGCGCCCGGCCTTCTGCGCCGCCCTCGCGGCCCTGGTGAAGCCGGGGGGCGTGGTGGTGCTCTCCACCCTCAACCGGACCAGGCGCGCCTATGCTGTGGCGATCCTGGGGGCGGAATACGTGCTGCGGCTGCTGCCACGGGGGACGCATGACTGGCGGCTGTTCGTGACACCCGCCGAGCTTGGCGCGCTGCTGCGCCATGCGGGGCTGCGGCCCTCGGGCGTGGCCGGGCTGCTGCCCGAGGGCTGCGGCCGGCGCTTCCGAACCGGGAGCGATGTCGGGGTGAACTACATGATGGCGGCGGCGGCCTGACGCCTCAGCCGTCGGCGCGCGGCACCCACGGCACCTGGCCGATCTCGATACCCTCATCGCGCAGCGCCTCGGCCTCGGCTTCGGTCGCCTCGCCGTAAATGCCGCGGGGGGGCTCGGGTTCGGCGGCGCGGGCGCGGCGGCGGGCTTCCTCGGCGAAGGCCGGACCGACGTAGTCGCAATTGGCCTCGACCTCGGCCCGAACCCGCTGCAACAGCGCGACCAGCTTGGCCGGCATCGGCCCGGGCGGCGGGGCGACGGCGGCCACCGGGGCGGCCGGAGCCACGGGTGTCGCACGCGGCTTGCCCAGCGCCGGCGCCATCAGCGCCCGCGTCACGGCATGGCTGCCGCATTCGGGGCAATCGACCAGCTTGGCCGCGGCCTGCCGCTCGAACCCCGCCGAATCGCGGAACCAGCCGTCGAAGCTGTGACCGTGGTCACAGCATAATTGATAGTGGATCATTCAGGCCTGGATCCGGACGCATGGCCGGCTCGCCATCGAGCCGTCATACCCACATGTGGGGGGTCCGCCACGCCGAGTCACCCCACGAGCAGGGCGTCGAGCTTCCCCGCGCGGTCCAGCGCCGCCAATTCGTCGGAGCCGCCGATCGACGCGCCGTCGATGAAGATCTGCGGCACGCTGGTACGGCCGGAGCGCTCCTGCGCCTCCTTGCGCAGCGCCGAGCCATTCGGCGCCTCCTTCTCCTCGAAGGCGGCACCCTTGCGGGTCAACAGTGCCCGGGCGCGGTCGCAGTAGGGGCACCAGGGCTGCGTGTACATTTCGATCTTGGCCATAGGCGCAAAATCGGCATGCCGGATCGTCCGGTCAAGACGGCCGGCCATCGAAACCCGCCCGCGCCTATCCTGCCCAGAAGCTCGGGTTGGGCACCCGCGCCGCGACCAGGGCGGAAACCCGCCCCGCCCCACCTTCCAGCAGCACCGCAGCACAGGCCGAGGCGGTGGCGCCGGAGGTCATCACATCATCGATCAGGACGATATGCTTGCCATGAAGCCTGGCCCCCGGCCGCAGCCGGAACACCTCCGCCACCAGCAGCGCCCGCTCGGCCGCCCCACGATCGGCCAAGGAGGGCGTCGCGCGCACCCGGCGCAGCAGATCCGGATGCCAGGCGACACCGCTGCCCCGCGCGATCCGCGCGGCCAACAGGGCCGACTGGTTGTAGCGGCGCTGCCGCAGCCGCGCGGGATGGAGCGGCACCGGCACCAGCAGATCGGCCGTCGCCAGTATCCGCCGCCCCGCCAGGATCATCCGCCCGGCCAGCACCCGCGCCATCTCCGGCCGGTCGCCATGCTTGAGCGGCAGCACCAGCCGCTTCACCCCTTCGTCATAGCGGAAGGCCGCGGCGGTGGCGGTGAAGGCAGGGGGGCGGCGGAGGCAGGGCTCGCAGACCAGCCCCCCCGCCGCATCCTGCCCCGCCGCCTGCCCTGCGTGGCGGAACGGCGAAGCGCAGCGCGCGCAGAGCGGCGCCCCGAGGGTCGTCAGATCCCCGACGCAGATCGAACACAGCAGGCCCTGCGTCGCCACCGCCCCGCCGCAGGCCGGGCAATGCGGCGGCAACAGCGCATCCAGCAGGAAGCGCAGCGCGCCGCCAAGGTGGCCCCGGGCCGCCTGTACGATCACCAGGCGCCGAAGCGGGCGTCACCGTCGCGGGCCACCTGGGCAGGCAGATCGACCTCCCAGCCCAGATAGGTGCGCATCGCGGCCTCCTGCCCCGAATTGCGGTCGTAGGGGCGCAGATAGGCGTCGATGCAGGCCTCGTCCGGCGGGTTGGTGCGGTCCGTCACCAGCGGCAGGCCGCAGCCCGCCGCCCCGCCGGCCAGCAGCCGCACCCGCATGCCGGGAAACAGCGCCCGCAGTTCGGCGCTAGCGTGCTCGGCCGCGACCGGATCGGCGACCACCACAAGCTCGGTCGCGAGGCTGGCGCCGAGCCGCGCCCGCACCGCGCCAAGCCGGCGGCGGACGCCCCAGACCGCACCCGGCACCGCGCCGGCGCGGGAGGCGAGGCTGCGGCCAAGCTGCACCGTCACCACCGCCCCGGCGGCATGCAGGGCCCGGAACGCCTCGGTGCCGATCGTCTCCATGGTGGGCGCGGTCGCGGGTGCGGGGGCCCGCGCGCGCGCCATCGCGCCGTCCAACACCCAGACCTCCCAGCCGCCCAGGCGCCGCAGCCAGCCGGCGGTCATGCGCGCGCGCACCCCGTCGTCATCGACCAGCACGATCCGGGCATGGCGCACCGCGACCCAGCGATCCGTCGCCTGCACCAGTTGCCCGCCGGGGGCGGAGACGCTGCCGGCGAGGTGCGCCTGCGCGAATTCCTCCGGCTCCCGCACATCCAGCACATAGGTCGTGCGTTCGAGCGCGACCGGGATGGTGGTCGCGATCCGCACGCCGTTGCGGGTGGCAAAGGCCTCGGCCGCGGCGCGGGTGGCCGCCACATCCGGCGGCGGCCCGGGCGGGAAGCGCGCGGTCTTGCCGTGGTCGGAGTGAAAGCCCGCCAGCTCCCACCCCATGGTCCCATCGCGCAGCGCCACGACCCGGTTGGGCACGCCCGCCTGGCGCAGGCTTTCGGCGCCGAGGATCGACCGCGTCCGCCCGGCGCAATTCACCACGATGGTGGCCTCGGGCGGGATCTTCAGCGCGGGCAGGCGATAGACCAGCTCGCCGCCCGGCACGTTGATGCCGCCGGGGATCGACATGGCGTGGAATTCGTCGAAGGGCCGGCTGTCCAGCACCACCAGCGGCTCGCCATCGGCCTTCATCGCAGCCAGGGTTTCTGGCGCGACATGGGGCGTGCCGTCATGGTGCTCGACCCATTCGCCAAAGGCCTTGGACGGCACATTGACCCCGGAGAACACCTCGTATCCCGCCCGCGCCCAGGCCGGGGTGCCGCCCGCCAGCAGCGACACATCGGCCGCACCCAGGCCCTGGAGTACGGCGATAAGTTGTTCCGCCTCCCCCTCCCCGCCGTCGCAGACGACGATGCGGGTGGCGAGGCGCGGCAGCAGCTGCGGCGCGCGCCATTCGGCCTGGGAGAGCGGGCATGGCACCGCCCAGAACAGATGCGCGGTGCCGAACAGCCCTTCCTCCCGCGCATCCAGGATGGCGAGTTCCTGGCCATCGGCGATCCAGGATTTCAGCGTCGCGGGCGCGATGCGGCGGATCACGACCCTGGATCCTCGGCCGCATAAGGAGAGATCGTGCTGGTGGCGAGATCGAAGCTGTGGCGATCCGTCAGCCGCTCCAGCGCCATGCCATAGAGATGCAGGTGCCGCCCCGGCCGGTCGCCGCGGGTATGCAGGCTGTGGATGTCATCGGGCATCAGCGCGATGCCCCGTCCCGGTTCGACCATGATTTCCTCCCGCAGCCGCAACACCGCGCGGCCGGCAATGACGCCATCATCGGTACGGCTATAGACGCGGTGCAATGCCTGGCCCTCAAGGGCGGCGGCGGCGAACCAGGTGC
Source organism: Humitalea rosea (assembly GCF_003253705.1). Lineage (GTDB taxonomy): Bacteria > Pseudomonadota > Alphaproteobacteria > Acetobacterales > Acetobacteraceae > Humitalea > Humitalea rosea. Next base: position 16,865 of record NZ_QKYU01000014.1, read on the forward strand.
CATGGTCATGCGGCCGCGTGTCCTGGCCGGGCGCCAGGACATTCAGATAAAGCGCGAAGCCGCCGCCGAGGTCCTCCCGCAGCGAATGCAGGCGGTTGCCCTGGCCCTCCGCCGCCAGGAATTCGGCGGCCGGGAACAACGCGCGCTGCTCGGCGAGGGCCAGAAGCTCCTCCCGGATCGCGGTCAGCGACGGCCGGTTGATGCCGCTCGCCTCCACGATGGCATGTATGCGTGCCAGGGATTCGTCGACGGCAAGGACGCGCCCCGCCAGGATGTCTGCATTCACCGCGGGTGCTCCCTGATCCCCGCACAAGGCTACACCACAAGCCACCACGGCCTGAAACATGCTAGCCAGCGATCATGTCCGCCCCGTCCCCCACCCCTGCCTTTGCCGGCCCCTTCGACCGCCGCCTCCTCGCCCGCCGCCGGGCCCGCGCGGCCGTCACGGTCGGCCGCGCCGCCCCTTTGCTGGACGCGGCCGCCAGCCTGCTGCTGGACCGGCTGGACGACACCACCCGCCGCTTCACCCGGGCACTCGACCTCGGCGGGCGAGGCGCGGTGGCACCGCTGCTGCGGGCGCGGGGGATCGAATTCGTGGTCTCGGCCGATCTGGCCCCGGCCATGGCCGGCGTCGCCGGCGGCCTGCCGGTGGCGGCCGATGAGGAATGGCTCCCCTTCGCGGTCGGCAGCTTCGACCTCGTGGTCGCCAGCCTGTCGCTGCATACGGTCAACGACCTTCCGGGCGCGCTGATCCAGATCCGCCGGGCGCTGCGCCCGGATGGGCTGTTCCTGGCCAGCCTGCCGGGCCTCGGCACCTTGCAGCCGCTGCGCGAGGCGTTGGCCGCGGTCGAGGCCGATCTGCGTGGCGGGGCGGCGCCTCGCGTCTCGCCCTTCCCCACCCTCCAGGACGGAGCTGCCCTGCTGCAAAGGGCGGGCTTCGCCCTGCCGGTGGCGGATCTGGACCGGCTGGACGCGGCCTGGCGCAGCCCGCTCGGCCTGCTGCGCGACATCCAGGCGGTGGGCGAACAGGCGGCGCTGCACGCCAGGGACCGCCGGATCCCGCCGCGCGGGCTGTTTCCAGGGGCTTTGGCACGTCTGGCGGGCGATGGCCCGATCGTGGCGCCGCTGCCCCTGCTCATCCTGACCGGCTGGGCGCCGGCCCCGGACCAGCCGAAACCGGCCCGCCGAGGCAGTGCGACGGTCCGGCTTGCCGATGCCCTCGGAGTCGAGGAGCGTCGCAGCGGGGACACACCACCGCGCTGAGCGCGCTTGTGCCGGAGGCACTGACGTCTCATCTACGCGGAATTCTGGGATATAGTCGCGCGCATGGAACAGGCCGGGGCGGAAAACCGCCGCATCATTCTTCATCCCCCCGAGGATTTCGTGGGCATGCGCGCCGCCGGCAGGCTGGCGGCGCAATGCCTCGACATGATCACGCCCCATGTCGTGCCGGGCGTCACCACCGACCGGCTGGACCAGCTGTGCCATGACTTCACGCTGGCGCATGGCGCGGTGCCGGCGACGCTCGGCTATCGCGGCTACACGAAATCCTGCTGCACCAGCATCAACCACGTCGTCTGCCACGGTATCCCGGGCGACCGGATGCTGGTGGCCGGCGACATCGTGAACATCGACGTGACCGTCATCCTGGACGGCTGGCACGGCGACAGCTCACGCATGTATGCCGCGGGCGAGCCCTCGACCAAGGCGCGGCTGCTGATGGATGTCACCTATGACTCCATGATGAAGGGCATCGCGGCGATCCGCCCCGGTGCGACCCTCGGCGCGGTCGGGGCGGCGATCCAGACCTATGTGGAGCGCCACCGCTTCTCCGTCGTGCGGGATTTCTGCGGCCATGGCATCGGGCGCAGCTTCCACGCGCCGCCGAATGTGCTGCACTTCGGCCGCGCCGGCGATGGCCCGGTGCTGGCGCCGGGGATGTTCTTCACGGTGGAGCCGATGGTGAATGCCGGCCGGCCGGAGGTGAAGATCCTCGACGACGGCTGGACCGCGGTGACCCGCGACCGCAGCCTTTCGGCGCAATACGAGCACATGGTGGGCGTGACCGAGACGGGGGTGGAGATCTTCACCCTCTCGCCCGAAGGCAAGCACCGCTACCCCTACGCCTGACCGATCAGGGCGCGGCGGCCCAGCGCCAGCGCCGGGTCGTCCGTCGCGAAGGCATCGAGGCCCAGCGCCAGCGCGCGGTCGATCGTCTCGGCATGGTTGGCGCCCCAGGCGCCACAGCCGAGCCCCGCGGCCCGCATCGCCGCCACATAGGCGGCATCGGCCGCCGCGATTCCCGTCTCCGCCGCCGGCAGGCCGTGGGCCAGGGCGACGGCGGCCACACCGGCCACGCCGAGGCCCCGCAGCGTCGCGGGCTCCACCAGCCAGGCCGCGCCGGCCAGGCCGCCCGCCCGCCAGGCCGCGGCCACGGTCGGCGCATCGAAGGCGATGATCAGGCTGCGCCCCAGCATCCCGGCATCGACCAGGACCGACAGCACCCGCGGCACGATCTCCGGATAGGGCCGGCCGGTGGCATCGGGCTTGATTTCCACGCGCAGCAGCATCCGCCCCCGCGCGAACAGCGCCGCCACGGCCGCGAGGCTCGGCACGCCCAATTGCCCGGCGCCGCGGATCCGCAGCCGCGCGACCTCGGAGGCGGTCATCGCGGCGACCGGCCCGCGCCCATCGGTGGTGCGATCCGCCAGAGCATCATGAATGACCACGGGCTCTCCATCCGCGGTCAGATGGACATCGCATTCCACCTGCTCGACAGGCATGGCATAGGTATTGCTAAATGCCAGAAGAGTATTCTCGGGCCAAAGAAAGGAGCCCCCCCGATGGCTGATGATCGCCCCCGACATGATGATTGCCCTAAAAACTGAAGCCGGACACTGCCTTCAACTTGTCACGGCAGGAAGCCCCGGGCGAAAGCACGCGGAATGGTTGCAGCCGTCATCGGATGACTGTTAACTGTGCACAGGCTCGGTTTGGCGCTGTCCACCGGACCATTGAGGGTTTTGATGCCCGATCAAATCGAAATTCCGGAGCCATATCATCCCATGGTCATTGCCTGACATGACCTTCGAAACTGATGCCGCTCCCGCGCGCCAAACTGATTGTGCGCCTGCCCGCCAGCCGCGCAACTGGATTCATGCGATACAGCAACAAATTCTCATGGCGCTGCTGCTGGCGGTGACCGCAGGTGCGGCGATGGCGCAGGCGCCTGCCCCCTCGGCCGATCCGCCCGATCCGATCCGCCTGCGCGTGATGGGCGGGCTTGCCGATGTGTCACAGTACACGCGCTTCGAAGAACCTTTCTGGCGCAGCCGTGTGGTGGAACTGACCGGCGGCCGCATCACGGCGGAAATCGGCCCCTTCGATCGCGCCGGCTTCCGCGCGCAGCAGATGCTGCAACTGATGCGGCTGGGCGTCGTGCCCTTCGGCACCGCCTTGCTGGCCATAATCGCGACGGATGAGCCCGAGTTCAGCATCCCCGACCTGACCGTGCTGAGCCCCGACATGGCCAGCCTGCGCCGGACCATGGCGCTGTTCCGGCCGCGTCTGCAGGAGCGCCTGCGGGAGGATTACTCGGTCGAATTGCTCGCCGTTTATACGTATCCGGCGCAGGTCATCTGGTGCAACCGCGCCTTCGGCGGGCTGTCGGACATGGCGGGGCGCCGGGTTCGCGCCTCCTCCGTGGGCCAGGCGGAAGTCTTCGCCGCCCTCGGCGCCACGCCCGTCATCATCCCCTTCGCCGAGATCGTCGGCGCCATCCGCTCCGGCGTGGTCGAATGCGCCGTCACCGGCACGCTGTCGGGCATGGCGATCGGGCTGCATCAGGTAACGACCCATATCTCACCGATCGCGCTGAACTGGGGCGTGTCGGTGTTCGGCGCGAATGTCTCCGCCTGGGAAGCCCTGCCTGAGGCGGATCGGACCATCATCCGTGCCGGTCTTGCCGATCTGGAGGCCGCCATCTGGGAAGGTGCTGAACGCGACACCGGCGATGGCATCGCCTGTGCGACCGGGCAGCCAAGCTGCCAGGGCTCGGTACGGGGCAGGCTGACCCTGGTGCCCGCCGCCCCCTCCGATGAAGCCCGCCGCCGTGCCTTGCTGACCGATGTCGTCCTTCCCGGCTGGGTCAGTCGATGCGGCATCGATTGCGTCGAGTCCTGGAACAAGTACATGGCGCCCACCCTCGGCCTAACAGCCCGGGAATAGGACTTCTTCGATGATCCAGCCGCGCCGTACCCAATTTTACGTCATAGGCGCGGCCGTCCTGCTTCTGCTGGCCCAGTCGATCGGCACCTATTACCTGATGCGTCAGGCGCGCGACGCAGCGCTGGCGACGGCGGAGGAATCCGTCCTGCGCGTCGCCCGCGGCGTCGAAGCCTCGGTCAACCGCAACTTCGTGCAGGTCGATGCGATGCTGACCGGTCTGCCGGCGATGCTGGCGCCGCTGATTCGCGACGGGCGGCTCGATCCCTCGAGCGTCTCGCGCGTGCTGCGTGAACTGATCAACCAGAACTTCGCCTATCGCGACGTCGTTCTTGTCGGTGAGAACGGGCTGCCGGTCGCGACCGCTTTGCCGGTCTCCCGACGCCGGCCGCTGCCACTGGCCGCGGATGGGCCGCTCTTCAGCGTGGCACAGCGTTCGGGATCGGTGATGATCGGCGGGCCGGTGCGGAACCCCGCCACCGGGGAATGGGCGATCTTCCTCGCCCGGCGGATCAACCTGACCGGTTTCGGGCCGTTGCTCGCGGCGGCCGAGGTTCCGGTGTCGCTGCTCTCCTCGCTGCTCGCTTCGACCGCGGGCGATGCGACCGGCTTCCGGATGGTCATCGAGCGTGAGGACGGCACCGTCCTCGCCTCCTCCCCGCATGACGAGACCCATATCGGCCGACGGCTGAGCGAGACCGCCGCCAGTCTCGCGGCCCCGGGCGGACGGGTGGAATCCGTCATTGGCCGTTTCGACAACGAGCCGGTGCTGATGGCGACCCGCCAGACGCTCTACCCGAGCCTGATGATCTCCACCTCGGTGCGCGAAGCCGCGGTGCTGGCCGACTGGCGCGAGGACGCCAAGCGCGGCGCCCTGGTTTCGGCCGGCTTCGGCGCGCTGGTCCTGGCGCTGACCGTCGCGGTGCTGCTTGGCCTGCGCCAGCGCGACCGGGCGGATGCCGAACGGACCCGTTGGCGCACCATGCTCGACAATGCGCTCGAGAGCATGGAGGGCGGCTTCGTCATCTGGGACCATGAGGACCGCCTGGTCGCCTGCAACAGCCGCTACCGCGAAATGTATGCGATGTCGGCCGCCTTCATCACGCCGGGCGCGACCTTTGAGGAGATCATGCGCGGCGGCGCCCGCGTCGGGCAGTATCCCCAGGCGGGCGAGGATCTGGACGCCTTCCTGGCGGATATGGACGCCTGGCATCGCGGCAATTTCCCGCCGATGGAACGGCTGCTGCCGGATGGCCGCTGGGTGATGATCACCGAGCGGACCACGCCCGACGGCGGCGTGGTCGGCATCCGCACCGACATCACCGCGCTGAAGCGCGCCATGGCCGAGGTCGCCGAGGCCGCCGAGGCCAAGGGCCGCTTCCTCTCGCGCATGTCGCACGAACTGCGGACACCGCTGAACGGCATACTGGGCTTCGGCCAGATCCTGCTGGCAGACCAGACGCTATCGACGGAGCAGCGCCGGCAGGTGGAGATCCTGCTCTCGGCCGGACGTCACCTGCTTGAGCTGGTGAACGGGCTGCTGGACCTATCCAAGATCGACGCCGGCAAGCTGGAGTTGGAGCCGCGCCCGGCCATGCTGCGCCCGCTGCTGGATGGCTGCTCGGCGCTGCTCTCCCCGGAGATCGCGCGCAAGCGGCAGACGCTGCGGCTGGATGTCGCGGGCGGGCTGCCACAATCCATCATCACCGACCCGACGCGGCTGCGGCAGTTGCTGCTGAACCTGCTGTCCAACGCCGTGAAGTTCACCCCCGAGGGCGGGGCGGTCATCCTGCGCGCCCTGCATCGCGGCAACACCATCCGCTTCGAAGTGCAGGACAGCGGCCCCGGTGTGCCGGCCGAAAAGCGGCATTTGCTGTTCAGCGACTTCGTGCAACTGGCCGATCGCTCGGCCGAGGCCGCCGGCACCGGGCTCGGGCTGTCCATCTCCGCCCGCCTCGTGAGCCTGATGGGTGGCCGCATCGGCTGCGACTCCGCCCCGGGCGGCGGTGCGATCTTCTGGGTCGAGCTGCCGCTGGCGGCCGCCGAGCCGATGGCGCAGTCGCGTGCCTTGCCCGTTCCGGCCTCAGAGCCGACGGAGCCGGTGGTCGGCGCCCATGTCCTGGTCGTGGATGATCTGGCCGCCAACCGTCTGGTGGCACAGGCGATGCTCTCGGCGGCCGGACACCGGGTCGCCTCCGCCGCCGATGGCGCCGAGGCTTTGGCGATGGTCGAGGCCGGCGACTACGATATTGTGCTGATGGATCTGCAGATGCCGGTCATGGACGGGATGGAATCCACCCGCCGCATCCGCGCGCTGCCCGCCCCCAAGGGGAATATCCCCATCCTGGCCGTTACCGCCTCGGCCTTGCCGGACCAGGTCGCGGCCTGCCGGGAGGCGGGCATGGATGGCCACCTCTCCAAGCCCGTGGATCGCGACGGGCTGGTGCGGGAGGTCTCGCGCCTGCTCTCCCAGCCCCGCGTGCCACGCGCCATCATCTCCAATGCTGAGCCGATGCTGCTGGACGAAACGGTACTGGCGGCCTTGTCGGCCGATCTCGGCGGCTCGGGCGGCAGCATCATCGCCGAATTCATCGCCGAGATGCGGGAGGTCACGGCGATGATGCGCTCGGCCAGCGATGCCACCACGCTGCGGGCGCTGTCGCACCGGCTCGTCGGCGCGGCGCGGACCCTCGGGGCACGGCGCCTGGCCATGACGGCCGAGCGGTTGCAGTCCGTGCAGCGCGTCGGCGGGGACTCGACCAGCCCCTTGCAGCGCCTGCTGGAGACGGCCGCCGCGACGCTGCCGCTGCTGGAGGCTTGGCTTGCCGCGCATCAGCGCATGGCACGCACGCGGATGGGTGCGGCGGAATAGCCCCCGTCCCCGTGGACAGCGCCGCGGTGCCCCCGCACCATGGCGGCCGAAACAATCGGGGGAACACCAGATGAGCAAGGCAATGATCGGCACGGCGGTCGTCACCGGCGCCGGAACCGGCATCGGGCGCGCAGCCGCCCTCTCTCTCCTGGGGGCCGGCTGGACGGTGGCGCTGCTCGGGCGCCGCTTGGAGCCGCTGCTGGAAACCCAGGGCCTCGCCGGCAGCGCCAGCGACCACGCTTTTCCGCTGACCGCGGATGTCGGCGATGTGGCTGGCGTCAAGGCCGCCTTCGCCGAGGTCCAGTCCCGCTTCGGCCGGCTCGACCTGCTGTTCAACAATGCGGGGCGCGGCGCGCCGCCGGTCGAATTCGACGAGATCACCGATGAGGATTGGCTCGGCACCGTCGCGGCCAATCTGAACGGGGCGTTTTTCTGCGCCCGCGCCGCCTTCGGCATCATGCGCCGGCAGGACCCGAAGGGTGGGCGGATCATCAACAACGGCTCGATCAGCGCCCATGCGCCGCGGCCGTTCAGCGCGCCCTATACCGCGACCAAGCATGCGATCACCGGCCTCACCAAGTCGATTTTCCTCGACGGCCGCGCGCATGACATCGTCGCGGGACAGATCGACATCGGCAATGCGGCGACGCCGATGACCGAACGCATGACCAAGGGCGTGCCCCAGGCCAACGGCACCCGCATGGTCGAGGAGCGCATGGATGTCGCCAAGGTCGGCGAGGCGGTGCTGCACATGGCCTCGCTGCCGCTGGAAGCGAACATCCTGACCATGACGATCATGGCCTCCAAGATGCCTTTTGTCGGGCGCGGCTGAGCCTCAGAAGGGCATGGCACCGGGGCGCAGGATCGCCTCGGTCGTGGTGGCGAGGTTGCGGGGCGCGGGGGCCGGCATCGCGGGGCGCTCCATGCGGCCCCAGCCGGCGGCCTCCGCGACCACGCCATCCTCCATCACCACCCGGCCGCGCACGATGGTCGCGACCGGCAGGCCGATGGTCCGCATGCCGTCATAAGGGGTGAAGCGGCTGCGCTCGCTGTGCAGCGCGCCAGCCTGGATGGTCCCGCGCGCGGCGAGGTCGATGATGGCCAGATCGCCATCGGCCCCCGGCTGCACCACGCCCTTGCGCGGATAGAGGCCGAAGGCCCGCGCCGGCGCGGCCGAGGCCGAGCGCACGTATTGCTCCAGGGTGAACCGCCCCTCCGCCACCAGGGTCAGCATCAGCCGCATCGAGGTCTCGACGCCCGGGAAGCCGCAGGCATTGTCCCAGATCGAGGGGCGCGAGATTTCCGCCATCGCATGCGGCGCATGGTCGGTGGCGAGGATGTCGATGATGCCGTCACGCAGCGCGGCCAGCAGCGTCTCGCGCTGCGCGCCCTCGCGGATCGGCGGGTTCAGCCGCCCGATACCGGCTTGGGCACCGGTCAGATCCTCGGCCGCCAGCAACAGATATTGCGGGCAGGTCTCCACGGTGATGGGAACGCCGCGCGCCTTCGCGTCGCGGATGATGGGTACCGAGCGGGCGCAGGATTCATGCACGATATGGATGCGCGCCCCGGTCCATTCCGACAGCACGATGGAGCGGTTCAGGCTCTCCAGCGCGACGATATCCGCCCGCGCGCACCAATGCGCGTAGTCGTCGTCGCGCCCGGCCGCCTGCATCCGCTTCTCGCGCCAGAACAGCATGGGCGAGTTCTCGGCGTGGATGGAACAGCGCAGGCCGAGGCGGGCCAGCATCTCGAACCCCTCCAGCACCGCACCATCATTCGGCGCCGGCAGATTGCCGGTGGTGTTGCCGTAGAACAGCTTGAACCCGATCACCCCGGCGGCGGCGAGGTCCGGGATCGCCTCCAGCGCGCGTTCGTCCAGCAGGCCGTAGAGCCCGTAATTCACCACCGCCTGCCGCTCGGCGGCCTCGCGCTTGATCGCCAGCGCCTCCAGGCTCCAGGTCGGCGGGTCGGTGTTGGGCATGTCGAAGATGGTGGTCACGCCGCCGGCCGCGGCGGCGCGGGTGCCGGTGCGCCAGTCCTCCTTATGCGTCATGCCCGGTTCGCGGATATGCACATGGGTGTCGATGGCGCCCGGAATCACATGGCGGCCTTGGGCCGACAGCACGCGCGTCGCGCGCGGTGCCAGCGCCGGATGGCCGACGAAGACGATCACCCCATCCTTCACCGCCACATCGGCGACGAAGCGCCCGGTCTCGTTCACAACGGTCCCACCGGTGATCAGCAGATCGGCGATGAAAGGCTCCATGCGGGCAGGCTCCGTCAGGGCAGTTGGGAAAGGGCTTGGCCCAGCATGGCGAAGAAGCCATCGGCGTCCAGGGCCTCGGCCAGCAGCACGTTGGGTGTCGCGCCGGTGCGGCCCCAGCGGTCGATATGCGTGCGGCCGCGCGCGGCGCCATCGCCGCTGTCCACCCGCACGGCCGCATCGCGGAAGCCGAACAGCCCGGGCTCCAGCACCGCCGCCACGGCACAAGGGTCATGCAAGGCAAAGCCGCGCCCGGAAAACCGGCGGGAGGGCGGCACCGCGCCCAGGATCGCCGCCGCCGCCCGCGCGCAAACCCCCGTGCGCGGCAGCGCCGCCAGCCGTGCCGGGGTGACCAACGCCTGCGCCGTCAGGTCCAGCGTGACCAGCGTCACCGGGGCATCGACGGCCAGCAGCATCGCCAGCGCCTCGGGGTCCATGGCGGCATTGTATTCGGCCGAGGGCGTCCAATTCCCCTCCCCCCAGGCGCCCGCCATCACCGAGATGGAGGCCAACCGCCCCGCCAGTGCGGGCTCCGTCGCCAGAGCCAGCGCGAGATTGGCCGAGGGCGCCAGCGCGATGGCATGGACCGAACGGGGTGCGGCATCGCGCAGCACCGCGCGGATGGCGTCGGCCGCGATGCCGGGCGTGGCCGGCGGCCCCTCGGGCAGCACCACGCCGCCGAGACCATCGGCGCCATGCACCGCCGCCTCGTCGCGATGCGCGCCGATCAGCGGATGCGCCGCACCGGCCACCACCGGCACCGCCTGCCCGGTCATGCCCACCAGCGCCCGCGCATTCGCCAGCGTCCGCGCCAGCGGGACATTGCCGCCGGAGACAGTGACCAGCCGCACCTCCATCATCGCCAAGGCCAGGAACAGCGCGATCGCGTCATCGGTGCCGGGATCGCAGTCGATGATTGCCGGAATCACCCGAGTTCGGTCTCCACCACCGAACACCACCAGGCCGCGCCATGCGCCAGCGCGGCATCGACGAAATCGAAATGCGGATTGTGGTGCTGCCCATCCGGATGCGGGGGATCGCCAGTGCCGAGCCAGGCATAGGCGCCCGGCCGTGCCAGCAGCATTTCGGAAAAATCCTCGCCGGCGGTGATCGGCGGATGGTCGTCGCGCGCCTCGCCCATGGCGGCGAGGGCGGCGCGATAGGCCAAGGCCGCCTGCGCCGGATGGTTCACCGTGGGGGAGAGGCGGCGGATATAGCGGTAGTCGGCCACCAGCCCATGCATCGCGGCGATGCCATGGGCCAATTCGCCGATGCGGCGTTCCAACAGGTCGCGCTCCAGCGGCGCCAGGGCGCGGGCGGTGCCGGCAAGATGCACCTCGGAGGGGATGACATTCGGCGCCCGCGGATTGCCAGCAGCGATGTGCCCGACCGAGGCGACGGCGGTGCGCAGCGGATCGACCTCGCGCGCGACAATGCTGTGCAGGGCTGCGATGAATTGCGCCGCGGCCAGGGTCGCATCGGTGCCCTGATGCGGCTTGGCACCATGGCTGCCGCGGCCGGTGAAACTCGCCTGCCAGGTGTCGCTGCTGGCCAGCACCGGGCCCTTGGGCACGGCCACGATGCCAAGCGGCAGGCCAGGCAGGTTGTGCAGACCATAGACGGCATCGACAGGGAAGCGGTCGAACAGCCCGTCCTCCAGCATCGCCTTGGCACCACCCAGGCTTTCCTCGGCCGGCTGGAAGATCAGATGCACGGTGCCGGCGAAGGCGTCGCGATTGGCAGCGAGGAAGGTCGCGGCGCCCAGCAGCATCGCGGTATGCCCGTCATGCCCGCAGGCATGCATCTTTCCGGGCACCGTGCTGGCGTAGGCCGCGCCGGTCACCTCGGTCATCGCCAGCGCGTCCATGTCCGCCCGCAGCCCGATCGCGCGGTTGCCGGCCCTGCCGCGGAGCGGCTCGACCATACCGGCGCCGCGGAGCGGCTCGACCATACCGGTGCCGCGGATGGTGCCGACAACGCCGGTGCCGGCGATGCCGGTCGTGACCTCGATCCCGGCGGCCTCCAGCTCGCGCGCGACGAGGGCCGCCGTGCGGTGCTCCTCGAAGCCCAGTTCGGGATGGGCATGGATGTCCCGCCGCCAGGCGGTCATGGCGGGAACCAGGGGGCCGAGGGCCTCGGGCGAGCTACGTTGCGACATGGGCGGGATGCTGCCAGTTTTACCGGGATTCCGCGAGAGATCCCCCCACATGCGCCGCGCCCTCCTGCTTGCGACCCTGGCCCTGGCATCCGCGCCGGTGCAGGCCCCCTTGCAGGCCCAGACCCTGCGTATCGGCATCGAGGCGACGACCACCAGCCTCGACCCGCATTTCGCCAGCATCATCACCAATTTCGCCTTCGCGCGGCATTGGTTCCAGCCGCTGGTGCAGCAGGATGCCGGCCAGGTGCTGCGCCCGGCCATCGCCACATCATGGCGCGTGGTCGATCCGCTGACCTGGGAATTCACGCTGGACCCGAAGGCGACCTTCTCCGACGGCACGCCGGTGCGGCCCGAGGATGTCGCCTTCAGCATCTTCCGCGCCGGGGATGTGCCGAATTCGCCCTCCTCGCTCCGCGCCTATACCCGCCCGGTGAAGTCGGTCGAGAAATCCGGCCCGCACACCATCCTCATCCGCACCACGGCGCCGACGCCGCTGCTCGCGAACTACCTCTCGCTGGTGATGATCGTGAGCGAGCGGGTCGGCGACGCCGCGACCACCGCCGACTACAATTCCGGCCGCGCCATGGTGGGCAGCGGCCCGTTCCGCCATGTCTCCTGGCACCCCGGCGGCGTGGCGGTGATGGAGCGCCGGGAGGATTTCAACGGCCCCGCCCCCGCCTTCGCCCGCGTCGAATTCCGCCCGATCCCCAATGCCGGCGCCCGCACCGCGGCACTCCAGGCCGGTGACGTCGATCTGATCGAGATCGTGCCCTCCGACCAATACGCCCAGCTCAAGGCCGATCCGCGCTTCACCGTGGCCGAAAGCCCGTCGAACCGCCTGATCTATTTGACCCTGGACAGCGACCGCGAAACCACCCCCTTCGTCCATGCCCGCGACGGCGGGCCGCTGGCCAACCCCTTGCGCGACCGCCGGGTGCGCCGGGCACTGTCGCTGGCGATCAATCGCGACGCGCTGGCGCGCAATGTGATGCAGGGCCAGGCGCTGCCCTCGGGCGACCTGGGCCCGCCGGGGTATTTCGGCACCTCGCCCGACCTCACCCCCGATCCCTATGACCCCGCCGAATCCCGCCGCCTGCTGGCCGAGGCCGGGCTGCCGCAGGGCTTCGCCGTGCAGGTGAACGGCCCCAACGACCGCTATGTGAATGATGAGAAGGTCGTGCAGGCCATCGCGCAGTTCTGGACCCGTGTCGGGCTCGTCACCACCGTCCAGACCAAGCCGCGCGGCCTTTGGCTCTCCGAGGCAGCACAGCTGCGCTACTCGGTGAACCTCGCCGGCTTCTCGCCCAATCCGGAAGTGCTCGGGATGCTGGAAACCCAGATCCATAGCTGGGACACAACGCTCGGCCTCGGCACCGCCAATCGCGGGCGGTTCTCCAATGCCGCCATCGATGCGGTGATCGAACAGGCGCGCGCGACGATGGATGACGCGGAGCGTTCGCGGCTGACGCAGCAGGCGACGCGCATGGCGCTGCGCGACGAGACGGCGCTGATCCCGCTGTATTTCCAGGTGAACACCTGGGCGATGCGCGCGGGCATCACCTATGAGGCACGCACCGATGAGATGACGCTGGCGATGAGCGCCGGCCGCAGGCCGTGAGCCGCGCGCGGCTGGTCGCGGCGGCGCAGGGCGAGGCGCCCTTCGACCGGCTGCTGACGGGCGGCACCATCGCCGATGTCGCGACCGGCGAATTGCGCGCCGCCGATATCGGCATCCTCGACGGGCTGATCGCCAGCCTGCATCCGCCGGGCTCGCGGCAGGATGCGGCGGCGATCGACGACATGACCGGGCTGGTGCTGGCGCCGGGCTTCATCGACAGCCATCTGCACTACGAATCCTCGCTGATGGCGCCGGCGGATTATGCCTCCGTCGTCGCGCCCGCCGGCACCACAACCGGCGTCTGGGACCCGCATGAGCTGGCCAATGTCGCGGGGCTGGCGGGTGTGGCCTGGGCGCGGGATGCGGCGCGGGGGGTGCCGTTCCGCACGCTGATCGCCGCCCCCTCCTGCGTGCCCTCCGCCCCCGGTCTCGAAGTCGCCGGGGCCGAGATCGGGCCGGCGGAGATGGCCGAGATGCTGGGATGGGAGGGCGTCTGCGGCATCGCCGAAGTCATGGACATGGCCGGCGTGCTCGCGGCCAGCCCGCGCATGGCGGGGATCGTCGCGGCCGGGATGGCGGCGGGGCGCAACATCAATGGCCATGCGCGCGGGCTTTCGGGCGCCGGCTTGCAGGCCTATGTCGCCGCCGGCGTCACCTCGGACCATGAGATCACCTCGGCCGAGGATGCGCTGCAAAAACTGCGCGCCGGGCTGACGGTCGAACTGCGCGGCAGCCACGACACTCTGTTGCCCGAGGTGGTGGCGGCGATCATGGCGCTGCCGGTGTTCCCGGTGACGCTGGTGCTCTGCACCGATGACGTCTTTCCCGACGAGTTGGTGGCCAAGGGCGGGCTGCGGGACACCGTCGCCCGCGTCATCGCCCGCGGCATGCCGCCGATGCTGGCGATCCGCTGCGCCACGCTGCATGCGGCGCTGCGGCTGAAGCGGGATGACATTGGGCTGCTGGCGCCGGGGCGGGCGGCGGATATCGTGGCGCTGTCCGATCTGGCGACGGTTGCGGTCGCGCGCTGCTATGTCGCGGGCCAACCGGCCGCCACCCAGGCGCCGCGCCCGCCGCCGGGGTTGCGGCAGAGCATGCATCTCGCCCCGCTGGCCGCCGATGCGCTGGCGCTGCGGCCGCGCGGTGTGCCGTCGGGCCGGGTGCGGCTGCCGGTCGTCGCCGGCGCGCGCTTCACGACCTGGGGCGAGGCGGAGGCCGAGGTGTGCGACGGTATCGCCGCCCCGCCACCGGGCCATTCGCTGCTGGCCTCGGTGCATCGCCATGGCCGTGCCGATGCGGTGCCGCGCGTGGCGCTGATCTCCGGCTGGGGCGAGATCGCCGGCGCCGTCGCCACCACCATCGCCCATGACAGCCACAACCTGCTGGTTTTCGGCCGCGACCCGGCGCTGATGGCCGGCGCCGCCAATGCGCTGATCGCGGCCGGGGGCGGGATGGCGGTCATGGAACCGGATGGGCGGCTGACCCTGCTGCCGCTGCCCATCGCCGGGCTGCTGGCGGAAACCCCGGCGGCCGAGACGGCCCGCGCCTTCGCCGATTTGCGCGCCGCCGCTGACCGGGTCATCGCCTGGCAGCCGCCCTATGCGGTGTTCCGCGGGCTCACGGGGGTGTCGCTGGCCTGCAACCCGGGGCCGCATCTGACCGATCGCGGCATCGCCGATATCGCGCGTGGCGGTGTCACCGATCCGGCAGAGCCGCTTGGATGGCCGCTCAAAGCTCAAAGGGATAACAACTGTGCCTGACCAACCCCCCGCCCGCGGAATCCTTCTCTGCCCCATGCCGGCCGACAAGGCCTCGATGCATGCAGCCTTCCTCGAACTGGCCGGGGACCGGCCGATCGCGCTTTGGCCCGACCTGCCGGAGCCCGAGAAGATCGGCTGCATCGTCGCCTTCCGCGCCCCCACCGGCGCCTTCGCGCGGCTGACGAACCTGCGGCTGATCCATGGCACCGGCGCCGGGGTGAACCACATGCTGGCCGACCCGACGCTGCCCCGGCACCTGCCCTTCGCCCGCGTCGTTGCCGATGAGGTGACGCAGGGCATGGCGCAGCACTGCCTGCACGCCATCCTGCGGGAGCTGCGCGAGCACCGCATGTACGACGGCTTCCAGCGCGAGAAGCACTGGCAGCGCATGCCCCAGATCGACGCCGCCACCTGGCCGGTCGGGATCATGGGCCTCGGCGCGCTGGGCGTGGGCCTGGCCGAGCACCTCGCCCGCCTCGGCTTCGCCGTGCGCGGCTGGTCGCGCAGCGCGCGGCAGTTGCCTGGTGTGGAGACCTTCGCCGGACCGGACCAAAAGCACGCCTTCCTCGCCGGCTGCCGCGCCGTGGTGGTGCTGCTGCCGCTGACCGCCGAGACCACCGGCGTGCTCGATGCCGCCGCCTTGGCCGCTTTGCCGCGGGGCGCCGTCGTCGTCGCGGCGGGCCGCGGTGGGCAGGTGGATGAGGCCGCCCTGCTGGCGGCGCTGGACGCCGGTCAGATCGGCCACGCGCATCTGGATGTGATGGTGACCGAACCGCTGCCGCAGGACAGCCCGATCTGGACCCATCCCGGCATCACCGTGACGCCGCATATCGCCGCCGCCCCCAATGGCAAGGCGCTGGCGCGGCTGGTGCTGGAGAACTTCGACCGCCTCGAAAATGGGCGGGAGTTGCTGTTTCCGGTCGATCTCGCGCGCGGCTACTGAGCCAAAGGCAGCGGTCGGCAAACTGAGGGCTTAGCGGCGGGCGTCCGGGTCGCTATGCATTACGATAACCAATGATCGACCGGGATGCCCGATGCCATTGCATGTCGCGCTGACGCATAAGACCTCCTATCGCTACGACCGGGCGATCAACCTCGGGCCACAGACCATCCGTCTGCGGCCCGCGCCGCATGCGCGAACGCCGATCATTTCCTACAGCCTGTCGATCTCGCCCAAGCCGCATTTCCTGAACTGGCAGCAGGACCCGCAGGGCAATTTCCTCGCCCGCGTGGTTTTCCCGGAGCGGGTCACGCATTTCGATGTGACCGTGGATCTCGTCGCCGACATGGCGACCATCAACCCCTTCGACTTCTTCCTGGAGCCGGAGGCCGAGACCTTCCCCTTCACCTACGACCCGGTGCTGGAGCAGGAACTCGCCCCCTTCCGCCGCGCGGCACCCGCCGGCCCGCATCTGCAGAAGCTGATCGACGCGGTCCCGCGCGGTGGGGCGCCGCGGACCGTGGACATGCTGGTGGCCCTGAACCGCATGGTGCAGGAGGGGGTCGCCTATATCGTCCGCCTGGAACCCGGCGTCTGGACGCCGGAGGAAACGCTGGGCGGGGCACAAGGCTCCTGCCGTGACAGCGCCTGGGTGCTGGTGCAGCTGCTGCGCCATTTGGGCTACGCCGCGCGGTTCTGCTCGGGCTACCTGATCCAGCTCGTCGCCGATGAAAAGCCGCTGGAAGGCCCGGAAGGCCCGACCAGCGATTTCACCGATCTGCATGCCTGGGCGGAGGTCTACCTCCCCGGCGCCGGCTGGGTCGGGCTGGACGCGACTTCGGGGCTGATGACGGGCGAGGGCCATATCCCGCTCGCCTCCACCCCCGAGCCCCTGTCCGCCGCCCCGATCAGCGGGCTGATGGATGAGGCGGAGGTCGAATTCGGCTTCGAGATGTCGGTCACCCGCATCCGCGAAACGCCGCGCACGACCAAGCCCTATACCGAGAAGACCTGGGCTGAGATCCAGGCGGCCGGCCGCCAGGTGGATGCGGCACTGGAGCGTTCCTCCGTCCGCATGACCATGGGCGGGGAGCCGACCTTTGTCTCCGCCACCGACATGGAAGGGGCGGAGTGGAACACCGACGCGATGGGCCCGACCAAGCGGCGCATGGCCGGGCGGCTGATGCGCCGGCTGGCGCCGCTCTGGGCGCCGGGGGCGGTGCTGCATCACGGGATGGGCAAGCTCTACCCGGGCGAGCAACTGCCGCGCTGGACGCTGTCGGCGCATTGGCGCCTGGATGGCGAGCCGGTCTGGACCGACCCCGCGCTGCTCGCCTCCGACGACGACAAAGGCACCGCGACGCCCGAGGATGCCGCGCGCTTCGCGGCGCTGCTGGCGGAACGGCTGCAGGTCGATCCCGCGCTGGTCATCCCGGCGCATGAGGACATCCACTACTACCTCTGGCGCGAGCACCGCCTGCCCGCGAATGTGGTCGTGGAGGACGCCAAGCTGCGCGATCCGCTGGAACGCGCCCGGCTCGCGCGGGTCTTCGGCCAGGGGCTGGCCGCTTCGGTGGGCTCGGTGCTGCCGCTGCGGCGGGTCAAGGAAGCCGGCCAGCGGCGCTGGCAGTCGGGGCACTGGTTCTTCCGTGACGCCGAGGGTGAGGCCTCGCCGATGTTCCTGGTGCCGGGCGACAGCCCGATCGGGCTGCGCCTGCCGCTCGACAGCCTGCCCTGGGCCAAGGACGAGAGCCTGGCGAAGGAAGCCGACCAGCCGCACGACCCCTTCGCGCCCGAGGAACCGCTGCCCAGCCAGCAGATGATCCGCGACCGCGTCGCGGTGCCCGGGCTGTCGCCCGCCTTCCGCCCCGTTGCGCAGGACCTGCCCGAAGTCGGCGAGGAGGATCTGGAAGCGGTCCGCACCGCGCTGGCGGTGGAGCCGCGCGACGGGCTGATCCACATCTTCGCGCCCCCGTTGCAGGCGGCCGAGGACTGGCTGGAACTGGTCGCGGCGATCGAGGCCACCGCCGCCGAGATGGGCCAGAAGATCTTCCTCGAAGGCTATCTGCCGCCGGGCGACGATCGGATGCAGGATTTCTCCGTCACCCCGGACCCGGGCGTGATCGAGGTGAACATCCACCCCATGGCCAGCTTCGCCGAGCAGGTGGAACGCACTGAGCAGCTTTATGAGGAAGCGCGGCAGGTCGGCCTGGCGACCCAAAAATTCATGATGGACGGCCGCCATGTCGGCACCGGCGGCGGCAACCACGTGGTCATGGGCGGGGCGACGGTCGCCGACAGCCCCTTCCTGCGCCGGCCGGATCTGCTGAAGTCGCTGGTCGGGTTTTTCCAGAACCACCCCTCGCTGTCCTTCCTCTTCTCCGGCCTGTTCATCGGCCCCACCAGCCAGCATCCCCGCGTGGATGAGGCGCGGATGGACACGCTGAACGAGCTGGAGATCGCCTTTTCCCGCATCCAGCCGGGCCAGGAAGCCCCGCCCTGGGCGGTGGACCGGCTGTTCCGGCATTTGCTGGCCGACATGACCGGCAATACCCACCGCACCGAATTCTGCATCGACAAGATGTACAGCCCGGATGGTCCCGGCGGCCGGCGCGGCCTCGTGGAGTTCCGCGCCTTCGAGATGCCGCCCCATGCCCAGATGTCGGCGGCGCAGATGCTGCTGATGCGCTCGGCGGTGGCGAGTTTCTGGCACAAGCCCTGGGATCGCAAACTGGTCCGCTGGGGCACGCGGCTGCATGACGAGTTCCTGCTGCCGCACTACTGCATGGCCGATCTCGCCGATGCGCTGGATGAATTCGGCGCCGCCGGCTTCCCGATGGACCCGGCCTGGTTCGCCCCCCATGCCGAATTCCGCTTTCCCCTGGTCGGCGAGACCACGATTCGGGACGTGCATCTGGAACTCCGCCACGCGCTGGAGCCCTGGCATGTGCTGCCGGAGGAAAATACCGCGACCGGCACCGTCCGCTACGTGGACAGCAGCGCCGAGCGGCTGCAGATCAAGGCCCGCGGCCTGGTGCCGGAACGGCATGTGCTGGCCGTAAACGGGTTGGCCGTACCGCTCTCCGCCACCGAGACGGCGGGGGAATTCGTCGCGGGAGTGCGCTTCAAGGCCTGGTCCCCGCCGTCCTCGCTGCATCCGACCATCAAGGCGCAGACGCCGCTGGTGTTCGATCTGTTCGATCGCTGGACCGGGCGCTCGCTCGGCGGGATGGCTCACCATGTCGTGCATCCGGGCGGGCGGAACTACGACACCTTCCCGGTAAATGCGAACGAGGCAGAGGCGAGGCGGCGTTCGCGCTTCCTGCCCTTCGGCCATACGCCGGGGCCGATGCCGGAACCACGGGTCGTCACCGGGCGGGACCAGCCCAGAACCCTCGACCTGCGACGCGGAGCGTGACAGTTTCCGCGATGTGACGCCAAAGACAACTGGAGCCCGCCCCACGGCGCCGCGACCCGCCGATAATGCCTGCCTTCAGGTCCGGCGCGTGACGTTCGGCGCATGACGTCCGGCACCGACGAGATGGTGGATGGGCGCGGCCGAATCCGGCCGCATTGGCAGGGGCTGATCGGCGCCCTGGCCGATCTGCCCGGCGATGGCCTGTCCGAACGCGCCCGCCGGCTCGATGCCGGCTTCGCCGCCGATGGCATCGGCAGCCTGCTGCCGGGGGCCGAGGCCGCCTGGCGCTGCGACCCGGTGCCGCTGCCGATCTCAGGCGCGGAATTCGCCACATTGTCTTCCGGTCTGGCCCAGCGCGCGACGCTGCTGGAGGCCGTTCTGGACGATCTCTACGGCCCGCAGGAGCTGCTGGCCGAAGGGCTGATCCCGCCCAGCCTGATCTTCGCCAACCCCGGTTTCCTGCGGCCCTGCCGCGCCAGCCTGCCCGATATGCGCGCGCGCGCGCCCTTGATGGGCGCCTATGCCGCCGATCTGATGCGCGGGGATGATGGCCGGTGGATGGTGGTCTGCGACCGCACCAGCCGCCCGGCCGGCTTCGGCCTGGTGCTGGAGAACCGCCGCCAGGTGGCCCGGGCGATGCCCGAATCGCTGCGCGCCTCGCCACCGCGGCCGCTGCGCGCTTTCTTCGATGCCTGGCAGGACAGCCTGACCACCCTCGGCCAGCATGCCGGCGGCAATCCCGCCATCGCCATCCTGACCCCGGGCACGCGCCACCCCTTCTGGTTCGAGCATCTGCTGCTGGCCCGTGAACTTGGCTGCGCCTTGGTCGAGGGCGGCGATCTGACGGTCCGCAACGGCGCCTTGTTCATCAAGACCCTGGCCGGTTTGCAGCCGGTCGATGTGCTGATCCGGCGGCTGGATGGGCGCCGGATGGACCCGGTGGAGTTCGGCGCCACCGGCAGCCGCGGCGTGCCGGGCCTGCTTGATGCCGCGCGGCATGGCGCGGTGCGGATCGTGAACGATCCCGGCACCGGCGTCATGGAGGCGCCCGCCTGGGCGACCGTGATGGCGGCGTTGGCACCGCGCCTGCTCGGCACCGAGTTGCTGCTGCCGCAGGCCGAAACCCTGGCCCTCTCCGATCCGCGGACCGCCGCCCGCATCCTCGCCGATCTGCAGGAGGCGCCGGAGCGCTGGCTGTTGCGCCCGGCGCTCGACGGCAATGCGGCGGCGACCGATCCCGCGGCACTCGATTTGGCGGAACGCGCGCGATTCTCGCGCCAGGTCGCGGAGGATCCGGCGAAATGGGTCGCGACCCGGACGCCCGGCGGATCTGTGGCGCCGGTCGTGGCGGCGGGGCGCTTGCAACCCCGGCCGGTGCAGTTGCGGATGTTCCTCGTGCATGACGGCGTGGGCTGGCGTTGCCTGCCCGGGGGCATGGCCCGCGTGCTCCGCGAGGGTGAAACCCTGGGCGGCCGCCTGCCCGGCACCGGCCTCGCGAAGGATGTCTGGGTGCTGACCGAGGACCGTGCCGATATCCGTGGCCCCGCCATCACTTCCGGCCCGCCGATCGCGGTGCGCCGCACCGCCGGTGACCTGCCCTCCCGCACCGCCGACAATCTGTTCTGGCTCGGGCGCTATGTGGAGCGGCTCGAAAGCTCGGCACGGCTGTTGCGGCTGGCTGCCTCGCGCGGCGCCCGGGGTGACCCGAGCCCGCGGGAGCTTGCGGATCTGGCCGCCGTCGCGCGCTGCCTGATCGGCGCCAAGCTGCTCTCGCCCGAGGATGCGCCGAGCGGCGCCGGCCCCGGCCCCATGTTGACCGCGATCAGCCGCGCCGCGCGCGAGGGCGGCCCGCTCGCCCATCGCGCCGCCGAGGTCGCCCGGCTGACCGAGGCCGTGCGCGACCGCCTGACCGGCGAGATGTATGCGACCTTCAGCCAGCCGCTGCGCCACGCCATGGCCGATCTGCGCGCCGCCCGGGGGCTGGACGCCCTGGAGGAGGGGCTCGGCACGCTGCTGCGGCTCTGCGCCGCCGTCGCCGGCACCGCAGCCGAGAACATGGTGCGCGGCGGCGGGTTCCTGTTCCTCGACCTCGGGCGGCGGATGGAACGCGCCTCCGCCACCAGCATGGTCCTGGCCGAAGCGTTGAAGGAGCCGCCCTCACGGCAGGAGACCGCGCTGCGCCTGGCGCTGGACCTCTGCGACAGCGTGATCACCTATCGCAGCCGGTATCTCACCACCCTGCAGGCCGCGCCGGTGCTGGATCTGGTGCTGGCCGACCCGGGCAATCCGCGCGGCATCGCTTTCCAATGCGCCGAGATCCGCGCCCGCCTGTCCAGCATCAGCGATGGCACCGAGGTGGAGCTGGTGCGCGCCGCCCGCGCCTTGCAGACCGAGGTCGAGGCCATGGCCGCCGGCATCGTGGATGCCCCCGACCAGGCGGTGGCCGCCGCCGCCTTGCCGCCGCGGCTGGAAGCGTTGCGGGCCGCGATCGGGGCGCTCTCGGACAGCGTCACCCGGCGCTACTTCGCCTTGCTGCCGGCGGTGCAGACCATCGGCTCGCCGCTGGCGCCGGTGGACCGGCCCTTGATGGGGGCCGCATGACCTCCCGCTGGCGGCTGCGCCATGCAACGACCTACACCTATGCCCGGCCGGTCGATATGGCGACACATATGCTGCATCTGACCCCGCGCGAGATGCCCGGGCAGAAGGTGCTGTCCGCCACCATCCGGTCGGTGCCGGAGGCCGCGCGGATCACCACGGGCACCGACCATTTCGGCAATGTGGTGAGCTGGCTGTTCCTCGACCGTCCGCATGAGCGCTTCGAGGTGATCAGCGAAGCCGAGGTCGAGTCCGGCTTCCCGCCGCCGCCGGCGGCGGAGACGACCCCACCCTGGGAAAGGGTCGTGGCCGAGGCCGCGGGCGAGGTCGCCGAATTCCTGTTCGAAAGCCCGCTGGTCCCCATCGTGCCCGCGGCACGGGCCTTCGCCGCCCAGTCCTTCCCCCCGGGGCGGCCGGTGCTGGAGGGGCTGCTGGAGGTGATGTCGCGCATCCGGCGCGAGTTCACCTATCGCCCGGGGGTGACGGGAATCTCGACCTCGGTCGAGCATGTGATGACCACCAGGGCGGGGGTCTGCCAGGATTTCTCGCACGCGATGATTTCGGGGCTGCGCGGGCTCGGCCTGCCGGCACGCTATGTCTCCGGCTACATCCGCACCTACACGCCACCAGGGCGGGTCCGGATGCGGGGCGCCGACCAGTCCCATGCCTGGGTCGGCGCCTGGATGGGGCCCGAGCACGGCTGGGTCGATCTGGACCCGACGAATGACTGCGTGGTCTCCACCGAGCATGTCGTGCTGGGCTGGGGCCGCGATTTTTCCGATGTCTCTCCGCTGCGGGGCGTGATTCTGGGGGGCGGGCGGCATACGCTGCATGTCGGCGTGGACCTCGAACCGGCGGAGAGTTGAAGCCGCGGCGGTTGATTGCCCGGCCGTAATTTCGCATGACTGGGGCCGGGCATTTCGCCCGGCGATGATCGGGCGGGGTGCGATGAGAGGCTGGGCCAGATGGCTTTGGGCACCACTCCACGCGATCGGGGTCGCCACCAGCGCCAAATCCTTCCGCGACAATATCGTCATCGGCAGTCCCTGGCTGAACCGGATGGGGCTGCATGTGGCGCGGCGGCGGCTGGCGGCGCGGATGGGCCAACGCCGGCGGGCACAGTTGGCGCCGCTGTTGTCCGAGCAGGACCGCGCGGATTTCGCGCGCGATGGCTATCTGGTGAAGCGCGATTTCCTGCCGCCTGAGGTTTTCGCCGCAATGCGTGCCGAGGTGCTGTCGCTGGAGGCCCCGGCGCGGGAATTCATCGACGGCTATTCCTTCACCCGGCTGTTCCCGCTGGATGCCATGACCCTGCCGGGGATGCCGGTGACGGCCTCGGTGCTGTCCAGTCCGCGCTATTTGAACCTGCTGGCCTATGTCGGCTCGTTCCGGCGGTTTCCGCGGCTGTCGATCCAGACCGTGTTCAGCCGCTTCCGCGAGGATGTGCCGGACGTTCAGAGCCACTACCATTCCGACACCTTCCACCCGACCGTGAAATCCTGGTTCTTCCTGACCGAGGTCGAGGCGGATGCGGCCGCCTTCACCTATGTGCCGGGCTCGCATGAGGCGAACCGGCGGCGCCTGGCCTGGGAACGCCGGGTCTCGCTGACGGCCCGCGATGGGCGGGACCGGCTGACCGCCGAAGGCTCGCTGCGGATTTCCGAGGATGAGCTTGCGCGGCTCGGCTATCCGGCGCCGCGCAAGCTGGCGGCGGCCCCGAACACGCTGATCGTCGCCGACACCAGCGGCTTCCACCGCCGGGGCGTGAGCGAGGGGCGCGCCTGCCGCATCTCGATCTGGGCCTATAGCCGCAGCAATCCCTTCCTGCCCTTCGCCGGCGGCATCGGGTTCGGCGTGCCCGCGCTGCGCGGGCGGGCCGCGCGCGCGGTCTGGGCGCTGCAGGAATGGCTGCGAAAGGGCCGCCCAGGCGGCGGCTGGCACTGGGCCGGGATACGCCGGCCCGAGACCCCGCCGATGGACGCCGCGGCGAACCGCCCCCGCATAGGCGGCTGACTGACCGTTGTGAAACGCTCGATGCATCCAAGGTATGTTTCGGACGTATAGCGATGGTCAGACAGGGAATGCATCAGATGGCCGAGGCCGCTCAATTGCCGGGACTGCACGGTTTGATCTCGGCAGGTGACGCGTCCGGCGGGGACTCCGCGGCGACGATCCGGCGCGCCCTGAACGCGGTGCGGTCCCATCTGGGGATGGAAGTCGCCTATGTCTCCGAATTCGTGGACAACCGCTCGGTGTTCCGGGAGGTCGATGCCCCGGGGCAGGAGGCCCGTATCAAGGTCGGGGATTCCCATTCACTCGACGACGTCTATTGCCGCCATATCCTGGAGGGGCGCCTGCCGGAGCTGATCCCGGATACGGCAGCCGAGCCCCTCGCGCTGTCCCTGCCGATCACCGGCGCGGTCCCGATCGGCGCGCATATGAGCGTGCCGATCCGCCTGCCCAATGGCCGGCTCTACGGCATGTTCTGCTGCCTCGGCTTCCTGGCCGATGCCTCGCTCAACAAGCGGGACCTGCAGATGATGAAGGTCTTCGCCGAGATGACGGCCTTCGAGATCGGCCGCGAGGCCGATGCCGCCGATCGTGCCGCGGCCAAGCGCGCCCGCGTGACCGCGGTGATGGAGCAGGATCAGCTCACGATCGCCTATCAGCCGATCTGGGATATCGAGACGGGGCGTCCGGTCGGTTTGGAATGCCTCTCCCGCTTCAGCGCCACGCCGATCCGCCCCCCCGATATCTGGTTCGCCGAGGCCGCCGAGGCAGGCTTGGGGATCGAGCTGGAAGTCTTTGCCATCCGCAAGGCGCTGGCCGCTTTGCCGAGCCTGCCCGACGACGTCTATGTCGCCGTCAACGCCTCGCCGGAGACGATGCTGAGCGAACCCTTCCTCGCGGCGCTGGACGGCATGCCGATGGACCGCATCGTGCTGGAGATCACCGAGCACGCCCGGATCAGCGACTACAAGGCACTCTCCGCCGTGCTGACGCCGCTGCGGCACCGGGGCGCGCGGCTCGCGGTGGATGATACCGGCTCGGGCTACTCCGGCCTGCACCATATCCTCCAGCTCCGGCCAGACATCATCAAGCTCGATCGCGGGCTGATCCAGGGCATCGATGGCGACACGGCCCGCCAGGCGCTTGCCTCGGCGCTGATGGGCTTCGCGCGGGAAACCGATGGGGTGATCATCGCCGAAGGGGTCGAGACGCCCGAGGAGCTGGCGACGCTGCGTGCCCTGGGGGTGGGGCTGGTGCAGGGCTACCTGCTGGGACGGCCCTTGCCGCTCGACCGCACCCAGGCCCTGTTCGCGCAGGCGGCCGAGGCGCGCCGAGCCTGAGCCGGCCCGTCGCGATCACCCCCGGGCCGCAGCCTCCAGCGTCGCGGCCCGCCGGCGCACCGCCGCGAGCAGCATCAGCGCCGGGCGTGACAGATTGCCCTCACGCGGAATGAGCGCCTGGGCCTGCACCTCGCTCCGCGGGGTGAGGGCAAGGCGGACCACCCCCTGGTGGTTTTCCATCAAAAGGAAGGGGTCGATCACCGCGACCCCGACGCCGGCCCGAACCAGCGCGAGGGCGGTCGAGGACTGGTTGACCTCCAGCGAGATCCGCCGCGGCACGCCGGCTTCCTGGAAGCTCTGCTCCACCAGCCGGCCCAGCGGCAGGCTGCGGCTGAAGGAAATCAGCGGATAGGGGGCAAGGTCGCCCGGCCCCACCGCCCCCCGCCCGGCCAGCGGATGGCCGGGCGGCACGACGCAGATCAGCGCCTCGGTGCAGAGCGGAACCAGGCGCGCATCGGCCTCGGCGATCGGGGTCAGCACCAGGCCGAAATCGACGCCCCCCTGCGTCACCGCATCGACCGTGGCGAGGTTGTCCATGGTCTGGACGGTGATCTGGATGCGCGGCCGGGCGCGGCGGAAGGCGGCGATGGCGCCGGGCAGCAGGTTGTCCGCCAGGGTGGGCGTGGCCGCGATCACGACCGAGCCCACGCTGGTGTCGCGGATGTCGCCGACCAGGCGATCGATACGCTCCAGCCCGGAGAAGACCCGTTCGATATCCTCCAGGAAGATCCGCAGCTCCGGCGTCGGCTGCAGCCGCCCCTGGCCACGGATGAACAGCGGAAACCCGGCCGCGGCCATACAGTCGCGCAGCATCATGCTGACCGCCGGCTGCGATACGCCGAGATCGGCCGCGGCGGGGGTGACGGCGCCATGGCGGGCGACGGCGCGAATCACCTCAAGCTGTCGGAAGCTCAATTCCATCAGTTGAACTTACATCCAATCGATAATTTTTGGGTTGATCTTATTTTCATACGGCCCCAGGCTCCAGCCACTCCGCACAGATTCAGAAGGCGGGGACAGGTAATGGGACGTCCATGCGCATTACATCCATCGAGAGTTCCATCGTGGCGCTGCCCTTCACGATGGGGGGGCCGCAGCCCCTGTTCGCGGGCCAGCCATGGGACCGGCTTGAGATCCTGCTGGTCCGGGTCGAGACCGAGGATGGGCTGGTCGGCTGGGGCGAGGCCTTCGGCCATGCCGCCATTGCCTCCACCAAGGCCGCGTTGGACAGCATCGTGGCGCCCCTGGTGGTCGGCCGCGATGCCGGCGACATCAATGCGCTGACGCGTCTGGTGCTGCATGGCACGCATCTGCTCGGGCGGAACGGCCCCTTCGTCTATGCCTGGTCGGGGATCGAGATCGCACTGTGGGATCTGCTCGGCAAGCGCAGCGGGCAGCCGATCTGGCGCCTGCTCGGCGGCAGCACCCCAGGCCCGCTGCCGGCCTATTCCAGCCTGCTCTCCTATGGCGGGGATCTCGATCTGGTCACGCGCAACACCGCCGCCGCCCGGGCGCAGGGCTTTCGCGACATCAAGCTGCATGAGGTGACGCGCGAGGCGGTGCTGGCCGCCCAGGCCGCCGCCCCGGATGCCGCCATCATGCTGGACGTGAACTGCGCCTGGACACCGCCCATCGCCCGCGAGATGGCCGAGAGCCTCGCCGACACCGGCCTCGCCTGGCTGGAGGAGCCGGTCTGGCCGCCCGAGGATGCGGAGGGCCTGGCCAGCCTGCGGATGTATGGCATCCCGCTGACGGCGGGGGAGAACACCGCCGGCCTGTTCGGCTTCCGCACGCTGATGCAGGCCGGCGCCATCGACAAAGCCCAGCCCAGCGTCACCAAGATCGGCGGCATCGGTGAGATGGTTCAGGTCTTTGCCCTGGCCCGCGCCCATGGCGTCGAGGTGGTGCCGCATTGCCCCTATTTCGGCCCCGGCTTCATCGCCACCCTGCATATCGCCGCCGCCTTGGCCGAACGCCCCTTGATCGAGGTGCTGTGGATGGAGATGGAGGCCAATCCCTTCGACCCCTGGGTGCGCGCCAAGGATGGCAAGGTCGCGGTGCCGACCGGGCCCGGCCTTGGCTGTGACCCCGATCCCGCGGTGCTCGCGCGCTACACCAGGGCCCCGCCCACCCGCACCGAGGCGAGGGCCGCGGCATGAAGGTCACCTCCGTCGAGACCACCCCGCTCGTCATCACCTTGCCTGAACCGATCGGCAGCGCCCTCGGCCAGCTTGCGAGCTTCGGCTGCATCCTCGTCACGCTTCGCACGGATGAAGGCATCACCGGCGAGAATCTGATCTTCACCCTCAACGACCGCCGTACCAAGGTGCTGCGCCAGATGGTGGATGATCTCTCCGACATGATCATCGGCCGGGATGCCGGGCACATCGCCGGCTTCTGGGCGCGCGCCTGGACCGACATCAACTTCCTGGGCCACAAGGGCGTGTCGGTGGTCGGCATCTCGGCGATCGATGGCGCGCTGTGGGATGCGCTCGGCAAGGCCACCGGGCAGCCGATCTACCGCCTGCTCGGCGGCGCGAAGGATCGGGTGCCGGCCTATCACAGTGGCGGGCTCTGGCTGTCGCGCTCGGTGGATGAACTGGTGACGGAGGCACACTCCTTCGTCGGCCAGGGCTTCCGCGCGATGAAGATGCGCCTCGGCAGCGCCGATCCGAAGGTGGACGCCGCCCGGGTCCGTGCCGTGCGCGACGCGATCGGGCCGGACATCGCGCTGATGGCCGATGCCAACCAGGGCCAGACCGAGGCCCAGGCCATCCGCCTCGGCCGCATGCTGGAGGAATTCAACCTCACCTGGTTCGAGGAGCCGCTGCCCGCCTGGGACCTGGACGGCCTGGCGCGGGTGGCCGAGGCGCTCGACACGCCGATCGCGAGCGGGGAGACGGAATACACCCGCTACGGCTTCCGCCGGATGCTGGAGCTGCGCTCGGCCGATATCCTGATGCCCGATCTGCAACGGGTCGGCGGCGTCAGCGAATTCATGCGGGTGGGCCATATGGCCGAGGCGCATGATGTCGCGGTGTCGAGCCATCTGTTCCCGGAGACCAGCATCCAGGTGCTCGGTGCGCTGTCGAACAGCATCTACCTCGAATACATGCCATGGTTTTCCCCGCTCTACTCAGAGCCGCTCAGCTTCGAGGCCGGGAATGCGCTGGTGCCGGAACGTCCCGGCTGGGGCTTCACCTTCAACCAGGACTACGTCCGGCACCTGAAGGGCCAATAAACCCGGCGCCGCCACGACGGATCGCCGGAGCAATCACTAAACAGGAGGACGACACCATGAAGATCACACGCCGCGGTTTGACCCTGGGCGGGGCCGGTTTGGCCACTGCCTCCGGCCTCGGGCTGTCCGCCCCAGCCCTCGCGCAGAGCGAGCCCATCCGCATCGGCTGGCTCGCCGCGCTGACCGGCCCCAGCTCTGCCCCCGCCATCGGCTTCGACCGCGGCATCCGCCATGCGACGGATGCGATCAACGCCGCCGGCGGCATTGGTGGCCGCCAGATCGAGCTGGTGGTCCGCGACACCCAGGGCGATCCGACCAAGGCCGTGAACGCGGCGCAGGAAATGATCAGCCGCGCCCGCGTGCATGCCATCTGGGGCCCCACCAACTCCGGTGAATCGCTGGCCACCACGCCGATCATCGGCCGCGCGAAGATGCCGAACCTGCATCCCTGCTTCGTGGACACGCTGATCGATCCGGCGCGCTATCCCAACGCCTTCCGCATGGCGCCCTCCAACAGCCAGATCGATGACGCCGTCAGCGATTACGGCGTGAACATCCTGAAGCTGAAGAAGTTCGCCGTGGTCGGCGACACCACCGGCTATGGCACCACCACGGTCAACAGCTCCTCCGCCGCCTTCGCCAAGCGCAATGCGGAAGTGGTCTATCGCGGCCAGATCGATGCGACGCAGCCCGACCTGACCCCCGACATGCTGCGCATGCGCAATGCGGGCGCGGAGGCGATCACGATCTGGACCGTCTCCCCCGGCCTCATCTCCCGCATCATGAACGTCCGCGCCACCATGGGCTGGGACGTGCCGCTGATCGGCCATCCGGCGATGGGTTCGGGCGAGGTCGGCCAGCTGATCGCCAAGCCGCAGAACTGGGAGAAGACCTACATCCTGGGCTTCAAGAACTGCAGCTACGGCCCCGACGGCAAGCTGCCGGGCCATGTGCAGACCTTCGTGGACAGCATCCAGGGCAAGATCAACCTGGACGACAGCACCCTGTGGTGGATCGTATGCGGCGTCGACGCCATCAACGTCATCGCCTCCGCGGTGCGGGAATCCGGTGGCACCGATCCGTTGAAGATGATCGACTTCTGGAACAAGCAGAATCCGTATCCGGGGCTCTACGCCAGCTACACCTGGACGCCGCAGCAGCATAACGGCCTGCCGCAGAGCGATCTCGTCATGTCGGAAGCCAATTCGCAGCGTCAGGGCGCCTACAAGCTCGCGCCCGGCTACGTCTGATCGACTGAAAAGGGACGCCCGGGGCCATGCTGCCTGCCATCCTCCTGTCAGGCCTCGCGGTCGGCGCCGTTTATGCGCTGATCGGAGTGACCTACAATGTCATGTTCTCGGCGTCCCGCGTCATGAGCTTCACCGCCGGGCAATTGGGTATGCTCGGCGGCGTGCTCGGGGCCGCCTTCATCGGCGTCCTCGGGCTGCCATCGATCGTTGGTTTCGTACTCACCCTCGCGGGCTGTGCCCTCGTGGGTGTGGCGACCGAGATCATCGCCGTTCGCCCCGTGCTGAAAAGCCTGGAGCAGCACCTGTACGTGCTCTCAACCCTGGCGCTGGCGCTGCTGATCCAGCAGTTCACCGCCATCAACTGGAGCACCGAACCGCAGCCCTTCCCCACCCTCCTGGGGTTCCGGGACGGCGGTGTGGGGGATGAGAAGTTCTGGCTTCCGATCGCGGCCTGCGCCGCGACGGTGGTCGGACTGGAATTGCTGTATCGCCGCACCCTGATCGGCCGCGCCTTCCTCGCCATCGCCGAGGACAACTTCGCTGCCCGCGCCCTCGGCCTGCCGGAGCGCAACCTGCGGATGGCAAGCTATGCGCTCGCCGGCGTCATCGGCGGCCTCGCGGGCTTCGCCTCGGGGCAGTTGCTGCTGGCCTTCTTCGCCAATGGCGCAATGCTGAACTTCTACGGCTTCGTGCCGGTCGCCCTCGGCGGCCTCGGCAACAATCGCGGCGCCATCATCAGCGGCCTCGGCCTCGGCGTGTTTCAGCAGGCGGCGAATTTCACCGTCGGCGGCGTCTTTGCCTCGGTCGCGGTGTTCAGCGTCTTCATCATCGTGCTGCTGGTGGCACCGCAGGGCCTGTTCGGCGCCCCGGCGCAGCGCCGGGTATGAGCGCCGTGACCAACGCCCCCGCCCGGCCGGCAGCGGCCAAGCGCGGAAGCATGGGTATGCTCCGCCAGCTCCTGCCCTTCCTTGGCATCCTTGCCGCGGCGCTGATCCTGCCCGCGGTCAGCAATGACTACTGGACCCTGATCGCGACGCGTGCCGCGATCTATTGGGTACTGGTCTCGGGCCTCAACCTCGTGGTCGGCTTCGCGGGGCAGCTTGCGATCGGCTGGGTCGCGATGCTGACCCTCGGCGCCTATACGACCAGCGTGCTGGTGTTGGGCAATGTCACCACCCCCTTCCCGGCCTTCGTCGCCTTGGCCATCGCCTCGGCGGTCGGTGCGGTGTTCGGCTTCATCGTCGGGCTGCCGGCCCTGCGCCTGCGGACCTTCTACTTCGCGATGACGACGCTCGGCTTCGCCACCATCGTGACGCAGATCGCGCTGGCCTGGCAGGATGTCACCGGCGGCGGCATCGGCGTCCCCGGTCCGGTGCTGCCGGCACCGTTCGACACCATCATCGGCTTCTATCTGTTCTGCCTGGGCGTTGCGGTGTTCTGCACCTGGATCACCGCGAATGTGGCCCATAGCCGCTTCGGTCGGTCGCTGGTCGCGATCCGCGATGCGGATGTGGCGGCGGAATCGGCGGGCATCTCCAAGCCCCTGCTGCTGGGCTCGGTGTTCCTCTTCGCCGGGGCCTGCGCGGGCTTCGCGGGCGGGCTCTTCGCCACGCTGCAATCCTACATCAGCCCCGAGGCCTTCACCTTCGAACTGTCGGTGATGTTCTTCATCTCGATCCTGATCGGCGGGCGCGGGTCGATCCTCGGGCCGCTGATCGCGACCATCGTGCTGACCTGGCTGCCGGAATTCGCGGCACCGCTGGTGGTGTGGTCCACCTTCCTCTACGCGGCGCTGCTTCTGCTGATCGTGCTGGCCGTGCCGGGCGGGATCGCCTCGCTGCTGGACTTCCGCAGCCGGCGGAAGATCGAGGCGGATCGCACCATCATCCCCCGCCCCGAACTGCTGCCCGAGATCCTCGGCGATCGCACCACCCCGGGCGCCATCACGCTCAAGAACGTGGTGCTCAGCTTCGGTGGGGTGCGGGCCATCGACGGGTTGGATCTGGCGATCGAACCGGGCCAGGTGCATGGGCTGATCGGGCCGAACGGCTCGGGCAAGACCACCACGCTCAACGTCATCTGCGGCTTCTACAGGCCGGAGGCCGGCAGCGTGACCTTGGGGACCAAGCCCCTCGCCGTGGGCGCGCCGCATACCCGCGCCGCCGAAGGCATCGCCCGCACCTTCCAGACGCCGCGTCTGATCGGTGAAGCCTCCGTGTTGCAGAACGTCATGGTTGGCGGCGCGATCCGTGGGCAGGGCAGCTTCGTCGAATCCCTGCTGAGCCTGCCGCGCCATCGGCGCGACGAGGCGATGTTGCGGCACGACGCGATGCTGGCGCTGAACATCGTCGGCCTCGGCGGCTTGGCCGAGGTTCGCGCGGATCGTTTGCAGCACAGCGAACTCCGCTTCCTGGAAATCGCCCGCGCCCTGATGCTGCGCCCGCGCTTCCTGTTGCTGGACGAACCCGCCGCCGGCCTGTCGGTGGAGGAGATCCGCTGCCTCGGGCTGCTGATCCGCGCGATCAGCCGCCAGGGCACCGGGGTGCTGCTCGTCGAGCACCATGCCGATCTGATTTTCGACATTTGTGATCACGTCACGGTGCTGAACCTCGGTCGCGAGCTCGCGGCCGGCACACCGGCCGAGATCCGCGTGCATTCGGAGGTGGTCAGTGCCTATCTCGGTTCCTGAAACCCTGCTCGAGGTCAGCGGGATCGAGGCCGGCTACGGCAAGATCGCCGTGCTCCATGGCATCGACATGCGGATCGCCCCCGGCGAGGTGGTCTCCCTGCTCGGCCCCAATGGTGCGGGCAAGACCACGCTGCTGCGCGCCATCGCGGGGCTGCTGCCCTGGACGGCGGGCAGCGTGCGCTTCGATGGCCGCGACATGCGGGATGCGGGGCCGCGGGAATCCGCGCGCGCCGGGCTCGTGCATGTGATCGAGGGCCATCGCGTCTTCACCCAGATCAGCGTGACCGACAATCTGCTGCTCGCGGCCTATGACCTGCCACGGCGCGAGCGCGCGGCGCGGATCGAGGAGGTCCTCGAAACCTTCCCCGAGATCGCCGCCAAGCGCCACGACAAGGGGGGCGCCTTGAGCGGCGGCCAGCAGCAGATGCTGGCGGTGGCCCAGGGGCTGATCCGGCGCCCGCGGCTGCTGATGCTGGATGAGCCCTCGGCCGGGCTGTCGCCCGTGCTGGTGGATCGTGTGCTGGCCGTGGTCAGTGACCTGCGCGCGGCCGGCACCGCCGTGCTGCTGGTGGAACAGCTGATCGAGAAGGCGCTGGCGGTCTCCGATCGCGTCTATGCGATGGCGCAAGGGCGGATCGTGCTGGAAGCGAAGGCCAATGAGGCCGACCTGCCGCACCGGCTGGAACGGGCCTACTTCGGCCAGGACGTTCCGACCGCGCTGCACGCCTGAAGCAGGATCAAATCTTGCCGGTCATCTTCGCGAAGACCATGCGATCCTTGTTGTCCTGCATCAGCATGGTGAAGCCCGTGATGGTCTCGAGGCCGAGACCACGCGGGAGCCCGGTATCGGGGTCGGCGACGATCTTGCCATAGGCCTCGCCGGACATTTTCTCCCATTTTCCGGCGGGCTTCTTCACCTCGATATTCACGACCGTGGCCTTGAGCACCATGCGCACGATCGCCTCCTTGGGCGCGCGTGGCTTGGTCAGGCAGGGGTTGCCGCCGATCATCTGCCAGCCATTGGCCAGCGCCCAGCCGGTCAGTTCGTCCTTGTCCATGTCCAGGCCTTCCGGTTGGGAGGCCTGTCATATGGACCGGGACCGCACGAAGCAACCAGGTCAGTTCAACGTCACATTCCCGGCCCGCACCACCTCGCCCCAGCGCTTCGTCTCCGCCGCCACGAAGGCGGTGAAATCGGCGGGCGTGGTCGCCTCGATGATGAAGCCCTGGGAAGCGAAGCTGTCGCGGATCTCGGGCGCGAGCATGGCGGCCTTCACCTCGGTGTACAGCTTCTCGACGATCTCGGGCGGCGTGCCGGCCGGTGCGAACAACCCTTGCCAGGAGGCCGCCTCGAAGCCCGGCAGCCCGGCCTCGTCCATGGTCGGCACCTCGGGCAACAGGGGATGGCGGGTCATCGAGGTCACCGCCAGCGGGCGGATGGTGCCGGCGCGGTTCTGCGGCAGCATGACCAGGAAGTCGCCGAAGCTGGAGGCCACCTGCCCGCCCATCAGATCGGTCAGCGCCTGGGCCGAGCCGCGATAGGGCACGTGGATCAGGCTCACCCCCGCCATCTGCTCGAACAACACCCCGGTCAGATGCATCGAGGTGCCATTGCCCGGCGTCGCATAGGTGAGGGTGCCCGGTGCCGCCTTGGCCGCCGCGATGTAGCCGGCCAGGTCCCGCACCGGCATCGCCGGGTTCACCACCAGCACCAGCGGCGCGGACACGAGCCGGGAGATCGGCGCGAAGGAGGTCACCGGATCATAGGCGAGGTTGCGGAACAGGCTGCCGGCGATCGCGTTGCTGCCGGTCACGCCCATCAGCAAGGTCAGCCCGTCAGGCGGCGATTTGGCCACGTGATCCGACCCCGTGGTGCCGCCGGCGCCGGCCTTGTTCTCGACCAGAACGGTCTGCCCCAGGCTGGTGGTGAGCCGCTCGGCCAGCCGCCGGGCAAGCGAATCAGTGCTGCCGCCCGGCGGGAAGGGCACCACGATGCGGATCGGCCGCGCCGGCCAGGGCTGCGCCAGTGCCGGCGTGGCAAGGCCGATGGCGGCAAGGGCGCCCAGCGCGCGGCGGGTGAGGACAGGCGTCATGTCGATTCTCCTTGGGGTGTCCGGGGGCGGCCCCAACCGCCGCCACCCGCCGTTTCGATGATGAAGAGCTGGCCCGCCTCCCAGGGGATGCGGGCCTTGGACGGCAAGTGCCGCACGCCGCCGTCCGGCGTGATGATGCGGGCCGCGGCTGGGGCCCCCGCCCCGCCCCCCTGCGCGCCCGGCGCGCCGGAGAGGTGCCGCTCGCCGCGATAGGAGATCTCGGCGTGGCCGGAGAGCAGGCGATAGACCCGGCGCACCCCCTCCCCGCCCGGATGCAGCCCGCTGCCGCCCGATCCGGCGCGACAGGCGATCTCCTCGACGCGGACGGGGCCGGCGCGTTCCAGCATCTCGGCGGGTAGGTTGCGGGCGTTGGAGACATCGGCCGAAAGCGCGGGCAGCCCCGGCCCCAGCGGCCCGCCACCAGCACCGCCGGCCAGGATCTCGGTGAACATCCAGGGCGTGCCCGCCTCGTCACGCCCACCGAAGGACAGCACCACCGCGACCCCGGCATTGGGCGCCGGCACCGGCACCGGGGAGAGCCGCGCATGGGCGGCAAACAGCGCGTTGCAGGCGAGCTTGACCGTGGCCGTGCGCGCATTCACCGCCGCCGGGAAGCGCGGATTGACGACGCTGCCCTCCGGCAAGGTCAGGTCGAGCAGCTCCAGCAGCCCGTGATTGGCGGGCGCCTCCGGCGCGATCCGCCGCAGCAGCGCGAAACAGGCGGCGAGCAGGCCGGACGGGGCCGCGTTGACCGGCCCCTCGGTCTGCGGCGCCGACCCGGTGAAATCGACCGCGAGCCGTGGCCCCGGCAGGCGGCGCAGGGTCACGCGCAGCGGCACCGGCGTCGCGCTGCGGCCATCGCCCTCCAGCGCATCCTCGGCGCTGGCCTCCGCCTCCGGCAGGGTGTCGAGGGCGCTGGCCAACGTGTCTCGCGCCTCGTCGAGCAAGGACTGCCCGGCGGCGGCGAAGGCATCCGCCCCCATCGCCCCGGCCATGGCGGCGAGTTCGCGCGCGGCCAGCGACACCGCCGCCCATTGCGCCGCAAGATCGCCGGCCAGCATGCCCGGCGTGCGGCTATTGGCGGCCAGGATGGTGGCGATGCCGGCATCCTCCACCCCGCCCCGGCGCCAGAGCAGCGGGGGCAGCCGCAACCCCTCCTGGAAGATGTCCTTGGCATCCGGCGGCACCGAGCCCGGCGCGATGCCGCCGACATCCTGGTGGTGCAGGATGGTCGCGGCGATGGCGATGACGCGCCCCTCGGCGATGGCCGGGCGGGCGACGATCAGATCGGGCAGATGCGTGCCGCCGGACCAGGGGTCGTTGGTCAGCAGCCCATCGCCCTCGGCCAGGTTTTTTGCCGGGAAGGCGGCGAGCAGCCCGGCGATGGCCGGGATCATGCCGCCCAGCAACAAGGGCAGCGAATGCGCCTGGGCCAGCACCCGGCCATCCGGCAGGAACAAGGCGGCGGCGCAATCCATCCCCTCCCGCGCGACCGGCGAGAGGGCCGCGGCGAGCAGGCTGTCCTGCATGCGATCGGCCAGGCCCTCCAGCGCCAGGCGGTGGATGTCGCGCTCCGCGGCGGCCTGGAGGCTGGTCAACCCACCGCCTCCAGCAGCAAGGCGCCATCGGCACGGGGGGTCGCCATCCAGCCGGGCGGCACCCGGATGGTGGCGTCGATACCATCGAGAAGCAGCGGGCCGGCGGCCGGGGCATTCAGCGCATGGCGCGGCAGGGCGCCGGGGCGTGCGGCCGCCACCGTGACGGGCAAGCGGCCCGGCGAGGGCCCGAGCACGGCCCGCGCCAGGCTGCGCAAGGCCAGGATGCGCCGGGCGCCACCGGGCGCATGGCCACGGCGGGCCGCATGTTCGGCATCGAAACGGGCGGCCAGGGTCTCGATGGCCTCCCCCGGCCGCCAGGGAATGGGCAGGGTCTCGGACTGGCCGGCATAGGCCATTTCCAACACGTGCCGCGCTTCGGCCGCGATGCCCCAGGTGGCGAGCTTTTGCGTCAGCGCCGCGGCCTGCGTCGCCGCCGGCGCCAGCAACTCGGCGATGGCGTCGAGCGGCAGGTCGCAGGGTTGTTCCAGCCCCGCCCCCGCGGGCGCCATCGCGAGCCCGGTCGCCGAAAGCAGCCCCGGTGCCGGCGGCACCAGCACGCGCCGCGTCCCCATCCGCGCGGCGATCGCCGCCGCATGCAGCGGCCCGGCGCCGCCGCCCGCGACCAGCACGGCCCGCACCGGATCGATGCCACGCCGCAGCGCGATGCGGCGCGCCTGTTCGGCAATGCTGGCCTCGGCCAGAGCCAGGGCCGGCAGCCCATCGGCCGTGCCGAAGACCGCATGCAGCGCCGCGCGCGCCGCCGCGACATCCAGCGCAAGGCCCGAGAGCGTCTCCGGCAACCAGCCCGCCGCCAGCGCCGCATCGGTCAGCGTCGCGGTGTCGCCGCCGCAACAGGCCGGCCGCGCGGCGGGGCCGAGGCGAATGCGCCCCCCCTCCAGACGCAGCGTGGTGCCGCCGCCAAGCGGCAGGCTTTCGATGTCGAGCGAGGGGCAGCGCAGCCGCAGATCGCCGATGCCGATCTCCCGCGCCGGCAGTGGCCGGCCCGATCGGACCAGGCTGATCTCCGTCGTGGTGCCGCCCATGTCGAGGCCGATGGCATCGCCCTCGGCCCAGGCGGCGACCGCCAGCACCCCGGCGGCGGGGCCGGACATGGCAAGACCCAGCGGCTGTGCCAGCGCCTCGGCCAGCGGCGCCACGGCGCCCTCGGCGCGCAGGACCCAGGGGGCGGTGTCGAAGCCCGCCAGCGCCTCCGCCAGCAGCGGTTTCAGCGCGGCATCGGCCAGTGTCGCCAGCATGCGCTCGAATTCACGCAACCCCGGATCGACGCGATGCGAGAGAGAAAGGCGCAGGTCGGGCCGTGCGATGGCAATGGCCTCGGCCACCGCAAGCTCATGCAGGGGGTTCAGCGGGGAGAACAACAGGCAGATCGCAACGGCTGCGCCCTGCGGCAGCCGCGACAGCCGGTCCAGCGCCACGGTGCCGAGCGGCACCGCCTCCTCTCCCTTCGGCCCGATGCGGCCCGCGACCTCGATCCGCCAGCCGCGCGGCGCGAGCCAGGGCGGCGTCGGCGGCGGCGGATACAGCGCATCCGGGTTGCGCCGCGACTGCCGCCCAAGCTCGGGCACGTCGCAGAACCCCTGCGTGGTGACGAGCGCGACCGGGGATGCCGTGCCGCTGGCCAAAGCATTGGTCGCAAGGGTGGTCGAAAGCCGCAGCCGCGCCACCTCGGCTGCCGCGATGCCCATCTCCCCGAGCAGCGCCGCGATCAGCGACGGCAGCGCCATGCCCGGCGGATGCGCCCGCTTGAGCAGCAGCGGCGCGCGCCCCGGCGCATGCGCCACGACATCGACGAAGCTGCCGCCCACATCACAGGCGATGTCATAGGCAGCCGCGATGCTCACGCCGCGAACCGCGTCGGCGCGAAGGGCGCGAGGTCGATCTGCGGCGCGCGGCCGGCGACCAGATTGGCAATCTCGCGCCCGGTGCTGGCGGCACCGCACATGCCGATATGGCCATGGCCGAAGGCGAACCAGGCATTGTCGACACGCGGCGCGCGGCCGATCACCGGCAGGCTGTCGGGCAGGCAGGGTCGGTGGCCCATCCACTCGCTGGTGCGGGACACGTCCAGATGCGGGAACATCGCCTTGCCATGCTGCAACAGCACCTGTGCGCGGCGAAAATCCGGCGCCGCGCGCAGCCCGGCGAATTCGACCGAGCCCGCAAGCCGCAGACCCATGCTCATGGGATTCACCATGAGGTTGTGCTCGACCGCCATCACCGTGTGGCGTAGCGCGAGATTGTTGCTCTGGACGGTGACGTGATAGCCGCGTTGCGTTTCCAGTGGGATCGACGGGCCGAGCCTGTCGGCGATCCGGGCTGACCAGGCGCCGCCGGCCAGCACCACGCCGTCACAGGCCATGGTCTCGCCGCCGTCCAGCACCAGGCCGGTGACGCTTCCCCCCGCCTGGCGGAAGCCGGTGACGCGCCGGCGGACGACCGTCGCACCATCGCGCTCGCATTGGGCAAAGATCGCACGGGTCAGTGCGGCGGGATCGAGGGTGGAACCATTCTCGGGCGCCAATATCCCGAAGCGGAACTGCCCTTTCAGATCCGGTTCCAGCGCGACCAGCTCCTCTTCAGCCACATCGCGCATGGTGACGCCGAGGGAGCGCCGCAGCCCCATCCCCCAGGCCCATTGCCGTGCCGCCTCCTGCCCCGAATAGACATAGAGGCAGCCGCTGCGCGTCATCAGCGCCGTGGCGCCGGCGCGTTGCAACAAGGGTTCGTAGCACTCGAAGATCGGCGTCAGCAGGCCACGCAGGGCGGTTGCGATCCGCACCACCTCATCGCGTGAGGAATGCTTCAGGAAGCGCAGCAGCCAGGGGGCGGCAACGGGCGCATACCACCAGCGCACCGCCAGCGGCCCCAAGGGGTCGAGCAGCCATTGCGGCACCTTCTTCCACATCCCCGGCATGCCAACGGGAAGGCAGGCGGAGGGCGAAAGCGAACCGGCATTGCCGAAGGAGGTCGCCTCTGCCGGCCCCAAGGGATCGACGAAGCTGACCCGGTGCCCATCGCGCTGCAGCCAGGCTGCCGTGGCCGTGCCGACGATGCCATTGCCGATGACCGCGATATGCATGCCCTGTCGCCCCTCAGCCATCGGCCTGTCGTCCCATCGCGAACCACCAATGGATGGTTCGGTGCTCCATCACCAGGAAGGCGCGATTCAGCCCATAGCCGAGCACCGCCAGCACCAGCACGGTCGCGTAGATCTCCGGCGCCCGGCCAGCGAACTGCATCATCACCAGGTAGTGGCCGATGCCCTGTTCGCCCGCGATCATCTCGGCCACCACTGCCACCACCAGCGCGAGCGCCAACGACACGCGAAACCCGGCGAGGATGTAGGGCAGCACCGCCGGCAGCGTGATCCGCAGCGCCCGGCGCAACGGCCCGATGCCGAAAGTGCGGCCCATGGCCAGGGTATCGGCCTCCACCGCGGCGACGCCCTGCATGGTATTGGTCAGCACCGGGAAGAACACGGTCAGCGCCACCACCGTCACCTTCATGGTGTTGTCGAGCCCGAGGAAGAGCACCAGCGGCGGGATCACCGCCGGGATCGGGATCGGGCGCACCAGCTCCACCATCGGGCCGAACAGCCGCGCCGTCATCGGCAGCGTCGCGAAGAGCATCCCCACGACCACGCCGGCAGCCCCGCCCGCGGCGAGCCCCGCCGCCATCCGCCACAAGGTGCCGCCGACCAGCAGGGGCAGTTCGCCGGTCAGCGTGTCATGCGCCAGCGCCACCAGCACATCGGTCAGCGGCGGCCAGTTCGGCGTATGCATCCAATCCAGCCGCGCCGAGACCTCCCACAGCAACAGCAGGCACGCCACCAGGACAACGCCGGAGGAAGGCCGTGCCGAAAGCCGCATCAGACCGCGGCGGTGCGGAAGATGAGCGAGGAGGTCGCGGGATAGGTCCCGGTCATGCCGAAATGCTTCATGCTGACCAGCAGATCGTCGAGCTCGCCCGGCGTGACGCCCTTGGGATAGGCCGGAAGCGCAACCTGGCGCAGACGCTCGATCGGCACGCGGGAGAAGCCCGCGATCAGTTCCAGCAGCACCGGATCGGTCAGCCGTGCATTCACCCAATCGACGCCGCGATGCAGCGCGCGGCCGAAGCGATCGAAGACTTCGCCATGCGCGTTCAGTTCATCCTTCATCGCGACATATTGCGCATTGGTACCGCCGGGCGCGGTTTCGCTGATCGGCCAGCCGATCCGCTCCAGCGTGTCGCCATGGGTCGCCAGCGCCCCGGCGACGAAGGGTTCGCTCAGGATCGCCGCATCGATCCGCCCGCCGGCCAGCGCATCGGCCATCTGCGGGAAGGGCACCTCGACGGTGGTGACGCGGTGCCAGTCGCCGCCGGTCTTCTCGACCCAGGCCATGCCGCGCAGCCAGACAATGTTGTTGCGGGTGTTGGAGGCGATGCGCTTGCCCTCCAGATCCTTGCCCGACCGGATACCGGACCCCTTCTTCGCCATCACGGCGAAGATGTCGGGCGGGGTCATCGCCCCGCGCGAGGCGCCGGAGACGAAGCGGAAATCCAGCCCCTCACGCACGCCAAGCAGGATCGAGACGGTGTTGGAGAAGGTGACCTGGAACTGCCCGGCGATCAGCCCGGGCAGGCCTGTCGCCCCGCCCGTGGTGGTGGAGGTGTCGATCTCGATGCCTTCGGCGGCGAAATAGCCTTCGCGGATCGCCGCATGCAGCGGGGCGACATCCAGCACCGGGATGACGCTGACGCGCAGCTTGGTCAGGTTCTGGCCAAGCAGCGGCGGGGCGGCGAGCGGCAGGGCAGCGAGGGTGAGCGCGGCGCGGCGGGTGATCTGGGTCATGGGCGGGTTCTCCTCATGGGACATCATGGACGAAGCGCCGGCTGCCAATGCAGGGCCCGGCGTTCGACGAACAGGAACAGGCCGTTCAGCGCGAGCCCGACCACGGCCAGGATGACCAGCCAGGCATACATCTGCCGAATGAGAAAGCTGCGCTGCATGTCGAGGATGAGGAAGCCGAGCCCCCCCTGCCCCGTCAGCATTTCGGCCAGCACCGCCAACACCAGCGCAAGGCCGAGGCTGATGCGCATCCCCGCCAGGATGAAGGGCAGCGCCGCGGGCAGCACCAGATGCAGCAAGGTATGCGCCGGCCCCCAGCCATGGGTGCGCGCAGCATCGAGCATCACCCGATCCACCCCACGCACGCCCTGCAGCGTGTTCACCAGCACCGGGAAGAGCACGGCGAGCGAGACCGAGGTGATCTTCATCGTCTCGCCGATGCCGAGGAACAGCATCAGCGCCGGCACCAGCGCCGCCTTGGGAATCGGGCGCAGCAGTTCCACCAGCGGCTCCAGCAGCCGGAACGCCGCCGGGAACCAGCCCATCGCGAGCCCCACGGCGATGCCAAGCACGCTGCCGATGGCAAAGCCGGCAAAGACCAGGCGCAGGGTCGCGAACAGCGGCTCCAGCACCTCCCCCGATTCCAGCAGCCCCCAGAGCACCGGCGCGATCGCCGAGGGCGCAGGCATCAACGCGCGGCGGATCAGGCCGGCATTCACCGCCGCCTCCAGCCCCGCCAGCAGCAGCGCCAGCACCACGAGGCCTGGCCAGATCCGGCTAAGCTTCATGGCGCGCCAGCAAGGTGTTGAGCAGTTGGTGCCGCAATTGCAGGAAGCGCGGCAGCTCGCGCGTGGTGACCGGATCGCGCGGGCGGGCAATGCCGACCTCCAGCAACTGCGCCACGCTGGCCGGGCGCTGGGTCAGCACGGCGATGCGGTCGGCCAAAGTGATCGCCTCCTCCACATCATGCGTCACCAGCAGCACCGTCAATTGGCGCCGCGTCCATATGTCGAGGATCAGCGCCTGAAGGTCGAGCCGGGTCAGCGCATCCACCGCGCTGAAGGGCTCGTCCATCAGCAGCATCGCGGGCTCGGCCGCCAGCGCGCGCGCGATGGCGACCCGCTGCTGCATGCCGCCCGACAATTGCCAGGGGAAGTGGTCGCCGAACCCCGCGAGCCCGACCTGGCCCAGTTGCACCTCCGCCACATCGCGTGCGCGGCGGCGGCCGAGGCGGTGTTCCACGGCGAAGCCGACATTGTCGCGCACATTGCGCCAGGGCAGCAGCGAGCGGGTGTATTGCTGGAAGACATAGACCGCTTCCGGCGGTGGCGCGGAAATACGGCGGCCGGCGATGCGGACCTCGCCCGCACTGACCGGCAACAGCCCGGCCGCCATCTGCAACAGCGTGGATTTGCCGCAGCCGGAGGGGCCGAGCACCGCCATGAACTCACCCTGCCGCACCGCAAGCGAGACGCCATCCATCACCCGCGCCGGCGGACCGGAACGGCTGGGGAAGTCCTTGGTAACGGCGTTCAGTTCCAGGAAATCCACGATCGCTCCTGACCTGTTCGCCGTGTACTGCGCCCCTGTCGCGGGCCGGGTCTGTCGCCCGGCGCCGTTTCCTCAAAACAGTTCGAAATACTCGCGGTGTTCCCAGGCGGTCACCTCTGCCTCGAAGCGCGCGATCTCGGCGCGCTTGATGCGAAGGAGGTAGTCGATGAAGCCGCTGCCGAATTTTTGCCGCGCGACGGTGCTCTGCGCCAGGGCCTCGACGGCCTCCGCCAGGCTGCGCGGCAGCATCGCGGCCTCAGTTTCATACGGCGTATCGGCCGAGGGGCCGGGGTCGCGTTTTTCCGCGATGCCATCCAGCCCGAAGGCCAGTTGCGAGGCGAGATAGAGATAGGGATTCGCCGCCGGCTCTCCGACCCGGTTTTCCAGCCGCGTCGCGGCATCGCCCGGCGTGCCGAGCGCGCGCACCATCACGCCGCGATTGTCGACGGCCCAGATCGCGCGGTCCGGCGCCAGCGAATAGGGCCGGTAGCGGCGATAGCCGTTGATGGTCGGCGTCGAGAAGACCGCGGCCGCGCGCGCATGGTGCAGCAGCCCGCCGAGGTAGTGCATCGCCGTCTCCGACAGCAGCGCGCCATTGTCGCCGATGAACGCATTCATGCCCGTCGCGCGGCTGACCAGGGACTGGTGCAGATGCCAGCCGCTGGACATGACATTGGGGATCTTCGGGCGACACATGAAGGTCGCGTGGTAGCCATGCCGCCGCGCGACCTGCTTCACCGCCGAGCGGAACAGCATCATCAGATCGGCCGAGGCGAGGCCCCCCTGCGCCTGGAAGGTGAATTCGACCTGGCTCGGCCCGTATTCGACCTCCATGGAGCGCAGCGGCAGGCCGAGCGCCTGCACCTCGCGCCGCAGGATCTCCAGCGCCGGATCAAGCTGGTCGTAGCGCAACTCAGTCAGGTAGTTGTAGCCCTGGGTCAGCAATTCCACATCCGGCGGCGTGCCGGGCTGGCCGGAATCCTCGGGCGCGAGACGAGGGTCGAGCAGCTTGAAGAGATGGAACTCCACCTCGATCCCGGCGATGTAGTCGAAGCCCGCCGCCTCGGCCTCGGCGATGATCCGCTTCAGCAGCCCACGGGTGGAATGGGGCACCACGCGGCCATCAGGAAAATGCGCCTCGCAGAGCATCCAGCCGCTGTGCGGCGCCCAGGGCAGCACATGGAAGGTCGAAGGGTCGGGGATGAGCAGCACATCGGCGCCGCCCTCCATCGCCTTGTCGCCAAAGGCGCCGCCGGCGGTGAAGACCGGGAAGACGGTGCGGTGCGAGGTATCCTTCAGCAGCAGGGTCGTGGTCATCGCCACGCCCTCGCTCAAGGTGCGCTTCGCCTCGGAGGCGACGATCGTCTTGCCGCGCAGCATGCCATGCTGATCGGGGAAGACGAGGCGGATGACGCCGAGTCCGGCCGCCTCGATCTGGCGGAGGACATCGGCACGGGCGGCCTCGCTGTGCAGCCCGTGGCGTTCGGAAAAGCTCACTCCGCGGCGAGCGCCGGAGGAGCCCAGGGGGCG
The DNA here is from genome assembly GCF_003253705.1 of Humitalea rosea. Taxonomy (GTDB): domain Bacteria; phylum Pseudomonadota; class Alphaproteobacteria; order Acetobacterales; family Acetobacteraceae; genus Humitalea; species Humitalea rosea. The sequence continues at coordinate 60,873 of NZ_QKYU01000014.1, forward strand.
GCGCCGCGGCGGCGGGTCACCGCATCTTTCCAGTGCTGTTCCCAGATCGCCTTCGGCGCCATGCCATCGATGGTGCCGGGGCCGGTCAGGCTGGCGGTGGCCGCATCCTGCATCAGCGCCGGGCGGCGGCCCTCCTCGATCGCGGCCATGGCGCGCAGCAGCAGGCGGCGATTGGCGGCGATGGCCTTGTCGGTGCTGGCCAGATGCTCACGGGTGCGGTCCTGGATCTTGCCCTGCGATTCCACCGCCCATTGGTCGTGGGTGTTGATGTCCTCGCCCATGCCCGTGTAGGTCGCGCTGGCCTGCTCCTCGGCATCGAAGCCGTAGTCATCGTGCCGCCCGCGCTTCGGCAAATAATCCGGCAGGCTGTAGGAGGCGAGGCGCTGGCCACGCATCGCCGCATGGTCCACCGGACCCGCGAAGCTCGTGAAGATCGCGATCCAGTAGCAGCTCTCATCATCCACCGGCATGTGCCACTGGGTGATGGTCATCTCCGAACTCATCGGGATGACGAAGGCCTGCGGGAAGAACAGGTTCGTCACCCGCACATGCATCGTCGCATCGTTGATCTCGCGCAGCGCGAACAGCCGCAGCCCGTAATCGGTGTTCTCCACCTCGATCCGCGGGCGGGAGAACTCGCGCAGCACATAGGTCATCGGCAGGTCGGAGCCATCCGAGGTCGCGCGGAACTGCTTGCCATAGGCATCGGCCGCATCGCCGTCATCGAAGAAGCGATGCAGGAAGGAGGCATGCGCGGGGTCGATGCCGACCTCCAGCGCCTGCAGCCAGTTGCAGTCGATCAGCCCCTTGAAGGCGAAGGTATGTGTGGCCGGTGCCGCGAAGCAATCGAAGGCGGGAAAAGGCGGCGCCTCGCCCTCACCGAGGTAGGCGAAGACGATGCCGCTGCGTTCCTCGACCGGATAGGCGCGCTGGTGGATGCGGCTGCACAGCGTGCTGCCCACCGGTTCGGCCGGCGTGTCGAGACAGGCACCCGCGGCGTCGAACAGCCAGCCGTGGAAGGGGCAGCGCAGCCCGCCATCCTCCAGCCGTCCAAAGGCCAGGTCCGCGCCACGATGCGGGCAGTCGCGATCGAGCAGGCCAAGGCGCCCCGTCTCGTCCCGGAACAACACAAAGTCCTGGCCAAGCGCGCGCACCGCGCGCACCGGGCGCTTGGGGTCCAACTCGTCGAGCAAGGCGATCGGCTGCCAGTAGTGGCGCAGCACGTGGCCGCCCGGCGTGCCCGGGCCAACACGCGTCAGGCGCTCATTCTGTTCGGCGGAGATCATCGCGGGTGCCCCCGGTAAACGACGGTCGGAATAACAGCTGTTCGATGACCGAACACTTGTGCGATATTAGCAATCGCCGCGCGGCAGGCGCAAGCCTCCCATGCGAGGAGAAGTGGGCAAAAAGGAACGCAGACCATGGCGCGGCTTCGCCCGCAGGACGCCGAACGCCGGCGGGCCGCGGGGCCGGATTTCCTTGAAGCGCTGGCACGCGGCCTCGCCGTGCTGCAGGCCTTCGGCCCGGAGCGGCGGCAAATGACGCTGGCCGAGGTCGCGCGCGTGGTGGACCTGCCGCGCGCCACCGCGCGCCGCGCGCTGCTGACCCTGGCCCAGCTTGGCCATCTGGAGACGGATGGGCGGCTGTTCCGCCTGACGCCGCGGGTACTGCGGCTCGCGGCCGGCTACCTCGGCGGCAATGGCGCCTCCACGATCCTGCAACCGCGCTGCGAGCGGCTGAGCCTCGCGATCGGCGAACCCTGTTCGGCCGCGGTGCTGGATGGTGAGGAGATCGTCTTCATCGCCTATGGCCAGCCGACGCCGATGCTGAACGTCACCACCATAGTCGGCTGGCGCCTGCCGGCCTTCTGCACCGCGCTCGGCCGCGTGCTGCTCGCCGGGCTGCCGGATGCGGAGCTTGAGGCCTTCCTCGCCAGGCTGCGGCCCGAGCCAGTGACGCGGCTCACCGAACTCGACCCGGCCGCGATCCGCGCCCAGGTGCTGGAGACGCGGGCGCAGGGCTTCGCACTCGTGGATCAGGAGGCGGAGATCGGCTTCCGCTCCCTCGCCGTGCCGCTTCGGCGCTACGATGGCCGCGTGGTCGCGGCGCTGAACCTCGGGATGCATACCGAGCGCGGCTCGGCGGTGATCCTGCACGAACGGGTGCTGCCCTTGCTGCGGGCGGAGGCGGAGGAGATCAGCGCGCAGCTGGTGTGATCTCGTCCTCAGGATGAATTTCTCTCATCCATCACTGAGTTCTTCTGGTTTGACCCCGCCCCGGCCGGCCGTGAGTGTAACACGTCGAAGGCGGGGGCAACGGGCTCTCGCGGCTGATCGGCGGAGCCCCCATGACCGAACCCAACGCCACGACTCCCGAAATCCCCGTCATCGACCTCGGCGCCTTCCTCGCCGGCGAGCCAGGTGCGGCCGAGGCCACCGCGGCCAAGTTGCGCGAGACCTGCGAGACGGTCGGCTTCATGTACATCAGCAACCATGGTGTGCCGCAGGAGCTGATCGACCGCACCTTCGCGACCGCCGCGGCCTTCCATGCGCAGCCGATCGAGAAAAAGATGGAGCTGATGGTCGACAAGGCCATGCAGGGCTATCTGCCGATCCGCGGCAGCACCTCGCGCGCCTCGGCGATCGTGACCAACCCGGAGCCGAACGAAAACGAGGCCTTCTTCATCAAGCGTGAGGGCAAGGACGCTGAGGAGAGCAACCGCTGGCCCGACCTGCCCGGCTTCCGTGAATCGGCCCTCGCCTATTACGCGGCGCTTGAGACGCTGGCGCAGAAGATGCTGCCGCTCTACGCGCTGGCGTTGGACCTGCCGGCCGACTACTTCGCCGAAAAATGCGACGCGCCCTTCAGCACGCTGCGCCTTAGCCATTATCCGCCGGTGAAGGCCTATGCCGAGAACCAGTTCGGCATCGCCCCGCACACGGATTCCACCTTCCTCACCCTGCTCGCGCAGAACAAGGTGCAGGGCTTGCAGATCCGCCGCCAGGACGGCGTCTGGATCGACGCGCCGGTGATCGAGGGCACCTTCATCGTCAATACCGGCGATATCCTGAACCGCTGGACCAATGGACGTTTCCTCTCGACGCCGCACCGCGCCTTCAACGTCTCCGACCAGCCGCGCTACGCCATTCCGTATTTCTTTCATCCAAATGCGAACACGCTGGTGGAATGCCTGCCGAGCTGCGCCATCGAAGGCGAGGCCCCGCGCTTTCCTGCCCAGACCACGGCGGAATACATGGCCTGGTTCCGTGGCCGGAACTACGATCACCTGCGCAAGGCCGAGCCGGCCATCGCCGCGGAATAAGGTTGCCTATCCGGCCCGGCACAAAGCCTGGGCCGGCATCTGTTCGGCGCAACGACGCCAAAGCCACGCCCCACACGGCCTTCCAGATGCAGCCCACAGCTTTGATGGAGAGGCCCGTTATGATTCTGCGCCGTATGGCCCGCGCGCTCGCGCTTGTGCCGATTGCCCTGTCCGCGGCCCTGGGGGCCGCGCGGGCGGAGCAAACCCTGCGGGTGTCGCTGAACACCGAACTTCAGGTGCTCGACCCGATCGTCACCACGATCAATGCGACCCGCGTCTTTGCCTACCTCGTCTACGACACGCTCTTCGCGATCGACGCCGATGGGAACTACCAGCCCCAGATGGTCGATACCTACACGATCAGCGACGACAGCCTGACCTATCGCTTCCATTTGCGCGACGGGCTGGAATGGAGCGATGGCAAGCCGGTGACGGCCGAGGATGCCGTCGCCTCCATCCGCCGCTGGGCGCAGCGCGAGGCCTTGGGCGTGCAGATCATGCGCGTCGCCGAAAGCCTGAACGTCATCGACGCCCGCACCTTTGAGCTGAAGCTGCGCGAGCCCTATGCCTATGTCCTCGAAGCGCTGGGCAAGCCTGGTCACACCATCCCGGTGATGATGCCGGCGCGGCTGGCCAATCTGCCTGCCTCCGCAGCGGTGCCCGAGGTGGTCGGTTCCGGCCCCTTCCTGTTCGACCAGGCGGGCTGGCGGCCAGGCGAGCGTGCGACCTTCCGCCGCAACCCGCGCTACCACCCCCGCGCCGAACCCGCCTCGGGCCTCGCCGGTGGCAAGGTCGTGCATTTCGACCGGGTCGATCTGATCTCGATGCCTGACCAGGCGACGCGCGTCGCAGCACTGCAGGCCAATGAGATGGACTTCCTGGAGATCATCCCGGCCGACTTCATCGCGCCGATGCGGCGCAACCGGAACATCACCTTGGCCCAGCCGAGCGGCGCCGGGCAGATCATGGCGATCATCGGCCTCAATCACGCGCAGCCGCCCTTCAACAATCCGCTGGTCCGCCGCGCAGCACAGGCGGCGGTGATCCAGGAGGAGGTGGTGGCCTCGATCGGGCTGCCGCCGGAGATGTACCTGAACTCCTGCGAATCCCTCTACATGTGCAACACACCGAGCCAGTCCAGCGCCGGCGCCGCGATCTTCCAGAATGCGGGGACCGAGCGGGCGCGCGCCTTGTTGCGTGAGTCCGGCTACAACAACGAACCGGTGGTGTTCCTGCATTCGCAGAGCTCGGCGCTGCTGAACCCGATGGGCCTGGTCATCGCCGACCAGATGAAGCGAGCCGGCTTCAACGTGCAGCTGGCGACATCGGATTACGCGACCGTCGCCCAGCGCCGCTTCAACCGTGGCCCGGTCAACGAAGGCGGCTGGAGCGTCGTCAACATCATCTGGAATGGTGTCGACCTCGTGAACCCGCTGGCCAATCCTGGCGTCGCCTACAACTGCGCCGATTATTCGGGCTGGACCTGCGATGAGCGCCAGACCGAGCTCATCACCAAGCTGGCCCGCGCGCGGACGGCGGAGGAACGCGCCAAGCTCGCCGACGAGTTGCAATTGGCCTTCCACGACAACGTCAACTACATCCTGGGCGGCCAGTTCTCGGCCCCGGCCGCCTATCGGGCGGAGCTGCAGAACGTGATCGAATTCCCGATCGCGGTGTTCTGGAACATGTCCCGCCGCCAGTGAGCCGCCCGCCGGGGCTCAGCGATCGCGCTGGCGATCGTTCTGGGCCTCGGCGAGCAGCCAGTCGCGCAGCAGCAGCGTCGCCTGCGCCTTCTCCGGCGCGGGCGTCGTATAGACGAGCCAGTCGGGCTCCTCGGTCAGTGCGACATCGAACAGCATGACGAGCCGGCCGGTCTGCAGATCCTCCGCGACCAGGTTCGCGAAGAACAGCATCACCCCCATGCCCGAGACAGTCGCGATATAGGCGAGGTTCATATCCTCGAACTTGATGCCCCGGCTGGCATCGACCTCCGGGACCTTGGCCAGCCGCAGCCAGCGCCGCCAATCGCCCTTGCGCTTGCGCGAATGGATGAGGCTGTCCGGGTCGAGCTGCGCGGGCTGGGTGATCGGCCCGCGGCCGGCGAGGTAGCGTGGGCTGCACACCGCAACGAGCCGCCCATCGAACAGCCGCGCCGGCTCCGTTTTGGCCAAAGGCGCCGCGCCATGGGTGATGGCGAGGTCGAAGCGCCTCGGCTGCAACGCCGGCGGCGGCCCGCCCTCGGCGGACAGCTCCAGGGTGATCGAGGGGTGACGTGCGGCGAGCCGCGGCAGCCGCGGCACCAGCCAGCGCATGGCAAGGTTGGTCGAGGCATAGACCCTGAGGTTGGCCGGGTCGTTCGCGGCGAAGAGCACCCGCGTGTCATCCTCCATCCGCCGGAACGCCTCGGCGAGGGAGCGTTGATAGGCCTGGCCGCGTGCGGTCAGCGTGACCTCACGGTGCTGCCGATCGAACAGCCGGGCGCCGAGAAACTCCTCCAACTGGCGGATCTGGTGGCTGATCGCACCGGGGGTCACCCCCAGCTCCTCGGCGGCGATGGTGAAGCTCAGGTGCCGACCAGCCGCCTCAAAGGCGCGCAGGCTGCGCAGGGGCGGCAAGCGGGTGACGATGGGGGCGGCTCCTTCGATGAAGGGGCGAGTATCGTCGCCTTGGCGCAGGCATCAACGCGCAATGCGTGGGGGTCAGGATAAAACCCCTGGCCCCCCATGAAGGCCATCAGCCCGGCAGGATGAAACGCCGCGCCTGATCATCGTAGTCGGCATAGCCCAAGGTCGTGCGAAGCTCCGGCGGAGGCATCGCGCTGGCTGCCTCCGCCGCGCCGGCGGCCAATGCCGCGAGCCCGGCCTTCATGCCCGCCGCCACAGGTGCGAGCAGCCCGGTCGGGTAGGTGCCGATCTTGAAGCCCAGCGCGGCGGCTTCCGTCTGCGACGGCGTCGCGCGCGGGGCGCCGGGGGAGAGGACGGCGAAGGACGGCCGCCCGGCCGCGGCGGCCACAGCGCGCAGAACCTCGGCGTCATCTGCGGGGGAATCGAGGAACAGGATATCGGCGCCCTCCTCCACGAACATCTCGATCCGCACGACCGCTTCATCGATGCCCCGTGTCGGGCGGCAATCGGTCCGCGCCAGGATCAGGATGCCGGACTCCTTGGCCGCTTCCACCGCTGCCCGCAGCTTCATCCGGGCCTCCTCCCGCGGGAGGCAGGGCTTGCCAGCCGCGGTCAGCGCCCGAGGGGTGATCTTGTCCTCGATCAGGATCGCGGCGGCGCCGGCGCGGCCATAGGCGCGCACCGTGCGCTGTACGTTCATGGCATTGCCGTAGCCATGGTCGCCATCGGCCAGCACCAGCAGGTCCGGCGCGGCGCCGCGCACCATGTTGAACGAGTCCATCATCTCGCCGAAGGAGATCAGATCGAGGTCCGGCCCGCCGAGGCGGCTGGCCGCCACGCAGGACCCGGAAAGGAAGGCGGTGCGGAACCCGGCGTTGGCTGTCAGCTTGGCGCTCAACCCGTCCCAGACGGCCGGCATCACGACAAATCCAGGTTCGGCCAGCAAGGCGCGCAGGCGGTCAGGGGGGGTCATGGCGTTTCCTCAGAATGATGTCTTGGCGTGACGGTATCGCCATCGCGGCTCCTCACCAAGACACCCCGGCCGGGGGATTTTCGTATGCGGGCCACCCTGTAGCGCCTTCTGCCGGGCATGCCGGTTCTCCGGGCGAGGCAGGTTGAGATGGCTGCGCAGTGTCGCCCCTTCATACTCCGCCCGAAACAGGCCGCGATTGACCTCGGGCGTGGCTTGCCGCACCTCCATCGGACAGGCGAAGGTGAGGAGACGCGGTTGGCAGTGACCAAGACGCCTGCTGAGCGGCCCTGGCCACTGGCTCAGCGGCCAGGCTTCCTTATCCGACGCCTTCACCAGATCCATGTGGCGCTTTTCACGCGCAACTGCGCCGAGTTCGGAATCACGCCGCTTCAGTACAGCCTGCTGGGCGCGCTCGCGCGCCGGGGGGAGGCCGATCAGACCACCTTGGCCGAGGATGTCGCGCTCGACCGGACGACAACCGCCGGCGCAATCCGGCGACTGGAGACGCGCGGCCTGGTTCGTCGCACGGTCTTCGCCGATGACAGGCGCGCGCGACTCTGTGCCTGTACCGAGCCAGGGCTGGAATTGCTCGCGGCAATCGAACCCTCGGCGCGCGCGGCGCATGACGAAACCTTGGCCGGCCTCAGCGCCGCTGAGCAGAAGGTCTTGGTGGCGTTGATGCGACGGCTCGTGGCGGCGGCCGGCTGAGACCAGCCGGCATCGACCCGTCGCTGCTCGGCTCGGCGTACTCCGGCAAGGATGCCGCAAACAGCGCCATATGCCTCAATACCGGAGGCAGATCCCGCGCGCCCTGGCACATGCCCGGGTCACCCGCGGCTCACACATGGTTGGTGCGCGCGGCGGTGCCAGGGCATGACGAGGGCTATGGCCATGGCATGTGTGGCGGGTAGCGCAAATCGTTCTGTCATCGGCGATGATGACGCAATGGCCCGGCCGCGCTCCTCGGGGCGGCGTCGCCCGTCAGAGGCGTCCGCCGACTTTGACGTGCTGCACACCAGCCTTCCAAACGGCCAGGGAAAGTGCACTGCGAAACATTGGCACGAATTGTGCTTTCCCGACTTGTGAAGTGTGCGCGATAAATTATCGAGTATGCGTGATAATTGAAGGCTCGTCCGACATCTCTCGGCGGGTCCCAGCGGGGGCTAGGACATGCGGGCGTCGAGGGACATCGCGACTGTCGCAACAAGAGGCGGGGCTGTCGTGCTTGGCGGGTGGCCCTGCTCCGCGGCGACAAGATCCCTGACCCCGCCACGGCTCCCGGCCATCGGCCGCATCACGAGCGTGTCCCCACCGACGGGACGCTGAGCCCGGACGCATGTTTGACGAGAGAGGCGCCATGCACATCACATTGTCGATCAGCGGCCACGGGCACCATCCTGCGGCCTGGAGGGTCTCGCCCCTCGTCGACGAGCCAGGCGGCATGCCGCGCTATGAGGCGCTGCTGCGCCGGGCCGAGGCCGCGCTGCTGGATGGCGTGCTGTTCCTGCCGCCACGCGGCGGCCCGGCCGCCTTGATGTCGGGCGGCCAGGATGTGCTCCAGTTCGACACCTTGCCGCTGATCGCCGCGATGATCGCGCACACCGGGCGCCTCGGCCTGGGGGCGACCGTCTACATGGCGCATACCCAGCCCTTCCACACGGCACGTGCCTTCGCGGTGCTGGACAATCTCTCCGCCGGCCGCACGGCCTGGATCGTCGATCTGGAGGGAGAGGATCAGCAGGAGGCGGATTTCGGCCATGTGCTGCCGAGCCTGAGCAGCGCCGAACGGTACGACCGAGCGCGCGAGTATATCGACGTTGCCATGAAGCTCTGGGACAGTTGGGAAGATGATGCGGTCATCGCCGACAAGGCGGCCGGCATGTTCGCCCTGTCGGAGAAGATCCACCCCATCCACCACGTCGGCACATACTTCTCGGTGCGCGGCCCGCTGACCGCGGTGCGGCCGATTCAGGGACATCCGGTCGTCATCATGCGCGATGCCTCGGATGCCGGGCTCGCCCTGGCCGCGGCATCGGCGGATGTGTTCCTCGCCGATTGCGGCGATCCGGCGCAGGCAAAGGCCTTCGCAGCCAGGCTGCGCGGCATGGTGGCGAAGGCGGGCCGGTCGCCGGATGCGCTGCGGATCCTGGTGAATGTCGCCCCGATCCTGGGTGACAGCGATGCGGAGGCAAAGGCGCGCGGCAATCGGCTGGATGCGATGGCACCCACAACGGGCGATCCGGTGTGGCGCTTTGTCGGCACGGCCGCGGCGTTTGCGGCAGCGCTGTCCAACTGGCGGGCCGCGGCGGGGATCGACGGCGTCAACATCCTGCCCGCCGTGCTGGCCGAGGATGGCGAGCGCCTGATCGCCGATGTCATGCCGATCCTCCGGCAGCAGGGGCTGGCCCGCACCAGCTACGCCGGGAGCACGTTGCGCGCGCATCTGAACCTCGCGAAGCCCGCCAGCCGCTTCGCCGAACAGGCCGCAGCCGTCCTGCTCGAACACCAGGGGGCGGGAGACAGCCGATGACCAGGCAATTGCACCTCGGGCTCTTCATCTATCCGGGCGGCCATCACATCGCCGGCTGGCGCCATCCGAGCGTCACGGCAGCAGGGCTGAGCACGCTCGACTTCTACCGGACAGCGGCGCAACTCGCCGAGCGCGGCAAGTTCGACCTGTTCTTCGTCGGCGACACGCTGTTCACCCGCGAGCGCGACGGGCGCTTCTTCGGGCGGCAGGCGATCTCCAATCTCGACCCGGTCTCGCTGCTCTCGACGCTGTCGTCGGTGACGGAACGGCTGGGCCTCGTGGGCACGCTTTCGACGACCTATCACGAGCCCTATGCCATCGCTTCCAAGTTCGCGACGCTGGACCATCTCAGCCGTGGCCGCGCCGGATGGAACGTCGTCACCACCTGGGAAGACAAGGCCGCGCTGAATTTCAGCCGCGACCGTTCCATGGAGAAAGCGGATCGCTATATCCGCGGCCGCGAGTTCATCGATGTCTGCACGGCCTTGTGGGATAGCTGGGATGATGCGGCCCTGCTGCGCGACCAAGCCACGGGCCAGTTCTGTGACCCGGCGCTGATCGACCGCATCGATCACCGTGGCGACAGCTTCACCGTGCGCGGCCCCTTGCGCCAACCACGCCCACCGCAAGGCTGGCCGGTGCTGGTGCAGGCCGGCGGATCGCCGCCGGGGCGGGACTTCGCCGCCGCGGTGGGCGAGGCGATCTTCACGGCCCAGAGCCGGATCGAGGAAGCCCGCGAGTTCCGCTCCTCGACCCATGCCCGGATGGCGGGCTATGGCCGCCGGCCGGAGGAGGTCGTGATCATGCCCGGCCTCTCGCCGCTGCTTGGCTCGACCGAGGCGGAGGCGCTGCGGCTGGAACGGGAGACGGGCGACCTGGTGCATCCTGACGTCGGGATCTGGATGTTGAGCGAGAACCTGAATTTTCCCCTCTACGAACGCGACCCGCACGATCTCCTTCCGATCGAGGAGATCCGGCGCGTCAAGAAGCCGACGGCAAACGCCGACACGCTGCTTTCTGAGGCGGCGCGGCAGAAGCTGACCATCGATGGGGCAGCCCGCTTCATCGCCCGGTCGCGCGCGCACCAGAACTTCGTGGGAACACCGGAGCAATTGGCCGATCTGATGGAGCTGTGGCTGAAGGAAGGGGCCTGCGATGGCTTCAACCTGATGCCGCCCTACTTCCCCGACCAGCTCGCGGTCTTCGTCGACCAGGTCGTGCCGGTGCTCCAGCGTCGGGGCCTGTTCCGCAAGGAGTATGAGGGCACCACGCTGCGCGAGCACCTTGGCCTCGCCAAACCGGTGCGCGGACAGTTCCAGCGCCGACTGGCGCGGAGTGCTGCGTGACCGCTGGCATAGCGATTGCTTTGTTTCACCAAGCAACGGCGCTGCAGCCGCCCAGGCTGTCTTCGCGTGATTACCAAGCATGCTTGATAATTTGCCGGCGCCTTGGCCGGCAGGATTTCATCCGATTGACCGCGACGGATGGCCGCGCGGGATGACCTCAAGCCGGCCGAGAGAGAGTACCCGATGCCTTACGAGACCATCCAGATCGATCACCTCGATGCCGTGACGACGATCACCCTTTCGCGCCCCCCGGTGAACGCGGTGACGGTCACGCTGCTGGAAGAGGTGCTCGCCGCGTTCGACGCGCTGGAGAGCCGTGACGAGACGCGTTGCGTGGTGCTGACCGGTTCCGGCACCAAGGCCTTCAGCGCCGGTGCCGATCTCAAGGCGTCGGCACGGACATCGCAGTCCAGTACGCGGTTTCGCGATCTTGGTCGTGCGGTGGTGGACCGGCTCGAAAGCTTTCCCAAGCCCGTCATCGCCGCCATCCAGGGCTGGTGCATCGGTGGCGGCTTCGCGATCGGCATGGCCTGCGATGTGCGCCTTGCCGCCTCGACGGCGCGGTTCCGCACGGGCGATGCCTATCTCGGCGTCATCCCGAGCTGGGGCATGAGCCTGACACGGCTGACCCATTTCATCGGCCGCAACCGCGCGCTGGATCTGCTGATCCTGGGCGAGGATCTGAACGCCACGCAGGCCCATGAGATGGGGCTGGTCTCACGCGTCATCCCCGAGGCGGAGTTCGTGACCGAGGTCGCGCGCATCGCCAAGCGGGTCTCCGGCGGCGCGCCCATCACCTTCAAGGCGATCAAGGAAACCGTGCGGGCGCAGTATGTCCATTCGCCGGGCGCGGCCCAGGCGCTGGAGACGCATTGGTCCGAGATCGGCGGCAAGTCCGAGGACATGCGCGAAGGCATCGCCGCCTTCAACGAGAAACGCCAACCCGTCTTCAAGGGGCGCTGAGATGACCGTCTTCGATACCCCCGCGACGCGGGAGCTTCAGGCGGCGGTGGCCGAGGTGGTGCAACGCGTGATCGCGCCGATCTCCGCCGCCACCCCGCCCGGCACCAGGCTGACCGCCGAGCAGATGCGGACCTGCCTGCGCGCCTTGCAGCCGCTCGGCTACCTCGGCAGCACCATCCCGCGCGACTTCGGTGGCGCCGGGCTGAGCTACGTCGAATACGGCATGCTGCTGGAGCAGGTGGCGAAGGGGCCGGTCCTGTTCGGCGAGGTGGTGCCGCCGCGCACCATCAACTACCTCGGCACCGCCGAGCAGAAACGCCGCTGGCTGCCGAAGCTTTTCTCCGGTGACTGGATCGCCACCGCCGCGATCACCGAGCCGCAGGCGGGGTCCGACATGCGCGCTTTCACCACCACCGCGGTGCTGGACGGCGATCACTACGTCGTCAATGGCCGCAAGCGCTGGCTGAAGCTCGGCAGCGTCGCCGATCTGATGACGCTGATGGTGGTGGACCCGGCGAGCGGCGGCCTCAGCCGCCTTGTCGTGGAGCGCGACATCTCCCCCTGGGTAAGCCGCGACATCGACACCGTGGGGCTGCGCCAGCTTTCGCTGGCCGAGGTCACCTTCGACGGCACCCGCGTCCCGCGCGACAGCATCCTCGGCGAGGCCGGCGCCGGCGGTGAGCAGTTCCATCGTGGCATCGAGGCCTCGCGCGGCTTCATCGGCATCCAGGCGGTGGGGATCGCGAGCCATGCGCTCGACCGTGCCCTGGCCTATGCGCGGGAGCGCGTGGCCTTCGGCCGCCCGATCGGCAAGTTCCAGGCGATCCAGATCGTGCTGGCCGATGCGGCCACGCGGCTGCAGGCGGCGCGGCTGCTTTGCTTCAACGCCCTCGCGATCCTGGACAGCGGCAAGCGTGCGCCGCGCGACGTCTCGATGGCCAAGGTCTTCGCCGTGGATACCGCGCTCGCCGTCTGCCAGGCCGCCATGGAAAGCATGGGCGCCTGGGGGACGGCGGAGGAGGCGGAGGTCGAACGCTGCTGGCGCGACGCCGCCATGCTTTCCGCCATCGATGGCACCGCCGGCATCCAGCGCCTGATCATCGGGCGCGAGACGCTCGGCATGTCCGCTTTCCTCTGACGGAGCCCGTCATGGACACGATCCCCCCCCTGTCGTCGCCGCCCTGGGTGAAGCCCCGCCTGTCGATCCGCCAGATCCTGGAGCCGGCCTCGATCGCCGTCGTCGGTGCCTCCGACAGCCGCGCGAAGTTCGGGGGGCGGATCATGTACCACCTCGTCCACCACGGCTTTGCGGGCGACCTCGTGCCGATCAACCGTGGCCGGCCAGAGGTGCTGGGCCGCACCGCCTATGCGACGCTCGCCGATGTGCCGACCCCGCCCGAGGTCGCCATCCTGGCGGTGCCCGGCGAGACGCTGGTGCAGAATGTCGCCGCCGCCGCGACGGCCGGCGTCGGCTGCTGCGTCATCATCTCGACCGGCTTCGCCGAGGCCAGCGAGGAAGGGGCGGCCATGCAGGCGGAGATGGTGGCGATCGCGCGCCAGTCGGGCATGCGGATCGTCGGCCCGAACTGCATGGGGCTGATCGTGCCGCATCATCGCATGCCGCTCTGCTCCTCGGTGGTGCTCGATACCGATCGGCTGCTGAGCGGCTCGATCGGGCTGATCAGCCAGTCGGGGGCGCTGATGGTTTCGGTCTTCGACCGCGCCAGCACCGATGGGATCGGCTTCCGGCACTGCGTCTCGCTCGGCAACCAGGCGGATCTGGAGATCTGCGACTTCCTGGAAGTGATGGTCGAGGACCCGGAAACCAAAGCCATCTGCCTGTATGTCGAGGGGCTGAAGGACGGTGCTCGCTTCCGTGCCGCCGCGGCCGCCTGCCAGGCCGCCGGCAAGCCGCTGCTGCTGGTCAAGACCGGGCGGACCGAGGCCGGGGTGAAATCCGCACGGTCCCATACCGCAAGCCTCGCCGGCTCCTACGACGTGTTCGAGGCGATCTGCCGGGAAACCGGCGTGGTCCTGGCGCGCGATCCCGACGACATGGTGCGGGCGGCCAATATCCTGGTGCGCCATCCGGGCGCGCGAAGCCCGGGCGGGGTTGGGGTCTATTCCACCTCGGGTGGCGGCGCCGGCATCGCCTCGGACCGCGTGACCGAAATCGGGCTGGGGATGGCGGTGCTGTCGGAGGCGACGCGGGCGCAGCTTGGGGAAATCCTGCTGCCGCCCCAGGCCGACAATCCGATCGACCTCGGCGGCCGCAAGGCGCCCGACAGCCTGGACATCACCAAGCTCGCGGCGGACATCCTGCTCGCCGATCCGGCCGTCGCCTATGGCCTCGTGGTGCTGACCTCGATGCCCTTCTTCGCCGAAAAGACCCGGCTGATCGGGGAGGTGGCCAAGGCCTCGCCCAAGCCCTGCTTCCTGGCGCTGACCCCAGGGGCCGCGGCCGACCGCCCGCGCGCGGCCCTGCGCGAGGTGGACCAACCCTATTTCGACCGCTTCGAGGATGCGCTGCGGGCGATGGAGCTGGTCGCGCAATTCGACCGGCTGCGGGCCGAGGCGAGCCCCATGGCGCTGCGCCCCGCGGGCCTGCCGGCAATCCCGGAATTGCCCGATGGTGTGGCGACCGAGGGCGAGGTGAAGGCCGCCCTCGCCGCCTATGGCGTGCCGGTGACGCGGGAGAGCTTCGCCGCGACCCCCGAGGCCGCCGGTAAGGCCGCTGCGGCCCTTGGCTTCCCGGTGGTCCTCAAGGCCGTCTCACGCGACATCGCGCATAAGAGCGACGTGGGGGGCGTAGCCCTCGGCCTGCGCGATGCTGGCGCGGTCGCGGCGGCCGCGGTCGCCATGCAGGCGACCGTCGCCGGACATCTGCCGCAGGCGCGGATCGATGGCTTCAGCGTGCAGGAGATGATCAAGGGCGCGGCCGAGGTGATCATCGGCGCCCGGTACGATCCATTGTTCGGCCCGGTCGTGCTGGTCGGCCTGGGCGGCACCATCGTCGAGATTCTCAAGGACGTCGCCATCGCCCCGGCGCCCGTCGCGCCGGAGCGGGCGCTGCGGATGGTGGAGTCGCTCCGCCTCGCGCCGCTGCTGCAAGGCGCGCGTGGCATGCCGGTGCTGGATGTGCCGGCGATCGTCGATGCCGTGGTGCGGATAAGCTGGCTGGCCCACGACCTCGGCGGCAGGCTCATCGAGTTGGAGGCGAATCCGCTCCTGGTGCGCCCCGTTGGCCTCGGCCTCGTGGCCGTCGATGGCCGAGCGACCCTGGTCGGCTGAGCATGGACGGCGCCGACGGCCACTCCCTGCCCGTGATGCCGCAGGCCGCGGCAGCGGCGCCGCTGTTGCAGGTGCGCGACCTGTCGGTGTCCTTCGCCGGCGAGGCCGGCATCATGCCCGCGGTTCGCGGCGCGAGCTTCGACGTGCCGGCCGGCGGATGCCTCGGCATCGTCGGAGAATCCGGCAGCGGAAAAAGCGTCAGCTCCCTCGCCATCATGGGGCTGTTGCCGCCGCAGACGGCGCGCATCACCAGCGGGAGCATCCTGTTTCAGGGGCGCGACCTGCTGGCGATGTCGGCGAGCCAGGTGCGCAGCCTGCGCGGCAGCGCCATCTCGATGATCTTCCAGGAGCCGATGTCGTCGCTGAACCCCGCCTTCACCATCGGGGACCAGATCATGGAGGCGATCCAGGCGCATGAGCGTGTCAGCCGGCGGGAGGCGCGCGACCGTGCCATAGGGCTGCTGCGCCAGGTGCGTATCCCGGCGCCGGAACGCCGCTTCAGCGATTACCCGCACAAGCTTTCGGGCGGCATGCGGCAGCGCGTGATGATCGCGATCGCACTGGCCTGCGAGCCGAAGCTGCTGATCGCCGATGAGCCGACCACCGCGCTCGATGTCACGGTTCAGGCCCAGATCGTCGAGCTGCTGCGCGACATCCAGCAGGAGCGCGGCACGTCGATCATGCTGATCTCCCATAATATCGGTCTCATCGCCGGCCTCGCGGACGAGATTGTCGTGATGTACGCTGGCGGTGTGGTGGAACGCGGCGCCACCGCGCGCGTCATCGGCCACCCCGAGCACCCCTATACCGTCGGGCTGCTCGGCGCGGTGCCGCGGGCGGAGCCGGGCGACCACCCTCTGGTCGGGATCGACGGCGCTGTGCCGGATCTGCGCCACCTGCCGCCCGGCTGCGTGTTCGAGCCGCGCTGCCCCTTCTCCGCCGCGCCCTGCCGGCAGGACGAGCCCGCGCTGCGTTCGCTGCTGCCTGGGCACCTCGCCGCCTGCCACATGGCGCCGCTGGACGCTGTGCCATGAGCGCGGCGCGGATTGCCCCGGTGAGCCCTCCGCCGCTGCTGCGCGTGGCCGGGTTGAGCAAATATTTCGACGTGGGCGGCCTGTTCCAGCGGCGCGGCCGGCTGGC
This sequence comes from Humitalea rosea, assembly GCF_003253705.1. Lineage (GTDB taxonomy): Bacteria > Pseudomonadota > Alphaproteobacteria > Acetobacterales > Acetobacteraceae > Humitalea > Humitalea rosea. The sequence continues at coordinate 77,062 of NZ_QKYU01000014.1, forward strand.
CGCGGTCGATAACATCTCCTTCGACCTGGCCGAGGGCGAGACCCTGGGCCTCGTCGGTGAAAGCGGCTGCGGCAAGTCCACCACCGGGCGGCTGATCCTGCGCCTGATCGAGGCCAGCGCCGGATCCGTGGCCTTTCGCGGCGAGAACCTGCTGAAGCTCGATGCGACAGCCATGGGCTCGCATCGGCGAAACCTCCAGCTGATCTTCCAGGACCCGTTCAGCTCGCTGAACCCCAGCATGACCGTGCATGAGATCATCGGCGAGCCGATGCATGTGCATCACATCGATGCCGGGTCGGGAATCACGCGGCGCGTCGCGGAGCTTCTGCAGATGGTCGGGTTGAATCCCGCCCATATGGCGCGCTACCCGCATGAATTCTCGGGGGGCCAGCGCCAGCGCATCGGCATTGCCCGGGCGCTGGCGCTGTCCCCGCAGCTGATCGTGTGTGATGAGCCGGTCTCGGCGCTCGATGTCTCGGTGCAGGCGCAGATCCTGAACCTGCTGCGGCGGTTGCAACAGGACATGCGGCTTGGTCTGCTGTTCATCTCCCATGATCTGATGGCCGTGCGCTACATCGCGCATCGCGTGGCGGTGATGTACCTCGGCAAGCTCGTGGAGGTCGCGCCGACCGATGCGATCTTCGCCGCACCGCGCCACCCCTATACCCGCGCGCTGCTCGATGCCGTCCCGGCGCCGGAGCCGGAACGCCGCGCGCGCCTCGTGCTCGACGGCGACCTGCCGAGCCCGCTGGATCCGCCGACGGGCTGCCATTTCCATCCCCGTTGCCCCTTCGCCACCGCACGCTGCGCGACGGAAGCGCCGGCCTTGGTGGCGGATCCGGCGGGCCATGCGGTGGCCTGCCATAACTGGCGTGAGATTCCGGCCTGGTCCGGTCTCAGCCCCGCACTCACCCGGCCTGTTGAGCCGCGCCTGGCCCGGCTGCTGGAACGGTTTCGTCAGCCGCCGATCCTGCCGGTCGATCACCCCTGACACCATCACAAGGACAGGATGAATGATGCATAAGCTCCGCCTTCTCGCCGTCATTGCTCTGGCCACAGGCTGGGCCTTCGGCGCTGCCGCCCAGGGCACCTTGCGCATCGGGATCAATGAGGACCCCGATGCGCTCGATCCCGCCACCAACCGCCTCGCCAGCGGACGGCAACCGCTGACCGCGATCTGTGACAAGCTCTTCGATGTATCCACGGATCTGGATCTGGTGCCGCAGCTCGCGGAGAGCTACGTCGTCGCGCCGGACGGGATGTCGGTCACGCTGAAGCTGCGGCCTGGCGTCACCTTCCATGATGGGGAGCCGATGAACGCCGAGGCGGTGCGCTTCACCCTGGAGCGGAACGTGACGCGCACCGGCTCGCTGCGTCGGTCGGAGCTGACGGCGCTCGATCATGCCGAGGTCGTCGATCCGCTGACCCTGCGCCTGGTCCTGAAGGAGCCACAGAGCAGCCTGCTGCTGATCAACCTGGCCGAACGGGCGGGGATGATCGTCTCGCCCAAGGCGTCGGAGGCGCTCGGGGATCGCTTCGGCACGGCGCCGGTCTGCGCGGGACCCTATCGCTTCGTCGAACGCGTGCCGCAGGGGCGCATCGTGGTCGAGCGATATGCCAATTACTGGGACAGGGCGATGCAGGGCCCCGATCGCATCGAATACATGCCGATCACAGATTCGACGGTCCGGATTTCCGCGCTTCGCTCGGGAGAGTTGCAGATCGCCGAGCGCCTGACGCCGACCGACCTGCCGCAGCTTGACGCTGATCCCAACGTCAATGTCGTCTCAGCCCCCGACCTCGGCTACCATGTGATTCGCCTGAATACCAACAACGGGCCGCATGGTGCGTTGCTCGGCCGCGACGTGCGTATCCGCCAGGCAATCAACCTCGCGATCGATCGCAACGCGATGGTGCACGCACTGTTCGAGGACAAGTATACCGCGGGCAACCAGTTCGTGAATCCGTCCAACCCGAATTACGACACCAGCCATCCGGTGCCGGAGCGCGATGTCGCCGCATCCCGCCGCCTCCTCCGCGCGGCCGGTGTGCCGAACCTTACCTTCACTTTGCTGGTTCCGCCGGAGCGGGAGCGCCAGGAGGCCGCGCAGTTCATCCAGGCCATGCTGAGCGAAGCCGGCATCACGATGAACCTCGAAACCCAGGAAAACGCGACGATGCTGCAGAACGGCCGTCGCGGCCAGTTCGAGGCCCTCTTCACCTTCTGGAGCGGGCGCCCCCATCCGGATGGGAACGTCTTCACCCACTATAGCTGTACCGGGCCGCAGAATGACTCGAAGTACTGCAATGCGGCACTTGACGAGATCCTGGTGAAGGCACGCCAGACCGACGACGCCGCCGAACGCCAGCGGCTGTACCGGAGCGCCAATGCCATCCTGGCCGAGGAACTGCCGAGCCTGATCCTGTGGCACCGCCGAACCTTCACCGGCGTCAGCACACGTGTCCGTGGCTTCGTGCCGCATCCGGACAGCACGATCCGCGTCCGCGGCATCACGCTGCAGTAGCCGCGCCACGCTTCGGATCAACGAGGAGACCCGTCCATGCGCTTTCTGATTTTCTTCGGTCAGCGCCTGGCGCTCGCGGTGCCCACGGTACTGATCCTGAGCGTGCTCGTGTTCCTCCTGCAGCGCCTGCTGCCGGGGGACCCTGCCCTGGCGATGGGCGGGGACGAGATCGACCTGCAAGGACTTGAGGAGATCCGGCACAAATACGGGTTGGACCTGCCGATCCACCTCCAATATTTCCGCTGGCTCGGCAGCGCCCTTGTCGGCGATCTCGGCATCTCCCTTCGCAACAGCATGGGTGTGACCGAATTGCTGCTGGGCAAGCTCGTCATCACGCTCCAGCTTGCCTTCGCGTCGATGATCATTGCCGTGGTGGTCGGCATTCCCCTCGGCGTCCTCGCGGCGTCCCGTCATGGCACTTGGCTCGACACGGCGACGAGCGCCGTATCCCTTACCAGCATCTCCATCCCGCATTTCTGGTTGGGGATCCTTCTCGTCCTGGCTTTTTCGGTGAACCTGCAATGGTTCCCCTCCTCCGGCTACGTGCCGTTCTGGGAGGATCCACGGCGGAGCGCGATGGGCTTTGTTCTGCCTTCGATCGTGCTCGGGACCGGCATCGCCGGTGTGCTGATGCGCCATACGCGCAGCGCGATGTTGCAGTCGCTCGGCGCGGATTACGTGCGCACCGCCCGCGCCAAGGGGCTGAGCGAGCGGCGGGTGGTGCTACGGCACGCGCTGCGCAACGCGCTGGTGCCGGTCGTCACGCTGGGTGCGATCGAATTCGGCCATCTGCTGGCCGGCGCCGTCCTGACCGAACAGATCTTCTCCATCCCCGGCTTCGGCAAGCTGCTGGTCGATGGGGTGCTGTATCGCGACTACGCGGTCGTGCAGGGGTTGGTGCTGGTCTCGGCGGTGCTGTTCATCCTCGTCAGCCTGACGGCCGATGTCCTCTACTTCGTCATCAATCCTCGGCTGCGGGGCTGAACCATGGCCAGCGTGACACAGACCCCCGTCTTCGTGCGGCCGGAAAGCCGGCTGCGCCGGGTGCTGCGCCGCCTTGCGCGGCGCCGCGTCAGCCTGGTCGCCGGCGCCATCGTCCTGTGCTTCATCGCGATGGCGCTGCTCGCGCCCCTCATCGCGCCCTATGACCCGACCAAGGCAAGCTTCATGCTGGTGCGCAAGGCACCATCCGCCGCGCATTGGCTTGGCACGGACGAGGTGGGGCGCGACGTGCTGTCCCGCATGATCTGGGGCGCGCGCAGCTCGTTGCTCGCCGGCGCCATTCCTGTGGTTGTCGCCCTCCTGTTCAGCGTGCCGCTCGGCGTCATCAGCGGCTATGCCGGCGGCGTGCTCGACATGGTCGTGATGCGCGTCACCGATGCCATGCTCGCGATCCCCTTCCTGATCGTCGCGATCACGCTTGCGGCTTTCCTCGGTCCTGATCTGAAGAATGCGATGCTGGCCATCGGTATCGCCTCGCTGCCGGTGTTCGTGCGTCTCGCACGCGCCGCGGCGATGAGCATCAGGGCTGAGGATTACGTCGAAGCCGCGCGGGTCATCGGCAGTTCTCACCTGCGCATCGCCTTTCGCCACATCCTGCCCAATATGCTCCCCCCCCTGCTGGTCCAGGCGAGCGTCATGGCCGCCGCGGCGATCATCGCGGAGGCGTCGCTGTCCTTCCTCGGGCTGGGCCAGCAGCCCCCGGCGCCATCCTGGGGCAGCATGCTCAATGCGGCGCAACGGCATATGGCGGCCGCGCCCTGGATGGCGATTGCCCCAGGCGCGATGATCTTCGTGCTGGTCATCGCACTGAACATCTTCGGCGACGGGTTGCGGGACGCGCTCGATCCCAAACGCCGCTGACACCCCCAACAAGAGGAGACGTCCATGAGCATGGTCCTTACACAGCCGGTCACGGGCCCCCGGGCCTGGCGCGGCGCCGAGCTGGGCCAGGATGGTCCCTGGCTGCTGGAGCTGACCCCCGCCGAGCAGCGCGAAATCGCCATCGCCCTGGCCCATGCCGTGCGGACCGGGACACCGATGTTGCATTGGCAGGAGGCGACCTTCCCGCTCGACGGGCTGCGCGAAAAGCTGCGCGCCATCGCGCACCAGCTTCGCGATGGCCTGGGCTTCACCATCCTGCGCGGCCTCGACATCTCCAACTACTCGGATGAGGAGGTCGGGATGATCTATTGGGGCCTCGGCCTCTACCTCGGCGAACCGCTGGGGCAGAATCCCAAGGGTGATCTGCTTGGCCATGTCTTCGACCAGGGGCGCAAGTATGGCGGCCTGGACGTCCGCGGCTACGAAACCAGCGCCTATCTGCCCTACCATACCGACAGCTGCGACTTCCTGGGGCTGATGTGCCTGCGGCAGGGCCTGTCGGGTGGGCTAAGCAGCCTGGTCAGCTCCGTCTCCGTGCACAATGCCATCCTGGCCGAGCATCCCGAGTATCTCGGCCTGCTCTACAACGGCTTCTACTACATCCGGCGGGAGGAGGCGCTGGGCGGCAAGGGCGTGTCCGAGGCGCCGGTGCCGGTCTTCGGCCAGACGGACGGGATCGTGAGCTGCCGTTACCTGCGCAACCAGATCAATGCCGGCGCGGTGAAGCGCGGCGTGCCGTTGACGGCGATGGAGACGGAGGCGCTCGACTTCCTCGATGCCCAGACGCAGCGGGAGGATCTGCGGTTGGATTTCATGCTGCGGCCCGGCGACATGGAATTCTGCAACAACTACACCGTGCTGCATTCGCGCACCGAATTCGCCGATGGTCCGGAGCGCAGCCAGCAGCGCCACATGCTGCGCCTTTGGCTGAAGTTCCATGAGCGCTGGCCGGTCTCCGAGCATTTCGCCGAGCATCGTGGCTATGTGCTGACCGCGCGCGGCACGGTCCTGGCTGAGGCCTGAGGGCGAGGGGCGGTCGTCCGCCTCGGTGCCGCCCCAGCTCCGTCTCGGCTCGACAGGCGGCTGAGGCGGACACTGCCTGAGCGCCTGGGAGAACGCGGTGTAGCGCATCGGTTTGGAGCGGTTGGCGTCGGTTCATCCCCGCGTGCGGGGGGAATGCACGTCGCGACGTGATGCCGGGCCACGGCTCCACGGTTCATCCCCGCGTGTGCGGGGAACGCGCGCGTTCGGCACGCGCCCCGGCGCGGAACGCCGGTTCATCCCCGCGTGTGCGGGGAACGCACCCTGGCAGCTAGCGGGAACCAGCCGAGCGCCGGTTCATCCCCGCGTGTGCGGGGAACGGGTCGTGTCCCCGGTGGTGGTGTAGGAGGTCCAGAGCCTGGGGCGCGTAGCGAAGCCCCTGGCTGAGCGGAGCGGAGCGCCCCCGGGCGGCCACCGCGGTGATCTTCGGTAGGGTTGGGTTGCTGAGACCTGCAACCCCAAGCCTTGGATCGACCACGATGACCGACGACAAGATCGCCCTGCGGGACCTCCTGGAAAAGGGCTCCGACGCCACCTTCCTGCGCGAGATGATCGGATTTGCCGCCCAGCGCCTGATGGAGTTGGAGGTGGGCGAGGTGACCGGCGCCGCCCATGGCGAGCGCAGCCCGGAGAGGCTGCTGCAGCGCAACGGCTACCGGGACCGCGACTGGCAGACCCGGGCCGGCACTGTTGAACTGCGGATCCCCAGGCTTCGCCGCGGCTCCTACTTCCCGGCCTTCCTGGAGCCGCGCCGGACAGCTGAGAAGGCGCTGACGGCGGTGATCCAGGAGGCCTACGTCCAGGGCATCTCCACCCGCTCGGTGGACGACCTGGTCCGCGCCATGGGCATGGAGGGCATCAGCCGCAGCCAGGTCTCGCGCCTCTGCGCCGAGATCGACGATCGTGTGCGCGACTTCCTGACCCGCCCCATCGAGGGCGATTGGCCCTATCTCTGGCTCGACGCGACCTACGTGAAGGTCCGCGAGGCAGGCCGCATCGTCCCTGTCGCGGTCACCATTGCGGTGGGTGTGAATGCCGACGGGCGGCGCGAGGTGCTCGGCATGGCCCTCGGCAGTTCGGAGGCCGAACCCTTCTGGCTCGATTTCCTCCGCACCCTCAAGCGCCGCGGCCTGGCGGGCGTGAAGCTCGTCATCTCCGACGCCCATGAGGGGCTGAAGGCGGCCGTGACCAAGGTGCTGCGGGCCACCTGGCAGCGCTGCCGCGTCCACTTCGCCCGCAACGCGCTCGCCCATGCCGGCAAGACCCAGCGCCGCATCGTCTCCGCCTGGATCGGAACCGCCTATGCCGAAGGGGACGCCGCCGCGGCCCACGCCCAGTGGCGCACCGTCGCCGACCAGCTCCGCCCCAAGGTGCCCAAGCTCGCAGCCCTGATGGACACCGCCGAGGAGGACGTGCTGGCCTATATGCACTTCCCCGCCGCACATCGGGCCAAGTTGCACAGCACAAACCCGATCGAGCGGCTGAACGGGGAAATCAAGCGCCGAACGAATGTCGTCGGCATATTCCCCAACGAGGCCGCCGTGCTCCGCCTCGTCGGGGCCATCCTGCTCGAGCAATCCGACGAATGGGCCACCCAGCGCGCCCGCTACATGACCCTGGAAACCATCGGCTCCGTCAGCAACACTGCCCCCGTCAGCCTGTCCGCCGTGCCAGCCTGACGCGGCGGCCCAACCCGCCGAGGATCATCGCTCCTACACCACGCGATGGGACACGATCGGGGAACGCCGGGGTGGGCGGCGGAGATGGCTGCTACAATCCGGTTCATCCCCGCGTGTGCGGGGAACGCGCGGTGGGCCAGACCGGCACCCAAGGCAGCGCCGGTTCATCCCCGCGTGTGCGGGGAACGCACCGCGCTAATGGAGACCAGGCGCTGGAAATCCGGTTCATCCCCGCGTGTGCGGGGAACGCGGATATGGATGAGGAAGGTCATACCCAAGTTCCGGTTCATCCCCGCGTGTGCGGGGAACGCGCGCGGCCGGCGCCGGCCGTAGAGACGGAGACCGGTTCATCCCCGCGTGTGCGGGGAACGCCGCGGCTCGTAGGCGCGGCCCTCGGCCATCTCCGGTTCATCCCCGCGTGTGCGGGGAACGCACAGAGTAGAGGCGGCCGTTCTCGGCATCCAACGGTTCATCCCCGCGTGTGCGGGGAACGCCAAGCTCAGCAGGTCGAATGTCACGGATATCCCGGTTAATCCCCGCGTGTGCGGGGAACGCGTCACGCGCTCGTAGGTATCGGTTCCGAGCATCGGTTCATCCCCGCGTGTGCGGGGAACGCGAGCAAGCTCCACCGTTGAAGGTCGATCTGTCCGGTTCATCCCCGCGTGTGCGGGGAACGCGCCTGAGCGATGGCCGACCTGCAGAGCATCACCGGTTCATCCCCGCGTGTGCGGGGAACGCAGGCGATCGGCCGCGATGCCTCCAGGCTGGCCCGGTTCATCCCCGCGTGTGCGGGGAACGCGTGTTCCTGGGCAAGGGCGATGCGATCTGCGTCGGTTCATCCCCGCGTGTGCGGGGAACGCACGATGGCGCGGACGGTCGGATCAGCCAGGGCCGGTTCATCCCCGCGTGTGCGGGGAACGCACGGCGTTTGTGTGGGCGATTGCGGCACTCGGCGGTTCATCCCCGCGTGTGCGGGGAACGCTTCATGCACCGCGACGCGGCGGCCGGAGCTGTAGGTTCATCCCCGCGTGTGCGGGGAACGCAAGGGGCGCCCGAAGTTCAGCCGCGCCGGTGCCGGTTCATCCCCGCGTGTGCGGGGAACGCAGCTCCCGCATGGCCCGTTCCTGCGCCAGACGCGGTTCATCCCCGCGTGTGCGGGGAACGCGCGGCGCGGTTCCTTTACCTGCAAAGGACGGCCGGTTCATCCCCGCGTGTGCGGGGAACGCGTGGTGCTGCTGATCGAGCCGTTGATCTGCAGCGGTTCATCCCCGCGTGTGCGGGGAACGCGCTAACCCCGGCTTCGTCGCATCGCACCCCACCGGTTCATCCCCGCGTGTGCGGGGAACGCTTCCCAGGTTCCTAGCCGGACCTGGGATTTTTCGGTTCATCCCCGCGTGTGCGGGGAACGCGCGCAAGCCTATGCCGTGGGGATGCTCCGGGCCGGTTCATCCCCGCGTGTGCGGGGAACGCCACCGCGATACGGCTGGGGAGGAAACGAAAAACGGTTCATCCCCGCGTGTGCGGGGAACGCGTGGCGGCGCGGGCCTGGGCTTCACCCTTCTCCGGTTCATCCCCGCGTGTGCGGGGAACGCACTCTGCTCGACCGTAAATGAGATCGCGATGACGGTTCATCCCCGCGTGTGCGGGGAACGCGAAGTGCGTGCGGCCCTTCGGCTGGCGGGGTGCGGTTCATCCCCGCGTGTGCGGGGAACGCAGAGTCGGCGGAGGGCATGCATCCCGGTGCACCGGTGCATCCCCGCGTGTGCGGGGAACGCGGCGGCGACTTCTTCTGCCGCAAGTTTTGGGTCGGTTCATCCCCGCGTGTGCGGGGAACGCCTCGATCGCCCACTGACGCAGCGCCAGTTGGTCGGTTCATCCCCGCGTGTGCGGGGAACGCGAAGTGCGCGTGCGCGGCTACGACGATTCCTACGGTTCATCCCCGCGTGTGCGGGGAACGCCCCGAAGGGGCGGATCAGGTTTCCCTCTACGCTGGTTCATCCCCGCGTGTGCGGGGAACGCACCCCACGAGTGCCCGATGTTGGGTAGTCTGCCGGTTCATCCCCGCGTGTGCGGGGAACGCCAGGGCGAACCGATGAACGAAGGAGCGGCAACCGGTTCATCCCCGCGTGTGCGGGGAACGCGCGCTGATCGAGATGGTGAAGGGATTCGAGAGCGGTTCATCCCCGCGTGTGCGGGGAACGCGCCCGGCCTAACCTCCCCCGCCTCATCGAATGCGGTTCATCCCCGCGTGTGCGGGGAACGCCGTCAGATGCCGGTCGAAAATCTCATCGGCAGCGGTTCATCCCCGCGTGTGCGGGGAACGCGCGCCCGTTATGGCCCGACCAGGCGATCTCTTCGGTTCATCCCCGCGTGTGCGGGGAACGCGGGGAGTTCCCACGCTGGAATCTGTCCGGCGGCGGTTCATCCCCGCGTGTGCGGGGAACGCTTGGTAAGGGATGCCTCTACGGGCGCAAACCCCGGTTCATCCCCGCGTGTGCGGGGAACGCGACCCCATACCTCTGCCCGCAGATCAGCGCCGTGGTTCATCCCCGCGTGTGCGGGGAACGCGCTCACCGCCATTCCTCCATGCTGATGCGGACCGGTTCATCCCCGCGTGTGCGGGGAACGCGGCAGCCCGAGCCGCTGCAACACAACCACCACCGGTTCATCCCCGCGTGTGCGAGGAACGCAGGCGCTCTCGCCGGCCTCGGCATCCCGATGACGGTTCATCCCCGCGTGTGCGGGGAACGCGACGTTGGCTTCGTCACCAGCGACCGTTGGGGCGGTTCATCCCCGCGTGTGCGGGGAACGCGCGCGGCACGGCGGGGATGTGGAGCGGCTGTGCGGTTCATCCCCGCGTGTGCGGGGAACGCTCACCCGCGATCCGCGCCCATGGCGCCTCGACCGGTTCATCCCCGCGTGTGCGGGGAACGCATCGCCTGGTCGGCGTCGGGATAGGATCCAACCGGTTCATCCCCGCGTGTGCGGGGAACGCCCCCCCGCGCCGCGGCCGGGCAACCTCTCGGCCGGTTCATCCCCGCGTGTGCGGGGAACGCCGTGACGCTCGGGGAGGTGTCGTCGATCGTCAAGGTTCATCCCCGCGTGTGCGGGGAACGCTTGTTGGGGCGCTCAGTGTTTCGGTTTGGCGCCGGTTCATCCCCGCGTGTGCGGGGAACGCATACCCACCGCCTGCGGCCCCTATAATCGGGCCGGTTCATCCCCGCGTGTGCGGGGAACGCGTCGTAGGTAATGCCGAGGGCCAGCAGGCGGTCGGTTCATCCCCGCGTGTGCGGGGAACGCAACCCTGGGAACTCCGTCCCAAGCAGGCAAACCGGTTCATCCCCGCGTGTGCGGGGAACGCGCATTACGGCCTCGACCAATGACTGGCGCAGTGGGTTCATCCCCGCGTGTGCGGGGAACGCGTCTGGTTGATCGGCGGGACAGCATCCGCCCTCGGTTCATCCCCGCGTGTGCGGGGAACGCTCCGTGAGCATCTGCGATGCATTGCCGACCTGCGGTTCATCCCCGCGTGTGCGGGGAACGCCTTGTGCATCTGTTCCGGCCGCAGGCCGGGGACGGTTCATCCCCGCGTGTGCGGGGAACGCCCTGAGCGCCTGCGGAATTAGAGGAACCTGCACGGTTCATCCCCGCGTGTGCGGGGAACGCGGCATTATTTAGGGCTCTGGCATTCGCCGCCTCGGTTCATCCCCGCGTGTGCGGGGAACGCACGAGCGCACTCCCGAAACCACGTTTTTTAACCGGTTCATCCCCGCGTGTGCGGGGAACGCGAGCCATTGCCGACCTGCTTGCCCAAATAGACCGGTTCATCCCCGCGTGTGCGGGGAACGCACCCGCGCCCGGACGGCGGGGGTATTCTGGATCGGTTCATCCCCGCGTGTGCGGGGAACGCGCAGCACGGAGCGCGTCGGCGGCAGTTTGTGCCGGTTCATCCCCGCGTGTGCGGGGAACGCGCTGGTCTACGGGGACCAGTTCGTGAATTTCGCGGTTCATCCCCGCGTGTGCGGGGAACGCCACGCCTCCCGCACCCATAGCCGATCTCCAGCCGGTTCATCCCCGCGTGTGCGGGGAACGCGGCGCCATGCCCTGCCGCTGCTGCCGCTCTGCCGGTTCATCCCCGCGTGTGCGGGGAACGCCATCTATGCACAACGGACCTGATGTGAAACGGCGGTTCATCCCCGCGTGTGCGGGGAACGCGTCCCCGGCCTACGGCCGAACTCTGCACAAATGGGTTCATCCCCGCGTGTGCGGGGAACGCATCCTTCCAGCTTTTTCCCACGAGCCATATACCGGTTCATCCCCGCGTGTGCGGGGAACGCATCTGGCCCATTTCCTCGGCCCATCCGATCGGCGGTTCATCCCCGCGTGTGCGGGGAACGCTCTCCCGGCTGCATGAGCGGCCAAGGGTATTCCGGTTCATCCCCGCGTGTGCGGGGAACGCTTTCACCGACCACAAGACGGCGAACGCTGAGACGGTTCATCCCCGCGTGTGCGGGGAACGCTTGCGCAGGGTGCGCTGCGCCGCGCCCCAGTCCGGTTCATCCCCGCGTGTGCGGGGAACGCGTCTCCTTCGCGCGCTCGATGCTGAAGGACGCCGGTTCATCCCCGCGTGTGCGGGGAACGCACGACCCTGGACCCCGACACGAAGAAGGAAATCGGTTCATCCCCGCGTGTGCGGGGAACGCCTCTGCGTGAGCACGTCCGGCCAGATCATCACCGGTTCATCCCCGCGTGTGCGGGGAACGCATGACCTGCCCATCGATCAGATTGCGGCGCTGCGGTTCATCCCCGCGTGTGCGGGGAACGCGTGTTGAGTTGCAGCCCAACCACCAGCCCGGGCGGTTCATCCCCGCGTGTGCGGGGAACGCGCGAAGAAGATGCGCTTCGTCGCCCTGACCTGCGGTTCATCCCCGCGTGTGCGGGGAACGCTCCGGCAGCACCTCCACCGTCAACAGCAGTGGCGGTTCATCCCCGCGTGTGCGGGGAACGCGTGCGCCAGACATCGGCGGTCGCGGTGTAGCCCGGTTCATCCCCGCGTGTGCGGGGAACGCCATTGCGATGCTGATCCCGGCCAGCATGCCCTCGGTTCATCCCCGCGTGTGCGGGGAACGCACCAGCGCGTGCTCCGCCACCGCCGACGCGCTCGGTTCATCCCCGCGTGTGCGGGGAACGCGAAGGCGCGCATGCTATGATCCCCTCCCTCTACGGTTCATCCCCGCGTGTGCGGGGAACGCTGGATGAAGACGGGATTGGGAGCTCCGGCCCCCGGTTCATCCCCGCGTGTGCGGGGAACGCTCACCGCGACCCCCTATCGGATGGACAGCGGGCGGTTCATCCCCGCGTGTGCGGGGAACGCTGGCCGGCCGCGCAGCGCACCCTGCGCAACAGCGGTTCATCCCCGCGTGTGCGGGGAACGCGTTGGTCTGCCGCGCTCAGCAACCCCCGCCATCGGTTCATCCCCGCGTGTGCGGGGAACGCGGCATCGTGCTACCGTGAGCCTCCTCCTCCACCGGTTCATCCCCGCGTGTGCGGGGAACGCTCGGCATCATGCACGACGCAGAGCCGTATGGACGGTTCATCCCCGCGTGTGCGGGGAACGCTCTGACCAGAGCCTATTGATTTACAAAGCCTATCCCCATGTCAAACAACTCACCGAAATCGCGCCGCGTTAGCCTCGCCCGCGGCCTCGTCCACGTGAAGGCACCGAGGCGGGACCAGCCTCCGATGGCAGCGCTGCGTCGGCCGTGAAACTCACCAGCCGCAAGCCATCCAGGTCGATCGGAACGCGCCTGTTCTTGCCACAGGTATCGAAGTGGAAGCCCACCTCATTCGGGGCCGACCAGGCCAGCACGGCATTGCCGTCCTCAATGTATCCGCAAACCTCGCCCCAGATCATCTCCCGGACCCGTCGCCCGTAGTCGCCGATATAGACTCCCGCCCGCACCTCCAGCAGCCAGACGGCCAATCGGCCACGCAACCTGGGCGGCGCGTTCTCAACCACGATGACCAGCATCGCCCATCTCCTCCGGCCCATCGATCGCAACGGGCATGGCCTCGGGCGGCGCCCCCGGCATCGGCAGGCCACCGGCCGTCAGCACCTCCTCGATCAGGGGGATAAGCCGGGCCAGGATATTCGTGCGGCGGAAGGCGTCGCGGCACCTTCGGCGCACCTCGGCCACCGGATCGGTGACGGGGCGGCCGTCGAGGGGCCGGCCAAGCTGCACCGCAGCCGCCACGCGGAAGGCCTCGGGCACCACGGTCTCGAACTTCAGGATATCGGCGATGTCATAGACGAAGCTCTGCGGCTTCCCCGTATGGAGAAATCCGATCGCCGGCGCGTAGCCCGCCGCCAGCACAGCCGCCTCGGCAATGCCGTAGAGCGCGGCCGTCGCGGCCGAAAGGCAGCGGTTCACCACATCGGCCGAAGACCATTCATGCGGGTCGTAGTCCCGGCCATTCCATGTGGCGCCATGGCGCTGTGCCAGCAGCCGATAGGTCTCCTTCACCCGCGCGCCTTCAATCCCGCGCAACTGGTCCACCGATCGCCGCAGCGGCGCATCCTCCTGGAAGCGAAGCGCATACATCTTGCGAACCACGCGCAGACGCGCCTCGTCATCCAAAGCCAAACGCGCCTGCAACAGCAGCCGGTCCGCGCGCGCACCGCCCGGCTGGCCCGCGGCGTAAAGCCGCACCCCCGCCTCCCCCACCCAGATCAGCAAGGTCCCCGCCCGTGCGGCCAGGGCGACCGCTGCATGGCTCACGCGGGTGCCCGGCTCCAGCATCACGCAGGTCAGGCCGCCGATGGGGATATGGACGCGCACCCCCGCCTCATCGACCAGCACAAAGGCGCCATCGATCACATCCAGCCGCCCTTTCTCGACGAAGACGATCGCGGCGCGTTCGCGGATCGGGATCGGCCGGGGCGGCGGCAGCCCCGGCAGCGTCATGGCACCCGGCGGATGAGCATGAGTCCGCAGCCGAAGGCCCGCGCACGCCCCAAGCCGGCGCCGAGGGCCGCCAGGAAGGCCGCCGGGTCGGTCACGGTCAGGATGCCCTCGAAGTCGAGCACGCCGAAGCGCAGCGCGGCCGTACCCGGCCTCGTGATCCGGATGGTCTCGTAGCCATCCACAGCGACATCGCCTAGCAGGGCAAAGCCATGCGCGGCGCCTTGGCGGGCGAGCCAGGCACGGCCGGCCGCAAGCATCACATCGTGCCGCGCCGCCGCCCGGGCCTCGCCCGGCGGATGCTGCCGCAGCGCGTCCATCACCACATCATGGCGCTGTCCGCGTTTGCCGGGCGCCGTCTGCCGCGCGATCACCGGATTGGCGTGCAGCACGAAACCCAGCCGATCCCCCACCCCAAGATTGGGCGCAAAGGGCTTGGTCTCCAGGTCGAAGATGTCGTTCAGTGGATTGGGGGGCCGCGAGGAGAGCGCCAGAAACTGTCCCGGCCGGTCCTGGCGCCACAGAAAGTCGCGCCGCCGGTCGGCGCCATCGGAAAACAGCGCCCAGACCAGCTGGTGGGCGGCCGCGGCCTGCGGGCCGGTCTCCTCGGGCACCAGCAGCCGGGCCAAAGCGGCAACCGGTGCCTCACGTCGCAGCCTGGCGCGAGAGAGGAACAGGCCGGTCATGGCGCGGCGAGCTGCAGCACCAGCTCCTCACGAAGGTCGAACTGCCAGCACCGGCGGGATCGCGGCTGGTCACGGCGCAGCTCGATCCAGCGCCGGCGGCTGTCATCGGCCGGAATGGCGTCGGCGTCGCTCGCATCCAGCGTCACCACCGGCGCTGTGAGCCGCTCCGCAGGCAGGTCGCGCAGCCAACCGTCAAGCGCGCGCAGCCTGGCTTCCGGGCCAGCCTCATGGCGCTGCACCAGCGCTGCGGGCGCATCCGCCGCCGCGATCAGCTCCGGCGCCAGGGGCAGCCCCAGCGGGCAGGATTTGCGCCCGAGATAGGTGACGAAACCCGGGCAGCGCATCGCCTCGGCGATCTCGGCCAATGACCAGCGCGGTGCGGGGTCACGGGGCCACAAAGCGCCGAGATGCCACGCCCCACTGCGATAGTCGCGACGCGAGAGCACGGTGTTCAACCCGGGCTGTGCCAGCTCCTCGGCACGGGTGGCGAAGCGCCGGCCCCGCGCGGCCGAAGGCATCTGCGCCGTGTGGTAATCGGCCAGCAGCCGCCCTGGCGCGTGGCACAGCAGCGCCAGCCCATAGCCGGTCGCGAGCGCGGCCTGGGCGGCATCATCCTCCCGCTCCAAGCCAAGGCAGGCGCCGATCAGCCCGAGCACGGCGGAGCGGGCCGGGCGGTCCCAGCCGGAGCGCCTCTCGCCCACCGCGATCGCCCCGAAGGAGGCGATCGGCGCGACCAGAGCGAAGGTCAGATAGTCAGCCATGCCGGGTCAGTCGCGGCAGAAGGCGATGACATCGGCGAGGCTGCCCTTGGCGCCGACATGCATGATCCGATCGTCGTCGCTGCCGGGGCCATAGGCGTCTTTGAGGGCACAGCGGAATTTGGTCAGCGCGGTAATCGACTGCGCCATCAGATCCTCCCCAGTGACCGGGCGCGCGAAGGCGCCAGCCAGGGTCCGCGGCTGCTGGTCGCCCCGCTCGGCCAGCAGATATTCAGCCCGGCCATGGGCGGCAAAGCTGTTCTGCTTGCCGCGAGGTGCGGCCGTTGCCGCGGCCTCCACCAGTGCTCCGACTGCGGTCGCCGCCAGGGCCGCATCGCCGCCGAGGTTTTTCAGCAGCAGCGCCCGATCCACGCAGAGGTAGAGGTAGAAGACGCCCGAGCCGAAGGCAGCCTCGCCCAAGAAGCCCGCCCCAGCATCCTCGGCCGAGGTCTTCAGGTCATCGACGGCGGTGTAGTAGTCATCCTCCACCGTCACGCGATGGGTGGTGATGGCATGGGCCACCTGCGCCGCCGCCTCGCGGTTGTAATCGGGGTCGGCGGCCAGCATCCGGCCGAACAGCGCGATGTCGGCCGCGGTATCGGCGGTCCGCAACAGCCCCGCCGCCTTGGCATCCAGCTTCTCTCCGGCAAGGAGGCGGTCGGCCAAGGCGAGGGCCGCGGTGCGTTCCTCCGGCGCGATGAAGGCAAGCTGTTCGATCCGCGTCGGCTCCTTGTCCTTGGCGTCCTTGATCTTGCCGAAGACGCCGGCGATGTCGCGCGCCGCCGCGATGGCCGCCTCCGCCACCATGCCGCCGGCGAGCAGGTGGTCGCGCACCACCTCCCCCATGCGCTGGGTGCGCTGACCCATATGGCCGGCCAAGGCAGTGGCGAAGATTGGCGAGGTGCGCCAGGCCCGTTTCAGCGCCTGGGAGGACAGCCGCAGCCGTGGCGCGCCGCCGACGATGGCGGTCTTCGGGCGGCCGGTGTCGTCGCGGTTCATATTGGCCGGCGGGAAGAAGGTCAGCAGGTGCAGTTGCAGGAAGCGGCTCATGCGGCGGTGTCCTTGGCGGGCGTGGCGGGTGGCGCCGGCTCGGCGTTCCAATAGGTGAAGATCCAGCGGCGCTTGGTCTCGGGGCCGCGATGCAGGTCGGGCCAATCGAACAGGGCACGGGAGAGATCGGCGACATTCGCCTCGCCTCCGGCCAGGGCGACCAGTCGGCGGAACACGATCAGGCATTCCTCGGGCTCGCTGGCTTCGAGCAGGCGGCGGAAACGCAAGGGCTTCAGCGTCGCGGTCTCTGGCTTGTCGGGGCTGTCCGGGCCGATCTGGCGGGCCAGCCGTTCGCCCGGCCGGTCGCGCCGGACATGGGCGAGCACGGCGGCGGCGAGCGCGATGGCGACAAGGTCCTTCTCATCCGTGGCGCCGCATTGGCGGAACAAGGCGATGGTGGCGGGTTCCTGCATCGCCTCGGCCAGGCTGGCGCAGCGTCGCAGCCGGGCCAGGGCGGCGCGATCGCCGGCGCGCTCGGAGGGGTTGGGCCGGCTCTGGTCCGGCACCAGCCCCCGCCACCAGCCGATGACGCCCTGTGGCGTGCGGATCATGCGCTCTTGCCCTTTGCGGTCTTCGGTTTGGCCTCGACGGCCGGCAGCCCGAGGGTCTGGAACAGCGCCGCGCCTTCCTTGCCATAGCCCAGCAGCGCGAAGACCAGGTTCCGCCGGGCGCGGCTGATACGCGGTGCGGCGCCGCCGTTTTCGGGCGTCATCGGCGCAGCCTCATCGAACAAGGCGAGCGCGATCCGGCGAAGCTGCGTGAGCCAGTTCAGCGGCGCGGCATCGGGCGGGGTCTGGAGGAGGGCGAAGAACAGCGGCTCGGTCTGCTCCCAGAGCCTTTCGCGCGGGGTCGAGAGCAGCTCGGCCTCCAGCTTCACCGTGGCCCCGGCGCTGAACAAGGCAAAGCGGATGGCGGAGCGCAGCAGCCCGGCGATCTGGTTGGCGGACACCACGAGCCTTGCCGCCAGCGCGTCCATCGCCTCCCGCGCGGCCTTGTCGGGGGCGGCGGGCAGCGGCATCTCGCTTTCGACAAAGGCGCGGGCCTTCATATTGTCCATGTCGTAGCCAGCGGCGAGCAGGCGGGCGCGGCCGCCTCCGGCGTCGATCTCGCGCGTGTCGCGCCAGCTGGCGATGGCCTTGGCCGGCAGTCGCAGCCCATCCGGGGTCGCCACCACCAGGCCCAGCCAGTGGCGATAGCCGACACCCCCCGGCTGTGGATGCAGCGGCAGGTATTCCGCGGCCGCCTTCAGCGCGTAATGTGGCGTCAGCGGATGCACCCGGCCCCAGCCAGCATAATTCGCGCCGCGCGGCCGCTGCCGCCAGGACCGCACCTGCACCGCATCGGCCGCACCGGTCAGGCCGCAGGGCTCGGTGGCAGAGCCCTCGGAGAAATCCAGCCGGATGCGGCGCGGCATCCCCCACCATGCTTGCAGCGGATGCGCCGTCTCCGGCGTGACCACACGCGCGCCTTCGGAGGTCACGCTGGACGCCAGCCAAGGCAGGATGCGGGGCAGATCCTCGGGGCCGGGGATTTCGCCACGCGGCACATTGGCCCAAATCTGCTGCCACAGGCTCGGGCGGTCGCCAGGGCGGACCAGCGTGGTCATCGGCCCGCCGCCGCGCAAGCCGGTGCGATTGCCGGCGCCACCGGCAGGCGCCCAGCTCTGGAAGGTAAAGAGGGCCATGGCCGCGGCCGGCCGGCCGAGCGTCGCGATCCGTCCGCGATGGACCAGAAGATCGGTGTTCTGCCGTTGCGTGCTGGCGCCGGGCGCCTCGATCAGCAGGCGTTCGATGGGCTCCGCATCCGAGACCAGATCCTCAAGATCCTGCAGGAAGCGAGGGCCCTGCCCGTCCAGGTTGAAGGCATGGGCCAGGGGCGCGAAGGCGGCGTCCAGCGCATCGGGATCGGGCGGCGCCTCCCACCCCTCGCGCCAAGCTCCATGGCCTTCGGGCGGGCAGGCGGTGGCGAGCAGGCCGATGAGGAATTCGAGACTGGCAACGCGGAAATCGGCGCGAGGCCAGTCGAGCGCAACGATCGGATCTGTGGTTTCGGTGATCTGGGCGGGGCGGATGGTGCTTCGCAGACCGCTGGCGCGCCGAATGGGAAGCCAGGGGAAGGTGATGAGGTTGAACAAATTGGGCGACCTCGCAACTCGACACGAAACTGGCGTCAGCGTAATCATCTCCCAGGTGCCGTTTGGTTACCTGGGAGATGCGTGAGCAGGAGGCGATCTCCCGATCAACGTCTTGAGCGTCGCGCTAGCTGCACGCGGAATCTCCTCCTCTAAAGTGACGGCCGTTACAGGGGCCGACGGGATTCCCCCCCGTCGGCCCAACTTCCGTAGCATTATCGAAAGTTCCCGGTCAACGAGATTCTCTTGCCACACCTCCACGTTGGACCTTAATCCCCGCGAAGCGGGGAACCGAAAGAAGAACCTTGCAACACCACAACGGTGGACCGGTTCATCCCGCCGAGGCAGGCACGCACAAACTCAAACCAACGGATTCCTGATAGAATATTCGGACCGCAGTGCCCGATTCCGTGCGTCCCTCAATCATATAGGCGTCGCGGCTCGCCGTCATCACCGCCAGCACCACGCGCTCGGACTCCCGCTCCCACCGTCCCCAGCCTGCCTTCGCCGCCTCCACCGCCGCTTCCAGGCCGGCAGGCACCGGGCAGGCCGCGATCCGGTGCCGCGCGACCAAAACCTCCGACAGCGCCCAGGCCCTGGCGGGATCGGCGTCGGCGGCATAGGGCACCACCGCGCCATCACGCAGCAGCGCCAGCCGCAGCGTGACCTGCGGGCGGTCCTCCAGCCGCGTCGGCGTCTGGGTTTCCGGCTCCCACAGCCCGGCGTTGCGATCGTAGCATTCGGTGAAGACCAGCAGGTTCTGCCGGGCGATGCCCGTGGCCGCCTGCGCCTTGCCCAACGCTTGGCCAGCGGCATCGGCAAGGGCTGCCGGGATCGCGCCAGGCGCCTGCGTGTCGAAAGCGGTTTCGATCAGCGGGCGCATGTCCTGCGGCGTCGTGATGGCGCCACGGCCGAACACTGCCCGTGCGCTGCGCCAAAGCAGGGCCGGATCGCGATAGACGGCAGCGGTTCCCGGCTGCGTTGCCTTGATCCAATCCGCCGCAGGCTCGTCAACCGGTTCTGGCGAGATGATCAGCAATTCCGGCCCGGAGATCGGCCGCGCCCCCCGTGCGTGACGCCACAAGCGTCCAGCGCGCTGGATCAAAAGATCGGCTGGCGCCAGATCCGTCACCAGAAGATCGAAGTCCAGATCCAGGCTTTGCTCGATCACCTGCGTCGCGATCAGCACGCCGGCCCGGGTGGCACCGTCGCTGCCGCGGCCGAAGCGGCGCAGTACCTCCGCCTCGATGTCCAGCCGGTCGGCCATGGCGAAACGTGCATGGAACAGCAGCGGCGTCACGCCCTGCGCGCGCACAGCAGCCGCGGCCGCAATCGCGTCATCGACGGTGTTCCGCACCCAGGCCACCGCTGCCCCCGCTTTGGCCGCCATCAGGACGCGCTCCAGCGCCGCTGCCGCATCGGGCAGGCGAGAGACGACGACACGCCGCGCCAGCCCCGCGCGAACGTCGCATGGCTGCTCCACCACACCATCCGCCCCAACCAGAGTCGCCAGCGGATAGGCGGTCTGCGCGAGCGGCAACGCCCTGGCCTGCAGCCCCTTGCGGAAGGCCGTCACCAACTGCTGCCGGACATGCTTCGGCAAGGTCGCCGAGAGCAGGATGACGGAGCCGCCGAGTGCGGCGTGGAACTCCAGCAAGGTGAGTATCTCGCGCCGCATATAGGCATCGAAGGCATGCACCTCATCGACGACCAACACCTTGCCGGCCAAGCCCTGCAAGCGAAGGGCCGCGTGGCGCACCGGCAGCACCGCCAGCAAAGCCTGGTCCAACGTGCCGACGCCGACCTGGGCGAGCAGGGCGCGACGGCGGTCCTCAGCCAGCCAGGCGGCGCAATGCGCCTCGGCCGGTTCATCGGCCGGATCGGCGGGGCTGTTGCGCGCTGGAGGGGCTTCGGCGGGAATGCTGTTTATGAAGCGCGGATCCAGCGTGGCACGCGCATGGGCCAGGACGAGAGAGGGGTGGGCCTCTGCGGCGAAGAGGCCGCGATAGGCCTGACCCAGGCGCCCGAACATCGCATTCGCCGTGGCCATCGTCGGCAGCGCCAGGAACAGGCCGGTGGCGCGGCCTTCGGCGAGCAGCCGATGCGCCAGGATGACGGCGGCTTCGGTCTTGCCACTGCCGGTAAGGTCCTCGATCACCGCCATCACCGGGCCTGCCGGAAGAGTGACGGTTTCGGCCCAGGCCTGGATGGGCGAGGGCACCTGGATCGCCGGGAACAGCCGCCCCATGCCGGTGAAGCGCGAGGGCCGTGCGGAGGCCATGCCCGCGGCCGCCAAGGCGGAGGCCGCTTGTGGCAGCGCATGGTCCCACCAATAGGCCGCGGGGTCCGCTACGGCCGCCGGCGCCACATACGGGAACCACGCCTGTCGCGAGCCGATCCAGTCGGCCAGCGTCACCACCCCCGCAAGTTGCCAGCCCAGCCGAGCGATGTCGTGGTCGGAACCAGGCCGTGGGAGTGCGGGCGGCGAGAAGAGCCGCCGCATGGCATCGATGAAATCCACCGCGGCATCCAGACAGCCGGTGCAAATTTCGGAGGACCCTGGCGTAGTCAGCGGGTCGGCCGGTGGGCGGCCATGGTGGCCGGCAAGGGCACGCAAAAGCGGCCCGCGGCTGCCATCATCCCAGGCGTAGCGTCCCGCGATGCGAGGCGGAAGAACGTCGTCCAACGTGGACCCGAGCGTCGTCCGCAGCATCTGCAACCCCAGCACGTCGTGCTTCGGGCCGGAGGGCACTCCATTGGGCGGCAGCGGGCCAAGTGCGGCTGCGGGCCAAGCGGCGGGCGCCATGCCCTGAAACACTCGCGAGAATTTCCCGATGTCATGAACCGCGGTCAGGAACCCGAGGGTCTGGCCGGCGAGCGTGAAATGCGATGACCTGGGCAGCAGCATCGCAACCGCGGCGACATCAAGGGCATGGGCGACCAGCGGGTGCATGGCTGGTAGGCCATCGGCCTCCGGCCGGGCTTTGCCCCAGAACAGCGAGGTTTCGCTTCGCAATGAGCGCGCCCCATTTCTGGTTGTTTGTGCGAAGGGCTAACGTTGTCCCGGTTCAGTGGACCGTTTGCGGGTATGGATCAATGGGTCTCGACCATCGGCCCTGTTTCGAATTCGATGGGGCTCGATAGCCCAGGGCTGAATATCCGCAGGCTTGGTTGTGGCGAAGAGTTGTCGGGCAGACGTCGCCAAGCGTCACGCGATGGTGGATGCCGATGGGCGCGGCCTGGTGCTGCACGCCCATCCGGCGTCGATCCAGGACCGCGATGGCGCACCGCCTTTGCTGCGTGCCTCACGCCGTCGCTGGGCCTTCGTCGAACTCTGCCTTACCGACAGCGGCTACGCCGGGGAGCGTGTCGCCAAGGCCAGCCGCATCCGTGTCGGGATCGTCCGCAAGCGGCGGATCGCACGCCAAAACACTGATTTATCTGAGGAAACTTGGTAGCGGCGGGCGGACTTGAACCGCCGACCCCGGCATTATGAGTGCCGTGCTCTAACCAGCTGAGCTACACCGCCACACCGGCCCGGTCGGAACCGGACGGGAAACTTGGTTGCCGCGCTTAGGCCGCCACTCGCGTCGTGTCAACGCGCGCGCGTCCCTTGATGAACCCGCCACAGAGCAAGCGCCCCTCGGCATCATACAAAACCATGGCCTGCCCGGGGGCCGCGACCGCCGGGTTGCCCGGCACCAGCCGCAGCAGACCCAGCTCCGGATCCCAGGACGCAATGGCGGGCTGGGGCAGTTCCCGGGCGCGAAGCTTGGCAAAACAGGCGAACGCCCCGACGGGCGGCGCGATCAGCCAGTTCACCTCGCCGGCCATCACCTCATCGGTCGTGGTGGCCGCACGGGGGGCGACGATGATGCGGCGGGTGGTGGACTCCACACCGGTCACAAACAGGCGCTCCTGCCCGTCCCTGGAGGCCATGCCGAGGCCGCGGGACTGCCCCACGGTGTAGCGCGCGATGCCGGCATGGGTGCCGAGCACCCGGCCATCGGCATGCACGATCTCCCCCGGCTCTGCCGCATCCGGCCGCAGCTTGGCGACCAGGTCGCTGTAGCGCCCCTCCGGCACGAAGCAGATGTCCTGGCTGTCCGGCTTTTGGGCCACGGCCAGACCCAGGCGCTCGGCCATGGCACGGACGGCGGTCTTGTCGGGCATGTCGCCGAGCGGAAACCGCACCTGATCGAGCTGCGCCTGGGTGGTGGCGAACAGGAAATAAGACTGGTCGCGCGCCACATCGGCGGCCATGTGCAGTTCGGCGCCGTCGGGCCCTTCCACGCGGCGGGCGTAGTGGCCGGTGGCCAGCGCCTCGCAGCCGAGGTCGCGGGCGAGCCCGGCCAGATCCTGGAACTTCACGGACTGGTTGCAGCGGACGCAGGGGATCGGGGTTTCGCCGCGGGCGTAGCTGTCGGCGAAATCGGCGATCACCGCCTCGCGGAACCGGGCCTCGCGGTCGAGCACGTAATGCGGGATGCCGATGGTGTCGGCGACCATGCGGGCGTCATGGATGTCCTGGCCGGCGCAGCAGGCGCCCTTCTTGGCCGTGGCCGCGCCGTGGTCATAGAGCT
Source organism: Humitalea rosea (assembly GCF_003253705.1). Lineage (GTDB taxonomy): Bacteria > Pseudomonadota > Alphaproteobacteria > Acetobacterales > Acetobacteraceae > Humitalea > Humitalea rosea. The sequence continues at coordinate 100,361 of NZ_QKYU01000014.1, forward strand.
GCAAGGTCGCACCCACGACCTCGTGCCCCGCCTCATGCAGCATCGCCGCGACGACGCTGCTGTCCACGCCCCCGGACATGGCGACCAGAATGCGCATCAGCTTGCGTCCAGCCCCATCTGCCAGAAATCCGTCTCCAGCCGTGCCGCCTCGGCAAACCCACGCGCGAGGGCGGGGAAGCGCGCATCGCCGCCATGGCTCACGCCCAGGCTGTCCAGCCGCGCCGCGGCGGCGCGGGCCAGGGACTGGTAGCCTTCGCCCGCATACATCGCGATCCAGGACTCATAGGGGTTGTTGGCCCGCGACCGGGAGGGATGCGCCTCGATCTTCAGGGCGATCTCGCCATAGCCGATGGTGCAGGGGGCCAGCGCCACTTCCAGGTCCAGGATATCTCCGGCCATGCCGCGATCCAGCACCCAGCGGGTGTAGCAGACGGTCTGCGCGGCCTCGGGCGTCGCCACGACGGCGGCCTCGTCCAGGCCCCATTCGGCGCAATACTTCAGATGCAGCTTGGTCTCGTCCAGGATCGCCAGCACGGCGGCGGCCTTGTCGCGCATCGCGCCCAGGCTCTCGGCCTTGAACACGCCGAGCGCCTTGGCGCGGGCGAACTGGATCAGGAACAAATAATCCTGCACCAGATAATGCTGGAAGGCGGGCAGCGGCAGGGTGCCATCCGCCAGTCCCTGAACGAAGGGGTGCCAGCAATAGGCCTCCCAGGCCGGGGCGGCGGCGCGCAGGCGCCGGAACAGCCCGCCCTCGGTCCCATAGTCCATCAGCCGGCGTTCCGCGTGCCCGCCGGCAGCTTCACGACCAACCCGTCCAGCGCCTCGGTCATGATAAGCTGGCAGCCCAGGCGGCTGGTTTCCTGAAGGTCGAAGGCCAGGTCCAGCATATCCTCCTCATCCTCGGTCGGCTTGACCAGGCGGGGGAACCAGGGGCTGTCCACGATCACATGGCAGGTCGAACAGGCCAAAGAGCCCTCGCACGCACCCTCGATATCCACACCATGCCGATGCGCGATCTCCAGCACCGAAAGGCCGAGGGGGGCCTCGACCTCCCGCCGCGTTCCATCGCGCTCAATGAACGTCATCTTCGGCATGATCACTCCGCGGACACTAGTGGGGCTGCGTGGGGGGTGGTGGTCGCGATCCAGGCGGCGCCAAGCATAGCCGCCGCGCGATCCGCATCGGCCGGCGAGGTAAAACGCCCGAACCCGATCCGCAAGGTTTTCCGTGCGGCGTCTTCAGGCAGGCCGATGGCGCGCAGGACGTAGGAGGGCTCGATCGCGGCCGAGGAACAGGCCGAGCCGGTGGAGACACAGACCCCCGGGGCCGCCGCCATGATGGCCTGGGCCGAGGTATCGCCCGGAAATGTCACGTTGAGATTGCCCGAGACCCGCTGCGCGGCATGGCCGTTCACGACAAGGTCAGGCACAAGGACGCGGAGCTTTTGCAGGAATCGGTCCCGCTGCCCGGCGATCCGGCCCGCGTCGAGCCGGCCCTCGGCGGCGGCGATCCGCGCGGCGGTGCCAAAGCCGACGACCAGCGGCGCGGGCAGCGTGCCCGAGCGCAGCCCCCGCTCCTGCCCACCACCGGAGAACAGCGGCGCCAGCCGGACGCGCGGGCGGCGGCGGACGTACAGCGCCCCAATCCCCTTCGGCCCATACAGCTTGTGGCCGGAGAGCGAGAGCAGATCGATGCCGATGCCCACATCCAGCGGAATGCGCCCCGAGGCCTGGGCCGCATCGGTGTGGAACAGCGCCCCCGCCTCCCGCGCCAGGGCCGCGAGGGTCGCCAGATCCTGGGTGACGCCGATCTCATTGTTCACGGCCATCACGCTGACCAGCAGCGTCGGCACCGCCAGCGCCTCGCGCAGCGCCTCCGGGTCCAGCAGCCCATCCGCGCCGACCGGCAGGATGACCGGCTCGAACCCCTCCGCGGCAAGGTCGCGGACGCTTTCCAGCACGCATTTATGCTCGGTCGCGACGGTGATGATCCGCCGGCGCTCGCTGCCCTGGCCGGCGGCGAAGCGGGCCGCGCCCTTGATGGCGATGTTGTTGGCCTCGGTGGCGCCGGAGGTCAGCACGATCTCCCGCGCCTCGGCCCCGATCAAGGCGGCGATCTCCGCGCGGGCGGTCTCGATCGCTTCCTCGGCGGCACGGCCCATGGCGTGCTCGATGCTGTGGGGATTGGCGAAATTCTCCTCCCACCAGGGCCGCATCGCCGCGAGGACCCGTGGGTCCAGCGGCGTGGTCGCGTGGTTGTCGAGGTAGATCGGGCGGTTGGCTGTCGCGGACATGCGCCCAATGTGGCGCGGATCAGCCCCCGGTTGAAGGACCGGCAACGGGGGCCAGCCTTGCGCCGACGCGGGCCAGGGCGGCGAGGAAGCGGGGCGCCACATCCTCCGGCGCATCCCAGGGCAGGCTGACGCGGATCGCGTGGCCCGCTGCCTCACCGAGGCCCATGGCGGTGAGCACATGGCTGCGCGTGACCTTGCCAGAGGAACAGGCGGAGCCGGCCGAGACCCGCACGCCCTCAAGGTCCAACGCGATGACCAGCGTCTCGGCCGGCATCCGGGGGAAGATCAGGCTGGTGGTATTGGGCAGGCGCGGCGCCCCCTGCCCCGCGACCGAGAGGCCCGCGCCGGCCTCGATGGCATCGCGCAGGCGGCCGAGGCGGGCGGCGTCCTGCGGCCGGGCGGCGGCGGCGGCGGCCCCCATGCCGGCGATCGCGGGCAGCGCCTCCGTCCCCCCACGCCGGCCGCGCTCCTGCCCGCCACCTGCCAGCAGCGGTGCCAGGGTCAGACCGGGCCGGAGCAGCAGCGCCCCGGCGCCCTTGGGCCCGCCGAGCTTATGGCCCGAGAGCGCCATGGTATCGGCGCCCAGGCCTGCGAAATCCAACGCCATGCGCCCCGCTGCCTGGACCGCGTCGATATGCAACAAGGCGCCGTGGCGGCGGCATAGGGCGGCGATCTCGGACAGGGGGTGCAGCACCCCGGTCTCATTATTGGCCGCCATGACACAAACCAGCGCCAAGTCAGAACAGGTGAGCAACGTATCGAGCGCCGCCAGATCCAGCCTGCCGTCGGCCAATACGGGGATGGGGGTGGCACCGGGGGTGGCGGCCAGGACGGCGGGATGCTCGGTCGCCCCCACCAACACCGCCCGGCCGGGCGCGAGCGCGTGGATGGCGGCGGCATTCGCTTCGGTGCCGCCCGCGGTCAGCACGACATCCTGGGCGCGGGCGCCAAAGGCATTGGCGATCTGGCTCCGGGCCGTCTCCAGCACCCGCCGCGCCGCTCGCCCATCGGCATGGACCGAGGAAGGGTTGCCGCGCAGATCGAGCGCCACGAGCACGGCCGCGCGTGCCTCCGGCCGCAACGGTTCTGTGGCATTCGCATCCAGGTAGAGGTCGTCGCTCACCGCATGGCTCCGGATCACTGCAGCCACGCCGGCATGGGCCTATGCGCTAAGGGCTTGCCAGCCATGCAACTTCATTGCAGGCGCAGTGATTCTGGTAGGATTCGTCGTCCCGCATCTGTATATCCGTCCAACCCTGGGAAACGGGAACCTTTCCCGGGGAAGCCACGAACGACCGGTACATGACGGGAGATGCGTCGCGTCTCCATCGACAGGGTATTGTTCCTCGGCGGGGCCGTCAACGACAGCCCCCGAGACCTCCCCTATCGCCGTCGGTCCGCTGCGTGCGCTGGCCTGGTTTCCCGAATGGATGCCGGCGGCCCCACGCCGGCACCCCAAGCGGATGCGAAGAACGATGCCTGAAGTTATGTTCGCCGGCCCCGATGGGCGGCTCGAGGGCCGCTACCACCATGCGGGTAAGCCGGGCGCGCCCGTCGCGCTGGTGCTGCACCCCCACCCGCTGCATGGCGGCACCATGAACAACCGTGTCACCCACGCGCTGTTCGAGCGCTACAAGGCGATGGGCTTCTCCACGCTGCGCTTCAATTTTCGGGGCGTCGGGCGGAGCCAGGGTCGCTATGATGGCGGCATCGGCGAGATCTCCGACGCGGCATCGGCGCTGGACTTCCTGCAGGCGGTGAACCCGGGCGCCTCCATGCTCTGGGTCGCGGGCTATTCCTTCGGTGCCTATGTCGGGATGCAGTTGCTGATGCGGCGGCCGGAAATGGGCGGCTTCGTCTCCATCTCCGCCCCCGCCAGCCACTACGACTTCGGCTTCCTCGCCCCCTGCCCGTGCAGCGGGCTGATCCTGCATGGCGCGGATGACGAGCTGGTGCCAGAGCCTTCGGTGAAGAAGCTCGTGGACAAGCTGAACACCCAGAAGGGCGTGAAGATCGACTACCGCGTGATGGCCGGGGCCGGACATGTCTATACGCCGGAGCAGACCGTGCAGGTCGCCAATGCGGCCGAAGACCATGTCATGAGCATCCTCAACCGCTCGCGCATGGCCCTCGCCGCCGACTGATCCACGGCCCCCGCCGCCCAATACGTGGCGGCGGGGGCATGTGACTTCCCCGCTACAGCAGGGACCCCACCAGCCGCCCGCCGGTGATCGGCCGTGGCGCCCCGGTGGTTGACGGGTAGGTCAGCGGCAGTCCACGTGCGACCCGCGCCGCGAGGAAGCCGAACGCCTGCGCCTCCAGCGCATCCCCATCCCAACCAGCGACCTCCACCGGCCGCAGCGGCGCCTCCAGCGCCCCCTGCAAGGCACGCATCAGCCCGGGATTGCGCCGCCCGCCGCCCGCCACCAGCCATTGCAGTGGTGGCTCGGGGAAGTGGCGCGCCGCCGCCGCGACGGCACAGGCGCAGAAGGCCGCCAAGGTCGCGGCCCCGTCGGCCGGTGAGAGCGCGCCCGCCCCGGCCTCACGCAAGGCGCGGTCGAAGTCGAGACGGTCGAGGCTTTTGGGCGGCGGCGCCGCCAGATAGGGGTGCGCCAGCATCCGCCCCAGCACCGCGCCATCGGGCTGCCCGGCCAGGGTCAGGTGTCCATCGCGGTCGTAATCCGCGCCGATCGAGCGCCGCGCCCAATCATCCAGCGGGCCATTTGCCGGGCCGGTATCGAAGGCCAGCAAATCCCCGCCCGGCCCGATCCAGGTGACATTGCCGACCCCGCCGAGGTTGAGGATCGCCAGGGGCTTGGGCAGCGGCGCGGCGAGGGCGGCGTGGAACACCGGCACCAGCGGCGCGCCCTGCCCGCCGGCCGCGACATCCGCGCTGCGGAAGTCCCAGGCCACGGTCATGCCGCAGCGCTTGGCCAGGGTCGCGGCGTCACCGATCTGCCAGGTCCGCGGCGCGGCGCCGCCAGGGGCGTGCAGGATCGTCTGGCCATGGAAGCCCACCACATCGGCGTCCAGGCCGATCGCCGCCACGGCCTCGGCATGGCGAGCGGTCAGCCGCGCCTCGCAATGGCGCAGGAAGGGGTCATCGGGCGAGAGTTCGGGAGCGCGGTCCAGCAACAGTCGCAGATCGCGCCGCAGGGCCGGGTCGTAAGGCAAGGTCACGGCCGGGCCGAGGCGCGAGATATGCTCGCCATCCGTCTCCACATAGGCCGCATCGACGCCATCGAGCGAGGTGCCGCTCATCAGCCCGATCGTCCGCAGCATCACGGCACCTGGGGAGGCCAAGCGTCCCGTCACGACATTCGCCCCACCGTCCATCCGCGACTCCACCAAGGCGACGCCTGTCAGCCCGGCATGGTGACGCCTCGCACCGCCGGTGCAAGCATTCCGTCACATGAGGCGGATTCGGCAAGAGTCCCTTCACCCCCCCCGTGGCAAAGCCTCCGCGATCCGCATGACACTGGAGGCCCTGTGACGCCACCCCCCGCCGAGCCGCCGTCCATGCCGCAGGCGGAGCTGGCGGCCCAGTTCGCCGATCTGCGCGGCTTCATCGACCGCCGCATCGCGGAGTTGAGCGCCGAGGTCCATGCCAGCGTCCAACTGGCCGACATGACGGAGGAAAAGCTCTCGGCCGAGCTGCAATCGGTGCAGCAGCAGATCGCCCGCCTGGTGACGGCGCCCAGCGCCAGCACCCGCAACAGCGGGCTGGAGCTGGAAGCCGTGGTCCAGGCCACCGAGACCGCCGCCAATACGATCATGGAAGCGGCCGAGGCGATCCAGGACTGGATCGCCGATGGGCAGAAGGACACCGCCTCGATCCAGACGCTTTCAGCCAAGGTCAATTCGATCTTCGAGGCCTGCAGCTTCCAGGACATCACCAGCCAGCGCATCCGCCGCGCGATCCAGCACCTGCAACAGGTGGAGACGATGCTGGACGGCATCCTGCCCGGCGGCGGCGCAACCGACAAAGCCCATAGGATGGAGATCGCGACCTCCATGCACACCGTCGCCGCCCCTGCTCTGGCCGGGCGGGACCTGGCGCAGGATGATATCGATGCGATGCTGAACATGTAGGCGCCCAGCGGCGGGGCGCCGCCGGATGGAGGGCCTCATGGACGCAACCCGGGCAGTGAAGCGGATCGGCATGCTGGTGCCGTCCTCGAACACGGTGGCGGAGCCCGCGACCGCGGCGATGCTCGCGGGGCTGCCGGGTGTCAGCCTGCATGTCGCCCGCTTCCGGGTGACGCGGCTCGATACCTCGGAGGAAGCGCTGGCGCAGTTCCGGCTCGCTCCACTGCTGGCCGCGGCGGATCTGCTGATGGACGCGCATATGGATGCGATCTGCCTGAATGCGACCTCCTCCTGCTACACCGGCATGCAGAACGATCGCGCGCTGGTGGCCGCGTTCGCGGCGCGGGGCATCGCCGCGGATACGCCGATGCTGGCGCTGTTCGACCTGCTGCGCGCGATGGGGGCCAGCCGCATCGGGTTGGTGACGCCCTTCCTGCATGACGTCCAGGCGGCGACCATCCGGATCCTTGGCGAAGAGGGCTTCGAAACCGTCGCCGAGCGCCATCTGAACGACCCCGGCAATTTCAGCTTCGCCCGCTTTACCGAGGACGCAGTCGCCACCCTGGTCCGGGAAGTGGCGGCGAGCCCTGGCGTGCAGGCGGTGGCGGTGATTTCCACCAACCTGCGTGGCGCACGCCCGGCGGCGATGGTGGAGGCGGAAACCGGCATCCCGGTGCTTGATACGGTTGCGACGGCGCTTTGGGGCGCGCTGCGGCGGGCCGGTGTCGCACCCTCGGGCGTGAGGGGTTGGGGACGGATGTTCCAGGTGCCGCCGACCTAGGCCCACGCACCAAAAAAGCGCGTGCGGTCAGGAAAGATCGGGCGTCTCATGCGATGGCGGCCGGTGCCGCCCGATTGGCATGACGCTTGCGTAAGCGGTTCCGGGCTGGGTGACGCGTTGACCAGCCGGAACTGCGTCTTGTGGATTTTCTATTTCGAGCCTTAAACTGCCTCCACATGTCGTGAATTGCGAATTCCACAAACACAATTCACCACCCCCGCCCGAGCCTGAGGAGAAATCCCATGTCGCTGCGCCGTCGATCCATCCTGACCGGAACTGCCGGAGCGCTCGCCGCCGCTGCGATCGCCCGCCCCTCCTTCGCCGCCGATTCTGTCATGGTCGGTGTCAGCGGGCCGCTGACCGGCCCCAATGCGCAATATGGCGCGCAGTGGAAGGACGCCTTCGAGCTGGCGCTGGAGGAGGTGAACCCCTCCGCCGCCCACAAGGTGCAATATCAGTTCGAGGACAGCCAAGCCGATCCGCGACAGACCGTCGCGATCGCCCAGAAGTTCGTGAATGACTCACGGATCATCATGGAACTCGGCGATTTCTCCTCGACCGCCTCGATGGCGGCCTCGCCGATCTATCAGCGCGCCAAGCTCGTGCAGTTCGGCTTCACCAATTCCCACCCGGATTTTACCAAGGGTGGCGACTACATGTGGAGCAATTCGATCAGCCAGGCGGAGGAACAGCCGAGCCTCGCCGATTACGCCATCACCGATCTTGGCCGCCGGCGCCTCGGCGTGATCCACCTCAACACCGATTGGGGCGTCACCAGCAAGAACCTGTTCGTCTCCGCCGTACAGTCCAAGGGCGCCACGGTGACGCTGGCCGAGGGCTTCCTGCCGAATGAGCGCGACTTCCGCTCGACCCTGGTGCGCATCCGCGACAGCAACCCCGATGGCATCGTCATCATCGCCTATTACGCCGATGCCGCGACCATCATCCGCCAGATCCGCACGCTCGGGCTGACGCAGACGATCATTGCCGTCAGCTCGGTCTATTCGCCGAAGCTGATCGAGCTTGGGGGCGATGCGGTGAACGGGGTGCATACCCTGTCCAACTTCTTCCCCGGCGAGCCGCGGGCCGAGGTGCAGCGCTTCGTCACCGCCTTCCAGGCCAAATACGCCCGCGAGCCGGACAACTTCAACGCCACCGCCTATGACACGATGGTCCTCGTGTCCAAGCTGGTGAACACCTATGGCACGACCCGGGCGGCGATCCGCGAGGGCCTGCCCCAGGTCGAATCGCCGAGCGTGATCTACGGCACCATCAAGTTCGACCCGGCGACCCGCCGCGTCAGCGGCGCGCAGTACAAGAAGCTGGTCGTGAAGGACGGTGCCTTCGCGATGTTCCAGGGCGGCACGCCGGCCTGATGCGCGCCGCCATGATCGGGATGCGCTCCGCATGAACATGCCGGGTCTCGGCGCTTGGTTCGACTACACCGTCAACGGCATCGTCATCGGCAACATCTACGCGATGCTTGCCGTTGGCTTGGCGCTGATCTACGGCGTCGCCAACCTCGTGAACTTCGCACATGGCTCCGTCTACGTGGTCGGCGCCTATGTCGGCTGGGCGGCGATCACCTATCTCGGCACACCGTTGCCGGTGACGATCCTTTGCGTCGTCGTGGTCTGCGGGCTGGTGGGGGTGGGGATCGAGCGGCTGGGGCTGCGGCCGCTGCATGGCTCCTCCCGCATCGCGCCGCTGCTGGCCACCATCGGGATCGCGCTGGTGCTGGACCAGGTGGTACAGCTTATCTTCTCGCCCGATCCGCGCGCGGTGCCGATGCAGGTGCCGGAATGGCGCATCCCCATCGGCGGCGGGACCATCGGCCCGCTGGATTTGCTGATCGGCGGGATCGGGCTGGCGTCCGCGGCGGTGCTCTACGGCTTCCTGCGGTTCACCAAGCTCGGCTGGGCCGTGCGCGCGACGGCGCAGGATTCCGACGCCGCGCAGCAAATGGGCGTGGACATCAACAAGGTGAACATGGCGGTCTTCGCCATCGCCTCGGCGCTCAGCGGCATCAGCGGACTGCTGGTCGGCATGTATTACAACCAGATCAACCCGGCGATGAGCTTCGAGGCGACGCTGAAAGGCATCGTCGCCCTCATCATCGGCGGGCTCGGCAACGTGCCGGGAGCGATCGGCGGCTCGCTGATCCTGGGGCTGACGGAAAGCTACGGCATCGCGCTGTTCGGCACCTCCTATCGCAACCTCTTCGCCTTCGTGCTGCTGATCGCGATGTTGCTGTGGCGTCCGAACGGGCTGTTCTCGGGGCGCAGCTCGCTGCCGCCCGAGCCGATGACCGGCACCTTCATCGCCCGCTCCCGACCCTTCCGTATCCCGCCCTGGGCCGTGGCGGGGCTGATCGTGGCGGCGGCGCTGCTGCCGTTGCTGAACAACCCCTACGTGCTGCAGATCGGGGTGAACTCCCTGCTCTATGGCATGCTCGCCCTCAGCCTCACGCTTGTTGCCGGCACCGTCGGGCAGATCTCGCTCGGCCATGCCGCGTTGCTCGCGATCGGCGGCTATACCTCCGGGCTGCTGGCGATGGATGCGGGATGGCCAGTGGCGGTGACCATTCCCATCGCCGGGATCGTGACCGCCGGGCTCGGCACCTTGCTGGTCTTCCCCGCCTTCCGGCTGACCGGGCATTACGTCTCGATCGCGACCCTCGGTATTGGTGAGATCGTGTCGCTGGTGATCCTGAACTGGAGCGGCCTGACCCATGGCGCCATCGGCCTCGGCGGCATCCCGCCGCTGGAGGTTTTTGGCTACGACCTCGGTTCGGTGGAGGGCACCTATTGGCTCTGCCTTGTGATCCTGGTGCTGCTGGCGCTGTTGCAGCTGCGGCTGCTCAGCTCGCACCTTGGCCGCAGTTGGCGGGCGATCCGCGATGACAGCGTCGCCGCCCGCTCCTATGGCGTCAGCGGCAATCGCTACAAGGCGCTGGCCTTCGGCTTCGGCGGCTTCGGCGCAGGGATCAGCGGCGCCATCACCGCCCATTCCTATTCCTACATCAACCACGAGACCTTCAACGCCACGCTCTCCGTGCTGGCGCTGACCATGGTCATCCTGGGGGGCTTGGGGAATGTGATGGGCGCGGTGCTGGGCGCGACCCTGCTGATCGCCCTGCCCGAAGCCTTCCGAGGGCTGGCCGAATACCGGATCCTGATCTACGGCCTCGTGCTGCTGCTGCTGATCCGGTTCCGCCCCCAGGGCCTGATGGGGACGGTCTGATGGCCGCGATGCTGGAAGTGCGCGGCCTGGTGAAGCGCTTCGGCGGCGTCACGGCGGTGAATGACGCGTCGCTCGACCTGCGCGAGGGCGAGCTGCTGAGCATCATCGGCCCGAACGGCGCCGGGAAGACGACGCTGTTCAACCTCATCAGCGGGCTGGAGCCACCGGATGCCGGCAGCGTCCGCTTCATGGATCAGGACGTCACCGGCACCGAGCCGGAACGCCTGGCCCGGCTCGGCATGGCGCGCACCTTTCAGCACGGGCGGGTCTTCGCCAACCTCAGCGTGCTCGATAATGTTCTGGTCGGTGCCCATACCCGGCTGCGCGCGGTGCGCCCGGCGATCCCACTGCTCGGCCCCTTGCTGGAACTCGGCCTGGCCGCCATCCGCCCCGCCGCCGTGCGCGCCGAGGAGGAGGCCCTGCGCGAGGATGCCAAGCGCATCCTGACCCTGTTCGGCGACCGCCTGCTGCCGCGCATCGACAATCCGGCCTTCAGCCTCTCCTACGCCAACCGCCGCCGGGTGGAGATCGCCCGCGCCCTGGCGCTGCACCCGAAGCTGCTGCTGCTGGACGAACCCACCGCCGGCATGAACCAGACCGAGACGGTGGAGATGCAGGAGGTCGTCCACGACCTCAAGCGCAGCGGCCTCACCATCCTGCTGATCGAGCACAAGCTGGAGATGGTGATGCGCCTATCGGACCGGGTGATCGTGATGGACAACGGCAGCCGCATCGCCGAGGGCCTGCCGCAGGAGGTCCGTTCCGACCCCGCGGTGATCGAGGCCTATCTTGGCCACCGCGAAACCGGTGCCGCGGCACCCGCCCGGGAGGATGTGTCCTGATGTCCGATCCGGGCGAGGCCCTGCTGCGGCTGGACAACATCAACTCCTTCTACGGCCCGGTGCAGGTGCATTTCGACCTGAGCCTGTCGGTGCAGGCGGGGCAGATCGTCTGCCTGCTCGGCGGCAATGCCAGCGGCAAATCCACGACGATGAAGACCATCCTCGGCTTGCAGCGTCCGCGCTCGGGCACCGTCTTCTTCGAAGGGCAGCCGCTCACCGGCCTCACCACGCCCCAGATCATCCGCCGCGGCATCGGCTCGGTGCCCGAGGCGCGGCGGCTGTTCGGCCAGATGACGGTGCGGGAAAACCTGCTGATGGGGGCCTATACCCGCAGCGACAAGCCCGCGATCGCGCAGGATGAGGAGCGCGTCCTCACTTTGTTCCCGCGCCTGCGCGAACGGCTGAAGCAGCGCGCCGGCACCATGTCCGGCGGCGAGCAGCAGATGCTCGCCATGGCCCGCGCGCTGATGGGCCGGCCGAAGCTGATCTGCATGGATGAGCCGACCATGGGGCTCTCCCCGCTCTTCGTGGATCGGGTGCTGGAGCTGATCCAGGCGATCAACAAGGAGGGCGTCACCATCTTCATGGTCGAGCAGAACGCAAGCCTTGCCCTTGGCATCGCCCATTACGGCTATGTGCTGCAAACCGGGCACATCGCGCTGGAGGGCCCGGCCGACGAGCTTCTGCGCGATCCGCGCATCCGCGACGCCTATCTGGGCGGGGCGGCGGCAGCCTGATCGAATGGGGCGGCTGGATGGCCAGCCGCCCGCCGATGTGCTGCCATTCCAGGCAGGAACGAGGGCCTAGGCATGACCACACTGAAGCGGCTGGGTTTTTTCACGCGCCTGCTCGACGACGCGCCGCCCGCCGAACGCTATCGCCTGGCGACGGCACAGATCGCCCATGCCGAGGCCTGCGGCTTCGATTCCGCCTGGGTCGCCCAGCATCATTTCCACGAGGATGAGGGCGGGCTGCCCGCCCCCTTCGTCTTCCTGTCGCAACTGGCCGCGCGCACCTCGCGTATCCGCCTCGGCACCGGGATCGTGACCCTGCCGCTGGAACTGCCGATCCGCGTGGCCGAGGACGCCGCGGTGCTCGACCTGCTGGCCGATGGCCGGCTTGAGGTCGGCATCGGCCCCGGCGGCAACCTCTCCGCCTTCCACGCCTTCGGCTTGGAGAGCGCGGAGCGCGGGGCGATCTTCTCCCGCAACGCCGCGCTGCTGCTGGATGCCTGGTCGGGGCGGCCGCTGCCCGGCGGCGACCGGCTCTACCCCACCAACCCGAGCCTCGTGGACCGCGTCTGGCAGGCGACCTTCACGGTCGATGGCGCGCGCCGCGCCGGGGCGGCCGGCGATGGGCTGATGCTGTCCCGCACCCAGCCGCGCACGGCGGAGGCGCCGAACGCCACCTTGGCCGATATCCAGAACCCGATGGTCGATGCCTATCTGGGCGCCCTGCCCGCTGGGCGGGAACCGCGCATCATGGCCTCGCGCTCCGTTTTCGTCACCGATGAGCGCAAGGAGGCGATGCGGCTGGCCGAGATCGGCCTTGGCCGGTTCCGCACGCGGCTCGAATCCGTGGGGCGCGACACACGCGGCGGCGCCACGCTGGCGGAAATGATCCACACCTTCGATGTCCATCTTGGCACGCCGGCCGAGGTGATCGCCTCGCTCCAGGCCGACAGCACCATCGCGCGCGCCACGGATCTCGCGGTGCAGGTACATTCCATCGACCCGCCGCATCCCTTCATCTTGCGTTCGCTGGAACTGGTGGCCGAGGTTGTGGCGCCGGCGATGGGTTGGGTACGCGACGGGGTGCCGGGGATGCGCCACGTCGCCTGAGTTGTTTTCGCCGTGGGCAGCCCCGCGGCCAGGGAGAGACTGAGATGCCGGAAACGGACACCATAGACATGCTGGTCGGGATCACGCCGGGCTCCGCCCTGGACGCGATCCGCGCCCGCCGCCCGGAGGCCCGCAAGCACGCCGAGGTCAGCTACCGCGTGCTGTTCGCGCCCGAGGCCCTGGCCGGCGTCTCCGCCCAGGAACGCTTTGCCCTGGGCAGCTTCGTCGTCGAACTGCACGGCGAGGTGCAGACCGGCGCCTTCTACCTCGCGGGGCTCGTCGCCAGCGGTGCCTCCGACGCACTCCTGGCCGCGGTCGCGGCGGCGGTCGGAGAAGCGACCACCACAGGCCCCTTCGGCAGCTACCCCGAGGGACCGCTGAGCGCCGAGAACACCGAAGGCATCATCTACAGCGTCAGCGCCGAACTGCGCGCGGCGCTCGGCCCGCGTCTCACCACGGCGTTCGAACATGCCCATATGCTGGTCTTCCACCCGCGTGACGCGGCGCCGGAGAGCTTGCAGGCGATGCTCGATGCCGGCTGGTCCACGACCGATATCGTGACGCTCTCGCAGATTACCGCCTTCCTGTCCTTCCAGATCCGGGTGGTCAGCGGGCTCCGCACCCTCGCCGCCAGCGCCTGAGGTTCGCCATGCCCGAAACCACCCTCACCCCGCCCGCCCATACCGTCCCCACGGTCTTCACCCGGGCACAGCTCGACTGGCTGCCCTGGATCGAGCCGCTGGCGATCGAGGAGCTGACCGACCGGCACCGCACCGCGCTGATGGAGGTCGCGCGCATCAAGTCGCCCTATTTCCGACTGCTGGCGCGCGACCCGGATGCGCTGGAGGCGCGGACGCGGACCGACAAGGACATCTTCTACAACACCGATGCCGGGCTGCCGCGCGCCGAGCGCGAACTCGCCGCCGCCGCGACCTCGCGCCTGAACGGCTGCATCTACTGCGCCTCGGTCCATGCGCGGTTTTCCGCGACCTATTCGAAGCGGGTCGATGATGTCGAGAAGCTGCTGGCGGAAGGTGTGGGCGCCGATCTCGGCGAGCGTTGGAATGCCGTCGTCGCGGCCTCGGTCGCGCTGACCAGCACGCCGATCGCCTTTGGGCCCGAGCATGTCGCGCGGCTGCGGGCCTCCGGCCTCGACGATCTGGCGATCTCCGACGTGATCCAGGGCGCGGCCTTCTTCAACTGGGCCAACCGGCTGATGCTGTCGCTGGGCGAGCCCGCGCTGGAGGGGTGATCCGTCAGTCCTTGCCGAGGACGCAGATCAGCGTCTGCGAGGCGGTGGCGCAAAGGTGTTCCGCACCTTCGCGCACCGCGAACACCTGTACCTCGGAAATGGTCAGGGTCCGGCCGCTGCGCACCACCGTCCCGCGCGCGCGCAAAGCCTCGCCGCGGGAGGGCGCCAGGAAGTTGATCTTGTACTCGACCGTCAGCACCGTGCTGCCGGGCGGGAAGAGCGTGAAGCCGGCATAGCCGCCCGCGCTATCGGCAATGGCCCCCACAGCGCCGCCATGCACATGCCCGTGCTGCTGCGTCACCTCGGGGATGCAGGGCATCTCAACCTCGACGATCCCGGGCTCGACCCGGGTCATCCTGGCGCCGAGATGCGCCATCAGCGGTTGACGCGCGAAACTGTCGCGCGTCTTGGCCTCATAACCCGGATCGCGCGGTGCGATCATCCCAGCGCCTTCACCATCGGCTTGCGACCGTTCAGCAGGATCGCCCCCGCCAGCAGCGCGAAGCCGATCAGATGCGGCACCGGCAGGTAATCCTCGACCAGCGCCGGGAAGACCAACAACAGCCCGGCGATGGTGAAGGCGAGCCTCTCCCCGACAGCCAGCGCCCGCAGCGCCATCCCCTGGCACGCGGCGGCCAGCGCCGCGAGCCCGACCGTGGCCAATACCGTCTGCCAGACCACATCCATCCAACCCATGCCGGGCTTGAAGGACAGCAGCAGCGCCACGCCCTCAGGATCGGTCACGAAGACGAAGGGCAGCACGAAGGCCGGCAGCGTGTACTTCCACGCCATCAAGGTGGTGCGATACGGCCCCGCCCCGGTGATCGCCGCCGCCGCGAAGGGCGAGAGCGCCGTCGGCGGCGAAACCTCTGACAGCACGGCATAGTAGAAGACGAACATATGCGCCGCGTAATCCGGCACGCCGAGCTTGATCAGCGCCGGCGCCGCGACGACGGCGCAGATGATGTAGCTCGCCGTCACCGGCACAGCGAGGCCGACGATCCACACGATCAGCGCCGTGAAGATCGCCGTCAGCAGCAGCGACCCGCCCGCCGCCTGGATCGCGATGTCGGAGAACTTCAGCCCCAGCCCCGTCAGCGTGATGCAGCCGACGATGATGCCCGCGGCGGCACAGGTGGCGGCGATGCCAACCGCCTGCACCGCGCCATCGGCCAGCGCCTTGATCAGCTTCATGGGCCACAGCGCGCCTTCCTTCGACAGGAAGGACAGCAGGACCGCGACCCCCATGGCGTAGAGCACCGCCATGGTCGAGGAATAGCCGACCGCCATGAAGGCGATGATCGCGATCAGCGAGGAGAAGTGGAACCAGCCGCTGCGCAGCAACTCCCGCACCGGGGTCACCGGCACGGTGATGTCCGGCACGCCGGACTGGTTCAGGCGGCGCTGATCCAGCTCCACCATGAAGAACAGGCTGGCGTAGTAGAGGCAGGTCGGGATCGCCGCCATTTTCAGGACGTCGAGGTAGCCGATCTTCAGATACTCGGCGATCAGGAAGGCTGCGGCCCCCAGCACCGGTGGCGAGATGATCGCCCCCAGACCGCCTGCCGCCAGCAGGCCGCCGGCATCATCCGGCCGATAGCCCACGCGCTTCATCATCGGCCAGGCCACGGTGCCGATGGTGACAGTCGTCGCCACCCCCGACCCTGATGGCCCTCCGAGCAGGAAGGAGGACAGCACCACGGTGCGCCCCGCGCTCGCCGCCTTGCCGCCCGTCGCGGCGAAGGAGAAGTCCACGAAGAACTTGCCCGCGCCCGAAGCGGACAGCAGCGAGCCATAGATGGTGAACAGGATGATCAAGGTCGCCGAGACATCGACGGCGGTGCCGAAGATGCCCTCCAGCGTCGTTGCCAGATGCGGGATCAGCCGGTCGGCGCCGTAGCCCTGGTGCGTCCAGGGCGCGGGCAAATAATTGCCGAAGAAGGCGTAGAGCATGAACAGGCCAGCGACGAAGGGCATCACCGGCCCGGTGGTGCGCCGCGTTGCCTCCAGCACCAGTCCAACGAGCATCCAGCCGACCACGATATCCATGGGCTCGGGGAAGACGTAGCGGTCGAGCAGGTCGTCGCCGCCGTTGATGAGGTACCAGATAACATAAAGGCTGGCGGCGATCAGCACCGCATCCCAGGCTATGAACCGGTCGCGGTAACGGGCCGCGACCGGGAACAGGAAGAAGCCGAGCACGAGGGCGAAGCCCACATGCACGAAACGCAAGGTGGTCGTGGGCACGATGTCCCACGCCGCCCAGAGATGGAACAGCGACATGGCAAGCGCCACCGCGGTGCCAAAGACACCCAGCCAGCCGCTGTAGCGGTTCTGGATTCCCTCTTCAGCCTCGATCAGGCGTTCGACCTGTGCGGCAGTTTCCCGATCGAGTTGCGCAGCCTCAGGCGGCAAGCCAGTCGAGTGGCTCACGCGAGGGTCGCACCCTGGGCGCGCCAGAACGCTTCAGCGGCCGGATGCCAGGGGACGCCGGCCGCGGCGGTCTTCTGGGAGTCCAGCTTGAAGTTGCGGCCTTCGGCATGCACCTGCGCAAGCTCGGCGCGGTACTGCCAGGCGACCTGCAGAATGGCGGTGACCAGCTCGGCCGGCGCGTCCTCGCGCATGCCGAGGATGTTGGCGACCGACATTTGCTTGTTGTCGGTCGTCTGGCCGGGATAGGTGCCGGCCGGAATCACCTCGGGGAAATACACCGGGCCATATTTCTCGATGATGCTCGGTACGTACTGATCATGGTCGACGAGTTGAATGGTGACACCGGGGCTGGCGGCGAGATCGGTGACGGCGCTGGTCGGCACGCCCGAGACGAAGAAATAGGCGTCGATCTTGCCGTCCTTGATCGCATTGGTGCTCTCGGCCGGCGACAGCCGCTCACGCGCGCGGAAGTCCTTGTCGCGGTCGAGGCCAGCGGCTTCGATCAGGCGGAACGCCATCAGCTCGGTCGCCGAGCCGGGCGCGCCGGTCGAAATGCGCTTGCCCTTCATGTCGGCGATGCTGTGGATGCCGGTCGAGGTCGTCGTCACCACCTGCATGCGGTTGGTGTAGAGCACCGCGATCGCACGCACCGGCACCTTGCGGCCACGATACGGGCCATTGCCGGCGAGGCCATCGACCGACGCATCGACCTGGCTGAAGATCAGCCCGACCCGGCCGGCACCCAGAAGCTGGTTGTTGGCGACGGAGCCGCCGGTCACTTCGACCGTGGCACTCATGCCCGGGATATGGCGGGACAGCAGGTTCGCGAGCCCGCCACCCAGCGGGTAATAGACACCGCCCGTGGTGCCGGTCGCGATGGCAAGCTGCTGCGAGGTCTGCGCGCGGGCCAACCCCGGCAAGGCAAGGCCGGCGGCGGTGAAGGCAAGAGCTTGGCGACGTGTCGTCTTTATCATCTTATTTATTCCTCCCTGTTTGGACGTTACGGCCTTTTTGCCCCAGCTGGCGCACCAAGAACAATCCCGTCATTTCCGCGGCGGCAGGACAATGAAGCTGCTGCCCGGGGCAAGCGCGCCAGCCAGCGTGCCGCCGGCGCGGGTCGCGGGGTCGTCCATGCTGTAGCCGATGATGTGGCAGGGAATGCCTGCCGCCGCCGCCAGCACGACGCCGAAATCCGTTGTGGTGACAAGGGCCGAACAGCGCCGGACCAATCCGGCGAGGCCTGCCGGTGTCGCGTTCTCCAGCCACCAACGGGTATCCAGCAGGGCCGGCAGCAGCGCCGCCTCCCCGGGGCGCGCGGCGCGCATGGCGCGGCGGGAGGCCAGGACGGCATCGCCCATGACGATGCCGGTCAGCCCAGGCGCCGTATCGGGAATCGGCAACAACGGTCCGCTGCCCGGCGACCCCATCACGGCGGCGAAGGCGGCGGGATTGTCCTCCAGGCAGTCGAGCATCAGGGGCGTGCCGTCGAACATCAGCCCCAGCGGGGCCGGCCCTTCGGGCAGCAGCGCCGACAGGCTGTCATCATGGCCAAGCGTGCGTTCAGAAAAGCAGGCGAAGTCCGGGAACCAGGGCAGGCGGCGCCGCATCAGCACCAGCAGGCTGGTGTGGTCGCGCAGACTCCCCGTGGCATCCGCGAACTCGACGGCGATGCCGGCCGTCTCCGCCGGCTCCAACCCGGGCGGCAGCGACAAATTGTGCAGTCGCGGCGTCGCACCCGCCGCTTTGGCGGCAGAGAACGCCTCGACCAGCGCCAGCGTGCGATCCCGGCGGAAGATGGGGCCGGCCAGTACCACCTGGCTGACCGCGCGCGGCAGGGGATCATCTGGCGCGATGCAGGTGATGCCGGGCACGCAGCGCTCGGTATAGGCCGGCGTTGCCGAGACGACGATCGGATCGACCGCGCCGAGGCTGCGTATCGCCTCGGCCAAGGCAGCTTCGGCGGCGATCAGCCCGTGGCCGAAATCACCGAGGAAAAGGCTCGTCATCGCCATGCGCCTGTCACTGGTGGCGCAGCCCGATGCAGGTGCTGCCCCGCGGCAGGTTGTCCGCCACCGCCACCATGGTCCGCGGCACGCTGTTGTCCTCGGCCGGGTGCAGCCCGATCGTGCGTATCCCGGCGCCGATGCCATGGATGACATTGTGTTTGCGCTGGCTGATCAGCGTATCCAGCCGCCCGATGACGCCGCGCAGACGCGCCGGCGTCATATTGGCCTGCCACCAGACCGGGTCGAGCATCTCGGTCAGCGCCATGTCCCAGCCGTCCAGAAAGCGGTCGGCGAAGCGGCGGAAGCCGGTGGCGTCATCCTCGTCGCCGGTGTCGCGATGGATCGTGCTGACGATCGGCACCACGACATGGCCGGTAAAGGGCAGCAGCAGCGCACGGACCCGTGCCGCATCGACCCGCAGGCAGCGGTCCATCAGCGGGTAGGGAATGATGGAAATGCCAAGCAGCGGCCGCCCCGTTGGCAGCATCGCCGTGGCGATGGAGCGGTCCGGCACCAGCGCCCGTTCCGGAAACCGGCTGAGCCCCGGACGGACCGGCAGCCCCCAGGCCGCGACCGACACCGCCGAGGCCGGGTCGCGGACCGTGAAGCTGGTGAGGCGGCGCAGGGCGGCGTGGCTGTCCTCGCCGATCCGATCGTCCAGAACGGCGCTGGAAACACCGATATTATGGATATGCAGCTCGGCCCCGGCCTCGGCGGCCCGGTTCATCCAGGGCAGGAAGGCGGCGAAAGCCTCCACGGTCCCGACATGGCCCCCCCCCAGCACCACGCGTTCCGGCGTGAACTCCATCATCGCATCGCCGGTGCGGAAGCAGCCGGACAGCCCAGGGGCGCAGCGCATGGTCCACTCGGCGCCCGTGCTGAAGGCCTGGGCCTCGGTCGAGGGAAAGCTCTGCATGGCCTCGATCAGGCAGAGTTCGTCCCCGAGGTTGCCGAACCCATAGGAGCCGAGAAAAGCAGTTCGCATGGAATCAGGGTGCCCGCTCCCCTCGCCCATCGCAACAGGACCTATCGCAGCAGGACCTATCGCAGCAGGACTGGCAGCATCGCATCCAGCCGCAGCAGCCCCTCGACCGTGGTCGCGAGGTGCCCGGTCTCGGTCCAGTGCAGGTAGCCCTCATCCATGCAGGCCACCAGCATGGCGGGATCGGTGGCCTCGGCCAGGGTCAGGCCGCTGCGGGTGGCCAAGTAGGCGGGGTCCACACCCTCCGTCAGCCGCAGCCCCATCAGCATCACCTCGCGGGCGAGGTCGATGGCGGAAAGCGCCTCCTCCTCGGTACGGGCATGGCCGTCGCGCTCGACGCGGGCGCGCCATTCCTCGGGCGCCCGGTGGCGGCGGGAGGCGGTGATCCGCCCGCCCAGGGTCAGGCGCTGATGCGCCCCCGCCCCGATCCCGAGGTAATCGCCATGCCGCCAATAGGCGAGGTTGTGGCGGCTTTCGGCACCAGGCTTGGCGTAGTTGGAGACCTCATAGGGCGCGAGGCCGAAGCGCGCGGCCTCCTCCGCCGTTGCCAGATACAGAGCGGCGGCGGCATCGCCCTCGGGCAAAGTGAAGGCGCCACGGCCGAACAAGGTCGCGAACTGCGTGCCAGGCTCGATGGTCAGCTGGTAGAGGCTGAGATGGTCGGCGGCCAGGGCTAGCGCCTGCCGCAGCTCCGCCCGCCACGAGTCCAGCGACTGCCCGGGGCGGGCGTAGATCAGGTCGAAGGACACGCGTGGAAAGATGGTTCGCGCGGCTTCGAGGGCTGCAATCGCCTCGCCCACGTCATGCCGGCGGCCCAGGAACGCCAGCGCCTCGGCATTCAGCGATTGCACGCCGAGGCTGATGCGGTTCACCCCCGCCGCGTGGAAGGCGCGCAGGCGGCCGATCTCGACACTGGTCGGGTTGGCTTCGAGGGTGATCTCGATATCGGCCGTGGCGTCGAACAGGCGCCGCGCGTCTTCGATCAGCAGGGCCACGCCCTCGGGCGGCATCAGGCTCGGGGTGCCGCCCCCGAAGAAGATGCTGGCCAGCGGCCGGCGGCCGGCGCGGGTGGCCTCATGCGCCAGCTCAGCGCGCAGGGCGGCGACGTAGCTGGCGCCGTCCACCCGCTCGCGGACATGGCTGTTGAAATCGCAGTACGGGCACTTGGACGCGCAGAACGGCCAGTGGATGTAGAGGGCGAGGGTCTCGGTCACACCGCGACGATATACTCGGCCTCGGTCTTGGCGGCGATCTCTTCCAGTGTCACGCCCGGGGCAAGCTCGGTCAGGCGGGTGGTGCCGGCCCGTTTGTCGATCGAAAACACGCCGAGTTCGGAGATGACGGTATCCACCACCCCCTTGCCGGTTAGCGGCAAAGAGCAGGATTTCAACAGCTTGGGCTTGCCGCCGGCAGTGTGCTCCATCAGCACGACCACCCGCTTGACCCCGGCGACCAGATCCATGGCGCCGCCCATGCCCTTCACCATCTTGCCCGGGATCATCCAGTTCGCGAGGTCGCCGTTCTGGGCCACCTGCAACGCACCCAGAATCGACAGATCGATATGCCCGCCGCGGATCATCGCGAAGGAGGTCGCGCTGTCGAAATAGGAGGAGTTCGGCAAGGCGGTGACGGTCTGCTTGCCGGCATTGATGAGGTCGGGGTCTTCATCGCCCTCGATCGGGAAGGGCCCGATCCCGAGCATCCCGTTCTCGGACTGGAGCTGCACCGTCATGCCCTCCGGCACGTGGTTGGCCACCAGGGTCGGGATGCCGATCCCGAGGTTCACATAGAAGCCGTCTTCCAGCTCGCGGGCGGCGCGGGCCGCCATTTCGTCGCGCGTCCAGGCCATCTTCGGGTCTCCTTACGCCGCGACTTTGCGGGTGGTGCGCTGCTCGATCCGCTTCTCATAGCCTTCGGGGAGCACGACGATGCGGCTGACGAAGACGCCGGGGGTGTGGATGTGGTCGGGGTCGATCTCCCCAACTTCCACCAGATGCTCCACCTGCACGACCGTGGTCTTGGCGGCGGTGGCCATCATCGGGTTGAAGTTCCGCGCGGTGCGGCGGAACACGAGGTTGCCCTCGGTATCGGCCTTCCAGGCATGGATGATCGCCAGATCGGCGAAGATGCCGCGCTCCTGGACATAGGTCTGCCCGTCGAATTCGGCATGGGGCTTGCCCTCGGCGACCGCGGTGCCGACGCCGGTCTTGGTATAGAAGGCCGGGATCCCGGCGCCGCCGGCGCGGATGCGTTCCGCAAGGGTGCCCTGGGGGTTGAACTCGATCTTCAGCTCGCCGGCCAGGAACTGGCGGGCGAATTCCGCATTCTCCCCGACGTAGGAGGAGATCATCTTGGCGATCTGCCGCGTCTTCAGCAGCAGCCCCAGCCCCGCATCGTCGATCCCGGCATTGTTCGAGACCACGGTGAGGTCACGGACCCCGGAGTCCCGGATCGCCGCAATCAGCGCCATCGGCACGCCGCAGAGGCCGAAGCCACCGGAGTGGATCAGCAGCCCGTCCTGCAGCAGGTCCGAGAGGGCGGTGGCGGCATCGGGAAAAATCTTACGGCGGCTGCTGCTCATTCGGGCGGCTTCCTCTCCAAGGCGCCGCAACCTAGTGGTCACACGGCTTTCACTCAAGCGGGCGGAGGGGCTTGCAGCCCGGAACAAGCCGGGTTAGAGGACCGCCTCCCGCAGGGGAACCAGAGTGGGGCCATAGCTCAGTTGGTAGAGCGCTTGAATGGCATTCAAGAGGTCGGCGGTTCGATTCCGCCTGGCTCCACCAGGTTCCCGCGGTTAGCGCATCGATCGATTGAGGTTCTTGGTTTTCAGACCCGGGTGGTCCGAACATAAGCCCCAACAGCCCTTCCGGCAGACCCCGAAAGCGCAGCCACACGCTGTGTCTCATCGCGCGCCGAGACGTCAGGGGTCGCGCCAAGGTCTGTGGCTCGCTTTGGCCGTTTGCTTTCGATGGCAGGCGCCGGGAGCCCTGCCGGTATCCCGGTCCGGCTCGATACACCGCAGCCGCAAAACAAGAGCCGGTTTAGCGTTCGCCCGCTAACCCCCTTGCAGATCGTCAAAGATCCAACCGCAATCCGCCACGACCTCGAGCGCGAGAAATTTTTCGGCATAGGTCGCCGCCGCCGCGGCAGACAGCCGGGACGCTGACAGGCGCTGGAATTTTTGGATCACCTCGGCATCGGCCATGGGGTTCTGGGGCGATCCCTTCGGGGCATCGGCGCGGATATGACGCGGCGCCAAGCCCGGGCTGTCGAAGTCCAGGATGCATTGGTGGTAGTGGGTCAGTTCGGGCGCCGCGACGATCTCGATTGCGCCCAGGATCTGCCGCAGCTCCGGACGTGAAATCTCCTCGCGAAACCCCAGGCTGTGTTCCGGCAGGATGACGTCGAGCCCGCAGGCCGCCAGCGCAATACAGTATTCGGCGTGGAAACGCGCCTCGTTCGGCGTCTGCGGCAGGCGGGTCTTGGACACCGCGGGCAGCACATAGGCCGGCATCCCGATCCGCAGCCGCCCCCGCTGCATCGCCGCCGTGCCGACCTCCCGTCGCAGCGCGGCCACGGCGTCGATCGCCGAATGAGTGTAGCCACAGCAGGCGTGCAGCTTGCGTCGCGGCTCGGCGAGGTACCAGCGCGCATCATCGGTGAAGACGGCGGGATCGTAGCCGCGGCTGAGGGTCTCGCAGAACCCCATGGGGCTTTCCAGCAGCCGCGCGGGCCCGGTCATCCCGTGCCCCGCATAGCCTGCGGCGCGGATGCCGATGGCAGCGGGCCAGGCGCCGAACAACATCGGCTTCACGGTGCCGCCATCGCCGAAAATTACCTCGGCCGGGCACCAGGTGGCGAGGGTACCGGCGATCGCCAGCGCCTCCTGCAACCTCGGCTCCGAAAAGCCCTGCAACGACCCCGCGACCGCCGCCGCGCCGAAGGCGGAGACGAGGCCCGGCGTCACCATCCCGACCTCGGTATAGGGCTTCAGCTGCGGATAGACGGCGGCGTAGATGCGCGTGGTGATCTCGATCCCCGCGATCAGCGCCCGCAGCAGATCCGCGCCGGAACTGCCGCAGGGCTCCACCAGCGCCAGCGCCGCCGTGACATTGCCGATGCTGGCATGGCCGCCGATCAGGTCGTTCAGCTCGAAGATATCGCCCCAATAGCCATGCACCCGGGCCGCCGCTTCCGGCCGCAATGCGATGGGCGAGCCGAGGATGCGGGCGGCCCCGTCGCCGCTCGCATCCCGCTCGGCCGCCAGCACCATGGCGGCCTCCGGCGTCTCCGCCCCGGCCAGCATGCAGCCGATGGTGTCGAGGATGCAGAGCCCGGCCTGCCGGCGCACCGCTTCCGGCACCCGGGCGAGATCCAGCTTGGCCGCGAAATGCGCCAGCGCGCCCAGCAGCGGCGGGGTTTGGGTCGTCGCCATCAGTCGAGCACCAGCCCGCGACGGCCGATCACCTCGGCCCAGCGGGCCCGGTCGGCGGCGAAGTAGCGCGCCGTGGTGGCGGCATCGCGGGTCGGCTGCATCACCATGCCAAGCTCGGCGAAGCGCGAGCGGAACTGCGGATCCTCCAGCACCTGGCGCAGGGCGTCGCGCAGCCGTGCCTCCACCGGGGCCGGCAGCCCCGCGGGCGCCGCAACCCCGATCCAGGAGGCGGTCTCGTAGCCGGGATAGCCGCTTTCGGCGATGGTCGGCACATCGGGCAGGGCGGCGACCCGATCGGCCGTGGTGACCGCCAGCGCCCGCAGCCGACCCTCGCGCAGATGCGGCAAGGAGGTGATGACGGTATCGAACACCGCCGTCACATCCCCCGACAGCACCGCGGTCAGCGCCGGCGCATTGCCGGCATAGGGAACATGGGTCAGCTCCACCTCGGCCATCATGCCCAGCATCTCGCCCGGCAGATGCGTGGAGGTGCCGACCCCCGCCGAGCCATAGGTCGTCCGCCCCGGTTCCGCCCGCGCATAGGCAATGAATTCGGCAAGGCTGTTGATGCCGAGGCGCGGGTTCACCACCAGCACGAAGGGCACCTCCACCAGCACCGACAGGAGGGTGAAGTCGGTCTGCGGATTGTAGGGAAGCTGCCGCCGCAGCAGACCGTTCAGCACCAGGCTGCTGGCGCTGCCGATCAGCAAGGTATAGCCGTCCGGACTGGCCCGCGCCGCCGCCTGGGTGCCGATGATCATGGAGGCGCCGCCGCGGTTCTCGGTGATCACCGGCTGGCCCAGGATGTGTTCCAGCTTGGCGGCCACGGTACGGCCGAGCAGGTCGGTCAGCCCGCCCGGCGCGACCGGCACGAGCAGCCGCAGCGGATGGTTCGGCCAGGCGGCCTCGGCATGCGCCAGCCCAGGCGTTGCAAGGCCAATGGCGGCAAGTGTGAGGCCGCGTCTTGTGAGATGGCCATTGGACATTCTTGATTCTCCCAGAGATGTGGATTCAGCTCGGCGACGCAGGTTCCGGCCGCGCGGCGAAGAGCGCGCCATCCGCATGACGCAAGGCGACCAGGCGGACCGCGCCATCCAGGGGAGCCGCCGCATCGCCCCAGAGGCGGGTCGCCAGGCGCACGCCTTCCTCCAGATCGACGATGCCGACGCGATAGGGCGCATCCCCTCGGAACACCGCGGGGGCGGCGTGGATGGTGGTCGCCGCGTAAAGCCGGCCGCGCCCCGACAGATCCGCCCAGGCGACGTTCCGCGACCAGCAATGCGGACAGAAGGGCTTGGGCGGAAAACTCCATTTGCCGCAGTCGTCGCAACGGGTGGTGGTGAAGCGCCCCTCCAGCAGCCCGTCCCAGAAGCGCCGCGTGAAGGCGGTCACACGGGGCGGATAGAGGCGGGGCCCGACGACGGGAATGATCGCCAGCATCAGCGCACGGCCTCCAGCACATGGACCAGCGCCGCGTTGTAATTGCCGAGCTCGGCGCTGGTCAGGGCGAGTTCTGCATTGGCGACCTGGCGCGGCCCGGCGCGGCCGCGCAGCTGCTCCATCGCCTCGACGAAGCTATAGAAGGGCGTGACATAGGCGGGGTGGCCGCGCGACTGCAGCCCGCCGGAGGTGCAGATCGGAATGCGGCCGCCGAGGCTGGTCTCCCCCTCCACCGCCGCCCGTGCCCCAGCCCCGCGCGGCACCAGGCCCAGCGCCTCGCTGACCAGGACCTCGACGATGGTGCAGGGCGCGTAGAGCTCGGCGAAATCGATATCCGCGGGGGTCACGCCGGCGGCCGCGAAGGCCGCGCGCCCGGCGGTCTGCGCCGAGGCCAGCGCGATCATGTCGTTCGGGACTTCGCTGATCTGATGCGCACCTTCGTGGAAGAAGCCGCGCGCGCGAACCCGGACATAGGGCCGGCCAAGCCCGCGCGCGACATCTTCCTCGGCCAGCACCAGGCAGACGGCGCCGTCGCTGCGCGGCGGTACCTCGAACAGCCCCAAGGGCTCCACGATCATCGGCTGCGCCAGCACATCGGCAAGCGTGATCGGCTTGCGGAACTGCGCCAGCGGGTTCAGCGCGGCATGTGCGCGGTTCTTGACCGCGACGCTTGCCAGCGCCTCCCGCGACGATCCGAATTCATGGATGTAGCGCGCGGCATCCATCGCGTACCAGGCGATCGGGGTGATGCCGAAAGGGACCTGGAAATCCACGTCACCGACCGCGCGCATCGAGCTCATCATGTGCTCGGCGGCCGAGGTCGCGGTCTCGAAGTTGACGCCGAGCGCCAGCGCGACCTTGGACCGGCCGAGCAGGATGTCATTGGCCGCCTGCTCGAAGGCCAGCCCCGCGGTCATGCCATTGCCGAGGATCTCGGACACCGTGCCGGAACAGGGCAGGCGCAGGTAATGCGCCATGAAGGTCGCGAAGTATTTCTGGGCGGTATAGGGGCGGCATTGCGAGAAGGCGAGCGAGCCGATGTCGCCCCGATCGACCCCGGCATCGGCGACCGCATCCAGCACGAGCCCAGCCAGGAGCTCATGCTCTAGCACCTGTTCCTCGGCCCCCGCAGGCGTCTGCCATTTGCCCACAGGCACGGCGGCGGCGCCGATGATGGCAACAGTTCTTGTCATGTCGGACGCCCCCCCCCGCGCGCCCCGGCCGTGGCCGTGGCCGCGGAAGCGGGCTTGACGATCCTTCCGGCGGATGTATTTGTCAATGGACGGTCCATTGAAGAACATCCGAGGCCAGGGGGAAACACCGCGCATGCTGATCGACAGACCCGCCTATCGCAGGGCCGATCTCCACCGGCTGGTCGACCCGCGGGTGATTGCGGTGGTTGGCGCCTCGGAGACGCCGGGGTCCTTCGGGCAGCGGACGCTGATCAACCTTGCTGGATTCGATGGCAAGGTTTTCGGGGTCAATCCGAAGTATCGCGAGACCATCGGCTTCCCCTGTGTCCCCAGCCTCGGCGACCTGCCCGAATCGCCGGATTGTGTCGTGCTCTGCGTCGCGCGGCCCCTGGTCGCGCCGAGCCTGGAAGAAGCCGTCGCGGTCGGCGCCGGCGGCGCCATCGTCTATGCCTCGGGTTTCGCCGAGACCGGGGCAGAGGAGCGCATCGCGGCCCAGGCCAGCCTGGTCGATATCGCCAGCCGTGGTGGCGTCCGCATGGCGGGTCCGAACTGCGTGGGCCTGGCCAATGTGCGCAGCGGCGCCGCGATGAACTTCATGTCGGACTGCGGCAGCATGATGCGCGGCCACGCCGGGCGGGTCGCTGTGGTGTCGCAGAGCGGCGCGCTTGGCTACACCGTGCTGCAATCCATGATGCGCGGCGTCGGCATCAGCCATTACCTTGCGGCCGGCAATTCCGCCGATGTCGATGTCTCCGACTACATCGCCTGCCTCGCCGAGGACCCCGAGGTGCGCGCGATCATCTGCCTGTTCGAGGGCGTGAAGAGCGGGCAGCGCTTCCTTGAGGCCGCGCGGCTGGCGGATGCCGCCGGCAAGGCGCTGATCGTCTACAAGGCCGGTAATACCGAAGCCAGCGGCAAGGCGGCGCTGTCGCATACCGGTACGCTGGTCGGCTCCGTCGGCGCCTATCGCGCGGCCTTCGACGAAGTGGGCGCGATCCAGACCGATGATCTGGAGGCGGTGCTGGAACTCGCGAGCTTCTTCGCCAAATCCGGCCCGCCACGCAATGGCCGAGGCGTCGGCATCATGGCAACCTCGGGCGGGGCCGGCGTGATCAACGCTGACAAGGCGGAACAGAAGGGCCTGCAGCTTCCCGCGCTGGCGCCGCAGACGCGGGCGGTGCTGGAAACCGTCGTTCCCGATTTCGGCTCGGTCGCAAATCCTTCCGACCTCACCGCGGAAGTATTGAAAAGCTCCACCACCTTTGCTCTCTGCCTGAATGCCTTCGTCGATGATCCGGGCTTCAGCGCCGTGGTCGTCCCCCTGGTCTTCGCGCATCCCGGCGCCACCGGATCGCGCGCGCCCACGCTCTGCGAGGTCGCCGCGCGCACCGATTGCGCGGTCGCCGCGATCTGGATGAATGAATGGCTGGAGGGCCCCGGCAGCGCGCTTCTGGATG
Source organism: Humitalea rosea (assembly GCF_003253705.1). Lineage (GTDB taxonomy): Bacteria > Pseudomonadota > Alphaproteobacteria > Acetobacterales > Acetobacteraceae > Humitalea > Humitalea rosea. The sequence goes on from NZ_QKYU01000014.1 coordinate 128,651, forward strand.
CCGATCCGAAACTGACGCTGTTCCGCTCCTCCGACCGCTGCTTCGCCGCCATCCGCGCCTGGTGCGACTGGCATGAGCGGCGCGGCCGGCCCGCCGTCCTGACCTCGCGGCTCTCCCCCGCCGATGCGGCGGCGGTCGCGCGGAACATCATCGCCGGGGCCGGCCAGAAGGCGCTCGGCGAGCAGGAGTCCAAACGCATCCTGGCCGCCTATGGCATCCCCGTGCCGCAGGAGGCGCTGGCGGCGACCCCCGAGGCTGCCGCCACGGCGGCGGCGGCGATCGGCTTCCCGGTGGTGGTGAAAATCGCCTCGCCCGACATCCTGCACAAGACCGAGGTTTCGGGCATCCGGCTGAACCTGCGCAGTGCCGAGGAGGTGCGTGCGGCCAGCGCCGAAATCCTCGCCACCGCAGGGCAACACCGGCCGGAAGCGCGGCTTGAGGGCGTCAGCATCCAGAGCATGGCCCCCCCGGGCACCGAACTCGTCATGGGCATCCGGATCGATGCGCAATTCGGCCCGCTGCTGGTGGTCGGCCTCGGCGGGGTGATGGTCGAACTGCTCGGCGATGTCGCGACCAGCCTTGCCCCCGTGGGGCCGGACAAGGCGCGGCGGATGCTGGCCTCGCTGCGCGGCTACCCGCTGCTGACCGGGTTCCGCAAACAGCCCCCCTGCGACATCAATGCTGCCGTGGAAGCGATCTGCCGCTTCTCCGAGCTTGCCGACGATCTCGCTGATCTGATCGAGGAAGTCGATGTGAACCCGGTGATCGTTGCCCCCGTGGGTGCGGTCGCCGCCGATGCCCTCATCGTCCTGTCCTGAAGCTGGAGGATACCATGCGCGGAAAATGCATCGAGGATTTCGTGGTCGGCGCGGTTGATGTCAGCCGCGCCCGGACGGTGACGGAGACCGATGTCGTCACCTTCTCCTGGCTGTCGGGCGATGTGAACCCGATGCACACGGATGCCGAGCACAGCGCCCGTTCGCCCATGGGCCAGCGCATCGCCCATGGCGCGCTGGGCCTGTCGATGGCCACGGGGCTGAGTGCCGGTCTTGGCTATCTGGAAGGCACCGCCATTGCCGCCCTCGGCGTCGATGAATGGAGGTTCCTCAAGCCGATCCTGTTCGGCGACACCATCCATCTGCGCGCCACGATCGTCTCGGCGCGGCCGACCTCCAAGCCTGACCGTGGCGTGCTCGTGCGCCGGATGGAACTGCTCAACCAGCGCGGCGAGGTCGTGCAGACAGGGCTGATGACGACAATGGTCTTGACCCGTGCCGGCGCCGCGGCCGTCGAGGAAAAGGAAGCTGCACGATGACGCTGATGAACCTGTTCGGCCTGTCCGAGGAACAGCGCATGATGCGTGACAGTGTGATCGCGCTTTGTGAGCGGCATCTGCCCTGGGACCGCATCCGCAAGATGGATGAGGCGCGGGAATTCCCGCATGAGGCCTATCAGGCCCTGGCCGAGGCCGGCTACCTCGGCCTGTTCTACCCCGAGGCGCTGGGCGGCATGGGCGGCAGCCACAAGGATCTGACCGTCCTGCTGGAGACCCTCGGCTACTACTACACCGGCATCGCCCAGGCGGTGACGACGACGCTGATCTATGCCGGGATGCATGTCGTGAAATTCGGCTCGCCGGCATTGCAGCGGGAGATCGTGCCGAAGATCATCGCCGGGAAGATCAAGCTGGCGCTTGCGATGTCCGAACCCGGCACCGGCTCGGACGTCGCGGGGATCAAGACCAACGCGATCCGCGACGGCGATGACTATGTGCTGAACGGCAACAAGGTGTGGATCACCTGCGCCCATGTCGCCGACTACCTCGTCGTGATCGCCAAGACCGATCCCGCCGCCGGCCGCCACCAGGGCATGAGCACCTTGCTCGTGGACGCCAAGGCGCCCGGCGTGACGATCCGCCCGCTGTCGATGCTCGGCCGCAGGACCACCCATGCCAATGAGGTCTTCTTCGAGAATGTCCGCATCCCCGCCACCAACCTGATCGGCGGCGAAGGTCAGGCCTGGCGGAACATCATGAAATGCCTCGGTGTCGAACGGCTCGGGCTGGCGGCGATCTCGGCCGGGCATTGCTTCAAGATCACAGAATACGCGCGGGATTACGCCAAGGAACGCATCCAGTTCGACCAGCCGATCTCCAGCTTCCAGGTCATCCAGCACAAGCTGGTGAACATGGCGATCATGTCGGAGACCGCGCGGCAATCGGTCTATCGCGTGGCCGATCTGCTGGATGGTGGCGAGCTTGCGATCGAGGAGACCTCGATGGCGAAGATCATCTGCACGGAGAACAATTTCCGTTGCGCCGACGAGGGTTTGCAGATCCTGGGCGGTGCTGGCTACTCGATGGAATACGACATGCAGATGTTCTTCCGTGACTCGCGCGTCGGCCCGATCGGCGGCGGCAGCAACGAGATCCAGCGGAACGTGCTGGCCAAGCGCATGGGGCTCTGAGGCCTATGCCCCCTCCACCGCGATGAAATCCGCGACGGCGGCATCGCGGCGCAGGGCCCGCGCCTCCATGTATTCCGGGGAATGATAATAGCGCTCGGCCGCCGCCAGCGACTCGAATTCGATCACGACGTTGCGGCTGCGGCCTTCGCCTTCCAGGGTCCGCACGGGGCCGCCACGCACCAGCACCCGGCCGCCATATTGCGCGATGACGGGCGTGGCCGCGCGAACGTAGCGCATATAGGCGACCTCGTCGGACACCTCGACCCTGGCGATGATGTAGCCCTTCGGCATCTGCGGTCTCTCCGGTGTTGGCGTCAGGGCACGCCCCAATCGGCGAGGATGCGTGCCACGTCATCGATCTCGGCGATGCGGGCCTGGCCTGGCGTACGGCTGAACCGCGGTGCCGGCGCCGGCTGCATCACCCCGTCGCGTTCGAGGAAGTTTCCCCGCGCCGCCATCTGCGGCTGCGCGGGTGCCTCGGACAGCGCCACCACCGGGGTGACGCAGGCATCGGTCTGCGCGAAGACGGCGGTCCATTCCGCTTGCGTCCTTTGGCCGAACACCGCAGCCAGCGCCGCCCGGATCGCCGGCCAGCCAGCACGGTCCTGACGCGGCGGCAGCGCCTCCGCCTTCAGGCCAAGGCCGGCCAACAGGGCCTGCCAGAACGGCTCCTCAAGCGCGCCGACCGCCATATGGCGGCCATCGGCGGTGGCATAGGTCGTGTACCAGGGCGCGCCGCCGTCCAGCAGGTTGTCGCCGCGCCGTTCGTTCCAGCCGCCGCGGGCGCGCAGGCCCCAGACCACCGACATCAGGGTCGAGGCACCATCGATCATGGCGGCATCGACCACCTGGCCCTTGCCGCTGCCGCGCGCCTCGATCAGCGCGCAGAGCACGCCGAAGGCCAGGAACAGCGCGCCGCCGCCGTAGTCCCCCAGCAGGTTCAGCGGCGGCACCGGCGCGCCATCGGCGGGGCCGATCGCATGCAGCGCACCGGTCAGCGCGATGTAGTTGATGTCATGCCCCGCGGTCGGGGCCAGCGGCCCGTCCTGGCCCCAGCCGGTCATGCGGCCATAGACCAGCGCCGGATTGGCCGCCTGGCACGGCCCGGGGCCGAGGCCGAGGCGTTCCATCACGCCCGGCCGGTTGCCCTCCAGCAGGATCTGCGCGCCCGACACCAGCGCCAGCGCGGAGGCCCGGTCCGCCTCGTGCTTGAGGTCGAGCGTGACCACGCGACGCCCGCGCAAGGTGATGTCGCGGGTCAGGTCGCGCGGCGCTCCTGGCCGCGCGATATGGACGACCTCCGCCCCCATATCCGCCAGCAGCATGGCGCAGAAGGGCACCGGGCCGATCGCCCCGAATTCGACGACCCTGACGCCGGCCAAGGCGCCGGCGCTGCTCACCCCTGCCATGCCAGCACCTCCTCCAGTGGAGCCCGGCTGGTGCGGAAGCGATTGGCCGGATGCGCCGTGTCCTCATAGCCGAAGGAGATGCCGCAGACGATGCTACGATCCTCGGGAATGCCGAAATGCCCGTGCAGGAAAGGCGAGAAGGCGGTCAGCGCCGCCTGGGCGATGCTGGCGACGCCAAGCGCCTGGGCCGCCAGCATGAAGCAGGTGACGAAGGCGCCGCAATCCACCGCACCATAGGCCCCGAGCGCCGCATCGCTGGAAACGATCGCGACGTGCGGCGCCCCGAATAGCCGGAAATTCTCCCGCGCCTGGCGGGCGGAGGCCTCGCGGTCGCCATGCGCCACGCCGACCGCGTCATAAAGCTGGTAGCCGCAGGTCCGGCGCCGTTCCTGGTAGATGCCGCGATAGGCGGCGGGAAAGGCGATATCCGGCGCGGACCCGGTGTCGTGCATATGCGCGCGCAGCGCCGTCCGGAACTGCTCGGTCGCTGCTCCGCGGGTGATGGTCACCCGCCAGGGTTGTGCGTTGCACCAGGAGGGCGCGCGCTGGGCCATGCCAAGGATGCGCTCGATCACCGCATCATCGAGCGGATCGGGCAGGAAGCCGCGGCAGCTGTGGCGCTCGCGCAGCACGTGCTCCAGCGCAGTGACATCCGCCGTGGCGGTCATCAAGTCCGCTCCCCCCGCCCCGCCGTCATTCCGGCTTGATGTCCGCTCGCGCCAGAACGCCGCGCCACAATTCCGCATCGGCGTTCAGCCGCGCCGCGAAGGCCTCGGGCGTGCTGGCAGCCGGCTGCATCCCGGCCCCGCGTAGCGGCGCCTGGACCGCCGGCATCGCCAGCGCGTCGCGAACGGCGTCATTGAGCTTCGCGACGATCTCCGCCGGCGTATGGGCGGGCGCGAGCAGGCCGAACCAGACCTCGGCCGAATAGCCCGGCAGGACCGAGGCAATGGGCGGCGTGTTGGGCACCAGACTGGAAGGCTCGGCCGAGCTGACGCCGAGGCGCCGCAGCTTACCGGCCTCGATATGCTCGTTCATCGCCTGGGAGTAGCTGGTGAGGGTGAACTGCACCTCACCCGAGAGCACCGCCAGCGTCATCGGCGCCTGCCCGCGATAGGGCACATGCACCGCCTGGAGCCCCGCCATCTGCGCCATCAGCAAGGTGGCCACGTGGCCGAAGGAACCGACACCGGCGGTACCGTAGTTCACGCGGTCCGGCCGCGCGCGGACATAGTCGAAGAATTCCCGCAGGTTCGTGACCGGGACTGCAATGTTGGTGACCAGCACCAGCGGCGTGCTGGTGAGCAGGGAGATCGGCGCCAGCGCGCCCGTGGCCTCATAGCCGATGTTGGCGCGGATCAGCGGCAGGATGGTGGTGGGGCCGTTGTTGCTGATCAGCAGCGAATAGCCGTCGGCCGGCGATTGCAGCACCTCGCGCTGACCGGTGGCGCCGGCACCGCCGCCGCGGTTCTCGATGATGATGGGCTGCCCCAGGGACAGGCGCAGCGGTTCCTGCAGGGCGCGGGCGATGATGTCGGTGGTGCCGCCCGCCGGGTAGGGAACCACGAGCCGGATGGGCCGGTTGGGATAGTCCTGCGCCATGGCCGTTCCGCACCCAAGGCTCGCGACGACGGCCAGGCCGGCGATCATTCTCCGCATCCGCATGTCTTTTTCCTCCCGTGACGATCGCTGCCAGCCGGCACATTGATCCGCCCCGCATCGTTCCCGAATTTCTAATGCCAATGGACCGTCCATTCAAGTGCCGGGCGCGCCGCAGCGGTCGACCATGCGGCATGGTTCGGGTATGGACGGTCCATTCGAAGGCAGTTCTGGCGTGGAAATCGAAGTGGAATGAAGAAGCCTGCGACCAGCCGTACAGCGAAGCCGAGCGTCGCCCCGCCCCCCGGTTCGAAGACAGCGGCGACCAAGCCTGCGCCAAAGCCCGCGCGGCCGGCTGGGATCGCGCCGCGCGACAGCATCGCCTTCAGCCCGATCAAGACGCGCCGCATCTCCGAGGAAATCGGCGCCCGCATCCGCCAGCAGATCGCGGCCGGCGAGTTGCAGCCCGGCGATCGGCTGCCGACCGAGCGCGAACTGGCCGAACTTTTCGCCGTCAGCCGGATGGCCGTGCGCGAGGGGATGCGCAACCTCGAGGTCGCGGGGCTGATCTCGCTGCACAAGGGCCGTCATGGCGGCGCCTTCGTCAGCGACGGCAGCCACAAGCTGGTGACGCAATCCTTGCGCGACATGCTCGATCTTGGCCGCGCCTCGCTGCCGATGCTGATGGAGGCGCGACGCCACATCATGGATATCGTCGTGCGCCTGGCCTGCGAGCGCGCGACGCCGGCGAGCCTGGCGGCGCTTGAGAAGAACACCGACGAGACCGAGGCTCTGACCAAGGCCGGGCGCTTCGAGGAACGGACCTATACCGCCATCGAATTCAACCGGGTGTTGGCGGAAGCAACCCGCAACCAGATCCTCTGCGCGATCGTCGAGGCGCTGAGCGAGGTGCTGCGCCATTTCGTCTCGGTGGCGGGGGTACGGCCGCATGACCCCGTGGTCGCCATGCGCCGCGCCCTGACCCAGCAGATCCGTGCGCGCGACGCCGATGCAGCGGTCGCGATCATGATGAATTACCTGGATGGGCTGGAAACCTACCTCCAGGCGCATGGCGAGGCCTCCGGCGGGTCGCAACCCGGGGCCTGACGCGCAGGGGGGCCATATTCCCCGATCGGCGGGATTGTGGCTTTCTGCACGGCGGCTCACGCCAACTCCGCCGGTCCCGCGATGCATTGGCAGGATCCGACCTCAGCCCTACGCACGGATGGCTTGCCCATGCAGATTGCCTTGTTCAACCTGATGGCCATGCACCACCCCGACCAAACACCGGCCGAGGTGCTGGCGACCACCGTCGAGCACGTGCGCCTCGCCGAACGCCTCGGCTTCGATGCAGCCTGGTTCGCCGAGCACCATTTCAGCAATGCCTCGGTCTGCCCCTCGCCGCTGCTGATGGTCGCCCATTGCGCGGCGGTGACGCAGCGCATCGCGCTTGGCCCCGCGGTGATCGTGCTGCCGTTGAACAATCCGCTGCGCATCGTCCAGGAATTGGGGATGCTCGATGCGCTGACCGGCGGGCGGCTGCTGCTCGGCCTCGGCACCGGGCACCAGCCGCATGAGTTCCGCACCTATGGCGTGGACATCGGCAACCGCAGCGCCCTGCTGCAGGAGGGCTGGGACATCCTGCAGCAGGGCCTGACCACCGGCCGCGTGGCGCATGACGGCCGCTACATCACGGTGCCGGCCGCACCCTTGGCGGCAACCCCGGGCCGCATGCCGCCGCTGTTCCTGGCCGGCGGCGATGCCGGTCTGCTGGAGCGCGCGGCACGGTCCGGGGCGACGCCGCTGGTCGGCCAGGGTTTTCGGACCGCGCAGATGACGTTGAAGTCGCTGGACCCGATCCGCAGCGCCTATGCCGCCGCGGGCATCCCGATGGAACGGATGCCGCTTGGCCTGCAGCGCTACATCTTCGTCACCGATGACGCGGAGGAGGCGCGGGAAGCAGCGCGCGGCCTGCTCCGCATGGGCCGCATCCTGCAAGGGCTGCGCCTGCCCGATCCGCCGCGCGATGGCGTGCATCTGCGCGACATCCCGCTCGACAACGAACCCAGCGAGGCCTGGTTGCTGGAGAACTGCCCGATCGGCCGCATCGAGCACGTCACGCAGGTGCTGGCCGAGGATCTGCGCCTGCTTCGGCCGACGCATATGAGCATCTACACCAGCTTCACCACCCTGCCGCGCCCCGCGGTGCTGCGGGCCCTGGAACGGCTCGGCACCGAGGTGCTGCCCTTCCTGCGGCGGGAGGCGATGCCGCTGCGCCTGGCGGTGTGAGCCGCCGCGCTCACGCCTCGCTGGCGGCATCGCCGGCATCGGCGAAGGCCATCCAGCCGCCATCCACGCAGAGGATCGCACCGGTCACGTAGCTTGCGGCCGGCGAGCACAGGAACAGGATGACCGCGGCAATCTCCTCCGGCCGGCCCAGCCGGCCCATGGGAATCCGCCGCCGCAGCTTGGCAGCATCGATCGACCCGTCGGCGGCGAGTTTCTGGACGAGTGCGGTCTCCACATAGCCGGGGGCCACGGCATTGACGCGGATACCGGCCGCGGCCCATTCGCAGGCCAGCGACCGGGTCATCGCAGCGATTCCGGCCTTGGCCGCGCCATAGGCGTTGCGCCGCGGGAGCCCGCCGAGCCCCGCGATCGAGCTAATGTTCACCATGGCGCCGCCCTGCGCGGCCATCAACTTGCGGGCCTCCCGCGAGACCAGGAAGGTGCCGGACAGATGCGTGTGCAGGACACGTTCGAATTCATCCAGCCGCTGGTCGGTGGTCGGCAGATGCGGGCTGCCGATGCCGGCATTGTTGACCACCGCATCCAGCCTGCCGCAGTCCCGTCGGACCTGTTCGAGCATGGCCACGACATCGGCCTCGACGGTGACGTTGCAGCCGACGCCGATGTGCTCCGGCCCGAGGTCCCGGGCCCGTGCCGCGGCGGCCTCGGCGCGCAGGTCGGCCAGCACCACGCGATAGCCGGCATCGGCGAAGGCGCGGGCGGTGGCCCAGCCGATGCCGTCCGCGGCACCGGTGACGAGGGCGACGGGGGCGGTCACGTCGCGGCTCCGGGCTGGCGGGCGATACGCATGGCGTTCTCCTGGATCGGGTGGGGAGGCTTGCGGCTGGCCTGCCGGTGGCGCGGGCTGCTACAATTGGCGCGCCTGCGGACTAGCGCATTTGGATTGGGGTGATGGACGAAACGACGCCGATGCGGGGCCCGATGCCGGACAATGTCATGGCGCCCACGCGCCAGCCAGGCATGTCCGACAGCAGCCTGGAGCGCATGCTCGGCCTGCTCGACCTGTTCACCGAGGACCGGCCGAGCTGGTCGGTCGAGGAGATCTGCGACCATCTCTCGATGTCCCAGGCCACCGGCTACCGCTACCTCAAGCTGCTGTCCCGCACCGGGCTGCTGGCGCCGGCCGAGGGCAGTGCCTTCATCCTGGGGCCGCGCATCGTCCAGCTCGACCGGCTGATGCGCCGCACCGATCCGCTGTTGCGCCACGGCGTGCCGGTGATCGAACGGGCGCGCCCCGAACTGCACGGCATGTTCCTGCTCTCTCGCCACTACGGCGACCATGTGCTCTGCGTGCACCAGGACATGACCGATCCGACCTTGCGGACCAGCATGGAGCGCGGCCGCCCCATGGAGCTGTTCCAGGGCGCCGCGCCACGCGTCGTGCTGGCCTTCCTGCCGACCTACCAGCTGCGCAACCTGATGCTGCGCCACCCGGACCGCATCCGCGCCGCCGGCCTCGGTGCGAGCTGGGAGGAGTTCCGCGCCCGGCTCAAGGCGGTGCGCAAGGAGGGCACGCGTATCGCGATCGGCGAGGTCGATGCCGGCATGGTCGGCGTCGCGGCGCCGATCTTCCGGGCGCCGGGGGCGGTGGTTGGGGCCATCTCCCTGGCGCAGAGCGAGGAGCGCTTCCGCACCGAGGACCCCGCGCGGCTGCGTGCGCTGGCGCTGCGCATCGCCGATGAGATCTCGGCCGGCTTCACCGGCGGCGGCCATCAGCCGAACGGCAGGCCGACGTAGTTCTGCGCGAGCGACGTCGCCGCCGCAACCGTGCCGGTGACCAGGTCGAGTTCAGCAAGCTGGCGCCGGTCGTCGAAGGCGCTGGCGCCATCAGCACGATGCAGCATGGAGGTCATCCACCAGGAGAAATGCTGCGCCCGCCAGACCCGCCGCAGTGCCGCCGCGGAATAGCCATCCAGCAGATCGGTCGCGCCGGTCGCGTAGTGGTGGCCGAGCGCGCGATCGAGCAGGAAGACATCGCTGATCGCAAGGTTCAGCCCCTTGGCGCCGGTCGGCGGCACGGTATGCGCGGCGTCGCCGGCCAGGAACAGCCGGCCATGCTGCATGGGTTCGCAGACATAGCTGCGCATCGGCACGATGTTGCGCTGGAATATCTCGCCCTCGATCAGGCGAAAGCCATCCCCGCCCTGCACGCGGGCCTGTAGTTCCGACCAGATGCGGTCGTCGGACCAGTTCTCGATCTTGTCGTTGGGATCGCACTGGAAATACATCCGCTGCACATCCGGCGTGCGGTTGCTGATCAGGGCGAAGCCGCGGTCGTGCCGGGCATAGACCAGCTCCTCGGAGGAGGGCGGCGCCTTGCACAGGATGCCGAACCAGCCAAAGGGGTAGATGCGCTGGTAGTCCTGTCGCAGCCCATCCGGCATCGCCGCGCGGCCGACACCATAGGCGCCGTCGCAGCCCAGGATGAAATCGCAGTGCAGCCGGCTGTCGGCGGCATCGGCGCCGATGAAATGGATCACGGGCTGCTTGCTGTCCAACCCACTCACGGCCGTGACCTTGGTGCCGAAACGGATCTCACCGCCGACCTGCAGCCGGGCCGCGATCAGATCCTTCAGCACCTCATGCTGCGGATACAAGGTGGTGACGCGGCCGCCGGTCAGCCCTTGGAAGTCGATGCGGTGGTTGCGGCCGCCGAAGCGGAGGATGGTGCCGTGATGCGGGACGCCCTCGCGCTTCAGGCGCTCGCCGACGCCCGTCTCGACCATCAGATCGACGGTGCTCTGTTCCAGGATGCCGGCGCGGATCGTGGATTCGATGGCCTCGCGCTGCCGGGATTCGAGGATGACCGTCTCGATCCCGCGCAGATGCAGCAGATGCGCCAGCATCAACCCCGCAGGGCCCGCACCGATGATCCCGACCTGTGTGCGCATCCTGCTGTTCTCCTGACTGGGCTGCTCTTAGACGTCGAGGAACACGGTCTCCGCCGCGCCATCGCCCTGCAGGCGGATATCGAGCGACCAGACGCCCTCACCGGTCGCATGCGCCAGCAGCGTGGCGCGCCGGGCCGGATCCTCGATGGCGGTCAGCAGCGGATCGGTCGCGTTCAGCGCCTCGCCTTCGAAATAGACGCGGGTGACCAGGGCCTTGAGCAGCCCGCGCGCCAAAATCGTGATCGCGATATGCGGCGCCTGCTGCGTATTGCCGCGGCCAGGCACCGGCCCCGGCTTCAGCGTGGTGAAGCGGAAGCGGCCCTTGGCATCGGTGGCGGCGCGGCCCCAGCCGAGGAAATCGTCGCTGGCCGGCGGGTCCGCCTGCCAGATCTCGACGCAGGCATCGGTGACCAGGGCACCATCGCCATCGGTGATGGTGCCGGTCAGGGTGATGCGCTCAGCCCCATCAGGCCCGAAGCGGGTCAGATCCTCCCAGTCCGGCTCGGCCAGCAGGTGCCAGTAGGGGCCGATGGTCTGGCTCGCGGTGGCGGTGGGCATGTCAGCGCGGCTCCTCGAAAGGCGTGGCGCCACGGCCACGCAGCACGATGTCGAAACGGTAGCCCAACGCGTATTCGGGCTGGGTGATCTCCAGGTCGAAATCGGCGATCAGCCGGTCGCGCGCCGCCACATCGGGGACGCAGTTGAAGATCGGGTCGAGCGGCAGCAGCGGATCGCCCGGAAAATACATCTGCGTGATCAGGCGCTGCGCGAAGCCCTGGCCGAACAGCGAGAAATGGATGTGGTTCGGCCGCCAGGCATTGGCGTGGTTCCGCCAGGGATAGGCGCCGGGCTTGATGGTGACGAAACGCCAGCGCCCCTCCGCATCGGAGAAGACCCGCCCGACGCCATGGAAATTGGGATCGAGCGGCGCATTGTGCTGGTCGAGGGCATGGGCGTAGCGGCCGGCGGCGTTTGCCTGCCAGATCTCGACCATGGTGTGCGGGACCGGCCGGCCATCCTCGTCCAGCACGCGGCCGCCGACGATGATGCGCTCGCCCTGCGCCGCCTGGGCGCCGGTGCCGGAGATATCCGCAAGGCTCGGGAAGCGCGCCGAGGTGAAGCGCGGCCCCGTCGTCTCCGTCACCGTATGCGGGGCAAGGACAAGCGCTTGGGTCGGGTGGCGCGCCCGCGTGCTCAGATAGGCGGGGGTGTCGTAGGAGGGCTGGGTTCCGGCCGCGGGCGGGCGGAAGGGCTGAGGGTCACGCGCGGACTCCTGCATCTTTTCGGTCTCCTGGGACTTGTTGATGTCTCGGACCTGGCCGGCGGCGCGGGTGTCAAACCGTCGCGGACGGGACCGCCACGCCTGGACAACGGCTTCCTCCGTCTCCTTCCCTGGCCTCTATAACAGGCCATAATTTGTCCGCACAATATGCGAAAATTTATCCTTCTTGTCGGGTCACCGTCACGCCCCCCGCGCAGGCGGTGCGCCGCTAGCCGCCCGGACCTTCGACAACCAATAAAATTCTCATATTGTGCTTATCGCTTCGCTTCTGATAAGGCGGCTGACAATGGCAAGAGAGAGGGAACCCATGGACGGCCACAGCGACACGCGCCGCGCAGGCGCGGCCTGGCTCGACCTCACCGGCCGGCGCTGCGTCGTCACCGGAGCCGCCGGCGGCATCGGCCTGGCCATTGCCACGGCCCTGGCGGGCGCGGGCGCCGCCGTCGCCCTGCTCGACCGGGACGGTGGCGCCTGCGATGCCGCCGCGATGGAGCTCGTGGCCGGCGGCGCCACCGCCATCGCGGTGCCCTGCGACGTCACCGCGCCCGAGAGCGTGACCGCCGCCGCCGAGGCGGTCGCGGAGCGGCTCGGCCCCTGCGAGATCCTGGTCAACAACGCGGGCGTGCTGCGGCCAGCACCGCTCGCCACGCTTCCGCTCGCCGAATGGAACGCGATCCTTGCGGTGAACCTGACGGGGTATTTCCTCTGCGCGCAGGCCTTCGGGCAGCATATGCGCGATGGTGGCGGCGGCAGCATCGTGCATGTCGCCTCGATCGCCGGCAGCCATCCCCAGGGCCAGAGCGGTGCCTATAGCGTCAGCAAGGCCGGGGTGATCATGCTGTCGCGCCAGCTCGCGCTGGAATGGGGGCCGGCCGGCATCCGCAGCAATGTCGTCAGCCCCGGGCTGATCCGTACACCGCTTTCGGCCGCCTTCTACGCCAGCCCGGGCGTGGCCGAGGCGCGTGCCGCCATGGTGCCTCGCCGCCGCGTCGGCGCCCCGGTGGATGTGGCGGATGCCGTGCTCTGGCTGGCCAGCCCGCGCGCCGATTACGTGACAGGTGACGAGATCACCGTCGATGGCGGGCTCGACACCATGCTCATGGGGCTTGTGCCGCGCCCGGGGTTCGAAGCCGCCAAGCCCCAAAGCTGAACGACGACCGCCGCCCAACGAAAGACCGATCCGGATCATGCAAGACACGCCTTCGACGAGCCTGACCTGCGACCTCCTGGTGATCGGCTCCGGCGCCGGCGGTCTGTCCGCGGCCATCACGGCGCGCAAGGCCGGGCTGGATGTGCTGGTGATCGAGAAGGCGCCGGTGTTCGGCGGCACCACGGCCTTTTCCGGCGGCATCCTCTGGGTGCCCGGCAATCCGCACGCCAAGGCCCGCGGCATCGCCGATACCAAGGAGGCGATGCGCACCTATCTGCGCCACGAGGCCGGCAATCATTATCGCGAGGATGTCGTCGAGGCATTCCTCGAGAATGGTCCACGCATGCTGGAGTTCTTCGAGGCGGAAACGGATGTCCATTTCATCGCCTATGACTACCCCGACTACCACCCCGATGCGCCGGGCGGGATTTCGCGTGGGCGTTCGGTGGCGACGGTGCCCTATGACGCGCGCGAACTCGGGCCGGAGCTGAAGCGGCTGCGGCCGCCGCTGCGGACCATCACCTTCCTCGGGATGATGTTCAACTCCGCGAACAACGACCTGAAGCATTTCTTCAACATGACGCGGTCGCTGGCCTCCGCGCTCTACGTCGCCAAACGGCTTGGCCTGCACATGACGCATCTCGCGCGCTATGGCCGCGGCGTGCAGTTGACCAGCGGCAATGCGCTGGCGGCGCGTCTCGCGAAATCCGCCTTCGATCTCGGCATCCCCATCCATACCGGCACGCCCGCGAAGGAGCTTTGGGTCGAGGAGCGCCGCGTAGTTGGCGCCGTGGTGGAACAGGACGGCAAGCCGGTCCGTATCGCCGCGCGCCGCGGCGTGATCCTCGCCGCCGGCGGCTTCGCGCGGGATGTCACCCGGCTGACCCGCGTCTACCCGCATGTGAAGCGCGGCGGCGAACATGTGACGCCGGTGCCGGAGGACAACACCGGCGACGGCATCCGCATGGCCGAGGCGGTAGGCGCACGGTTCGACGACAGCTTTCCCAATGCTGCCGCCTGGATGCCGGTCTCGAAAGTTCCTTTGGGCGACGGCAAGATCGGCGCCTTTCCGCATCTGGTGGACCGCTATAAGCCGGGCTTCATCGCGGTGAACCGCCAGGGGCGGCGCTTCATCAACGAGAGCCATTCCTACCACGACTTCGGCGCCGCCATGATCCGCACCTGCGAGGGCGAGGCGGAGACGGCGGTCTGGCTGATCGCCGGCCATCGCACGGTACGGAAATACGGGATGGGCTTCGCCAAGCCGGCGCCGATGCCCTTGGCGCTGTATCTGCGCAGCGGCTATCTGCAACGCGGCAAGACGCTGCGCGAGCTTGCCGGCAAGATCGGCGTTGATGCCGCGACGCTCGAAGCGACAGTGCAGCACTACAACGAAGGCGCCGTGGCGGGCGAAGATCCGGAGTTCGGCCGCGGCAGCACGGCGTTCAACCGCTACCTCGGCGATGCCGACCACACACCGAACCCCAACGTCGGCCCGGTCACGCCTGGCCCCTATTACGCGCTGAAGCTGGTGATGGGCGACCTCGGCACCTTCGACGGCATCCGCACCGATGCGCAGGCCCGCGTGCTGGATGCCTCCGGCGCGCCGATACCGGGGCTCTATGCCGTCGGCAACGACATGGCGAGCATGATGGGCGGCGCCTATCCCGGCGCCGGCATCACCCTCGGCCCGATCATGACCTTCGGCTACATCGCCGGCCGGCACGTTGCCGGTCTCACGGATGAAGATACCGGGGACGCGCCGCCCGCCGCTGCGTGAAGAAACCCCAGACCCAGTCAAACACAAAGGGAGGGAACCAAGAAATGAAGACAACCCGACGCGTCCTGCTCCAGGCCGGGGCCGCGACCATCACCCTGGGTGGCGGCGCTGCCCGCGCGCAGGCGGATGACACCATCCGCATCGGCGTGCTGACCGATCTTTCCGGCCCCTACAAGGATGGGCAGGGACCGGTGAGCCTTGCCTGCGCCGAACAGGCCGCCGCCGAATTCACGGCCGCCAATCCGGATATCAAGGTGGAGGTCATCTCCGCCGACCATCAGAACCGGCCGGATACCGGGCTCTCCATCATCCGCCGCTGGATCGACCAGCGCGGCGTCGATATCGTCACCGACATCGGCAACAGCGCCATCGCCATCGGCGCCCGCACGATCGTCATGGAGAAGGACAAGATCGCGCTGGTGACCAGCGCGGGATCGTCCGACCTGACGGGAAAGCATTGCGGCCCCAACTCGATGCATTGGGGCTGGGACTCCTGGTGCCTGGCGAAATCCAACGGCACCGCGCTGGTGGAGGCCGGCGGCGACAGCTGGTTCTTCATCACGCCCGACTACGCCTTCGGCCATGCCGCACAGGCGGATCTGACCTCCTTCGTCGAGAAGGCCGGCGGGCATGTCGTGGGGGGCGTCAAATACCCCTTCCCGCAGACGACGGATTTCTCCTCCTTCCTGCTGCAGGCGCAATCCAGCCGCGCCAAGGTGGTCTGCTTCACCAACTCGGGGTCGGATCTGGTCAACAGCCTGAAGCAGGCGCGGGAATTCGGCGTGAACCGTCGCGGCGTCAGGCTCGCCGCCGCCGTCGCCTATGTCACCGACGTCATCCCGATGGGCCTGGAGGTGGCGCAGGGGCTGACCGTGACCGAAACCTTCTACTGGGATCTCAATGATCGCACCCGCGCCTTCATGGCGCGCATCGCGCCGCGGATGCCGCAAGGCCGCTTCCCGAACATGAGCCAGGTCGGGAACTACTCGGGCGTGCTGCACTACCTCAAGGCGGTGAAGGAGGTCGGCGTCGCCCGCGCCAAGGCCTCCGGCCGCGACGTGGTAGAAACGATGAAGCACATGCCAACGGATGATGATTGCTTCGGCCCCGGCCTGCTGCGGGAAGATGGGCGCAAGATCCACCCCTCCTATCTGTTCGAGGTGAAGACTCCGCAGGAAAGCCGCGGCCCCGGCGACGTCTACAACCTGCTGGCGACGACCCCGGCCGAGCAGGCCTTTCGCCCCCTCGCCGAGGGCGCCTGCGTGCTGAACCACAGCTGAACCCGACCACCGCCGCCCGGCCCTGTTGGGGCCGGGCCTGGGGTCTCGCCTGAGGCCCGCTTGCGCGTCGCGCGGGATGCGTCCGTGGGCGGAAGCATCGACCGGCCGCCCAGCGCCATGGCCGGCGTGACGGCGCCTATGCGCGGGCCTTCCCCACGACACCGGCCTCCCCTTCGGGTGACCGGCCCGCATTGGCGCGGCCTTGGCCAGGGGCCGACAAGTCCTGCATAGCTTCCGGCATACACCCTGCCCTGGCAGGCAGCAGATGGCCGAAAAGAGGGGATGCCGATGACCGTCCAGGATTTCGCGCGTGAGACCGACCCGGCCGAGATGCTGGAACAACTCCTGCGCGACCGCCACAGCTGCCGCGCCTTCCTGCCCGACCCGGTCGATGACGAGGTGATCGAGCGCATCCTTGGTATCGCCCAGCTCACCCCCTCCTGGTGCAACACCCAGCCGTGGCAGGCGATCGTCACCCGTGGCGCCGGCACCACCCGGTTCCGCGACGCGCTGCTGGAACAGGCCCGCGGCGGTCCGCCGCAGCCGGACTTCGCCTTTCCCACCGGCTTCCACGGCGTCTATCAGGCCCGGCGGCGGACCTGCGGCTACCAACTCTATGACGCGGTCGGCGTGGCGCATGGCGACCGCGAGGCTTCCGGCCGCCAGGCGCGGGAGAATTTCCGGCTGTTCGGCGCACCCCACGTCGCCATCGTAACCAGCGACGCAGCACTGGGCCCCTATGGCGCGGTCGATTGCGGCGCCTTCGTCACCAGCTTCATGCTCGCGGCCCGGGCGCTTGGCATCGCCAGCATCGCCCAAGCGGCACTGGCGGGTTTCGCGCCCTTTCTACACACCTATTTCGGCATTCCGGAGGACCGCATGGTGGTCTGCGGCATCTCCTTCGGGCTGGAGGACACGGCGCATCCGGCCAATTGCTTCCGCACGGGCCGCGCGCCCCTGCCCGAGGTGCTGACCTGGCACGACTGAGCCAGGCCGAAGCCCCATCTAGCAGTCTGTCGGATTCACTTTGCCTTTCTGATTTGTCAAACTGCGGTTATGGCGACCTTCGTATCCTACAATCGCGACCAGGCATTCCTGTTGCCTCCGGACCTCAAGGCGTGGCTGCCCGA
>NZ_QKYU01000015.1 GCF_003253705.1 Humitalea rosea
GCCAGACGACGCGTCAACGTCCTGTGGACCATGCTCCACTCGCGACAAAACTTCGATCCCACCCGAAAAGCCGCTTGACTGGCGCATTACGCAGCTCACTCCGCCGCTACGGGGGTCTTGGCCCCGACATAGGTCTCGATCTGCTTGGCCGCGTCACGGCCATCCTTGATGCCCCAGACCACCAGCGAGGCCCCGCGCACGATATCGCCCGCCGCAAAAACCCCAGGCAGGCTCGTCATCATCGTGCGATGATCCACCCGCAGCGTGCCCCAGCGCGAGACCGAGAGCGCCGGCTCGTCAAACATCTTCGGCAGGTTCTCCGGGTCGAAGCCGAGCGCCTTGATGACGAGGTCGGCCGGGATGATGTGGTGGCTCGCCGCGATCGGCTCGACCTGCTGCCGCCCCGTCGCATCCGGCAGGCCGAGATGCATCCGCGTCGCGCGCACACCCGTCACCTGGCCATCGCCGATGAAGGCCTCCGGCGCCGAGAGCCAGAGGAAACGCACCCCCTCATCCTCGGCATTGGTGACCTCGCGCAGGCTGCCCGGCATGTTGGTCCGGTCGCGGCGATAGAGGCAGGAGACGGATTTCGCGCCCTGCCGCACCGCCGTCCGCACGCAATCCATCGCGGTGTCGCCGCCACCGATGACGACGACATCGCGGCCGGCCGCATCCAGCGCGCCGCTGTCGAATTCCGGCACCGCATCGCCGAGGCCCTTGCGGTTGCTCGCCGTCAGGTAATCCAGCGCCGGCACGATGCCGCCGAGCCCGCTACCCGGGGCGGCGATGTCGCGCGCCTTGTAGACGCCCGTCGCGATCAGCACCGCGTCATGCTTCTGGCGCAGATGCTCCAGCGTCACGTCGCGGCCGATGTCCACGCCGAGCACGAAGTTGATGCCGGCCGCGGCATATTGCTCATGCCGGCGGAGGACGACCTCCTTCTCCAGCTTGAAGTTCGGGATGCCATAGATCATCAGCCCGCCGACGCGGTCGTAGCGGTCATAGACCGTGACCTGCCAGCCGCGCTTGCGCAGCATCTCGGCGCAGGCGAGCCCGGCCGGGCCGGCGCCGATGATGCCGACGCTCTCGCGGCGCTCATGCCGCGGGGTCGGCGGCTTGATCCAGCCGCGCTCCCAGGCGGTGTCGGTGATGTATTTCTCGACGGCGCCGATGGTGACGCTTTCGAAACCCTTCTCGATGACGCAATTGCCTTCGCAGAGCCGGTCCTGCGGGCAGACGCGGCCGCAGACCTCGGGGAAGGTGTTGGTGGCGGAGACCAGCTCATACGCCTCCTCCAGCCGGCCCTCGGCGGTCAGCTTCAGCCAGTCGGGGATGTTGTTGTTGAGCGGGCAATGCACCTGGCAGAATGGCACGCCGCACTGGCTGCAACGGCTCGACTGCTCGGCGGCGCGTTCGGCGGTGAAGCGGGCGTAGATCTCGGCGAAATCCTCACGCCGCACCGCGGCGCCACGCTTTTCGGGCGTGCGCTGCGGGGTCGAGACGAATTTCAGCATGCGGTCGGCCATCGGCGGTCATCCCTGAAACGCGGCCAGCCGGATACGCCACCGCTGGAGCGGGCGCAGCAATGACACGGGCGCACCCGCCATCAAAGACCTTTTGCACTGATATGACAGCATGACTGACATAATACCAGCCATGCCGTTTCGGAAGGGTTCCAGGCTCAGCCGTGCCCTATCAAATTATGACCGTTTCGGACCTATACCGTCGCGACCGCATCCCGACGCCCACCACCCTGCCGGAATCGCGCCAGGTAGCCGGGCACCACCGCCTCCATCGGCGTCGGCGCCACGCCAAGCTCGGCAAGGCCCGAGGCCCCCGCCGCCACAACATTGTCCCGCTCCAGCAGCAGCAACTGGTCGCGCGTGAGCGGCGGTGTGGGCAGGAACTCGCAGATCCGGGCCTGGAGCCGCACCAGCCCCATGGGTATCGCCACCATACGATTGCGCCGGCGGGTCCAGCCGAGGATATCGGCCAGCAGGTCACGGAACCGCGCCACGCGCGGCCCGCCGAGTTCATAGGTGCGCCCCGCCGCATCCCCTCGCGAGACCGCCGCCATCACCGCATCGGCCACATCGCCGACGTAGACAGGCTGGAAGCGGGTGTCGCCGGAGATCACCGGCATGAAGGGCAGCATCCGCGCCATCCCGGCAAAACGGTTGAAGAAGCCGTCGCCCGGCCCGAACACGATCGAGGGACGCAGGATCACCGCGCCCGGGAAGCCGGCGAGCACCGCCGCCTCCCCCGCCGCCTTGGTGCGGGCGTAAAGGCTCGGGCTGCTGGCATCGGCGCCGATCGCCGAGATCTGCACGAAGTGCCGCACCCCGGCCGCCGTCGCCGCCTCGGCGATGCGCCCCGGTGCCTCGGCCTGCACCCGGCTGAAATCGCCCGGCCGGGATTCGGCGAGGATGCCCAGCAGGTTCACCACCACATCGGCCCCGGACACGGCGCGCGCGATGGCCGCCGCATCTTCGATGCCGGCCCGAACCGCCACGATCTGCCCGACGCGGCCCTGGGTCATCTGCCCGCGCGCCGATTCGGGATCGCGGGTGACGATCCGCACGACATAATCCTGCCGCGCCAGACGCTTCACCACTTGGCGTCCGATGAAGCCCGTCCCGCCAAAAACCGTCGCCACACGCCGCATTGCCAGCATCCCCCAACCGAACCGCGCCCTTGGTAAAGCCCCCGCCCGACCGCGCCAAGCGACGCCTTTGCAGGAAAGCGTCAGACGCCCGCTTGACGCCCCCCGGACGAACTCATAAACGGCGGGCCTGCCCCGAAATGCCCAGGTGGCGGAATTGGTAGACGCACTGGCTTCAGGTGCCAGCGATCGCAAGGTTGTGAAGGTTCGAGTCCTTTCCTGGGCACCACCCCTATCTGGTCCCCGCCCCTGTGACGACATTGTTCACCGCCCGGGGACACATCCGCCTGCATCGGAATGACCTGCCGGACGGGCTCGATTTCGGCCCGATGGTGGCCATCGACACCGAGACCATGGGCCTCGACCCCCGCCGCGACCGGCTTTGCCTGGTCCAGCTTTCCGCCGGCGACGGCCATGCCCATTGCGTGCAGATCGTCCCGCCGTCCCTCGGCGGTCGTGGCGCCGATTGCCCGAATCTGAAGCGGCTGCTGACCGATCCCAAGGTGGTGAAGCTGTTTCACTTCGCCCGCTTCGACGTCGCCATCCTCAAGGCCGCGCTGGATATCACCTGCGCCCCGGTGAAATGCACCAAGGTCGCGGCCAAGCTGGTCCGCACCTTCACCGACCGCCATGGGTTGAAGGATCTCTGCCGCGAATTGCTGGGCGTCGACATCTCCAAGCAGCAGCAGACCTCGGACTGGGGTGCCGCGGAGCTGTCGCCCGAGCAACTGACCTATGCCGCCTCGGACGTGCTCCATCTGCATGCGCTCTGGGCCAAGCTGGAGGGGCTGCTGATCCGCGAAGGCCGGTTGGAACTGGCCGAGTCCTGCTTCGCCTTCCTGCCCGCCCGCGGCGCGCTGGATTTGCTGGGCTATGTGGAGCCCGACATTTTTCACCACTAGGTCATTTCTGGCACGTTTTTTGTCCGCAAGTGGCGGAAGCAGGCCCTTGCAGCCCTGCGCGGCGTTGACCCGCCCCGCCCCCGGCCGCATATCCAAGGCGCGATGCTCTTGCCCCCCCCGCGATCCTGACCATGCCTCCCCCCCTGCCCGCCCCGGTGCCGCCTCCCCGTGCGCGTGGCATGCCGGTGCTGACCCGCGCCCGCCAGGCTCCGACGCCGCAGGCGATGCTGCGCCGACGCATTGCGGTCGGTGCGTTGAAGTGGCTGCTGCCGGCGGTGGCGCTGGTGCTGCTCGGCGCCATCGCCCTCTGGCCCGAATTCGACCGCGCCGAGGATCGCGGCCGCCTCTCCTTCCGCCGCAGTTCCTCCGCCCAGCCCGACACCATGCGGGTGGTGGAGCCGCGCTACGATGGCGTGGATGAGCAGCAGCGCCCCTATACGGTCACCGCCGGGGTCGCCGCCCAGCGCGGGACCGATACCGATATCGTGGATCTGACCAAGCCGCGCGCCGACATCAACCTCGGCGACGGTGCCTGGGTCCTGGCCGAGAGCGACCAGGGCCAGTTCTTCCGCCGTGCCAATATCCTGGACCTCGCCGGCCACGTGACCCTGTTCCACGACGACGGCACCATGATGCTGACCGAGGCCGCGCATGTGGAACTGCGCGCGGGCCTGGCCGAGGGCGACAAGCCGGTGGCCGCGCAAGGGCCCTTCGGCACCTTGACCTCCGAAGGCTTCCGCCTGACCGATCGCGGGGCCGTGGTCGTGTTCACCGGCCGCGCCCATGCCGTGCTGGAGGGCAATCGATGAGGCTCGCGCTGTTGTTCGTGCTGCTGCCGGGGTTTGCCCTGGCGCAGGCGCTGGACCTCTCCCGCGGGGGGCCGACCGACATCACCGCCAGCGACGGCATCGAATGGCGCCAGCAGGAGCAGGTGGTGATCGCCCGCGGCGATGCCCGCGCGATCCGTGACGGCGTGACGGTGGAGGCCGAGCGGCTGCTCGCCCGCTACCGCGCCCGTGGCGGCGCCCCGTCGGCGCCCACCAGCGAGAGCCCGGCCTCCTCCTCCGAGATCTGGCGGTTCGAGGCCGATGGTGCGGTCCGCATTTCCACCGCGACCGATCGCGCCGCGGGGGATCGCGCGGTCTACGACATCGACCAGGCTGTCATGGTCCTGACCGGGCGCGACCTGTGGATGACCACACAGGACAGCCGCATCACCGCCCGCGACAGCCTGGAATACTGGCCGGCCAGGCGGATGGCGGTGGCACGCGGCGCCGCCGTGGTCACCACCACCGACGACCGCCGCATCCAGGCCGATACGCTGGTCGGCTATTTCCTGGAGGCCCCGCTGGAGCCCGCCCCCGCCCCGGCCCGCGCGGCGGCCCCCGCCCGTGCCGCCACCGCCAGCGCGACGCTTCCCGGTGCTCCGGGCACCCCCGGCAATGTCCCGGGCGCGGGCAGCAAGCTCGACCGTGTGGAGGCCTTCGGCAATGTCGAGATCCGCACCGCCGCCGAGGTCGTGCGCGGGGATCGCGCCGTCTATTCGCCCGTCACCGGCCTCGCCCGCGTGCTCGGCGCCGTCCGCATCACCCGTGGGCAGAACCAGTTGAACGGGCAGGAGGCGATCGTCGATCTGCGCGCCGGCACCGCCCGGCTGGTCGCCCCGGGCGGCCGCGTCCAGGGGCTCATCGTCCCGGGCAGCGAACAGCCCGGCACCACCACCCCTACCCCCCGTCCGGAGCGTCGCTGATGTCTGAAGCCTTGCGCGTCGTTGCGGGCGGCCAGGGGCTGATCGCGACGGGTCTGGTCAAGCGCTACAAGAAGCGCCCGGTGGTGCGCGGCGTGTCGCTGCATCTGCATCGTGGCGAGGCCGTCGGGCTGCTCGGGCCGAATGGCGCGGGCAAGACCACGACCTTCTACATGATGACCGGCCTCGTCACGCCGGATGCCGGGCAGGTGATGCTCGACGGGCATGATGTGACGCGGCTGCCGATGTATCGCCGTGCGCGCCTCGGCCTCGGCTACCTGCCGCAGGAGGCCTCGATCTTTCGCGGCCTCTCGGTCGAGGACAACATCCGCGCCGCGCTGGAAGTGGTCGAGCCCAACCGCGAACGGCGCGGGCAGATGCTGGATGCGCTGCTCGCCGAATTCGGCATCGCGCATCTGCGCAAGGCCCCCGCGCTGGCATTGTCCGGCGGCGAGCGGCGGCGTTGCGAGATCGCGCGGGCGCTTGCGACCCACCCCGCCTATATCCTGCTGGACGAGCCGCTGGCCGGCATCGATCCCATCGCCGTCGGTGAGATCCGTGACCTGGTCAAGCATCTCAAGAACCGCGGCATCGGCGTGCTGATCACCGACCACAATGTGCGCGAGACGCTGGAGATCATCGACCGCGCCTACATCCTGCACGACGGGCAGGTCATCAAGGAGGGAACGCCGGCGGAGATCGTGGCCGATAGCCAGGTCCGCCGCGTCTATCTCGGCGAACGGTTCAGCCTCTGACCGCGATGCCGTCCATCATTTTCGCGCCCGGATCGACCTGACCGCGATGGCGATGGGACCGCGCCTCGATCTGCGCCAGTCGCAATCGCTGGTGATGACGCCGCAATTGCGGCAGGCGATCAAGCTGCTGCAATCCTCGAACATGGAGGTGATCGCCTTCGTCGAGGAGGAGCTGGAGCGCAACCCGCTGCTGGAGCGCGACGACCGCGCCCTCGATCCCGGCGCCGATGCCCATGCCGAGGAAGCCGGCTTCGCCGAGCCCCGCGCCCTGTTGCCGGCCACCACCGGCGATGGGCTCGATCCGCCGCCGGTGCTGGATGCCTTCGATGCCGCCGCGGCCGGCACCTTGCAGCCGGCGGGCGAGGAAGCCCTCGATGTCCGCGACTGGTCCAATGTCGCCGATGGCGGTACGGAGTCCGGCGAGCCGCAATTCTCCGGCCAGTCCAGCGGCAGCGGCGGGCGCAGCGACTTTGGTGACGACGACAGGGGAATCGACGATCTCGCCATCGCCCGCCCGGCCAATCTGCGCGAGCATCTGGCCGAACAGGCGCGGCTGACCTTCTTCGACCGACAGGACCGCATGATCGCGGCGCAGTTCCTCGCCCTCATCGATCCCGCCGGCCGCTGCGCCGTGCCCGACAGCCGCATCGCCGGGGCCATGGGCACCACCGTGGAGCGCGTCGCCGCGGTGCGCGCACGGATGCAGCGCTTCGATCCCACCGGCATGTTCAGCGAATGCCTGCGCGACTGCCTCGCGGTGCAGCTTGCGGAGAAGAACCGGCTGGACCCGGCGATGGAGGCGCTGCTCGACAACCTCGAAATGCTGGCCCGGCGGGACACCCGCGGGCTGATGCGGGTCTGCGGCGTCGATGCCGAGGACATGGCCGAGATGGTGGCCGAGCTGCGCCGGCTGAACCCCAAGCCCGGCGCGGATTTCGACATCGCCCCGGCGCCGATCGTGGTCCCCGACGTGCTGCTGCGGCGGGCACCGGACCAGTCCTGGATCATCGAGCTGAACCCCGAGACCCTGCCCCGCGTGCTGGTCAACCGCGGCTTCCTGGCCCGCGCCCAGGTGGGGGCGAACCGCGAGGCCAAGACCTACCTCGCCGAACATGCCCAGAGCGCCAACTGGCTGGTGAAGAGCCTGGAACAGCGCGCCAATACCATCCTCAAGGTCTCGGCCGAAATCGTCCGCCGGCAGGATGGATTTTTCCGTCACGGCGTCGGCTTCCTGCGTGCCATGATCCTGCGCGACGTCGCCGAGACGGTGGCGATGCACGAAAGTACTGTCAGCCGGGTGACCGCGAACAAGTATATCGCAACACCTCGTGGCACCTTCGAACTGAAATACTTCTTCACCACTGCCATCGCCGGCACCATGGGTGGTGAAACCCATAGTGCGGAGGCCGTGCGGCACCGCATCAAGACCATGGTGGAGGCCGAAGGTCCCGAGGGTGTGTTGTCCGACGACGCTATTGTGCTGCGGTTGCGTGACGAAGGTGTGGACATCGCGAGACGAACGGTGGCGAAATACCGGGACGCGCTGCGGATACCAAGCTCGGTGCAGCGCAAAAGGGAGAAGGCCGTCCCGGCCTGACCTACACCCGGGAGGGCCTCTTCCAACCAAGAAGGAGGGTTTCCCAAATGCATGTCACCGTCGCCGGCAAGCAGGTCGAAACAGGCGAAGCGCTGAAGACTCACGTCTCGGACGGGCTCGCCATCCTCACCGGCAAGTATTTCGACCATGCCATCGAAGCCAGCGTCACCTTCAGCCGTGACCGTGCGTTTTTCGGCTGCGACATCAACCTCAAGGCCGGGCGCGGCCTCAGCGTCCGCGCCGAGGGCGAGGGCACCGACGCCCATCGCGCCTTCGATATCGCCGCCGAGCATTTGGCCAAACGTCTACGCCGCTACCGACGCCGGGTGAACGAGCACGCCCGAAGCAGCGCCGATCGTGAACGGCCGCAGGCGGCGCGCCAGGTCATCCTGCACCACGAGGCCCATGTCGATGGGGAGGAGATGGAGGAGCCCGAACTGCACGGTGAGTCCGCCGCGATCGTGGCCGAGCAGCCGGCGGAAATCGCCTTCCTCTCGGTGGGTGAGGCGGTGATGCGGCTGGATCTGGAGCAGGCGCCGCTGATGATGTTCCGCAACCAGAAGACGCGGGAGCTGAACGTGATCTATCGCCGGCCGGACGGCCATATCGGCTGGATCGACCCCGCCGGGCGTTAACCGGTCACGCGGCGCCGTGCGTCACGTCGCATCGCCGAGCGCACGGCGCCGCAACTCCCGCAACCGCTCCTGCCCGCCCCGGATACGCGGGTGGAGCGCGAGCACCGCCTCATGGCTCCGCAACGCGCCCAGCGCGTCCCCCACACTCTCCTGCAAGGCCGACAGCGCCTGCAGGGCGATGAAGTGCCGTGGCTCGATCCGCAGCGCCTGCTGGATGTCGCGCGCGGCGGCGGCGGGCTCACCCGTGGCGGCCAGGGCCTGGGCGCGCAGCAGCCAGGCCTCGGCATAATCATCCTGCAGGGTCAAAGCGGCATCCAGATCCTCCAACGCCTCCTCCGGCACCCCGGCCTGGAGGTTGCGCTGCCCGCGCCGCAGCAGCAAAGCGGCGGCGGGGCTCGCCCCCTGCGCCCAGAGGCCGCGGATCCGCAATTCGATCAGCGCCGCCGATTCCTCATCCCCCGCCTCGCGCAGCGTGCCGAACAGCTGGTCCATCATCGCCCGCCGCATTTCGGCGGGGCTGAGCGGAGCGGGCTGAGGCAGGGGCGTTTGCGCCACGGCCAGGGGCGGCACGGCCAGGAGGAGAAGCAGGACGGGGGCATGGAGGAGGCGCATGGCGCAAGCCTCAATCCGTTCGGCGCCCGCTTGCAAGCGCCAAGCGCCGGGGGGGTTGCCCAGGGCTGCCGGGCGCGGCATCGAAGGGGCCGAAGGAGACCTCGATCATGCCGATCAAGCGCCCGACCCACGCCGCTTTGCTGGCCCTGCTGCTGCTCGCGCAGGCACCGGCCGCGCTGGCGCAGCGCGCCGCCGCCCCTGCCCCCGCCACCCCCGAGCCCGAGCGCAGCATGGCGGTCTTCGGCGACTGGGCCGTGCGCTGCGAGGGGGTGGGCGAGGCGCGCAACTGCGAGGTGACGCAGACCGTGCAGAACAGCCGGTCCCAGCCGGTCGGCGTCTTCGCCATCGGCCGTCTGGCGCGGACCGATCCGATGAAGCTGGTGGCGCAATTGCCGGTCAATGTGCTGCTGACCGCGCAGCCGCGGCTGGTGCTGGAGGGCGGCACCACCACCGGCACGCCGCTGGCGCTGAACTGGCGGCAATGCATCCCGACCGGCTGCTACGCCGAGATCGACCTGCGCGACACCGCCCTGCTGACCCGCCTCGCCGCCCGCACCGCCGAGCAGACCGGGCGCCTCGCCTTCAAGCAGGCCTCGGGCGCGGATGCGGCGCTGCCGATGTCCTTCCGCGGGCTGGCGCAGGCGCTGGAGGCGTTGGGGCGGGAGTAATCCGCGCGGATCCTTCCTCTGGCACGGGATTGGCTAGCAACCGCTCCGAACCTGTGACGGAACGAAACGGATGCGCCTGACGCGACGCCTGCTTTGCCCTCTCCTGCTCTCCCCCGCCCTGGTCAGGGGCGCCCGCGCTGAGGCGCCTTGGCCGGGCCGCTCGCTCCGCTTCGTCTCCTCCTCTCCCCCCGCCGGGGCCTCGGACATACTGAGCCGCACCCTGGCCCAGGCCGTGCAGGAACAGACCGGCCAGACCGTGGTGGTCGAGAACCGTGCCAGCGCCGGCGGCATCGTCGGCTCGGACTACGTCGCCAAGGCGGCGCCGGACGGCCTCACCTGGCTGACCACCAATGTCGGGCCGCAGGCGATCGTGCGGGCGCTGCAACCGAGCATCCCCTACGACACCCGCACCGATTTCCGCCATGTCACCCTCATCGGCACGCTGCCGCTGGTGCTGGTGGTGAACCCGAAGATGTTGCCGGCGCGGGATCTGCAAGCGCTGCTCGCCCTGGCCCGCGCCCAGCCGGGGGCGCTGAACTACGGCACCGGCGGCAATGGCACGCTGCATCATCTGACCGGGGAGATGGTGAAGCTCACGGCCGGTGTGGATATCGTCCATGTGCCCTATCGCGGCGCCCAGGCCGCGACGCAGGACCTGATCGGCGGCCGCATCCAGCTAATGTGGGACAGCCTGCCC
Source organism: Humitalea rosea (assembly GCF_003253705.1). Classification (GTDB taxonomy): domain Bacteria; phylum Pseudomonadota; class Alphaproteobacteria; order Acetobacterales; family Acetobacteraceae; genus Humitalea; species Humitalea rosea. Next base: position 10,276 of record NZ_QKYU01000015.1, read on the forward strand.
TCGGCCGCCCCGCATATCCGGGCCGGCACGCTGGTGGCCCTCGCGGTCAGCGGGGCGCAGCGCAGCCCGGCCTTCCCCGATGTCCCGACCGTCGCCGAGCAGGGCCTGACGGAGGTCGTGACCACCAACTGGTTCGGCATGGCCGGCCCCGCCCGCGCCCCGGAGGAGGCGGTGCAGGGGCTGCACCGCGAGCTCGTCAAGGCGTTGTCAACCAAGGCGGTTCGTGATCGCTTCGCCACCATCGGGGTCGAGCCCGGCGGGATGCCGCCGGCCGAGACCCAGGCCTTCGTCCTGGCGGAAATCGAGCGCTGGGACGGGATCGTGAAACGTACCGGCGTGACCCTGGACTAAGCCAGCACGCCCAGGGCCAGCACGCCCAGGGAGAGCACAGCATGGACGGCATCGCCACGCCGGAACCCACCCCCTCGCCGGCACGGTCGCGGGCATGAGGGTCGTCCATCACCGGGCACCTCTGGCGCCGGTCGTTCTTGAGGGCCTGGCCCAGCGCTTCGATCGCGTGGCGGGGCCGCAGGAGCCGCTGGGCCAGCCGGGCACCGTCGCGGTGGTCACCAATGGCGGGCTCGGGCTCAGCGCCGAGTCCATGGCGCTGCTGCCGGAGCTGCGCGTCGTCTCCTGCTTCGGCGCGGGGCATGAGGGGGTGGATCTGGAGGCCGCCCGCGCGCGCGGCATCTGGGTGACCCACGCCCCCGGCACCAATACCGCGACGGTCGCCGACCATGCGATCGGGCTGATGCTGGCCATCACCCGCGGCTTCCATGCCTCGGACCGCGAGGTGCGGGCGGGCAATTGGGACCAGGCGCGCAAGCCGCGCCCGACGCTGAACGGCGGCAGGCTCGGCATCCTCGGCTTCGGGCTGATCGGGGCGCAGATCGCCCGGCGTGCGGCCGCCTTCGACATGGCGATCGCCTACCACACCCGCCGGGCGCGGCCGGATGTGCCCTGGCGGCATGTCGGCTCGGTGCTCGATCTGGCGCGGGAGAGCGATGTGATGGTGCTGGCCTGCCCCGGCGGCGCCGCGACGCGGCATCTGGTCAATGCCGAAGTGCTGGAGGCGCTGGGGCCGGAGGGCTTCCTGGTCAATATCGCCCGCGGCTCGGTGGTGGATACCGCGGCGCTGGTCGCCGCCTTGCAGGCGGGGCGCATCGCCGCCGCGGCCCTGGATGTGGTGGATGGCGAGCCGGTGGTGCCCGCCGCACTGCTCGCGGCCCCCAACCTGCTGCTGACGCCGCATGTCGCCGGGCGCTCGCCCGCCTCGCTGCTGGCCCAGCGGCAGACGCTCTTCGCCAGCATCGACGCGGCGCTCGCGGGCGGGCGGCCGCAGCATGTGCTGGCGGGGCCGGATTAGGCGGGCCGGATTAGGCGGGCCGGATCACTCGGAGAGGAACGCCTCGGCGAGGGCCAGGAAGCCCTTGGGGTCCTCGGCATGGACCCAATGCCCGGTCGGCAGGCTGGCGAAGCGCACCGCGGGGAACAGGCTGCGGAACACCGCGTGGTGCTCCTCCCGCACATAGGGGGAGCGGGTGCCGCTGACCGCCAGCACCGGGCCCTGGTAGGGCGGCCCCAAGGGTGGGGCTGCCTCCAGCGCCGGCATCGCGGCGGCAATCTCGTCCAGGCCGAAGCGCCAGGCCGGAACCGGCAGGTCCAGCCGCAGGTTCTGCAACAGGAAGGCGCGGATGCCGGCCTCCGGCACCGCCCCGGCCAGCGCCGCATCGGCGGCGCGGCGGGTCAGGCCCGGGGTCAGCGCCAGGCCCTGCATCGCGGCGACATAGCCGCGCAGGCTCGGCGGATAGGCGACCGGGGCGATATCGGCGACCAGCAGCCGCAGCACCGTCGCGGGATGCGCCTGGGCCAGCGCCATGGCGACCTTGCCGCCGAGCGAATGGCCGATGACGGCGGCCGGGACCGCCCCTTCCGCCGCCAGGGTCTCGGCCACATCCGCGGCCATGTCCGCCTGGTCCATGGTGGCCGCATGCGGGCTGGCGCCATGGTTCCTGAGGTCGAGTGCCAGGACGCGATAGCGCTCCGCCAGCGCCTTCTGGATGCTGCCCCAATTGCCGGCGGCGCCGAACAGCCCATGCAGCAGCACCACCACCGGCCCCTGGCCCGCCGCGATGGTATTCAGCCGCATCAGCTGCGGGCCGCGACGATCACGCCCGCGGCGATCAGTAGCCCGCCGGCGAGCAGATCCCAGCCCACCGGCTCATGCAGCCAGATGGCGGCGGTGACGACGCCGGCGGCCGGGACCAGCAGGAAGGCGACGGAGGAGACCGCGCCGGGCAGGCGGCGGCCGATCTCGATCACGCTCCAGGTCCCGATCGGGGCGACCACCAGCGCGACCCAGGCCGCCTGCCAGTAGGAGGCGGGCCCGATCCCGCCATGCGGCTCCCGCCACATCGCCAACGGCACCAGGAACAGCGCGCTGAGCCCGAAACACCAGGGCAGCAGCTCCGCGATGCTGTGCTCAGGCGGGCGCGCCCGCGTGATCAGGATCGAGATGGTCCAGGACAGCGCCGCCAGCAGCAGCATGCCATTGCCCATCAGCGCCTCGGGCGAGGACCAGTTGACCGCCCAGGGCCCGGCCAGGGCCGCCACACCCGCAAGCCCCAGGATGGCCGCGGCCCACCGCTGGGGGGAGACCCGCTCCTTCAGCACCAGCACCGAGAGCGGCACCAGCCAGGGCGTGATGACATTGGCCAGGATGGCCGTCCGCCCCGCGCTGGTCAGCATCACGGCCAGATGCGCCAGGGCGAAGAAGACCGCGAGCTGGAAGAACCCGACCCCCAGCACGGTCGGCATATCCTGCCTGGCCGGCCAGACCATCCGCCCCCGCAGCCCGAGCAAAAGGCTGGAGATACCCGCGGCGCCCAGGCTGCGGACAGCGGCGAACCACAGCGGCGTCGCGTCAAGCATCGCATGTTTGGTGATCGGCCAGGCGAGGCCGAACAGCAGGATCGCGATGGCCAGCAGCCGCAGGTCGGCCGCCGTCACCATTGCCACCCCCACGAGCGCAACAGCCTCATCGCGCGGTGTCGTTCCAAAGGCGCGCGCCGTATCCGGGCAAGTTCCGGCCATTGCCGGCCTGATGCGGCAGCAGGACCCGGAGACGCGTCCCAGTCATGGTCAATCGGCAACCTTCAGCATGATCTTGCCGACATGGGCACTGCTTTCCATGAGGCGATGCGCCGCGGCCACCTCGGCCAACGGGAATACCGTATGGATATGCGGCCCCGCCTGCCCCTTGGCCAGCAGCGGCCAGACCCGGGCCTCCAGCTCGGCCGCGATCGCGGCCTTCTGGGCCGTGGTGCGCGGTCGCATGGTGCTGCCGGTCACGGTCAGGCGGCGCATCATGATGTGGCGCAGCTCCACCTTCTCGGCCAGCGAGCCATGGAGGAAGGCGATCAACACGAGCCGCCCGTCCATCGCGAGGCAGCGCAGATTCTGCGGGAAATAGGGCGCGCCGACCATATCCAGCACCACATCCACCCCGCGCTTGCCGGTGGCGGCCTGAAGCTCGGCGACCCAGTCCTGGGTCTTGTAGTCGAAGGCGGCGGTGGCGCCGAAGCGCAGGCATTCCGCAACCTTCTCCGCACTGCCCGCCGTCGCGTAGGCGGTGGCGCCGAAGGCGTGGGCAAGCTGGATCGCGGTCACGCCGATCCCGCTGGTGCCACCATGCACCAGCATCGATTCGCCGGCCGCGAGCCGGCCATGGCCGAACAGGTTCGCCCAGACGGTGAAGTAGGTCTCGGGCAGCGCCGCGGCGCGGATCGCGTCATAGCCATCGGGCCAGGGCAGGCATTGCGTCGCGGGGGCGGTGACGTATTCGGCATAGGCGCCGCCATTGGTCAGCGCGCAGACGCGATCGCCGACAGCCCAGCGCGCCGCATCGGCGCCCACCGCCACGACCTCGCCGGCCGCTTCCAGGCCGCAGATCTGGCTGGCGCCGGGCGGCGGCGGGTAGGTGCCCTGGCGCTGGGCGACATCGGGACGGTTCACCCCGGTTGCCAGCACCCGGATCAGCACCTCATCCGCCTTCGGCACCGGCACCGCGCCGGTCGCCTTGGTGAAGACATCGGGCGTGCCGCCAGCGCCATGGTCCATGAAGGTCATCTGCGGCGGCATGGTACATTCCGGGAGTTGCGACGGGTGCCAGAAGGCCCGGCGCAGCGCTGCCGGTCAAGGTTGCCCGGCGCGCCCCCGGCCTGCGAGGGCGCGCGAACGTCAATTGGCCTTGATATCCGCCTCACGGACGATCCGGGTCCACTTCTCCGTCTCCGAAGCAAGCCAGGCGGTTGCCGAGTCGGGGGTGCTGGTGCTGTTCACCTGCATCGCAAGTTCGGTCAGGCGCCGCTCGACCTCCGGCATCGCCAACACCTTGTTCACCTCGGCATTGACCTTGGCAACCACCGCCGCCGGCGTGCCGGCGGGGGCGAGAACCATGTGCCAGGTGGAGGCGGTCAACCCCGGCATGCCGGCCTCGGCCGTCGTCGGCACGGCGGGAAGCTGGGGCATCCGGCTGTCGTTCATCACCGCGATGCCACGCAGCTCGCCACGGTCGATGTAGGGCAGCGCACTGGCGGCGACATCGACGATGATCGGTACCCGCCCGCTCATCACATCGGGCATCGCCGCGGCCGAGCCGCGATACGGCACGTGGTTGGCCTGCACCCCGGCCGTCTTCAGGAACAGCTCGGTCGCAAGATGCAAGGCACCGCCATTGCCGCTGCTGGCATAGTCGTAGCGGTTGGGATTGGCGCGCAGCACCGCGACCAGCTCGGCCAGGGTCGTCGCGGGGAAGTCCTTGTTGACCGCGATCACCATCGGGATGACCCCGACCAGGGCCACCGGCTTGAAATCGGCGACGGGATCGAAGGGCAGGCGCGCGAAGAGCGCCGACAGCACCGAATGCGCCACGGTGTTGTAGAGCAGGGTGTAGCCATCCTTCGGCGCCTTCGCGACGACCTCGGAGCCCACGATCACCCCCGCTCCGGTGCGGTTCTCCACGATCACGCGCTGCGGCAGCGTGTTCGACATCCGCTCGGCGATGAGGCGCGCGGGAATGTCGGTCGGGCCGCCGGCGGCGAAGGGCACGATCAGGCGAACAGGCTGGTTGGGCCAGTCGGTGCCCTGCGCGCGCAGGCTGCCCGGCAGGGCCAGCCCGGCGAGGGCGGCGGCGCCCAGGGTACGACGGTGAAGCTTGGCGGTCATGTGGTTAGGCCTCCGTGAACCGACAGGAATGATCGGGCCAAGGTGGGCGTCGTGCCCAGCCTCGGTCAACCGTTGACAAGGCGCTCGTAAACCTCGGGGTCGGTCGCGCCCTCGGTGCCGAACAGCAGCACGCGGCTGTCCGGGCGCAGCCAGAGCATCCCGCTCGCCAAGGGTTGCCGCCCCGCCAGCACCAGCGCGCAGAGCCCGGCCACCGCGCTCTCCCCGGCCACGATCGGGGGGTCGCGATGGGCGAGGTCGCGCATCGCCTCCACCGCCGCCGCATCCGGCACCGCGACGGCGGCCCAGGCGCTGCGGGACAGCTCCTGCCAGGCGAGCAGGCTCGGCTCGCCACAGGCCAGGCCCGCCATCAGCGTATCCAGTTCGCCGGGGACGGTGCGGATCTCGCCCGCCTCCAGGCTGTCGGTCAGGCAGGCGGCGCGTTCGGGCTCGGCGATCACCACGGTGACGGCGCGGTCCGGGTAGCGTGACCGGAGCTGGGCCGCGACCGCCGCCGCGACGCCGCCGACGCCGCCCTGGATGAAGGCATGGGTGGGGGGCCCGGGAAGCTGGTCGCAGGCCTCGTCCACCATCACCCGGTAGCCCTGCATCACATCGCGCGGGACCTCGGTATAGCCGGGCCAGGAGGTGTCGGAGATGGTGTGCCAGCCGTGCTCGGCCGCGGCCTGCTCTGCGGCGCGGACGGAGTCGTCATAGGTGCCCTGGACCTCGCGGACCTCGGCGCCATAGGCGGCGATGGCGTCGCGCCGGCCCTGGCTGACGCCCGCATGCACGAAGATCACGCAGGCGGCGCCGAAGCGCTGCGCGCCCCAGGCGACGCTGCGGCCATGGTTGCCGTCGGTCGCGCAGGTGACGGTGATGGCCCGCGTCGCGGCGGCGTAGCGCCCGGCGACCAGATCCGCACTGCTCGCCGCATCGGCGACGCCGGCGCGGGCGAGCTCCTGGCGCAGCACCTGCGCCACGGCATAGGCCCCGCCCAGCGCCTTGAAGGAGCCAAGGCCGAAGCGGCCGCCCTCATCCTTGTACCAGACCTCGGCGACCCCGGCCTCGGCCGCCACCTCGGGCAGCGGCAGCAGCGGCGTGGGGGCATAGCCGGGCCAGGAGGTGATCTCCGCCTTGGCGCGGCGGAAGCCGCCATCGGGCAAAGTGACGATACCCGGCACGCCATGGGCGCGGTTCAGGACGAGGCGGAAGGGGTGTTCACCGATCATGCCGCGCAAACTGCCCGTCCGGCGGGGTGGCGGCAACCGCGCCGCACCGGCAGGATGGGACGGCGAAACGGCGGGAGGCAGACATGCTGGTAACGATTCTTGGGGGCGGTGGCTTCCTGGGCCAGAAAATCGCGGCGCAGCTGGCCGCCACGGGCACGGTCGGGCGCCGCGCCATCACCGGGCTGACGCTGTTCGACCTGAACACCCCCAAGGCGCCGGCGAAGGCCCCCTTCGAGGTGCGCTGCCTCTCCGGCGATCTCTCCGACCCCGTGGCGCTGGGCGCCGCGATCCCCAAGGGCACGGCGGTGGTGATCCATCTCGCCGCGGTCGTCTCGGCGGCGGCGGAGGCGGATCTGGAGCTCGGCCTTCGGGTGAACCTGCTCGGCACCATGGCGGTGCTGGCGGCCTGCCAGAAGGTGGGCGGGGTGCCGCGGGTGGTCTTCACCTCCTCCGTCGCCTCCTTCGGTGGCGGGCAAGCGGCGCTGCTGGCCGATGACGCGCGGCAGCTTCCGGGCAATTCCTATGGCGCGCAGAAGGCGATGGGCGAGCTTCTGCTGCAGGATGCGAGCCGGCGCGGGCTGATCGATGCCGTCTCGATCCGGCTGCCCACGGTGATCGTGCGGCCGGGGCGGCCGAACAAGGCCGCCTCCTCCTTCGTCTCGGCGATCCTGCGCGAGCCGCTGCTGGGGCTGCCGACCACCTGCCCGGTGGGGGACGACTTCGGCGTCTGGGTCTGCTCGCCGCGCCGGGCGGTGGAATGGCTGCTGTATGCGGCGGCGATGGATACCGCCCCCCTCGGCCTGGACCGGGGCATCAACCCGCCGGGGCGGCGGATCACGGTCGGCGAGATGCTGGCGGGGCTGGAGGCGGTGGCGGGGCCGCAGGCGCGCGCCCTGGTCACGGCGGCGCCGGACCCGGCGGTGCAGGCGATCGTCGGCGGCTGGCCGGCCGAATTCACCGCGACGCGCGCCCGCACCCTGGGTTTTTCCGTCCAGGAGGACGTCGAGTCGCTGCTGCGCGCTTTCATCGCCGATGATTTGGCAGCGACTCGGGCGGATCGCGCTGCGGGGTGACCGCTTGAATTGTAAATATGGACGAACATATTAATTGCATGTCCAGACCATCCAACCGGGAAAAGATCCTGACCGAAGGCCTTCGGGTCGTTCATGAGCGCGGCTTCAGCGGCGCCAGCGTGCGCGACATCGTGCAGGCGGCCGGGGTGCCGCAAGGATCTTTCACCAACCACTTCGCCTCCAAGGAGGCCTTTGGGCTGGAGGTGCTGGACCTCTACATGGAGCGGGCGCGCGCGGTCGCCGCCGAGACCCTCGGCAATGAGGCGCTGCTGCCGCTCGACCGGCTGCGCGCCTACATCGACGGCAACCGCAGCCGGCTGAACCAGGACAACATGCGCAGCGGCTGCCTCATCGGCAATTTCACCGCCGAGGCCTGCGAGCACAGCGAAACCATCCGCCGCCGCCTGCTGGAGATCTTCGCCGAGGTCGAGGCCGCCATCGCCGGCTGCCTGCGTGCCGCGGTGGCGGCCGGCGAGTTGCCGGTGGATTTCGCCTGCACCGAGGTCGCGGGGTTCATCTTCTCCTCGCTGCAGGGGGCGACGCTGATCGCCAAGGCCGAACGCAGCCCGGCCCCGATCGAGCGCTTCCGGCACACGCTGTTTGCCAATGTTCTGCGTTGAGCGCCTCTTGATCCTCCAATACGTACGTACATATTAGACCCGACGCGGCCGTTTGCGTGCCGCCTTTCGGGATCACCCCCCTTATGAACACCCCTGTTGTGCTGATCACCGGCGCCCTCACCGGCATCGGCCGCGCCACCGCCCTCGCCTTCGCGGATGAGGGCGCGCGCCTCGTCGTCTCCGGCCGCCGGGCCGAGGCCGGCGAGGCGCTGGCCACCGAATTGCGCGGCCGCGGCGCCGAGGCCGAGTTCGTCCAGGCCGATGTCCGCAACGATGCGGAACTGGCCAGTCTGATCGACCGCACCATCGCCCGCTTCGGCCGGCTGGATGTGGCCGTGAACAATGCCGGCACCGAGGGCACCCCCGGCCCCGTCACCGAGCAGACCGCCGAGAGCTATGCCGCGACCTTCGACACCAATGTCCTCGGCCTGCTGCTGAGCATGAAGCATGAGATGCGGGTCATGCTGCCGCAGGGGCGGGGCAGCATCGTCAACGTCTCCTCCGTGGTCGGGAAGATCGGCCTGGCGGGCGTCTCGGTCTATGCCGCCAGCAAGCATGCCGTCGAAGGCCTGACCAAGGCCGCGGCGCTGGAGGGGGCAGCCGCCGGCGTGCGGGTCAATGCCGTCGCCCCGGGCCCGATCGAGACGCCGATGCTGAACCGCTTCACCGGCACCGAGGAACGCAAGGCCGGCATGGTCGCGGGGCTGCCGCTCGGCCGCGCCGGGACGCCGGAGGAGGTGGCGCAGGTCATCGTCTTCCTGGCCTCGGACAAGGCGAGCTTCGTCACCGGCCAGTCGCTCAGCATCGATGGCGGCATGACCGCGCGCTGATCCCCACGCCGGGATTGCCGCCCGCCCCGCGGCTGATCATGATCCCGGCAAAACGGGGGCGATCCCCGTGGCAACGGGGAACGTCACCATGAGTTTGACCAAGGCCATCACCGGCCGCCGCGCCCTCGCGGCGGCCGCATTGGCGGGGCTCGCCGCCCCACGCCTGGCACGCGCCGCCGCCTGGCCGGCCGATCGCACCATCGAGGTCATCATCCCCTTCCCACCCGGCGGCGGCGTGGACCAGATGGCGCGGCCGATCCTGGTGTTCGTGGCGAATTACCTGCCGGGTGCGCGCTTCGCCGTCATCAACCGGCCGGGTGCTGCCGGGCAGCTTGGCTTCGAGGCGAATTTCAACGCCAACCCCGATGGCTACACTATCGGCGCCGTCACCAACACGGCGATGAACACCGTCGCGATCGAGCGCAACCCGCGCTACCGCGCCGACCAGTTCTCCTGGATCGCCAATGTCGTGGACGATCCCGGCGGCTTCTGGGTCCGCCCGGATTCCGCGCTGAAATCGCTGGCCGACCTCAAGGCCGCCGCCCTGCGCGCGCCGGACACGATCTCGGTCGGCACCGCCGGGATCGGCTCGGATGATCATCTGCTGCAACTCGCCTTCGAGCAGGCGGCGGGGGTGCGGCTCTCCCACGTCCCCTATGCCGGCACCGCGCCGGTGCTGCGCGACCTGCTGGGCGGCACGCTGAACATCGGCTCCCTCAACATGAGCGAGGGGCTGCCGCTGATGAAGGACGGCCGCATCCGCTGCCTGGCCCAGGGCGGGCCGGAGCGCTGGGCGCCGGCGGCCGAGGTGCCGACCTTCCGCGACCAAGGCTTCGACGCGCTGGGCGGCAGTGCCCGTGGGATCGCGGGGCCGCCGGGGATGCCGGCCGAAATCGTCGCCAGGCTGCGCGAGGCCTTCGCCAAGGCGCTGGCCGATCCGGCCTATATCGCCCTGGCCGCGCAGCAGAACATCCCGCTGCGGCCGCTGATCGGGGATGCCTATCGCGACATGATGCTGGCGGACCAGGCGCAGCTACGCGCGCTCTGGGCGATCCGGCCGTGGCGGGAGTGATCCCCGCCCAGTGGCCCAACCAGTATCAGTAAAACGTGCCGAGGCCGCCCGTGCTGCGTTCGCCCGCCCGGACGGCCTCCTCCAGCCGCACCGGGTTCTGGTTCCAGCCGTTCACCGCATCCAGCCGCACCACCTCCCGCCGCAGATTGGCGGTGACGGTGGGGGGCAGGCTCAGCGTGCCCGGGGCGGCAAGCCGGGCGCCCGTGCCATCAGGGCCTTGCGCGAAGGCGCTGCCCGAGAGCGCCCTGGCCCGCGCCGCCGCATCGCCGCCCGCGGCGGCCGCCGCGGCCAGGGCTGCCGTCACCTCCGGTGCCGGCGCATCGGCGCGAATGCCGAGGGCGAGGCGCGTCTCGGTCCGCGCGAAGCCGAGGTCATAGCCAAGCTGGCGCGGAATCGGCGACCAGCGCGGCGCGGTCGGGATTTCCGCCGCCAGCCATTCCAGCAGCGCGGCGGCCCGCGCCATCGCCGCCGGATCGCCGGCAAGCTGGCCCGGCGTGTCCCAGGCCGCGGCGGCATCGTCGATCGCGGCACGGCCGGGATCATTGGTGCGGGAGACCAGCCCGAGCGGCGGCAGGCTGCTTCGCTGCGGCGTCCGCAGCTCCGCACAGGCTGAAAGGCAGACGAGAAGCAGGAGGAGGCAGCGCATGCCGCGAGGCTAGAACATCGCGCCCCGCCGGTCACCACGGCTGCGCCCCGACAATGGCCAGGACCGGCGCTCCGGCCGCGTCAGCGCGCGCTGCGCCGCCTGGGTGCCCGCCGCCGCCGCGGGCAGCGCCGGCAGGGCGGCAAGGCGCGCCAAGGTCGCCTCGGCGCCGGCCGGAAAGACGGCGGGCGGCAAGGCGGCGGCCGCCCCGGCCCGGTCATCGGCGGCCAAGGCGCGGTGGGCGGCGTAAAGCGCGTCGATCACCCGCTGCGGCGCCGCGTCCGGGGGAATGCCGAGCACCTGCCGGGCCTCGGCCGCCCCCTGGCGTAGCATCAGCCCGACGGTGGGATCGAAGGCGACCCAGCGCGGCCCGGTGGGGATTTCGGTCGCGAGGTATTCCAGCCGCGCCACCGCCTCCGCCGCATCCGCCGGGCGGCCAGCCAGGCGGGAGGGCGCGCCAAAGGCATAGGCGGTGGCGAAGATCGCGGCCCGGGTCGGGTCCTCCGCGCCCGTGACCGAATCGGCGGGCAGGTCGGCGGGCGGTGGCGGCGGGCCGGCCGCGGCACAGGCCGTCAGCAGCGCCAGGCCGCCCAGAAGGCCGCCCAGAAGGCCGAGGCTAGTCGTCCCAATTGTCATTGTCGCCTCCGTTCCTGTCCATCTGGTGTTGGACCGCCTGGGCACCGGCGGCGGCGGCGGGCAGCGCCGGCAAATTGCCGAGCCGGACCAGAGTGACGCGCCCGCCGGCGGGGAAGGTCGCGGCCGGCAGCGCCGCCTCGGCCGCCGTGGCCTGCCCGGCCAACAATGCGGCGCGGGCGGCGAAGAGCGCATCGATCACGGCCTGCGGCGGGGCATCCGCCGGGATGCCGAGCGCCGTGCGGGCCTGTCCGACGCCACGCTGCAAATCCATCGCGGCCAGGGGCGAAATCTCCACCCAGCGCGGCCCGACCGGGATTTCGGTGGCGAGGTATTCCAGCCGCGCCACCGCGGCCGCGGCCTCGGCCGGCTGGCCCGCGAGATTGGCCGGATCGGCGAAGGCCCAGGCGCTGGAGACGATCGCCGCCCGGGTGGGATCGCCCATGCCCAGGCTGCTGGCCTCGGGCAGGCTGGCGGCGGGGCCGGGCCGCGGGGGTGCCGTGCAGCCGGCGAGGAAGAGAAGGAGAAGGGCAGCGTGGCGCATGTGGAGTGACCCCTTTTCGCCACCTGGACCTGGGGCGGGTCAGCCCGTCTGGCAACGATAGCGCTGGCACAATTCGGCGTAACTCGGCGCGTTGCGGGCGAAGCGGGCGCGCCCTGCCTCATCCAGCACCCGCACCAGCACGGCGGGGTTGCCCATCCACAGCTCCCCCGCGCCGATGCGCTTGCCCGGCGGCAGCACCGAGCCCGCGGCGAGCACGCCGCCGCTCTCGATCACCGCGCGGTCCAGCACCAGCGCGCCCATGCCGACGAAGGCGCGGTCGTGCAGCGTGCAGGCATGGATGATGGCGGCATGGCCGATGGTGACGTCATCGCCGATGATGGTCGGCTCGGCGCCCTTGTTGACGTGCACGATGGTGCCGTCCTGGACATTGGTGCGGGCGCCGATGCGGATGAAGTTGGTGTCCCCGCGCAGCACGCAATGGAACCAGACCGAGGAGCCCTCGCCCACCGTCACATCGCCGATCAAGGCGGCGGTGGGGGCGATATAGGCGGTCGCGGCGATGGAGGGGGTCTTGCCCTCGAAGGCGTAGAGCCCTGGGCCCAGGCTCATGCCGCCACCGACAGCGCGGTTTCGACCTCGATGCCCAGCATCAGCCCGAGGCACTGCACCGCCGCCCCCGAGGCACCCTTGCCGAGGTTGTCGAAGCGCGCGACCAGCACCGCCTGGCGCTGCACCGGATGGCCGAAGACCATCAGCTCGATCATGTTCGTGCCGTTCAGCGCCTGGGGTTCGATCTTGCCCGAGGCCGGCGCCTCGATCACCCGCACGAACTCCATGCCGCGATAGCGCTCGGCCAGGATTGCGTGCAGATCGGCCGGGCTCGGCGAGCCGGGCAGCAGGTCGAGGTGCAGCGGGATGCTGTCCAGCATCCCCTGGGCGTAGTCCCCGACCGAGGGCACGAAGATCGGCCGCCGCGTCAGCCCGGCATAGGCCTGAAGCTCCGGCACATGCTTGTGGCCAAGACCGAGGCCGTAGAGCTCGAACTCCGGCGCGGTGCCGGCCTCGTATTCCGCGACCATCGCCTTGCCGCCGCCGGTATAGCCGGAGATGGCATTGACCGAGATCGGGTGGTCGGCCGGCAGGATGCCGGCATCGACCAGCGGCCGCAGCAGCAGGATCGCCCCCGTGGGGTAGCAGCCGGGGTTGGAGACACGGGGGGCGGCGGCGATCAGCGCGGCCTGGTCCGGCGTCAGCTCGGGCAGGCCATAGACCCAGTCCGGATGCACCCGGAAGGCGGTGGAGGCATCCAGCACCTTGGGCGCGTCGGCGCCGAGGCTCGCGGCCATCGCGGCACTCTCCTTCGAGGCGGCATCGGGCAGGCAGAGCACGACCAGATCGACCTCGGCCATCAGCGCGCGCTTGGCCTCGGGGTTCTTGCGATCGGCGTCCGGCAGGGAGCGCAGGCCGACAGCGCTGTTGCGCGCCAGACGATCGCGGATCTGCAGGCCCGTGGTGCCGGCTTCGCCGTCGATGAAGACGCTGGGGATGGTGCCTTGTGCCATGGCGCTGTGCTCCTGCTGCGGAGGAAAATAGCCTGGAAACAAAAAAAGGGGCAGACCCGGCTGGGCCTGCCCCTCTGATCGAGGTGGGTGTTCCGTTTAGCGCTTGCTGAACTGGAACGACCGGCGGGCCTTCATCTTGCCGTACTTCTTGCGCTCGACCGTACGCGGATCGCGCGTCATGAAGCCGGCCTTCTTGAGGATCCCTCGCAGCTCAGGCTCGAAGGAGACGAGCGCGCGGCTGATGCCGTGGCGCACGGCGCCGGCCTGACCCGAAAGACCGCCGCCCTTGACCGTGCAGCGCACGTCGAGCTGCTGGTAGCGGTCGGCCACCAGGAACGGCTGGGTGATCAGCATCCGCAGCACCGGGCGGGCGAAATACACCGAGGCCGCGCGGTCGTTGATGGTGATGACGCCGGTGCCGCGCGAAATCCAGACGCGGGCGACCGCGTCCTTACGACGGCCGGTCGCGTAGGAGCGGCCCTGGGCATCGACCTTGCGGACATAGATGGGGCCAGTGGAGCCGACCGTGTTGGAGGTCGATTCCGCCGGGGTGCCGGCCACGAGATCCTTGAGATCGGCGAGGCTGGTCGCGGTGGTCTGCTGCTCGCTCATGCTCAGGCTGCCTTCACGCTGGCCGCGGCCGCGACATTCTTACGGTTCATGGCGGCGAAATCGACCACCGTCGGGGTCTGGCCGGCATGGGGATGCTCGGGGCCGGCATAGACGTGCAGGTTGCGCATCTGGTCGCGGCCGAGCGGGCCACGGGGCACCATGCGCTCCACGGCCTTCTCGACCACGCGCTCGGGGAAGCGGCCCTCGAGGCGCTCGCGCACCGTCCGCTCCTTGATGCCGCCGGCATAGCCGGTGTGCCAGTAGAAGACCGACTGCTCGGCCTTGTTGCCGGTGACCTTCACCTTGCGGGCGTTGATGATGACGACATGGTCGCCGCAATCGACGTGGCGGGTGAAGCTGGCCTTGTGCTTGCCGCGCAGGCGGTTGGCGACGAAGGCGGCGAGCCGGCCGAGGACGATGCCATCGGCATCGATGACCATCCAGGCCTTCTCGACCTCGGAAGGCTTCAGCGAACGAGTGAGGGTGGTGAGCATGATTATCCGTGAGATACGTGTCTGGCGGGGCGTATGGGGCAAAACCCGGCCTTTGGTCAAGCCTTGGCGCTTGTGGTATCATGCTACCACAAGCCGTTGAGGCGGGCTTTCGCAGGGCCCGATCCCGTCCTAGCCTGCGCTCATGACCGATCCCATCTCGCCGCCGCCGCATGGCCTCGCCCGCAACGCCGCCAATTATGGCGACAAGGAGTTCGCGCTCTACCTGCGCCGGTCCTTCGCCAAGTCGATGGGCTACAGCCAGGCGATGCTGGAACGCCCGGTGGTCGGCATCGCCGACACCGGCTCGGACCTCAACAACTGCCACCGTTCGGTGCCGGAGCTGGTCGAGGCCGCCAAGCGCGGCGCGCTGGCCGCGGGCGCCCTGCCGCTGGCCTTCCCCACCGTCTCGCTCTGCGAGCCCTCCCTTTTCCCCTGTTCGATGCATTACCGGAACCTGATGGCGCTGGACACCGAGGCGATGGTCACCGCCCAGCCCATCGATGCGGTGCTGCTGATCGGCGGCTGCGACAAGACCGTGCCGGCGCAGCTGATGGCCGCGGTTTCGGCCGATGTGCCGGCGGTGATGCTGGTCACCGGCCCGATGCTGGCCCAGCGCTTCGAGGGCGAGCGCCTGGCCGCCTGCACCGACTGCCGCCGCTGGTGGGCGCGCTACCGCGCCGGCGACGTGACCGAGGCCCAGATCGCCCGGGTCGAGGGCAAGCTCGCCACCACCTCGGGCACCTGCGGCGTGATGGGCACGGCCAGCACCATGGCCTGCCTGGCAGCCGTGCTGGGCTTCATGCCCTTGCTCGATGCCTCGATCCCGGCCGTGCATTCCGACCGGCTGCGCGCGGCCGAGGAGGCCGGCGCCCTGGCCGCCAGCAAACCGCGCCGCCCGAGCGAGGTCGTCACCGAACAGTCGGTGGAGAACACGCTGCGGACGCTGCTGGCCCTCGGCGGCTCCACCAATGCGCTGATCCATCTGGCGGCGATCGCCGGCCGCGCCGGGATCAAGGTCGATCTGCACAAGCTGAACGCCTTGTCGGACACCACGCCTGTCCTGGTCGATCTGAAGCCGACCGGCGAAGGCTATATGGAGGATTTCCACGCCGCCGGCGGCCTGCCCGCCATGCTGTGGGAAATGCGCGACCTGCTGCATCTGGATGCCGTGGACGTCGCCGGCCGCACCCTGGGCGAAAAGATCGGCGAGAGCCCCTGGGTGGACCGCACCTATATCCGCGCCCGCGAGACGCCGGTCTCCCCGGTCGGCGGCATCGTCACCCTCTTCGGCTCGCTCGCGCCGGATGGCGCCATCCTCAAGCGCAGTGCCGCGACCCCTGCCCTGTTCGAGACCGAGGCGCGCGCCATCGTCTTCGACGGGGTCGAGGATCTGGCCGCGCGCATCGACAGCCCGGACCTCGATGTGACCGCCGAGGACATCCTCATCCTCAAGAACACCGGCCCCCTCACCCCCGCCGGGATGCCGGAGGCGGGCTACCTGCCGATCCCGCGCAAGCTGGCGCGCACCGGGGTGAAGGACATGGTGCGGATGAGCGATTGCCGCATGTCCGGCACCGCCTTCGGCACCGTGGTCCTCCACATCTCGCCCGAGGCCGCGGCCGGCGGCCCGCTGGCGCTGGTCGAGACCGGCGACCGCATCCGCCTCTCGGTCAAGAACCGCAGCCTGGACCTGCTGGTGGAGGCGGCGGTGCTCGCCGAACGCCGCGCCAAATGGATCGCGCCCCCCTCGCCCGGCCGTGGCTGGGACCGCCTCGTCTTCGATCAGGTCACCCAGGCGCCCGAAGGCGTTGACCTGCGCTTCCTGCAACCCGCGCCCAACGCCTGAACAGGGATCGCCCCGCCATGCCGATCATCAACCGCATCGCCGATTTCCACGAGGACATGACCGCCTGGCGGCGCGATTTCCACATGCACCCCGAGATCGGGCTGCAGGAGCACCGCACCAGCGCCATCGTCGCCCAGAAGCTGCGGGAGTTCGGGGTAGACGAGGTCATCACCGGCATCGCCCAGACCGGCGTCGTCGGCCTCATCCACGGCCGCGGCGACAGCACCCAGGCCATCGGGCTGCGCGCCGACATGGATGCGCTGCCGATCGAGGAGCTGACCGGCGCCCCTTGGGCCAGCACAACCCCCGGCACGATGCATGCCTGCGGCCATGACGGCCACACCACCATGCTGCTGGGCGCCGCCCGCTACCTCGCCGAGACCCGCAATTTCGACGGCACCGTGGTGCTGATCTTCCAGCCGGCCGAGGAGAACCTGGCCGGTGGCGAGCTGATGGTGAAGGAAGGGCTGTTCGAGCGGTTCCCGGTCCAGCAGGTCTATGGCATCCACAACTGGCCGGGTGCGCCGGAGAACACCTTCCTCTGGCGGGTCGGGCCGGTGATGGCCGCGGTCGCCAACATCGACATCACCATCCGCGGCAAGGGTGCCCATGGCGCCATGCCGCACCAGGGGATCGACCCGGTGGTGATCGCGGCCCAGGTGGTCAGCGCGCTGCAATCCATCGTGGCGCGCAACGTGGAGCCGGTGGAGGCGGGGGTTGTCACCATCGGCCATATCCATGGCGGCAACACCTGGAACGTCATCCCCGAGACGGTGACGATGCAGGGCACCGCCCGCTGGTTCAAACCCGAGGTCGGCGACATCCTGGAGCAAGGCGTCATCCGCCTCGCCACCGGGATTGCCGAGGCCTTCGGCGCCACCGCCGAAGTGATCTTCCGCCGCTCCTACCCCGCCACGGTCAATGAGGCGGAATCCACCCATCGCGCCGCCCGCGCCGCCCGCGCCGTGGTCGGCGAGGCCCGCGTGATGGAGATGGAGAAGCCCACCATGGGCGGCGAGGATTTCTCCTTCATGCTGAACGAGAAGCCCGGCGCCTATCTGATGCTCGGCGGCGGCAAGGACGCTTCCGATCCGCAGGTCCACCACCCGAAATACGACTTCAACGACGCGATCCTGCCGACCGGCGCCTCCTATTGGGCGACGCTGGTCGAACAACTGCTGCCGAGGCAGGGGTGATGATCCGGGCCCTGCTCGCGGCCGCCTTGCTTGGCGGCTGCGTCCAGGTGGTGGCGCCGCCACCGCAGGGCCCCGGTGCTTCCCTCGGCGCGCTGCTGGATGCGGCAATCGCGGCCCAGCAGCAGCAAGAGCAGCAGGCCCCCTATGGCGAGTATGTCGCCCCCAAGCCGCGCTATTGATCGCCCCATTGATCGACTCTGGGGCGCCCCCGATATCGCTTCCGTGATAGCGGCGGTAGGATGGCGGCGATGAGCGATTCAACCCTCCCGCCTTTTCGTGCCACTCCCCAACTCGGCGACCATGTCTGGCAGGGGGCGAACCTTGCCCCGGATGCCTTCATGCGCGCCCTGGGCAGCAAGGCCACCGCCGAGATCGAGGCCGCCCTGGCCGGCGCCGGCGGGCTGACAGAGCTGATACCCGAGCTGAACGAGATCGCCGGCCGGCTCGACCATGGCCGCGGGCTGGCGTTGCTGCGCGGCCTGCCGGTCGAGCGTCTGGCGCCCGATGCGGCGGCCAAGGCGGCGCTGCTGGCGCTGCTGTGCGGGCCGCTGGGCAGCCAGATCGCCCCCCCCGGCCCGATGGCGGAGGAGCCCGGCCGCGCCGATGTCTGGGCCTTGCTGTCGGAGGCGGCGCAGGAGGTGATGCTGGTCTCGGCCGCCGCCGTGCATAATGCGGTGATGCAGGCGGATCGGGGGGCGCTCGCCCGGTTCTTCGCCCCGCCCCGGCCGGTGTTCAGCACCACAGGCGGCGTCTTCGCGGGGCGCCATCGCGCCCATCCGGCGCTGGCCGAGGCCCTGTCCGATCCGGCGCTGGCGCTGCGGCTGCATCTGCGCGCGGGGGATGTGCTGCTGCTCAACCCGTCGCTGGTCTGGTGGGTGGGCCCGCCGCCCAAGGCGGTGACGGGCCTGGCCCTGACCACCGAGCCGTCCCGGCTCGGGCTGCCGATCTGGGCCTGATCTCGGCCTGATCTGGGCCTGAAGCTCAGGCCCGCTCGATCAGCTCGATCTTGTAGCCGTCCGGGTCCTCGACGAAGGCGATGACCGTGGTGCCGAACTTCACCGGCCCCGGCTCGCGGGAGATCTTGGCCCCGGCGGCGCGCAGCGCGTCGCAGGTCGCATAGATATCCGGCACGCCGACCGCCAGATGGCCGAAGGCGGTGCCGAGTTCGTAGCTGTCCACGCCATAGTTGTAGGTCAGCTCGATCACCGCCGCCCCGGTGGATTCCTCGGCATAGCCGACGAAGACCAGCGTGTACTTGCCATCGGGCACGTCGCGGCGGCGCAGTTCCTTCATGCCCAGGAGCTTGGTGTAGAACTCGACGCTGCGCTCAAGGTCGGTCACGCGCAGCATGGTGTGCAGGAAGCTCGGCATCAGTTGGGTTCTCCTGTCCATTCGCCGGGGTCGATGGCCAGCAGGAAAAACCCCGCCGCCTCGGCCAACCGGCAGGTTTCCTCGCGGTCGATCAGGATGCCGCCATGGGCCTCCATGGCCAGGCCGCGCAGCCCCGCCGCCACCGCCGCCCGGACCGTGTCCGGCCCGGTGGTGGGCAGGTCGAAGCGTCGATCCTGCCCGGGTTTCAGCAGCTTCACCAGCACGCCGCCGGGGCCCTCGCGTCGCAGATCCCCGGCGCGGGCGATCATGGCATCGGTGCCCTCGATCGCCTCCACCGCCAGGACCAGCCCCTGCTGCACGACGCAGCCCTGGCCGATATCGGCGGGGCCGAGGCTCGACAGCACCGCCACCCCGCGCCGGATATCGGCACGCGCCGTCTCATCGGGCTCCGGCCCCGCGAGCCGCCCCGGCGGCACCTGCAGGCTGGTCAGGAATTGCTGCGCGCCGAGCGGTTCGAAACCTTCATCCCGCAGCACCCGCGCGACCGCGACCAGCAGCGTGTCATCGCCGCCGAAGGCCCGCATGCCGATCTTGGGAAGCAGCCGCGCGGCACCGGCATCGGGCCGCAAGGCGAAGAAGGAGGGGCGGGTGACGCGGCCGACCATGACCATCTGCCGCACGCCCTGCTCGCGGAACCAGCCCAGCATCCGCCCGGCGGCGCCGAGGCGGCAGATGATATGCGGCTGGTCGGCGTAATGGGCCGGGTCGCCGAACCCCTCCAGCACCACGACGCGGACCTCGTGGCCGGCGGCAAGCGCCGCATCCAGGGTCCGGCGCGGGAGTAGCCCGGCGCCGACGACGAAGCCGACGGGCGCCATCTCAGGCCTCGCCGGCGTCGTCGTCCTCGACCAGCGCGGCGCGGCCGGCCTTGCAGAAGCCGCGCTTGGACGGGGCGCGCAGGAAGGCGAGGATCTCGGCCAGTTGCGGCAGATCGGGCCATTGCGCCTCGGCCGCCGCACGGCGCTCGTCGATGCTGCCGGGGCCGAAGAACAGGCTGCGGAAGGCGAGCCGCATCGCATGGCGCTCCAGCCGCGCCACGCCGCGCCGCTTCAGCCCGATCTGGTTCAGCCCGATCACCCGCGCCCGGTTGCCGAGCACCGCGCCATAGGGGATGACATCGGCCTCGACGCCCGACAGCCCGCCGATCACCGATTGCCGGCCGATGCGGACGAACTGGTGCACCGCCGCACCGCCGCCGACGAAGACGGTGTCCTCGATCTCGACATGGCCGCCCAACAGCACGTTGTTGGCCAGCAGCACCCGGTCGGCCAGGATGCAATCATGCGCGACATGCGCGCCGACCATGATCATGCAATCCGCCCCGACGGTGGTGACGCCATGGCCGCTGACCGAGCCGCGATGGATCGTCGCGTGCTCGCGCACCATGGTGCGGGCGCCGATCTCGACCCG
This sequence comes from Humitalea rosea, assembly GCF_003253705.1. Taxonomy (GTDB): domain Bacteria; phylum Pseudomonadota; class Alphaproteobacteria; order Acetobacterales; family Acetobacteraceae; genus Humitalea; species Humitalea rosea. Next base: position 30,619 of record NZ_QKYU01000015.1, read on the forward strand.
GGTCGGCTCGCCCTTGTACTTCAGATCCTGCGGCGCCTGGCCGATGGTCGCGAAGGGATGCACCCGCACCCCTTCGGCGAGGGTCGCATGGCCCTCGATCACCACATGGGAAATCAGCTCGACGCCCGCGCCCAGCACGGCATCGGGCCCGACGATGCAATAGGGCCCGATCCGGCAATCGGGCGCGATGCGCGCCCCCGAGGCGACGATCGCGGTCGGGTGGATCAGCCCCGATTTGGCGGCGGCGGGAAGGATGCTGGTTGCCACCTTCACTTGTCCAGGATCATCGCGGCATAGGTCGCCTCGGCCACCACAACCCCGTCCACGCGCGCCTCGCCACGGAACTTCCAGACATTGCCGCGACGGCGGTCCTTGGTGACATGGATGCGCATCTGATCTCCGGGCACCACGGGCTTGCGAAACTTCGCGCCCTCGATCGACATGAAATAGACGAGCTTGCCCTTGGCGGAAGGGCCCAGCGTCTCGACCACCAGCACCGCGGCGGTCTGGGCCATCGCCTCGATGATCAGCACGCCCGGCATCACCGGGTGGTGGGGGAAGTGGCCGGCGAAGATATGCTCGTTGATGGTGACGTTCTTGATGCCGATCGCCGATTCATCGTGGATCAGATCCACGACGCGGTCGATCATCAGCATCGGGAAGCGATGCGGGATCGCCGCCATGATCCCGGCGATGTCGAGCGTGTCGGGGGCCAAGGCGGGCCCCTCGGCCGCGGCCTGGGCGGTGGTATCGGGCGAGGCATCCATGGCTCAGGCCTTTTTGGCGGTTGGTTGTCCGAGCTGGCGGAGACGGGCGAAGGCACGCAGCGTGTCGCGCGCCGGCCAGGCGGGGCTGCCGAGCACATCCTGCCCGGCGGGAACATCGCTCATCACCCCGGCCTGGGCACCGACCCGCACCTTGCTGCCGAGGTTCAGATGGCCGGCAACCCCGACCTGCCCGGCCAGGGTCACGTAGTCGCCAAGCGTGGTTGACCCGGCGATGCCAGCCTGTCCGACGATGACGCATCCCTTGCCCATCGTGACGTTGTGGGCGACCTGCACCAGATTGTCGATCCGCGAACCGGCGCCGATCACCGTGTCCTGCTGGCCGCCACGGTCGATGCAGGCATTGGCGCCCACCTCCACGCGGTCGCCGAGCAGCACGCGGCCAAGCTGGGGCGCCGTCTCGAAACGCCCCTCGGCGGTGAACACCAAGCCGAAGCCTTCCTGGCCGACCCGGGCGCCCGGGTGCAGCACTACGCCATCACCGGCGAGAGTATGCGAGGCGCTCGCATGGGTCAGAATCCGGCAGCCGCGACCGAAGACGCACCAAGGCCCGATCGCCGCATGGGCGCCGAGCAGGCTGCCGTCCCCGATCCGCGCGCCCTCGCCAACCACGGCATAGGGGCCGATCTCGCACTCCGCGCCAATCTCGGCGGTGGGGTCGATGACGGCGGTGGGGTGAATGCCCGGGCGCGGCGGCGGCACCGGATGGAACAAGGCGGCCACGCGGGCGAAGGCCAGTTGCGGCGCGGCCATCGCCAGCGCCACGCAATGGGGCGGTGCCAGGGCCGCCTGCTCGGGCAGGCAGAACACCGCACCCGCCGCGGTGTCCCGCAGCGCGGGCAGATAGCGGCGGCTTTCAATGAAGGAGATCTGGTCCGCCGTCGCCGCCCGCAAGGTGGCGGTGCCGGTGAACACCATGGCGCCGTCCGCGCCCTCGGGCAGCACGACGCCGAGCAGGGCCGCGATGGCGCCCAGGCTCTGCGGCCGCGGCGGCCCGAAGAAACGCGGATCGGCGGCCAAGGTCAGTTCCGCCGGGCGGGGGCGGCCGGGGCGGCGGGCGGGGTCGCGGGCGCCGCGGCGGCCGCGGGGGTGGCGCCCTCGGCCGGCAGCGTCACGGTCCGCAGCACGCGGTTCAACTGCTGCGCGACCTCGTCGGTCAGGTCGAAGGGCGCCTCGTTGAAGATCACCAGCGGGCGCGGCAGCACGAGGTTCACCCCACGGCTGGTCGCGACCTGGCGCAGCACGACGGCCAGGGCCTGCTCGATTTCCTGCAGCGCGGCCTGGGCGGTCTGCTCGATCGCCCGGTTGCGCTCACGGAAGATGCGCTGCGCATCGGTGATGCGGTCCTGCAGGCCACGCTCGCGTTCACGAAGCTGGTCGGCGCTCAGGGTGGCGCGCTGGTTGGCGAGCGCCTGCTGCTCCTCCCGCCAGCGGCCCTGCTCACGCTGCAGATCGTCGTTCAGCCGCTGCCGGCGTCGCTCGATCTCCTCGCGCACGCCATTGAAGGCGGAGGAGACGCGCTGCACCTCGGGCACATCGACGATGCCGATGACGGCCGCCGGCGGCGGCTCGCCGGCCGCGAGCGGGGCGGGGTTCGGCCCAGCCGGGCGGGCCGGCGGGCGTGCGGGCGCCGGCGCGGGCCGGGCCGGGCGCTGCGCCTGCGGCGGCCGCTGCTGCCCCCCACCAGGGACGAACCATTCCTGCTGGGCCTGCGCCAGCGCGGGGGCCGGCAGAAGCGGAAGGATAAGGCTCAGGCCCGCCACGAGGGCGGCGGTTGCGCGAAGCGCCATGATACGATTTCCCGTGAATTGACGGATCAGAACCGCGTTCCGAAGCCAAAGCGGAACACCTGGGTCTGATCGTAGGATTTCTTGATGACGGCCTGCCCGAAATCGAGGTTGATCAGGCCGAACGGACTGCGCCAGGAGATGCCGACACCCACGCCGACGCGCGGGCTGCTGTCATCCTCGACGCCCGCCGCGGAGACGGACTGCGACAGCGAGCCGACATCGACGAAGGTGCGGCCGAGCAGCCCCAGCTCATCCGGGACCGGCAGCGGGAAGCGGAACTCGCTGCTCTGCGTCCAGATCATCCGGCCGCCGAGGCTGTCGTTGGTGGTGATGTCGCGCGGGCCGGCACCGGCGGTGCGGAAGCCGCGCAGATTGTCGCCGCCGAGGAAGAAGCGGTCGATGATGCGCTCATCGGTGCCGGACAGGTTCTGCAAATACCCGGCCGAGGCGCTGAGCGCGATCACGTAGCTCTGGTGGCCAAGCAGCCGGTCGAGCGGGATGTAATAGGAGCCATCCACCCGCGAACGCAGGAAGGAGACATCGCCGCCGAGGCCCGCGAGGTCGTTCGCCAGGCGCAGCACATAGCCGTCGCGCGGCTCCAGCCGGCTGTCGCGGCGGTCGTAGGTCAAGGTCTGGCTGACCTGGCTCAACAGGGTGATGCCCTGCTGTTCCTTGATGTAGCGGCTGGCGTCGCTGAGGATGTCGTACACATCGCGCTGGATGAGGCTGTAGGACAGCGTCTGCCGCAAATATTCGTTGAACTCGTAGCCGATGCGGACCACGCCGCCCGCGCGCCGCTCCTTGTAGGAGGAGGTGTCGGTGAGGTCGCGCTGCACGTAGAACAGATCCCCGCCGAGGGCGAGGTTGCGGTCCAGGAAGGACGGATCGGTGACCGAGAGGTCGATCTGGCTGCGCTGCTCGGCGATGGCGGCGTTGATGCGGGCATCGAGGCCGGTGCCAAGCAGGTTGCGCTCGCGGATGCCGAAATCGATCAGCGCGCCGGCATCGGTCGAATACCCGCCGCCGAGCGAGATTTCGCCGGTCGCCTTCTCGGCCACCTGGGTGTTCAGGATCACGCGGTCGGGGGCGCTGCCCGGCTGGGCATTCACCTCGGCGCGGGAGAAGTAGCCCAGGTCCTGGATGCGCTGGCGCGAGCGGCGCACCTGCGCGGCATTGAAGGCATCGCCCTCGGCCACGCGGAACTCGCGCCGGATCACGCGATCCTCGGTGCGGGTGTTGCCGGTGATGTCGATGCGCTCGATGTAGTTGCGCGGCCCCTCGGCGACCTCGAACACCAGGCCGATGGTCGCATTCTCGCGGTTGCGGGTGATGCGGGGCGTGACGTCGACGAAGGGGAAGCCGCGGCGGTTGGCGGCATCGGAAATCGCCGTGGTGGTGCGTTCCACCGAATCGCCGTCGTACCAGTCGCCGGTCTCGATCTTCATCTCGGGCGCCAGGGTCGCGATGTCGAGGTTGCGGACACTGCCGCTCACCTCGGCGCTCGTCACCCGGTAGCGGGGGCCTTCCTCGATCGTATAGGTCACGAAGAAGCCGGAGCGATCGGCCGCGAGCTCGGCCGTGCTGCCGCTGATGTTCACATCGGCATAGCCCTCGCGCAGGTAGAAGCGGCGCAGCAGCTCGCGGTCGAAGTTCAGCCGCTCCGGCTCGAAGGTGTCGGAGGAGGAGAGCAGGCGGTACCAGGCGGCCTCGCGGGTCGCGACGACCTCCTTCAGCCGGCTGTCGGAGAAGGAGGTGTTGCCGACGAAGGCGATGCGGGAGACGAGGGTCGTCTCGCCCTCGGTGATCTCATAGACGACATCGACCCGGTTCTGGTCGAGCTCGATGATCTTGGGCTCGATCCGGGCGCCGAAGCGGCCACGGCGGGCATACAGGTCCAGCATCCGCTGCCGGTCGGCCTGCACCGTCTGGGGGGTGAAGACGGCGCGGGCGCGGGTCTGCACCTCCGGCCGCAGCACATCGTCGCTGAGCTTGCGATTGCCCTCGAAGGCGACGCGATTGACGATCGGGTTCTCGACCACCCGCACCGTCACCGTGCCGCCGCTCGGCGTGACGGTGACATCGCGGAACAGCCCGGTCGCGAACAGCGTCCGCAGGCTGCGGTCCAGCCGGTCGGGATCCATCGGATCGCCCGGCTGCACCAGCATGTAGGAGCGGATGGTCTCCGCCTCGATCCGCTGATTGCCCTGGACCTCCACGGCTTGCACCGTCGGGAAGCTGGGGGCCGCGGGCGGAGCGGGGCGCCGCTGCTGCGCCTCGGCCGGAGCCGCCAGAGACAGCGGGACGAGGCAGGACGCTGCGAGCAGCAGGGCGCGGCTGGGGGTCAAGGCTGGTTCCTGGCGGTGCACAAAGCGTGAAGGACGGCGGACACTACTCTGCCCGCCCACGCGGCGCCAACCCTGGGAGAATAAACAGCCTCAGCCGAACAATCCGGCCGCCCAACGGAACACGCCAAGGCTGGTCAGGTCGTTCCAGGTGGCGAAGACGAACAGCGCCATCAGCAGTGCAAACCCAGCCTGGAAGCCATATTCCACCGCCCGCGCCGGCAGCGGCCGGCCCCGGATCGCCTCGGCCGCGTAGAAAACGAGATGGCCGCCATCGAGCACGGGAATCGGGAACAGGTTGATCAGCGCCAGATTGACCGAAAGCACCGCGATGAAGGTGATGAGACTCGCAGCCCCCATGGTCGCGACCTGGCCTGAAAGCTGGGCGATCCGCAGCGGCCCGCCGAGTTCATCGGCGCTGCGCTGGCCGGAGACCATCTGCCACAGGCCATGCAGGGTCTGCCCCGTCACCGTCCCGGTATGCGCGACGCCGGCCCAGGCCGCGCTCAGCGGATCGAGGCGCACGAAGGTCGGCACGCCGCCGCCGACGCCAAGCCGGCCCTCGGTCGAATCGGGCCGCGCCTCCGGGGTCGCCGAGAGCACCGCCTCCTCGCCCGAGGCGCGGGCGATGCGCAATTCGATCGGCACGCCGGCGCGGGGCAGGACGTGGGTCTGCACCTCCTCGAAGCGGGTGACCGGGGTGCCGTCCATCGCCAGGATGCGATCGCCGGGCTGCAGCCCGGCGCGGGCGGCGGCCGAGCCTTCCGCCACGCTGGCGATGGTCGTGCTGCCGATGGGCTGGCCGACGCTGACGAAAAGCCCGGCGAACAGCACGGCCGCGAGGGCGAAGTTGGCGATGGGCCCGGCCGCGACCACGATGGCGCGGTCGATCACGGGTTTTTCATGGAAGGTCTCGCCCGGGCGCCAGGCGGCGCGCTGCTCCGGCGTCGCGTCATCCGGGCCTTCCTGGCCGTGCAGCTTCACATAGCCGCCGAGCGGGAGCCAACCGATCTGCCATTCGGTGCCGCGGCTGTCGGTCCATCTCGCCAGGGCCCGGCCGAAGCCGACCGAGAAGCGCTCGACATAAACACCGCGCCAGCGCGCGGCGAGGTAGTGGCCGAGTTCGTGGATGAAGACGAGGACGCCCAGCACCACGACGAAGGAGAGCACTGTGCGGAAAGGTTCGGGCAGAAGGTCCAACACAATCACTCCGTAAGGGCGTCAGACAGCTGCGAGCGGCTGCGCGGCCGGCAGGGCCGCCGTTGCCAACCGCCGCGCCTGAGTGTCCAGCGCCAGCACCGCATCCAGATCCACGACGGGCGGGGTGCCCATCCTGTCCAGGATACGTTCAACAAGTTCGGCAATGCCGAGGAAGCCGAGGCGGCCAGCCAGGAAGGCGGCCACCGCGACCTCGTTCGCCGCATTCAGAATGGTGGGGGCGCCGGCCCCCACCCTCAAGGCCTCGCGGGCCAGATGCAGCGCCGGGAAACGTTTTGTATCGGGTGTGAAGAATTCCAGCCGCGCCAGCGCCGCCAGATCCAGCCGCGGCACCGCGGCCGCCATGCGATCCGGCCAGGCCAGGCAATGGGCGATCGGCGTCCGCATGTCCGGGGCGCCAAGCTGGGCCAGGATCGAGCCATCCGAGAATTGCACCAGCCCATGCACCGCCGATTGGGGATGCACCAGCACCTCGATCCGGTCCGAGTCGAGGCCGAACAGCCGCGCGGCCTCGATCACCTCCAGCCCCTTGTTCATCATGGTCGCCGAATCGACGCTGATCTTGGCGCCCATCGACCAGACCGGATGCCGCACCGCCTGCGCCGGGGTCACGGCGGCCAACTGCTCATCGGTCATCAGCCGGCAGGGGCCGCCGGAGGCGGTGAGGATGATCTTCTCCACCGCATCGGCCGGGTGGCCCTGCATCGCCTGGAAGATGGCGTTGTGCTCGGAATCGACCGGCAGCAGCCGCGCGCCGGAGGCACGGGCGGCGGCCAGCATCACCTCGCCGGCGGAGACCAGGGCCTCCTTGTTGGCCAGGGCCACGGTCTTGCCCTGGGCCAGGGCGGCCAGGGTCGGGCGCAGCCCGGCGGCGCCGACGATCGCGGCCATGGTCCAGTCGGTGGGCAGGCTCGCGGCTTCCAGCAAGGCCGCCTCGCCGGCGCCGGAGCGCAGGCCGGTGCCGGCCAGGGCCTCGCGCAGGGCCATGCCCTCGGCGGCATCGGCGACGACGGTGAGATCGGGGCGGAAGCGGCGCGCCAAGGCGGCGAGTGCCGCCACATCGCGATGCGCGGTCAGCGCCGCGACGGCGAAGGCGCCCTCTGGCGCTGCCTCCAGCAAGGCGATGGTGCTGCGCCCGACCGAGCCGGTCGCGCCCAGGATGGTGATGCGCCTCATTGCCACAGCACCACGCCATAGCCGACGAAGAGCGCGAGCAGGGCCGCCGTGGGGGCCGCCGCCAGCACGCCATCCAGCCGGTCCAGCAGCCCGCCATGGCCGGGGATCAGGCTGGAGGTGTCCTTGACGTGGAAATGCCGCTTGATCGCGCTTTCCAGCAGGTCGCCCGCCTGGGTCGCGACGCCGAGCAGCGCCGCCACCGCCATCACCCGCCCGGTCGGGCCGGGCGCCATGGCCGAGGCGACCGCGACACCCACGATCATCGCCCCGAGCAGCCCGCCCAGCGCCCCCGACCAGGTCTTTCCCGGCGAGATGGCGGGCGCGAGCCTGGGCCCGCCAAAGGCGCGGCCGGCGAGATAGGCGCCGCTGTCGCTGGCCCAGACCACCAGGAACAGGAACAGCACATTCGCCTGCCCCGCCGCATTGTCGTGACGCAGCTCGATCAGCGCGATGCCGGCGAGACCGATATAGAGCACCCCGATCGCGAGCCAGGCCGGCGGCTTGGTCGGCGCCACATCCCGCGCCGCGATCACCCAGGTCCCGACGAAGCCCAGGAACAGCACCAGCAGCGCGAGGCGGCCCTCATCGGCGATGGAGAAGGTGCAGGCCGCCAGCACGACCAGCGGGACCGCCGCCCCCGGCAAGGTCCGCGTCCGCAGCCCGCAGAGATGCACCCATTCCCAGGCCAGCACCGCGATGGCGAGCGCGATCATCGCGGTCCAGGGCGCGGCCCCGAGCCAGATGCCGGCCAGCGCCGCGGGGCCCAACACCGCCGCCGACAAGGCGCGTTTGCGCAGGTCGCGCCAATCCTTTGACGTTCTGGCCGTCGCCACCGGGGCCGCGGACATGCGGCTCAGCCCGACCTGAGGCCGAAGCGGCGCTCGCGCCCGGCGTATTCGGCCAGGGCGGCACGCAGATGCTCGGCGCCGAAATCCGGCCAGAGCACATCGGGGAAGGTGAATTCGGCATAGGCCGCCTGCCAGAGCAGGAAATTCGACAGCCGCTGCTCGCCCGAGGCGCGGATCACGAGGTCGGGGTCGGGCATGCCCGCGGTCGAGAGGCGCGAGGAGACCAGCGCCTCGGTCACATCCTCAAGCCGCAGGGTGCCGGCCGCGACATCGGCCGCGATGGCGCGGGTGGCGGCGACGATCTCGGCCCGCGCGCCATAGGAGAGCGCAACATTCAGGTTCAGCCGGGTGCCCCCGGCGGTGCGGGTCTCGGCGGTGATGATGGCCTCGGCGATGTCCGGGCCGAAGCGCTTGCGATCCCCGATCACCCGCAGCCGGACGCCGTTCTTCACGAGCTGCCCGACCTCATGCCGCAAATACAGGCCGAGCAGGCCGGTGAGGTCCCGGACCTCCTCCTCCGGCCGGTTCCAGTTCTCGGAGGAAAAGGCGAAGAGCGTCAGCCAGCGGATGCCGGAATCGGCCGCGGCCTCGATGGTGCGGCGGGCGGCCTCGGCGCCGGCCTTGTGGCCCAGGGCGCGCGGCAGGCCGCGGGCCTGCGCCCAGCGGCGATTGCCGTCCATGATGATGCCGACATGGACCGGAACGCCCCCCCCGGCGGATGCCGGCAGCAGCGCGGGCGCCTGGGTCGCGGGCTCCAGTGCCGCGGAGGTATCGGGGGCGGCCATCAGACCGTCTTGATGTCCTTTTCCTTGTCGGTGAAGATGCCGTCGATCTGCTTGATGTATTGATCGGTCAGTTTCTGCACCGCATCGGTCCAGTCCTTGGCCTCATCCTTGCTGATCGGCGCCTTCTTGTCCTTCTCGGCGTTTTTGGTCTGCTCCATCCCGTCGCGGCGGACGCCGCGGATGGCGATCTTGGTCGATTCGGCGTATTTGGAGGCGGCCTTGACCAGATCGTTGCGGCGCTCCTCGGTCAGCGGCGGCAGGGGCACGCGGATCACCTGGCCCTCGGTCTGCGGGTTCAGGCCAAGCTGGGCCTCGCGGATGCCCGCTTCCACCGCCTTCACCAGCGACTTGTCCCAGACCTGGACCTGCAACAGCCCCGGCCCCGCGACCGCGACGCTGGCGACCTGGTTCAGCGGGGTGTTGTTGCCATAGGCATCGACGCGCACCGTCTCCAGCAGCGCCGGGCTCGGGCGGCCGGCCCGCAGGCCCTGGTATTCCTTCTTGAGGGTCTCGATCGCGCCGTCCATGCGACGGGTCAGATCCTCTTTCAGTCCTGCAAGATCGATCGGCATGACCCAACTCCCACCAAGTCTTAAATCGTCTGTATCACTGGTCTATCACGGTCGTGAACTTGCCTTCGCCCTTCATGACGGCGGTGAAGGCCCCCGGCTCATGGATGTTGAAGACAATGATGGGAAGATGGTTTTCCCGTGCCAGGCTGATGGCGGCGGCATCCATCACGGCCAGGTCGCGGGAGAGGATATCGAGGTAGGTCAGAGTCTCGTAGCGCTCGGCCCGCGGGTTCTTGCGCGGATCGGCGGAATAGATGCCATCGACCTGCGTGCCCTTCAGCAGCGCGTCGCAGCCCATCTCGGCGGCGCGCAGGGCGGCGGCGGTGTCGGTGGTGAAGAAGGGATTGCCGGTGCCGGCGGCGAAGATCACCACCCGCCCCTTCTCCATGTGCCGCACGGCGCGGCGGCGGATGAAGGGCTCGGCCAGCGAGGCCATGGTGATCGCCGATTGCACGCGGGTCTCGACGCCAGCACCTTCCAGCGCGTTCTGCATCGCCAGCGCGTTCATCACGGTCGCCAGCATGCCCATGCCATCGGCCTGGGCGCGGTCCATACCAACGGAGGCGGCGGAGACGCCGCGGAAGATATTGCCGCCGCCGATGACGAGGCAGACCTCGACACCAAGCTCGCGGACGCCCCGGACATCCTGGGCGATGGCCTTCACCACCTTGGTGTCGAGGCCATAGTCGCGGTCGCCCATCAGAGCCTCCCCCGAGACCTTGAGCAGCACGCGCTTGTATCGCGGCTCGGCCATGTGGGCTCCTTCGGGGGTGTGCTGTGAGGTTTTAGAGACGACGGCCAGGGGGCGGCAAGTCCCGCCCCCTTGCGTGTGTCAGTCCTTGGGGCCGACGCCGGTGGTCGTCGGGTGGGCGGTCCCGGCGGCGGCGGCGACTTCGGCGGCGAAATCGGCAGCCGGCGCCTTCTCGACGCCTTCGCCCAGGTGGAAGCGGGCGAAGCCGGTGAGCTTGGCGCCCGCCTTCTCGACGATGACCTTCACCCGGCTCTCGCCGTCATGCACCCAGACCTGCTCCAGCAGCACCACTTCCTCGTAGTACTTGCGGATGCGGCCCTCGACCATCTTGGCGATGATCGCCTCCGGCTTGCCCGAGGCGCGGGCCTGCTCGGAGAGCACGTCCTGCTCGCGGTGCAGCGCGGAGGGATCGACGCCGGAAACCTCCAGCGCCTCCGGCTTGGCGGCGGCGACATGCATGCCGATCTGGCGGCCGAGGACTTCGAGCGCATCGATCTCGGAGGGGGCTTCGAGCCCCACCAGCACGCCGATCTTGCCGAGGCCCGGCTTGATCGCATTGTGCATATAGGTCGCGACGATGCCGGATTCGACGCGCAGCACCTTGGCGCGGCGGATCGTCATGTGTTCGCCGATGGTGGCGATCAGGCGGGTCAACTCGTCGCCGACGGTGTGGAGGGTCCCGGGGTAGGTCGCGGCCTTCAGCGCCTCGACGTCGTCACCGACCGAGAGGGTGAGCCCGGCGACTTCGGCCACGAAATTCTGGAAGGGCTCGCTGCGGCCGACGAAATCGGTCTCGGCGTTGACTTCGACCATGCCGGCGACCTTGGGGCCGGAGGCGACGCCGACGAGGCCTTCGGTCGCGGCGCGGCCGGCCTTCTTGGCGGCCGAGGACAGGCCCTTCTTGCGCAGCCAGTCGATGGCCGCTTCCATCTCGCCGCCGTTTTCGACGAGCGCCTTCTTGCAATCCATCATGCCGGCGCCGGTGCGTTCACGCAGGTCGCGCACCAGCAAAGGGGTAATCTCGGCCATCGGAAGCTCTCCCGTGGGTGGTCATTACACAGCAAGCAGGCTCGCCGGGCGCATCAGCGCCCGGCGAGGATCATCAGGCCTGGGCGACCGGCGGCTCTTCGGCAGCGGGGGTCTCGGCGGCAGCGGGGGTCTCGCCGAGGAGTTCGGCGGCAAGCGCCTCATCCACCGGGGGCTCGCCCAGCACTTCGGCGGTCATGTCCGGCATGGCTTCCATCGGCAGGTCCTCGGCGGCGCCGAGATCCAGGCCGCTGGCCTGCAGGTTGGCGCTGATGCCGTCGAGCACGGCGCCGGCGACGCTGTCGCAGTACAAGGTGATGGCGCGGATCGCGTCGTCATTGCCCGGGATCGGGAAGGCGATGCCCGAGGGATCGGCATTGCTGTCGAGCACGGCGATGACCGGGATGCCGAGCTTGTTGGCTTCCTCGATCGCCAGCTTCTCCTTGACCGTGTCGATCACGAAGATGATGTCGGGCAGGCCGCCCATCTCACGGATGCCGCCCAGGGCGCGGTCCAGCTTGGCGCGGTCGCGCGTCAGCATCAGGACCTCTTTCTTGGTCAGGCCCGCGGTGTTGCCGGACAGCTGCTCGTCCATCTGCTTCAGGCGCTTGATGCTGCCCGTGATGGTCTTCCAGTTGGTCAGCATGCCGCCGAGCCAACGGTGGTTCACGTAATACTGGCCGCAGCGCGTCGCACTTTCGGCAACGTATTCGGCGGCGGCCTTCTTGGTGCCCACGAAGAGCACGCGGCCACCGGCAGCCACCACGTCACGGACGGCGCGCAGGGCGCGGTCCATCAGGGGGACGGTCTGCTGCAGGTCGAGGATGTGGACCTGGTTGCGGATGCCGAAGATGAACGGCGCCATCTTCGGGTTCCACCGGCGGGTGTGGTGGCCGAAATGGACGCCTGCTTCGAGCAGGCCGCGCAGGGAAACGTCTGGCATCGCCATGGGCGATTTCTTCCTTCTTCAAAAGTCCGGTTGAGCCTCCGCGGCACGAAGCCCGGCGAATGCCGGGACCGGACCCTGGCCCCATGAGGGGGGAAGGGTGCGCCGCGTGCGGATTTGCCCATCAGGCGACGCCTGATAAGCATTTGCCCGCCAGGCGACGCCTGACAAGCATTTACCCGTCAGGCGGCGCCTGACAAGCATTTGCCCGTCAGGCGACGCCTGACAGGCGGGATTTGCTCCCGGGGGATACCCGACCAGCGGCGCGGTGTATGGCGGAATGCGCGCGCCGGGGCAACCCCGCCCCGGTGGCGCGGGCGGATCAGGCCGCTTCGGACTCCGCCTCCGGCAGGCTGGCGGCGGGGTGCAGCAGCCCGTGGATGAAGCGCAGCTTCTCGATCACCGGCTGGCTGAGGAGGAAGGGGTAGAGGTCCGACAGGCCCATGCTGCGGTTCAGGCTGTTCATGGCGAAGGTCAGCGGCAGCCAGGCATGGATGATGCGGTCGAAATCCGCCTCCTCATGCGGGTCGAAGTCGATCCTTGTCGCCATATCGGTGGAATCGCCGACATTCGGCCGCAGCCGCATGCCATAGGCGAAGGCGGTTTCCAGCGTATCCACCATATGCAGGTAATGCGCCGTGGTTTCCGCGAAATCCTCCCAAGGGTGGGAGGTGGCATAGGCGCTGACGTAATGCTCCTGCCAGTTGTCCGGCGGACCGCTTTCATAATGCGTCTTCAGGGCGGCGGCGTAATCGACGCTGGGGTCCCCGAAGACCTGGCGGCAGGCGTAGAGTACCTCCCCCTGCCCCGCGTCCCGCACCAGCCGGTCCCAGAAGAAATGCGCGATCTCATGCCGCATATGGCCGAGCATGGTCCGGTAGGGCTCGCCCATGGAGACGCGGCGGCGCTCGCGCTCGGCGTCATCGCCCTCGGCGAGGTTGAAGGTGATCAGCCCCTTGTCATGACCCGTCAGCACCCGCGGCGCCTTGGGGTCCTTCGGGTCGGCCAGCACGTCGAAGACGAGCCCGGCCTCGGGGTCCTCCTCCCGCGTCGGCAAGGGCAGGTTCAGGCGCAGCAAGGTGACGAACAGCCGGTGCTGGCTGAACTCGATGGTGCGCCACATCTTCATGACCTTGGGGTCGTCCAGATTGGGCGCCCTGCGATTGTGCCGGCAGCAACGGCAGAACCGGCCATCCTCCTCGATCGGGACCAGCCAGTTGCAGGTGCCGAGCGTCGCATTGCTGCATGCGCGGTAGAGCGCGCCATCGGCCAGCGCCCGCAGCCCCTCCTCCTCCGGCTCCACCGCCGAGAGAATGCCGGCGGCGGGCAGGAAGCCGAGGCCATGGCCGCAGCGTTCGCAGCGCGTATTCTCGAAATACAGCGTGTTGCCGCAGGATTGGCATTCGAACAGACGCATAACCGGCCCCTTTTGGTCGCACACGGAACGCGGGCACGGCCGATTGGTTGCCTCAGGCGACCGTAACGGCACCCACCCCTGGCAGCATCTTGATCGCCTGGGCCAGGCGCGGCCCGGTGTTGAAGGCCCCGGCCAGAGCGACCTCCACCTCCTGCCCCAGGCCCAGGCGCGGCAACAGGATCACACGCCCCTTGCCCCGCCCCTCCCGCGCCAGCAGGTCGCGGATGGCGGCCATGGAATCGGCCGAATCCACGGCGATCCGCAGCTCCTGCCCGACCCCGGCCGCGGCCCGTTCCAGGGTCTCGCACTCCGAGGCGGTGAGGCGGAGGGTCTCGCCCTCCAGCTTCGCATCGGCGGTGATCATGATCGCCGAGCCCTCGCCCAGCATCTCCCGGCAGCGATGCAGCACTTCGGAGAACAGCGTCACCTCAAACCCGCCGGCGCCGTCGGAGAGGCGCACCCAGGCCATGCGGCTGCCGGATTTGGTGTTGCGCTCCTTCACATTCACCACCGTGCCGGCGACCTTCACCCGGCTGGCCCCGGCGCGCACCCGGTCGGTCAGATGCGCCGAGCCGGTGACGCCGAGCCGCTTCAGCGCCGAGGCATAGGCATCCAGCGGATGCGCGGAGAGGTGAAAGCCGATCGCCTCGGCCTCCTGGGTCAGCCGTTCCAACTCCGGCCAATCAGGCATGTCGGGCAGGCGCAGCGGATCGGGGGCGCCGCCGCCGAACAGCCCGATCTGGGAGGAGACGCGCTCCTCGGCGGTCGCCTGGGCGCGGCGCAGCACGGTTTCCGCGCCGGTAACCAGGCGGGCGCGGTTGGGTTCCAGGCTGTCGAAGGCGCCGGCGCGGGCGAGGTTTTCCAGTTGCAGCTTGTTCAGCAGCCGCGGGTCCACCCGCTCGGCGAAACCGGCCAGCGAGTCGAAGGGACCACCGGCGTCGCGGGCCTTGACCATGTCCTTCATCGCCTGCTCGCCGACCCGCTTCACGGCGGCCAGGGCAAAACGGATGGCGGGGATCCCATTGTGGTCCTCGACCGTGAAATCGGCGCGGGAGCGGTTCACATCCGGCGAGAGGATCTTGATGCCGAGGCGGGAGGCCTCCTGCATATGCACCGCCAGCTTGTCGGTATTGCCGAGGTCGAGCGTCATCGAGGCAGCAAGGAAGGCGACCGGGTAATTGGCCTTCAGATAGGCGGTCTGCCAGGAGATCAGCGCATAGGCGGCGGCATGCGACTTGTTGAAGCCGTATTCCGCGAATTTCTCCATCAGGTCGAAGATCTCGGTGGCCTTGTCGGCCGGGATGCCGCGTTCGACCGCCCCCGCCGAGAAGATCGCGCGCTGGTCGGCCATCTCCTTGGCGTTCTTCTTGCCCATGGCGCGGCGCAGCAGATCGGCGGTGCCGAGCGAATAGCCCGCAAGCTCCTGCGCGATCCGCATGACCTGCTCCTGGTAGACCAGGATGCCATAGGTCTCCTCGACCGCGTCGCGCATCTTGGGGTGCGGGGCGTCCCATTTCTCGCCGTGCTTGCGGGCGCAATAGGCGGGGATGTTCGCCATGGGTCCCGGCCGGTAGAGCGAGACGGCGGCGATCAGATCCTCGAAGCGGTCGGGCTTCATGGCGCGCAACACGTCGCGCATGCCCTGGCTTTCAAACTGGAACACCCCGGCGGCATCGCCCCGGCAGAGCATCGCCCAGGTTTTCTCGTCGGTCTCCGGCAGAGTGGCGAGGTCGATCGTGACCCCCTGCTCGGCCAGGATCTCGACGCAGCGCTGCAACACGGTGAGGGTCTTCAGGCCCAAGAAGTCGAATTTCACCAGCGACGCCTGCTCGACGTATTTCATCGAGTATTGCGTCACCAGCATGTCGCTGCGCGGGTCGCGGAACAGCGGCACGATGTCGATCAAGGGCGTGCGGCCAATGACGATGCCGGCGGCATGGGTCGAGGCGTTGCGGTACAGCCCCTCCAGGTTCAGCGCAGTGGTCAGCAGCCGCTCCACCCCCTCATCCGTCGCCTGCATTTCGCGCAGGCGGGGTTCGCCCTCGATCGCCTGGGCCAGAGTGACGGGCTTGGCCGGGTTGTTGGGGATCAGCGAGGCGATGCGCTCGGTCTGGCCATAGGACATGCCCATGACACGGCCGACATCCTTCACCGCCGCGCGGGCCTGCAAGCGGCCGAAGGTGATGATCTGCGCCACCCGGTCGGCACCATATTCGCGGCGGACGTATTGGATGACCTCGTCGCGCCGGTCCTGGCAGAAGTCGATGTCGAAGTCAGGCATCGAGACGCGTTCGGGGTTCAGGAAGCGCTCGAACAGCAGCCCCCAGCGCAGCGGGTCCAGATCGGTGATGGTCAGCGCCCAGGCGGCGACCGACCCGGCACCCGAGCCACGCCCCGGCCCCACCGGAATGTTCTGCTGCTTCGCCCATTGGATGAAGTCGGCGACGATGAGGAAGTAGCCGGAGAACCCCATGCGCTCGATGACGCCGAGCTCATAGGTCAGGCGCTCGTGGTAGCGCGCCTGGGTCGCCGCAT
Organism: Humitalea rosea; assembly: GCF_003253705.1. GTDB lineage: Bacteria > Pseudomonadota > Alphaproteobacteria > Acetobacterales > Acetobacteraceae > Humitalea > Humitalea rosea. The sequence continues at coordinate 46,810 of NZ_QKYU01000015.1, forward strand.
CGGCATCGCGCAGGCGGATATCCAGCCCCTCGCGCGCCATCTGCGCGACGGTTTCGGACTCGGTCATGCCCGGCCGCACCTTGGGGCAGAGCGGCAGTTCCGGCTTCTTGCCCTCGGCCATCACGGCGCAGCCGCGGGCGATGGCCAAGGTGTTGTCGCAGGCCTCGGCCAGGTCGTGGAAGGCGGCGCGCATCATCGCGGCCGGCTTGAACCAGTGTTCCGGGGTGACGCGGCGGCGGTCGCGGGCGCCGATGGTGGTGCCCTCGGCGATGCACAACAGCGCGTCATGGGCGGAATACATGTCCGCCGTGGCGAATTGCACGTCATTGGCCGCGACGATGGGCAGCCCCCGGGCATCGGCCAGGGCCAGCAGCCCCGGCTCCACCGCGGCATCCAGCGCGGTGCCATGGCGGTGCAGCTCGACGGCGCAGCGATCGGTGAAGGCGCCGGCGAGGTCGCCCAGCAGGGCTTCGGCGGCATCACGCCGGCCTTCGGCCAGCAGCCGCCCCAGCGGCCCCGTGGTCCCCCCGGTCAGCACCCAGAGCCCGGCCGCATTGTCGCAGATATCCCGCAGCCCCAGCGCCGGCTTGCCGGAGGGATCATCGCCCATATAGCCGAGCGAGGAGAGCCGCTGGAGGTTGGTGAACCCCTCCGCATTGGCGGCCAGCACGATCAGCGGATCGGGCGGCACCGGCTGGCCGGGGCGCTGGTCGGCGGGGGGCCGCGCCAGCCAGAGCTGGCAGCCCATGATCGGCTGCACGCCCTTGCCACTGGCCGCTTGGGCGAATTCCAGCGCGCCGAACAGATTGCCCGAATCGGTCAGCGCCACCGCCGGCATCCCCGCCGCACGGGCCAGGGCCGGCAGCTTGTCGGCCTTGATGGCGCCCTCGCTCAGCGAATAGGCGGAATGGGCATGCAGATGGACGAAGGAGTCGGACATGGCCCTATGGTAGCAGGCCGTCAGGCCGGGATCACATGCCCGTCGCGCAGGGTCACCGTGCGATCCATCCGTGCCGCCAGTGCCGGGTTGTGCGTCGCGATCAGCGCCGCCAGCCCCTGCCCCCGCACCATCTCCAGCAATTCGGTGAAGACGCGGTCCGAGGTCGCGACATCAAGGTTGCCGGTCGGCTCATCGGCCAGCAGCAGCGCCGGGCGATTGGCCAGCGCCCGGGCGATGGCCACCCGCTGCTGCTCGCCGCCCGAAAGCCGGCCGGGGCGGTGGTCGGCCCGCGCCTCCAGCCCGAAGGCGGCCAGCAACTCCCGCCCCCGCGCCTCGGCGGGTTTGCGCGCGACGCCGGCGGCCATCTGCGGCAGCGCGATGTTTTCCAGCGCGGTGAACTCGGGCAGCAGATGATGCGCCTGGTAAACGAAGCCGATGGTGGAGCGGCGGATCGCCGTGCGGCCGCCATCATCCAGCGTGCCCGCGGCGCGGCCCTGCACAAAAACCTCGCCGGCATCCGGGCGTTCCAGCAGCCCGGCCAGATGCAGCAGCGTGGATTTGCCGGTGCCGGAGGGCGCGACCAGCGCCACGATCTCGCCGGCGAAGATCGAGAGATCGGCGCCGCGCAGCACGTCGAGCGTGCCGGCCTCGGTGCGGAAGCGGCGCTCGACGGCGGCGAGGCGCAGGACAGGTTCACTCATTTCGCAGCGCCACCACAGGGTCCGTGCGCGCCGCGCGCCAGGAGGGATAGACCGTGGCCAGCAGCGACAGGAACAGGCCCATGCCGATGACCTGCATCACCTCATGCATGTCCACGACCGCCGGCAGCCGGGTCAGGAAGTAGATCTCCGGGCTGAACAGCTCGGTGCCCGACAGCGCCTGCAAGGCCTGCCGGATATCCTCGATATAGCGGCAGAAGACCAGCCCGATGGCCGCCCCCGCCGCCGTCCCGACCACGCCGACCGAGGCGCCGCAGAGCAGGAATATCCGCAGGATCGCCCCCCGCGTGGCACCGACCGTGCGCAGGATGGCGATATCCCGCCCCTTGTCCTTCACCAGCATGATCAGCGAGGAGACGATGTTGAAGGCCGCGACGATGATGATCAGCGTCAGGATCAGGAACATCACGTTCCGCTCGACCTGCACCGCGTTGAAGAAGGCGCTGTTGGACTGCTGCCAGTCCAGCACCCGGATCGGCGGGCCTTGGGCGAAGGCGGCGCCGATCTCCCGCGTGACCGCGTTGACGCGGTCGGGGTTGGTGACAAAGACCTCGATCTGCGTCACCGCCCCTGGGGCCTGGAAGTAGATCTGCGCGGCCTCCAGCGGCAGGAAGACGAAGCCGCTGTCGTATTCCTGCATCCCCGCCTCGAACAACGCGGCGATGCGATAGGCGCGGACCCGCGGGACCGTCCCGATCACCGTGGCGCGGCCCTGCGGGCTGACCAAGGTGATGCGGTCCCCCACCGTCAGCCGCATCTTCTGCGCGAGGCGGGTGCCGATGACGATGGCATCCTCGCCCTGGAAGGCGGCCAGCGAGCCCAGGCGGATATTGCCGGCGATGACCTCCTTGGCGCGCAGATCCTCCGGCCGGATGCCGCGCGCGATGCCGCCCGCCGCCCCGCCGTAGTCGGAGGTGAAGAGCACCTGGCCCTCCACCACCGGCGTCGCCGAGACCACCCCCGGCAAGCCCTTCACCCGGGCCACGATCGCATCGAAATCGGGCAGCGGGCCGCCATGCTGGGCGTAGATGCCCAAGTGTCCATTGAGGCCCAGGATGCGGCCCAGAAGCTCGGCGCGGAACCCGTTCATCACGCTCATCACGATGATCAGCGTCGCCACCCCGAGGGCGATGCCGACCAGCGAGAAGATCGCGATGACCGAGACGAAGCGCTCGCCCTTGCGCGCGCGCAGATAGCGGAAGGCGACCGCCCGTTCGAAGGCCCCGAACATCAGCCGAGGATTTTTGCGAGGGCATCCTCGGGGGAAAGCTCGAGCTTTTCCCCCGTGGCGCGGCGCTTCAACTCGACGCGGCCGGCCGCGGCCCCACGCGGGCCGACCACGACCTGCCAGGGATGGCCCAGCAGATCGGCATCGGCGAATTTGGCGCCGGCCCGCTCGCCGCGGTCGTCGTAGAGCGCGTCGGGGATCGCCGCATACATGCGCTCGCAGAGCGCATCGCAGGCGGCATCGCCCTGCTTGAGGTTGATCACCACCGCCGGCCAGGGGGCGACGGCATCCGGCCATTTGATGCCGGCCTCGTCATGGTTCGCCTCGATCAGCGCGCCGACGAGGCGGGAGACGCCGATGCCATAGGAGCCCATTTCCGGGATCACCTGGGCGCCATCGGGGCCGGCGACGGACAGGCCCATCGCCTTGGAATATTTGGTGCCGAAATAGAAGATGTGGCCGACCTCGATGCCGCGCGCGCTGACCTGGTGCTCGGCCGGGATGGCGTTCCAGGCGGCTTCGTCATGCTTCTCGTCGGTGGCGGCATAACGGCTGGTCCAGAAATCCATCAGCGGCTTCAGGTCGCCGTCGTAGTTCGGGGCCTCGGCCAAGGCGTCGAAGGCGAGCAGGTCGCGGTGCAGATAGACCTGGGACTCGCCGGTCTCGGCCAGGATGATGAATTCGTGCGACAAATTGCCGCCGATCGGGCCGGTATCGGCCTGCATCGGGATCGCCTTCAGCCCCATGCGGGCGAAGGTGCGCAGGTAGGCGACGAACATCTGGCGATAGGAATGCGCCGCCGCTTCCGGCGTCAGGTCGAAGGAATAGGCGTCCTTCATGAGAAATTCGCGGCCGCGCATCACCCCGAAGCGGGGGCGCACCTCGTCCCGGAACTTCCACTGGATATGGTAGAGGTTGCGCGGCAGGTCCCGGTAGGACCGCGCATAGGATTTGAACAGGTCGGTGACCATCTCCTCATTGGTCGGGCCGAAGAGCATGTCGCGCTCGCCACGGTCGGTGATGCGCAGCATCTCCTTGCCGTAGTCATCGTAGCGCCCACTCTCGCGCCAGAGATCGGCCGATTGGATGGTCGGCATCAGGATTTCCTGCGCCCCGGCGCGGTCCTGCTCCTCCCGCACGATCTGGCCGACCTTGCGCAGCACCCGCAAGCCCGCCGGCAGCCAGGCATAGATGCCGGCGCTGGTCTGGCGCACCAAACCGGCGCGAAGCATCAGACGATGCGAAACAATTTGCGCCTCGGCGGGCGTTTCCTTCAAGGTAGGCAGGAAGGCGCGGGAAAGGCGCAAGGGGCTGGGCTCCTGTTGGGACTCGCCCCTTCTTAAAGCACCCCCGCAAGGACGGGAACGCTGCCTGCGCTCAGAGCGGGCGTCACGCTGCACCGCAGCAAGAAAATTTCTAGAACACCCGTCCAAAAACAACTTTTCGCCGGTTTTCTGCCTTTGACGGGCCGAAATCGCTTGGCGTCCGGGAAGACACAGGCTAGAAAAAAAACGGGCCGCAGTCCTTGCGGACGCGGCCCGAGTTTAGGGAGGAAACGCCAGTCACACGGCAGGAAGAGGACCAGCCCTCTTCCTGAAGATGAGAATGGCGGAAGGGGTCGGGCTCAACAACGCGAAACGCGGGCGCCCGGCTCCAAAAATCAAGCACTCAGCATCACACTGCGCGCAGGATAGGCGGCAAGAGAGGATAGCCTCTCCTGCCGCCTATTTTGTGTGCAGAAGGTCGTTAGCGGTCCTGAACCGCGAGCCAGTCGCTGCGGAATGACAGCCACTCGCTCTGAATCAGCCACCAGACTCCGATGAAGATCACCGCCGCGATCACCGTGGTCGCCAGTACCTTGGCGCCCATGCGCGGCCGCTGCGGCGCGCCGCGCCAGCCGCCGGCCGCGGGATCGCCCGCGTCGTCCGGGCGGACCCCGATCGGGAGGACGGCGAAGAGCACCAGCCACCAGATCAGGAAATAGACGACGAAGGCGGTAAGCCAGCTCATACGCGGATCAGATGCACCTCGACCGACGGGCGCTGCTTGCGCAGACGCCGGCCGACGGCCTTGCGCACCAGATGCCGGGCGGCCTCACGCAGGCTGCCATCCTCCTTGCGCGTGGGCCCGGAGAGGTCGCCGATGCCACGGGCCAGCTCGGTCGCGATCTGGCCAGCCGCGGGATCCTGCTCATCGAACAGGCCCGGCGCGCTGATCCGGGGAATCCCCATGACCCGCCCGGTCTGATCGACCGCGAGGGAGGCGATGACGACGCCGTTGAACAGCATCTTCTTCCGCGCCGCGAGGACGTTGCCATCGAGCGGCAGCAGCCGCTCGCCATCGACCACCAGCCGGCCGAAGGGCACATCGCCCGCGATATCCGGCTTGCCGGGTCCAAGCCGGAGGATGTCGCCATCCTCGATCAGGAAAGGAATCGCGCCGCAGGATTCGGCCAAGGCGGCGTGTTCGGACAGATGCCGCCATTCGCCATGCACCGGCACCGAATACTTCGGCTTCACCAGCGCATAGAGCTTCTTCAGCTCATCCCGGGCCGGATGGCCGGAGACATGGACCATATGGTCCTCGGCCGTCATCACCCGGCAGCCGGCGCGCGCCAGCTCATCCTGGACCTTGATGATCGCCCGCTCATTCCCCGGGATCATGCGGGAGGAGAAGATGACCGTATCCCCCTCACCCAGCGCGATATTCGGGTGGATGTCGGCGGCGATCTTGGACAGCGCCGAACGCGGCTCGCCCTGGCTGCCGGTCGCGATGATCAGCAGCTGGTCGTCGGGCAGCGAGCTTGCGGCATCCTCGGAGATGAAGGAGGGGATGCCGCGCAGGTAGCCGCATTCCCGCGCCGCGGCCTCGGCATTGCGCAGCGAGCGGCCGAACAGCGCGACCTTGCGGCCATTGGCGGCCGCACCCAGGGCGATGGATTCCAGCCGCGCGACGTTGGTCGAGAAGCAGGTGACCGCGACGCGGCCCCTCATGCCCTTGAGCAGCGCCTTGAAGTTGCGGCGGACCTCGGCCTCGCTGCCGGAATGGCCCTCGACCATGGCATTGGTGCTGTCGCAGACCATGGCCAGGACGCCTTCCTCGCCAAGGGCGGCGAAGGCGGCCTCATCCGTCGGCAGGCCGATCAGCGGCTCGGGGTCGAGCTTCCAGTCGCCGGTATGGACCACGAGGCCATGCCGGGTGCGGATCGCCAGCGCCTGCGCCTCGGGCACCGAATGGGTGACGCGCAGGAAGCGCAGCCCGAACGGCCCCAGCTCGAAGCTGCCGCCGAGGGGGATGGTATGCAGCGGCACCTCGCGCGTGAGGCCGGCCTCGCCCAGCTTGCGCCGCAGCACCGCCGCGGCGAAGGGGCCGGCATAGACCGGGCAGCGCAGCATGGGCCAAAGGGCGGCAACCGCGCCCAAGTGGTCCTCATGCGCGTGGGTGATGACGAGCCCCACCAGCTTGTCCCGCTTTTCAGCGAGCCAGGCGGGGTCGGGCACCATCACATCGGCTTCGGGCGTGTCCGCGCCCCCAAAGCCGATGCCGCAGTCAATGGCGAGAAGCGATCCGTCGCAACGATAGACATTAAGGTTCATGCCAATCTCGCCTGTCCCGCCGAGCGGGATGAAGGCGAAATCTCCGGTGGTCGTGCTCATTCCTGGTCTGTTCTATCCGTGTCTTGAGTCTGTGGGGCGGTTGATCGGGTGTCAGTCGGGGTCGGGCGTCAGCGTGTCGTTCAGCAGCGGGTCACGCATGCGCGCGAAGGAAACGGCGGGCGCCGGATTGCGTTCGGCCAGCAGGCGGAGCCCTTCGAGGGTAATGTCGGGATCGGTCCGCTCGATCACAAGCGTGCCTTCGGCGAAGAGGGAGGCAAGGCCACCGGTCGCGACGACCTTCAACGGCTTGCCGTATTCGGCCCGTATGCGGGAGACGATGCCCTCGATCAAGCCGACATAGCCCCAGTAAATGCCTGATTGCATGGCAGGAACCGTGCTGCGCCCGATCACCGCCTGCGGCCGGCCGATGCCGATCCGGGGCAGCCGGGCGGCGGCGCGGTGCAAGGCATCTATCGAAAGATTGATCCCCGGCGCGATCACACCGCCGAGATAGGCCCCGTCCTTGTCCACCACATCGAAGGTGGTGGCGGTGCCGAAATCGATCACCACCGCCGGGCCCTTGTAGTGGTGATGCACCGCGAGGACGTTCAGCAGGCGGTCGGCGCCGACCTCGCCCGGGCTGTCCACGCGGATGTCGAAGCCCCAGTCCAAGGGCGCGCGAGCCACCAGCGGCTCACAGTCGAACCAGTCCCGGCACAGCCGGCGCAGGTTGTAGAGTGCTGCCGGCACCACCGTGCCGATCACGCAGCGGTCGATGTCGGTGGTCTTGAGCCCGGCATGGGTCAGCAGCGCCATCAGCCAGACGGCATATTCATCGCTCGTCCGGTCATCGCGGGTCGCCACCCGCCAGCGGCCACGCCAGTCCACGCCGTCATGCACGGCAAAGACGATATTCGTGTTCCCGGCGTCCACGGCGAGCAGCATCGGCAGGATCAATCCCGGATTTCGCCGGCACGCAGGGCATGGATGCGCCCCGCGGTGCCGAGCAGGAGCGAGCCATCCTCGCCCAAGCCCTCGAACCGCCCGGAGATATCCGGGCGGGAGAGGTTGAGCCAAGTGCCGCGCTGCGGCCCGCGGGCGAGCCAGGCGGCGCGGATGGGGGCAAAGCCCTCGACGCTGCGGACCAGGCGCCAATGGTCGATCCGGGCCAGCAGCGCCGCGGCGAGCGCCTCGACCGGAACCGCCCGGCCAAGGCAGGCCGTGCTGCGCCCGGGCACCGGGGGTGCCGCGACCAGGTTCACGCCGATACCGAAGATGACCCAGTCGATCCCGCCCTCAGGCCGCGCGGCCGCCTGGGTCAGGATGCCGGCCATCTTGGCGCCGCCCAGCAGCAGGTCGTTTGGCCATTTCAGGCTGAGTGCGGCCGGATCGGGGGCGAAGCCGGCCACGGCCTCGGCCAGGGCGATGCCGGCCAGGAGCGCGTATTGCGCGACCTCGGCCATGGGCCCGCGGGGGCGCAGCAGCATCGAGATGTGCAGATTGCCGCTGGCCCCTTCCCAGACCCGCCCCTGGGTCCCCTGCCCCGCCGACTGGCGGTCGGCGAGGATGGCGAGGCCTTCGGGCTCATCGGCCTCGGCCAGAGTCACGGCGAGGGTTTGCGTACTGGGCAGATGAGCATAGCGGCGCAGCCGCCATGCGGGTGCGCCCGTGATCATCCCATCAAGGCGGCAACGGCCGCTTGTGCCGCGGCAAGGATCGGGGCGGGAAACAGGAAGAACAGCGCGGTGAACAGCCCGCTGCCGGCCAGCACCACCGAGAGCCCGGCCGGGCGCGGGTCCATCGCGCCGGCGGAGTCGTCGAAATACATGACCTTGATGATCCGCAGGTAGTAGTAGGCCGAGACCACCGAGGCGAGCACGCCGACCACCGCCAGCGTCCAATAGCCGCCCTGCACCGCGGCGAGGAAGACGTAGAGCTTGCCGAAGAAGCCCGCGAGCGGCGGGATCCCGGCCATGGAGAACATGAACACCGCCATCGCCAGGGCCATGCCCGGATCGGTGCGGCCCAGGCCGGCGAGGTCGTCCACCCCCTCCAGCGCCCGCCCGCCGCGACGCATCGCGACCAGCACGGCGAAGGCGCCGAGGTTCATGAACAGATAGATGGCGATGTAGAGCAGCAGCCCGCGCATGCCCGCATCCGAGCCGACCGCGAGACCCATCAACGCGTAGCCGACATGCCCGATCGAGGAATAGGCCATCAGCCGCTTGATGTTGGTCTGCCCGATCGCGGCGAAGGCGCCGAGCAGCATCGAGCCGAGCGAGGCCAGCACGATCACCTGCTGCCAGGCCGGCGCCAGGGCCGCGAAGGGGCCTTGCAGCACGCGGGCCAGCAGCAGCAGCCCGGCGACCTTGGGGGCGGCGGCGAAGAAGCCGGTCACCGGGGTCGGCGCGCCCTCATAGACATCGGGCGTCCACATGTGGAACGGCACGGCGCTGATCTTGAAGGCGAGGCCGGCGATCACGAACACCAGCCCAACCACCACGCCGAGGTTGCCGGCGGAGGAATCCACCGCATCGGCGATCCGGTCGAAATTGGTGGTCCCCGAGAAGCCATAGATCAGCGAGGCGCCATAGAGCAGCAAGCCGGAGGCCAGCGCGCCCAGGACGAAATACTTCAGCCCCGCCTCGGCCGAGCGGCCATCGTCGCGATTGAAGGCGGCCATGACATAGAGCGCGAGCGACATCAGCTCGAGCCCCAGATACAGCGACATCAGGTCGTTGGCCGAAACCAGCACCATCATCCCGAGCGTCGCGAACAGGATCAGGACGGGGAATTCGAAGCGGGACAGACCCTCCTTCTCATTCCAGTCCAGCGACAGCACGAGGCCGCCGGCGGCCCCCAGCAGCACCAGCAGCTTGGCGAAGCGGGTGAAGGCATCGGCGGCGTATTGCCCGCCCATGGCGGTGCCCTCGCCCTGGCCGATCACCAGCACGGCGGCCAGCAGCATCGCCCCCAGCACGCCGAGCGCCACGGGGAAGGTCGTGTCCCGCTTGGGGATCACCCCCGCCACGATGGCGATCAGCCCGGAGACGCCGAGCACGATCTCGGGCAGCAGCAAGGTCCAGTTCATGGCGCGATGACCCCCGCCAGCCGCGGCAAGGCGAGTGCGGCCTCATGCCGCTCCACCAATGCCGCCACCGAGACTTCAAAGAAAGACAGGAAGGAGGAGGGATAGATCCCCATCCACAGGGTCAGCACCACCAGCGGCGCGAAGACCGCGATCTCGCGCGGGCTGAGGTCCAGCAGCGCCCGCAGATCCTGGCGAGTGATCGCGCTGAAGATCACGCGGCGATAGAGGTAGAGCATATAGGCAGCGCCCAGGATCATCCCGAGTGCCGCCAGCGCCGCCACCATCGGGTTCGCCTTCCAGGCGCCGACCAGCACCAGGAATTCGCCCGGGAAGCCGGCGGTGCCGGGAAGTGCCACCGAGGCCAAGGTGAAGAGCATGAAGATCACCGCATAGGTCGGCATGATCTTGGCGACCCCGCCGTAGCGCGCGATCTCGCGGCTGTGCACCCGGTCGTAGAGCACGCCGACGCAGAGGAAGAGCGCGCCGGCGACGATGCCATGGCTCAGCATCTGGAAGATCGCGCCCGAGATGCCCTGCTGGTTCATGGTGAAGATGCCAAGCGTCACGATGCCCATATGGGCGACCGACGAATAGGCGATCAGCTTCTTCATGTCCGACTGGGCGAAGGCGACCATCGAGGTATAGACCACCGCGACCACCGAGAGCGCGAAGATGAAGGGCGCGAAGGTTTCCACCGCCTGCGGCAGCAGCGGCAGGCTGAAGCGCAGGAAGCCGTATCCGCCCATCTTGAGCAGCACGCCGGCCAGGATGACCGAGCCGCCGGTCGGTGCCTCGACATGCGCATCCGGCAGCCAGGTATGCACCGGCCACATCGGCACCTTCACCGCGAAGGAGGCGAGGAAGGCGACGAAGATCCAGCTCTGCATCGGCACCGAGAGCTGCAGGTCGAACAGCGCCGGGATATCGGTGGTGCCGGCCTGGAACCACAGCGCCAGGATCGCCAGCAGCATCAGCACCGAGCCGAGCAGCGTGTAGAGGAAGAACTTGTAGGCCGCATAGACCCGCCGCGGCCCGCCCCAGACGCCGATGATGAGGAACATCGGGATCAGCACGCCTTCGAAGAAGACGTAGAACAGCACGAAGTCCAGCGCGCAGAACATGCCGACCATCATGGTCTCGAGGACCAGGAAGGCGATCATGTATTCGCGGACCCGGGTCTGCACCGACTCCCAGGAAGCGAGGATGCAGATCGGCGTCAGCAAGGTGGAGAGCAGGACGAAGAGCACCGAGATGCCATCGACGCCCATGTGGTAGGACAGGCCGAAGTCCGGCAGCCAGGCCAGGTTCTCCTCGAACTGGAACTCGGCGCTGCCCTGGTCGAAGTTGACCCAGAGCATCAGCGACAGGGCGAAGATGATCAGGCTGGTCCAGAGCGCGGTCCAGCGCGCGTTGGACGCGACCACCGCCTCATCCCCCCGCACCGAGAGGATGATCGCGCAGCCGACCAGCGGCAGGAAGGTCAGCAGCGAGAGCAGCGGGAAGCCGAGGACGTTCATCGGAGGGCCCCGAACAGATAGACGGAGATGAAGACCACCAGCCCGATGATCATCGCGAAGGCGTAGTTGGCGACCCGTCCCGACTGCAACCGCACCGCGCCGCGCGCGACATCCACCGCGATCTCGGCGACGCCATTCGGCATGCCGTCGATGATCTTGGCGTCGCCGGTCTTCCACAGGAACACGGAGAGGCGGCGGAAGGGCTGGATGAAGATGTGATCGTAGAGTTCGTCGAAGTACCACTTGTTCAGCAGGAACAGATAAATGCCCTGGAACTGGGTCGCGAGCCTGCCCGGCACCGCCGGGAAGACCAGATAGAGCAGCCCGGCCAGGACGATGCCGAGGACGCCCAGCACGGTCGGCGCCAGCGGCACCCAGCCCGGCACCTCATGCACCGCATGCATGATGTCGTTGTCCGGCCCGTTGAAGATGGAGTCGCGCCAGAACTCCTCGAAGCCATGGCCGACGAAATACGGGGCGAAGACGGCGCCCGCGAAGATCGCCCCCGCCGCCAGCACCAGCAGCGGGATCAGCATCACCGCGGGGCTTTCATGGACATGCTCCATGGTATGGGCATCGGCCCGGGGTGCGCCGTGGAACACCAGGATCAACAGGCGCCAGGAGTAGAAGGCGGTCAGGAAGGCCGCGATCAGCCCGGCGACGAAGGCATATAGGCCGACGCCGGTATGGGCGGCGAAGGCGGCCTCCAGCACGAAATCCTTGGAGTAGAAGCCGGCGAAGAGCGGCACGCCGGCCAGGGCCAGGCTGCCGATCCACATCACCGCATAGGTGACCGGGATCTTGTTCCAGATGCCGCCCATCTTGCGGATGTCCTGCTCGTCGCTCATCGCATGGATGACGGAGCCCGCGCCCAGGAACAGCAGCGCCTTGAAGAAGGCATGGGTGAAGAGGTGAAACACCGCGCCCTGATAGGCGCCCACGCCGACCGCGAAGAACATGTAGCCAAGCTGCGAGCAGGTCGAATAGGCGATGATGCGCTTGATGTCGTTCTGCACGCAGCCGATCGTCGCGGCGAAGACGGCGGTGCTGGCCCCCACGATGGTCACGATGGCCAAGGCGACCGGCGCGTATTCCATCAGCGGCGACATCCGCGCCATCAGGAACACGCCGGCGGTGACCATGGTCGCGGCATGGATCAGTGCTGAGACGGGCGTCGGCCCCTCCATCGCATCCGGCAACCAGGTGTGCAGGCCCAACTGCGCCGATTTGCCGCAGGCGCCGAGGAAGAGCAGCACGCCGATCACCTCCAGCACCGGCATGCCGCCGATGGTCTTGCCCACCGCCTCCGGCACCGAGAGGAAGATGTCGTCGAAGTTGATGCTGCCGAAGGTCCAGAAGGTCAGCGCCATGCCCAGCATGAAGAAGAAATCGCCGACCCGGTTGACGATGAAGGCCTTCATCGCCGCGCGATTGGCGCTTTCACGCTCATAGTAATAGCCGATCAGCAGGTAGGAGCAGAGGCCCACCCCTTCCCAGCCGAAGAACAGCTGCAACAGGTCGTTCGCCGTCACCAGCATCAGCATCATGAAGGTGAACAGCGACAGATAGGCGAAGAAACGCGGCCGTGTCGGGTCATGCGACATGTAGCCGACGCTGTAGAGGTGGATCAGCGTCGAGATGAAGGTCACCATCCCGACCATCACGGCACTCAGCGTGTCATAGCGCAGGGCCCAGACCACCTGCAGCCCGCCGACATCGATCCAGGTGCCGATCTCAAGGGTGCGGTCCGCCTCGGCGAAGCCGACCTGGAAGAAGGCGGCGACGCCGCAGGCCGCGGCCAGCGCCATGCAGACCACCGTCGCCCATTGCGCCGCCCGGTCGCCGATCAGACGGCCGAAGAACCCCGCGATGCAGGCGCCGAGCAGGGGGAAGAAGATCGCGCCGACGAACATGGCCTAGCCCCTCAGGGTCGAAATGTCTTCGACCTCGATGCTGCCGCGATTGCGGTAGTAGATGACGACGATGGCCAGCCCGATCGCCGCTTCCGCCGCGGCGACCGTCAGGATCAGCATGGCGAAGATCTGCCCGGTCAGATCCTGCAGGACCGAGGAGAAGCCGACCAGGTTCATGTTCACCGCGAGCAGGATCAACTCCACCGACATCAGGATGACGATGACGTTCTTGCGGTTCAGGAAGATGCCGAAGATCCCGAGCACGAAGAGGATCGCACCCACGGTCAAATAATGGACGAGGCCGATGTCGAACATCAGTGATGCCCCCCATGATCCGCGGCGTGATCCGCGGCGTGTTCCACCTTCTTCGGCGGTTCCGGCGGCGGCAGCGGCCGGCGGATGCCGATGGTGTCGAGCCCGGCGCCAAGCGCCACGGCCCGGGTTTCCACAAGCTTCGGATCGCGCGCGACCTGCACGGCCACGCTCTGCCGCTTGGTGCCGGGACGGTCGCGCAGGGTCAGCACGATGGCGCCCAGCATCGCGACCAGCAGGACGGCGCCGCTTGCCTGGAACAGATAGATGTAATCCGTATAGAGGATGCGCCCGATCGCCGCGGTGTTGCTGATGCCGCCGGGGGTCGTGGGATTGATCCGCAGGCTCGCCGCATCATCCGCGAAGCGCCAGGTGCCCAGCACCATCAGCAGTTCCAGGAACAGCACGCCACCGACCGCCGCGCCCACCGGAGCGTAGCGCTGGAAGCCTTCCCGCAGCCGGGCGAAGTCGATGTCCAGCATCATGACGACGAAGAGGAACAGCACCGCGACCGCGCCGACATAGACGATGACCAGGATCATCGCGAGGAACTCCGCCCCCGCGATCAGGAACAGCGCCGAGGCGTTGAAGAAGCACAGAATGAGAAACAGCACGCTGTGCACGGGGTTGCGGCTGGTCACCACCATCACGGCGGAAGCGATCAGGATCGCGGCGAAGAAATAGAACGCGAGGGCTGCGATCATCGGTAGGGCGCATCCAGTTCGAGGCGCTTGGCCAGCAAGGTTTCCCAGCGGTCGCCGTTCGCGAGCAGCCGGTCCTTGTCGTAGAACAGCTCCTCCCGCGTCTCGACCGCGAATTCCAGGTTCGGCCCCTCGACGATGGCGTCCACCGGGCAGGCTTCCTCGCACAAGCCGCAGTAGATGCACTTGGTCATGTCGATGTCGTAGCGCGTGGTGCGGCGGGAGCCGTCCTCACGCGGTTCGGCCTCGATGGTGATCGCCTGGGCGGGGCAGACGGCCTCACACAGCTTGCAGGCGATGCAGCGCTCCTCGCCATTGGGGTAGCGGCGCAGCGCGTGCTCGCCCTTGAAGCGCGGGCTGATCGGCGCCTTCTCGAACGGGTAGTCGATGGTCGGCTTGGGTTTGAACATCGTCATGAAGGTCAGGCGCATGCCGGCCAGAAGCTCGGTCAGGAGCAGGCTGCGCGCCAGGCTGTCGAATGCGGGCATGGTCTATCCCCTAAGCCGGCAGCCAGCCGGTCAATTTCAGCACGGCCGCGGTCAACACCAGCCAGAAGAGGCTGAAAGGCAGGAACACCTTCCACCCCAGCCGCATCAGCTGGTCGTAGCGGTAGCGCGGGAAGGTCGCCCGCACCCAGATGAAGACAAACAGGCAGAAGCAGATCTTGGCGATGAACCACAGCGGGCCGGGAATCCAGGTCAGCGGTTCGATGGCAAAAGGCGGATACCAGCCGCCCAGGAACAGGATCGTCACCAGCGCCGACATCAGGATCATGTTGGCGTATTCGCCGAGGAAGAAGAGCCCGAAGGACAGGCTGCTGTATTCCACGAAGAAGCCGGCGACGAGCTCGCTCTCGCCCTCGGGCAGATCGAAGGGCGCGCGATTGGTCTCGGCCAAGGCGCTGATGAAGAAGATCACGAACATCGGGAACAGCGGGATGAAGAACCAGATGTGTTCCTGCGCCCGGACCACATCGGTCAGGTTCAACGAGCCGACGCAGAGCAGCACCGTCACGATGACGAAGCCCATGGAGACTTCGTAGGACACCATCTGCGCCGCCGAGCGCAGCGCGCCGAGGAAGGCGTATTTGGAATTGCTGGCCCAGCCCGCGACGATCACGCCATAGACGCCAAGCGAGGAGATCGCGAAGAGATACAGCACGCCGACGTTGATATCGGCGATCGCCCAGCCGTCGCTGACCGGGATCACCGCCCAGGCGATCATCGCGAGGCCAAAGGTGATCATCGGCGCCATCACGAACAGCGCGCGGGAGGCGCCGGACGGGATGATCGTCTCCTTCATCAGCATCTTCAGCGCATCGGCGAAGGGCTGCAGCAGGCCGAAGGGCCCGACCACATTCGGCCCCTTCCGCAGTTGCATCAGCGCCAGGACTTTCCGCTCCGCCCAGGTGAGATAGGCCACCGCCAGCAGCAGCGGCACCAGCAGCGCCAGGGCCTTGGCGACGGTCAGCGCCAGGATGCCGAGCGGGGTCGCGAGAAACGCATCCATGCCGGGCTACTCCGCCGCCATGGCGGGGGGGATGACCCGCGCGCATTCGGCCATGGTCGCCGAGGCCCGGCTGATGCAGTCCGCCTGCCAATAGACCGGGATCGGCGGCACGAAGGGTGCGTCCCCAAGCGCCGCCGGATCGCCGGCCGGCCCCGCCGGGTCGCTGCAGGCCGCGGTGAGGAAGCCGCTGCCGAACACCGGGTTCACCGCCGCCATGCGCGCGCGCACCGCCTCGATGGTGTCATAGGGCAAGGGCGTGCCGAGCACCGCCGAGAAGGCGCGCAGGATGCGCCAATCCTCGCGGGCCTCGCCCGGGGGGGCGACGGCGGCGCGGCCGCGCTGCACCCGGCCCTCGGTGTTCACGTAGGTCGCCTCTTTCTCGGTATAGGCGGCACCCGGCAGGATCACATCGGCGCGCGACGCGGCGCGGTCGCCGTGATGGCCCTGGTAGATCACGAAGGTCTCCGGCCCGATCAGCGCCGGGTCGAAGCCATCCGCGCCCAGCAGCCAGAGCGCATCCACGCCCCCGCCCAGCATGCCCCCGAGGCTGCGCCCCTGCGGCCCCGGCACGAAGCCGAGGTCGAGCGCGCCGACCTGCCCGCCGAACTGATGCAGCACGCAGAAGCCGTTCCAATCCGCCCGCAGCCCCTCGGCGCCGCGCAGCAGCGCCCAGGCGGCGGCGGCGACGGCCGCGCCATCCGGCCGCGCCAGCGCACCGCGTCCGACCAGGACCATGGGGTGCTTGGCGTCCTTCAGGATCGCGGCGGCATCGGCGATTGCGCTCGGCCCCTCGCCCAGCGCCGTCACCGGATAGGTGAGGTCGATGCCGGCCGGGCCGACGAAACCGACCGGGAACTTGCCGGCCAGCCAGCGCTTGCGGATGCGGGCGTTGAGCACCGGCGCCTCGGTGCGCGGGTTGCTGCCGATGATGACCAGGGCGTCGGCGTCATCGATCCCGGCGATGCCGCTGCCGAAGACGTAAAATTCGCGGCGGGAGGCATCGAGTGCGGCGCCATCCTGGCGACAGTCGAGGTTCTCGCTGCCGAGGCCGGCCATCAGATCCTTCAGCGCCACGACGCTTTCGGCATCCACGAGGTCGCCGGCCACGGCGCCGATGCGGTCGCCGGAGAGCGGCTTCAGCTTCTCCGCGATCGCCGCAAAAGCCTCGGGCCAGGAGGCGGCGACGAGCTTGCCGTCGCGGCGGATCCAGGGCCGGTCCAGCCGCTTGCGCTTCAACCCGTCGAAGGAGAAGCGCGAGCGGTCGCCCAGCCACTCCTCGTTCACATCCTCATTGGTGCGCGGCAGGATGCGCAGCACTTCCGGGCCGCGGGTGTCGATGCGGATCGCCGCTCCCACCGCATCCAGCACGTCCACGCTATCGGTCTTGCGCAATTCCCAAGGCCGCGAGACGAAGGCATAGGGCCGGCTGGTCAGCGCGCCGACCGGGCAGAGGTCGATGAGGTTGCCGGCCAGTTCGGTCGTCAGCGCCTTCTCGACATAGGTGCCGACTTCCATGTTCTCGCCGCGCCCCGTCGCACCCAGTTCCGGTACGCCGGCGACCTCGGTCGCAAAACGGATGCAGCGGGTGCAATGGATGCAGCGGTTCATGATCGTCTTGATCAGCGGACCGACATACTTGTCCTTCACCGCGCGCTTCTGTTCCAGGAAGCGCGAGCCATCCTTGCCATAGGCGACGGCCTGGTCCTGCAGATCGCATTCGCCGCCCTGGTCGCAGATCGGGCAATCCAGCGGATGGTTGATCAGCAGGAATTCCATCACGTTGCGCCGCGCGTTGCGCACCATCGGCGTGTCGGTGAAGACCTTCATGCCCTCGGCGACGGGATAGGCGCAGGAGGCGACGGGCTTGGGCGCCTTCTCCACTTCCACCAGGCACATGCGGCAATTGCCGGCGACCGAAAGGCGCTCGTGGTAGCAGAAGCGCGGGATCTCCCGCCCCGCGACTTCGCAGGCCTGCAACACGGAGGAGCCGGCCGGCACCTCGACTTCGACACCATCGACGAAGAGCTTGGTCATCGGGCGCTCACTCCGCCGCCATGGGCAGTTTGCGGGTTCGGTAATCGGCGATGCGCTCTTCCATCAGCGGGCGGAAGTGGCGGATCAGCCCCTGGATCGGCCAGACGGCGCCATCGGCGAAGGCGCAGATGGTGTGCCCCTCGATCTGACGGGTGACCTGTTCCAGCACGTCGATCTCGGCGACCTCGGCGCGGCCCTCGGTCATGCGGTCCATGACCCGCTTCATCCAGCCCATGCCCTCACGGCAAGGGGTGCACTGGCCGCAGCTCTCATGCTTGTAGAATTGCGCGAGGCGGGCGATCGCCTTGATCAGATCGGTGGACTTGTCCATCACGATCACGCCCGCGGTGCCGAGGCCGGTCTTGTGGTCGCGCAGCGCGTCGAAATCCATCAGCACATCATCGCAGATCGCCTTCGGCAGCATCGGCGTCGAGGATCCGCCCGGGATCACCGCCAGCAGGTTGTCCCACCCCCCGCGCACGCCGCCCGCATAGCGGTCGATCAGCTCGCGCAGCGGGATGCTCATCTCGGCTTCGACGTTGCAGGGCTTGTTCACATGCCCTTGCAAGCAAAAGATCTTGGTGCCGGAATTCTTCGGCCGGCCGAAGCTGGAGAACCAGCTCGCCCCGCGACGCAGGATGGTCGGCACCACCGCGATGGTCTCGACATTGTTGACCGTGGTCGGGCAGCCATAGAGGCCGACGGCGGCGGGGAACGGCGGCTTCAGCCGCGGCATCCCCTTCTTGCCTTCCAGGCTTTCGAGCAGCGCGGTTTCCTCGCCGCAGATATAGGCGCCGGCGCCGCGATGCGTGTAGAGCTCGAAATCATAGCCGCTGCCGGCCGCGTTCTTGCCGAGCAGCCCCGCGTCATAGGCCTCATCGATCGCGGCCTGCAGGATATTGCCTTCGTTGAAGTACTCGCCGCGATAATAGATGTAGCCGGCGGTCGCGCCCATCGCCATGCCGGCGAGCAGCGCGCCCTCGATCAGCTTGTGCGGATCGTGCCGCAGGATGTCGCGGTCCTTGCAGGTGCCGGGCTCGGATTCATCGGCGTTGATGACGAGATAGACCGGGCGGCCATCGGCCGGGCGTTCCTTCGGCATGAAGGACCACTTCAACCCGGTCGGAAATCCCGCGCCGCCACGGCCGCGCAGGCCCGACTGCTTCATTTCCTCGACGATCCAGTCACGACCCTTGGCCATGATCGCGGCCGTGCCGTCCCAGTCGCCGCGCTTCTGCGCATCGGCGAGGTTCCACGGCTGCGTGCCATAGAGGTTGGTGAAGATGCGATCGCGATCAGCCAGCGCCATCTCAGTTCTCCGCACCGGTGAGCACCATGGGACCGCCTTCGGGCGCGCTGGTCTGGCGGCCGATGCTGCTGCCGATCGGCGGGCGTTCGCCGCGCTTCAGCGCCTCGATCAGCGCCACCGTGCGGGCGTAGTCCAAATCCTCGTAGTAGTCGTCATCGACCTGCAGCACCGGCGCGTTCACGCAGCCGCCGAGGCATTCGACCTCGGTCAAGGTGAACAGCCCGTCGGCGCTGCTGTCGCCATAGCCCTTGAGGGCGCCCGCATCCTTGCAGGCGCGCAGCACATCATCCGAGCCGCGCAGCCAGCACGGCGTGGTGCCGCAGACCTGCAAATGGTAGCGGCCGATCGGCTTGGTGTTGAACATCAGATAGAAGGTCGCGACCTCGTAGACGCGGATCGGCGCCATGCCGAGGCGATCGGCCACCACATCCATCGCCACGCGCGGCAGCCAGGCGCTGCCGGTCAGCCGGCCCATCTGCTTCTGCACGAGATAGAGCAACGGGATCACCGCGCTGGCCTGCTTGCCCTCCGGGTAGCGGGCCAGGATCATCGTGATCTTGGCTTCGCTGTCGGCGTCGAAGGAAAACTCGGTCGGCTCGCTCATCGGTCGATCTCCCCGAAGACGATATCGAGGGACCCGATGATCGCCACGGCATCGGCCAGCATATGGCCCTTGGACAGCACTTCGATCGCCTGCAGATGCGGGAAGCCCGGCGCGCGGATCTTGCAGCGATACGGCTTGTTGCTGCCATCGGCGACGAGATAGACGCCGAACTCGCCCTTGGGCGCCTCGACGACGGTGTAGGTCTCGCCCGTCGGCACGTGATAGCCCTCGGTGTAGAGCTTGAAGTGATGGATCAGCGATTCCATCGACCGCTTCATCTCGCCGCGTGTCGGCGGGGTGATCTTGTTGTCCTGGATCTTGATCGGGCCGGGCTTCATCTGCGCCAGGCACTGATGGATGATCTTCAGGCTCTCGCGCATTTCCAGCATGCGGACGAGGTAGCGGTCATAGCAATCGCCGTGGCGCCCGACCGGGATCTCGAAGTCCATGCGGTCATAGACGTCATAGGGCTGGCTGCGGCGCAGGTCCCAGGCGCAGCCCGAGGCGCGCAGGCAGGGGCCGGAGAAGCCCCAGGCCATCGCCTGCTCGGCGCTCATCGCGCCGATATCGACGGTGCGCTGCTTGAAGATGCGGTTGCCCGAGAGCAGCGCATCGAGATCGTCGATGAACTTGGGGAAGGTATCGGCCCAGGCGCCGATGCGCGCCTCCAGCCCGGCGGGCAGATCCTTGGCGACCCCACCGGGGCGGAAATAATTCGCGTGGTAATGCGAGCCGCTGGTCGCCTCGTAGAATTCCAGAAGCTTCTCGCGCTCCTCGAAGCCCCAGAGGCTCGGGGTGATGGCGCCGCAATCCAGCGCATAGGTCGTGATGTTCAGCAGATGGTTCAGGATGCGGCCGATTTCGGCGAAGAGCACCCGGATATACTGCGCCCGCTCCGGCGCCTCGATGCCGAGCAGCCGCTCGGTCGCCAGGGCGAAGGCATGCTCCTGGTTCATCGGCGCGACGTAATCGAGCCGGTCGAAATAGGGCAGCGCCTGGATATAGGTCTTGTGCTCGATCAGCTTCTCGGTGCCGCGATGCAGCAGGCCGATATGCGGATCGGCGCGTTCGACGACCTCCCCCTTCAACTCCAGGATCAGCCGCAGCACGCCATGCGCGGCGGGATGCTGCGGGCCGAAGTTGATGGTGTGGCTGTCCATCTCGAAAACGCGGGGCTCGGGGGCAGCAGTGCTCACGGGCTCGGCCCCTCGATCCGGTTCAGATGCACCTTCTCGTCCCCCGGCAGGCTGGTCATGCCCTCCCATGGGGAGAGGAAGTCGAAGTTGCGATAGTCCTGCGTCAACTGCACCGGGCCATAGGCGACGGCGCGGCGCTCGGGGTCGTAGCGCAGCTCGACGAAGCCGGTCAGGGGGAAATCCTTGCGCAGGGGATGTCCTTCGAAACCGTAATCCGTCAGCAATCGACGCAGGTCGTTCTGGCCCTCGAAGACGATGCCGTACATGTCCCAGGCTTCACGCTCGTACCAGGTGGCCGAGGGCCAGATGTCCACGACGGAGGGCACCGGCGTCGCCGCATCGGTGGAGACGATCACCCGGATGCGATGGTTATGGGTCAGCGACAGCAAATTGTAGACGATCTCGAATCGCTCGGGGCGCTCCGGGTGGTCCACGCCGCAGATGTCCATGCATTGCTCGGCCGCGAATCGCGGATCGTCGCGCAGCATCAGCAGCAGCGGCAGCAGCGCGCGCTTGTCGGCATGCAGGCAAAGCTCGGCGCCGCGCGGCACATGGACGTGGCTGATGACGCCGGCGGGGGCGGCGGCGGCGATGGCTTCGCCAAGCGCAGTCAGATCAGCCACGGAGGATGGTCCCCGTCCGGCGGATCTTCTTCTGCAATTGCAGGATGCCATAGACCAGCGCCTCGGCGGTCGGCGGGCAGCCCGGCACGTAGATGTCCACCGGCACGATGCGGTCGCAGCCGCGCACCACGCTGTAGGAGTAATGGTAGTAGCCGCCGCCATTGGCGCAGGAGCCCATGCTGATCACCCAGCGGGGTTCCGGCATCTGGTCGTAAACCTTGCGCAAGGCCGGGGCCATCTTGTTGGTCAGCGTGCCGGCGACGATCATCACATCCGACTGCCGCGGCGAACCGCGCGGGATGATGCCGAACCGGTCGAGGTCGTAGCGCGGCATATAGGCGTGGATCATCGGCACCGCGCAGCAGGCGAGGCCGAAGGTCATCGGCCAGAGGCTGCCCGTGCGTGCCCAGTTCACGACCTTGTCGATCTGGGCGACGACGAAGCCCTTGTCGGTGATCTCGTCGTTCACATCCTGCAGCACGGCGTCCTGCGCCGGGCCGGGGGGAAGGGCCTGCTGGTTCCAGGCGACCGCATTGTCGCTCATGCCGGTGACGCTCATGCCGGTCACTCCCAATCCAGGGCGCCCTTGCGCCATTCATAGATGAACCCGACCGTCAGCACGCCGAGGAACCCCATCATCGAGGCGAAGCCGAGCCAGCCGATCTGCCCGAGCGTCACCGCCCAGGGGAACAGGAAGGCCACTTCCAGGTCGAAAATGATGAACAGGATGGCGACCAGATAGAAGCGCACGTCGAAGCGGCGGCGCGTGTCGTCGAAGGGCTCGAAGCCGCATTCATAGGCCGAGAGCTTCTCGGAATCCGGCTTCTGGTGCGCGGCCAGCACGGAGCCGCCGACCATCGCGATGGCGATGGCCGCGGCGATCCCGAGGAAGACCAGGATCGGGAAATACTCGGCCAGAAGGGGCTCGGTCATGGTGCCTCGACAGATCTGACACGCTGGCACCCAAGCGGTGTCGGCGCGTCGCGTTACCACGGTTCGGCATGCCGCACCGCAGCGTGGCCGGACCATACTAGCCCCGCCAGTACCGCGCCATAGGCCCGCAAGCCCCGGAAAACAAGAACGCCGCCGGTGTTAACCGACGGCGTTCGAAAGGGGGCTGGCGCGAGTGACGGGGCTCGAACCCGCGACCTCCGGCGTGACAGGCCGGCGCTCTAACCAACTGAGCTACACCCGCATCCAGCGAGGCGGGGTGTATGGGGGCGGCCGGGGTGTGTCAACCCGATGGCAGTCGCGATGTGCAAAATCCGGGGGGTGGAATGGGCGCTGACGGGATCGAACCGCCGGCCATCTCGGTGTAAGCGAGACGCTCTACCGCTGAGCTAAGCGCCCTCTTCGGCCTGGATACTGTGCGCGGGGGCCAAAAGAAAAGGGCCGATCCTCACGGAGCGGCCCTCTTCGGAAAAACCTGTCAGCGATGACGGCTCAGTTCACCGCATCCTTCAGGGCCTTGCCGGCCTTGAAGCGGACGGTGGTCGTCGCTTCGATGGTAATTTCCTCACCGGTGCGGGGATTGCGGCCCTTGCCGGCCTTACGCCCGGAGGTGCTGAAGGTGCCGAAGCCCACCAGCCGGACCTCTTCCTTCTTCTTCAACGCGTCCTGCACGGCGTCGAACACGGCGTCGAGCACGTCGCCCGCCTTGGCCTTGGACAGATCGCCTGCTTCGGCGATGACGTTGACCAGATCCTGTTTGTTCACGATGGAAGCCCCCTCCAACAGCGGGTGTGCGACGTCCAGGCAGAATCGCGAGGACGCATTGTCCGCACAGTAGGTAGGCCGCTTTCCGCCCGTCAACGACGCGCGTCCCGAATTGCCCAGGTTATCCGCCGATTTCTGCGTGATCGACCCAATCCGCGCCCCAACGGCAACAGGGGGATGGCTCTCGCCACCCCCCTGCTCCAGGCTCAATGCGGCAGGCTGGGCAATACCGCCGCCGGCGTCGCCGCGACCGCGGGCGCCTCGGGCGGTTCCTCCCAGGTGATGGGCTCCGGCCGCCGCACCAGGGCCTCGGCGATCACCTCATCGACGTGGCTCACGGGCTTGATGATCAGCCCCTTCTTCACGTTCTCCGGGATCTCGGCGAGGTCCTTCTCGTTCTCCTTCGGGATGAAGACCGTGGTGACGCCCGCCCGCAGGGCCGCCAGCAGCTTCTCCTTCAACCCGCCGATCGGCAGCACCCGGCCGCGCAGCGTGATCTCGCCCGTCATCGCCACATCCTTGCGGACCGGGATGCCGGTCAGGATGGAGACGATGGAGGTCGCCATCGCGATGCCGGCCGAGGGGCCGTCCTTCGGGGTCGCCCCCTCGGGCACGTGGACGTGGATGTCCCGCTTCTCGAACAGGGTGGGCTTGATGCCGAAGGTGATGCTGCGGCTGCGGACGTAGGACAGCGCCGCGGAGACGCTTTCCTGCATCACGTCGCCGAGCTTGCCCGTGGTCTGCACCTTGCCCTTGC
This sequence comes from Humitalea rosea, assembly GCF_003253705.1. Classification (GTDB taxonomy): domain Bacteria; phylum Pseudomonadota; class Alphaproteobacteria; order Acetobacterales; family Acetobacteraceae; genus Humitalea; species Humitalea rosea. Next base: position 70,575 of record NZ_QKYU01000015.1, read on the forward strand.
CCGGCACGATGACGCTTTCGATGGTCAGGATCTCGCCGCCAACCTCGGTCCAGGCGAGGCCGGTGACGCAGCCCACCATGTCCTCGGCTTCCGCCTCGCCATAGCGGTACTTCCGAATCCCGGCATACTTGTCGAGGTTCTTCCGGTTCATCGCGACCTTCTTGGCCTTCTTGGCCACGATTTCGCGCACCGCCTTCCGCGCCAGGCCGCCGAGTTCCCGCTCCAGGGAGCGGACACCGGCCTCACGCGTGTAGAAGCGCACCAGGTCGAGCAGCGCCTCGTCGGTCAGGCTCCATTCGCCCTCCTTCAGCCCATTGGCCTCATTGACCTTGGGCAGCAGATGGCGCTTGGCGATCTCGACCTTCTCATCCTCGGTGTAGCCGGAGACACGGATGATCTCCATGCGATCGAGCAGCGGCTGCGGCATCCGCAGGCTGTTCGCCGTGGTGACGAACATCACATCCGAGAGGTCGTAATCCACCTCCAAATAGTGATCGGCGAAGGTCGCATTCTGCTCGGGGTCGAGCACCTCCAGCAGCGCGCTGGACGGATCGCCGCGCCAGTCATTGCCGAGCTTGTCGATCTCATCCAGCAGGAACAGCGGGTTGCTGGTCTTGGCCTTCTTCATGCCCTGGATCACCTTGCCCGGCATGGAGCCGATATAGGTGCGCCGGTGGCCACGGATCTCGGCCTCGTCCCGCACGCCGCCGAGCGACATGCGCACGAAGGTCCGCCCGGTCGCCTTGGCGATCGACTTGCCGAGCGAGGTCTTGCCGACACCCGGAGGACCGACGAGGCACAGGATCGGCCCCTTGATCTTCGGGCTGCGCGACTGCACCGCCAGATATTCAAGGATGCGTTCCTTGACCTTGTCGAGACCATAGTGGTCGGCCTCAAGCACGGCCTCCGCCTTGACGACGTCGTTCTTGACCTTGCTGCGCTTCTTCCAGGGGATCGACAGGATCCAATCCAGGTAGTTGCGCACGACCGTGGCCTCGGCCGACATCGGGCTCATGGTCCGCAGCTTCTTCAGCTCGGCCATCGCCTTTTCACGGGCTTCCGGCGAAAGCTTGGTCGCCTTGATCTTGGCTTCGAGTTCGGCGGATTCGTCCTTGCCTTCCTCGCCCTCGCCCAGCTCCTTCTGAATGGCCTTCAGCTGCTCATTCAGATAGTACTCGCGCTGGGTCTTCTCCATCTGCCGCTTGACGCGGTTGCGGATGCGCTTCTCGACCTGCAGGACGCCGATCTCGCCTTCCATATGGGCGAAGACCCGCTCCAACCGCGCCTGGATGGGCACGATCTCCAGCAGTTCCTGCTTCTCGGCGATCTTCAGGTTCAGATGCGAGGCGACCGTATCCGCGAGCTTGGCCGGCTCATCGATCTGGTTGATCGAGACCAGCACCTCGGGCGCGATCTTCTTGTTCAGCTTGATATAGGCCTCGAACTGCGAGACCACGCTGCGCGACAGCGCCTCAAGCTCCCGCGCATCGGCGGGCTCTTCCTCGATCGGGGCGGCATAGGCCTCGAAATGGGTTTCCGTCTCTTTCCAGGCGGTGATGCTGGCGCGGCGGCTGCCCTCGACCAGCACCTTCACGGTGCCGTCCGGCAGCTTCAGCAGTTGCAGCACCGTCGCGACGGTCCCGACCTCATAGAGGTCGGTGGCGGCGGGATCGTCCTGGGCGGCGTTCTTCTGGGCGACCAGAAGGATCTGCTTGTCCTCCCGCATCACGGCTTCCAGAGCGCGTACGGATTTTTCACGGCCGACGAAGAGCGGCACGATCATGTGTGGGAAAACGACAATATCACGGAGCGGCAGAACGGGCAGAAGCTCGCCGCGGATGGTTTCCGTCATGGGGACCTCACGAAGGACGATCGGCGGGGTCGCACCCGGGAATCGGCATGCGACCGGACCGCCACGGTAGCAATTTAAATGGGAAGGGTTCGCGCATGGACAAGATCATGCGCGAACCCTGAGCCCTGCGTCAGGCTGAGGACTGCTCCGCCTGGCGTTGACCATGGATGAAGAGCGGCGTCGCGCGGCCTTCCGCGACCTCACGGTTCACCACAACCTCCTCCACATCCTCCAGCCCAGGCAGGTCGAACATGGTGGTCAGCAGGATGTTCTCCATGATCGAGCGCAACCCGCGCGCCCCGGTCTTGCGGAGGATCGCCCGCTTGGCGACCGACTGCATCGCCTCATCCGTGAAGGTGAGCTTGGCGCCCTCCATCTCGAACAGGCGCTGGTACTGCTTCACCAGGGCGTTCTTCGGCTTGGTCAGGATCTCGATCAGCGCCGGCTCATCCAGGTCCTCAAGCGTCGCGACCACCGGCAGGCGGCCGATGAACTCGGGGATCAGGCCGAATTTCAGCAGATCCTCGGGCTCGACCTCACGCAGGATTGCACCTGTGCGACGCTCATCGGGCCCACGGACCTCGGCGCCGAAGCCGATGCCCGACCCCTTGCCGCGCGCCGCGATGATCCGCTCCAGCCCGGCGAAGGCGCCGCCGACGATGAACAGGATGTTGGAGGTATCGACCTGCAGGAACTCCTGCTGCGGATGCTTGCGGCCGCCCTGGGGCGGAACGCTGGCGACCGTGCCCTCCATGATCTTGAGCAGCGCCTGCTGGACGCCCTCCCCGCTCACATCGCGGGTGATCGAGGGATTATCCGACTTGCGGCTGATCTTATCGACCTCGTCGATATAGACGATGCCGCGCTGCGCCCGCTCGACGTTGTAATCCGCGGCCTGCAGCAGCTTGAGGATGATGTTCTCGACATCCTCGCCCACGTAGCCGGCCTCGGTCAGCGTCGTCGCATCGGCCATGGTGAAGGGCACGTCGAGGATGCGGGCCAGGGTCTGGGCCAGCAGCGTCTTGCCGCTGCCGGTCGGGCCGACCAGCATGATGTTGGATTTCGCGATCTCGACATCGGCGTTCTTCGCCTGATGCGCCAACCGCTTGTAATGGTTGTGGACCGCGACCGACAGGACCTTCTTCGCATGGGTCTGCCCGATGACGTAATCATCGAGGACCTTGCAGATCTCCTTCGGTGTCGGCACCCCATCGCGCGACTTCACGAGATGCGTCTTGTGCTCTTCACGGATGATATCCATGCAAAGCTCGACGCATTCGTCGCATATGAACACCGTCGGCCCGGCAATCAACTTGCGGACCTCGTGCTGCGACTTACCGCAGAACGAACAATACAGGGTGTTCTTCGAGTCGCTGGATTTGCTCATGACTCTCCTAGCGGGCTTCCGGAGAAGACGGGACCTGTCCCGTCCCCCACAGGCGAACCCAGGGGGGCGTCTGGCCCCCGTCCCTGAAGTGTAGCCTCGCCGTCACCGACAAGGAAGATCGGAGGTCGCGTCGCCGCGCCCGCGTCATCGGGCGGGTCAGGCCTTGGCCTCGGCCGCGGTCAACGGCCGCTGCGACACCACCTGGTCGATCAACCCGAAGGCCTGCGCCTCCTCGGCCGACATGTAGCTGTCGCGCTCGAGCTTGCGCTCGATCTCCTCGATCGGCTGGCCGGTGTGGTGCACGTAGATCAGGTTCAACCGCTTGCGCAGGTCGAGGATTTCCCGCGCCTGGATCTCGATGTCCGTCGCCTGGCCCTGGGCCCCGCCCGAGGGCTGATGGACCATGATGCGGCTGTTCGGCAGGGCGAAGCGCTTGCCCTTCTCGCCGGCGGTCAGCAGCAGGCTGCCCATGCTCGCCGCCATGCCGAGGCAGACGGTGCTCACCGGGGCGCGGATGTACTGCATGGTGTCGTACATCGCGAGGCCGGCCGAAACCACGCCGCCCGGGCTGTTGATGTAGAAGGCGATATCCTTGTTGGGATTTTCGCTCTCAAGGAACAGCAACTGGGCACAGATCACCGCCGAAACCTGGTCGTAGACCGGCCCCGTCAGGAAGATGATCCGCTCTTTCAGCAGCCTGGAATAGATGTCGAAGGCCCGCTCACCGCGGGCGGTCTGCTCGACCACCATGGGCACGAGCGAGTTGTTGTAGACTTCGACGGGATCACGATCGCGCATTGACTAGCCCCTTGCCGCCCGACGGAGGGCGCGAAACCGGGTCTGGCCCCCCGCCGCCCCGGCCGCCCCACGAGAGGCACGGCCGGACACGAAAGGCCCCCTGGGATGAGGTTTGTGTCGCCCCGCCAGCGACACCCTACCCGGCACCTGTGAACATGGGATAAGCGACGCCCCGCGAAAAGGGGGGGCGTCGGCGATGGTCAGGCGGTGGCCGGCATCGCGGTCAGCTCGGCCACCGAAACCTCGCGGTCGGTGACCTTGGCCAGCTCCAGCATGAAGTCCACGACCTTGTCCTCGAAGATCGGGCCACGCAGGTTGTCGGCCGCTTCCGGGTTCTTGCGGAAGAAGTCGAGCACCTGCTTCTCCTGCCCCGGATAGCGCTGCGCCTCCTCGCGGACGGCACGGTTCATCTCCTCGGCGGTGACCTGCACGCCATTCACGCGCCCAACCTCGGAGAGCAGCAGGCCGAGGCGAATCCGCCGCGCCGCGATGGCCCGGTAATCGGCCTTCAGCGTCTCCTCATCCTTGCCGGCATCATCCGAATCCAGCCGGCCCGCCTTCATGTCGGCCTCGACCCGCTGCCAGATCTGGGCGAATTCGCTCTCCACCATGCTCTCGGGGACCTCGAACCCGGTCTGGGCGGAGAGCGCGTCCAACAGCGCCCGCTTCACCTTCATCCGCGACAGGCTGTCGTATTCGCGCTGCAGCCCCTCGATCAGGCGGGTCTTCAGGGTCGCCAGATCGGCGACGCCGAGGGTCGCGGCGAAGGCATCGTCGATCACCGGCGGCACCGGGATCTGCAGCTTCTTGGCGGTGATCTCGAAGACCGCGGCCTTACCCGCCAGATCCGGCGCGTTGTACGGATCGGGGAAGGTCACGTTGATGCTGCGGCTCTCGCCCGGGGCGAGGCCCTCGATCTGGTCGGTGAAGCCGGGGATGAAGCCGTCCCCCCCCACTTCGATCGGCATGTCGGTCATGCTGCCGCCCGGGAAGGGCTCGGCGAGGCCGGAGTTGGTGGTGATGCTGGGCGCGGAGACGCGCAGGACGACGTCCACCTCGCCGGCGGGGAAGATCAGGCCGGCGGCGAAGCGCAGGGTCGCGGGCGTTTCGGGGAAGACGGGCAGCATCTTCACGCTGGGCCGGGCGGTCTCGGCGCCGGGCAGGCCGAAGCTACGCTCCAGCCCGCCGCCGGCGACGCCCTTGCGGTCCGCATCGCGCGCCCCGATGAGCATGGCGCTCTGGGTCTTCTCGGGAAGGGTGCCGCTGACCAGCGCCCAGTTCCAGGCGCCGGTGATCTCGCCCTCGGGCACGGCGACGCCGGCATTGTCGGTGAAAAAGACGTAGCCACGGGCATTGGCCTCCGCCGTGCCGCTGAACGCGACCTCGGACGTCACCACCCCATCGATCGTCCGGGTCCAGAGCAGGCGCTCGGTCAGCCCGCGGTCGGCGAAGCCACGCCAGCCGGCGGGCCACTTGGCCTCATCCTGCGGCGCCACGACCGGGGGCAGGGCCTCGGCGGCCTGGCCAGACAGGCGGCCCACGAAATCGCACACCAGCACTTCACCCTTGGCGGCGGGGCGGCCGGGCTCGACATCGGTCAGGCTGCGGTTGCGGGCGGCGATGCCCTGGATCGCGGTGTCGATCTCGGCCTCGGTCGGCACGGCCTTCGGCCGCTCCAGCGCGATGGCGGAAAAATCGGGCAGCGGGATCTCGGGCAGCAGCTCCAGCTCGACCTTGAACTCCAGGTCGCCGCCATCGACGAAGCTCACCAGCTCCACCTTCGGCTGCAACGCGGGGCGCAGGCCGCGATCGGCCACGACCTTGCGCGTCGCCTCGCCGACCTGCTCATCCAGCACTTCCGTCATCACCGCGGCGCCATAGCGCTGCTTCACCACCGACGCCGGCACCTTGCCCGGCCGGAAGCCCGGCAGGCGCAGGTCACGGCCAAGCACGGCCAGGCGCCGGTCGCGGCCAGCCGCGATATCGGAGGCGGGCACCACGACGTTGTAGCCGCGCTTGAGGCCTTCATTGGCGAACTCGGTGACCTGCATCTTTCGTGTGACCCGTTCCTGGCAAGCGTGTTGGCGATAGAGGGAAGCCGGTCTGGTGCGGGCGGAGGGATTTGAACCCCCAAGGCTTGCGCCACCGGAACCTAAATCCGGCGTGTCTGCCAGTTCCACCACGCCCGCGTCCGGGTATTCCCATGTCGCTGCGAAGCGCGGGCCTTAGCCGAAGCAGCCGCGGAAGCCAAGGCAGGCGATGCCCGCGCGGAGGCATACTACCGTCTTATAAGCGTATAGACCACCTGCAGGTCGATCGTGACGCCGCTCGGGTCCGCCCCCGGCGGGAAGGGCGGCAGCCGCGCACCGGCCCGGAACGGCACCTGCGTGCCGCGATCGAGCCAGGTCGATCCCGACCCGCGCAACAGCCGGACCCCGCGCACCGTGCCATCGGGCGAGGCGGTGATGCGGACCTGGACGGTCCCATCCTCCCCATTCAGCCGCGCCAGCTCCGGATAGCGCAGGTTTTGGTCGAGCCAGGCCCGGAAGGCGTTGCGCCAATCGGGGCCGACCTGCGCGCCGCGCACCTCCAGGGTCGGGTCGGGCGAGAGGCGGCCGAGGAGATCCGGGCCGATGGCGGTGTCGAGTTGCCGGCGCCGGGTCGTGGGGGCGGATGGGCGCTCGAAGGCGAAGCCCTCGGGCAGCCAGATCGGCGCGTTTCGACTGCTGCGCGGCGCCGGGGCCGGTGGGGCCGGGGCGCGGGGGCGGATCGGCAGGGCCAGGGGGCGCGGCGTGGGCAGGCTGAACGACGGGGGCTCAGGCTCCGGCGGTGCCTGTGTCTCGGGCGGCGGGGGCTCGGGCAGCGGGGGCTCGGGCAGCGGGGGCTGCGGGACCGGGGGCTGCGGGACCGGGGGCGGCTCGGGCGGCGCCGGGGCATCGGCGGGCGGCGGGGGTTCCGGCACCGCGGCGGGCGCGGGGCGGGGCGGCGCGGGCGTTGGCGGCGCCTCGACCGGCGGCGGAGGCGGCGCCGGGGCGGCGGGCTGCGCCACGGGCGGGGCCGGCGGCGGCGGCGGGGCCGGGACCGGCGGAGGTGCGTCCGGCACCGCGGGGGCCTCGGCGGGTGGCGGGGCGGCCTCGGCCGGCTGCTGCGCCGGGCGGTCGGGCGCGCCGCCCTCCATCACCACTTCGATCGCGGCGGGCGGCAAGGGTTCGGGCAGCTTCCGGGTCATATCGGGCAGCAGCCAGCCCAGCAGCAGGGCGGCATGCAGCAGCAGCGAGGCCGCGATCCAGCGCCCGATCAGCCGGCGCCGGGCATGGGCGCGCGACAGCCCCATCCGATCGGGACGCGGCGCGTGGATCGGCGGCCTCCGCGAGACGGCGGGGCCGGGGGGGAGGCCGGTCATCTCCCCCCCTGTAACGCCGCCCCGCCGCCACGGCGACCGCCGGACGGGAAACGAAGAGTGACCGCGCCCCGGCTAAGGCCGCCCGAGGCGCCGGCTCAGGCGCTCCGTGCCAGGGCTGGCGCCGGCCCATAGACCCCCCGCTCCCCCGGCAGCGGCACCAGGCGGTCGGTCAGCCCCAGCACGGTTTCGGCGCCGCCCAGATACAGCGCGCCATCCGGGGCCAACTGCGCCGCCAGCGCCGCCAGCACCTTCGCCTTGGTCGGCGTGTCGAAATAGATCAGCACGTTGCGGCAGAAGATCAGGTCGAATCCGCCCAAGCCCCGATGCTCGCCGAGCAGGTTGCGCTCCTCGAACCGGCACATGGCGCGCAGGGCGGGCTTGATCCGCCACTTCCCGCCCTCCTGGATGAAATGCTTCACCAGCATCTGCACCGGCAGGCCGCGCTGCACCTCGAATTGGGAGAAGACACCCTCCCGCGCGCGCTCCACCACCTCCCGCGACAAATCGGTGCCGAGGATATCGACCTGCCGCCCGGCCAGGGCCGGAAGCTGATCGGCCAGCAGCAGCGCCAGCGAATAGGCCTCCTGCCCCGTGCTGCAGGCGGCCGACCAGATCCGCAGCCGCGCCCCCGCCGGGCGGGCGGCGTGCAGCGCGGGCAGGATGCGCTTCACATGCTCAAAGGGTTTGCCGTCACGGAAGAAGCTGCTTTCGTTGGTGGTCAGCGCCTCCACCACGTCGCGCACCAGCGGCTCGCCACGCGGGTCGCGCAGCGCCTGCGCCAGCGCCGCCAGGGAGGCAAAATTCCCCCGCCTGAGGATCGCCGCCAGCCGCGTATCCAGCATGTAGCCCTTGTCCGGCGTCAGCACGATCCCGGCGCGGGCCTTCACCAGCCCGGCGATGGCGGCAAAGGTATCGGGGCTGCTGCCGCTCATGCCCGCAACCCCCTGCCCTGCTCGCCGGCGCAGAGCGCCAGCATCCGGTCCGCCAGAAGCTCGGGCGGGGCCAGCATCGCGGGCAGCCCGGCCCGCGCCACCGCCCCGGGCATCCCCCAGACCACGGAGGAGGCCTCGTCCTGCGCCAAAACCGTGCCGCCCGCCTTGGCGACCGCTTGGCATCCGATCAGCCCGTCCTGGCCCATGCCGGTCAGCACCACCGCCAGCACCCGCCCCTCACAGGCGCGCACCAGGCTGCGGAGCATCGGATCGACCGCGGGGCGGCAGAAATTCTCGGGCGGGTCCTGGGTCAGCCTCGCAAAAAGCACCCCGGCGGGATCGCGTTCCGCCAGCAGATGATAATCGCCCGGCGCCACATAGATCCGCCCCGGCAGCAGCGGCTCGCCGTCCTTGGCCTCCGCCGCCGGGGGGCCGCCGAGCTGGCCGAGGTGGTCGGCCAGCATGGCGGTAAAGCCCGGCGGCATGTGCTGCACCAGCAGCATCGGCAGGCTGGGCGCCGGCACCAGCCGGCGGATCAGGCTGGCCAGCGCCTGCGGCCCGCCCGTACTGCTGCCGATCCCGATCGCCCGCGGCCGTGCGCCAGATCGGGCCAGTGGCGCGGCGGGAGGCAGCGCTGGGGCCGAAAGCACCCGGCGCCGGGCCCTGACCTTGGCCCAGCCCTTCACCTTCTCCACCAGCTCGGCGCGGAAGGCGGGGTCCTGGATGCCGCCGCCGGCAGCACCAGGCTTGGGCACGTAATCCGCCGCCCCCGCCCGCAGCGCCGCCATCGCCGCCGAGGCCCCGCGCTGGGTCAAGGCGCTTGCCACGATCACCACCAGCTGCGGCCGCGCGCGCAGCAGCAGCGGCAGCGCCGTCATCCCGTCCATCACCGGCATTTCCAGATCCAGCAGCACCACATCGGGCTGCAGGCTCCGCACCGCCTCCAGCGCCGCGCGGCCATCGCCGACGCGGCCGACCACGGTGATGCCGCCATCGGCCTCCAGCACGCGGGCCATCGCGCCGCGCGCGGTCGGGCTGTCGTCACAGATCAGCACCCGCACCGCCGCCGCGCCCACCGCAATCCTCGCCGGGGCCAGGGCGATCACGCGGGCACCTCGGCCGCGTCGAGCAGGCCGATCTGCGCCAGCTTGCCGCCGAGGATCGTCGCGTCGAAGGGCTTCATGATGTATTCCTGGGCGCCGGCCTGCAGCGCCTCCACGATCCGCGAGAATTCCGATTCCGTCGTGCAGAGCACGATCGGCGGCCGATCCGCGCCGAATTCGGCACGCGCCGCGCGCAGGAAGGTGATGCCGTCCATCACCGGCATGTTCCAGTCGAGCAGCACCACATTCGGCAGCGCCTCGGCGCGGCAGGCGATCAAGGCCTGCTCGCCATCCTCGGCCTCGCGCACCGAAAAGCCGAAGCCTTCCAGCATCCGCCGCGCGGCCTTGCGGACCACACGGCTGTCATCCACCACCAGGGCAGAGCGTCGCATCTCGCCTCTCCGCTCACATCGGCCCGAAGGCGAGAACCCGCTCCACATCCAGCACGATGAGCAGCCGCCCATCCTGCCGATGCACACCCTTGCTGACCTCGCGCCACAACGGGTCCAGGGTCGGGGGATTCGGGGCGGCGTCGCGCGCATGCAGCGGCACCACCTCGCCCACCGCATCCGAGAGCAGGCTGTAGAGTTCGCCGCCATGCTCGACGACGACGCTCATCGGCGCCGGCGCGCCCGCCTCGCGTGGCGGCAGGCCGAGGCGGCGGCGCAGGTCGATCGCGGTGACGATGCGGCCGCGCAGATTGAGGCTGCCGGCGACCTCGGGCGGCGCCAGCGGGATGCGCGTGATGGTCTGCGGCCCGAGCACATCGCGCACCACCAGCGCCGGAACCGCGCAGGGCTTGCCCGCGACGGTCAGGGTGAGGAAGACGATGCCGGCATCCTCGGCGGGCACGGCGCCGCGCGAGGCGGGTGGGCCCGGTTGGGTACCGGTCTGCATGTTGGTCTGCATTGTCGTGATCCCTTCAGGCGCCGACATGGGCGAGGCAATCGGCGAGGCTGCGGAGCACCGCGCCGCGGTCGAACTTGCCGACGTAATCGGTGAAGCCGGCCTCGCGGCCGCGCGCGACATCCGCCGCCCCCGCCCGGCCGGACAGCGCGATCAGCGGCAGGTCGCGCCACGGCCCGCCCTCCCGCACCGCCGCGGCGAAGGCGAAGCCATCCATCCCCGGCATCTCGATGTCGGAGATGATGATGTCGAAGCTATGGCCCGCCTCGCGCAGCCGCAGCGCCGCCATGGCATCATCGACCGCGGTGACCTCGTAGCCGACCGAGGAGAGCGTCGGCACCACGAGGTTGCGGAAGAAGGCGCTGTCCTCGACGATCAGCACGCGGGCGGAGGCCTGCTGCCGCGCCTCGGGGCCGAACCAATCCTCGCCCGCCTGGTGGAGCCAATAGGCGCAGTCCAGCACCTCGGTCACCTTGCCCGCGATCACCGCACTGCCAAGGAAACCCGGCTGGTCCTGCTGGGATTCGATGGTCAGGCGTTCCTCGACGACATCGAGGATCTCATCGACCATCAGCCCGAGCGCGCGGTCGCGTTCGTTGAAGACCAGCACCGATTGGCGCGCGCCGGGCTCGGGCGGCATCCAATGGCCACCGATCGGGATCAGCGGCATCAGCTTGCCGCGATACTGCACCACCGGATGGCCGGCCGACATCTCGATCTGTTCGGCGGCGATATCCTCCAGCCGCGCGACGAGGCCGAGCGGCACCGCCTTGGGCGTCGCATCGCCGGCGCGGAACAGCAGCATCGCGGTGCGGGCATTGGAGCGCGCATTGGCGATGGCGGCGGCGGCCTGGTCCTCGCCCAAATCATCGGCGCCGACGCCGGTCGCCCGCGCGATGCCGTTGGGATCGAGGATCATGATGACCGAGCCATCGCCGAGGATGGTGTTGCCGCTGAACATGGTGACATGGCGCAGGATCGGCGCGACCGGCTTGACCACGATCTCCTCGGTGTCGAAGACGCGATCGACGATGATGCCGAAGACATGCGGCCCGACCTGGGTGACGATGACGAAGGCGGCGTCCCCATTGCCCTCGGGGACCGCATCCAGCCGCAGCAGCGTGGCGAGCGAGACCAGCGGCAGCAGCCGCTCCCGCAGCCGCAGCACCGGGGTGTCGTTGACCCGCTCGACCGCCGCCCCGCCGCCGCCGCCGACGCGCACCAGTTCCAGCACGCCGATCTGCGGGATCGCGAAGCGCTCGCCGCCGGCCGCGACCACCAGCGCCGAGACGATCGCCAAGGTCAGCGGGATCTTGATGATGAAGGTGGTGCCGCGCCCTTCGCGCGAGCGCAACTCGATCGTGCCGCCGATCTTCTCGATGTTGGTTTTCACGACATCCATGCCGACGCCGCGCCCCGAGACCGCCGTGACCGCCGCCGCGGTGGAGAAACCGGCACGGAAGATGAAGCGCTGGATCTCGTGCTCGGCCATGCCGGCGAGTTCGGCCTCGGTCGCCAGCCCATTGGCCAGAACCTTCTGCCGGATGCGCTCCACCGGCAGGCCGCGGCCATCGTCGCCGACCTCGATGATGATGTGCCCGCCTTCATGATAGGCGTTCAGGATGATGCGCCCGGCATCGGGCTTGCCCGCCGCGCGGCGCTGCGCCGGGGTTTCGAGGCCATGGTCGCCGCTGTTGCGGACCATATGGGTCAGCGGGTCCTTGATGAGTTCGAGCACCTGGCGGTCAAGCTCGGTCTCGGCCCCGCGCATGTCCAGCTCGATCTTCTTGCCGAGTTCGAGCGAGAGGTCGCGCACGAGGCGCGGCAGCTTGGCCCAGGCATTGCCGATCGGCTGCATGCGGGTCTTCATCACCCCTTCCTGCAGGTCGGTGGTGATGTGCGACAGCCGCTGCAACGGCACCGCGAAGGCATTGTCGCCCGAGGCGCGGACCAGCTGCATCAGCTGGTTGCGGGTCAGCACCAGCTCGCTGACCAGGGTCATCAGATCCTCCAGCACATCCACGGTGACGCGGATGGTCTGCGGCGCGAGGCTGGTGCCGGACGATGATTCCGGCTCGGCCAGGGGCGGCGTCTCCGCGCGGAGGATCGGGGCGGCGATCTCGGCCGGCTCGGGCGCGACCTCGACCGCCAGCGAGACCTCGGGCGCCGACGCGGCCGGCGGCGGGCTGCGCCCCTCGGAGGCCGCATCCAGGGCTGCGATCAGCGGCTGGTCGTCCCCCGCGGTCTCCGAGCCGGTGCGCTCGATCCCGGAGACGATCATCTTGATGCGGTCGAGCGAACTCAGCACCAAGGTGATGCCGTCGCCGGTCACGACCAGGCTGCCGTCGCGGTATTTGCCGAGCACATTCTCGGCGGCATGGGCGACATGTTCGAGGCGGGAGAGGCCGAGGAAGCCGCAGGTGCCCTTGATGGTGTGAACCAGGCGGAAGATTTCCGACAGGGTCGGCCGGTCGTCCGGGCAGCGCTCCAGCTTCACCAAGGCGGCGTCCAACGCCACCAGCCCCTCATTCGTCTCGGTCAGGAAGTCTGCGAGCAGGTCATCCATGGCGTATCCCCGGCACTGCGATTCACGAAAGCGCAGTCTGCCGGGGGGGGAGCGAAGGAAGGGTAAAGGGGCTGCTCAGCCGCGTTGGAGCAGCAGCGGCCCCGGCTGCGGGCCGGCGCCGAAGGCGAGGGAGACCCGCCAGCCCTCGGCCTTCGCCAGGGCCAGGAGCATTGGCGTGAGCACGGCGCGCGGCTCGGGTTCGACCAAGGTGCCGGCGAGGCCCTGGCCCAGCCCCGCCGGCCAGCGCGCATCCGGCCCCTCGGGCAGGATGACGAGGTGGTCGGCCGAGCCGGTCAGATGCACGACCCCGCCGCGCGGCAGCGCCTCGACCGCCAGCATGGCGCCGACCAGGGCCAATTGCCCCGCCTCGGCCGGCAGGACCACCCCCGGCGGCAGCCCGCCCAGGAAGCGGACGCGGCCGCCGGCCAGCACCGCATCCAGCAGCGCCGACAGCGCCGGCGCCGGCATCGGGCCGGTATCGCCGGCACAGGCCGCGCGCCACAGGCGGAGCCGCGCGCGAATGGCGCGGGCGCTTTCCAGGGCAAGTTCCATCGCCTCATCGGGCACCGCCGCGCCCACTTGGGCATCGGCCGCATCCTCGGCATCGCCCGCCATTTCCAGCGCACCGACAACCATGCCCGCGGGCCCGCCCATGTCATGGCAGATGCGCGCGCAAAGCGCCTGTGCGAGCCGCAGTGCCGTTACACTGGCAAAATCTGTTCCAACCGTCATCGCGCCACTCTGCCCGGATGCAACCGCAAGTGTTAGGGCCAGCCCCCTTGCGAACCAGTAAACTCGGCGGGATGGTGCGCCCGGTCATGCCCTTTCTTCTTGAGCCCGGAATGTGGGTGCGCCACCCAAGCCGCCCCGATTGGGGCATTGGCCAGGTGCAGTCGGTGATCGGCGACCGGGTGACCGTGAATTTTGAGAACGCGGGCAAGGTGCTCATCAATGGGGCGGTCATCGCCTTGCAGACGCTGGACGAGGCACCCGACACGCGATGACGGAATTTTTTGCGGCTGTGATGGAACTACCAGGCACCTGGCAGTTCTGGGTGGCTGTCGGCGCGACGGCGGTGGCCGGGATGATGCGCGGCTATTCGGGATTCGGGACCGCGATCCTGCTCTCCCCGGTCTATTCCACGCTGTTCGGCACCCTGGGCGGCGTGCCGGCGATCCTGCTGATGGAGCTGATCGTCTCCATGCAACTGCTGCCCAAGGCGATTGGGGAGGCGGACCGCCGCACCATCCTGCCGCTCGGCGCCGCGGCCGTGGTCGCGACCCCCTTCGGCGCCTGGGTGCTGCTGAATGCGGATGGCGAGATCCTGCGCCGCGCGATCGGGGTCTGCGTGCTGCTGTTCGGCGCGCTGCTGATGTCGAGCTGGCGCTACCACGGCTCCCGCCCGCTGCTGCTGAACCTCTCGGTCGGCGTCACCTCGGGCCTGCTGAAGGGGGCGACGGGGATGAGCGGGCCGCCCGTCATCCTCTACCTCCTCTCCGGGCCGGAGGCAGCGCGCCAGCATCGCGCCAGCCTCATTCTGTTTTTCTCCATGATTTCAGTGATTTCCATCGCCGCCCCGCTCTGGGCCGGGCTGATGGGGCCGGTGCTGTTGGCCAAGGTGGCGCTGCTGCTGCCGGTGCTGGCGATCTCCGTCCCCGTGGGCGTGCGGCTGTTCCATATCCTGCCCATTGTCTGGTACCGGCGCTGTGCCCAGTTGCTTTTGGCGCTGGCGGGCGGCTTCGCCCTGCTGTTCTGAGCGTAAACCCCGCAAAGGGCTTGCGGCGCGGGGGGGTATCGGACCAAATCCCGCCATATCAGTGTCACCCGACCCAGGAAGGACAGGCCCAAGATGCTCGATCCGTTCGGCCGGCGGATCTCCTACCTCCGCGTTTCGGTCACCGACCGATGCGACCTCCGCTGCGTCTATTGCATGGCCGAGGACATGACCTTCCTCCCCAAGTCGGAGGTCCTGACGCTTGAGGAGCTGGACCGCCTTTGCGGCACCTTCATCGGCCTGGGCGTCGAACGCATCCGCCTCACCGGCGGCGAGCCGCTGGTCCGCAAGAACGTCATCTCGCTGTTCCGCAACCTCGGCGACCGGATCGGGCCGGGCGGGCTGAAGGAGCTGACGGTCACGACCAACGGCTCGCAACTCACCAAGATGGCCGGCCAGCTCTATTCGGCCGGGGTGCGGCGCATCAACGTCAGCCTCGACACGCTGGATGCGCAGAAATTCGCCGCCATCACCCGCTGGGGCAAGCTGGAGCCGACCCTGGATGGCATCTTCGCCGCCAAGGCCGCCGGCCTCGCGGTCAAGATCAATGCCGTCGCGCTGAAGGGCGTGAACGAGGAGGAATACGACCGCATGCTCGCCTGGTGCGGCGAGCATGGCTTCGACCTGACCCTGATCGAGACCATGCCGATGGGCGACATCTCCGGCGATCGCGCCGGCCAGTATCTGCCGCTCTCCCTGGTCCGCCAGCGGCTGCGCGAGCATTGGACGCTGACCGAAAGCAGCCATGCGACCGGCGGCCCCGCCCGCTACTACGACGTGGCGGAAACCGGCGGCAGGCTCGGGCTGATCACGCCGATGACCCACAACTTCTGCGAATCCTGCAACCGGGTGCGGCTGACCTGCACCGGCACGCTCTACATGTGCCTCGGCCAGGATGACGCGGCCGATCTGCGCCGGCCGCTGCGCGATCCGGGTGTCGATGACGAGGGCTTGCGCGAACACATCCTCGCCGCCATCGCACGCAAGCCGAAGGGGCATGATTTCGTTATGGATCGCGCCGCCGTCGCCCGCCATATGAGCGTGACGGGCGGCTGACGGTGGTGGAGCTGGTCAACCGGCTGGCGATCCCCGGCCTGCCGGACTGGAGCGGCCTCGTGCTGCTTGGCATGCTCGCGGTCTTCGGCGCGGCCTTCCTGTTGATGCCCTTCTCCGTCTTCGGGCTGAAGGGGCGGCTGGAGATCCTGGAAGCGCAGCTCGACGAGATCCAGGCCGAGCTGCGCACCCTGTCGGTGCGCGAGCAGCCGCAGGGCCGCCGCATCTCCCCCGATGAGGGCTGGGCGGAACCGCCCATCGGCCCGCGTATCGCCCGCACCGAGGCGGAGGCGCCGAGCCCGGCGCCCCCGATCCCGCCCCCCCCCGCCTGGCCGAGCGCCAGGGGGCGGACGGAGCCCCGGATCGATTGGCCCCGCAGCGGGCGGTAAGGCGCGCCCGCCGCGGGCGTTGGTTGCGGCAGCGCGATACCCGGGGTCGCCAGATCGGCGCGCCGCTGAACATGATCGCCGCTCGCCGCCGCGCGGCGTGTCGGCGCGGCCGTTTTCCCCCCGCGGCTTGCCCGGCCCCGCCGACCGGCGCTTGATGCGCCCGACCAGGAGCCGAGCCATGCCCATGTCCGCGATCCAGATGCTCCCCGGCCATGACAAGGCTGCCAGCCTCGCGGCGCGGGACGCCGCCTGATTCCCCCCCGCGCGGCCTTCCTCGCCTCCTCCGCCCCGGCGGCGCAGGAGGGGCTGGCACGGCTGGTCGAGCTTTACGGCGACCTGCCGGAGGAGGAGGCGGAGGTGATCGTCGCCCTCGGCGGCGATGGCTTCATGCTGGAGACGCTGCATCGCGTCCTGCATCGCGGCATCCCGGTCTATGGGATGAACCGCGGCAGCGTCGGCTTCCTCATGAATGCCTGGTCGGAGAACGGCCTGCCCGCGCGGCTGGCCGAGGCCCAGGCCGCGACCCTGCATCCGCTGCGGATGATGGCGCTGGATGTGCATGGCAAGCGGCATGAGGCGGTGGCGATCAACGAGGTCAGCCTGCTGCGCGAGACCCGCCAGGTCGCCAAGATCCGCATCACCGTCGATGGGCGGGAGCGCCTTGCGGAGCTGAGCTGCGACGGCGTGCTGGTCTCCACCCCGGCCGGCAGCACCGCCTACAACCTCTCGGCGCATGGGCCGATCGTGCCGCTTTCGGCCAATCTGCTGCCGCTGACCCCGATCAGCGCCTTCCGCCCCCGCCGCTGGCGCGGCGCGCTGCTGCCATCGGAGGCGCAGGTGGTGTTCGAGGTGCTGGAGCCCGAGAAGCGCCCGGTCGCCGCCGTCGCCGACTTCACCGAGGTGCGCGAGGTCGTCCGCGTCGAGGTGCGCGAGGATCGGACGGTGTCGCTCACCCTGCTCTTCGATCCGGGGCATGGGCTGTCCGAGCGGGTGATCGCGGAGCAATTTACCGTCTGAGCCGATTGCCCGCCCCGGAGTGCCATGCCAGCGTCACGGCTTCTGGAGAGGGGTCATTCCATGCGCCATCCGCTGGCAGCGCCCGGCCCGGCCGCGTCCATACCCCGCCGTTTGCACCCCGCCGTCTGCACAAGGGACTGATCGCCATGTCGAAATACTTCCTGGGCCCGATGCCGAGCCCGTTGAGCACCGAGGTCGTCGCGCTTCTGGAACAGGCCGAGACGGCCACCATCGGCCATTGGCGCCACTGGGGCTTCGTCGATCGCGGCGTGCATGCGCTGCTGCCGAGCCTGGTGAAGGGCGGCCGCCGCTTCGCCGGCACCGCCGTCACCGTGCAGATCCCGGGGGCCGACAGCACGCTGCTGCATCATGTGCTCGGGCTGCTGCGGCCGGGCGACATACTGGTGGTGGACCGCCTGGGCGACACGCGCCACGCCTGCTGGGGCGGGGGCGTGACCGTGGCGGCCAAGGCGGCCGGCGCCAAGGCCGGCGTGGTGGACGGGCCCTGCACCGATCTGGAGGAGGTCGAGGCCTCCGCCTTCCCGCTCTGGGGCCGCGGCCTCGCGCCGATCACGACCCGCGTCTACGACCTGGGCGGGCGGATGAATGTGCCGGTCTCGATCGGCGGCACGGTGGTGATGCCGGGCGATGCGGTGCTCTGCGATGAATCGGGCGTGCTGGTGATGCCGCCCGCCGAGGCCGAGGCCGAGGCCCGTGCCGCCATCGACCGCCAGGCGCGCGGGCTGATCACCCAAGGGCGGGTCGCGGCGGGCGAAAAGCTCGGCGACCTCAGCGGCGCCAGCGCCAAGGTGCTGGCCGGCCAGTGAGCTATTCGTCTGTGAGTTTCTCGCTGGAAAAGCAGCCGGCGCGCGGCTCGCGCGGTGTGGTCTGCACGAATCATCCTTTGGCCTCGGCGGCCGGCGCCGAGGTGCTGCTGGCCGGCGGCAATGCCGTGGATGCGGCCGTGGCGGCGCTGTTCACCCTGACCGTCGTCGAGCCGATGATGGTCGGGCTGATGGGCGGCGGCACCGCGCATCTGCGGATGGCCGATGGGCGGCATATGGTGATCGACGGCCTCTCCCGCGCGCCGGCCGCCGCGACGCCGGACATGTATGCGCTGGATGCCGCCGGCGAGGTGCGCGACCGCGCCAATGCCTATGGCGCGCGCTCCTTCGCGGTGCCGGGCTCGCTGCCCGGCTGGTGCCATGCGCTGGCGACCTATGGCACCTGGTCGCTGGAGGATGTGATGCAGCCGGCGATCCGCACGGCCGCGCGCGGCTTCCGCGCCACCGCCTACCTCTCCGACGCCATCGCCGATGCCTCCGCCGATCTGGCGCTGGATGCCGATCTGGCGGCGCGTTTCCTGCCCGGCGGCACCCGCGTGAAGGCGGGCGAAGTGCTGGTGCAGGGCGCCTATGCCGATACGCTGCGCGAGATCGCGGCCCAAGGCCCCGCGGTGCTGCAAGGCCCGCTGGGGGCGGCGATCGTCGCGGCCTCGGGGCTGATCTCCCAGGCCGATCTGGATGGCGCCGCGCCGATCGAGCGCACCCCCATCCACGGCACCTATCGCGGCTTCGACAT
The DNA here is from genome assembly GCF_003253705.1 of Humitalea rosea. GTDB lineage: Bacteria > Pseudomonadota > Alphaproteobacteria > Acetobacterales > Acetobacteraceae > Humitalea > Humitalea rosea. The sequence goes on from NZ_QKYU01000015.1 coordinate 89,336, forward strand.
CTGGGGGCCGCCGCCGCCCGCCTCCTCCGGCGTGCATATCGCGCAGATGCTGAACATCCTGGAGGGGTTCGACCTCAAGGCGCTCGGCTCAGGCACGCCGGCTGCCGTGCATCTGCTGGCCGAGGTGCTGAAGATCGCCTTCGCCGACCGCTCCGCCGCCACCGCCGACCCGGCCTTCGTGACCGTGCCGGTCGCGCAGATCATCGCCAAATCCTATGCCGAGGCACGGCGGGCCGCGATCGACCTCACTTGCGCCCAGGCCTGGGCCGCCGATCCGTCGCTGAAGGAATCGGCCAATACCACGCATGTCACCGTGGCGGACGCCGCCGGCAACATCATCGCCACCACCCAGACCATCAACAGCCTGTTCGGCGCGCGGGTCGCGGTGCCGGGGACCGGGCTGATCTGCAACAACTACATGCTGAACTTCGACCCCAAGCCCGGTGCGGCGCTGTCGATCGAACCGGGCAAGCGGGTCTTCACCTCGATGGCGCCGATGATCGTGACCCGGGACGGCAAGCCCGCCTTTGCGCTGGGGCTGCCCGGGGGCTTGCGGATCTTCGGCTCGGCGATGCAGGCGCTGGTCAACCTCATCGACCATGGCATGGCGCTGCAATACGCGGTCGAGGCGCCACGCATCTGGACCATGGGTGGGGACCTCGAACTGGAGCCGAACATCAGCGCCGCGACCGCCGAGGCGCTCTCCGCCATGGGCCATCCGGTGAAGCGGGTGCGGACCATCGGCGGCGGCATGAACGCCATCGCCTTTGAGGCCGATGGCGCCATGACCGGAGCGGCCTGCTGGCGCGCCGATGGCTCGGTGGTGGCCCTCGGTGGCGGGCATGCGCGGGCCGGGGTGCGCTTCTCCCCCGATGCGCCCGTCACCTAGCGCCGATGCTGCCGCGGCAGGCTGTCCCCGCCGATGCTGGCGCGATTCGGGGGCTGACGCGCGCGGCCTATGCGAAATGGGTCCCGCGCATCGGCCGCGAGCCCATGCCGATGCAGGCCGATTACGACCGCGCGCTGCGTGAGCATCGCTTCGACCTGCTGTTCGTGGACGAGGCGCTGGCCGCGCTGATCCAGACCATCCCGGGCGAGGATCATCTGCTGGTCGAGAACCTCGCCGTCGCGCCCGCCTTCCAGGGCCGCGGCTTCGCGCGCCGCCTGATGGCGCATGCGGAAGATCTGGCCGCATCGCGCGGGCATCGCGAGATGCGGCTTTATACCAACAAGCTCTTCGCCGAAAATATCGCCCTCTATCTGCGCCTTGGCTATCGCGTGACGCGGGAGGAGCCGTTCCTCGCCGGCGTCACCGTGCATATGGCCAAGGCGCTTTCGATTGCGCCACCTGGAGACCCTCATGTCTGAAAAAATCGCGATGCTGCAACCGATCTCGGACGATCAGGCCAAGCTGATCCGCAGCCTGCTCGCCCCCGGCTTCGAGATCACGCGGGTGAATGGTCGCGGCATCGACGATCTGAAAGCCGCCGTGGCCGATGCGACCTATGCGGTGTGGTGGGATGTCGGCGTGCCGGATGAGGTGATGGCGGCGGGGCCGAAGCTGAAGCTGATCCACAAATGGGGCGTCGGCATCGACAACATCGACATCCCCGCGGCCCAGGCCCGCGGCATCCAGATCGCCCGCACCACCGGCAGCAATGCGACGGCGGTCGCCGAATTCACCGTCGGCGTGCTGGTGGCGCTCGCCCGGCGCATCGTGCCGGCGCATCTCAGCACCTCGGCCGGCGGCTGGGAGAAGAATGAGATTTCCCGCCGCAGCATCATCGTCTCCGGCAAGACCGTCGGCATCATCGGCATGGGCGCGATCGGCCAGCAGGTCGCCAAGCGGCTCGCGGCCTTCGGCTGCCCCATCCTCTACCACAACCGCAACCGGCTGCCGGCGGCCGAGGAAGCAGCACTCGGCGCCACCTGGCGGCCGCTGGACGCGCTGCTGGCGGAGTCCGATTTCATCACCCTGAACTGCCCGCTGACGCCACAGACCAAGGGCATGATCGACGCCCGCGCCTTCGGGCTGATGAAGCGCGGCGCGCTGTTGGTGAATGTCGCGCGCGGCGGCGTGGTGGTGGAGGCCGATATGGCCGAGGCGCTGCGCGACGGCACCCTGGCCGGTGCCGCCGTCGATGTCTTCGAACAGGAGCCGCCGCCGGCCGATCATCCGTTCCTGCATAGGGACAATGTGATCGTGACGCCGCATTCGGCCTCGACCGCGCATGAGAATGCGGCGCGCGGGATCAAGCACTGGCTCGGCAATATCGAGCGCGTCGCGCGCGGGGAGGAGATCCCCGCGCAGGACCGCGTCGCCTAAGGCCCTCAGCCCGCCAGCGCCTTGCGCGCCAGTGCGACGGCGCCGGCGCGCGACCCGGCCGCGCCCACGAACCGGCGCAGATGCACGAAGACGGCATCCGCCACGCCCGTCGTCGTGGCGAGCGCCTCGGCCGGCAGCCCCGCCCAGGCTTCCGGCAGCGGCAGCCGCTGCCCGAAGGAGCCGGGCTCCGGCGGCATCGTATCCAGCATCCAATTGCCATTGGACGCCGGGGAGACGGTGAAGAGCACCGGCAGATCATGGGAAAACACCACGTTCTTCCAGGGCATGCCGCGGTCCAGCACCAGGATGCGCGGGTCCTCGCCCGCCGCATGCGCGGCGAGGACACTGGCCTCGGCGGCAAGCCGGGCCCGCAGCCCCTCGACGCGGCGGCGCAGCATGCCCAGGGCCAGTGCGGCGGCCTCCTGGAAGGCGGCATCGCCGGCGGTCGGGCCGCTCCCGGCGGGGTCGTCCCAGGTGGGGTTGCAGTCCCCGATCAGCGACGCCAGCCCCAGCGTGTCGCGCAGGATCGGGCCTGCCACCGAGACGCCATTGTCGATCTCGTCAATCCTGCGCACGACGTTCTCGTCGAGTTCGGCGGCGATGGCGGCGGCGAAACCCTCGGACCCGCTCTCCCGCAACAGCGCCGCGACCGCCTGCTCGCCATAGACCTGCCAGACCAGCCCAGCGGAGGAGAAGGGCGTGTCATCGATGCGCAGCGGTGCGCCGCGCTGATGGTGGTCGAAGCGCTTGGCGGCGGCATCGAAGGTGAAGCCCACGTCCCAGACGATGTCGGCGGTATCGATCAGATCCTGCTTGCGGGTTCGCCGCAGCACATGGTCCTGGCCGGCTTCGCGCAGGCCCAACGCCAGGCGCAGCACGGCATAGGCGAAGACCTCGTCGCAGTGGAACTTGCCGCCATGGGTCGCGAGGATGGGCAGCGGCTGGTCGGGTGTCATGGCGATGATCCGGTGTGAGAGCGATCCGGCGTCAGGCGCCTTCGGCACGCTCCCTAGCCGGGCAAGCCCTCGGCGTCGATGCTTCGGGCCGCCCCGGGGGGTCCGGGGCGGCCCGAAGCCCGCGCTGCTAGCTCTGCGCGGCGAAGTGCTTGCAGAAGCCGGCGCCGATCGCCGTCAACTGCTCCGCCAGCGCGGCACCGGTCTCGGCGCTGCACAGATGCGGATCGCCGGTGCCGATGCCATTCGGGCTCACCGCGTCATATTCCAGCGGCACGGTGACCTCGGCGCCCTGGAAATCGAGCGCGCCCCAGCCCTGGAAGCCCAGGCCCATATGCATGGGCTTCGGCTTCTCACCCGGCGCCGGCATCAGGTCCAGCCGCAGCCGCTCGGGGAAGAGATGCATCCCGAGGCTGGTCAGCGGATCGGCGCCATGGCTGGAGACGGCCTTGGCCTTCTCCGCCCCCACGATCTTCGGCAGCAGCCCATAGGCGATGCGCCAGAGGTACATCGCCGGGATCAGCACGCCCTTGTCGTGCAACACGGCGCGGGTCGCGTCGTTGATGACCGGGACATTGCCGCCATGGCCGTTGATGACGATGAGCTTGGTCAGCTTGTGCCGCAGCAGATTGGCGAAGATGTCGTCCAGCACGGCGCGCGCGGTGCTGTAGGACAGCGCGATGCCGCCCGGCATGGAGCCGAAGAAATCGCCCTTGCCGAAGGGCAGCACCGGGGCGACCACGGTCGTCGTGCCCTCGGCGGTGGCGCGCAGCGCGATCATCTCGGCGATCTTCTCGGCCAGGAAATAGTCGCCCATCGGGGCATGCGGGCCCTGGTCCTCGTGGCTGCCCATGGGCAGCAGGATCACCGGGTTGGTGGCGTAGAGGCTGCGCGCCTCATCGCCGGTGATTTCCCCCATGCGAACCTTGGTCGGGGATTTGTCGGCCATGTGCGGTTTCCTTCTGATCAGGCGATCTCTTCGGCGCGGATGCAGGCGACACGGCTGCCCTGCCCCATCGGGCGCAGCGCCGGCACCGATCCGGCGCAGGCATCGATGGCATGGGCGCAGCGCGTGCGGAAGACGCAGCCGGAGGGTGGGTTGGACGGGCTCGGCGGCTCGCCCGGCAGGATGATCCGCGCGATCCGCCGCGCGGGGTCCAGCATCGGCGTCGCGGAGAGCAGCGCCCGCGTATAGGGGTGCATCGGATGGGCGAAGATCTCGCCCACCGGGCCTTCCTCCATCACCCGGCCCGCGTACATCACCAGCACGCGGTCGCACAGGTGGCGCACCACCAGCAGGTCATGGCTGATGAACAGCAAGGCCAGGCCAAGGTCCCGCCGCAGATCGGCCAGCAGCCGCACCACCTGGGCCTGGATCGAGACATCCAGCGCCGAGACCGGTTCATCCGCCACCAGGAACTCCGGCCCCGAGGCCAGCGCCCGGGCGATGCCGATCCGCTGCCGCTGGCCGCCGCTGAACTCATGCGGGAAGGCGCCGGCGCGGCGCGCATCCAGCCCGACCTTGTGCAGCAGGGCCGCGACCCGCGCCACGCGTTCCGCGGCCGACACGCCACCATGGATCGCGATGCCATCACCGATCTGCGCCCCGATGCTGCGCCGGGCATCCAGGCTGCCGAAGGGATCCTGGAACACGATCCCCATGCGGGCGCGCAGCCGGCGCCAGGCGGTGGTATCGGGCGCCGGCATCGGCGCGCCATCGAAGCGCAGCCGCCCGGCCGTGACCGGCAGCAGCCCGAGCATGAGCCGCCCCAGCGTGCTCTTGCCGGAACCGCTTTCGCCGACGACACCGAGCGCCTCGCCGCGATCCACGCTGGCATCGATGCCGGCGACCGCGCGCACCCCGCGCGCGCGACGAAAAAAGCCGCGGCCGGCAAACACCTTCTCGATCGCCTCGGCCTGGACCAGCGTCATGCCGCGATCTCGCGCCAGCGCAGGCAGCGGATCTCGCGCCCGTCCACGACCTCAAGCGGCGGGGGTGTGTCGCAGATGGCGCGGGCATGGGTGCAGCGGGGGGCGAAGCGGCAGCCGGGGGGCCAGGAATCGGGGCGCGGGACGGTGCCGGGGATGCCCTCGGCCTCGCGCTCCCCATCCGGCACGGCGGCCAGCAGGGCGCTTGTATAGGGGTGGCGGGGCCGGGAAAACACCTCGGCGACCGAGCCGCGCTCGACGATCTGCGCGGCATACATCACCGCGACCTCATCGCCGACTTCGGCGACCACGCCGAGGGAATGGGTGATCAGCACCATGCCCATGCCCCCCTCCCGCCGCAGATCGGCCAGCAGGTCGAGGATCGCCGCCTGCACGGTGACGTCGAGCGCCGTCGTCGGCTCATCGGCGATCAGCAGCCGCGGGCGGTTGGCGATGGCCATGGCGATCATGACCCGCTGCCGCATCCCGCCCGACAGCTCGTGCGGCCAGGCGCGCGCCCGGCGGGCGGGATCGGCGATGCCGACCCGGCTCAGCAGCGACACCGCCTCATCGCGCGCCGGCGTGCGATGGGCGGCGATCGCCTCGGTCACCTGGGCGCCGATGCGATACACGGGGTTGAGGCTGCTCATCGGGTCCTGGAAGACCATGGCCATGGCGCCGCCGCGCAGCCGGCGCCGGGCCGGTTCCGGCGCGCGGAGCAACTCGCCGCCCTCGAACCAGACGCTGCCGCTGGCCACCCGTGCCGCGGGCGGCAACAGCCCCATCACCGCCAGCGCCGCCATGGATTTGCCCGAGCCGCTTTCGCCCACGATCGCCAGGGTGCGGCCGGCGGCGACGGAGAAGGAGAGGTCCTCGACCGGGCGGATCACCCCCGCCGGGGTCGCGATCTCCACCGTCAGCCCGCGCACCTCCAGCAACGCCGGGGCGGTCGGCGGCAGCAGCCCGGGCAGCACCCGGTCCAGCAGCCGCCGGGGGGGTGCCGCCCCGCGCGGGTCCAGCGCATCGCGCAGCGCGTCGCAGAGCAGGTTCATCGCCAGGATGGTCACGGTGAGCGTGACACAGGGCCAGAGCAGCAAGGTCGGCGCCTGTTCCATGGTCGCCCGCGCGCCGCGGATCATCTGCCCCCAGGACGGCGTCGGCGGCACCACGCCAAGCCCGAGGAAGGACAGCCCGCTTTCCAGCACCACCGCGGCCGCGACCGCGAGAGAAAGCTGCACCAGCACCGGCCCCGCGATATTCGGCAACACCGTGCGCAGCAGGATACGCCCCGTCGGCGCCCCAAGGGCGCGCACGGCCTCGACATAATCCTGGGCGCGGGCGGAGAGCACCTCGGCATAGGCGACGCGGATGAAGCCCGGCAGATACAGGATCGCCAGCACGAAGATCAGCGTCCCCGTCCCCGGCCCCATCAGCGTCACCACCAGCAGCGCCAGCAGGATCGGCGGGAAGCACAGCAGCACATCGGCACCGCGGATCGCGAGGAACTCCGGCAACCCGCGAAACCAGCCGCCGAGCAGCCCGAGCGCCGTCCCCGCCACCGCCGCGATCAGCGAGGCGACGAAGGCCACGGTCAGCGAGGCGCGCGCCCCCCAGATCAGCCGCGACAGCACATCGCGGCCGAACTCGTCCCGCCCGAGCGGGCTGTCCGGCAGCCAGCGCGCCAGGCGGTTGCCGACATCCTGCACCACCGGATCATGCAGCGGCAGCAGCGGCGCCAGCACCGCCACGAGCACGATGACGGCGACAACAGCGCCGGGCCAGAGCAGCCGCCTCATGACCGCAGGATGCGCGGGTCCAGCGCGGCGTAGAGGAAATCCATGGCGAGGTTGATCAGCAGGAACAGCGCCGAGACGGTCAGGATGATGCCGACGACCATGGGGTAGTCCCGCGCCTCCACCGCTCGCAGCAGCGGCGTGGACAGCCCCGGCCAGTTGAAGACGTATTCGACCAGCACCGTGCCCCCCAGCAGCGCGCCCATATGCAGCCCGAGCACGGTCGCGACCGGGCTCAGCGCATTGCGCACGACATGCCGCGCCAGCACCCGGCGCGGGGTGAGCCCCTTGGCGCGGGCGGTGCGGACATGGTCGCGCGACAGCGCATCCAGCACCGAGGCCCGCGTCATCCGATAGACCACCGCCGCCAGCCCCTTGCCCACCGCCAGCGCCGGCAGCAGCAGCAGCACGAGATGCCGCAACAGGCTTTCGGACGCCGGCACATAGCCCCCCGCCGGCATCCAGCGCAGCGTCTGCGCGAAGAGCAGGATCAGCAGCGTGCCCAGCACGAAGACCGGCACCGATTGCAGCACCGCCGCCGTGGCCCCCGCCCCCCGGTCGAAGCCGCTGCCATGCCGCACCGCCGCATAGGTGCCCGCCGGCAGCCCGACCAGCACGGCGATGAGCGAGCCGGCGAGGATCAGCTCCAGCGTGCGCGGCAGGCGCAGCATGATCTCCTCGGCCACCGGGTAGTCATCCACCAGCGACACGCCGAGATCGCCCCGCGCCAGCCCCGCGAGGAAGGCGCCGTATTGCACATGCAGCGGCAGGTCGAGCCCGAGCCGCGTCCGCAGCTCCGCCACCGCATAGGGATCGGGCGAGGTGCCGCCGGTGGAGAGCAGCACCTCGGCCGGATCGCCCGGCACCACATGCAGCGCCAGGAAGACGATCGAGGCGACCACCCACATCAGCAGCAGCGAGGTCCCGAGGCGCCGCAGCAGCCAGAGCATCAGCCGGGCCCCGTATACTCCAGCATGGCGCCAGAGGAGGTGCTGAGCGCGCCGGGCAGGTTGGCGAAGCCCGTCAGCCTGGCATCCAGCCCATAGCCCTGCGCCCGCCAGGCGAGGCCGACCATCGGCACTTCCTCCAATGCGGCGCGCTGCATGTCCTTGTAGATCTCCACCCGCTTGCCCGGGTCGAATTCCGCGCGGCCCTTGGCCAGCAGCTCCACCGTGCGCGGCGCCTGCACGCCGAAGGAGCGGCCATGCGCCGCCGAAAGCGAGGTATCCAGCACCACCGTCAGCCCGTCCGGATCGTTGAAATCAGCCGAGACGCCATGCACCGCGATATCATACTGCCCGCGGATGCCGAGGCTGACGCGCGTGGACCAGTCGGTCAGCCGCAGCTCCGCCTGGATGCCGATCGCGGCGAGGTAGCGCTGCGCGATCTCGGCGGTGGATTGGTGCATGCCGAATTGCGAGGTCGCGAGCAGCGTGGTCGAGAAGCCGTTGGGATAGCCCGCCTCGGCCAGCAAGGCGCGGGCGCGGTCGGGATCATAGGCCCAGCCCTTGGCCAGCTCCGCATCCCACCAGGGCGTGCCCTCGACGATCGGCACGCCCTCCAGCGGCTTGCCGCGGCCGGAGAAGGCGACGCGCACGATATCCTCGCGCCTGATCGCATGGGCGCAGGCGCGGCGCACCCGGGGATCGTTGAAGGGCGGCCGGGTGCCGTTGAACAGCAGATCCATGAAGGGGCCGTATTGCGTGACCAGGCTCAGCCGCGGATCGGCCTCGACCGCCGCCATGCCGGACCAGGGCACGTATTCGATCATGTCCACGTCGCCCGACTGCAACGCCGCCAGCCGCAGGTTCTCATCGGCATAGACGGTCATGCGGATGGTGCGGCTCTTGGGCAGGCCGGGCAGCCAGTAGCCCGGGACCGCCTGCAATTCGAGGAAGGTGCCGCGCTCCTGCGAGGCCACGCGATACGGGCCGCAGCCGATCGGCGCATTGGCATCGCGCGAGCCGTGCCAGACGATCGCCATGTTGTAGTTGGTGAACCATTGCGGCACGGTCGCGAGCGGCGTCTTCATCACGAGGCGGACGGTCGCGGCATCCGGCGTCTCGATCCGCTCGATCTGCTGCATCTGGGCGCGGTAATAGGCGGTGGAACGTTCGCCCGCGATCTGCTCGATGCTCCATTTCACATCGGCGGAGGTGAATTTTTCCCCGTTGTGGAACACCGCGTCGCTGCGCAGGGTGAAGACCCAGGCGCCCTCGGCATCCAGCTTCCATTCGGTCGCGAGTTCGCCGCGCAGCTCGCCCTGGGCATCGAAGCCGAGCAGGCGGCGATGCAGCAGCATCTTCACCGTCCCCGCCGCCGCCCCGGTCGAAACCCAGGGCTGCAGGTTCGGCGGCCAGGCGGCCAGGCCGAAGCGCAGCACCCCCGGGCGCGGCTGCGCGACGGCCGGCCCCGCGAGGCGAAGGGAAGCGAGCCCGGCGAGGCTTGCAAGCACAATGCGACGATTCGGGTGGGGCATGGCATCCCTCCTGACACGGCGGAAGATGCCGGGGACGCTGCGAGTCGCCCCTTGGGTTGTCAACGAGTCTGCGCCGGGCGTTTGCCGGGCCAGGCACAGGCCTGCCGAGACAGCGCGCAGCCGCTGCCCGAATTCAGGCAACCACGGCAGGGGCTCGGGCGCCGATCTGAAACGGCTTCCCACCTGCGGCGCCAATCGGTTAACTGCGTCGATGAACGACCCCGACGGCGCCGCGCAGGCGCCGAACCCGCTTCTGACGGTCACCAACCTGCGTCGCCGCTTCGGCGGGCTCGCGGCCCTGGATGGCGTCAGTTTTTCGGTGGCACCCGGGCGCATCACCGCGCTGATCGGGCCCAATGGCGCGGGCAAGACCACGCTGTTCAATGCCGTCTCCGGCCTGCTGCGTGTGGACGCCGGCAGCGTGCGGCTGCGCGGGCGCGAGCTGCTGGGGCTGAAGCCGGAGGCAGTGACGGCCCAGGGGCTGGTCCGCAGCTTCCAGATCGCGCGCGGTTTTCCGAGGCTGACGGTGTTCGAGCATCTGATGCTCTACGGCCAGCGCCAGCCCGGCGAGCGCTGGACCGCCGCCCTGTTCGGCGGTGCCGCGCCGCGCCGGGCGGAAGCGGCGCTGGCCGAACGCGCCTTGGCCATCGCGGCCCGGCTGCGGTTGGCGCATGTCATCGACAACCGCGTGACCGCCCTCTCCGGCGGCCAGAAGAAGCTGCTGGAGATCGGCCGCACCCTGATGGCCGAACCCGAGGTCATCCTGCTCGACGAACCCGCCGCCGGGGTGAACCCGACGCTCGCCGAGGAGATCGGCGATGCCCTGGTCGCCATCGCCGCCGAGGGCCGCACCATCCTGCTGATCGAGCACGACATGGCCCTGGTCGGGCGCATCGCCCAGGATGTGGTGGTGATGGCGGCGGGGCGGACCCTGGCCACCGGGGATTTCGACTCTGTCTGCGCCGATCCCGCGGTGCAGGACGCCTACCTCGGCACCCGGCGCGCGGCATGACGGCGCTGGTGGTCGAGGGCCTGGTCGGCGGCTATGGCCCCGACGACCAGGTGGTGAAGGGCGTCGGCCTCACCGTCGCGCCCGGCCGGCTCGTCTGCGTCATCGGCCCGAACGGCGCCGGCAAATCGACGGTGCTGAAGCTGCTGGCCGGGCTGCTGCGCCCCATGGCGGGCAGCATCCGCGTCTTCGGCCAGGCGGTGACCCCGGCCTCCCCCCGCGCGATGATCGCCGCGGGCTGCGTGCTGGTGCCGCAGGAACGCAACGTCTTCGGCGCGCTCACGGTCGAGGAGAATCTGCTGATGGGCGCCTATACCGAGCGCGGCCGCGCGAAGTCCCGCATCGCCGAGGCCTATGCGCGTTTCCCGCTGCTGCGCGAACGGCGCAGGCAGGCCGCGCGCACGCTCTCGGGCGGGCAGCGGCAGGTGCTGGCGATGGGCCAGGCGCTGATGGCGGCCCCCCGGCTGCTGATGCTGGACGAGCCGACCGCCGGCCTCTCCCCCGTCGCGGCGCAGGAGCTGTTCGCGACCATCCGCGCTTTGGCCGATAGCGGCATGCCCATCCTCATGGTCGAGCAGAATGCGCTGGATGCGCTCCATGTGTCCGATGAGGCGGTGGTGCTGGTCGATGGCCGCAATGCCCATGGCGGCCCGGCGCGCGCGCTCGCCGCCGACCCCACGATCCGGCGCCTGTTCCTGGGCGGACGCGCCGTTCCCGATACCACCAAGGAGATGTCCGCATGACCCTCGCCCGCCGCACGCTGCTGCTGTCCACCTCGCTGCTTGCCGCCCCCTCGCTGGTGCGCGCCCAGGCGGCCCCCATCAAGCTCGGCACGCTGACGCCGCTGACCGGCGCCGGCGGCCCCTATGGCCCCGTCATGGCCGCCTGCGTGCGCGGCGTCGTCGATCAGGTGAATGCGGCCGGCGGCGTGCTCGGCAAGCAGATCGAGTTGATCAGCGAAGACGACCAGACCAACCCCGAGGCCGGCGTCCGCGCCGCGCGCAAGCTGATCGATGTGGATCGCGTCTCGGCGATCATGGGCACCTGGGCCTCCAGCGTCACCACCGCGGTCGCGCCGCTGGCTTGGGAGAACAAGGTGTTCCTCGCCACCGTCTCCGGGGCCGATTCCATCACCTTGCTGCCGCACAATGGCTGGCTGGTGCGGACCCAGCCGAACACGACCTTGCAGGGCAAGAAATTCGGTGAATTCGCGGTGGCCCAGGGCGCCAAGCGCATCTTCGTCATGATGCCGCAGACGCCCTTCACCCAATCCCAGTTCGCCGCCATGAAGGCCGCGGCCGAGGCCGGGGGCGGTGCCGCCGAGTTGCTCATCTATGACGCGACCAAGCCGAGCCTGCGCACCGAGGTCGATCAGGCGATGCGGTTCCGCCCGGATGTGATCGTGGCCGGCGGCTATACGCCCGATACCTCGGTGCTGCTGCGCGACCTGTATCGTGCGTCCTTCAGCGGCAAGGTGCTGGCCTTCGCCTATGCGGTGAACCAGGCGATGCTGGGCGCCATCCCCAAGGAAGTGGTCGAGGGCGTGATGACCCTCGCCCCCTCCCCCGCCGCCGGGTCGGGCGGCTATGCCAAGGTGCAGGCTCTGGCCGGCACCCAGGCGCCGGACCCCTATACCTGCCAGATCTACGACCATGTGAACCTCGTGCTGATGGCCATGGCCAAGGGCGGGGCGACGACCGGGCAGGCGGTGCATGACAACATCCGCAAGGTGTCGCAGGGCTCGGGCGAGTCGGTGGACACTGCGCTGGACGGGCTGCGCGCGATCGCCGCCGGCAGAGAGGTGAACTACGAAGGCGCCTCGGGTCCCTGCGACTTCAACGAGATCGGCGACGTGCTGGACGTGAAGTTCCGCTACGAGCAGGTCAAGGCGGGGGCGCTGACCCTGATCCGGATCGCCTGAACTTGCCGGATTCGTTTCTGTTCGGAGCTATTCTCCAGGCGCTGATCAATGGCGTGATCTCCGGCACCATCCTCGCGGTGCCGGCGATCGGGTTTTCGGCGATCTTCGCCGTGCTGAACTACCCGAACTTCGCGATCGGGGCCTTGGCCAGCGTCGGGGCCTATGGCGGGCTCGTGGCCAATACGGTCTTCGGCCTGCCGCTGGAGGTGTCGCTGCTGGCCGCCTTCGCCACCGCGGCGGTGGCGGGGATCGTCGTCGAATGGGTGGCGGTGCGGCCGCTGAACCAGGCGGGGGCGCTGATGATGGCGATCGCCTCGCTGGCCGCGGCCATCGTGCTGGAGAATGTGATCCGCTTCTTCTGGGGCAATGGGCTGCGCGGCTACGACCTGCCGATGCTGCGGGATGTGCAGTTCGGCGCGATCCGCGTCGGGCCGCAGCAGGTCAAGAACTTCGGCATCAGCATCGCCGCCATGGTGGCGCTCTGGGCCTTCCTGGCGCTGACCCCGCTCGGGCGGGCGATGCGGGCGGTGGCCGACAATGCCGATCTCGCGCGGCTGCGCGGCGTCGATCCGGTGCGGATCGCGGCGGTGGCGGTGGCGCTGGGCGCGGGGCTCGCGGGGATGGGGGGGATGCTGATCGGGCTCGATACCTCGATCGATCCGCTGACCGGGCCGCGCCTCGTGCTGTCGATCTTCGCCGCCGCGGTGCTGGGCGGGCTCGGCTCGATCCCCGGTGCGGTGGTCGGAGCACTGGTGATCGGCATGGCGGAGGAGCTGACCGTGCTGCTGATCGCGCCCTCCTACCGCTCCGTCGTCGGCTTCGTGGTGATCCTGGCGGTGCTGACGGTGCGCCCGGCCGGTCTGTTCGGGGCGCGGGCATGATCTCCTATCTCGTCTTCCTCGCCGTCATCGGCGGCATCTATGCGCTGCTGGCGCAGAGCGTGACCCTGGCCTGGGGCATGGCGGGGCTCGTGAATCTCGGCCTGGCCGGCTTCTTCGGGATCGGCGCCTATGCCTCGGCCATGCTGGTCACCTGGGGGGGCGTGCCGGTGCCGGTCGGGCTGGTGGCGGCGGTGATCGCCGGCGCCGTCGCGGGGCTGGTGGTGACGGGCGCGACCCTGCGGCTGCGCGACGACTACCTCGCCATCGTCACCCTCGGTTTCGCCGAGGCGGTGCGCATCATCGCCAGCAACGAGATCTGGCTGACCGGCGGCACCGATGGCATTTCGGGCATCCCGGGCGGGTTTCCGCGCGACTGGGGCCTCGGCTTCCATGCGGCCTGGATGGGCACGATCTCCGTGCTGGTCTTTTGCGTCTGGTTCGGGCTGCGGCGGCTTTCGGCCTCGCCCTGGGGCCGCGCCCTGCGCGCGATCCGCGAGGACCAGACCGTCGCCGCCGTCGCCGGCAAGCCCGTGGCGCGGATGAAGGCCGAGGCCTTCGCCATCGCCGCCGGCATCGCGGCCCTGGCGGGGGCGCTGTATGGGCATTACGGCTCCTACATCGCGCCGGAGTTGTTCGCGCCGCTGGTCACGATCTACGTCTTCCTCGCCGTCACCACCGGGGGCAATGGGCGGCCCTCCGGCGCGGTGCTCGGCGGCTATCTGCTCATCGCCTTCCTGGAGGCGACGCGCTTCGCCGCCGGCGCCATCCCCGGGGTCACCGCCTTGCAGGCGGCGGCGCTGCGCGAGGCCTCGGTCGGCGTCGCCCTCATCCTGCTGCTGCATTGGCGGCCGCAGGGCATCCTGCCTGAACGCAACCAGAAGGCCCCTCTCGTATGAGTATCGATATTTTCGCGCGCTTGGCCCGGGAGACGGCCGCGGCCGCAACCCCGCAGCAGGCCTTCGTCGCCGCCGAGACCGCGGTGCGCGCGCTGACCGGCTTTCGCCTCTTCACCATCCTGTTCGTGACCCGCAGCGGGGAGGAGGTCGAGCGCGTGCATTCCTCCGACCCCGCCGCCTACACCCTCACCGGGCGCAAGCGCATGGGCCCGACGCCCTGGGGCGCGCATGTGCTGGAGGCCCAGCAGCCCTGGTTCGGCGCCGATGCGGCGGCGATGGAATGGGCCTTCCCGGATCATGCGCTGATCGCCAGCCTCGGCTGCGGCAGCTGCATCAACATCCCCGTCGTGTCGATGCGCCAGTTGATCGGCACGCTGAACGTGCTGGATGGCCCGGGCGTGCTGCGCGAGGATCAGATCCCCGCCATCCAGGCCGTGGCCCCGGCCATCGCCTTGCCGCTGCTCCGCATGGCCGAATTGGAAGGTGCCAGCCGATGATGATCCTGTTCGAGAATGCCTCGGTCCTCGATGGCAGCCAGGACCAGGCCCTGCCCAACATGAGCGTGCTGGTCGAAGGCGATGCGATCCGCGAGGTTTCGGACCGCGCCATCGCGACCTCCGCGACGCGCATCGACCTCGGCGGCAAGACGCTGATGCCCGGGCTGATCGACTGCCACGTGCATGTGGTGGCGGCCCTGGCGAACCTCGGCGCCAATGCGATGCTGCCCGATGCGGTGGTCACGCTGCATGCGACGAAGCTGATGCGCGAGATGCTGCTGCGCGGCTTCACCACGGTGCGCGACCTCGGCGGTGCCACCTATGCGCTGAAGATGGCCTGGGACGAAGGGCTGTTCGAAGGCCCGCGCCTGTCCCTCAGCGGCAAGGCGCTGTCGCAGACCGGCGGGCATTGCGATTTCCGCGGGCGGCACGACACGCGCTCGGCGGAGTTCTTCGCCGGCCGCCTCGGCAGCCTCGGGCGCCTGGTGGATGGCGTCGCCGAAGTCCGCCGCGCCTGCCGCGAGGAGATCAAGGCCGGTGCCGACTACATCAAGATCATGGCCAATGGCGGCGTCGCCTCGCCCACCGACCCCATCGCCTTCATGGGGTTTTCCGAGGAGGAAGTGCTCGCCGCCGTCGAGGAGGCACGGGGCGCGCAGACCTATGTCTCGGCGCATCTCTACACCGATGAGGCGATCGCCCGCGCCGTGCGCTGTGGCGTGCGCAGCCTGGAGCATTGCAACCTCATCACCGAGGCGACGGCGCGCGATGCCGCCGAGGCCGGCGCCATCGCCTGCCCGACCCTCGTGACCTATGAGGCGCTGAAGAACGAGGGCGCCTCGCTCGGCCTGCCCGAGAGCAGCGTCGCCAAGATCGACGATGTGCGCCTGGCCGGCCTCGCCTCGCTGGAGAAGATGCGCAACGCCGGGCTGATGATGGTCTATGGCACCGATCTGCTGGGGCCGATGCACCGCCACCAGTCGGAGGAATTCGTCATCCGCGGCCGGGTGCAGCCGGCGATCGAGGTGATCCGCGGCGCCACCATCAACGCCGCGATCATGCTGCGCCAGGAAGGCCGGATCGGCTGCATCGCCCCCGGCGCTCTGGCCGATCTGATCGTCGTCGATGGCGATCCGCTGGCCGATCTGTCGTTGCTGACGCACCAGGGCGCGCATCTGCCGGCGATCATCCAGGCCGGCCGCTTCGTGAAGAACGAGTTGGGCTGACTACCCCACCAGATGGCAGGCGACGCCCCCGGCCTTCTCGCCGGGGGCCGGGGTCCAGGCCGGCATCTGCTGCGAGCAGATCGGCATCGCGTGGATGCAGCGCGGATGAAACGGGCAGCCCGGCGGCGGGTTCGCGGCCGAGGGGATTTCTCCAAGGATGCGCGGCAACGCGGTGCGGCGCGACGGGTCGGGGATCGGTGAGGCATCGCGCAGCACCTGCGCATAGGGATGCAGCGGATTGGCCAGCACGCGCGCG
This sequence comes from Humitalea rosea, assembly GCF_003253705.1. GTDB lineage: Bacteria > Pseudomonadota > Alphaproteobacteria > Acetobacterales > Acetobacteraceae > Humitalea > Humitalea rosea. The sequence continues at coordinate 105,502 of NZ_QKYU01000015.1, forward strand.
GCGGGCCCCTCCTCGACGATGCGGCCGAGGTACATCACCGCCACCCGGTCGCAGAACCAGCGCACCACCGAAAGATCGTGGCTGACAAACAGGAAGGACAAGCCGCGCCGCTGCCGCAACTCGCGCAGCAGCAACAGCACCTGCGCCTGCACCGAGACATCCAGCGCGCTCACCGGCTCATCGGCGATGATCAGTTCCGGCTCCACCGTCAGCGCGCGGGCGATGCCGATGCGCTGGCGCTGGCCGCCGCTGAACTCATGCGGCAGGCGGTCGAGGGCGGAGGGCGGCAGCCCGACCTCCTCCATCAGCGCGGCGGCGCGGCGCCTGGCCTCCGCACCCGTCGCGATGCCATGCACGCGCATCGGCTCGGTCAGCGCCGAGCCGATCGACTGCCGGGGATCGAGCGAGGAATACGGGTCCTGGAACACGATCTGGATGCGGCGGCGCAGCGCCTTCAGCGCCTGCCCCTTGGCGGTCAGCACATCCTCGCCACGGAAGAGCACGCGGCCCGCATCGGGCTCGATCAGCCGCAGCAGCGCGCGCGCCGCGGTGGATTTGCCGCAGCCGGATTCACCGACGAGCCCGAAGGCCTGGCCCGGCTCGATCGAGAAGCTGATATCCTCCACCGCCCGCACCCGGATGGTGCGCGGCTTGGGGAAGCCCTTCTTCAGCACGAAATGCTTGCGCAGGCCTTCGACGCGCAGGAGGGGTTCGGTCATTCCTGGCGCAGCCTCGGGTCGGTGGCATCGCGCAACCCGTCGCCCACCATGTTCAGCCCGAGCACCAGCAGCAGGATCGCGAGCCCGGGCAGGATCGCGAGCCAGGGCGCATCGAGGATGTTCTCGAACCCGTCCCGCGTCATGCCGCCCCAGGTCGCGGTCGGCGGTTTCACGCCAAGGCCGATGAAGGACAATGACGCCTCGACGCGCACCGCCGTCGCCATCCACAGGCTGGCCATCACCATCACCTCGGACATGATGTTGGGCAGGATGTGGCGGAACAGGATGCGCGGATGCGAGAAGCCGAGCGCCCGCCCGGCCTCGACGAAGGCGCGCTCCTTCAGCGCCATGGTCGGCGCCCGCGCGACGCGGGCAAAGGGCGCGATCGCGGTCAAGGCGATGGCGACGACAAGGTTGATCAGGTCCGGCCCCAGCAGCGCCACCACGATCAGCCCCAGGATCAGCGAGGGGAAGGACAGCAGCACATCCATCACCTGCATCACCAGCAGATCGAAGGTGCCGCCGATATAGCCCGCGAGCATCCCGATGGTGCCGCCGATCACCACGGCGACGGCGATGGCGCCGAGCGAGACGGTCAGCGAAATCCGCGCGCCCCAGAGCAGCCGCGACAGGATGTCCCGCCCGAACTGGTCCGTCCCGAACGGATACGCGCCGCCCGGCGGTTGCAGGCGGGAGATGATGTCCTGATCGGCGGGATCATAGGGCGCGATCCATGGCGCGAGCACCGCGGCCAGCACGATCGCGAGGCACAGCAGCGCGCCCAGGAAGGTCATGGGATTGGCCCACACCTTCGCCAGCAGGGCCTTCATGCCGCCTTCACCCGCGGATCGATCACGCCATAAAGCAGGTCGGTGATGAGATTCACGATGACGATCAGGAAGCAGTAGATCACCAGCAATCCTTGCAGCATCGGGTAGTCGCGCTGGTTCAGCGCGCCCACGATGATCTTGCCGAGCCCGGGCCGGTTGAAGACGATCTCGGTCAGCACGCTGTTGCCGAGCAGGATGCCGACATAAAGCCCGACCACGGTGACGATGGGCAGGGCCGCATTGCGCAGGCCATGCACCCAGACCACGCGGCGCCGGGGCACGCCCTTGGCCCGCGCGGTCCGCATGTAATCCTCGCCGAGCGACTGCAACATCGCGCTGCGGGTGACGCGGGTGATGTAGGCAGCCATCAGCAGCCCCAGCGTCATCGCCGGCAGCACAAGCTTGTGCAGCCGGTCGAGCGGATCGTTGAGATCCGCCGAGCCGATGACCGGGAACAATCGCCAATGCAGCCCGAAGGCCAGCAGAAGAAAGACCCCCGAGACGAAGACCGGAAACGACAGACCGATCAGCGACAGCAGCCGCGCCATCACATCGATGACGCCATTGCGGTTGAGCGCCGCCCAGATGCCGACCGGCACCCCGATCGCCACCCCGATCACCATCGAGGCGAGCGTCAGATCCACGGTATGCGGCAGCACCGCCCGGACCTCGGACAGGATGGGCCGGTTGGTGACGAGGCTGTTGCCGAAATCACCCTGCAAGGCGCTGCCCAGGAAGTCGAAATACTGCACCAGCAAGGGCCGATCGAGCCCCAGCCGCTCCCGCACCGCCGCCGTGGCTTCCGGCGTCGCCTGGTCGCCCAGGATGACGAGGGCAGGATCGCCCGGAACGACCCGGACGATCACGAAGACCAGCGTCAATACCGCCAACAAGGTCGGTATCGCCGCCAGCAGCCGCCTGAGGACGAAGCCCAGCATGGATCAGCCCAGTCCGCTCAACGAAGCCGCGTCTTCTCGGTGATGAGCGGGCCGAGGCTCATCGAGCCGTTCAGCTCATAGCCGTAGTCCACGTTGTTGCGGCGCCCGAAGACCAGCAGGGTCTCGATCACCGGCACCGCGCAGACCTCGCGCACGATGATGCGCTGCGCCTCGGCCCAGAGGCGGCGCTGTTCGACGAGGTCGGTCGCGACGCGCGCGCCGTCGATCTGCGCATCGGCCTTGTCGCAATGGCTGAAGTTCGTCACCGCGGTCGGCGTCTGCACGATGCTGCGGCTGTGGAAGAACTGCGTCAGGAAGATGTCGGCGACCGGGAAGCGCGCCGCCGAGTAATAGACCATCGGCGACAGATCCTGGCGGATCTGCTGGTGGAAGGTCGCGTGCTCGACGATGTTCAGGTCCAGCGTGATGCCGGCGCGGCGCAGCTGCTGCTGCAGCACCTGCATACCCGACAGCATTTCCGGCAGCTGCGTGTGGATCACGCGGATGGTGAGGCCGTTGGGATAGCCGGCCTCGGCCAGCAGGGCCTTGGCGCGGTTGATGTCATGCGGCAGCAGGCCGGGATCGTTGATGAAGCCGAGGTAGCCGCGCGGCACCACGCTCTGGCCTTCGCGGCTGACGTCGGCCCCGCGCCAACGCACGAATTCCGCCCGGTTCACCGCATGGGCCAGCGCCTGGCGCACGCGGATGTCGTTGAACGGCGGGCGCGTGATGTTCAGGCTGAGCTCGGTCAGCTCGCCCGGCTCGAACACATCGACGGTGACGTTCGGAAGCTGGCGGGTGCGGTTGACCCAGGTCTGGTCGGCACGGCCATAGTTCACATCGAGCTCACCGGCCTGGAAGGCCAGATCGCGCGAGGCGTCGGAGGGGATGAAGCGGTAGCTGATGCCCCCGAGCAGCGGCTTGCCGCGGAAGTAGCCCTCGTGTGCCACGAGTTCCGCGCTCTGGTTCGGCGTGACGTGGTCGAGCATGAACGGCCCGGTCCCGATCGGGCTGCGCACGAAGCCCGCACCGCGTTCCTCGACCGCGCGCCTGGAGACGATGTAGCCGCCGGCGTAGTTGGTGAGGATGCCGAGCAGGCTCGGCACCGGGTTGCGCAGCTTGATGCGCACGGTCATCGGATCGACCGCCTCGATGGTCTCGAAGGCCGCGAAATCGGCGGCGAAGGCGCTGGTCGCCGCGGTCGAGGATTTCTTCAGGCTGAACACCACGTCATCGGCAGTGACCATGCCGTAGTTGCCGTGGAAGGCGACATTGGGGCGGAGGTGGAAGGTCCAGGTCAGCCCGTCGTCGCTGCGCTCCCAGCTCTGGGCCAGATCGGGTTCGATCTCGGCCGGATCGATCGAGCCGGGCTTGAAGCGCACCAGCCCGTTGAACATCCAGGCGACCACGACGCGGTCGATGGTCGAGACGGCGAAATGCGGGTCCAGCCGCCCCACATCCTGCGCCGCCATGCCGACCCGTAGGATCGGCAGCGGCTGCGCGAAAACCGGCGTCGAGAACGCCAGAGCAGCGGCCAGGATGGCCGCCTTGAAACCGAACCGTCGTATCATCGTTCTGCACTCCCAAAAATTTGCGCGCCGGCCGCCGTGGCGGCCAAGCTCCGAATCCGAAATTCACGCATGCATGACGGCTGCCGTGGTGACGTGGCAGCGCGCCGCATGAGTGGCGGCGAGAGCCACCAGCGGCTGCGGCAGTTCGCAGCCCGCCTGCGCCAGCGGGCAGCGCGGGGCGAAGCGGCAACCTTCCGGCATCTGGTCGAGCGGCGGCACCCGGCCGCCGATCGCCGAGAGCTCCTGCTCGGCCTGGTCCAGCCGCGGGATCGCGGCGAAGAGCGCCCGCGTATAGGGGTGGCGCGGATCGGCGAAGATGACATCGACCGGCCCCTGCTCCACGATCTCGCCGGCGTACATCACCGCGACGCGATCCGCGATCTGCGCGACGACGCCGAGGTTGTGGGTGATGAACAGCACCGCCATGCCATGCCGCTCGCGCAGATCGGCGAGCAGCCCCAGCACCTGTGCCTGGATCGTCACATCCAGCGCCGTGGTCGGCTCATCGGCCAGCAGCACGGCGGGCTCGCATGCCAGCGCCATGGCGATCATCACGCGCTGGCGCATGCCGCCCGAGAACTGGTGCGGATATTCCCGCAGCCGGGCGGCGGGGGATGGGATCTTCACTTCCTCGAACAGCGCGCGGGCGCGCTCCAGCGCCTCGCCGCGCGACAGGCCGCGATGGATCATCAGCGATTCCGCGACCTGGTCGCCGACCGTCATCACCGGGTTCAGCGAGGTCATCGGTTCCTGGAAGATCATCGCCATGCGGTCGCCGCGAATCGTCTCCAGCGCCTTTTCTGAGGCACCGGCGAGTTCCATCCCGTCCAGCAGGATGCTGCCCGCGGCGACGCGGCCGAAGGGCGGCTGCACCAGCCCCATCACCGAGAGCGCGGTGACGCTCTTGCCGCAGCCGCTCTCGCCGACCAGGGCCAGTGTCTCATTGCGTTCGAGGCGCAGCGACAGGTCGCGCACCGCCGGATACCAGGCGCCGCCAATGCGGAACTCGGTACGCAATCCAATCAATTCAAGCGCTGCGGTGGTCGTCATCGCGGCGGAGCCTGACGGCTCGTCCACGGCCTGTCCACAATTACCACCCGTGTTGCGCTGCGGGATACGGCAGCCGCGCACCGGAGTGGCCATCCCGCAGTCACCTTGCGCGGCATCCGCCCGATCGAGGGCGAAACCCCGCCGGTTCGCGCCGTGACTCCCCCGCCCCCCGAGGCTTAGACAAGAGGTCAGCGCGACGCTTCAGGAGATCCGGCTTGTCCCTACCCGCCCTTGAGGCCCAGTTGCGGCAGGACCTCGTCGCGTTGAACCAACCCGCCGCGAATTGGGTGCCGCCGCGCGGCGCCGAAATCACCGATGCGCTCATCATCGGCGGCGGGATGCTGGGGCTGACCGCGAGCCTCGCCCTCACCCGCCTCGGCATCCGCCACCATCGCGTGCTGGATGCGGCCCCGGCCGGGCAGGAGGGCCCCTGGATCACCTATGCCCGCATGCTCACCTTGCGCTCGCCGAAGCATCTGGTCGGCCCGGCGCAGGACCTGCCGAGCCTGACCTTCCGCGCCTGGTACACCGCCCAGCATGGCGAGGCGGGGTGGGACGCGCTCGGCAAGATCCCGCGCGGGATGTGGATGGACTACCTCGTCTGGTTCCGCCGCGTGCTCGATCTGCCGGTGACGAACGGCATCGCGATGCGCGGCATCCGCCCCGGCCCGGATGGGCTGATCGCGGTCGAGACGGATACCGAGGGCAGGCTGCTCACCCGCCGCCTCGTGCTGGCCACCGGGCGGGACGGGCTCGGCGGGCCGCGCATTCCCGATTGGGTGCCGCAGCCCCGCGGCCCGCGCATCCGCCACAGCGCCGAGACGGTGGAGTTCGCCGCATTGGCCGGCAAGCGTGTGGCGGTGATCGGCGCCAGCGCCTCGGCCGTGGACAATGCCGCGACCGCGCTGGAGCAGGGCGCGGCCGAGGTCCACATGCTGGTCCGCCGCCCTGCCCTGCCGGTGCTGAACCGCTTCAAATCCATGGTCCATGCCGGCTACACCCACGGGCTGCCGGGGCTCGACGACGCGACGCGGCTGGAGATCCTGCGCGCCGCCGGCGAGGGCGCGGTGGCACCCCCCCGCGAATCCCTGCTGCGCCTCGCGCGCCAGCCCGGCTTCCGGCTGCATCTGGCAACCCCGGTGCTGGCGGCAACGGAGGATGCGGAGGGCGTGACCCTGCGCCTGCCCGGCGAAACCCTGCGGGTCGCCATGCTGATCCTCGGCACCGGCTTCGCCGTGGATCTCGCGTTGCGGCCGGAACTGGCGGGGATCGCGGGGCTGGTGCGGCGCTGGGGCGATGTGCGGGCGGGCGATCTCGGCGAATTCGCGGCCTATCCCTATCTCGGCCACGGCTTCGAATTCGAACCGCGCGCGCCCGGCACGGCGCCCTGGCTCGCGCATGTCCATGCCTTCAGCATCGGCGCCATCGCGAGCCTCGGGCTGATCAGCGGCGACATCCCCGCGGTCGGGGACGGCGCGCGGCGGCTGGCGGAGGCGATGGCGGCCTCGCTGTTCCAGGAGGATGCGGCCCAGCACCTCGCGGCCCTGCGCGCCTATGCCGATCCTGAACTGCTGGGCGACGAGGTGCCGGCCGAAGCGCTCGCCTATTCGGCCGCGGCCATGAAGTCCCGCACCGCCGGGTAGATCTGGCTGTTCCAGCGGCGGCCGGCGAAGACGCCGTAATGCCCGACGCCCATCTGCAAATGATGGTGCTTCCGCTTGGCCGGCAAAGCGGTGCAGAGGTCGAGCGCGGCACTGGTCTGGCCGATGGCGCAGATGTCGTCGCGCTCGCCTTCGACCGTCATCATCGCGGTGCGGCGGATCTCGCCCGGGCGCACCAGGCGGTCGCGCCACATCATGCGGCCCTCGGGCAGGTCGTGGTCCTGGAACACGCGCTGCACGGTTTCCAGGAAGAACTCCGCCGGCAGGTCCATCACCGCCAGATATTCGTCGTAGAATTTGCGGTGCGCCGCGGCCTCATCGGCGTTGCCGTCCACCAGATGCCGGAACTGGTCACGATGGGCGTTGATGTGGCGGTCGGGGTTCATCGACAGGAAGGCGGTCAACTGCGTCGTGCCGGGATAGACCCGCCGCCCGCCGCCCGGCAGGCGCCAGGGCACGGTCGAGATCAGATGCCGCTCGAACCAGGACATCGGCTTGGACTGCGCCAGCACATTCACCTGGGTCGGGCTGATGCGGGTGTCGATCGGGCCTGCCATCAGCACGGCGCTCAGCGGCGTCGCGGGATTGTCCTCCTCGCCCATCAGCGCGCAGGCGGCCAGCACCGCCACCGCCGGCTGGCAGACGGCCAGCACATGCGAACCGGGCCCCATCTCCTCCAGGAAGCGGATGATATGGGCGGTGTATTCATCGAAGCCGAAACGACCGTCCTTGGGGTCGATGTCGCGGGCGTTGTGCCAATCGGTGACGTAGACGTCGTGGTCCACCAGCGTGGTCCGCACCGTCTCGCGCAGAAGTGTGGCGAAATGGCCGGACATCGGGGCGGCGATCAGCACCTTGGACTGCCCCGGCACCGTGTCCTTGGCGAAATGCAGCAGCGTGCCGAAGGGCGTCGCATAGGCCGCCTCCTCCCGCACCGGCACCCTCTCGCCGCCGATCTCGACCTCGAAAATGCCGAAGGGCGGGCGCGCATGGCTCGCCGCCATGCGGCCGAACAGGTCGAGGGCGGCGGCCGTCCGCCGCAAGGCCCAGGTTTCAGGTCGTCCGGAGTCCCAGGAGGTCAGCATATCCGCGGTGCTGCGCGCCATGGTCCGGAAAGGGGCGATGAAGTCGGCCTGAGCCTGATACAGGGAATACATGGCGCGGACCCTCGCGCCGCTTGATTGATGTCGTCAAGCGGTTCCTTGGACGGCCTGCGGCGGTTCCAGCCGCGCGAGCCGCACCGCGGTCTGCCCCGCCGTGACCCGCGGCGAGGGCATCACCAGCAGGCAATCATCATGCGGGGTGCGGATTTCCTCCTCCCCATCCAGCGCGATCAAGGTGTTGCGCCGCGGCACCACATCCCCCCCGCGCACCGGGCCGAGGAAGGCGAAGCTGTCGCTCGCCGCCGTGATCGTGCGGGTGACGGAGGCGAAGCGCGGCAGGGTCAGCACCGGGTCGGGCGGCAGCAGGGCCTCCTCCACCACCCCGGACAGGCGCAGGAATCGCGCGGTGGCGGCGGTCAGCGTGGCGATGGTCTCGGCGGCCCAATGCGGCCCGCCCTCCACCAGCACCGCCGCCGCCGGGTCCTCGGCGCGGCCGAAGCGGCCGTAATCCAGCAGGCGCTTGCCCGCGGCATGCCCGGAATCGGTGACGACCAGGGGCGGCACCCCGATGGCGCGGGCCAACTCCCGCCCCTTGGCCGTCGCCCCGGCCAGGATCAGCGGCTCGGAGGGCCAGAGCATGGAATGCAGGTCCAGCAGCAGATCCACGGTATCGAGGAAGGGGCGCAATTCCCGCGCCCGGCGCAGCTCCGCGCTGCGGCGCGGCCCTTCCAGCGTCTCCAGGTCCCAGACCCGGTTCAGGTCTTCCTCGACGAAGCGGCTGGCGGTCGGGTCCATGGGGTCGAAGCGGCCATAGGCCAGGATATTGCCGAAGATGAAGGACAGCCGCCCCCGGCGCGGCCGCAGCCCCTGGCGCAGCAGCCGGTCCAGCACGATGGCGCCCGCGATCTCATTGCCATGCATCAGCGCGCAGAGGGCGACATGCGGCCCCGGCGCCTGCGCCTGGAAGCTGGTGACGCCCGGCAACTCGCTCCCCGCCAGCCAGGCGCGCAGATCGGGGATCGGCACCCGCACGGTGAGATCGGGGACCCCCCCGCTCATGTCACGCCGCAAGCCGGGTGGTGAGGCGCGCCATCATGTCCATGCAGGCCGAAAGCTGTTCGACCGCGATCCACTCCTCCGGCTGATGCGCCTGGGCGATGTGGCCGGGGCCGCAGACGATGGCGGGCACGCCGGCCTGCTGGTAGGTCCCGGCCTCGGTGCCATAGGCGGCGCGGGCGCCGGCGGGCCGGCCCGCGAGCGCCTCGGTCTCCGCGATCAGCCAATGGCCCTCGGGCAGATCCAGCCCGGCGGCGATGCAGCGTTCGGCGAAGGTGAAGCGGATACTCGGATCGACGGCGCGCAGGCTCGGCAGCACCTCGGCCTCGCAGAAGGCGTTGAGGCGCGCCAGCATCTGCTCCGGCGGATCGGAGGCGAGCCAGCGCGTCTCGAATACGAAGTCCGCGTGGTCGGGCACGATGTTCAGGATGCTGCCGGCGTGGAAGGTGCCGACATGCACCGATGTATGCGGCGGCGCGTAATGCGCATCGCGCGCGCCCTCGGCCACCAGCCGGCGGTGTTCGCGTGAGAGCCAGGCCACCGCCTCGGCCGCCGCCTGCAAGGCATTGGCGGTCTCATGCGTGCGGGAGGAATGGCCAGTGACGCCGCTGACCGAGGCATTCCAGGTCTTTAACCCCTTGTGGCCCGGCATCGGCGCCATGCCGGTGGGCTCGCCGACGATCACCGAGGCGGGCGGTGGCGCGGCCTCGCCCAGGGTCGGCGCGAGCAGCCGCGCGCCGGCGAAGGTCGTCTCCTCGTCGAAGGTGAACAGCAGGTGCACCGGCCGTGCCAGGCCGGCCGCGACGAAGCCCGGCACCGCGGCCAGGGCGCAGGCGCAGAACCCCTTCATGTCGGTGGTGCCGCGACCGATCAGTTTTCCGTCCTCGGCACGCAGGGTGAAGGGATCGGCCAGCCAGGCCTGGCCATCGACCGGCACGCAATCGACGTGTCCGGAAAGGGCCGTGCCGCCTGCGATGCGCGGGCCGATGATGGCGTGCAGATTGGCCTTGCCGGTGGCGGGATCATGTTGGACGCGCGGCTCCACCCCATAGCCGCGCAGAAACTCCTGCACGAAGCCGATCAAGGGCAGGTTGGTCACGCGGCTCGTGGTGTCGAAGCCGACCAAACGGTCCAAGAGGGCGATCGCCGCTGCGGTGTCGGGCATTCGTTTCTCCGGTGGCGTAAATGGTCCTGTAACCTGCCGGGCTGGATCGTGACTCCCGGGCTGAATCTTCGTATCTGCGCGAGGCTGGATCGGGCCGAGGTGGCCCGGACAAGCAGGGCGCAGGGGCATCCTGCCGGGGGCGCGAGGGCGCGTCCATCCATGGGGAAGCGACTGACCATGCCACGCATTGCGATCCTGGGCCTGCATCTGGAGGCCAATGCCTTCGCACCGGTCACCCGGCGCGAGGATTTCGAGCAAGCCTGCCTTGAGGCCGGCCCGCGCATCTCCACTTTGGCCCGCGCCCCCAGCAGCCATTTGCCCGCCGAACTGCCGGGGTTCTATGGCGCGATGGATGCCAGCGGCGATTGGACGCCGGTGCCGATCCTCATCGCCTCCGCCCCGCCGGGCGGGCCGATCGACCAGGCGCTGTTCCATGAGTTCCTGGACACCATGCGCAGCGGCCTCGCCGCCGCCTTGCCGCTGGACGGCGTCTATCTGTGCAGCCATGGCGCCAGCAGCGCCGTCGGCGATGAAGACAGCGACGGCACCATCGCCGCGATGATCCGCGCGCTGGTCGGCCCCGAGGTGCCGATCGTCGTGACGCATGACCTGCATTGCAACGTCAGCGAGCGGCTGGTGGCCAGCGTCAACGCCTTCATCGGCTACCGCACCAACCCGCATGTGGACATGGCCGACCGCGCCGCCGAGGCCGCGGGGCTGATGCGGCGGATGCTGGCCGGGGAGCGCTATTCGATTTCCTTCATCCGCCTGCCGATGACGCCGCCGACCGTGACGCTGCTGACGGACCACGGCCCCTATGCGGATCTGATCCGCGATGCGGAGGCGGCGATGGCCTCGGGCGAGGCGGTGAATGCCTCGGTCACCGGCGGCTTCGTCTATTCCGACCTGCCGAAATGCGGGATCTGCGTGACCGTGACCGCGCGCGATCGCTCCAGCGCCCGCGGCGTCGCCACGCGCCTCGCGACCCGCGCCTGGGTGGAACGGGGACGCCACACCCGAAGCCTGCTCTCGGTGCCGGAGGCGCAGGCGCTGGCGGTGAAGGCCGGGCGCGGCGAGCATCCGCCGGTCTGCCTCGCGGACGCGGGCGACAATCCGGGCGGCGGCGGGCGCGGCAACACCGCCTGGCTCCTGCGCGCCTTGCATGAGGCGGGCGCACAGGGCGTGGTGCTCGGCGTCTTCGTCGATCCGGCGCTGGCGGCCGAGGCGCATGCCGCGGGCGTCGGCGCGCTTCTCGCCCCCGCCGTGTTCAACCGCGTGCCGGATGAGTTCGGCAAAACCTTCTCCGCCCCGGCGCGGGTCATGGTGCTGTCCGATGGCAATGGCACCGGGCGGCGCGGCACCTGCGCGGGGCGGGAGTTCTCGCTCGGGCCCTCGGCGCTGCTGCAATTGGAAGGCTCCGGTTTGCAGGTCGTCGTCGGCAGCCTGCGGCGGCAGCTTTACGAGCCGCGCATGCTGGAGATGTTCGGCATCGACATCGGGCAGGCGCGCTGCGTGGTGGTGAAGAGCCGCGGGCATTTCCGCGCCGGCTTCGACGAGTTCTTCGACCCCGAGCGGATCTTCGAGGTGGATGCCCCCGGACTGACCAGCCCGATCCTGGCGAATTTCGCCTTCCGCCGCCTGCCCCGCCCGGTCTGGCCGCTCGACCCGGAAACCGTCTGGAACGGTTGACACAGACAACGGTTGCTCCGACCGTATTGGTTGGGAGAACCAGCCAATGTCCGACAGGCCAAAGAAAGTATTCATCCGCGAGGAAGGCCCGCGTGAGGGCTTCCAGATCGAACCGCAGATCTTCCCGCTGGAGGATCGCGTGCGGCTGGTGGAGGCGCTGGCCGAAACCGGGCTGACCCATATCCAGGTCGCGAGCTTCGTCAGCCCCAAGCGCGTGCCGCAGATGGCCGATAGCGAGGCCTTCTTCGCCGCCCTCCGCAAGAAGCCGGGGGTGCATTACAGCGGGCTCTGGCTGAACGAGGCCGGCTTCCACCGCGCCCGCGCCTGCCCCAACGTGGATTTGTCGGGGCGGATCAGCCTCTACGCCTCGGACGCCTTCGCCCGGCAGAACAACGGCTGCGGCGCGGAGGAGATGCTGGAGCGGCAATACGCCTGGATGGACCTCTACGACCAGTTCGGGATCGAGGTGGAGGCGGCGATGGTCATGGCCGCCTTCGGCTGCAACCGCGAGGGGCCGATCGCGCCGGCGAAGGTGGTGCGGATGGCCAAGGGCGCGGTCGAGCTTTGCGCGAGCCGTGGAAAGATCCTGCCGAAGTTCTACCTCGCCGACACCATGGGCTGGGGCAATCCGGACCAGGTGCGGCGCCTGGTGGGCGCGGTGCGCGAGGTGCTGCCGGACGAGACCCTGCTCGGGCTGCATCTGCATGACACACGGGGCCTCGGCCTCGCCAATGTGCTCGCGGCGCTGGAGATGGGCGTGTCGCTGTTCGACGGCTCGGTCGCGGGCCTCGGCGGCTGCCCCTTCGCGGGGCACGGCGACAGCCGGGCGGCGGGCAATGTCTGCACCGAGGATCTGGTCTTTCTCTGCGAGGAGCTGGGGATCGAGACCGGGGTGGATCTGGATGCGCTGATCGACTGCGCGCGCCTGGCCGAACGCATCATCGGCCGGCCGCTGAACGGGCGGCTGATGAAGGCCGGTTCCCTCAACGCCTATCGCGCCATCGTCCAGGAGGCCGCCCAATGATCTCTCGCCGCGCTGCCCTCGCTTTGCCCCTGCTCGCCACCCCGGCGCTGGCGCAGGAGACCTGGCCGTCCCGCCCGATCCGCTTCGTCATCCCCTTCGCCGCCGGCAGTGCGACCGACCTGCGGGCACGCGTCTTCGCCGAGCCGCTGTCGCGCCGCCTCGGCCAGCCGGTGGTGGTGGAGAACAAGGGTGGCGCCAATGGCTTCCTGGCCTCCGAGGCGGTCGCCCGCGCACGGCCGGATGGGCAGACCTTCCTCTTCACCGCCAATACCACCCATGCCAGCAACCCGGCGCTGTTCCGCACCCTGCCCTATGATCCGATCAAGGATTTCGAGCCGGTGGCGCTGCTCGGCACCGGGGTGCTGCTGGTGGTGGTGAACAAGGATTTGCCGATCCACAGCATGGCCGAGTTCACCGCCGCGTCGCGGGCGCGGCAGGGCGGGCTGGATGTGGCCTGGGGCAGCGCCTCCTCCCGCGTCGCGGCCGAGATGTTCCGTACCATGGCGGACGTGCCGATGAACCTCGTCGCCTATCGCGCCAATCCGCAGGGGCTGACCGATGTCATCGCCGGCAATGCCCAGGCGATGTTCCTCGACACCACCACGGCGCTGCCGCAGGTGCGGGCGGGGCGGGTGCGGGCGCTGGCGGTGTCCTCGCGGACGCGGATCGGCATCCTGCCGGAGCTGCCGACGGTGATCGAGGCGGCCGGGCTGCCGGAGTATGAGATGCTGACCTGGAACGGCATCTTCGCCCCCGCCGGGACGCCGGATGCCATCGTGCAGCGGATGTCGGCGCTGCTGATGGAGATCAATGCCGAGCCGGCGATCCAGGAACGCTATGCGCAGGAGGCCAATACCGGCCTCGGCATGGGGGCGGCGGATTTCGGGCGCTTCGTCGTCGCCGATATCGCGCGCTGGCGGGATGTGGTCGCCAAGGCCGGGATCGCCGTCGAATGAGCGCCCGACCACTTGCGGGGCTGCGGGTGGTGGAGATCGGCCAGGTCCTCTCCGGCCCCTTCGCCGCCGCCATCCTGGGCGATCTCGGGGCCGATGTGATCAAGGTGGAGAAACCCGAGGGGGGCGACGACGCCCGCCGCATGGGCCCGGCCTTCCGGGGCAGCGACGCGCTGAATTTCTGGGAGTTCAACCGCGGCAAGCGCAGCGTGGTGCTGGACCTGAAGGCGCCGGAGGGCGTCGCGGCGCTGCATGCCATCCTGGAGACCACCGACATCCTGCTGCACAACATGCGCCCCGGTGCGGCCGAGAGCCTCGGGATCGGGGCGCCGGCGGTCACCGCCCGGCACCCCCGCCTGATCTATTGCGAGATGGGTGCCTTCGGCCATGTCGGGCCGCTGGCCGGGCGGCCGGGGTATGAGCCGCTGTTGCAGGCCTATTGCGGCCTCTCCTCCATCACCGGCGCGCCGGACGGGCCGCCGGTGCGGATGGGCGCCAGCGTGGTGGACCAGGGCACCGGCATGTGGACGGTGATCGGCGCGCTCTCGGCCCTGGCCGAGCGCGAGCGCACCGGGCGCGGGGCGATCATCAACACCAGCCTGTATGAGACGGCGACCCTCTGGGCGGGGCAAAAACTCTCGGCCTGGGTCAACCAGGGCAAGCCGCCGCAGCGCCATGCCAGCGGGCATCCGAATTTCGTGCCCTATGAGGCCTTCGATGCGGCCGACGCCCCGCTGCTGGTCTGCTGCGGCAATGACCGGCTGTATCGCAAGTTCTGCGCCGCGCTCGGCCAGCCCGGCTGGGCCGAGGATGCGCGCTTCCTCACCAACCGCGACCGGCTGGCGCACCAGGCCGTGCTGCTGCCGCTGATCGGCGCGGTGATCGCGACCCGGCCCCGCACCGATTGGCTGGCGCTGCTGGAAGCAGCCGGCGTGCCCTGCGCGCCGATCAACACCATCCAGGAACTGGCCGCCGATCCGCAGACCGCCGCCTTGGGGATGCTCACCCCGGTGCCGGGCAGCGATGTGACCCTGGTCGCGATGCCGCTCTCCTTCGACGGCGAGCGCCCCCCGATCTCTGGCCCGGCGCCGGCCCTCGGCCAACACAGCGAGGAAATCCTCGCCGGGCTGGGAGTGCACAGCGAGGCCCCGCCGCGCCAAGATAGGGCATGACACCCAGAGACCGCTTCGCCGCCGCCGCTTTCGCCCGCGCCCCCCAGGTGGTCGAGGTCGCCCGGACGCTGATCGCCATCCCCTCCCCCAACCCGCCCGGCGATGTGCGCGCCGCGGCCGAGGGCGCGGCCGCGCTGATCTCCGCCTTGGTGCCGGGGGTGGAGCTGACCCTGCACCCGACCTCGCCCGATGTGACCAACCTCGTGGCGCGGGTGCATGGCGCGGGCGCCGGCAAGCGGGTCGTGTTCAACGGCCATCTGGACACCTATCCGGTCAACGAGGCGCTGCCCTGGACGGTGCCGCCGCTGGGTGGGGTGGTGCGCGACGGGCGGCTCTATGGCCGTGGCGCGGCGGATATGAAGGGCGGCATCGCGGCCTCGATCCTCGCACTCGCGCTGCTGGCCGAACACCGCGCCGATTGGAACGGCGAGGCGGTGCTGACCCTGGCCGGCGATGAGGAGAGCATGGGGGTGCTCGGCACCCGCTGGCTGCTGGACAATATCCCCCATGCCCGGGGCGATGCCGTGATCATCGGCGATGCCGGCAGCCCCAGCGTGCTGCGCTTCGGCGAGAAAGGCTTTTGGTGGGTGGAGATCGAGGCCACCGGCCGCGCCGCCCATGGCGCGCATGTGCATCTGGGCGAGAATGCGCTGGACCGCCTCTCGGTCGCGTTGGACGCGCTGCGCGCCCTCCGCCGCCTGCCGGTCGCCGCCCCCGCCGCCGTCACCGCCGCCATCGCGGCCTCACAAGCCATCAGCGAACCGCTCTGCGGCGCCGGGGAGGCCGAGGTGCTGGGCAGCGTCACCGTGAACATCGGCCAAATCTCCGGCGGGCAGGCGCCCAACCTGGTGCCGGCCTTTGCCCGCGCCGCCGCCGATATCCGCCTGCCTGTGGGCGTCTCGGGTGAGGCGCTGGGGGCGGCGCTGGCCGAGGCGCTGGACTCGCTGCCCGGCATCATCTGGCGCGCCACCCGGACATTCGAACCCAACCACACCAACCCCGACCAGCCGCTGATCGCGACCCTGCATCGCGTGGCCGAGGAGGTGTTGGACGCCCCGGTCGCGGTGAACATGCGTGTCGGTGGCAGCGATGCCCGCTGGTTCCGCATGGAGGGGCTGCCCACCGCCGTCTATGGCCCCACCCCCTTCAACATGGGCGGTGCCGATGAATACGTGCTGGTCGAGGAGCTGGCCGCCGTCATGCGGGTCCATGCGCTGACGGCCTTCGACCTGCTGCGGTGACCGCCGCCGCCGCGCGCCGGGAATTTTCCGGGGCGATGGCGCGGCTGGGGCCGTTCGGCGCCGAGCCGCTGCTGGCGCTGGGCGTCTCGGGCGGGCCGCATAGCCTGGCGCTGGTCCTGCTGGCCGAGGATTGGCTCCGCCCGCGCGGCGGGCGCCTCCTCGCGCTGATCGCCGATCATGGGCTGCGCGCCGAAAGTGCCGCCGAGGCCGCGGGCGTCGCGGCCCTACTGGCCGGGCGCGGCATCGCCCATCGCATCCTGCCCCTGCGCCTCGCCCCCGGGACGGCGCTGCATGACCGGGCGCGGGCGGCGCGGCTCGCGGCCCTGCTCGGCGCGGCCGAGGCGGCGGGGGCGCCCTGGCTGCTGCTCGGCCATCATCGCGGCGACCAGGCCGAGACCCTCGCCTTCCGCGCCCTGCGCGGCAGCGGCCCGGACGGGCTGGCGGGCATGGCCACCGCGCGCGCCGCGCCCGGGGCGCTGCTGCTGCGGCCGCTGCTCGGCATGGCGCCCTCGGCGCTGGAGGCGATCTGCGCCGAGGCCGAGCTTTCGCCGGTGCGGGATGCGAGCAATGCCGATCCGCGCTTCCTCCGTGGCCGGCTGCGCGCGGTGCTGGACCCGGATGGCCCCGGCGCCGAGGCCCTGGCCGAAGCCGCCTCTGCCTGGGGCCTGCGCCGGGACCGGGCGCGCGCCGCCGTCGCCACCCGGCTGGCCGAGGCCGCCGCCTTCCGCCCCGAGGGCTGGCTGCGGCTGGATCGCGCGGCGCTGGGGCGGGATGGCATTGCCGTCGCCGCGCTGACGGCGGCGCTGCGGGTGGTCTCGGGCGGCCCCTACCCGGCCCCGGCGGCGGGCGTCGCCGCCTTGCTGGCGCGCGGCCATGGCGCCCTGGGCGGGGCGATCCTGACCTCGGCCGGGGTGTTGGCGCGGGAACCGGCGGCGCTGTCCCCCCCGATCGCCGCCACGCAGGGCGTGGTCTGGGACGCGCGCTGGCGGGTCACCCGGCCTCTGCCGGAGGGCGCCCGAATCGGCCCCGCGGGCGCTGGCCCGGCCGCGGAGGGCTGGCCCGAAGGGCTGCCGGCCGTGGTCCGCGCGGGGCTACCCTGTATCTTCCTGGGGGGGGAGTCGTCTTCCGCCGCCGCCCACACCATCTTCCAGCCACAGGGGGGTGCCGCGTCGTAACGTGGCGTTGCATCAATCTAGGGTTCATGCGGGGCCCAAGACACCCTATGTTCGCATACGCCGGCCTTTCTGCCGGCCTTTCACGGGAAACGCGCGGTGAACAATTTCGGCCGGAACCTTGCATTGTGGGTCATCGTGGCCCTGTTGCTGGTGGCGCTGTTCAACCTTTTTCAACCGGCCTCGACCGGCCCCACCCGCGCGGGGCAGCAGGTCGCCTATAGCGATTTCGTGAATGAGGTGAACGCCGGCCATGTCCGCGACGTCACCATCCAGGGCCGCACGCTGACCGGTCAGCTGTCCGATGGCCGCACCTTCAGCACCTATTCGCCCGAAGACCCCAGCCTCGTCTCCCGCCTGACCGAGAAGAACGTGCGCGTCGTCGCCCGTCCGGAAGATGCCGACGGCAACCCGCTGATCCATTATCTGCTGTCCTGGTTCCCGATGCTGCTGCTGATCGGCGTCTGGATCTTCTTCATGCGCCAGATGCAGGGCGGCGGCGGCCGCGCCATGGGGTTTGGCAAGTCCAAGGCCAAGCTGCTGACCCAGAAGGAAGGCCGCATCACCTTCGAGGACGTGGCCGGCATCGACGAAGCCAAGGCCGAGCTTGAGGAAATCGTCGAATTCCTCAAGGACCCCCAGAAATTCCAGCGCCTGGGCGGCAAGATCCCCAAGGGCGTGCTGCTGATCGGCCCGCCGGGCACCGGCAAGACGCTGCTCGCCCGCGCCATCGCCGGCGAGGCGAATGTGCCCTTCTTCACCATTTCGGGTTCGGACTTCGTCGAGATGTTCGTGGGCGTCGGCGCCAGCCGCGTGCGCGACATGTTCGAACAGGGCAAGAAGAACGCCCCCTGCATCATCTTCATCGATGAGATCGACGCGGTCGGCCGCCATCGTGGCGCCGGCCTCGGCGGCGGCAATGACGAGCGCGAGCAGACCCTCAACCAGATGCTGGTCGAGATGGACGGCTTCGAATCCAACGAAGGCGTCATCCTGATCGCGGCGACCAACCGGCCGGACGTGCTGGACCCCGCGCTGCTGCGTCCCGGCCGCTTCGACCGTCAGGTCATGGTGCCGAACCCGGATGTGAACGGCCGCGAGAAGATCCTCCGCGTGCATATGCGCAAGGTGCCGCTGGCCTCGGACGTCGATCCCAAGGTCATCGCGCGCGGCACCCCGGGGTTTTCCGGTGCCGATCTGGCCAATCTGGTCAACGAGGCCGCCCTGCTCGCCGCCCGCACCGGCCGCCGCACCGTCGGCATGCACGAGTTCGAATTCGCCAAGGACAAGGTGATGATGGGCAGCGAGCGCCGCTCGCTCGTGATGTCCGAGGGCGAGAAGCGCATGACCGCCTATCACGAGGCCGGCCACGCGCTGATGGCGATGAAGGAGCCGGAATGCGACCCGGTCCACAAGGCGACCATCATCCCCCGTGGCCGCGCTCTCGGCCTCGTGATGTCGCTGCCGGAAGGTGACCGCTACTCCAAGCACAAGTCCAAGCTGCTGGCGGAACTCGCCATGGCGATGGGCGGGCGGGCGGCGGAGGAGATCATCTTCGGCTCGGACAAGGTCAGCAACGGCGCCTCGGGCGACATCAAGATGGCGACCAACCAGGCGCGCATGATGGTGGCCGAATGGGGCATGTCGGATGCGCTGGGCATGATCGCCTATGGCGCGGACAGCCAGGAGGTCTTCCTCGGCCATTCCGTCACCCAGTCGAAGAACCTGTCGGAGGCGACCGCCCAGGCGATCGACAAGGAAATCCGCCGGATCATCGACCACGCCTATGCCCATGCCAAGGCGACCCTGGAAGCCAATGTCGATGAGCTGCACGCCATCGCCAAGGGGTTGCTGGAGCATGAGACGCTCTCGGGCGACGAGATCCGCACGGTGATGCGGGGCGAGCCGGTGGTGCGCAGCCGCCCCGACGAGCCGATCAACCAGGGTCGCGGCAGCGTGCCGAGCAGCGGCCGCCCGACCACCACGCCGCGCCCGACCCCGGGCGGGCTGAACCCCTCGCCGCAACCCGGCACCTGAGCGCCGCGCTTTTGCGATGGGTTGAACCGCTGGGCCTGATGGATGGCCCGGCGGCCTTTGCCGCTGTCGGCGCGGGGCGCGCGCTGCCCCTGGCAGGTGGCCCCGCCGCCTTCTCCCTGATCCGGCTGATCGAGAACGGCGCCGTGCTCGGCATACTGGCCGCGACCGAGGCGCCCGCCGACTGGCTCGCCGCCGTCGATCGGCTGGCCGAGGCACCCGCCCCCTTCGCGGGCCTCGCCGCCACCCCCTGCCGCCCGCTGGTCATGGGCATCGTCAATGTCACCCCCGACAGCTTCTCCGATGGCGGGCTGCATGCCTCGCATGCGGCGGCGATCGCGGCCGGGCATGCCATGCTGGCGGCCGGTGCGGACCTGCTCGACATCGGCGGGGAAAGCACCCGCCCCGGCGCGGACCCCGTCACCGCAGCCGAGGAGTGCCGCCGCATCCTGCCGGTGGTCCGGGCCTTGGCCACCGCCGGCACGCTCAGCATCGACACCCGCAATGCCGCCACCATGGCGCTGGCGCTGGAGGCCGGGGCCGAGATCATCAATGACGTGACCGCGCTGCGGCATGACCCGGAGGCCCGGCGGGTGGTGGCCGAGGCGCGCGCCCCCGTGGTGCTGATGCATATGCCCACCACCGATCCGCGCAGCATGCAGGCGGCCGCCCGCTACGAGGACCCGGCGCTGGAGGTCGCGGAATACCTCGCCGGCCGGATCGCGGCGGCGGAGGCGGCGGGCATCCCCCGCGCCCGCATCGCCATCGACCCCGGCATCGGCTTCGGCAAGACCGCCGCGCATAACCTCGCGATCCTGGACCGGCTGCCGCTGCTGCTGGGGCTCGGCTGCGCCGTGCTGGTGGGCGCCAGCCGCAAGCGCTTCATCGGCACCCTTTCGGGCCAGGACGAGGCCGGGCGGCGTGGCCCCGGCAGCGTGGGCGCGGCGCTGGCGGCGGCGGCAAGGGGGGCCTCCATCCTGCGGGTGCATGATGTGGCGGAGACGGCACAGGCGCTGGCGGTATGGCGGGCCTGCGCGGCCGGAGGCGATCCCGGCCTGGCCTGAACCGCCCTGCCCATGGACGATGGCGCCCCGCACGGCGTAGGACTCCAACCCCAGAAAGGGAGCCGCGTCATGCAGACCACCCGCCGCCTGTTCGGCACCGATGGCATTCGCGGCGTCGCCAATCGCGCGCCCATGGATGCCGCCACCGCCTTGACCCTCGGGCAGGCCGCCGGGCGCTTCTTCAACCGCGGCACCCATCGCCATCGGGTGGTGATCGGCAAGGACACGCGGCTCTCCGGCTACATGCTGGAACCGGCGCTGACGGCTGGGTTCGTGGGCGCGGGGATGGATGTGGTGCTGGTCGGCCCGCTGCCGACGCCGGCGATAGCACTGCTCACCCGGTCGCTGCGGGCGGATCTGGGGGTGATGATCTCCGCCTCCCACAATCCCTTCGAGGACAATGGGATCAAGCTCTTCGGCCCCGATGGGCTGAAGCTGACCGATGAGCAGGAGGCCGGGATCGAGGCGCTGATGGGCTCGGACCTCACCTGCGCGCTGGTGTCCGCCTCCCGCCTCGGCCGGGCGAGCCGGCTGGATGACGCGCCGGGCCGCTATATCGAGGCCGCCAAGGCCTCCTTCCCCAAGCGCCTGAGCCTGGAGAAGATGCGCATCGTGGTCGATTGCGCCCATGGCGCCGCCTACAAGGTCGCCCCCACCGTGCTGTGGGAGCTGGGGGCGGAGGTTGTGGCGGTCGGCACCGCGCCCGATGGCTTCAACATCAACAAGGATTGCGGCAGCACCGCCCCCCGGCGCCTCGCGGAGATGGTGATCGAGCGCCGCGCCGATCTCGGTATCGCGCTGGATGGGGATGCGGACCGGCTGGTGCTGGCCGATGAGAAGGGGCAGATCGTCGATGGCGACCAGATCCTGGCCCTCGTCGGGCAGTCCTGGGCGAAGCAGGGGCGTCTTACCGGCGGCGCCGTGGTCGCGACGGTGATGAGCAACCTTGGGCTGGAACGCTACCTCGCGGCCGAGAACATCGGGCTGAAGCGGACCCGCGTCGGCGATCGCTACGTCAGCGAGCGGATGCGCGAGGACGGCTGCAATGTCGGCGGCGAGCAGTCCGGGCATCTGATCCTCTCCGATTTCGGCACCACCGGGGATGGGCTGGTCGCGGCCCTCCAGGTCCTGGCCGTGCTGGCCGAGGACGGCCGCCCGGCCAGCGAGACCTGCCGCCGGTTCGAGCCGCTGCCGCAGCGCCTGGTGAACGTGCGCCACTCCGGGGGATCGCCGCTCGCCGATCCCGTGGTCAAGGCCGCCATCGCCGCCGCCGAGGAGCGCCTGGGCAGCCGAGGCCGCGTGCTGATCCGCGCCAGCGGCACCGAGCCCGTAATCCGCGTGATGGCCGAGGCCGAGGACGAGGCCATGGTCGAGGCCACCGTCGAGGAACTGGCCGCCACCATCCGCGCCCGCGCCGCGGTGCCCGAGCCCGCCGCGTGAGGGCGCCGCACCGGCTGCGCGGCCGGGTGCTGATCTGCGCCGGATCGGACAGCGGCGGCGGCGCCGGCATCCAGGCCGATATCAAGACCTGCACCGCCCTGGGCGCCTATGCCGCCACCGCCATCACCGCGCTGACGGCGCAGGACACGCATGGCGTGCAGGGGGTGATCGGCGTGCCGCCGGATTTTATCCGCCTGCAGATGCGCATGGTGCTGCGCGACATCGGCGCGGATGCGATCAAGACCGGCATGCTGGCCGATGCCGCCACGATCGAGGCGGTCTGCGACGAGCTGGACACCGATGCCCGCGGCATCCCCGTGGTGGTCGATCCGGTGATGGTCGCCAAGGGCGGGCATCCGCTGCTGGCGGCCGAGGCGGTCGCGACCCTCACCGCCCGGCTGCTGCCCCATGCCGCCGTGCTGACCCCGAACATCCCCGAGGCCGAGGTTCTGGCCGGCATGGCCATCCCCGACCGCGCCGCGATGGCGGTGGCGGCCGGGCGCCTGCTGGCGCTGGGCGTGCCGGCGGTGCTGCTCAAGGGCGGGCATATGGCGGGGCCGGTGGTGGTCGATCTGCTGGCCACGCGGGAGGGCATCGAAAGCTTCGAGAGCGCCCGCATCGACTCGACCAATA
This sequence comes from Humitalea rosea, assembly GCF_003253705.1. GTDB lineage: Bacteria > Pseudomonadota > Alphaproteobacteria > Acetobacterales > Acetobacteraceae > Humitalea > Humitalea rosea. The sequence continues at coordinate 128,017 of NZ_QKYU01000015.1, forward strand.
CCCATGGCACCGGCTGCACCCTCGCCTCGGCGGTGGCGGCTGGGCTGGCCCAGGGGATGCCGCTGCGGGCGGCGGTGATCCGGGCGCGCGCCTATGTGCTGGCGGCGATCGCCGCGGCGCCGGGGTTTGGCGGCGGACATGGGCCGCTCGACCACACGATCACGATGGACCCGGGGAGCCTGTTCTGATGCGCCTGCCCTACTACGTGGTCGATGCCTTCGCGACCCGTGCCTTCGAGGGCAATCCCGCCGCCGTCGTGCCGCTGGCCGAACCGCTGGCCGATGCGGTCATGCAGGCGATGGCGGCCGAGCATAACCTCTCCGAAACCGCCTTCGTGATGCGGGAGGGGGCGGGGTGGCATTTGCGCTGGTTCACCTCGGCGGTCGAGGTCGAGATGTGCGGCCATGCCACCCTCGCCACCGCCTTCGTGCTGGCCGAGATGCTCGGCGAGACCGCTCCCTTCGCCTTCCGCACCCTCTCCGGCGAATTGCGGGTGGCGCGGGAGGACGGGCGCTATGTGCTCGACTTTCCCGCCAACCCGCCGGTCCGCGCGGTGCCGCCGCCCGGCCTTGCGGCGGCCCTCGGCGGCCCCGAGCCGCTGGAGGTCTGGAAGGCGCGGGACTGGCTGGCGCTCTACCCCGATGCCGCCACCGTGCGGGCGCTGCGCCCCGACCATGCCGCCATCGCAGCCCTGCCCGATGGCGGGGTGACGCCGGAGGGCAAGCCCCTGCCCGCCCCCGGCCTCGCCCGGGTGATCGCGACGGCACCGGGAGAGCCCGGCTTCGACACCGCCTCGCGCTATTTCGCGATCAAGGCCGGCACCGCCGAGGACCCGGTCACCGGCACCGCCCATACCCAGCTTGTGCCGTTCTGGGCGGCACGCCTCGGCAAGAGCAGCCTCGTCTGCCGCCAGGTCAGCTCTCGCGGCGGCACGCTGTGGTGCGAGCTGGACGGGCCGCGGCTGCGCATGGCGGGGAGTGCCGTGCTCTATGCCAAGGGTGAGGTCTTGCTGCCCTTCTGAGCCGGGGCTAACCCGCTCGCCATGCCCAAGCCCCTTTCCCGCCCCGCCAATCCCTGCTTCTCCTCCGGCCCCTGCGCCAAGCGGCCGGGCTGGTCGCTGGCCGGGCTGGATACGGCGATGCTCGGCCGCAGCCATCGCGCCGCCCCCGCCCGCGCGCGGCTGGCCGAGGTGATCGAGCGCTCCAAGGCCGTGCTGGGGATGCCGGAGGGCTGGCGGCTCGGGATCGTGCCGGCCTCGGACACCGGGGCGGTCGAGATGGCGCTATGGAGCCTGCTCGGGCCGCGCCCGGTCGATGTCGTGGCCTTCGAATCCTTCGGCGAGACCTGGGCCGCCGATATCCTGAAGCATCTGCGCCTGCCGGCTCGCCGCTTCGCCTGCGCCTATGGCGAACTGCCCGACCTCGCCGCCGTCGATTGGGCGCATGATGTCGTCTTCCCCTGGAACGGCACCACCAGCGGCGTGCGCATCCCGAATGGCGACTGGATCGCACCGGACCGCGAGGGGCTCGCGATCTGCGACGCGACCTCGGCCGCCTTCGCCATGGCGCTGCCCTGGGACCGCTTGGATGTCGTCACCTGGTCCTGGCAGAAGGTTCTGGGCGGCGAGGCGGCGCATGGGATGCTGGCGCTCTCGCCCCGCGCGGTCGAACGGCTGACCACCCACACCCCCGCCTGGCCGCTGCCGAAGATTTTCCGGCTGACCAGCGGGGCCAAGCTGATCGAGGGCATTTTCGCGGGCGACACCATCAACACGCCTTCGATGCTCTGCGTCGAGGATGCGCTGGACGGCTTGCGCTGGGCCGAGGCGGTGGGTGGCGTGCCCGGGCTGGTGGCGCGGTCGGAGGCCAATCTCGCCACCATCGCCGCCTGGATCGCCGCGCCCGGCTCCGGTTTCGGTTTTTTGGCGAGGACGCCCCTGGCCTCGATCTCGCCGACCTCGATCTGCATCGCCCCCACCACCCCGGGGTTCCGGGCGCTGATGCCCGAGGCCCAGGCGGGCGTCATCAAGCGGATGGCGGCGCTACTGGAGGCGGAACACGTCGCCTATGACATCGCCGGCTATCGCGACGCCCCGCCCAGCCTGCGCATCTGGGGCGGCGCCACGGTGGAGACTACGGACATCGCCGCCCTCCTACCCTGGCTGGACTGGGCCCTCACCAAAGCCGCTTAGCGGAGGGTCCAGGGAACTCTCAGTTCCCTGGTGGGAGGGTGCGGGAGGGCGACGCCCTCCTGCCCTTTTCACACCCGCGTCACGCTCCGCCCCACCAGGATCGCCCCCACCCAGCTACGATCCGAGCGCCGCTCGTCGATCGCCTGCATCATCTCCGCCTCCTTCAGCGAATGCGCCTCGGCCGCGATGACCGCGGCCTCGGCATCCTCGCGCGGGATCACCACGACGCCATCCTCATCCGCCGCGATCAGATCGCCCGGCATCACCACGAGCCCGCCGCAGGACACCGGATAGCCGATCTCGCCCGGGCCATCCTTGTAGGGGCCGGCCGGCGTGGCGCCGCGCGCCCATACGCCGAGGTCGAGCTTGGCCAGCCCCGCGACATCGCGGATCGCGCCATCGACGATGATCGCGCCGATGCCCAGGCTCTCGGCGTAGCGGCCCATGATGTCGCCCATGATCGCGGTGCCCATGTCGCCGCCGGCATCGCAGACGATCACATCGCCCGGCTGCGCCAGGTCCAGCGCCTCATGCAGCATCAGGTTGTCGCCGGCCCGCGCACGCACGGTGAAGGCGGGGCCGGCGAAGGTCTTGCGGCCGCCATAGGCGAGGAAGCCGCCGCGCATCGCCTGCATGCGATTGACCACATCGCCGATATTCGCCGCGGGCACCGCCGCCGCGCGCCGCGCGAGCGCCGCATCGACGCGGGTGAAGTTGGATCTGATCCGGAATCCGACGGTCATGGGCTGGCTCCTGCTTAATTGGCGGTGATGTTCGCGCTGCGCACGAAATTGGTCCAAGTGACGATCTCGGACCGGACGTAGGCCGCGAATTCCTCAGGCCCGGCATAGAAGGGCTCGTTGCCGAGGGTATCGAAGCGCGCCAGCAGATCGGGGTCCCGCAACGCCACGCGCAACGCGGTGTCGAGCCGGGCGACGATGGCCGCAGGCGTGCCGGCGGGCGCGAAGACGCCGCTCCAGGTCCCCATCTCGAAGCCGGGCAGCGTCTCGGCCACCGCCGGCACATCGGGCATCGAGGGCCTCCGGCTCGGCGCGCAGGTCGCGAGCAGCCGCACCGTGCCCTGCCGCGCCTGCGGCAGCGCCGAGGTCGAGGTGTCGAACATCATCTGGATCTCGTTGGAGATCAGCGCCGTCGTCGCCGGCGAGGTGCTGCGGAAGGGCACCTGCAACACGTCGATGCCCGCCTGGGCCTTGAACATCTCCCCGGCCAGATGGCTGGAGGTGCCGTTGCCGCCATGGCCATAGGCGAGTGCCCCCGGCCGTGCCTTGGCCAGCGCGATCAACTCGGCGACGTTCTGCGCCGGCACGGCCGGGTTCACCACCAGCACGTTGTAGCCGGTGGAGACGCGGGCGATCGGGGCGAAATCCTTGACCGGATCGTAGCTCAGCCGCGCGCCGTACATCGGCACGTTGACGGCATGGGTGGTGATCGAGGCCATGATGATGGTGTAGCCATCCGGCGCGGCGCGGGCCGCGGCCTCGCTGCCGATGATGCCCGAGGCGCCGGCGCGGTTCTCGATCACCACGGGCTGGCCAAGCTCGGTCTGCAGCCGGGCGCCGATGATCCGGGCCAGCACGTCGGTCGCACCGCCGGGTGCGAAGGGGACGATCATGCGGATCGGCCGGGTCGGCCAGGATTGCGCCGATGCCGGGCGCGCGGCGGCGCCAAGGGCCGCCAGGGTCAGCGCACGCCGAGAGATATGCATGGTGTTGCCTCCTATTCGCGCCAGGGGCGGCGCTGCCACAACGCGCGCAGCTTGCGGTCATCCTCAAGGAAGACGCGCTGCTGCTCCTCCCCGCTCATCACCCGCAGCGGCAGGGACAGCCGCGCCGCCTCCTGCAACCAGGCGGGATCGGCCAGCGCCTCGGCGAAGGCGGTGCGGAAGCGGTCGCGCAAGGCGGCCGGCATGCCGGGCGGGCCGATCACGCCGCGGGTCGAGCCCGCCACCATGTCGATGCCCTGCTCGCGGAAGGTGGGCGCATCCGGCGCCATCTCCAGCCGCTGCTCGCTGGCCTGCCCCAGCAGACGCAGGCTGCCCTGCCGCGCGAGGCCGATGCCCTCGCTGACATTGAAGGAGCCGGCGGCAAGATCGCCCGACAGCACGCCCGAGACGATCGGCGGCGTGCCGGAATAGGGGATATGGCTGAACTCGGTGCCGGTCGCCGCCTGCAAGGCCAGGATCAGCAGATGGTCGTCGGTGCCGATGCCGGCGCTGCCGATGGTGACCTCCCCCGGCCGCCGCTTCGCATCGGCGACCAGATCCCCAAGGCTGCGATAGGGCGAGGCGGCGCGCACGAAGAGCCCACCCGGATCATCGACGACATTGGCGATGAAGGTGAGATCCTGCACCCGGTAACGCACCTGGCGCTCGATCGGCAAGGTGACGAGGTTGGGCGTCTGCGCCACGCCGATGGTGTAGCCATCGGGATCGGCCAAAGCGACGCCCTCGAAGGCGAGCTGGCCGGAGGCGCTGGGCCGGTTGACGATGACCATGGTCGCATTGCCGAGCCTGGGCGCCACGAAGGGGACGAGGGCGCGGGCATAGGTGTCCATGCCGCCGCCGGCCGGGCCCGGGCACAGGATCTGGATGGGCCGTTCGGGCCAGGCGGCGCGCGCGATGCGCGGGGCCGCCATGGTCGAAGCCAGCCCAAGCAGGGCCAGGGTTCGGCGTTGCAGCATGGGTATCCTCCATCGCGCCCGATCTTTTGCAGGCGTCATCGCGATGCTCTCACTGGATCGATCCAATTGGCAAGAGGCGAGCAGCACTTGCGCTTCTCGTTGTCCTCCGCCCGGCTAGTGCCTAGATCGATCCAACGACCTCTCGGAGTCTGGATGACCGCCGCCGCCCCGACCACGCTGACCGATGTCGCCCGCCACGCCGGCGTGTCGCGGGCCACCGTCTCGCTGGTGCTGCGCGGCAGCCCGCTGGTCGCGGCGGGGACGCAGCTTCGGGTGCGGGAGGCGGTGGCGGCGGTCGGCTATGTCTACAATCGCGGGGCCGCGACCATGCGCGGCACCGGCACCAAGACCGTGGGGTTGCTCGTCACCGAGATCGACAACCCCTTCTTCGCCGAACTCACCGCCGGCGCCAGCGCGGCACTGGATATCGCCGGCTACATCCCCTTCCTCGCCACCACCGAGGAATCGGCGGCGCGGCAGGATCGCGCGGTGCAGCGGCTGCGCGAGCACCATGTCGATGGGCTGATCCTCTGCCCCTCGATGGAGACGCGCCCGGCCTGGATCGCCGGGCTGGCCGAGCGCGGCGTGCGGCTGGTGCAGGTGATGCGCTTCGTGAAGGACAGCATCGGCGATTTCGCGGGGCCGGCGAATGAGGCGGGGATGGAGGCGCTGACCGAGCATCTGATCCGCCTCGGCCATCGCCGCATCGCCTTCGCCGGGGCGGCGGTGATGCATTCGGGGCTGCGCCAGCGGGTGGCGGGGGTGCGCGCGGCGCTGCGCCGCCATGGGCTGCCCGCGCCGCTGGTCCTGCGCACGCCGGCGACCCGCGCGGGCGGGGCGGAGGCCGCCGTCCGGCTTTGCGCGATGCCCGAGCGGCCGAGTGCCCTGATGTGCTGCAACGACGTGGTGGCCTTCGGCGCGATGCAGGCGCTGCGTGAGCGCGGCCTCGGGATCGGCCGGGATATCGCGGTGACCGGCGTGGGCGATGTGCCGGAGGCCGCCGCCTGCCTGCCCGGGCTGACCACGCTGGCCACCAACCCGCGCGGTATCGGGCGGGAGGCGGTGCGGCTGCTGCTGCGCCGCATCGCCGATCCCAAGGCCGCGCCGGAGCATGTCGCCCTGCCGGTGCGGCTGGTGGTGCGCGGCTCCACCGGCGGGGGCAACCGTTCAGGAGAGCTGTGATGGCCAGTGACGGATGGCAGGACTCCGCCTCGGCCTGGATCGAGGAGCAAGGCGCGCTTGGCCGAGACCCCAGGGCGGTTGACGTGAGCGCAGGCGCAGGCAAGCCGCTAGCCGCCCCGCACGCCGCCATCCTGCCGCCTGATCTCGGCCGCCGCGGCGCCGGCGGCGATGGAGGCCTCCGGCAGGCGCGGCAGGCTGCCGAGGCGCTGCAAGGTGCCCGCCCCGCCGGCATCGAAGCCCGGGCGGCTCAACGCCGCCTCCGCCCGCGCCGTGCTGCCGGCATCGATCTGGCGCGCTGCCTCACGCAAGGCGACCATCACCGCGTCGGGCGATACGAAGCTCGCGATCCCCAGCGTCCGCCGCGCCGCATCCCGCGCGAGATCCAGCCGCATCTGGGCGATCGGGTCGGTCTGCCGGCCACGCGCCGGGTCGTTGCGGAAGGCATCGGCCAGGAACTCGATCTGCACGATCGCCCGCGCCCCGGCCGCGGGATCGCCCCGCGTCGCCGAGAGGTCCCCGAATTGCGCGGGGGCGTTCAGGGCGGCGCCGCGGAACGGATCGCCGACCCCGCCGAGGTACGATGCGGCCGGGTCCGGCGCGCATCCGGCCAGGGCCAGCAACGAGAGAAGCAGGGTGCGAAGCATGGGGGGATACTGTCACGGCGGCCCTGCGGCGTCCCGTCACGACCGCGCGCGTGGCGGCGCCTACTTGCCCCGCCCCGCCCCCCCTGCCACACACGCCCCGAAAATGACCAGCCCCCTATGACCAGCCCCCTATGACCAGCGACGACATGCCCCATCGCGCCTTGCTGCCCGCTGGCCTCGCCGACCTCTTGCCGCCCGACGCGGCGCGGGAGGCGGCGCTGGTCGAGGCGATGCTCGCCGTCTTCGCCGCGCATGGGTATGAGCGCGTCAAACCGCCCCTGCTGGAATTCGAGGATTCGCTGCTGGCCGGCAGCGGCGCCGCCGTCGCCGAGCAGACCTTCCGGCTGATGGACCCGGTCAGCCAGCGCATGATGGGCCTGCGCGCCGACACCACGCCGCAGGTCGCCCGCATCGCCGCGACGCGCCTCGCCAACGTCGCCCGCCCGCTGCGGCTGTCCTATGCCGGCCAGGTGCTGCGGGTGCGGGGCACGCCCATCGCCTCCGAACGGCAAATGCCGCAGGCGGGGATCGAGCTCATCGGCGCCGCCACCGCCATGGCCGATGCCGAGGTGGCACTGCTCGGCGTCGAGGCGCTGGCCGCCGTGGGCGTGACCGATGTCGCCCTCGATGTGCTGATGCCGACCATGACGCCCGCGCTGCTGGACGCCGCCCGCGTGGTCCCACCCCTGCGGCAAAAACTCGCCCGCGCGCTAGACCGCAAGGATGCCGCCGACGTCGCCGCCTTGGCCGCCGAGGCCGGTGCCCCCGCCCTGACCGCCCTGCTCGCCGCCGCCGGCCCCGCCGATGGCGCGCTGGCCGCCTTGAACGCCGCCGACCTGCCCCCCGCCGCCCGCGCCATCGCCGACAATGCCGCCGCCGTGATCGCCGCCATCCGCGCCCGCGCGCCGGGCTTGCGCATCACGTTGGACCCGGTGGAATTCCGCGGCTTCACCTACCACACCGGCGTCGCCTTCACCCTCTATGGCCCAGGCGGGGAGCTGGCGCGCGGCGGCCGCTACCTCTCGGGTGAGGAGCCCGCGACCGGGCTCACCCTCTACCCCGATGCGGTGCTGCGCATGGCCGCCCCCGCCGCCCCCGCGCCGCGCCTCTTCCTCGCCCCCGGCCAGGATGGCGCCGCCCATCGCGCCGCCGGCTTCGTCACCGTCGCCGCCCTCTCCGCCGCCGACACGCCGCGCAGCCTGCGCTGCACCCACATCCTGCACGGGCAGACGCCCGCGCCGATCGAGGATTAGCCCATGTCGAACGTCGCCATCATCGGCGCCCAATGGGGCGACGAGGGCAAGGGGAAGGTCGTGGACTGGCTCGCCAGCCGCGCCGACATCGTCGTGCGCTTCCAGGGCGGCCACAACGCCGGCCACACGCTGGTCGTCGGCAACCAGACCTACAAGCTCTCGCTCCTCCCCTCCGGCGTCGTGCGCGGAAAGCTCGGCATCATCGGCAATGGCGTGGTGCTGGACCCCGACGCCCTGCTGGCCGAGATCGCCCGCGTCCAGGCCCAGGGCCTGCACGTCGGCCCCGACAACCTGCGCATCGCCGAGAACGTCCCCCTGATCCTGCCCCTGCACCCGGCGCTGGACCGCGCCCGTGAGGCCGCCCGGGGCGAGGACAAGATCGGCACCACCGGCCGCGGCATCGGCCCTGCCTATGAGGACAAGGTCGGCCGCCGCGCCATCCGCCTCTGCGACCTGGCCGAGCCACAGACGCTGTCCAACAAGCTCGACGAACTGCTGCTGCACCACAACTCGCTGCTCTCCGGCCTCGGCGCGCCCACCTTCGAGAAGCAGCCCCTCCTCGACGCGCTGCTGGCCCTCGCCCCCAAGCTGCTCCCCTTCTCCGAAGCGGTGTGGGAGCGGCTGGACGCCGCCCGCGCGGACGGCAAGCGCGTGCTGTTCGAGGGCGCGCAGGCGGTGATGCTGGATGTGGACCACGGCACCTACCCCTACGTCACCAGCAGCAACACCATCGCCGGCAATGCCGCCGCCGGGGCCGGGATCGCGCCGCATCTGATCGGCCGCGTGCTCGGCATCGCCAAGGCCTATACGACCCGCGTCGGCAGCGGCCCCTTCCCCACCGAACTGACCGACGCCATCGGCCAGGGCCTGGGCGAGCGCGGCCATGAGTTCGGCACCGTCACCGGCCGCCCGCGCCGCTGCGGCTGGTTCGACGCGGTGATGGTGCGCCAGGCGGTGAAGGTCGGCGGCATCCAGGGCCTGGCGCTGACCAAGCTCGACGTGCTGGACGGCATGCCGGAACTGAAGATCTGCACCGGCTACGACGTCAACGGCACCCTCATGAAACGCCTGCCCGCCGCCATGGGCGCCCAGGCCTGCGCCAAGCCGGTGTACGAGACACTCGAAGGCTGGTCCGGCACCACCCGCGGCGCCCGCACTTGGGTGGAGCTTCCCGCCGCCGCGATCAAATACGTGAAGCGCATCGAAGAACTGGTCGAGGCCCCGGTGGCGCTGCTCTCCACCAGCCCGGAACGGGATGACACGATTTTGGTGCAGGACCCGTTTGCGGGGTGAGGTTTGCGAGAGGGCGTTGCCCCCTCGCGCTCCCCTACCAGGAAACTGAGTTTCCTGGACCTTCCAGAGTTGGAGTAATTTTTGGGAGGAAAACGCGCGGAAGCCCTGGGGTGAGAGCACGGTGATCGAACCATTGCTGACGCCCCATGGCGCCCCGTTTTTTCCCACCCGCCGAGGTCCGATCCTGGCCTATATTGAACAGTCTGCTTTCGCCATCCGGCTCGAATGACGCCGAGCATACTGGCAGCCGTAGGCGTTGACGTCTGCCAATTGGAGGTCAACTTTCGTGCCAGACCTGTGCATTGGAAATCTCGTCGTGCCTGGGACCCATAGGAGGAGATGATGGTCGCAGAGGGTTCACTGGGTCCAGCCGCCAAAGTCGTATTTGGCCCGATGCTGAACTTCCTAACTTTCGCCTACTCAACTTGGCGATTGAATGATAAGGAAAAATTTGCGCTACGCGCTTCTGTCTATAAGGAACAGTTTTTCCCTGCTTTTGAAAAACTTGCGGAGATACACCAAGATTATATGAAATCTCTCCACGAATTCTATGAGATAGCCAAAAAATTCCAAACGCCACAACATGAGCTAATAGCCAAGTTTCGCAGATACGGAATAGAATATGCCTCCTGGCGGGAAGATGTTAAGTGTTTTACCGAAGTATGCGGCGTTTTATCCAAGAACACAGCGTTCAAAAATGAGAAAGATGCCATCACGGAATTCTCTAATTCCATTCGCGACTATTTTGCAGCAACGTCTCCGGACGGGTCACGCCTTGCCTCTTCCTGGTTTTCCTCTTTTCTGAATGAATTTCAAATGCATGCCCGCGAGGGGCGAAGTCCTTGGGACGCTGAATACGAAGGCATGGGTTATCACAAGCCCAAGGATGCATTGATGGACTACTTACGCAAGGTCTATCAAATTGAACTACCCCAACGATGGGCGCGAGTTACCAAGGCAAAAGCGACTCTACAGGGCGTGTTGGTTGTGCCCTCCCCCTAGATGTTTGGTCCCGGCATTTCGTGGTGCGGATTTGCCGTGAACCGGTGAGGTTCTGCGGCCCATGAATGGCAGATGAATTCGTAGGGCGTGGCCCTTCAGAGTCTTGAGCCGCCGGGCGCAGCCGTGGAGAACCTGACCCATAGCGCATCCCTCCATACCGGGGAGAAGACTGCACCATCAAAGCCTGGGACTGAACATTTTTCTAGGGGCCCCAGTCAGATCCTCCCAAAGACGGTCCGCAGAAAAGGGCGACGGCGCAGAGCAAGACCGCCGATCATGCAATCTCAAAAGTCGAGAATGCAATCGCAAAACGAGGAAGGAACTGCTCGATCGAATCAAAAAAATCTGTCATATTGCGTTCATTGAGCATTCGAAAGATGGTTGAGACGCAATCTATGGAAGATTTTTCCAACGCCCAGGTGGGGGCCGAGTTCGAACGTTGGTGTGCGCAGATCCCGGATGATCCCTACAGAGGCCAGACCACGCTAGGCATCATAGACGTCCTGCGGGCCCATTTTCTGATCGCCGACTTCTTCGAAGGTGAGGGGGCGGGTATCAGTGCGGCCGGGCCCATGAATCTGGATCTGCTCCACTCCGCGATGTATCGTCAATTCGGTGAGTTCGAGAAGAGATCGCGGTTCGAGGTGTGCGCCACCCTTTTCTACGGCATCATCAAAAACCACTGCTTTTACGATGCAAATAAGCGAACCGCTCTTCTTTCTCTCCTCTATCACATGGAGCGTGTGGGCTACTGCCCGACTGTATCACAGCAGCAGATTGAGAACTTTGCCGTAGAGGTCGCTAACGACGAGCTACCAAAGAGGTACGCAAGATATGGCGAGGTCAAGAAGAAAAGTGCCTACGATCCCAATGTCGCATTCATTGCTGATTACCTAAGCCGCAACAGCCGAAAGGTTGAAAACGACAACCATGTTATCACCTACCGGCAACTTGAAAAAATCCTGTTTAGGCATGGGTTTCGAATGGAGAACCCCTCCGCGAATACCATCGATATAATTCGCTACGAAGAGCGTCGCTTTCTCGGCTTCGCCCGTAAGGCTGAACGCACGCGCATCGGGATGATCGGCTTTCCCGGAATGTCAATCCAGGTCAGCAGGGGCGATATTAAGAAAGTTAGAATTATGACGAAGTTGGATTACAAGAACAACGTCGATTCCGCTGCATTCTACGGAAAACTTGACCCTATTAGCACACTCATCACGACCTACCAACAGCCCCTTCGCCGCCTTGCAAATCGTTAAATATTTCTTATATTTTTAGATTGCATGATGATGCCCGAATTGGCGTATTTGGCACGTAGGGAGCGGTTTACCGGGTCAGTTGTTGATGCGGCCAGATGCCACCACCACTCCTAGACGCAGCATCGCAGCCGCCGCAAAGGTCGATATAGGATTTTCAACCCATTTTCCTACCCCCCATGCTACCTTCCACCCCATGCCCTCCTCCCCCCACTTCCCCCCGCCCCGCCCCTGGTCCCCCCTCTCCGATCTGGAATGGCACGCCCTCTACCCCTACCTCCGCCACCGCTCCCCCGCCGGCCGGCAGGTCGGCGATCTCCGCCGCCGCATGGATGCGATCTTCCACCTCGCCGCCACGGCCGCCCCGTGGCGGGAGGTGCCTGCGCGCTACGGCAAACCCGACACCATCGCCCGCTATTTCCGCCGCCTGACCCGCTCCGGCCTCTGGCAGAAATTGCTTGGGGATCTGACCACCCTCGCCCCCACCCACCCCCTGCGCCAGATCGAGCTTTCCATCTGCCGCGCCTGCCGCCGCGCCTATCGGATCGTGGGTTTCCGCCTGGTGCTCTTCGTCCGCCGCCTCGGCCTGCACTCGGCCTTGAACGGCCCGCCCTGGATGCTGCCCGATCCCGATTTGTCCGAAACCCTGTTCCGCATGGCCCTGCCTGCCATCGCGGCCCGCGATATCCCGCGCATCGGCCTGATCCGCCGCATCCTCCGCACCACCGGGGGGCGGCGGCACATCCCCCGCTGGCTCCGCCTGACCTGGTCGTGACCCGCCGCTTGCCACCCCTTTGTGCAGCCTTTGCCCAGCCCCATGGCAGACCCGGCCTGCCCCCCATGCATAGGGTCCCCTTTTGCCTTTTCCGCGGGCAACCACCCCGGCAGTCTCTGTGGCGATGCCCGACGCCCCCCACCCCAGACACGACATCGCCGCTTTGGTCGCGGCCTGTCCGGGCGTGGCCTTCGAGCGGGACCCGGCACTGGTCCGCCAGAAATCGCGGGACTTCTTCTGGTTCAGCCCGATCCTCAACCGCGCCTTCCGCCACAAGACCGCCGAGATCCTGGCCCAGCCGAGGACGGAGGCCGAGGTCATCGCCATCGCCGCCGCCTGCGCCCGCCTGCGCATCCCCCTCACCGTCCGCGGCGCCGGCACCGGCACCTATGGCCAGGGCGTGCCGGAGCAAGGCGGCGTGCTGCTGGACATGGCGGGCCTGTCCCGCGTGCTCTGGGCCCGGCCCGAGGCCATCCGCGCCCAGGCCGGCGCCCGCATGCTGGCGCTGGAGGATGCCGCCCTTTCCATCGGCCACGAGCTTCGCATGCACCCCTCGACCAAGCGCATGGCCACCATCGGCGGCTTCTTCTGCGGCGGCTCGGGCGGCATCGGCTCCAACCTCTGGGGCGGGCTGCGCGAGCCCGGCAACATGCTCGGCGCCCGGGTCGTGACGCTGGAGGAAACCCCGCGCGTGCTGGAGCTGCGCGGCCAGGACTGCAACCTCGTCAACCGCACCTATGGCAGCACCGGCATCGTGGTCGAGGTCGAGATGCCGCTCACCCCAACCCGCCCCTGGCGCGATGCGGTGCTGGCCTTCTCAAGCTTCCTCGCCGCCCTGGACTGCGCCCAGGCGCTGGCGACCGGCCCGATCCCCGCCAAGCTGGTGAGCCTGCTGGAGGCCACCGCCGCCATCGGCCTCCCCCCCGTGCTCGGTGCCACGGTGGCCCCGCCGGGCGCGCATCTGGTCCTGGCCATGGTGCCCGCCTCGGCCGAACCCGCGCTCACCGCTTTGGCCCGGGCCCATGGCGGCCGCGTCACCCTCTCAGCCGACAGCCGCGCGCGGGAAACGGCGCCGGAGGCGACCCCGATCTACGAAGCCTCCTGGGGCCACACCACCCTCCACGCCCGCAAGCTGGACCGCGCCCTGACCTATCTGCAAACGCTGAACCCGCCCGGCCGGGTGGTGGCGGCGGCCGAATGGTCCTGGCGGCACTTCGGCGGCCACGAGATGCCCATCCACCTCGAATTCATCCGCTACGAGGGCGCGCCTGCCGCCAATGGCGCACATCTGCTCCGCCTCCCGGCCGAGGACGCCGCCGCCCGCGCGCGCCTGGCCCAGATCATCGCGGCGCACGAGGCGGCGGGGATTCCCGTCGCGAACCCTCACGTCGCGACCGTCGAGGATGGCAGCCGCCACAAGCGGGTGCCTGGCGACCAGCTCGGCTTCAAGGCCCTGGTCGATCCGCATGGGCTGCTGAACCCCGGCAAGATGCCCTCCTACCGCCCCACAACCCCATGACCTCCCGGAGACATTGCATGTCCTTGCTGATTTCCCGCCGCGCCGCCCTGGGGGCCACCGCCGGCCTGCTGGCGGCACCGCGCCTCGCCCGTGCCGCCGGCGCCCCGGTCCGCTTCACGCTGGATTGGCTGTTCCACGGCTCCTACGCCTTCGCCGCCTCCGCCGAGCGCAACGGCATCTTCGAGGCCGCCGGCCTGGACGTGACCCTGAACCGCGGCTTCGGCTCCGGCCGCGTGCCGATCGACATCGCCGCCGGCACCTATGACATGGGCATCGGCGACCTGACCCCGGCGATCCGCTTCATGGCCGAGAACCCGGACCGCGACGTGGTCTGCGTCGGCATCCTCTACGACCAGTCGCCGGCCTGCTGCACCGTCCGCGCCGACGGCCCGATCACCGAGCCCAAGATGCTCGCCGGCAAGACCCTGGCCGCCCCGGAATTCGACGGCGGCCGCCAGATCTTCCCGATCTTCGCCCAGCAGGTCGGCATCGACGCCGCCAGCATCAACTGGATGAGCGTCAGCCCCGAGCTGCGCGAGCCCATGCTGGTGCAGCGCCGGGCCGACGGCATCACCGGCTTCATCACCTCGACCGGGCTGTCGTTGAAGGGGTTGGGAATGGATTGGCCGGCGCAGCGGATCTTCCGCTACAAGAACTACGGGATGGATTATTACGGCTCCGGCCTGCTCACCACCCGCAAGTTCATCGCCGAGAAGCCCGAGGTCGTCCGCGCCACGGTCGGTGCGATGATGAAGGCAGCCCTCTGGGCCTACCACCACCCGACCGAGGCGATCGGCTTCCTCAAGCAGCGCGAATCCCTGACCGACGTCGCCATCGAGACGGAGCGCCAGCAGGTGACCTTCGCCGAGATGATGATCAGCGACACCGTCCGCGCCAATGGCCTGTCGGTGATGAACAACGCGCGCCTGTCCAAGCAGATCGACGGCATCGTCTCGGTCTTCAACCTGCCGCGCAAGCCGACGGTGGACCAGGTCTATACCGACGCCTTCCTGCCGCCGCTGGCCGACCGCCAGGTCTGAGGCGCGTGATGGGGGGGCGAGGCAGCCCCCCTTTGACCTTGGGGCGCGGAATGGGATCATGCCCGCATGGCCATCCCACCGCCCTTCCTGCCCGGCGATCATCTGCCCCCGCTCAGCCTGCCGGATGCGGCGGGGCAGGCGTTCGATCTGTTCCAGCAATCCATCGCGGGGCAGCACCGTCTGCTGCTGCTGCGGCCGGATGCGGCGCCGGTCGCGGCCACGCTGCCACCCGGCGTGCTGGCCTATGCCATCCACCCCACCGCCCCGGATGGGCGGACGGATGTCCCGGGCCCGCCCCGGCTGTTCGACCCTGATCGCCGCCTGCTGACCGCACTCGCGCTGCCGGGCGGCGGTATTGCCACCATCACCCCGCGAGGACGCCTCGGCTGGTGCGGCAGCGGCGATGGCGCTCTGGCGGGGGCACTGGCCAGCCTGGCGCCCGACTCCGCCGCGGGGCGGAGCTTCGCGCCGGTGCTGCTGATCCCGGGCGTGCTGGAGCCCGCCCTGTGCGCGGCGCTGATCCGCCATTGGGAACAGGGCGAGAAATCCCGCGACCGCGTCGCCTCCTCGGCCGGGGGGGCGGGGGCCGGCATGGTGCCGGGGATCAAGCGGCGGGCTGATGTGATGCTGGACGACAGCGCGCTCTACGCCCTGTTCCAGCAGCGGATCGAGCGGCGGGTGCTGCCGGAGATGTGGCGCGCCTTCCGCTTCCGGGCGGCACGGTTCGAGGCGCCGCGCATCGGCTGCTACGCCGCCGAGAACGCCGGCGCCTTCGGCGCGCATCGCGACAACCGCACGCCCTATACCGCCCATCGCCGCTTCGCGATGAGCCTGAACCTGAATACCGGCGCCTATGCGGGCGGGGCGCTGCGCTTCCCCGAATTCGGCCCTGAGGCCTATGAGCCCGAGGCCGGGGGCTGCGCCATCTTCTGCTGCGACCTGCTGCATGAGGCGCTGCCGGTCACGCGCGGCGCCCGCATGGCCGTCTTCACCTTCTTCACCGATGCCGAGGGGGCGGCGGCGGAACAACGGCTGATCGCCGCGGCCGAGGCGCGCGGCGAGGCCGGGGTGAAGATGCGTTAGCCGCCGCTTCGCTCGATCAGTTCGATCCGCACCCCATCCGGCGCCTCGATGAAGGCGATCCTGACGCCGGGCCGGGCCTGCCGTGGCTCCATCGAAAACCGCACGCCGCGCGACTTCAGGTCAGCCGCCGCCGCATCCATATCCGCCACCGTCAGGCCGATGTGCTCCAGCCCGAGCGAAGGGGCCGCCGGTGACGGGGCTGCCCCGGCCGGGGCCTGTTCGACGAAGATCACGAGATCGCCGAGGCCGAGGACGATTCGCAGCCCGCCATTGATCTCCGACCGCCCGGTTTCCGTGGCGCCCAGCGCCTCGATGTAGAAGCGCGCGGTCGCGAGCGGCTCGGGGCTGCGGAAATGCAAATGGTCGTGGGAATAGGCGATCATGGTGGCGGCACCTCGTGTCCGGTGTGGTCGAAACGGCGGGTCAGCCGATGGTGCCGGGACGACGCCTGAGCAAATAGCGGTGCCGCCCGTCCAACACCTGAACGCCTGCCTGATTGTGCACCGTACTCCGCAGCCCCACGACCCCCGTGCTGCGGTTAGAGCGGGATGCGTTGGGGCTGAATCGAATTTTCTTCCCGACGCGGAGGGTGATCTGATTCAAGGTTCTGGCTGGGTAGGAGGCCAGCGTCGATGGGAGCACCCTATTCCC
>NZ_QKYU01000016.1 GCF_003253705.1 Humitalea rosea
AAACACCTGCTGCGCAAGGCCGCCGCGCGCACCAGCGACGCCGTCTGCGCTACCATCGGCACTCTCCTCGACACCTACACACCCGCGGAATGCACCAACTATTTCACCCATTCAGGATACAATCGAACCTAAACGCATCCCGCTCTATCGCGTGAGCACGGCGGGGTTGACCACATCGATCGGACGCCCCGCGGCAAAAGCCTTGATCTGGTCAGTCGCGTTGGTCAGCAGCGGGCCATACATCTCGCGCACCGAATAGCCGAGATGCGGCGTGCACAGCGCATTGGCCATGCCGATCAACGGGTCCGCCGCGCCCAGCACCGGCTCGTCGTCGAAGACATCGACGGCGGCGCGCCCGGGCCTGCCGGCAGCCAAGGCGGCGGCGAGCACCCCCGGCGCGATCAACCCCGCGCGCCCCGTGTTCACCAGCAGCGCATCCGGCTTCATCCGCGCCAGATCCACCGCCGACACGATGCCACGCGTCTCATCATTGAGTGCCAGATGCAGGCTGAGCACATCGGCGGTGGCGAAGAGCGCGTCGCGATCCTCCGCGACGGCGAAGCCGGCCTCGCGGGCCCGCTGGTTCGCGCTCTCCCGCCCCCAGCAAACCACCCGCATGCCAAAGGCCTTGCCGATGCTGGCGACCAGGCTGCCGATCGCGCCGAAGCCATAGACGCCAAGCGTCTTGCCCGAGATCGTCGTGCCGATCGAGTCGAGCCACAGCCCATCGCGCAGGCGCTGCGCCTCGCGCGGGATATCCCGCAGCGCGGCCAGGATCAGCCCCCAGGTCAGCTCGGCGGTGGCGCTGGACTGCCCGGTGCCGCGCGCGGAGACCACGATCCCATGCTCGGTGCAGGCGTCGAGATCGATATGCCCGGTGTTGCGCCCGGTCTGGCTGACCAGCCGCAGCTTCGGCAGGCGCTCGATCACCGCGCGCGGCAGGCGGGAGCGCTGCTGGATCAGCAGCACCGCCTCCGCATCGGCCAATCGCTCCACCATTCTATCGGCCGTCCTGGCCGTGTCGCGGAAGATGGTGACCGCATGCCCCGTGAGCGAGGAGAGGCCGATCACCTGGCGCAGCGCATCGGCGTAATCGTCGAGCACCACCACCTTCACGACGAGCGGCCCTCGGTGAGGCGTCGGAACAGCTCGGGGTCGGGCGGGGCGTAGCGGCCGCGGCGGGTGACGCCGAGCCCGCTGCTGGCCCGCAGCTCGGCCAGCATGCAGGCATAGCTCCAGGTGACACCGAAGACATCCATGACCGGGGCGTCGCGGAAGCGGAAGATGCCGCGGTCCGTGAGCAGGGCGGCGATGATCCCCTCGGCCGGGATCAGCACATCGGCGCCCATCGCGAGCGCGCGTTCGGCGGCGCGCTCGAAACCCGTCAGCATCGGCTCCGGCGTCTCGAAGGAGGCATGCAACGCCTTGCCCTCCAGCGGCGGGTCGAGCGCGAGCACCGCCGCGACGCGCGACCCCAGACCATGCTGCGGCAGCGTCTTCTCGATCATGCCCTTCACATCGCCCGAGGTGGTGACGAAGCCAAGCTTGGTGCCGAGCGAACATCCGACCAGGAGCGTCGTCTCGAAGATCGACACCACGGGGATGTCCACCACGGCGCGGATCTCGGCCAGGAAAGGCTCGCTGAAGGAGCCGATGATGAAGGCGTCATACCCCTCGCGCTCGGCGGTGATCGCCTGGTCGATGATGCGATCCAGGATGCGGTGATAGATGAAGGCATTCCCGAGGGAGACCGAAACCGCCTTCCCGCCATAGGTGCCGGGCGGCAGGCCGAAGGTCTCGACCACCGCGCGCTCGCCAAGGGCCCGCTCGCCCAGGCGGACCAGGGCCGCGCTATAGGCATTTCCGCGATTCAGCTCCGTTACCGCGATGATGCGCGGTGGGTGGCACGCGCCGATCCGGCATGTGGCGCTGCTCACCCCGGGATCCGTCGAAAGAAGCCGTAAAAGGCTCTGCATCGGGGAGGAACCGAAGATGCGAAAACTCCTAGGCATGATGGCAGCACTTCTCTTTGGCGCGATGGGGGCCGCGCAGGCGGCGTCGGATTACCCGTCCCGGCCGGTCTCGATCATGGTCCCCTATACCGCCGGTGGCCCTTCGGACATCGCGGTCCGGATCCTGGCGGAAGAACTCCAGAAAGTCTGGAACCAGCGTGTGCTGATCGACAACCGGCCGGGCGGCGGCACCATCATCGGCACCGCCGCGGTCGCCCGGGCCGCCCCGGATGGCTATACCCTGGCCTTCGCCGGCGGCTCCTTCGTGGTCAATGCCGCGACCCGCACGAACCTGCCCTACGACACGCTGAACGACTTCCGCGGGATCACGGTCTTCGCCGATGCCCCGCTCGATATCGTCTCAGCCCGGGCTTCGCGGCGAGCACGCTGCCCGAGGTGATCGCCCTGGCGCGGACGCGGGAGCTCACCTTCGCCACGGCCGGGCCGGGCAGCGTCGCGCACATGTCGGGCGAGTTGTTGGCGCGGGAAACCGGCATCCGGCTGGAGCATGTGCCCTATCCCGGCGATGCCGCGGCCTTTCCCGATGTCGTCTCGGGCCGCGTCAACTTTCGCGTGGGAAGCTGGTCGGACGACCGGCAGCATGTGCAATCGGGCGCGCTGAAGCTGCTGGCGGTGTTCTATCCGCACCGCCTTCCCGACTTCCCCAATACCCCGACGGTGACGGAGAGCGTGCCCTCGATGGGCAACTACCCGGCCGGGGTGTTCAACTCCATCGTCGTGCCGGCGCGGGTGCCGGAGGAGCTGGTTGCGCAGATTTCCGATGGGCTGCGCCGGGCCCTTGCCTCCGACGGCTTCAAGCAGCGCATCAGCGCCCTTGGCCTGTATCCGCGGTACACGACCGTGGAGGAGACCGCGGTGTTCCTGCGCAACCAGGTGACCACCTGGTCGGAGATCGCGCGCAGCGCCGGCATCCTGATCCAATAGGCGGCAACGTCGCGCCCGTCAGCCCTCGGGCGGGCGGGCGCAGGAGGCGCGGGGCAGCATCGTCGTCCGCGCCTGGAACCGCCGCGGCGGCAGGTCGGGGGTGCCGACCCGGTCCAGCAGGAAGCGCGCGGCGGCAGCACCCAGCTCACCATGGTCCCAACGCACCACCGCGATCGGCGGCGAGTGGAACTCGGCCAATTCGCTGTCCGCCCCCGCCGCGATCGACAGGTCGCGCGGGATCGACAGCCCGAGCTGGCGCACCGCGCGCAGCACACCCGGCAGCAGCGCCGTGCCGGCCGCGAAGATCGCCGTCGGGCGATCGGGCCCGGACAGAAGCTCCAGCGCGGATTCGAAGCCATATTCGGTGGCAAAGCTGCCCAGGCGCAGCAACCCCGGCAGCACCGGCACGCCCTGCGCCTCATGCGCCTCCGAGTAGCCGCGCAGCCGCTCCCGGGTCGGGCTCAGCGACGGCTCACCGGAGATGAAGGCGATCCGCCGATGACCCAGGCTCAGCAGATGCGCGATCGCCTCCTGCGAGCCCGAGGCATGATCCACCGTCACCGCATCGAGATTGGCGGGTGCCGCGCGATCCAGCAGCGTGATCGGCACGCGGCAGCGATTCAGCAGCCCCAGCAGATGCGGGCTGCGTTCGGAGGAGGTGGCGATCACCAGCCCATCCACCCGCCGCAGCTCGAAGCTGCGCAGCAGATCCCGTTCCCGCGCGAAGGTGTGGTAGGAGGAGGCGACGAACAGCGCATGGCCGCGCGCATCGAGTTCACGCTGCATGGCATCGGCGAAGCGCGCCAGCACCGGGACGGTCAGGTCGCGGACGACGCAGGCGAAGGAGCGCGTGGCGCCGCCACGCAGGCTGCGGGCGGAGGCATCGGGCGTGAAGCCGAGCTGCCGCACGGCCTTTTCCACGCGACCGCGCAGCTCCACCCCGACATTGGCGCTGTCATTGATGACGCGGGAGACGGTGCCGATGGACACCTCGGCAAGCCGCGCGACATCGCGGATCGTCGGTACGCCATTTGGCGTCTCGCCCTTGCGGCCGGCCGGCGGCCGAAGCGTCATGCCGATGCATCCCGTGCTGTTCGCATGCGGGCGAGACTGTCCCAGATCTCGCCCGCGCGCATCCCCCCATGGGCGGGGGCGGTCAGCTCTCGATGGTGATATGCGCCTCCCGGACCACCTGGCCCCAGCGCGCGGATTCCTGCCGCAGGAATTCCGCGAAGCGCGTGGGGCCGTAGGCGAGCTTGGTGAAGCCGTTGGTCCGCAGCACATTCCCGAACTCGGGGGTGGCCAGCACCTCCTGCACGGCGGCGTTCAGGGCCTCGGCCATGGCAGGCGTGGTGCCCGGGGCGGCGAGCAGCCCGATCCAGGCGTCGGCGACCATGGGCAGGCCGGCCTCGGCCATCGTCGGCACATCCGGCACCATGGCAAAGCGCTCGGCGCTGGCGACCGCGAGCATGCGCAGCCGTGCCCGTTGCGGGTTGGCGACGGCGACCGGCACCATCATCACATCGACCTGGTCGGCGGTGATGGCCAGGACCGCGGGGCCGGCGCCCTGGTAGGGGACGTGGACCATGGTGGTGCCGGAGGCGAGGCAGAACATCTCCCCGGCCGCATGCGAGGCGCTGGCGACGCCGTAGGAGGCATAGGTCAGCGGCTGCGGCGTGTTCTTGGCGAGTTCCACGAGTTGGCTGACCGATGTCACCGGCAGGCCGGGCCGGGTCACCAGGGCGAAGACCACGCTGGCCACACCCGTCACCGGCACGAATTCGGCGACATTGTAGGGCAGGCGCGGGTTCGCGGCCGGCAGCACGGTATGGGTATCGGCGGTGGCCAGCAGCACGGCATGGCCATCCGGCGGCGAGGCCAGCAGGCCCATGGTGGCCACGACGCCGCTGCCGCCGGGCCGGTTCTCGATGACCAGCGACTGGCCGAGCTTGGCGCCGAGATTCTGCGAGATCAGCCGCGCCAGCATGTCGGTGGCGCCACCGGGCGGATAGGGCACCAGCACGCGCACGGGCCGGTTGGGACGCCAGGCGCCCTGCGCCACGGCCGGGCTCGCCAGCCCGGGGAGGGCCGCGATGGTTGCCGCCCCGAGCAGCGCACGGCGGCTCGGCGAGGTGATGGTGCCTTTATGATCGGTCATGTTTTTTTCCTCCCTTTTCCTTGGTCCACAGCCTGCCCGGTGCGGGTCAGGCGCCCTTGAAACGCGGCGGCCGCTTCTCGTTGTAGGCGGCGATGCCCTCACGCCGGTCGTCGGTCGGGATCAGCTGGTAGTAGGCTTCGATCTCGAACAGCATGCCGGTGCGCAGATCCGTCTGCAGACCGTTGTCCACCGACTTCTTCGCCTGGCGCACGGAGATCGGCGCGTTGGCGCAGATACGGGCGGCGGTGGCGAGCACCTCCTCCAGCACGCGGCCGGGCTCGCACAGCCGGTTCACGATGCCCCAGGCCAGCGCCTGTTCGGCGGTGAAGGGCTCGCCGGTGAAGATGGCTTCCTTGGCGCGGCGGGCGCCGATCGCGCGCGGCAGATGCTGCGTGCCGCCGCCGCCGGGCATGATGCCGCGGGTCACCTCGGTCAGCGCGAAACGGGCGGTGTTCACGGCGTAGCAGAAGTCGCAGGACATCGCGATTTCGAGCCCGCCCGCGAAGGCCGCGCCATTGATCGCCCCGATCAGCGGCGCCGGGCAGGCGAGCAGCGCGCGCATCATCCGCTCGAACATGTAGTGCTGGCGCGAGAAGTCGGCATCGCTCATGCCGTCGCGCTCCTTCAGGTCGGCGCCGGCGCAGAAGACGCGCTCGCCCGCCCCGGTCAGCACGACGCAGCGATAGGCGTCGGGCACGACCTCCAGCGCGTTGAAGACGGCGATGATCTCCTCGCCCATCGTGCTGCTCATCGCATTGGCGCGTTCGGGGCGGTTCAGCGTGACCAGAAGCACGCCCTCGCTGGGCTCGGCAATGGCGAGCGTCTGGAAGGGCCGGTCGAGTTCGGCGAGCCTCATGGCGCGTCCTCCTTGATGGGTGCGGTGGCAAGCATGTGCTGGTGTTCGCCGAGGCGCGGCGCGCGGCCGGCCAGCGGCGGCCGGTGCCCGTCGAAGGACACCGGCAGGGCCACCGTCCGCACCCCATCCTCCGGCGTGGCGGCGAGCATGCCGAGCGCCTGGGTCTGCGGATGCGCCAAAGCGGCGTCCAGGGTCAGGACCGGGCCGCAGGGCACCCCGGCGGCGGCGAGGGCCGCACTCAGCTCCTGCGTGGTGCGCAGCCGCACCGCCTCGGCCAGCAGGACGATGAGGGTAGTGCGATTGGCGACGCGGCCGCCATTGGTCGCGAAGCGCGGATCGGTCGCGAGCCCCGGCAAGCCGAGTGCGGCACAGAGCCGCGCGAACAGCAGGTCGTTTCCCGCCGCGATCATGATCGGCCCATCGGCGCAATCGAAGGCCTGGTGCGGCACGATATTGCCGACGCCGGAGCCGAGGCGCTCCGGCAGCAAGCCGCTCGCGAGATAGTCGGAGGCCGGCACGGTGAGCCAGGCCAGCGCGGTTTCGTAGAGCGACACATCGACGATGCCGCCGCGCCCGGTGTCCTTGCGGCGCAGCAGGGCGGCGAGGATGCCGAGTGCTGCCCAGATGCCGGTGCCGATGTCGTTGATCGCGACCGGCACGCGGCTCGCCGGCTCGCCCGGATGGCCGAGCATGCTCATCAGCCCGCTCGCCGCCTGGATCAGCGGATCATAGCCCGGGTCGTTGCGCTGCGGGCCGCGGTGGCCGAAGGCGCCGATGTTGCAATAGACCAGGGACGGCTTGGCCTCGGTCAGCGCCGGGCCACCCAGCCCGACGGCGTCCAGCGTGCCGACGCGCAGGTTCTGCAACACCACATCGGCGCGGTCGAGGATGAGCGCGCGCAGGGCCGCGGCCGTGCCGGGATCGCGCAGATCGGCGCGCAGGCTGCGCTTGCCGCGATTGACGGCGTGGAACAGCACCGCCGCCCCGGCCGCGAAGGGCGGGCCCCAGTCGCGGGCATGGTCGCCCTTGCCCGCGTTCTCGACCTTCAGCACCGTGGCGCCGAGGTCGGCCAGCACCATGCCGGCGAAGGGACCGGCCAGGCTATGGCCGATCTCCACCACGAACATGCCGGCCAGGGGCAGGGGGGCTGGGTCAGCCAAGACCGGCCTCCCGCAGCAGCGCCTCGGCCTCGGCCGAGGGAACGCCAAGACCGGCCACGGTCACATAGCCATCGCGCAGATCATCCAGGATGCGTTCGCGCTTGCGCAGCGCGGGGTCGCCATAGCCGCCGCTGCCGGCGGGCTGCAACAAAACCTGGTCGCCAGCATGCACGATCTCATGCCCGGACTTGGCGGGCACCCGGACGGTGCTGCCGTCAGCGCGCCGGATCTCGCACCGAAACGTGCTGCCGGCCTCGCCACCGAACTGGCCGAGCGGGGGATGGATGCCGCGTTCGCCGCAGACGGTGAAGGTCGCCTCGTCATACTCGACGCGATAGACGCGGCGGGAGGTGAGGCCGCCACGGAACTCGCCCGCGCCGCCGGTATCGGGGACCAACGACCATTCCTCGACGGTCAACGGCGAGGTCTGCTCGATCAATTCGACCGCGGTGCTGCCGGCATTGCCGACATAGACGCGGATGCCGTTGACGCCATCCTTGTCCGGCCGCGCGCCCATGCCGCCGGCATGCGGATCGATCATGCCGACGAAGGGGCGGCCGGTGCGGCGCACGCGCTCCGCATCCGGATCGGGGCCACCGAAGACGCCGGAGAAGGCGCCGCAATTGCTCTGCCCGACCACGCGCCTCGGCACCGCCGGGGCCAGCGCCCGCAGCAGCAGGTCGATCAGCCGCGGCGAGGTTTCGGTGTTGCCCGCGACCACGGAGGCCGGGAAGGAGCAATTCACCAGGCTGCCCTTGGGCGCATCGATCGAGACCGGACGGTAGCAGCCCTGGTTGATCGGGATGGAGACATCCGTGATCGCCTTCACCGTGAACCAGGTGCTGTTGCAGGTCACGGAGAAGGGGCAGTTGATGCCACCGCGCGTCTGCGGGCCGGTGCCGGCGTAGTCGAAGTGGATGGAATCGCCGGACTTCGTGATCTTCACCTTGATCGGGATCTCGGCGGTCGGCCAGCCGGCCGGGCCGGCGACGGGCTCGACCTTATCCTCGGCTTCGTAGACGCCATCGGGGATCTGGCGGATCGCTTCCCGCATCAGCCGCTCGGAATGATCCAGCGCGCGGGCCATGGCATCGCGCAGCGCATCGACGCCATGCTTGCGCGCCATCGCCGCGATTCGCCGGTCACCCACGAAGCAGCCCGCGTATTGCGCCTGGATATCCAGCAGCCGCACCGAGGGATCGCGCGTGTTCTGCACGATCAGGGTCATCACATCCTCGACCGGCTTGTCATCGCGGTAGAGCAGGACAGGCGGGATGCGCACGCCTTCCGCAAAAATGTCCCAGGTCATGGCGGTGTAGGAGCCGGGGGCCTGGCCGCCGATGTCGGTCCAATGCCCGCGTGTCATGACGAAGGCGATGATCTGGCCATCGACGAAGACGGGGCGGGTGAACTGCACATCCGGCTGGTGGTTGCCGCCGCCGAGGTAGGCGTCGTTGCTGACGATCACATCGCCCGGCCGCAGCCGGTCACGGCCGATCGCCTCGACCGAGGCCTTGGTGGAGATCACCGCCGAGCCCAGCATGGTCGGGATGTCATTGCCCTGCGCGACAAGCTGCATCTCGGCATCGAACACCGCCGCCGAGGCGTCGCCGCCCGAATGCACGATGGGGCTGCCGGCCGTCCGCATCATCGCGATCTTCATTTCGCGGGCGCAGGCGTAGAGTCCGTTGCGGAGGATCTCGTAGGTCACGATGTCCACGGGTGCGTCCTCACAATTCGATCGACAGGTTCAGCGCGGAATCGACGCGGGCGGTGTCGCGGGCGCCGAGCACGACACAGCTGCTCTGCTCCTCGATCACGGCCGGGCCGGCGAGCACCATCCCCGGCGGCAGGTCGGCCCGGCGATAGACCGGCAGGTCGTGGAAGGCGCCATCGGCATAGACCGCGCGCTGGCGCCAGGGCTCCGGCTTGGCGACCGTGGCCCCCATCAGCATCTCGCCCCGCCAGCCGGTGGGCGCGCGGCCCTCCACGCGCAGGTTGTTGACGATGACGGGCTGGTCGGCTTTGTCGAAGTTCCACAAGCGGCGATGCGCCGTCTCGAAGGCGTCTCGGACGGCGGCAAAACCGCCTTCCGGCAGGTCGAAGGAGATCGCGTCGGGCTGGCCCGCGTAGCGGCAGTCCAGGCGGCGCATCACCTGCGTCGTGCAGTCGGTGGCGCCACCAGCGCGCAGCGCCTCCCGCACCTGGCCTTCGAGCGTGCGAAAGCCATCCTCCAGCGCGTCGCCATCCAGGGTGGAGAGTTCGCGTTCCAGCGCCGCCTGGCGATCCACCTGGCGATCCGCGAGCACCATTCCCAGCGCGCTGAACAGCCCCGGCGCGGGCGGGATGACGACGCGGCGCATTTCCAGCTCCCGCGCCAGGTCGATCGCATGCACCGGCCCGGCGCCGCCGTAGCAAAGGTAGGTGAACTCCCGCGGATCATGGCCGCGTTCCACCGTCATCAGCCGCATCGCCTGCGCCATCAGCGCATTGGCGACGGAGCGCACGGTGAGGGCTGCTTCCTCGATCGAAAGCCCGAGCGGCACGGCAAGATGTTCGCGGATCGCCTCCCGCGCCGCCGCGAGGTCGAGCCGGAAACTGCCCTCCAGGAAGGTCGCGGGATCGAGGTAGCCGAGGATCAGGTTGCAGTCGGTCACCGTCGGCTTTGTGCCGCCGCGGCCATAGCACGCGGGGCCGGGATCGGCACCCGCGCTTTGCGGGCCGATGCGGACACCGCCGCCGGCGTCGATCCAGGCGATGGAGCCACCCCCGGCACCGATGGAATCGATGTCGATGGTCGGCGCCCGCAGCGTGTAGCTGTGCAGCAGGCTGGAGGTGCGCAGCTCCGGCCGCCCGCCCCGCACCAGCGAGACATCGAAGGTGGTGCCGCCCATGTCGCCGAGGATCGCATCCGGCATGCCGCTGCGCTCGCACAGCCGCAGCGCCGCGCTGACCCCGCCGGCCGGGCCGGATTCGGCCAGCAGCACCGGCCGCGCCGCGACCAGATCGGCATGGGCGAGCCCGCCGTTGGAGGTCATGAACAGCAGCTCGCCGCCAAAGCCGACCTCGGCCAGCCGCCCGCCGAGGGTGCGGATGTAATGCGCGCAGACCGGCCCGAGCATGGCGTTCATCACCGTGCTGCTGGTGCGCTCATATTCCCCCATCTCGGGGTTGATGTCGCAGGAGGCGGTGACGAAGCAACTCGGCAGCCGCTCGGCCAGCAGGGCGGCCGCGGCGCGCTCATGCGCGGGGTTCAGGAAGGAGTGCAGGAAGCACACCGCCACGGCCTTCACGCCGCTGACGGCGATCGCCTTGGCGACCTGCTCCAGCTCCCCGATATCGAGGGGGACCGTGACGTTGCCGCGATGGTCCAGCCGTTCCGTGACCTCGAAGCGATGCCGCCGGGCCACCAGCGGGCGCGGATTGTCGAACATCAGGTCATAGAGGTCGGCCCGGTCGTGCCGGGCGATGCGGCGCAGCTCCAGCACGTCGCGGAAGCCGCGCGTGGTGACCAGCGCCGTGGGCGCGCCGGTGCCCTCGACGATCATATTGGTCGCCATGGTGGAGCCATGCCCGACGAAGCCGATGCGCTCGGCGGGAACGCCGGAGACCTCGATGATGCGCCGGAATCCCGCGACCGCGCCGATCACGCGATCGGCCGGGGTCGTCGGCACCTTGACGGTGTGGACGCGGCCGTTTTCCTCGATCAGCACGACATCGGTGAAGGTGCCACCTACGTCGATGCCAACACGCACCGTTGCGCTTGGGGACATGTGTTTCCTCTGGCTCTGTGCCTTTGGAAACGATGAAACGTTTTCACGGGCACGTCAACCACAGGCACGTCAACCACGGGCCGCCGCGGGGACCGTGGCCCCCGCGGCCTGCTCAGTGGGACATGAGAACCGGCGCCGTCATCTGGCCGAGCAGGGTCCGTGTCGCCCCGCCGAGGACGAATTCGCGCAGCCGCGAATGACCGTAGCCGCCCATGACGATCAGGTCGGCATCCATGTCGGCCGCCTCGTTCAGCAGGGTCTCGCCGGTCGAGATCTCACCGCGGATGACATGGCGCACGGTGACCTTCAGCCCATGCCGGGCAAGGTGCTGGGCGATATCGGCGCCGGGCTCCCCCCGGTTCTCCTCGGCATGGGGGTCGGGGTCGATGACCAACACCGTCACCGCCTCGGCGCCGGCCAGCAAAGGCAGCGCGTCATGCACCGCGCGCGCGGCTTCGCGGCTGGCGTTCCAGGCGATCAAAGCGCGGCGGACCGGGCCTTCGTACCGCCCGGCGTAGGGCACCATCAGCACCGGCCGGCCGCTGTCGAACAGCGCCGCCTCGACCGTAGCCGGGCCGGTCAGCCCGGAGCCCGAGGGATCGGGCTGGCCGACGATCACCAGATCCGCATAGCGGGCGTTGGTGGCCACGATCCAGGGGGTCAGCCCGTCCTGTTGCCGCCATTCCCCGCGCAGGGCCTCGCGCCGCAGGCATTCGCGGAACAGGGTTTCGGCGCTCGCGGCCTCGGCCGCGGCACTTTCCTGCATTCGGGTCATCATCTCCGCCATCGCGGTGCTCGCACCCGCCTCGCCCCCGGCGAAGACGGGGATCTGCACGTCGATGACGAAGAGACCGATCAGATGCGCGTCCAATCGGCGGGCCAGGCCTGCCGCCAGCTCAAGGCGCCGCGGGGAGGCCGGTGTGGAATCGAGGTGAACGAGGATGTCCTTGATCGGCATTGGTCTTCTCCCGCGAGGCTGCGTTGGTGGCGGACCCTAGGGCGATCCGCCATCCCCGCCTTGATCCGTATCAAGACCGCATGGGGCAGGGCGCGTCACAGCCGCTCCCACAGATAGGTGTCATTCTCCAGCCGCGCCTCCTCGGTCGCCTGGAAATCGCCGCGCGAGACCACGCCGAGCAGGCGGTCGCCCTCGACCACGGGCATGTGGCGGAAGCCGGCATCGCGCATGACGCGCAGCGCCTCGACCGCCCGCGCCTGCGGACCCATGGTGTCGGGGTGCTCGGTCATCACCTCCGCCAGCGTCGTCTTGGCCGCGTCGCGGCCCTCGGCGGCGATCCGGCAGACCGCATCCCGGCCGGTGAAGATGCCGAGCAGATGGCCCTGAACATCCGTGACCAGCACGGCGCCGATCCGTTGGGCCCGCATCTCGCGGCAGGCGTCCTGAACGGTGGTGTCGGGGCGCATCGTCACCGGCGCGCGCCGGACGATGACCTCTTCCATATGCCGATTCGTTTCCATGTCTTACGCCCTCCCACTTTACGCGGCCAAGCATCGAAGCGGTGGAGTCTGCCACGAAGCCGGGGGCAAGGTATTTGATCCGGCGCAAGCGGGTTCAAGTGGGGCTGGCTACTCCTCCCAGCCATGCGGCGCGCCGGCCAGCCAGCGGCCCCCGGCGGCGTAGAGCGCCTGGACCCGATCGCCCTTCAGCCCGGGCATGTCGGTCTTCACCGCATAGCCGATCCCGGTCTGGAGGTAGGCGAGGTGCCGGTACCCCTCCGGGAAGCGCCGCAGCAGCGCGGGGTCGAGTGCCAGCCGCGCCGCGGGATCGACCGGGTCCATGCGGTCCTTCTCATAGATAGGCTGGCGCAGCACGATGCCCCAGCGGGGGCCGTCCGGCGCGTCGCGTTCCTCGATGAAATCGTGGAAGCGCCCGGTGCAGACGACATCGACGAGCACGCCATGCACCTCAGCGCGCTGGCTGATCGTCATCTTGGTCTGCGCGATGGCGCGCCGTCCGGCGAGATCGACCGAACACCCGCCCAGGAAATGCAGGATCGAGACCCCCTTCGCCCATCCCGCCTTGGAGGCTTCGATGAATTCCGCGGCCGGCGCCTGGCACCAGGTCGCCATCATGCGCCCATCGTCATGCCAGCAGGTGGCGAAGCGCTCCCAGTCGCCGGCATCCCGCCACACGGCCCAGTTCTGCACGAGTTCGGCCACTTGCAGGCGGCGCATGAGGAGGGCGTCGGACATTGGGAGCTCCCGATCTGGCGGCCGGTTTGCGGTGATCGAACGCACGGGGATGGAGCGGCATTGAGCCGCTTCAGGCCTCGGCCGTGCTGGCCCCCTGGGCATAGCGGGCGATCATCTCCGCCACATCCTGCACCGGCTGCGGCCTGCTGAACAAATAGCCCTGCAACTCGTCGCAGCCCTCGAGCTTGAGGATCCTGAGCTGTTCCGCGGTCTCCACGCCCTCGGCCAGCACATCCATGCCGAGCGCCTTGCCGAGCCCGATGACCGCGCGGACGATGGCGATGCTGCCGGTGTCCTGCGCCAGCGCATGGACGAAGGACCGGTCGATCTTGATCTTGTCGAAGGGGAAGCGGCGCAGATAGCTCAGCGAGGAATAGCCGGTCCCGAAATCATCCATGGAGATACGCACCCCCATGGCATGCAGGCGGTGCAGGCTGGACAAAGTGGTTTCATTGTCCTGCAGCAGCACGGATTCGGTGATCTCCAGCTCCAGCCGTTCGGCCGGCAGGCCGGAGGCCGCAAGCGCCAGCTCCACGTCCCGCACCGGATCGCCGTCCATGAATTGCAGGGGCGAGAGGTTGACCGCGATCTTGATGTGGCTGGGCCATTTGGCGGCGTCGGCGCAGGCCTTGCGCAGCACCCAGGCGCCAATCGATTTGATCAGGCCGATCTCCTCGGCCAAAGGGATGAATTCCCCCGGCTGCACCAGGCCGCGCCGCGGATGCCGCCAGCGGACCAGCGCCTCGAACCCGACCAGGGCCTGGGGCTCGGCCGCCAGCAAAGGCTGGTAGTGGAGTTCGAACTGCTCCTCGATGAGGGCGCGGCGCAGCTCCGCCTCGAACTGCCGGCGCTTCAGGATTTCGGCATCCATGCCGGGCTCGAAGAAGCGCCAGGTGCCCCGACCCTCGGCCTTGGCGCGGTAGAGGGCGATATCGGCATTCCGCAACAGCTCATCGGCCGTGGCCTGCGTCTCGCTCCTCGGCATCACGCCGATGCTGGCGCCGATGGCGACGACCTGGCCCTGGATTTGGAAGGGGGCCTGGAGCGCGCCCACGAGCCGGGCGGCCAGCGCCTCCAGCTCGGCGGGTTGCTCCAGCTCCGTGATGACGGCGAATTCGTCGCCGCCGAGCCGCGCCACGATATCCGCCTCCCGCGTCGCATCGCGCAGGCGGCGGGCGACCACGCGGAGCAACTCGTCCCCCGCGGCATGGCCGAGCGAATCATTGACGCCCTTGAACCCATCGAGATCGATGCAGAGCACCGCCATCCGGCTCGGGGCGCCGCCATGCGACAGCCGCCGCTCCATCTGCTCGCGGAACAGCGTCCGGTTCGGCAGGCCGGTCAGCGCGTCATGCCGCGTCATGTGCAACAGGCGCTCATGCGAACGCCTGCGCTCGGTGACGTCCTCATAGGTCGCGACCCAGCCGGCCTCCGCCATCGCCTGGTGGGAGACCTGGATCACCCGCCCGTCGATCAGCTCATGTGTGCCGCCTTCGAGGCCGTCCAACCGCGCGGAGCCGCCGAGCCCCCGCTCACGCAGCATCCCGATCGCCACGCTGCCCGACCGGGCGGCCTCGGGGTCGGGCGCGCCGAACATCTCGTCGAAGCGCCGGTTGTGCACGATCAGCCGGTTCTGCCCGTCGAACATGCACAGCCCCTGCGTCATGTTGTTCAGGGCCGCCTGGAACCGCGCGCTCTGGGTGGAAAGGGCGGACAGTGTCTTGTCCAGCGCCCGCAGCGGCAAAAGGAGCATCGCGAACCATTCGAGCAGGCCCAGCAGCAGGCCGAAAAGGGCGACATAGCCGGTTTCGATCAGCAGCGGCCGCAGGCTGGTGTCCGCGGCCAGCCAGGCGATGGTCTCGCCGCCGACCACGACGGGAACGCGCAGTTCATGGGTGGGGGACAGCAGCGCGCCCGATTCCTGGACGACCATGCGGCCGGCCGTGTCCTCGATCCGCATGCGCGGCTGCACGCCATGGTCCGGCGGGAATTCGATGAGCTCGAGCAGGCGCACATGCTGGTACTGCCACAGCTCCTCATGCGCGTAGATGTAGCGGGCGACGCGATCGGAGCTCAGCCTGGCCTTGAGCGCCGCGGTATGGCCGATGTCGATGGCGCCGACGGCAAAATACCCGGCCGGCAGCCCGACCGCGATGATGACGGCCAGGGCAAGGCCGGCACCGCGGATCAGGGTCCGGATTTGTAGCTGGCTCAAGGACAGGATCATGGCGGGGCTCAGTTGGCGCCGGGCAGGCACCCGGCCTCGTTCAGCAGACCAATGGCCTCGGGGCTCCGCATGAACCGCATGAAGGCCACAGCCGGCTCGCTCGGCACCTGGAAGTGCACGAGGTGCAGGTCCTTGGCGAAAGGATAGGCGCCGCTGCGCAGGGCTTCGGCGGTGGGGGTGACGCCATTGATCGGAATCAGCCGCAGGTCGCGGTGTTCCATCAACATCTGTGTCAGCGTGGCGCCGATCAGCGACCCCCCGAGGTCCAGCGCCATATCGGCATTGTCCTGGTCGGTCGCCGCGGTCGGCAGCTCCGGCCGTCGGCGCGCGGCATCCAGCGCCGCGTCCATGCCGGGCAAGAGCGCGATCATGACCTGATTGTCGCTTTCGGCCCGCGGGCGCAGCACCACCTTGATCCGCGACCCATCCGGCCAGTTCATCCGCGGCGACTGGAATGCCGCCACGATGGCCTCCGGCGTCATGCTCGGCGGCGCGGGGTGGGAGGTGGCAAAGACATAGGGCGTGCGAATGGCGCCGGCCATCCTCAGGCCGCGGGCCGTTTCGGCGGCGGAGAGCGGGCGGCCCGACAGGGCGATGTCCACCAGCCCATCCGCCGCGGCGCGGATGCCCCCGCTGCTGCCCAGGCTCGGGATAACCCGGACGCCGATTCCGGTCTTCGCCGTGAAGGCCACCGCGAGATAGGTCATCAGCGCCGTCGCCGCGCCGGTGCCGCCGATACGCAGGATGTCGGCCGCGGCGGCCCGGCGCGCCGGCGGCAGGAGGGAGAGGGTGGCGACGGTGAAAAGGAGGAAGCGGCGAGTGGACAGAGTCTATTCCTCCATTGCGGTTGGGGGGGGCGGTTGAGTTCCGCCAATCCCTCGGAACCGCGAGTGATTCCGATCTCGCGGCGGAACGCGCGGCGAGGCGCGGCCCTGCCTGGGGAAGGTAAACATTGCGTCTAGCGGAAATCTCGGGGGAGTCGACGCAATTCCGCGCGCGGTGGGGCCCCGTGCCGGGCGATCACACGGCGAAGTGCAGAGGAATGGTGCTGCCGGAGGGGATTGAACTCTCGACCTCTCCCTTACCAAGGGAGTGCTCTACCACTGAGCTACGGCAGCATCTTGGGCGCACTCCTAGCCTCGCCTCCCGGCGGTGGCAAGCCCGCCTTGTGGCCCGGGGCCGGATATCGACGACTGACCCCGCTTGTCGAGGCGCCGGGCCACATCCGCGCGCTCAGCGGCCCACCGTCACGGGATTGCAACCGGACCATCATCTGCCCGCCATCCCCAGGGTCTAACCCGCGCCCCGTCAGTTGCTTTGGGGGTTGGGATGCCGGGTCGGCGCAATGTGCTGCTTATTGTTGTGGATCAATGGCGGGCGGACTTCATGCCCGTGCTTGGGGCGGATTTTCTGCGGACCCCCAACCTGGACCGGCTGTGCCGGGAAGGGGTGACCTTTCGCAATCATGTGACGACGACCGTCCCCTGCGGCCCGGCGCGTGCCTCGCTGCTGACCGGCCTGTACCAGATGAACCACCGCGCGGTGCAGAACACCGTGCCGTTGGATGCGCGGCACATGGGCCTCGGCCGGGCGCTGCGGAACGCGGGCTATGACCCCGCGCTGATCGGCTACACCACCACCACCCCCGACCCGCGCACCACCGGCCCCAAGGACCCGCGCTTCACCACCCTCGGTGACCTGATGGACGGGTTTCGCAGCGTCGGCGCCTTCGATCCCAATATGGAAGGCTATTTCGGCTGGCTGGCGCACAAGGGCTTTCCCTTGCCCGCGCGCCGCGCCGATGTCTGGCTGCCGGAGGGCGAGGACGCCGTGCCCGGCGCCACCTCCCGCCCGTCCCGCCTGCCGGCCGAGCTGTCGGACAGCTCCTTCTTCACCGAGCGCGCGCTGACCTATCTGAAGGGCCGCGGCGACAAGCCCTGGTTCCTGCACCTCGGCTACTACCGCCCGCATCCGCCTTTCGTCGCCTCCGCGCCCTATCACACCATGTACCGGCCGGAGGATATGCCGCCGGTCGTGCGGGCCGCGAGCGTCGAGGCGGAATCCGAACAGCATCCGATGCTGGATTTCTACCTGCGCAGCATCCGCCAGGCCTCCTTCTTCGAGCGCGCCGGCGGCGCGGCCGCGGAGCTGGACGAGGCGGATATCGCGCAGATGCGCGCGACCTATTGCGGCATGATGACCGAGGTCGACGACTGCCTCGGCCGGGTGTTCGAGCATCTGGATGAGACCGGGCAGTGGGAGGACACGATGATCGTGTTCACCTCCGACCACGGCGAACAGCTTGGCGACCATCACCTGCTCGGCAAGCTCGGCTATTTCGATGAAAGCTTCCGCATTCCGCTGGTGGTCAAGGATCCCGACCGCCCGCAGGAAGCCGGCCGCATCGAAGCCGCCTTCACCGAAAGCGTCGATGTCATGCCGACCATCCTGGACTGGGTCGGCGGCACCATCCCCCGCGCCTGCGACGGCCGTTCGCTGCTGCCGCTGATCGAGGGCGGTGCGTCGCATCCCTGGCGCGATGTGATGCATTACGAGTTCGATTTCCGCGACATCTTCTACTCCAAGCCCGAGGGCGATCTCGGGCTTGCGATGGATGAATGCTCGCTCTGCGTCGTGCAGGACGCGAAGTGGAAATACGTGCACTTCGCGGCCTTGCCGTCGCTGCTCTTCGATCTGGAAGCCGACCCGCAGCAGTTCCGGAACCTGGCCGAAGATCCCGGCCACGCCTCGGTCGTCGCGACCTATGCCCAGAAGGCGTTGTCGCTGCGTCTTCGCCATGCCGACCGAACCCTGACGCACTTCCGTGCGACACCCCAAGGCCTTGAGGAGAGGACCACCCCATGATCACGTCCCGTCGTTCCACCTTGGTCGGCGCCGGTCTGGCCGGCGCCTCGCTGCTGCTGCCGCGCTTCGCCATCGGCCAGTCGGACACCCGCCGGTCGATCACCATCGCCGTGCAGAAGACCGCGAATTCCAACACGCTGGAGGTTCTGCGCGAACAGTCCAACGTCGGCGAACGCATCTTCTTCACCTCGCTCTGGGAAGGGCTGATCGGCCGCAACTGGCTCGGCGACCTCGGCAACACGCCGTCGCTGGCGGCCGAATGGCGCCGCCTCGACGACCGCACGGTGGAGCTGAAGCTCCGCCAGGGCGTGAAGTTCCACAATGGCGATGAGATGACCGCCGAGGACGTGGTCTTCACCTTCGGCCGCGAGCGCATGTTCGGCAACAGCGGCGATGCGCCGCAGGGCCGCACGCTGTTCACCACCGAGACGATGCCCGGCCGTGCCGGCAACACCCTGCCGCCGGAAGTCCCGGCCGTCGCCCTGCGCAACTGGCCGGCGCTGGAGCGGGTGGAAGCGGTGGACAAATACACCGTCCGCTTCATCAACAAGACACCCGACGTCACCATGGAAGGCCGCCTCGCCCGCTACGGCAGCGAGATCATCAGCCGCCGCGGTTTCACGGAAGCCGAGACCTGGCTCGACTGGGCGCGCAAGCCGATCCTGACCGGCCCCTACAAGGTCGCCGACTACCGGCCCGACCAGTCGCTGACCCTGGTCGCGCATGACGAGTATTGGGGCGGCCGCCCGCCGCTGAAGCAGATCCGCTTCGTCGAGGTCACCGAAGTCTCCGGCCGCATCAACGGGCTGCTGACCGGCGAATACGACTTCGCCTGCGACATCCCCCCCGACCAGATTCCCGCCATCGAAAGCAACCGCGCCTTCGAGGTCCTGGGCGGCACCATCCTGAACCACCGCCTCACCGTGTTCGACAAGACGCATCCGGTCCTGGCCAACCCGCTGGTCCGCCGCGCCTTCACCCATTCGATCGATCGCCAGGCGATCGTGGACAGCCTCTGGGCCGGCCGCACCATCGTGCCGAAGGGCCTACAGTGGCCGTATTATGGCGAGATGTACATCAACGACTGGGATGTGCCGAAGTTCGACCTGGCCGAGGCCCGCCGCCTGCTGCGCGAGGCGAACTACCGCGGCGAGCCGATCCCCTATCGCCTGCTGAACAACTACTACACCAACCAGACCTCGACGGCCCAGGTGCTGGTGGAGATGTGGCGCCAGGCCGGGCTGAACGTCGTCATCGAGATGAAGGAGAACTGGACGCAGATCTTCGACCGCAACAGCCAGCGCGGTGTGCGCGATTGGTCGAACAGCGCGCCCTTCAACGACCCCGTCTCCTCCATCGTCAACCAGCACGGCCCCAATGGCCAGCAGCAGCAGGTCGGCGAATGGACCAATGAGGAGATGAACCGCCTCTCGGTCGAGCTGGAGACCAGCATCGACCGTCCGCGCCGCAAGCAGGTGTTCCGCCGCATGCTGGAAATCTGCGAACGCGAAGACCCCGCCTATACGGTGCTGCACCAGAACGCGACCTTCACGGCCAAGCGCAAGGATGTGGCGTGGAAGGTGGCACCCGCCTTCGCCATGGACTTCCGTCCCGGCAACTGGGGCCGCTGAGATGGCGGCGCGCATCGGCCGCAGGACGACACTTGCCCTGCCGGCGGCGGCGATGCTCGCCGCCCCCGCCCTCGGGCAATCGGATCAGCGGCCGTCGGTGACGGTCGCGGTCCAGAAGATCAGCAACTCCAATCTGCTGGAGATGCTGCGCGAACAATCCAACGTCGGCACCCGCATCTTCTTCAACTATGCGGAACCGCTGATCGGCACCGACTGGACCGGCGACATGTCGATCCGGCCGGGGCTCGCGACCTCCTGGCGCCGCCCGTCCGAGAACGTGGTGGAGATGACGCTGCGGCAGGGTGTGCGCTTCCACAATGGCGATGAGATGACGGCCGAGGATGTGGCCTTCTCCTTCGGCCCCGATCGCATGTTCGGCGGCGGCAGCATGGCCGGGCACGAGCCGCCGCGCGATGCCATCGCCATCGCCCGCCGCAGCTTCCCCGGCTTCGAGCGCATGGAGATCGTTGACCGTCACACGGTCCGCTTCATCAACAAGGTGCCGGATGTGACGCTGGAGGGCCGGCTGTCGCGCACCACCGCCATCATCGGCTCCCAGCGCGGCTTCGCCGAGGCCGCATCCTGGACCGATTGGGCGCGCAAGCCGATCGGCACCGGCCCCTACCGCGTCGCCGAGTTCCGCCCCGACCAGGTGCTGGTGCTGGAGGCGCATGACGACTACTGGGGCGGCCGCCCGCCGATCAGGCGGCTGCGCTTCCTCGAAGTCCCCGAGGTCTCCGGCCGCATCAACATGCTGCTCTCGGGCGAGGCCGATTTCGCCTGCGATATCCCCCCCGACCAGATCGCGACCGTGGAGAGCAATGCGCGCTACGAGGTCGTCGGCGGGCCGATCCTCAACACCCGCGTCCTGACCTTCGACAAATCGCATCCGGTGCTGGCCAATCCGCTCGTCCGCCGCGCGATCACCCATAGCATCGACCGCCAGGCGATCGTCGATGCGCTGTTCTCCGGCAAGACGCGTGTGCCGCCCGGGCTGCAGTTCGAGTTCTTCGGCGAGACCTTCGCCGAAGGCTGGAGCGTGCCGAAGTTCGACCTGGCCGAGGCACGCCGCCTTCTGCGTGAGGCGAACTACAAGGGTGAGCCGATTCCCTATCGCCTGTTGAACAACTACTACACCAACCAGACGCCGACGGCGCAGGTGATGGTCGAGGGCTGGCGCGCGGTCGGGCTGAACATCCAGATCGAGATGCGCGAGAACTGGTCCCAGATCACCAGCCGCGAGACCCAGCGCGGCATCCGCGACTGGTCCCAGGGTGCGAGCTTCGGCGATCCGGTGGCGCAGACGCCGCCGAACTTCGGCCGCCAGGGCAGCGCCTGGATCAGCAATGAATGGCGCAACGAGGAATTCGGCGACCTGTCCGAACTGCTCGAAACCTCCACCGACCGCCCGGCGCGCAAGGCCGCCTGGCGCCGGATGCTGGAGATCGCCGAGCGCGAGGACCCGGCCTGGACCGTGCTGCACCAGAACACGAACTTCACCGCCAAGCGCCGGGACCTCGGCTGGAAGTCATCGCAGACCTTCGTGATGGATTTCCGCAATGACAACTGGGGAGTCTGAGATGCGCGACGTTCCTCTGGTTTCCGTGCGCGACCTGCGCGTCGGCTTCGATGGCCTGCCGGCGGTGCGCGGCATTTCGCTCGATGTCGGGATGGGCGAGGCGGTTGGCCTCGTCGGTGAATCCGGCTGCGGCAAGTCCGTCACCTGGCTCGCGGCCCTCGGGCTGCTGCCGAAAAGCGCGCAGGTCGCCGGCAGCGTGAAACTCGCCGGCGAGGAGATCCTCGGCGCGGCCCCGCATGTGCTCGACAGCGTGCGTGGCGGCCGCATCGCGATGATCTTCCAGGACCCGGCCAGCAGCCTGAACCCCGTGCATCGCGTCGGCGCGCAGGTGGTGGAATCGTTGCGCCTGCATCGCGGGATGCGCGGCGGGGCGGCCCGGGCCGAGGCCAAGCGGCTGTTCGACCTCGTCGGCATCCCCGATGCCGCGCGCCGCCTCGATGCCTATCCGCATGAGCTGTCCGGCGGGCAGAACCAGCGCGTGATGATCGCCATAGCCCTTGCCGGGCAGCCGGAACTGCTGGTGGCGGATGAGCCGACCACGGCGCTCGACGTCACCATCCAGGCGCAGATCCTGGAATTGCTCGGCGCGTTGCGGCGGGATCTGGGCATGGCGCTGGTGCTGATCAGCCATGATCTCGGCGTGGTCGCGGAAACCTGTGACCGGGTCTGCGTGATGTATGCCGGGCGCATCGTCGAGGAAGCGCCGGCGGATGCGTTGTTCCACGCGCCGTCGCACCCCTATGCACGCGGGTTGCTGGGCGCCTTGCCGCCGATCGACGGGCCGCGCCGGCCGCTGGCCGCGATCCCGGGCAGCGTGCCCGATCCCAATGCCATGCCGCCCGGCTGCGCCTTCGCGCCGCGCTGCGCGCATCATATCGCCGCCTGCGATTCCGCCGTGCCGGGCCTGCGTCCGATGGGTCTGGATCGCCGCGCCGCCTGTATCCGCGCCGAGGCCCCGGTGCGCGCCGCGCTGGTGCCGGCATGACGGCGCCTCTGCTCGAAGCAAAGGGGCTGGTGCGGCGCTATGTGATGCGCCGCGGCGTCTTTGGCCGCACCGTGCCGGTCGAGGCCGTGGCGGGCGTCTCGCTCGACCTGCGGGTCGGCGAAACCTTGGGCCTGGTCGGCGAATCCGGCTGCGGGAAATCGACGGCGGGGCGTCTCGTGCTCGGGCTGGAAACCCCGGATGAGGGCAGCGTGCGCTTCGACGGCGCGCCGATGCCGGAGCCCGGCACCGATGCCTGGCGCAAGCTGCGCGCGCGGATGCAACTCGTGTTCCAGGACCCGCTGGGCGCGCTCGACCGCCGCATCACGATCGGTGAGCAGATCGCCGAACCCCTCGTCATCCACG
The DNA here is from genome assembly GCF_003253705.1 of Humitalea rosea. Lineage (GTDB taxonomy): Bacteria > Pseudomonadota > Alphaproteobacteria > Acetobacterales > Acetobacteraceae > Humitalea > Humitalea rosea. The sequence goes on from NZ_QKYU01000016.1 coordinate 22,769, forward strand.
CGACCCCCGGCGACCACGCCGCGCGCGTCGCCGAACTGCTGACCTCGGTCGGGCTGCGGGAGGAACAGGCGAGCCGCTATCCGCATGAGCTTTCGGGCGGGCAGCGCCAGCGCGCGGTGCTGGCGCGGGCGCTGGCGACCGAGCCCGCGCTGATCGTGGCGGATGAGCCGATCAGCGCGCTCGACGTCTCGATCCAGGCGCAGGTGATGAACCTGCTGGCCGATATCCAGGCGCGGCGCGGCACCGCGCTGCTGTTCATCAGCCATGATCTGCGCGTGGTGCGCCAGGTCAGCCACCGGGTCGCGGTGATGTACCTCGGCAAGATCGTCGAGGAAGGCGATCCCGATGGCGTCTTGCAGGAACCGGCGCATCCCTATGCGCAGGCGCTGGTCTCCGCGATCCCCGCCCCGGGGCGGCAGGGCAAGCGCATCGTGCTGCAAGGCGATCCGCCGAGCCCGGCCGACCGCCCCACCGGCTGCGCCTTCCACCCCCGCTGCGCCGTCGCCGTGGCCATGTGCCGCGAGGTCAGCCCGGCGCTGAAGCCGCGCGCCTCCGACGGCCGCCTCGTCGCCTGCCATCTGGTGCATGGCGATGCCGTCTCTCTCAAGGTTGCTGCCTGATGCTCCGCTTTCTTGGCTTTCGCCTGCTGCGGGCGATCGTGACCATCGTTCTGGTCGTCACCTTCGCCTTCGTGGTGCTGCGCCTGTCGGGCGATCCCGCGCTGCTGATCATGAGCGTGGATGCGCCCCCCGAGGCCATCGCCGCCTTCCGCGCCGCCTGGGGCCTCGATGATCCGCTGTGGGTCCAGTATATCCGCTACTTCAACGCGATCTTCCACGGCGATCTCGGCCGTTCGATGCGTGACGGGCGCGATGCCATCGTGCTGGTGACGGAGCGTATTCCCGCCACCCTGGCGCTGACCTTGCCGGCGCTGGCGATCAAGATCGGGATCGGCGTGCCGGCCGGCGTCTATGCAGCACTTCATCGCAATTCCCTGGCGGACCGGATGGTGATGGTGATGGCGGTGGCGGGGTTCACCATCCCCTCCTTCGTGCTGGGGCTGATCCTGGTGCTGGTCTTCGCCGTGCAACTCGGCTGGCTGCCCTCGGGCGGCCAAGAGTCCTGGCGCCATGCGATCCTGCCGGTCATCACCCTGGGCGTCGGCGGTGCGGCGGTGCTCGCGCGCTTCACCCGCAGCGCGATGCTGGAGGTGCTGGGCCAGCCTTTCATCCGCAGCGCCAGCGCCAAGGGCGTGCCCTGGGCCGCCGTCGTGCGCAATCATGCGCTGCCGAATGCGGCGATCCCGACGGTCACCATCATCGGCTTCATGGTCGGCAGCCTGATCGCCGGTGCCGTGGTGGTGGAGAGCGTCTTCTCCTGGCCTGGCGTTGGCCGGTTGCTGGTGGTCGCGGTGGCGAACCGCGATCTCGCGGTGGTGCAATGCATCCTGCTGCTGGTGGCGATGACCATGGTGATCGCCAATCTGATCGTCGATCTTCTGTATGGCGCGCTGGACCCGCGACTGCGCGCGACCCGTACGGCAGGGGCGCATTGAGATGAGCGACATGGTCCTTCCCGCCGCCACCACGCGCCCCCGGCGCCCGCTGGCCATCCCGGCGCTGGTGCTGTTCGGGATTGCCTGGCTGGTGCTGATGCTGCTCGTCGCCTTCTCGGCCGATCTGATCTCGCCCTTCCCCTATACCGCGCTCGACCTGCGCAACCGGCTGGCGGCGCCGATCGGCTTCGGCGGGCCCTGGCTGCATCCGCTCGGCACCGATGAACTCGGGCGCGACGTGCTCTCGCGGCTGATCGTGTCGATCCGGCTCAGCCTGCTGATCGCCTTTGGCGCCACCTTGATCGGGGCGTTTGTCGGCACCTCGCTCGGCTTCCTGGCGGCGCATTTCCGTGGCTGGGTCGAGCATCTGGTGCTGGCACTGGTGGATTTCTCCGCCAGCCTGCCGTTCCTGATCCTGGCGCTGTCGGTGCTCGCCTTCTTCGGCAATTCGCTGACGCTGTTCATCGTGTTGCTCGGCTTCCACGCCTGGGAGCGCTACGCCCGCATCGCGCGGGGGCTGGCGATCAGCGCCGGCGCCCAGGGCTATGCGGCGGCGGTGCGCCAGTTGGGCGCCTCGCCCTGGCGGATCTATGGGCGGCATGTGCTGCCGAACATCGCCTCGACCCTGATCGTGTCGATGACACTGGCCTTCCCGGAGATCATCCTGCTGGAAAGCGGGCTGTCCTTCCTCGGCCTGGGCGTGCAGCCGCCGGCGACCTCGCTCGGCAACATGGTGGGCTACGGGCGCGAGTATCTGACCCGCGCGCCCTGGATCCTGCTGGCACCGGCCTTCATCATCGTGCTGACGACCTTCTCGGTCAGCCTGATCGGCGATTGGCTGCGGGACCGCCTGGACCCGACGCTTCGGTAACGCGGGGGCGGGAGGGCGCTGCCCTCCCGCGTCACTTCAGACGGCGCGGCGCATCGCCGTCGGGTAGAGGCGCCCGTCCTGGGTCATCGTCTCCAGCACGAAGCCGCGGCCGCAGTCATGCAGCCCGCGATCCGGCGCCGCATCGGCGCTGGCCTCCAGCGCGCCCAGGCGCGGACGCCCGGCCATGCTGGGCGCGGTCAGCCCCAGCAGATGCAGCACGGTGGGCGCGATATCGGTCAGGTCCGCCGCCTGGCGCACCACCACCGCCTGGCGGATCGGCCCGCCCTGCATCACCAGCACCGTCGCCAGCTCCGCCCGGTGCAGCCCGCCATGCATGCCGCCGCCGACCGGCACATCCGGCCCGTCGAAGCCGCCGGTGCCGGCGTAGCCATGGGCATCCGGCCCCTCGGTGCCGGCGAAGGTCATCATGATATCGGCCGAGCGGGCATGGGCCGAGCCCAGCAGCGCCAGCGGCTCGGCGCCCGGGAAGGGTTCTCGCGCGAATAGCGCGCCGCACCAGGGCTGCGCCCCGAGCCAGGCCGCGACCTGGCCCACATCCCCTGGATTGCGGAACCACAGCCCGGGTGCCGCGCCGGGGGCGACGGCGATATCGCCGTCCTCAAACGTCTCGGCGGCGGGGAAGCCCGCCTCCCGCAGCGCCGCGGCGACCGACAGCTTGGTGGTCCCGGTGACATGGCCGTGGTCGGACAGCACCATGACCACGATATCGGCGGCGTCCGGCTGCGCATCGCGCCAGTCCAGCACCCGGCCGACGGTGCGATCGGCGCAGGCCAGCGCCTCCAGCGTCTCGGGGCTGGAGAGGGTGCGATAGTGAAAACTCACATCCGGCTCCGAGCACCAGAGCAGCGCCACATCCGGGCGCATCTCGTCCAGCACCACATCGGTCAGCACCTGGGCCGCGAAATCGCAGCGCGGGATGTTGGGCACGCCGGCCGGGGGCGTCTCGCCCAGGCGGGCGCGGACCAGAGCGGCGGCCTCGCCGGCCGTGTCCTCGACATTCCAGCGGAAGGCGCCGAGCGGCCCCGCCATCGGGTGCAGCGCCACCGCCGCCCCCGGTGTGCCAGCCGAGACCAGCGCGAAGCTGCGGCCATTCGCCGCCAGGATCTCGCCCAGCGAGGGCCGTTGCAGCGGCGAGCCGCCGGGCGGGGCCAGCAGCGCGATATCGGCCAGATGCTTGGTGCGGATCAGCTTGGGCGAGATCTCCGGGGCATAGAAGGTATTGGCCACCATCCCATGCTCGCCCGGCCGGCAGCCGGTGCTGAAGGAGGGGGTGGCGCAGCGTGTCTCCGAGGGGAAGACGCTGCGGCTATCGGCGAAGCGTGCCCCTTCGGCCGCCAGCCGCGACAGGCGCGGCATGGTCTGGGGTTGCACGAGGTCGGGGCGGAGCCCGTCGAGGGCGATGAGGATGAGTCGCATCCCTTCCCCTTGCGGCAGCGCAAGGCGCCCCGCCAGTGGGCCCGCCAGATTGTCAAGAAACGGTAAGGGGGCATGCGCCCTTCAGGATGCGGGCAAGACACCCCATCCTCTGGGCGCCTATACGGGGCGCCTGGGCCGCAAGAACCGGAAGGGAAGGCAGGCATGGACTACGAGGCCTTTTTCACGGCGCAACTCGATGATCTGCGTCGCGAGGGCCGCTACCGGGTCTTCGCCGATCTGGAGCGCAAAGCCGGCGCCTTCCCCCGCGCGACCCGCCATGCCGGCGGCGAGGTGACGGTCTGGTGCTCCAACGACTACCTCGGCATGGGCCAGCACCCGGATGTGCTGGCGGCGATGCATGAGGCGCTGGACCGCTGCGGCGCCGGCGCCGGCGGCACCCGCAACATCGCCGGCACCAACCACTACCATGTGGTGCTGGAGCAGGAACTGGCCGATCTGCATGGCGCGGAGGCGGCGCTGCTGTTCAACTCCGGCTACATGTCCAACTGGGCGAGCCTCGACACCTTGGCCTCCCGCCTGCCGGGCTGCGTCGTGCTGTCCGATGCGCTGAACCATGCCTCGATGATCGAGGGCATCCGCCACAGCCGCGCCGAGCGGCAGATCTGGGCGCATAACGACCTTGGCGACCTGCGGCGGAAGCTGGCGGCCATCGCGCCGGGGCGGCCCAAGCTGATCGCCTTCGAATCCGTCTATTCCATGGATGGCGACATCGCCCCGATCGCCGCCATCTGCGACCTCGCGGATGAATTCGGCGCCATGACCTACCTCGATGAGGTGCATGCGGTCGGCCTCTACGGCCCCCGTGGCGGCGGCATTTCCGAACGCGAGGGCCTGGCGCGGCGCCTGACCGTGATCGAGGGCACGCTGGCCAAGGGCTTTGGCGTCGTCGGCGGCTATATCGCCGGCTCGCACGCGATGTGCGACTTCATCCGCAGCTTCGCTTCCGGCTTCATCTTCACGACCTCGATGCCGCCCGCCTGCGCGGCGGCGGCCATCGCCAGCATCCGCCACCTCAAGGCCAGCGGCACCGAGCGGGCGATGATGCATGAGAATGTGGCGCTGCTGCGGGCCAGGCTCACCGCCGCCGGGCTGCCGCATCTGGCGAACCCCAGCCATATCGTGCCGGTGATGGTCGGCGATCCGGTGCAGTGCAAGCACATCAGCGACCGGCTGCTGGAGGAGTACGGCGTCTATGTGCAGCCCATCAACTACCCGACCGTGCCGCGCGGGACGGAACGGCTGCGGCTGACGCCCTCGCCGCTGCATGGGGCGGCGGATATCGAGCATCTGGTCGGCGCCCTGTCGGCGATCTGGTCGGATCTGAGCCTGAAACGCGCCGCCTGACGCCTGAAACCGGCCGGGGAAGGCGCGTTGCCCCGGCCAGAGCCCCTCCAGCAGGGCGAAGCCCGCCCGCTGTTTCCGTCGCAAAGGGCTTTTCTACCCCAGCGCGATCCGCGCGATCTGGATCAGCGCCGAGATCACCAGCAGCACCAGCGCGATCCGGCCGAGCACATGGGGCGAGGGCATGTTCAGGCCCCGCTCCGGTCGATCAGCCCGCGTAGCAGCGCCCGCATCGTCCCCGCCTGGTCATCCGGCATGGCGGCGGTCAGCTCCGCCTCATGGGCGCGGGCGGCCTCGGTCAACTCGGCCGCGATCGCCGCACCGCGCGGGGTCAGCCCGACGCGCACGATGCGGCGGTCGCCGGGCTCGGCGTGCCGCTCCACCAGCCCTTCCAGGGCCATGCGGCCGATGAGCTTGGTCATGGTCGGCTGCTGCATCAGGCAGGCCGCGGCCAATGTCCCCACCGCCTCACCGCTGCTCCCCGAAAGGCTGGCCAGCACCCGCCATTCCACGACGCCGATGCCCTGGGCCTTCAGCCGGGCATGGAATTCGGAGGAGACGGCGTGGCTCGCCCGGGCCAGGAGGTAGGGCAAATACCCGTCGATGAAGCGGGGCTCGGGGGAGGGGTCGCATGCCATGGCGCGAACGGTAGGACAGGCGGCAGGGCCGCGTCATCCCATGCCTTTTCATGCAACCGGGGCCGTGGTGACATGGGCGGATGTTGACCGATCGCATAGAGGCCCCCTGGCTTGACGCCTTCGAGGCCGTGTTCCGCCTCTGCGCCGCCGCCCCGGGGGAGGCCGTCTGCCTGCTGGCGGAGAGCCAGTCGCGGCCCATCAACCTGGCGCTGGCCGAACTCGCCTTGCTGCGCCTCGGCTGCCGGCCCTTCCGCTGCATCCTGCCCAGCCCCGCGCCCACCGGGCCGGTGCCGCTGCGCTCGACCGGGGCCAGCCGGGCGCTGGCGGGGCATCCGGCGGTGCTGGCCGCACTCGCGGCGTCGTCCTTCATCGTGGATCTGACCGTGGAGGGGCTGCTGCACGCACCCGAACTGCCCGGCCTCCTCAAGGCCGGGTCCCGCGTGCTGATGGTCAGCAACGAACACCCCGAGGCGCTGACCCGGCTGGTGCCGCGGCCCGAGGATATGGCGGCGGTGAAACAGGGGGTGAAGCAGGCCCGCGCCGCGCAGGCGATGACCGTGACCAGCCCCGCCGGGACCGACCTCACGGCGCGCATGGCGGGGGCGGCGGTCGCCGGTGTCTGGGGCTGGACCGATCGGGCCGGGACCATCGCGCATTGGCCGGGCGGGGTGGTCGTGGCCTTCCCCGCGGCGGGGACGGTGAATGGCACGCTGGTGCTGGCGGCGGGGGATGTGAACCTGACCTTCAAGCGGTATCTCGCCGCCGACATCCGCCTGACCATCGCCGAGGACCACATCTCTGCCATCGAGGGCCGTGGCGCCGATGCCGAGATGATGCGCCGGACCCTCGCCGCCTGGGGCGACCGCGCCGCCTATGCCGTCTCCCACCTCGGCTGGGGCACCAATCCCCGGGCGAGGTATGAGGCGTTGTCGATGTATGCGACGGATGACACCAACGGCACCGAGTTGCGGGCGGTGGCGGGGAATTTCCTGTTCTCGACCGGGGCCAATGAATTCGCCGGGCGTTTTTCCGAAGGCCATTTCGACATTCCCTGTTTCGGGACGACCATCGCGCTCGATGGCGTGGCGGTCGTGCGCGACGGGGTGCTGCTGTGATCGTCGAGGCCGGGCAGGGGCCCGCCGTGCTGCTGCTGCACGGGATCGGCGGGCGCGCCAGCCTGTGGCAGGCGAGCCTGGACGCGCTCTCCCCCCGCTACCGGGCGGTGGCGCTGGACATGCCCGGCTATGATGGCGGGGCGGTGCCCGACCCCTTCACCTTCCCGGTGCTGGCGGCCGAGGCGATCGCGGCGATGGACCGGCTGGGCATACCGGCCGCGCATGTGATCGGCCATTCGATGGGGGGAATGCTGGCGCTGGAACTGGCCGCCGCCCATCCGGGCCGGGTGCTGTCGCTGGTGCTGGCGGCGACCTCGGCGGCCTTCGGCAGCCGTGACCCCGCCTTTCGCGAAACCTTCCTGGCCGCGCGCCAAAAACCGCTGGATGAGGGGCGCGGCATGGCCGGCGTTGCCTCCGACCTGGTGCCGGGCATGGCGGGGCCCGCGGCCGATCCGGCGGCGGTGCCGGCGGCGATGGCGGCCATGGGATCGGTGCCGGAGGCCGCCTATCGCGCCGCTTTGCGCTGCCTCACCGGGTTTGACCGCGCCGCCGCCCTGGCCGGGCTTGCGATGCCCACCCTGGTCCTGGCGGGGGAGGCGGATGCGACCGCGCCGCCGCGCGGCATGGCGCGGATGGCCGCCGCCATCCCGGGCGCCCGCTTCGCCACCCTGCCCGGTGTCGGCCATCTGCTGCCGCTGGAGGCGCCGGACGCCTTCCATGCGGACGTCCTGGCCTTCCTGGAGGCGCAGCGGTGAGCGAGCCCCGGCTGCATTGGCTGGAGGCGGCGGGCGGCCTGCAACGCTGGCGCCGCCCGATCGAGGCCGAGGTCGCGGGCGGCTGGGATGCCGCCAGCGCCCATGCGACCCTGCCGGTGATGGACCTGCTGATCCAGCGGGTGCCGCAGGCGGGCATCCCGGAACTCGGCATGGTGGGGAATGCCCACCGCCCCCATTGCTTCAGCCTGACCCTGGACCCGGACAACCCGGCCTTCATCGAGGCCCTGGCCGGCGGTGCCCTGCGGCGGCTGGTGGTGCATGAGATCGGCCATTGCCTGCGCTTCGCCGCCGCGGGCTACGACCACACCTTGGGCGATGCGCTGGTGAGCGAGGGGCTCTGCGGGCATTTCGTGCACCAATGCCTGGGCACGCCGCCCGAGCCCTGGGAAAGCGCCCTGACCCCGGAACAGATGGAGGAATGGCTGCCCCGCGCGCATGCGGCCGAGGCCACCCGCCACGACCACCCCGCCTGGTTTTTTGGTCGCGGACGCGGCGCGGCGCCGCGATGGGCGGGGTATACGCTCGGTTTCTTGCTGGTCGGGCGCTATCTGGCCGCCAATCCGGAGGCCCGGGCCTCCGCGCTGCTCGGCATGCATGCCGCGCGGCTGCTGCGGGATGCCTGGCCGTGACGGCGCCGCTCTTCGCCCCCGGCGCCTTCCGGCTGACGCCCCAGGAAGCCGATCTGACCGCCCGCGCCCGCGAGTTCGGCACCCGTATCCTGGCCCCGCGCGCCGCGCGCTGGGACCGCGAGGCGAGCTTCCCCGCCGAAAACTACGCCGACATGCATCGCGAGGGCTGGCTCGGCATCTGCATCCCCGCGGCGGAGGGCGGCATGGGGGCGGATTTCCGCGCCTATTGCCTGGTCGCGGCGGAATTCGGCCGTTTCTGCGGCGCCACCGCGCTCACCTGGAACATGCATGTCTGCAGCACGCTCTGGAGCGGGCCGCTGACCGACGACCTGGAGATGGAGGCCGAAACGCGCGCCACCCATCGCGCCCGGCGCTCGGCGCATTACGCCGGCATCCTGGGCCAGGGGCTGATCTACTCCCAACCCTTCTCCGAGGGCGGGGCTGCGGCGGCAGGGGGCGTCGCCTTCGGCACCACCGCGCGCCGGGTGCCCGGCGGGTTCCTCGTGAATGGGCGGAAGATCTTCGCCTCCCTCTCCGGCCATGCCCATCGCTACGGCATCCTGGCGACCGAGGCTCGCGAGGGCCAGAATGCCTCCCGCCGCGACACGCTGTATCTGGCGGTGCCGGCGGATGCGCCGGGGGTCTCCGTGACCGGCGATTGGGACCCCTTGGGGATGCGCGGCACCGTCAGCCGCACTCTGGTGTTCGAGGATGTCTTTGTCGCCGAGGCGGCCGCGCTGATGCCCGCCGGCCTCTACTTCCAGGCCGCCAGCCGCTGGCCGCACATGTTCCTGACCCTGTCGCCGACCTACATGGGCCTCGCCCAGGCGGCCTACGACTTCTGCGTCCGCTATTTGCGCGGCGAACAGCCCGGCACACCCCCGGTGAAACGCCGCCAATACCCCACGAAACAGATCGCGGTCGCCCAGATGCATGTCATGCTGGAACAAACCAAAGCGATCTGGTTCCAGGCCATCACCGAGGCCGGGCCCGATCCGTCCAAGGAGGGGGTCATGCGGGCCTATGCCGCCCAGTACAGCGTCATGGAAAACGCGAACGCCATCGCCACCCTCGCGCTGCGCACCTGCGGCGGCCAGGCCATGCTGAAGTCCCTGGCCCTCGAACGCATCTACCGCGACAGCCGTTGCGGCGCGCTGATGCTGCCCTGGACCGCCGAGCTTTGCCTGGACCGGCTGGGGCGGGACGCGCTGTACGAACGCGGCGAGACCGACACATGACGCCCAGCACCCTGCCCGCCTGGTTCCGCCAGGGGAGCGGCTGCCGCCTCACCTCCGGGGAGACGGATTGGGACCGCGAGGATCTGGTCGGTGCCTCGTTGGAGGTCGCGGACCGGCTGCGGGCCGAGGGGCTGGTCGTGGGCGACCGGGTCGGCTGGATCGGGCTGAACGATGTCTGGATGATCGCGGCCCTGCTGGCCTGCGCCCGGGCGGGGATGGTGCTGGTGCCGCTGAACTGGCGGCTGGCGCCGGAGGAGCTGGCCTGGATCGCCGCCGATGCCGATCTGCGGCTGGTGTTCCGCGGCGCCGGCGTTGCCGCGCCCCGCGCCTGGCTGCCGCAATCGGTGGCGCTGGTCCCCGCCGATCTGTCGGATATCGAGCTGGAGGCCCTGGGCGGGCCGCAGATCGGCGCCGGCGAGGAGCAGGCCGAGGCGCCCTTGCTGCTGGTCTATACCAGCGGCACCAGCGGCCGGCCGAAGGGCGTGATCCTGACCCAATCGGCGGTGGTCGCGAATATCCGCAATGCCATCGGGCTGTTCGGCCTGACGCCGGACGACCATGTGCTGACCGTGCTGCCGATGTTCCATGTCGGTGGCCTGTGCATCCAGACCCTGCCCACGCTCTGCGCCGGGGGGTGGGTCACGCTGCTGCCGCGGTTCGAGCCGGCGGCGTTCTTCGAGGCGCTGGCCCGCGACCGCCCGAGCCTGACCCTGCTGGTGCCCGCGGTGATGCGGGCCCTGGTGCAGAGCCAGGGCTGGCCGGGTGCCGATCTGAGCTGCCTGCGCGCGGTGGGGGCCGGCTCGTCGGAGGTGCCGGCCGATATGATCGAGGCCTTCCAGTCGCGCGGCGTGCCGGTGCAGCAGGTCTATGGCGCCACCGAAGCCGGCCCCATCGCCATCGCCCAGAGCATCGCCGAGGCCTGGGCCGCGGCGGGCTCCATCGGCCGGCCGATCTGCGAGGCGCGGGTGGTGGCCCCCGATGGCACCCCCCTGCCGCCGGGTGCGACCGGGGAGATCGAGCTGCGCGGCCCCAACCTGCTCTCGGGCTATTGGGGGCAGGAGCCGGCGGCGACCAGCGCGGAGGGCTGGTTCCGCACCGGCGATGTCGGGCATTTCGATGCCGATGGCCGCTGGTGGTTCACCGACCGGCTGGGCAATGTGATCGTCTCGGGGGGTGAGAACATCTACCCGGCCGAGGTGGAGCGGGTGCTCGCCACCGCACCGGGGGTGCTGGAGGGCGCCGTCTGCGGCCGCCCCGATCTGAAATGGGGGGAGGTGCCGGTCGCGGTGGTGGTGCCGGGGCCCGGATTTGACGCCGCCGCCGTCCTCAGCCACTTCGAGGGCAAGCTGGCGCGGTTCAAAAAGCCCCGGGATGTGGTCGCGGTGGCTTCGCTGCCGCGCAACGCCCTGGGAAAGGTCGTGCTCGCCGAGCTGCGTGCGCTTGCTGGCGGTTGCCGGGCGACCGGCGGCTGTTAGATTGCGCCCAGCGAATCGTGGCGCCGGTGTGTAAACAGGGCCACGCATTTCGATTTTGGCACGTAGGAGCAGGGCGATGAAGATTTCGGTGGACCGCACGGTGCTGCTGAAGGCGCTCGCCCATGTGCAGAGCGTGGTCGAGAAACGCAACACCATCCCCATCCTGGCCAATGTCATGCTGGAGGCCAAGGATGGCGTCCTGACCCTGACCGCGACCGACATGGAGATCGCGGTGGTGGAGCGGGTGGCCGGCGTCGAGGTGTCGCGCCCCGGCCGCACCACCGCCCCGGCCTCGACCCTGTATGAGATCGTCCGCAAGCTGGCCGATGGCGCCAAGGTGGAGCTGGACCACAAGGGCGGCGACGCGCCGCTGGTGCTGCGCGCCGGCCGGGCCAATGCCAACCTCAACGTGCTGCCGGTGGAAGACTTCCCCTCGATGACCGAGGGCAAGATGCCGCACCATTTCGCGCTCAAGGCCGGCACGCTGCGCGACCTGATCGACCGCACCAAATTCGCGATTTCCACCGAGGAAACCCGCTACTATTTGAACGGCATCTACCTCCATGCCGCCGAATCCGATGGCGCCAAGGTGCTGCGCGCGGTGGCGACCGATGGCCACCGCCTGGCCCGCGTCGAGGAGCCGCTGCCCGAGGGCGCCGCCGGGATGCCCGGCGTGATCGTGCCCCGCAAGACGGTGGCCGAGGTCCGCAAGCTGGCCGATGAGACCCAGGACGAGGTCAGCATCCACCTCTCCGACACCAAGATCCGCTTCGACATCGGCACCGTGCAACTGACCAGCAAGCTGATCGACGGCACCTTCCCCGAATACGAGCGCGTCATCCCCAAGGGCAACGACAAGATTCTCCGCGTTGGGAAGAAGGCGTTTGCGGATGCCGTGGGCCGTGTCGCCTCGATCAGCACCGAGAAGTCCCGCCCCGTGAAGCTCTCGGTCAGCCGCGGCAATCTGATGCTGACCGCCAACAGCCCCGAGCTTGGCCAGATGCAGGATGAGCTGGATGAGGAGCTGGTCAGCTACGATGCCGCCCCGATCGAGATCGGCTTCCAGGCCAAATACCTGACCGACATCACCGACCAGATCAGCGAGCAGGTGGAATTCCACTTCGCCGATGGCGCCGCGCCGACCATCGTCAAGGATGCGGGGCGCGGGGATGCGCTTTACGTCCTGATGCCGATGCGGGTCTAACGCCGCATCGCTTGACCCCAGCGCTTCGCCTCACCGCGCTGCGCCTGACCGATTTCCGGTCCTGGGCGCAGTTGGACCAAGGGTTTTCCGGCCGCATCGTGGTGATCGCCGGGGAGAACGGCGCCGGCAAGACCAATCTGCTGGAGGCGATCAGCCTGCTCACCCCCGGGCGCGGCCTGCGCTCGGCGCGGCCCGGCGATCCGGCGCGCCGAACGGCCGAGGCGCGGGCGCCCGCCTGGGGCGTGGTCGCGGGGCTGGAAGGCCCGCAAGGCCCGGTGCAGATCGCCACCGGCACCACCCCCGAGGCCCCGGATCGCCGCGCCTTCCGGCTGGATGGCACGCAGGTCCGCACCCAGGCCGAGGTCTCCGCCCATGTCGCCGCGGTCTGGCTGACGCCGCAGATGGATGCGCTGTTCCAGGAGAACGCCAGCGGGCGGCGCGCCTTCCTGGACCGGCTCGCCTGGGCGCTGGAGCCGCACCACGCCCGCGAGGTCGCCGCCCACGACAATGCCATGGCCCAGCGCAACCGTCTGCTGGCCGAGGGGCGGCGGGATGACCGCTGGCTCGCGGCGTTGGAGGATGCGATGGCCCGCCATGGCGTCGCTGCCACCGCCACCCGCCGTTCGCTGATCGCGCGGCTGAACGCGCTGCTGGCCGCAGGCACCTTGGGCGCCTTTCCCCGGGCGCGGCTGGGCATGGTCTGCGCCATCGCCGCCGCGCTGGATGCCGCCCCGGCGCTGGCGGTTGAGGACAAGCTCCGCGCCGATCTGGCCGCCAACCGCCCGGTGGACGCCGCCGCCGGCGGCGCCAGGATCGGGGCGCACCGGGCCGACCTGACCCTGGCCCAGGCCGATAGCGGCATCCCCGCCGAGCAAAGCAGCACCGGGGAGCGCAAGGCGCTGCTGGTCGCGACCGTGCTCGGCCATGCCGGGCTGATCGCCGCCGACCGGGGCTTCGCGCCGCTGCTGCTGCTGGATGAGGTCGCGGTGCATCTGGACGCGGGGCGCCGGCGGGCGCTGTTCGAGGCGCTGGCGGTGCTGCCGGCGCAATCCTTCCTCACCGGCACGGACCTGGATGTGTTCGCGCCGCTTGCGGGGGCCGCCGAGGGTTTTTGTGCCAGCCCCGGTATCCTGGCCCCGGCCGAGGGTTTCCCCCCGCCGCTGGCCTCCTAGGCCGATCCGGGCTAGGATGCCGGTTGCAAATCTTCCCGATTTTCGACGGAGTTATTCGCCTTCATGAGCCAGCCTGTGCGTGCGCCGGAAGAGGCCGGCTACCAGGCCTCCGACATCACCATCCTTCGCGGGCTGGACGCGGTCCGCAAGCGGCCGGGGATGTATATCGGCGACACCGATGATGGGTCCGGCCTGCATCATATGGCCTTCGAGATCATCGACAATGCGGTGGACGAGGCCCAGGCCGGCTTCGCCACGCGGGTGACCCTGGTCCTGAACGGCGATGGCAGCGTGACCGTGACCGATGACGGCCGTGGCATCCCCGTCGATCTGCACCCCGAGGAAGGCGTGTCCGCCGCCGAGGTGGTGCTCACGCGCCTGCATGCGGGCGGCAAATTCAACCAGACCAACTACAAGGTCTCGGGCGGGTTGCACGGCGTCGGCGCCGCCGTGGTCAACGCGCTCTCCGACTGGATGAACGTCCGCATCTGGCGCGACGGGCGCGAGCATTTCATCCGCTTCGAGCGTGGCGATGCCGTGGCGCCGCTGTCGGTCACCGGCGAGTCCGTGCATGTCCGCGGCACCGAGGTGACCTTCAAGGCCTCGCCCAATACCTTCAGCAAGACCGAATTCGACTACGCCATCCTGGAACGCCGCCTGCGCGAGCTGGCCTTCCTGAACTCCGGCCTGCACATCCTGCTGCGCGACGAGCGCTCGGTCGAGGCGAAGGAGACGGCGTTCCTGTATGAGGGCGGCCTCGTCGCCTTCTGCGAATGGCTGGACCGCAGCAAGGAGCCGATCTTCAAGCCGCCGATCAGCGTCTCGACCTTCGATGAGAAGTCCGGGATCAAGGTCGAGCTGGCGATGTGGTGGAACAGCAGCCCGCATGAGCTGGCGCTGTGCTTCACCAACAACATCCCCCAGCGTGACGGTGGGTCGCATCAGGCGGGGTTCCGCCAGGCGCTGACCCGCGTGGTGATGAAGATCTCCGAGGACCTGGCCAAGAAAGAGAAGGTCGAGCTGTCCGGCGAGGACATGCGCGAGGGTCTCACGGCCGTCATCAGCGTAAAGGTGCCTGACCCGAAATTCTCCAGCCAGACCAAGGACAAGCTGGTCTCCTCCGAGGTGCAGCCGGTGGTCCAGAAGGCCGTCGCCGATGGGCTGGAACACTGGTTCGAGACGCATCCGCGCGAGACCAAGACCGTCATCGAGCAGGTCGTGCTCGCCGCCGCCGCGCGCAAGGCCGCGCAGATGGCGCGTGAGAAGGTGAGCCGGAAGACCGCGCTGGATGTCGCGACCCTGCCCGGCAAGCTGGCCGATTGCCAGGAGAAGGACCCGGCGAAGTCCGAGCTGTTCCTGGTCGAGGGCGACAGCGCCGGCGGTTCCGCCAAGCAGGGCCGCGATCGCCGCTTCCAGGCGATCCTGCCGCTGAAGGGCAAGATCCTGAACGTCGAGCGCGCGAGGCTCGACAAGATGCTGGGCTCGGCGGAAATCGGCACGCTGATCACGGCCTTGGGCACCGGCATCGGCTCCGGGCCGCCGGATCGGGGGGGCTTCGACCTCGGCCGCCTGCGCTACCACCGCATCATCATCATGACGGACGCGGACGTGGACGGCAGCCACATCCGCACGCTGTTGCTGACCTTCTTCTTCCGCCAGATGCCGGCGCTGATCGAGCGCGGGCATCTGTATATCGCCCAGCCGCCGCTCTACCGCGCCAAGCGCGGGCAGGAGGAGCGCTACCTCAAGGACGATCGCGGGCTTGAGGAGTTCCTGCTGGAGAAGGCGCTGGCCAATGCCAAGCTGACCTTGGGCGGCGGCGGCGTGTTCATGGGCGATGAGCTGCGCGAGCGCACCGAGATGCTGCGCCAGCAGACCAGCCGCATCCGCCGCCTCGCGACCCGCGTGCCGGTCGCGGTGGTGGAGCAGGCGGCGATCGCGGGCGCGCTCGACCCCGCGCGCGACGGGCTGGCGGCGCAGGCCCTGGCCGCGCGCCTGGATGCGCTGGCCCGGCCGGAGGAGCGCGGCTGGAAGGCGACGCTGGATCAGGACGGCTTGGTGGTCGGCCGCGTGGTGCGCGGCGTTGCCGAGCGGCATCATCTGGACCCGGCGGCCCTGCGTTCGGCCGAGGCCCGCTGGCTCGCCGAACGGGCCGAGTCGCTGGCCGCAGATTGGGCCGAACCGGCCATCCTGGGCTTTGGCGCCGCCGAGCCGCTGTCGGCGGCCGGCCCGCTGGCGGTACTCGACCGCATCCTCGGCGAGGGACGCCGGGGCCTGACCATCCAGCGCTTCAAAGGCCTGGGCGAGATGAACCCGGACCAGCTCTGGAACACCACGCTCGACCCCGCGATCCGCAGCCTGCTGCGGGTCCGCGTGGAGGATGTGGAGGATGCCGAGCAGGTGTTCAGCACGCTGATGGGCGATGTCGTGGAGCCGCGGCGGGAATTCATCGTCGGCAATGCGCTGAAGGTGGCGAACCTGGACGTGTAGCCGATGCGGCGTCTGGTTTTGTCCCTGCTCCTGCTGCTCGGTGCCTGTTCGCCGGTGTGGCTGCTGAACGCCACGGTGCCCTTCGGGGCGATGCGGGCCGAGACCGGCATCGCCTATGGCCCACTTGCCCGGCAGAAACTCGACATCTACCGGCCGGCCACGCAGACCGGCCCGGCGCCGATGGTGGTGTTTTTCTATGGCGGCAACTGGCGCACCGGGGAGCGGGGCCACTACCGCTTCATCGCCTCGGTGCTGACCAGGCGCGGCGTGGTGGTGGTCATCCCCGATTACCGCGAATACCCCGAGGCCGCCTTCCCGGGCTTCGTCGAGGATGGCGCCGCCGCCACCGCCTGGGCCGCCGCCCATGCCGCCGAATATGGCGCCGACCCCCGGGCGATCTACCTCGCCGGGCATTCGGCCGGCGCCCATATCGCGCTGATGCTGGCGCTGAACCCCGCCTATCTGGCGCGGGCGGGCTATGATCGCGGCCGGCTTGCCGGGGCCATCGGTCTCGCCGGCCCCTATGATTTCGTGCCGGCGGAATACCCGGATGTGCAGCCGGTCTTCGCCCCCGCCGCCGACCAGCGCCAGACCCAGCCCGTGACCTTCGCCGATGCCGGGGCGCCGCGGATGCTGCTCGCGACCGGCACCGGGGATACCACGGTCATGCCGCGCAACACCCGGTCCCTGGCCGCAGCCGTCACCGCCGCCGGCGGCCAGGTGCAGGCCCGCTACTACCCCGAGGTCGCCCACGCCGGGATTTTGATGGCGATAACCCCGCTGTTTCGCCGCCGCGCGCCGGTGCTGGCCGATGTCATGGCCTTCATCGGGCGCTGACGGGGTCACACCACCCCGGCGGCCAGCAGGTCGTGCAAATGCAGGATGCCGATGGGCCGCCCGTCCTCGACCACGAAGAGGCTGGTGATCTTGCCCTCCTGCATCAGCGCCAGCGCCTGCTGCGCCAGCAGGCTGCCGGGAATCACGCGCGGCGTCCGGTTCATCACCGCCGCCACCGGCTGGTCGGTGAAGCCGCCCTTGAAGGCGCGGCGCAGGTCGCCGTCGGTGATCACCCCCACCAGATGCCCAGCGGCATCGACGACGGCGGTGACGCCGAAGCGCTTGCCCGTCATCTCCACGATCGCATCGGACAGCGTCGCGTCATCGCCGATCCTGGGCATGTCCCCGGCGCCATGCATCAGCTCGCGGGCCGCTTTCAGCCGTGCGCCGAGCTTGCCCCCCGGGTGGAACTCCCGGAAATCCAGCGCCGAGAACCCCCGCCCCGAGAGCAGCGCCACCGCCAGCGCATCGCCCAGCGCGAGCTGCATGGTGGTGGAGGTGGTGGGCGCCAGCCCGTTGGGGCAGGCCTCCTCCATCGCCGGCAGGATCAGCGCCACATCCGCCGCCCGGCCCAGCGCGCTATTGGCGCCCGAGGTGATGGCGATCAGCGGCACGCCGAAGCGGCGGGAATAGGCGATGATATCGCCCAGCTCCGGCGTCTCGCCCGACCAGGACAGCGCCAGCACCACATCCTTCACCCCGATCATGCCAAGGTCGCCATGGCTCGCCTCGCTGGGGTGGACGTAGGAGGCGGGGGTGCCGGTCGAGGCCATGGTCGCCGTGATCTTGCGCGCCACATGGCCGGACTTGCCCATGCCGGTGACGATGACGCGGCCGGTGGTCGCCTTGATCACCGTCGCCGCCTGGTCCAGCCGCTGGCCCAATTCGCCCGACAGCGCCGTCCGCACCGCGCGCAGCCCCTCGATCTCCAGGTCCAGCGTGCGCTGCGCGGCACCGAGCTCGATGCTCGCATCCGTGGTCGTCTGCCCCGGGGTGGTCGCCATGGTCACTGTCCCGCCTCGGCGGCGAGCAGGCGCCGCGCGGTTGCAAGATCCTCAGGCGTATCGACGCCGAGCGGCACCTCGGCCACCAGCATGGCGTCGATCCGCATCCCCGCCTCCAGGGCGCGAAGCTGTTCCAGCTTTTCCCGGCGTTCGAGGGGCGAGGGCGGCAGCCCGACAAACCGCGCCAGCGCCGCCCGCCGATACGCATAGAGCCCGATGTGGTGGTAGAGCGGCCCCTCGCCCCAGGGCGCGGTGGCGCGGGTAAAGTACAGCGCGCGGAAATGGCCCGGCGCGACCTGGCTGCCGATCATCTTCACCACGCTGGACGCGTGGCGCTCCTCCTCGGTGTGGATCAGCGCGACGGCGGTGCCGATGGCGACCTCCGCATTGGCGAGCGGTGCGGCCGCGGCGCGGATGGTGTCGGGGGAGACGGTGGGCAGGTCGCCCTGCACATTGATCACCGCATCGAAGGCACCGTCCGGGTCGATCAGGCTCAGCGCCTCGAAGATTCGGTCCGAGCCCGAGGGGTGGTCGGCGCTGGTCATCACGCTGCGGCCGCCGACGGCGGCGATGGCCTCGGCGATCAGCGGGCTGTCGGTCGCGACCACGACCGGGGCGACATCGGCCTCCATCGCCCGGCGCCAGACCGCCACGATCATCGGCTCGCCGCCGATATCGGCCAGCGCCTTCTCCGGCAGCCGGGTGGAGCCGAGGCGGGACGGGATGAGGATGACCGGCCGCATCTCAGGCGGCAGCCGCCGCTTGGGCCTTGGACAGCCGGTCGAGCGCCACGAGATCCCGCAGCAGCGCCTCGAACTGCGCCAGCGGCACCATGTTCGGCCCGTCCGAGGGGGCGTTGTCCGGGTCTTGGTGCGTCTCGATGAACAGCCCGGCGACGCCCACCGCCACGGCGGCCCGCGCCAGCACCGGCACGAATTCCCGCTGCCCGCCCGAGCTTGTGCCCTGCCCGCCCGGCTGCTGCACCGAATGGGTGGCGTCGAAGATCACCGGCGCCCCGGTCTTGGCCATGATCGGCAGGCCCCGAAAATCGGAGACCAGTGTGTTGTACCCAAAACTGGTGCCGCGATCGGTCAGCAGCACCCGGTCATTGTCCGCGCCGTTCAGCTTGGCGACGACATTGACCATGTCCCAGGGCGCCAGGAACTGGCCCTTCTTCACATTGATCGCCCGGCCGGTGGCGGCGGCGGCCAGCAGCAGGTCGGTCTGGCGGCAGAGGAAGGCCGGGATCTGCAGGATATCCACCGCCTCGGCCACCGGGGCGCATTGATCGGCGCTATGCACATCGGTCAGCACGGGAATGCCCAGGCTCTCGCGGATCTCCGCGAAGATCGGCAGCGCCGCCTCCAGCCCGAGGCCGCGCGCGGCGCTGGCACTGGTGCGGTTGGCCTTGTCGAAGGAGGTCTTGTAGACCAGCCCGAAGCCGACCCGTGCGGCGATCTCTTTCAGCGCCTGCGCGGTTTCCAGCGCATGCGCCCGGCTTTCCAACTGGCAGGGGCCGGCGATGACCGTGACCGGAAGGTGGTTCCCGAAGCGGACATTTCCGACTTCGACCACGGAGAGTGTCGGCTTCATACGCGCGAATTCCTGCCAGGGTGGTCCCGATGCGCGTGCATATAGCCCATCGCTCCCCGATCCCTAAGGCAAGTGCCCATGCTTGCCGATGCGGTCTGCCACGCCAATCTGAAGCCGGCGGACAGCAAGGGAGAACAGCATGACGGCGGCCGAGCCCTACATCCGCCTCGGCGCCTTCCTCGGCGTCCTCGCGCTGGTGGCACTTGCCGAACTGCTGGCGCCTTGGCGGCGGCCCCAGGCGCGGGGCCGGCGCTGGCTCGCCAACCTCGGCGTGCTGGCGCTGGATGGGCTGGCGGTGCGCCTCGCCTTCCCCGCTGCCGCCATCGGCGCGGCCTTCTGGGCCGAGGCGGAGGGCATCGGGCTGCTGCGCGGCCTGCCCGGCTGGGCCGCCATTCCCCTCGCGGTGCTGGCGCTGGACCTGGCGATCTACCTCCAGCACCGGGTCTTCCATGCGGTGCCCTGGCTGTGGCGGCTGCACCGGATGCACCATGCCGATACCGAGATCGACGCCACCACCGGGCTGCGCTTCCACCCCGGCGAGATCCTGCTGTCGATGGCGATCAAGATCGCGGTGGTGGTGGCGCTAGGCGCGGCCCCCGTCGCGGTGCTGGTGTTCGAGGTGCTGCTGAATGCCACCGCCATGTTCAGCCATGGCAACCTCGCCTTGCCGCCGGCGCTGGACCGGCGGCTGCGCCGGCTGTTGGTGACGCCGGCCATGCACCGGGTGCATCATTCCGTGCTGCGGGCCGAGACCGACAGCAACTTCGGCTTCTGCCTGCCGTGGTGGGACCGCCTGCTCGGCACCTATCGCGCCGCACCCGCGGCGGGGCCGGATGGGGTGACGATCGGGCTGCCGGTGTTCCGGGGCGCGGAGGAGCAGCGGCTGGACCGGCTGCTCACCCAGCCCTTTCGCGCCGAGACACCCTAGCCAACAGGCCCAGTGTCGTGCTGGCCTGCGACCAACAAACGGGAGAATGCCGCAATGGCCATGACCATCGAATCCTTCGCCGCCAAATGCCGCGCGGCGTTGCAGGCGCACCCCGACGCCAGGGGGCGGGCCCAGGTCAACCTGCTGGTGAAGGAAGCCCTGAAGGACCCGGATTTCGTCGCGACCTACATCCCCGAGGGCGGGCCGGAGCGGCAGGTGCTCTATGAGGACCCGGAGCTCGGCTTCACCGTGCTCGCCCATGCCTATTCCGATGCCAAGGCCAGCGGCCCGCACGACCACGGCCCGACCTGGGCGATCTATGGCCAGGCCGCCGGCGCCACGGTGATGACCGATTGGGACTGCATCGAGCCCTCTTCGGCGGAGCATCGCGGCAAGGCGGCGCGCCGGCAGGACTACACGCTGGCTCCGGGCGATGCGCATCTCTACGAACCCGGCGTGATCCACTCCCCGCGCCGCGACGGCCCGACCCGCCTGCTGCGGATCGAGGGGCTGAACATGGATCGGGTCAAGCGCTACCCCTATGACGTGGTCGCCGCCTGAGACATTCCTCACGGCCGGAGCGAGCGGGGGAGGCTCGCCCGGCCCTGGGTGGTGCGTGGCAGGCGGCGGATCAGCCCGATCACGGGCAGGTTCCGCCGCGCGACCGCGTCGGCCCCTGCCCGCGGATCAGCACCAGGCCGAGGATAGGATGGGCGCGGCGGCAGGCCTTGAAGATGAAGGCCTCGATCCAGCGCAGCGGATGGCCCGGCCCCAGAGCGAGCAGCGCCCGGAGCAAGTTCTGCCATGGCCCCGCATGGGTCAGGCGTCGGTAATACCGCGCGATCGTATCGGGCTTGCCGTAGCGCGTCGGCACCGCGCTGGCGCGATGCGCCGACCTGCCGGCCCGCGAGCGAACGCGGCGGCAGATACGGGTGCAGCGCGTGCCATTCGAGGTCGGAGAGCGGGCCCAAGGGCGGAAGGAGGTCTGGCGCATCAGGGGATGATAACGCCAGCTCCCAAAAATAGGTTGTAAGACCTAAATCGAAAGGGCGCGACGCCTATTCCGCATAGATCATCTTCCGGGTCATCCCGCCATCGGTGACGAATTCCGCGCCGGTGACGAAGCCGCTGTCCGGCCCGACCAGCCAGGCGACCAGCGCCGCCACATCCTCCGGCCGGCCGACTCGTCCGGCGGGGTGCTGCCTGTGGTCCTCCGGCCGAAGGTCTCCCCCCTTGGTCTCGATCCACCCCGGGCTCACGCAATTGACCCGCACGGCCGGCCCAAGGCTGATCGCCAGCGCATGGGTCAGGGCGAGCAGCCCGCCCTTGGAGGCCGAATAGCTTTCGGTATCCGGCTCGGACTGGTGCGCGCGGGTGGAGGCGACCGTCACCACCGCACCATGCGTCGCGCGCAGCATGTCCTCGGCCGCGCGCACCAGCAGGAAGGTCGCGGTCAGGTTGGTCGCCAGCACCGAGGACCATTCGGTCAGCGAAAGCTCCCGCAGCGGCTTGCGGATCATGATGCCGGCATTGGACACCAGCGCATCCAGCCGGCCCTCACGCGTGCGGATGCTGGCGATGAGGCCCGCGACCGCGGCCTCGTCGGAGACATCGGCATGGAGGTAGCGGGCCGCCAGGGTCTGCGTCATGCCCCCGTTGAGATCGGCGATGACCACGGCCCAGCCGTCGCGGACCAGCCGTGTTGCCGTCGCCAGGCCGATCCCGGACCCACCGCCGGTCACCAGGGCAACCTTCTGATCATGCTGTACCATGCGCGTCCTCGATGACGGGAATTCAAACCTAATTTTTGCGATGCGGCATTATGCTGGCCGGATCGACGCCGGGCATCCCCTCCTTTTGGATGACGGCTCCCTCCGGGAGGCGGGCAGGGCATCGCGCTGACGCCCGACATGCTCTGATATGCCGGCACGTCCAGGAGACACCCGCATGGCATCCTTTCCCTATCGCACCGCGCTGATCGTCGGTGCCGGCGCCGGGATCAGCGCCTCCGTGGCGCGCGGGCTGGCGCAGGCGGGGCTGAGCCTCGGCCTCGCGGCGCGCAACACCGCCAAGCTGGCGCCGCTGGCGGCGGAAACCGGTGCCACGACCTTCACCGTCGATGCCGCCGATCCGGCGAGCGTGGCGCGGCTGTTCGAGGCGATGGACGCCGCCTTGGGGGCGCCGGATGTGGTGATCTACAACGCGAGCCAGCGCGCCCAGGGCCCGATCGCCGAGCTGGACCCGGAGGCGGTGCTGAAGGCCGTCGGCATCACCGGCCTCGGCGGGTTCCTGGTGGTGCAGCAGGCGGCGCGGCGGATGATCCCGCAGGGGCGGGGGGCGATCCTGCTGACCGGCGCCACCGCGAGCCTGAAGGGCTTCGCGATGTCCTCGGCCTTCGCCATGGGCAAGTTCGCGCTGCGCGGGCTGGCGCAGAGTGCCGCGCGGGAGCTGGGGCCGAAGGGCATCCATGTCGCCCATTTCGTGATCGACGGCGGTGTGCGCAGCAAGGCGCGGCCGGAGGCGGCGGACCGTCCCGACAGCATGCTGTCGCCGGATGGCATCGCGCAGACCTACCTCAGCGTGCTGCGACAGCCGCGCGACGCCTGGTCGATGGAGGTGGAGCTGCGGCCCTGGGTGGAGAAGTTCTGAGGGATCAGGCTTTCCGCTCCCAGCCGCGCTCGCCCTGCTGCCAATAGGCCAGGGCGTGGCCGGCGGCCTTCCAGTCGCGCCAGCGCGCCCGGGCGGCGGCGACGGCCTCCGGGTTCTCGCCGTCGAACAGGTCGAACACCCGGTCGTATTCGGCGAGATGCGCCGAGGTCGCGCCATCGGCGAGGAACAGGAATTTTGCGCCATTGGGGGCGGGCGCGTCCTCGCCCGTCAGCCAGATCGGCTGCAAGGCGGCATGGCCGGTCTCCGGCGTGCCATGCGGCAGCCAGTCCGGGTCGGCGCAGGTCCAGAGCGCCTGGTCCAGGGTCGGCAGCCGCGCCGGCTCGCCAAGCAGCACCATTGCGCGGCCCTTCTGGTCCAGCACCCGGCCAAGCAGCCGGGGCAGGGTCTGCTCCAGCGTGCTGCGGGTGAGGTGGTAGAAGGCGATCTCCGTCATGTCAGCCGGTCGGGGTCCTCGAACCGCGCGGCGGCCAGGGCGTCCAGCAGTCGCACGCCAAAACCGGTGGCCCCGGCCGGGCCTTGCCAATTGGCCTCCTCGCGGCTCTCCACCCCCGCGATATCCAGATGCGCCCAGGGGACGCCCTCCGCAAAATGGCGCAGGAAGGCGGCGGCGTGGCAGGCATCGGGTTGCAGCTTGCCGCTGGCGCATTGGCGCAGATCGGCGATGTCGCTTTTCAGCGCCTCCTCATGTTCCTTGGCGATCGGCATGGGCCAGACCGCATCGCCCACCGTCTCGCCCGCCGCCGCCACCATCGCCAGCAGCGGCGGGTCATTGCCGAACAGCCCGGCGCGGTGATGGCCGAGCGCTGTGACGATGCTGCCGGTCAGGGTCGCGAGATCGACCAATGCGGCGGGCTCCAATTCCCGCACCGCCCAGGCCAGGGCATCGGCCAGGACCATGCGGCCCTCGGCATCGGTGTCGATCGTCTCGACGGTGCGGCCGGAGAGGGTGTGGATGATGTCGCCGGGGCGCCAGGCATCGGCGCCCGGCATGTTCTCCGCCAGGGCCAGCACGGCGCAGGCGGAGGCAGGGGAGTTACGCAGCGCCAGGGTCAGGATCGCGCCCGCCGCGGCGGCGGCGCCGGCCATGTCGGCCCGCATATCCTCCATGCCCAGGGCGGGTTTGATGCTGATGCCGCCGGTGTCGAAGGTGATGCCCTTGCCGACGAAGACCACCGGATCGCCCTCACCGGGCCAGCGCAGCACCACGAGGCGCGGCGGATTGGCCGAGGCGCGGCCGACCGCCAGGATCGCCCCCGCGCCCGCCGCCTCCAGCGCGCTGCGGCCGAAGACCTCGACCTGCACGCCGCAACGGGCGAGGTGCCGCATCCGCGCGGCGAAGCGCTTCGGCGTCAGGATATTGGCCGGCTCGGCGACCAGGGTGCGGGCGAGGGCGACGCCGCGCAGCATCGCCTCCATCCGCGCGAAGGCGGGCGCCATGGCCTCGTCCTCGATGACATGCAGCATCAGGCGGGGGGGCCTGGGCGTGGCGCCCCGCCGCCGGATGGGGGGCTGCCAGCCGCGCAGCGCGGCGCCGGTGGCGACGGCCATCGCCGCCTCGGCCGGCAGGCCGCGCAGGTCGAGCGCGATGCGGCGCAGCGGCCGCATCTCGGCCGGGCCGGCGCGGAGCGAGGTGGTCGGCCGCGGGCCGGCGGCGGTGGCGGCGGGTTCGGCCAGCAGCAAGGCCATCGCCTCGCCGCCCGCGCGTTCCCAGTCCCGCGCCTCGCCCGCCCCGGCCCCGGCCATGACCAGATCGGGGAAGCCGGGGGCGGAGAGGCGGACGGCCTGGCCGGAGGCGCCGGTGAAGCCCGCCGCCGCCGCCGCCTCATGCGGCGCGGGGCCGGCCGCGAGGGCAAGCAGGGTGGTCCGCCCCGGCTTCGGCGCGTCGAAACGCAGGCGGAGGCGGGGCAGGCCGTATCTCATGCGTCTTCGTCGTGATCCGCCACAATGCGGTCGAGCAGCCGCACGCCATAGGCGGTGGCGCCCTTGGGCACCGTGGCGGTGTCCTTGGTGCTCCAGGCGGTGCCGGCGATGTCCAGATGCGCCCAGGGGGTGCCGTCGTCGATGAAGCGCTGGATGAACTGCGCGGCGGTGATGCTGCCGCCCGGACGGCCGCCGACGTTCTTCATGTCGGCGATGTCGGATTTGATCTGCTTGTCGTAGGCCTCGCCCAGCGGCATCCGCCACAGGCTCTCGCCCGTCACCGTGCCGGCGGCCAGCAGCTTCTGGGCCAGGGCGTCGTCGTTGCTGAACAGGCCCGCGTGCTCATGGCCGAGGGCGACGATGATCGCCCCGGTCAGCGTCGCCAGATCGACGATGTACTTCGGCGCGAACTGCTTCTGGGCGTACCAGAGCACATCGGCCAGGACCAGGCGCCCCTCGGCGTCGGTGTTGATGATCTCGATGGTCTGGCCGGAGGCGCTGGTGACCACATCGCCCGGGCGCTGGGCCTTGCTGCCCGGCATGTTCTCGACCAGCCCGACGAGGCCGACCACATCGACCTTCGCCTCACGCCCGGCGAGGGCCGCCATCAGCCCCACGACGCAGCCGGCGCCGGCCATGTCCCACTTCATGTCCTCCATGCCGGCGGCGGGCTTGATGCTGATGCCGCCGGTGTCGAAGGTCACGCCCTTGCCGACGAAGCAGACCGGCTGGCCGCCCTTCTTCCTGGCACCGTTCCAGCGCATCACCACCATCCGGGGCTCGCAGGCCG
This sequence comes from Humitalea rosea, assembly GCF_003253705.1. Lineage (GTDB taxonomy): Bacteria > Pseudomonadota > Alphaproteobacteria > Acetobacterales > Acetobacteraceae > Humitalea > Humitalea rosea. Next base: position 48,473 of record NZ_QKYU01000016.1, read on the forward strand.
AGCCCTGCGCCACGCCCAGCAGCGCGCCGAAGCCGAGCTTCTTCATGTCCTTGGGCCCAAGGATCTCGACATCGACGCCGAGCCTGGTCAGCGCCTTGCAGCGATCGGCCATCTCGGCCGGGGTCAGGACGTTCGGCGGCTCGGAGACCAGCTCGCGGCTGAGGAACACGCCCTCGGCCACGGCCTTCAGCGGCTTCCACGCCGCCTTGGCGGCCGGCACGCCGCTGGTCGCGATGGCGACCTTCTCGGCCTTCGGCTTCTCTTCCGGCTTTTCGGTGGTGCGGTATTTGTCGAAGCGCCAGCCGCGCAGCACCACGCCGAGCGCCATGCGCGCGGCCAGGGCCGGGGGCAGGGTATCGGCGGCGACCAGCACCTCCGTCGCCGAGGCGACGCCGGGCCAGAGCGCGCCACCGGCGCTTTCCGCATCCTCGGGCGTCAACTCATCGGGCTTGCCGAGGCCGAGCAGCAGCACCCGGCCGATGCCGGCGCCAGGGGCGAACAGCGTGGTCGCCTGCCCCTTGCGGCCGGAGAAGCCCGAGGCCTCGATCCCCCGCGTGATGGCGCCGCCGGTCGCCGCATCGGCCTCCGCCGCCAGCCCGACCAGGGCCGTGCCCTCCGGCAGCGGCAGCACCAGCGCGCCCGCGCGTGGCAGAGCCGGCTTGACGAAGGCGATCTCGGGCTTGGTGTCGGACATGTGAACTCCGCTTGGTCTGGTCAAAGGCCACCTTACCCCAGGCGCCGCCCGCCGTAAGGGGCGGGGCGCATGGCGGGGTTCACCATCCGGTGGTGGCAGCGGGCGCGATCCCGTCCTATCAGCATGGGATGGACCCTATGCCGCTGCTGGATCTCGCCACCCGCCTCGCCCGTTCCGCCGCCTATGCCATCGAGGCCATCCGCGCCGCCGGCTGCGCGGTGGATGAGAAGCGCGACGGCAGCCCCGTCACCGAGGCCGACCGCGTCGCCGAGGCGCTGATCGTCGAAGGCCTGCGCGCCGCCACCCCCGACATCCCCGTGGTGGCCGAGGAGGAGGTCGCCGCCGGGCGCCTCACCGAATGCGGGGCGCTGGCCTGGCTGGTCGATCCGCTCGACGGCACCCGCGAATTCGCCGCCGGGCGGCTGGAGTTCACCGTCAATGTCGGGCTGATCCGCAACGGGCGCCCCTGGCTCGGCGCCGTCGCGATCCCGGCCAAGGGCGAGATGTTCCGCGGCATCATCGGTGTCGGCGCCTGGAAGCAGGATGCGACGGGGGACCGCGCCATCGCCGCCCGCCGCCCGCCGCCGGCGGGCCTCACCGTGCTCGCCAGCCGCCACTACCAGGGCGACCCGAAGCTCGCGCCCTTCCTGGAAGGGCGGCATGTCGCGGAGATCATCTACATCGGCAGCGCCGAGAAATTCTGCCGCATCGCCGAGGGCGTGGCCGACCTCTACCCCCGCTTCGGCCCCACCATGGAATGGGACACGGCGGCCCCCGAGGCCGTGCTGGTCGCGGCCGGCGGGCGGGTGCTGGGCTTCGACGGGATGCCGCTGGCCTATGGGCGGGCGGGGTACAAGAACCCGCCCTTCGTCGCCTCCGGCGCGTGACCGAGAGCGTCGATCTGGCGGGGGCGGCGGCGCTGCTGCGCGCCGGCGCGCTGGTCGCCTTCCCGACCGAGACGGTCTATGGCCTCGGCGCCGATGCGCGGCAGGGGCCGGCGGTCGCCGCCATCTTCGCGGCCAAGGGGCGGCCGCATTTCAACCCGCTGATCTGCCATTTTCCGAATGCCGAGGCCGCCTGGGCCGAGGTCGTCCCCGACGACCGCGCGCGCGCCTTGGCGGAAACATTCTGGCCCGGCCCGTTGAGCCTGGTGCTGCCCCGCCGCGATACCTGCCGCATCGATCTGCTGGCGGGTGCGGGGCTCGACACCCTGGCGGTGCGGGTGCCGGCGCATCCCTTGGCGCTGGCGCTGCTGGAGGCCGCGGGCGTGCCGGTCGCCGCCCCCTCGGCCAATCGCTCGGGCCAGGTCTCGCCGACCACGGCGGCGCATGTGCTGGAGGGGTTGGGCGGGCGGATCGCGGCGGTGCTGGATGGCGGGCCCTGCGGCGTCGGGTTGGAAAGCACGGTGCTGGACCTGACCCAGCGCAGCCCGGTGCTGCTGCGCCCGGGCGGGGTGCCGGTGGAGGCGATCGAGGCGGTGATCGGCCCCGTCTCCCGCCCGCTGCCGCTCTCGGCGGCCGAGGCCAGCCGGAGCCTGCGCAGCCCGGGGATGATGCTCTCCCACTACGCGCCGAACCTGCCGCTGCGGCTGGGGGCGAGGCAGGTCGCGGCGGATGAGGCGCTGCTCGCCTTCGGCCCGCCGCTGCCGGGCGCCGGCGTGGTCTGGCAGTTGAGCGAGAGCGGCGATGTGACCGAGGCGGCGGCGCGGCTGTTTGCCGGCCTGCGCTGGCTGGATGCGGAGGGCGCGCGGCGCGGGGTTTTGGGCATCGCCGCCATGCCGGTGCCGGAGGCGGGGCTGGGGGCGGCGATCAACGACCGGCTGTTGCGGGCGGCGGCGCCGCGGGGGTAGCGCGATCGCGCAATGTGTTCTTGCCTGACCACGGGTTGAGCCGCAGCATCCACACTGACGCCGGGCCTTCTTGACCGGAACGATTTCGTCATGGTTGGCTTCGTCGATCAGACTGCCTGCTCCATGCGGGCCAACGAAAATCCGCAAAGGATCCAGACATGCCCCCCGCTCTCGGCCGCCGCGCCGTCCTCGCCACCCTGCCGCTGGCCGCCGTGCCGGCATGGGCGCAGGACGCGTTCCCGTCGCGCCCGATCACCGTCGTCAACGCCTATGGCGCCGGCGGGCAGACCGACATCGCGACGCGGCTGACCGCCGACCGGCTGGCGACGGCCATCGGCCAGCGGGTGCTGGTGGAGAACCGGGTGGGGGGTGCCACCTCGATCGCCTCGACCGCCGTCGCGCATGCGCGGCCTGATGGATACATGCTGCTGGCCGGCACCAGCTCGCTCGCGATCAATCCCACGCTGCAGCCCCGGCTGACCCCGCGCGACCCGATGACGGAGCTGGCCCCGGTCGGGGCGGTGTATCGCGGCGCCTTCGTCTTCCACATCTATCCCGGCCTTCCGGCGCGGACGCTGCCCGAGTTCATCGCCTATGCGAAGGCGAACCCGGGCAAGCTGAACTATGGCGGCGTGGTGGGCACCGTCGTGCATCTGGCGACCGAGATGCTGTGCCAGCGGGCCGGCATCGAGATGACCGCCGTGCCCAATCGCGGCGGGGTGGAGGGGCTGCTCGACCTCCAGGCCGGGCGCATCCACTGCAATTTCCAGTCGCCCGTGGAGGCCATGCCGTCGCTGGAGGACGGCAAGACCATCGCGCTGGCCATCTCCTCCCGCGAGCGCCTGCCCAATTTGCCGAATGTCCCGACCGTGGCCGAAACCCTGCCGGGATTCGAGGCGGTGCTGTGGATGGCCCTGTTCGCGCCGGCCGGGACGCCGGAGCCGGTGATCGACAAGATTGCCGCGGCCCTCGGCACGGTGACGGAGGACCCCGCCTACAAGGCGCGCATGGCCCAGCTCGGCCTGACGGCGGAAACCGGCGGCCCCGCCGATGTGCGGGCGCTGCTCGCGGCGGATACGGTCAACTGGCGCCGCGTGATCACCGAGGCGCATATCCAGACGAATTGAGCCGGTCGGCTGTGCCGGGCCGGAGCCTCAGTCCACGTTGATCGCGCCGGCCCGCACCACCTGCGCCCAGCGCGTCCGCTCCTCCGCGATGAAGGCGCCGAAGGCGGCGGCATCCATCCGGCTCGGCTCCGCGCCCTCGTCGCGCAGGCGGGTGGCGACCTCGGGGGTGGTGACGCTGGCCAGCACCGTCGCCGACAGCTTGTCGCGGATCGCCTGGGGCACGCCCTTGGGCACCAGGATCCCGTACCAGGCGGTGGCACGGTAGTTGGAGAAGGTTTCGGCGATGGGTACGATCGGGCAGCGCTGCCGCGCAAATGTTCTATTAAAACTGCATTAGCCATACACTTGGCAATTAAATCGCCCCGATTTCATGGAATCGATCACGCGCTGCGAAATGGTATTCGCCAAATTGCGATCAACTGGTGGATAAGTATCAAAATTCGCGGCGTTACTTCGACTCGCTCTCGCGCTGATATTAATATATATTTCAGGATCGGGCGCTGTGTTGTTGGTTATCGCCCCCACGACATCGGCAGAGATTGATAGAAACATGAATCTGTTAAATGATGCGTCATGACCGCCCTCCCGAAAGGCCCGAACAAGCCGCCGCGGGCTAGAAAACACGGTATTTTGAGGCACTGTTAAGGAAAGACGCGCACCTTCAAGACCACGTGCGACATCAATCGACAATTGTCGCAGGTCGGTGGCGCCGTCGCGAGAACAAGCGATTTGAATACGGCCGGGCTCCTCGTCACCGCCACCAACACCGTCCGCTACCATCGGCCCGAATACCGATAGGACATATCGCACTCCTGACGTACTGGTGTAGGCGACAGGCATACAGCTAGTGGCATATGCGTTTCTGGCCGGTACTCCGTCACCAAGCCGGCACAGAGCGAAGCCTCCGGCCACGCCCGCCCAGCCTCCGCCGAAGGCGACGATCGCCATTCGAGCGCATTCAGGTGGATCATCAAGATTGATCTCGTCATGCCATTGCACCCGTAGCTGTGCCTGATCGCAGTTCGAGGCACCTTGCTGCGACAGTCGCGCCCAAGCCTGCCAAGCATCGTTCAGCAAAGTATCATGATCGACTTGTTCATAGCTATAGGGACCATATCCACGAATAAACAAATATCTCCAAAATCCTGAATCAAAAAAGTAATGATCAAAGTAATGAATCGAAATATTTCTAACAAATAACTGAAGAATCGACCTGTTGAGATTTGGGTAGGTGTGGGTAATGTCGAGATCCTGCTCGTTAAATGTCTGAAGAAAGGTAAAATTCCCGACCGCGGGGAAGAGAGGCAGGGGAGCCTCAGAAAACACCGAAGTTTTATACCTGAACTCCGGATGAACCAAGCGCGCATGAATTCTTGAAAGTGAGGTTGTCTGGTGGTTTAGAGCGGGGAATCCATCGGGTACTAAGCCGCTGTGCCCCGTTATATCCTGAAGCCGGTCAAGCATGTTCCGTGGATAGGCAGGCACACTGCAAGCGAGGCTCACCTCCGGCTGCACGCACGTCCAACGCAGTAAGGGTGGCAGAGGTGCGAGCCGTCTCCAATAATCAACTGGAATAAAATAGAAATCTTGATTTAAAATCAGTGATCCGAACGGAACTGTCTGCGCTATTGCCCAATTCGGCACCGAAAAGACAAACATAAGCAGTGCAAAAAGCATGCTTTTGGATCTCAAATGCGGCATTTTTCCGCTTCTCACTCCCCGGTTATTTTAAAGGCGTAAGCGGCAAGCGTTCCGATGGTGCCAGTGAGCAGACTCAATGTAATGGAAGTAATAAGAGAAAAATCATCAAGCGTCATGCCTGATCCAGGATCTGCCCAATGACTGTTAGAATAGCCAAAACCAATGATCACAAGCGCAAATATAGCCAAAAACACAAAGAAAAATAGATTCAATAATAATAAAAGAAAAACGGTCCGTGGATTTGGGGTTTCTTCGATATTTCCCTGCACAAAAAACCTTGCCCCGAGCGCCATGTATCCGATGAAGACTGGCGCAATTTGTTGGATCATGGTCAATGGTTCACGGGGATAGGACAGAGGATAGCCGGCAATTGGTGCGATCATGAAAAAAAATACCAAGCCAACGAGGGACGCGGCGCTCAGGTAGCAAAGACGCATTCGAAACGCATTCATCTCCATCGCCGCTCCCAAGCCGGGTGTGTTTCTCGACGACCCACGCCCGTCGAAAAGCATGCCCGAGCTCGTTGCGCAACGCTACAATAAAAGCCTGCTCAAATGGATTCTTTGGAGCACTCTCTCGTAGATTAGTAATGGGTGCGGATTGCACCACGCTACGATTCATGAAACGCTAAGCAGACCTGCAAAAAGGTAAAAGCAGAGCATCATCGCGAAGCGATAATGCTCAAGAATAAAGCACTTCTGGGAGCATGATCAGGCCGAATGTACCGATCATGCTCCAAATAGACCTCATGACAATCGTTGGCCGCGTCGAATTGGATGTCAGTAACTGCCAACGCCTATTAGGCTGCCTCAGTCCACGTTGATCGCGCCGGCCCGCACCACCTGCGCCCAGCGCGTCCGCTCCTCGGCGATGAAGGCGCCGAAGGCCGCGGCATCCATCCGGCTCGGCTCCGCGCCCTCGTCGCGAAGGCGGGTGGCGACCTCGGGGGTGGTGACGCTGGCCAGCACCGTCGCCGACAGCTTGTCGCGGATCGCCTGGGGCACGCCCTTGGGCACCAGGATCCCGTACCAGGCGGTGGCGCGGTAGCCGGGGACGGTCTCGGCGACCGTCGGCACGTTCGGCAACTGAGTCAGGCGGGTGTCGCCGGTCGTCGCGATCGGGCGCAGCAGCCCGCCGCTGATCATGCCCATCACCGAGGGGACGGTGGTGATCATGAAGCCGACATTGCCGCTGATCACCTCGGTCAGCGCCGGGGCGGCGCCGCGGAAGGGGACATGCGTCGCCTCCAGCCCCGTCGTCTGCAACAGCAGCGCGGTGGAGAGGTGGCTGGCCGAGCCGTTGGAGGCGCTGGCATAGGTCATGTCGCCCTTCTCCGCCCGGATCTCGGCGAGCAGTTCGGCGACCGTGTTGGCGCGGCTCTTGGGTCCGGCGACCAGCAGCAGCGGCGCATCGGCGACCATGCCGATCGGGTCGAGCGCGGTCGCGGGATCGACGCGCAGGTTGGGGAACAGGGTGGGGTTCACGCTCATCGGGCCCTGATTGCCCATCAGCAGCGTATAGCCATCGGGCCGTGCCGCGGCGGCCAGCTCGGTCGAAAGATTGCCGCCGCCGCCCGGACGGTTGTCCACCAGCACCGCCTGGCCGAGCAGGGTCGTCATCCGCGCGGCGAGGGTGCGGGCAACCAGATCGGTGCCGCCGCCCGAGGCGAAGGCGAGGATCAGGCGGATCTGGCGGGTCGGGTAGGCCGCGTCCTGCGCCAGCGCGGGCGCGGCGAGGGGGGCCAGGGCGGCCACGAGGGCGGCGCGGCGGGTGATTGTCACGACAATATCCTTCCGGGTGATGGCACTGTCGCTGCCCTGTAGCGGGGGCGGGAGTGGGGAGGAAGTGCCTGCAACGCGCAGCCCAGAGCCGTGATGTGGTGCCCCCTCACTCCGCCGGCAGCGCCTGCTCCGGTGCCGGATGCGCGCGGCGAAAACTCAGCGCCCGCCCGAGCCGGTCGAAGCCCAGATACAGCACCGGCGTCACGAACAGGGTCAGGCACTGGCTGACCGCGAGCCCGCCCAGCACCGCGAGGCCGAGCGGCTGGCGCAGCTCCGCCGCCGCCCCCCAGCCCATGGCGATCGGCACGGCGCCCGCCGCCGCGGCCAGCGTCGTCATCAGGATCGGGCGGAAGCGCAGCAGGCAGGCGGTGCGGACGGCATCGACGGGCGCCATCCCGTCACGCTGCCGTTGCAGCGCGACATCGACGATCATGATCGCGTTCTTCTTCACCAGCCCGATCAGCAGCAGCACGCCGATCACCGCGATCACCGACAGATCCATCCCGAACCACCACACCGTCGCCAGCGCGCCCAAGGCGGCCGAGGGCAGGCCGGAGAGGATGGTCAACGGATGGATCAGGCTCTCGTAGAGGATGCCCAGCACCAGATACATCACGCAGATCGCCGCCAGCAGCAGGAAGCCCTGGCCGGCAAGGGCCGCCTGGAACACCTGCGCCGTGCCGGAAAACCCGGTGACGACGGAGAGCGGCAGGCCCAATTCCCGCTCGGCGGCCTGGATCGCGGTGACCGCCTCGCCCAGCGACACGCCCGGCGCGGTGTTGAAGCCGATGGTGACGGCCGGCAACTGCCCCTGGTGCGCCACGGTCAGCGGCCCGGTCGAGCGATCGATCGTGGCCAGCGCCGAGAGCGGCACCAACCGCGTCGCACCCGTCGCCGCGCCATTCGCGGTGGCGCGGATATAGAGCTTGGCGAGCCCGGTCTCATCGCGCTGGTCTTCCGGCAGCGCCTCCAGGATCACCGGATAGGCATTCGCCTGGCCGAAGATCGTCGCGATCTGCCGCGCGCCGAAGGCCGAATACAGCGCCTGCCGGACCTGATCGAGGGTGACGCCGAGCGTGCTGGCGCGGTCGCGATCGACCGAGACATTCACCACCGGCGCATCCATCTGCAGATCAGTGTTCACATCCTGCAAGCCCGGGATGCGGCGCAGCCGCGTGGCCATGCGTTCCGCGCTCTCATACAGGTCGCCGGTCGAGAGCCCCTGCATGGTGTAGATGTATTGCGTGCGCGCCTGCCGTGCGGTGAAGGACAGGTTCTGGATCGGGTTGAAGAAGACCGCGAGCCCCGGCACGCGTGAGGTCCGCCGGCGCAGATCCTGGATGACCTCCTGCACCGAGGGGCGTTCGTCGCGCGGCTTCAGCTCCAGGAACATGCGGCCCTGGTTGATCACCTGGCTCTGGCCGCTGGCGCCGACATTGTTGACGACGGAGACGACATAGGGGCTTTCGCCGATGATCCGGGCGGCCTGGGCCGAGAGGTCGAGCATCGCCTCATAGGAGGCATCGCGCGGCCCTTCGGTGGAGACCGAGACCTGCCCGGTGTCCTCGATGGGGAAGAAGCCCTTGGGCATCACCGTCGCGATATAGCCGGCGCCGAAGAGCGTGGCGAAGAACACGATCCAGACCACGAAGCGAAACCGCAGCGCGAGGTCCAGCACGAAGGCATAGCCGCGCTCGATGCCGCGGAAGCCGCCTTCGAGGATGCGGTCCAGCGCGCCGCCGCCTTTGTGTTTCGGCAGATGCGAGGCCATCAGCGGCGTCAGCGTCAGCGACACGGCGCAGGAGACGATCACCGCGAGCGAGACGGTGGCGGCGAAGGCGTTGAACACGCGCCCGACCACGCCGCCCATCATCAGGATCGGCAGGAACACCGCGATCAGCGAGGCGGTGATCGAGAGCACGGTGAAGCCGACCTCCTTGGCGCCCATGATGGCCGCCTGCCGCGCCGGCATCCCCTTCTCCATGTGATGGACGATCACCTCCAGCACCACGATCGCGTCATCCACCACCAGCCCGACCGCGAGGGTGAGGCCGAGCAGCGTGATGTTGTCGATGCCGAAACCGAGCAGGTACATCAGCGCGAAGGTGCCGCAGAGGCTGATCGGCACCGCGATGGTCGGGATCAAGGTCGCCGAAACCCGGCGCAGGAACAGGAAGATCACCAGCACCACGAGGCCGATGGCGATCAGCAGGCTCTCCTGCACGTCATGCACCGAGGCGCGGATCGACTGGCTGCGGTCCAGCATCACATCCAGCACCGCGCCCGGCGGCAGCGATGCCTCCAGGCTCGGCAGGGCTGCGCGCACGCCATCCACCACCGCGACGGTATTGGCATCCGGCTGGCGCTGCACCGCGAGGATCAGCGAGCGCCTGCCGTTGCGCCAGGAGGAGATGCGTTCGTTCTGCACGCTGTCCGAGACCTCGGCGATGTCGCCCAGCCGCACCTGCGCGCCGTTGCGCGCGACCACCACGAGCTTGCCGAAATCCTCCGCATTCTGCGGCTGGTCATTGGCGCGGATGGTCAGTTGCTGCCGCTGGCCGGAGAGCGTGCCGACGGGGGTGACGGTGGTGGCGGAGGTGATCGCGGTCGCGACCTGGTCCACGCCGACGCCGAGCGCCGCCGTGCGGTCCGGATCGAGCCGCACCCGCACGCTGTAGAGCTGTTCGCCATAGGTCTGCACCTGCGACACCCCCGGCACCCGCGACAGCGCGGGGGAGACGAGGGTCGAGGCGATGTCGTTCAGCCGCCACAGCGGCACATCGCCGCCCGAGAGCGCCAGCAGCAGCACCGGCGCATCGGCGGGGTTGGATTTGCGGTAGCTGGGCGGCGTCGTCATCTCGGCCGGCAGGCGGCGCTGGGCGCGGGTGATCGCGGCCTGCACATCCTGGGCGGCGGCATCGATGTTGCGCGACAGCACGAATTGCAGCGTGATCTGCAGGGTGCCCTGGCCGCTGGAGCTGCTCATCTGCTCCAGCCCGCCGATGGTGCTGAACTCGCGTTCCATCGGCAGCGCGACCGAGGTCGCCATGGTCTCGGGGCTCGCCCCCGGAAAGCTCGCGGTGACCGAGATCACCGGGAAATCCACCCGCGGCACCGCCGCGACCGGCATGGACAGATAGCCGAGCACCCCGGCCAGCACCGTGCCGATCGCCAGCAGCGAGGTCATGACCGGCCGGCGGATGCAGAGTTCGGAGATGTTCATCGCCCGGAAACCTGCTGGATCGCGGCCTGCTGCACGGCCGGGGTCGCCTCGGCGGTTGGCCGGGCGCCGGCAGCACCTCGGGCCACGGCGCGCATGCCGTCGCGCAGGCGCTGGGCGCCCTCGGTCACCACCATGTCGCCGGCGCCCAGCGCCTCGGCCGCCAGCACCGCGCGGTCCCCGGCCAGCCGCAGCAGCCGCACCGGGACGCGATGGGCGGTGCCATCCTTGAGGGTGAAGAGGAACCGCCCCTCCGGCCCCGTCTGCACCGCCGCGACCGGGACGGAGAGCGCGGCCGCATCCGTGCGCGGCACCAGCACCGTCTCGACATATTGCCCGGGCCAGAGCCGGCCCTCGGCATTGTCGAAGCGGGCCTTGAGCAGGATGGTGCCGGTCTGCTGGTCCACGCTGCTGTCGATAAAGACGAGGTTGCCCCAGACCGGGGCGCCGCTGGCGTCCTCCGGCGCGCGAACGCGGGCGCGGGGGGTCTCGCCCCGGGTGGTGGCGGCGCGCAATTCCGCCAGCCAGCGTTCCGGGACGTTGAAGGTGACCAGCACCGGGTCGGTGGGCGTGATGGTGGCGAGCACGGTGCCCTCGGCCAGGCGGACGAGGTTGCCCGCCTTGATCGGCAGCGCGCCGAGCCTGCCATCGGCCTCGGCACGGATTTCGGCGAAGCTGATGTTCAGCCTGGTCTGTTCGATCTGCGCCTCATCCCCGCGCACCTGGGCTTCCCCCGCCAACGCATCGGCCGCGGCCTGTTCGGCGCGCTGGGCGGAGGCATAGGCATCCGAGCGCAGCGCGGCGTATCGCTGGGCATCCGACCGGGCGCGGGCCAGTTGCGCGCGGTCCTTGTCCAGATTGGCCTGCTGCTGCGCCAGCAGGGCGCGGTTGGCCCGGCTGTCCAAAGTGAACAGGGGCTGGCCGCGGGTGACGCTCTGGCCTTCCTGGACGTGCACCACCTCGATCTGCCCATCCACCCGGGCGCGGACCGAGACGATGGCGGTGGCCTGGACGATGCCATTGGCCAGCACCTCCAGCGGCACCGGGCCGATGGTCGCGGGGGCGGCGGAGACCGAGACGGCCGGCGGCCCGGCCGGGGCCCCAGGGCTGGGTTGCGCCCGCAGGTCGGGGGCCCAGAGCACGGGGGCCAGGAGCAGGAGCGAGGCGGCCAGGAGAGCACCGAGCTTCAGACGCATGCGAACAATCGCCCCGCGAGGAATTGAGATGTCCTCATCGCAGACCTCGGCCGTCGTCGCAGTGGCAGCGGTATGAAACCGGCGTCAGATTATGGACACCTTGGGTTGCAAACGACTGTTTCGCGGGCGGAATCGGTCGGGTCCTGCCCGGATTTTCCTCAGATGTTGACAGTCCCCCCGCTGCCCATGACCCTTGGCGCCATAAAAGGGCGGGAAGCGGAGGCATATCATGGCCGAGTTCGACCAGACCAAACGCGCGTTCAAGCTTCGCAGCGAACGCTGGTTCAACGATCCGCAGGACCCGAGCATGACGGCGCTCTATGTCGAGCGTCAGTTGAACTTCGGCCTGACCCGGGGCGAGCTGCAATCGGGGCGTCCGATCATCGGCATCGCCCAGACCGGCAGCGACATCGCCCCCTGCAACCGCCACCACATCGAGCTTGCGACCCGCATCGCCGCCGGCATCCGCGACGCGGGGGGCGTGCCGCTGGAATTCCCGATCCACCCGATCCAGGAAACCCTCAAGCGCCCGACCGCGGCGCTGGACCGGAACCTCGCCTACCTCTCGCTGGTCGAGGTTCTGCACGGCTATCCGCTGGATGGCGTCGTGCTCACCACCGGCTGCGACAAGACCACGCCGGCCTGCCTGATGGGGGCGGCGACCGTGAACATCCCGGCCATCGTCTTCTCCGGCGGGCCGATGCTGGACGGGCATTACCACGGCCGGCTGACCGGCAGCGGCACCATCGTCTGGGAAGCCAGGCGGATGCTGGCCGAGGGCCAGATCGACTACGAGGGCTTCATGGATCTGGTCGCCTCCTCCAGCACCAGCGTCGGCCATTGCAACACCATGGGCACCGCGCTCTCGATGAACTCGCTGGCCGAGGCGCTGGGCATGAGCCTGCCCGGCTGTGCCGCCATCCCCGGCCCCTATCGCGAGCGCGGCCAGATGGCCCATGCGACCGGGGTGCGGATCGTGGAGATGGTCAATGCCAACCTCCGCCCCTCCGACATCATGACCAAGGCGGCGTTCGAGAATGTGGTGGCCGTCGCCTCCGCCATCGGCGCCTCCTCCAACTGCCCGCCGCATATGGTCGCCATCGCGCGGCACATGGGCGTGGACCACACGCTGGACGACTGGCAGCGGGTCGGCGCCAATGTGCCGCTGCTGGTGGATTGCCAGCCGGCCGGCCGCTTCCTCGGCGAGAAATTCCACCAGGGCGGCGGCGTGCCGGCGGTGATGAAGGAGTTGCTGGCCGCCGGGCGGTTGAACCCGCAGGCCATGACCGTCACCGGCAAGACCATCGCGGACAACCTCGCCAAGATCGCCGACGGCGACCGCGAGGTCATCCGCGCCTACGAAAAACCGATGAAGGAGCATGCGGGCTTCATCGTGCTGACCGGCAATCTGTTCGACACTGCGGTGATGAAGATCAGCGTGATCGACGCCGAATTCCGCGCCCGCTTCCTCTCCGATCCCCCGGACATCTTCGAGGGCAAGGTCGTGGTCTTCGAGGGCCCCGAGGATTACCACGCGCGCATCGAGGACCCGGACCTTGGCGTGGATGAACGCACCGTGCTGGTCATCCGCAACACCGGCCCCGTCGGCTACCCCGGTGCCGCCGAGGTCGTGAACATGCAGCCCCCCGCGGCCCTGCTGAAGCGCGGCATCACAGCGCTTCCCACCATGGGCGACGGGCGGCAGAGCGGCACCTCGGCCAGCCCCTCGATCCTGAACGTCTCGCCCGAGGCCGCGGTCGGCGGTGGCCTGGCGCTGCTGCAATCGGGCGACCCGATCCGCATCGACCTCAACACCCGCCGCGTCGATGTGCTGATCCCCGAGGCGGAACTCGCGGTACGCCGCGCCGCCTGGGTGCCCCCGGTGCTGCTGAGCAAGACGCCGTGGGAGGAGATCCAGCGCAGCATGGTCGGCCAGCTTGGCTCCGGCGGCTGCCTGGAGCCTGCGACGCTCTACCTCAACATCCTGGAGACGCGCGGCGAAAGCCGGCACAACCACTGATGGCCGGTCGTCTCAACGGTCGCCGCTGCCTCGTCACCGCCGCCGGCCAGGGCATCGGCCGCGCCACCGCGCTGATGTTCGCGCGCGAGGGCGCCAGCGTCGTCGCCACCGACCGCGATGCGGCGCTGGTCGCCTCGCTCGCCGGGGCGGGGATCACCACCGCCGCCCTGGATGTGATGGATGATGCCGCCGTCGCGCGCATCGTCGCCGAGCACGGGCCCTTCGACGTGTTGTTCAACTGCGCGGGCTTCGTGCACCAGAACACCGCGCTGACCGCGACCGATGCCGAATGGGACTTCGCCTTCGCGCTCAATGTGCGGGCGATGTGGAAATGCATGGCGGCGGTGCTGCCTGGCATGATCGAGCGCAAGCGCGGCAGCATCGTCAACATGGCCAGCGCCGCCTCCTCGGTGAAGGGCGCGCCCAACCGCTTCCTCTACGGCACCACCAAGGCCGCCGTGGTCGGCATGACCAAGGCGGCCGCGGCGGATGTGGTGGCGCAGGGTATCCGGGTGAACTGCCTCTGCCCGGGGACGGTGGACACGCCCTCCCTCGGCGACCGGATCGCGGCCAATGCAACGGCCGCCGGGGGCCTGGAGGTGGCGCGGCAAAGCTTCGTCGCGCGGCAGGCGATGGGCAGGCTCGCGACGGCCGAGGAGATCGCGGCCCTTGCCACCTACCTCGCGGCGGATGAAAGCGCCTTCGTCACCGGCCAGGGCATCGTCATCGATGGCGGCTGGACCCTGTAGAATGATCCCGACCGACTTGAGGAGAGCCTTGCCATGAAGCTGCTGCGCTACGGCCATACCGGCCACGAACGTCCGGGGATGCTGGATGCGGATGGCATCATCCGCGACCTGTCCTCCGTCATCCCCGACCTCTCCGGCGCCGCGCTCTCTGCCGCGGGGATCGCCAAGCTCAAGACGCTGGACCCCACCAGCCTGCCCAAGGTCGAGGGCCGGCCCCGCCTCGGCCCCCCGGTCGCCGGGATGAAGAACTTCGTCTGCATCGGGCTGAACTACGCCGACCACGCGGCCGAAACCGGCAGCCCGATCCCCAAGGAGCCGATCGTGTTCCTGAAGTCGCTGGGCGCGCTCTGCGGCCCGGATGACGATGTGACCATCCCCAAGGACAGCGTGAAGACCGATTGGGAGGTCGAGCTTGCCATCATCATCGGCGACACCGCGCGCTGCGTCTCGGAAGATGCGGCCATGAGCCATGTCGCGGGCTATGCGGTCTGCAACGATGTGTCCGAGCGCGAATGGCAGATCGAGCGCGGCGGCACCTGGGACAAGGGCAAGGGCTGCGACAGCTTCGGCCCGCTCGGCCCCTGGCTGGTGACGGCGGATGAGATCCCCGATCCGCAGGATCTGGCGATGTTCTGCGACGTGGACGGGATGCGTATGCAGGATGGCTCCACCCGCACGATGATCTTCGGGGTGAAGAAGCTGGTGAGCTACGTCTCGCACTTCATCACGCTGCACCCGGGCGATGTGATCAGCACCGGCACGCCGCCGGGCGTGGGCCTGGGCAAGAAGCCGCCGGTGTTCTTGCGGGCGGGGCAGGTGATGCATCTGGGCATCGCGGGCTTGGGGGAACAGACGCAGAATACGGTCGCCTATTCGGAGTGAGGAAGGGTTGCGAGGGGCGCTGCCCCTCGCGCTCCCCGCCAGGACCCTGAGGGTCCTGGACCTCCCTCTCTAACGATCGGCCCAGGCACGGCCGAAGGGAGCCTGCGGTGGAGGGCGTAACGTCGTAGAAGATGCGCGACGGAGGGCCGAAGCGCGGTGACGACAACCTCCTCCCATGGAAGCGCAACTTGCCAGAGGAATAATTTCCTTGCACCGCAGCGAGTCCTTGTGCGAAAACCGCGCATCAAGACCCCAGCCACGCCCGGATCGACCGCAAAACCCCCGGAGCAATCGGTAATATGGTAAGATAGTAAGGCAGTAAGGCCCCTACATCGTCGCCCCCAACACCCAGGGCGCGAACTCCGACCCGCCAAAATCGAACCCCTCGCTCTTGGTCCGCTCGCCGCTGGCGGTCCGCAAAATCTGGGCGAAAATCCGCGTCCCCGCCTCCTGCACATCCTCCTCGCCGGACAGGATGGTGCCGCAGTTCACATCCATGTCGTCCTCCATGCGCTGGTACATGGCGGTATTGGTCGCGAGCTTCATCGACGGCGCCGGCTTGCAGCCAAAAACGCTGCCGCGCCCGGTGGTGAAGCAGACAAGGTTCGCCCCCCCCGCCACCTGCCCCGTCGCCGCCACCGGGTCGTAGCCCGGCGTGTCCATGAAGACGAAGCCGCGCGCGATCGCGGGTTCCGCATAGCCGATCACATCCACGAGGTTCGTCGTCCCCGCCTTGGCCATCGCGCCCAGCGACTTCTCCAGGATGGTCGTCAGCCCGCCCGCCTTGTTGCCGGGGCTCGGGTTGGCGTTCATCTCGGCCCCCTCGCGTTCGGTATAGGCCTCCCACCAGCGCATCAGTCCGACGAGTTTTTCCCCGACCTCGCGCGACACCGCCCGCCGCGTCAGCAGATGTTCGGCGCCATAGGTCTCCGGCGTCTCCGACAGGATCACCGTGCCGCCATGCCGAACGATCAGGTCCGACGCCGCCCCCAGCGCCGGATTGGCGGTGATCCCCGAATACCCGTCCGAGCCGCCGCATTGCAGTGCCACGGTCAGCCCGCTGACCGGGCAGGGCACGCGCTCGACCTGGTTCGCCTCATCCAGCACCTCGCGCACGAAGGCGACGCCGGCGGCCACCGTCTTGCGGGTGCCGCCCATCTCCTGGATGTCCATGTTGCGCAGCCGGCCGGAGAGCCGCTGTTCCTCCAGCATCCCGCCGATCTGATTGACCTCGCAGCCGAGGCCGATGGCGATGACATGGGAGAAATTCACGTGCCGCGCATAGCCCGCCAGCGTCCGGCGCAGCACGCGCAGCGGCTCGCCATCGGTCATGCCGCAGCCGGTCTTGTGGGTCAGCGCGACGACGCCATCGACATTCGGCCAGGCCGCCAGCGGGTCCTCCCCGGTCAGCGGATTGCGGCGGAAGGCCATGGCGATCAGGTCGGCGACATGCGCCGAGCAATTCACCGAGGTGACGATGCCGATGTAGTTGCGCGTCGCGATCCGCCCATCCGGCCGCACGAAGCCCGCGAAGGTGGCGGGATCATTGGCGTATTGGGTGGGCTTGGCGTCCACGCCCCAGGCGTAGTCGCGGGCGAAGTCGCCCATCGCGCAGTTGTGGGTATGCACCCATTCGCCGGCCGCGATCGGCACAGTGGCGAAGCCGATGATCTGGCCGTAGCGGCGGATCGCCTCGCCGGCCGCGTGTTCCCGCACCGTGACCTTATGCCCCGGCGGAATGCGCCGCAGGGTGGTGACGCCGGGGGCGACCGTGGTTCCGGGCGGCAGCGCCTGCCGGGCGATCACCACGCCATCCGTCTCGTTCAGGCGGATGACGGGGGGTGGGGCGATGGCATCCATGGCGGGGTCCTCCAGGCGTTCTGAAAACTCTAGGGCAGGATCGCAGGCGGATGCGATCCTGCCCCATCGGCTCAGGCGTCGTAGCCGGGCTGGGTCGCATCCAGCTTGCGCAGCAGCGCCGGCCATTCCAGCAGCCCGTAGCTGCGCGAGATCTCCGGCCCATACATGGCGCAGGAGGCGGCGACGACCTCATCGGACGGCATGTTCAGCTCGGTATTGCAGGCCATGGCCTGCAACTGCGCCTGGCAGGAGCGTTCCAGCCCATACATGGCGCTGAAGGTCTCGGCGACCGAGGCCCCGGCGGTGATCAGCCCATGGTTGCGCAGGATGAGGTAGTTGAACGACCCCAGGCTCTGCGCCAGCCGCGCGCGTTCGGACGGGTCGCGCTCCGGCCCGCGGAAGTCGTGGTAGCCGATGCGGCCATAGAAGCGCGTCGCCGTCTGCGTCAGCGGCAGCAACCCGCATTTCAGCGAGGAGACCGCCATGCCCGCGACGGTATGGGTATGCATCGCCGCCTGGATATCCGGCCGCGCGCGATACAGCCCGCTGTGGATGGTGAAGCCCGCGGGATGCATGCCGTAGGGCGTGTCCGGCTTGTAGGCGATTTCCCCATCCATGCTGACCTTGAGCAGGGAGGAGGCGGTGATCTCGCTGAACAGCATCCCGTTCGGGTTCAGCAGGAAGTAGTTCGGGCTGTCCGGCACCCGTGCCGAGATATGGGTGTAGATCATATCCGACATCCCATAGCCGTCGCAGAGCCGGTAACAGGCCGCGAGATCGACCCGCGCCTGCCATTCGGCGGCGCTGACCGAGCCCTTGATGGGTTCGATCTTGATGTGCGTCATGCTGGTCATGTCTGCCTCCTTCGAACGGGTCAATCAAACGGGTTCAATGCCGGCGCGTTCGATCACGCCGCGCCATTTTTCGATCTCCTGCGAGAGCTGGCGGGCCAGCGGCGCCGGCCCGTCCAGGCGCGGGATCGCGGCGCCCGCGGCGAAGCGGTCCAGCAGGTCGCGGTCCTGCCGCAGCAGCGCGAGTTCGCTGACCAGCCGCCCGGTCAATTCCTCCGACATGCCCTTGGGCGTGAACATCGCGAACCAGTTCGGCGCCTCATACCCCGGTACCTGCTCCCCGATCGCCGGCACATCGGGCAGTTCCGCCAGCCGCGCGGTCATGGTGGTGCCGAGCAGCCGGGCGCGGCCCTGGGCCGCATGGGCCAGCACCTCGATCGTGCTGCCGAAGATGAAGTCGATCTCCCCGGTGTAGATCGCGTTCACCGCCTGGCTGATGCCGCGATACGGCACATGCACCACGTCGATCTCGGCCAGCGAGGCGAAGAGCGCGCCGGCCAGATGGTTCGCCGAGGCGACGCCGCCCGAGCCATAGGTGAACTTGCCCGGATTGGCCCGCGCCTGGACCAGCAGATCGGCCAGCGAGGTGAAGCGCGACTCCGCCCGCACCATCAGCCCGGCCGGCACGTCGCAGACCAGGCTCAGCGGCGCCAGATCCCGCACCGGGTCGAGCCCCAGCCCCGGCCGCAAGGTCGGGATGATCGAGATGGAGGAGGAGATGAACAGCAGCGTCCCCCCATCCGGGGCCGCCTGCGCCACCGCCTGGGCGCCGAGCCCGCCGCCGGCGCCCGGCCGGTTCTCGATGAAGAAGGTGGCGCCGAGGCGGCGGGACAGCCGGTCCGCGATCACCCGTGCCGGCACATCCTGCGGGCCGCCGGCGGCGAAGGGGATGACAATCTTCACCTGGCGCATGGGCCAGGGCGCGTCCTCGGCCAAAGCCGGGCGCGCGGCCAGGGCGCCAGCCCCGATACCGAGCAGGAGCGACCTTCGATTCATGGGTGTTTTCCTCCACTGCGGCCGTTCCGGCCCTCATGGGGGAAGCATAGGACCGGATCGTTACACCGAACCATCCCTTGCCAAGCGGGCCTGGGGGGGCTTCAACCCCCGCCCATTTCCGGATGTTCCCGCGCGTGACCCCAGTGATCGGTATCGACTTCGGCACGACCAACAGCGTCGTCGCCGCGCGGCGGGCCGATGGCAGCGTCATCGCCCTCAGCCACGACACCGGGGATGTGTTCCGCTCCGTGCTGTGCTTCTGGGCCGATGCCGGCCGCACCCAGCATGCCGCGGGGCCGGCGGCGATCGAGGCCTATCTGGACGATCCGCTGGCCGCCCGGCTGATCATGTCGATGAAGAGCTACCTCGCCACCGCCTCCTTCACCGAGACGCGGATCTTTGGGCGCAGCTACAGCCTGCCGGGGCTGATCGCGTTGTTTTTGCGGGCGCTACTGGGGCCTTTCGCGGAGGAGATGGCCGGCGCCCGCGTGGTGGTCGGCCGCCCGGTGCGCTTCGCCGGCGAATTCGCCGATGACGCCTTCGGCGAGACCCGGCTGCGCGCGAGCTTCGCCGAGGCGGGGTTGCCCGAGGTCGAGGTCGGCCTCGAACCCGCCGCGGCCGGGCACCGTTTTGCCGCGGGGCTCGATCGCGCGGCGACGGTGCTGGTCGGCGATTTCGGCGGCGGCACCTCGGATTTCTCGCTGCTGCGCTTCGATCCGGCGCAGCCGGGGCGGGTGCGGGCGCTGGGCCATACCGGCGTCGGCATCGCCGGCGACGCGCTGGATTACCGCATCATCGACCATGTGGTGTCGCCGCTGCTCGGCAAACATGGCACCTATGGCGTCATGGGCCGCCAGATGCCGATCCCGCCGAGCTGGTACGCGAATTTCGCCCGGTGGCACCGGCTGCCGCTGATGCGGGCGCCGCGCACCCTGCGCGACATCGCCGAGGTCGCCCGCACCGCGCAGCACCCCGAGCGGCTGCACCGGCTGATCCGCTTCATCGAGGATGAGGCCGGCTACAGCCTCTACCGCGCCGTCTCCGGCGTGAAGGCGGCGCTCTCCGGCGCGGAGGAGGCGACCCTCTCCTTCCGCAACGAGGATTTCGTGGTCGAGGCCCCCATCCTGCGCCGCGACTTTGAGGCCTGGATCGCCCCGGAACTGACCCAGATGGCCGGCGCCATCGATGCGGCGCTGACCGATGCCGGGATCGCGGCGGGGCAGGTGGACCGGGTGTTCCTGACCGGCGGCACCTCGCTGGTGCCGGCGGTGCGGCAACTCTTCGTGGACCGCTTCGGCGCGGAGCGGATCACCGGCGGCGGCGAATTCGTCTCGGTCGCCGAAGGCCTGGCCTTGATGGGATGAAGGCCGGGGCCGCCCTGCTGCTGGCGCTGGCCGGCCCGGCCATGGCGCAGGAGGTGCCGGACCTGGTTTTGCCGGTGCGGCCGGCCTGCATCTCCTCCCCCTTCGGCGCGCGTGGGGATGACATCGGGCCGCGCGCCTCGACCAATCATTCGGGGATCGACCTGCCCGCCCCCGCCGGGGCCTGGGTGCAGGCGGCGGCGGCGGGGCAGGTGGTGGCCATCCGCCGCATCGGTGCCACGGGGCTGGAGGTTCAGATCCGCCACCCGAGCGGCGCCGTCACCCGCTACGCCCATCTCGGCACGGTGGCGCCGGCCCTCGCCTCCGGCCGCCGCGGCGTGGCGCGGGGGGAGCGGCTGGGGCGGGTGGGGCGCAGCGGCGTCACCTATGGCACGCATCTGCACTTCGAAATCCGCCTCGGCGGGCGGGCGATCGACCCCGCGCCCCATCTTCCTGTCGCCCCCTGTTCTTGACGGGCCCCCTGTTGACGGGGCCGGCGCCACGGCCTGACCTGGGGGCATGACGCTCCAATTCTCCGACATCTCCGCCGAGACCCCCACCCGCGACGGCCTGGCCCGGCGCTATGCCGCCATCGAGGCGTTGCTCGACGCGGGCGACCGCCCCGCCGCCATCGCCGCCTGGGACGGGCTGCGGCGCGAGGTGGAGACCTGGTCCTCCCTGGTCGGGCTGCGTTTCGCCCAGAACACCCGCGACGAGGCCGCCCGCGCCGCGCGTGACTACGCCGATGCCCTGGCGCCCGAGGCGCAGGGGATGGAGGTCGCCCTCAAGCGCCGGCTGCTGGCTGACCCGGACCGCGCGGCGCTGATGGCGCTGGTCGGCGCCCATGCGCTGCGGCTGTGGGAGACCGACATCACCACCTTCCGGCCCGTGATCGCGGCGGATCTGGAGGAGGAGAGCCGGTTGGGCGCGCGCTACACCGCGCTGCTGGCCTCGGCCGAGATCGAGATCTGCAGGGTGGTGGTGAATTTGGCCGGCCTCGCGCCCTATGCCGAGCACCGGGACCGCGAGGTGCGGCATGAGGCGGAACGGGCGCGCTGGGCGTTCTTCGCGCGGCACGGCGAGGAGCTGGATTCGATCTTTGACGCGCTGGTGAAGCTGCGGCACGGCATGGCGCGCAAGTTGGGGGATCGCGACTTCACGGCACTCGCCTACCGCCGGATGCGGCGGGTGGATTACGACGCGGCGGATGTGGCGCGGTATCGCGACCAGGTGGCGGAGCATGTGGTGCCGCTGGTCGCGCGGCTGCTGGAGGCGCGGCGCGTCGCCAATGGCTGGGACCGGCTACGCTACTGGGACGAGGCTTTTGTCGACCCGCAGGGCAATCCCGCGCCGATCGGCGACCACGACCATCTGGTGGCCGAGGCGCAGGTGATGTTCGACCGCATCGATCCGCGGCTGGCCGAGTTCTATCGGATGATGGTGGCGGGGGGGTTCCTGGATCTGAAGAACCGGCCGGGGAAGGCGGGGGGCGGGTTCTGCACCTCCTTCCCGACGGTGGGGGTTCCCTACATCTTCGCGAACTTCAACGGCACGCAGCAGGATATCGGCGTCTTCACGCATGAGATGGGCCATGCCTTCCAATGCTGGGAAAGCCGGGGGCAGCCGGGGATCGACCTGCTCTGGCCGACCATGGAGGCGGCGGAAATCCACTCCATGGGGCTGGAATTCCTGACGCATCCGCAGATGGGGCTGCTGGTGGGGGAGGAGGCGGCGGATCGGTTCCGGCGCATGCATATCATCGGCAGCCTGGCCTTCCTGCCCTACGGCGTCTGCGTCGATCACTTCCAGCATGAGGTCTATGCCAACCCCGACGCGACGCCGGCCGAGCGGCACGCGATGTGGCAGCGGCTGGAGCAGCGCTACATGCCGTGGACGGAGTATGGCGACCTTGCCTACCCGGCCAAGGGCGGGCGGTGGCAGGCCAAGGCGCATATCTTCAACAGCCCGTTCTACTACATCGACTACACGCTGGCGCTGTGCTGCGCGATGCAGTTCTGGGTCGCCTCGCGCCGGGATTTTCCGGGGGCGCTGGAGCGGTATGTGGCGCTGTGCGGGCGGGGCGGGGCGATGCCGTTTCAGGAGTTGGTGCGGTCGGCGGGGTTGCGGTCGCCGTTTGGGGAGGGGGCGTTGGCGGAGGTTGTCAGGGAGGCGGAGGGGGTGTTGGGGGTGTGAGGGGGGGCGGAGAGTTCCGTTAAACCGGGAACGCTATGCTCTGCTAAAATTTTACTTTGGTGGACGAGGGACGGCATCTATCAAGCGGCGCATCAGCAGGCTTGCAAGGACGAGGTATTGTGCTGCTTTAATCGCGTCTAGATTATGAATTAAGCTGTGGGAATGAGCGTTTCGTCCCCCTCGATAGAATCCTTTCAAAATTTCCATGTGTCCAATCTGATCGTTTCTTCCTGATTCACTGTCGATTTCGCTAAATATCAATAATGCTTTATCTATAGGAAACACGCTGTCACATAAAATTGGCCCGTCCGTCTTAAGGTCGGTCCTCTCTCGGATTTTATCGAACAATGAAGTGATTGCATCGACAACGGAATTTCTAAAATCGCCATTGTTGTAATGCTTCATGGATACTTGTTGAATAACAGGATGGAGTAAATTTTCGAGGCCCGCTATTGCAGGCGTTGGCTTGCGGCGAGTCAATTTTCCGTACAATTCGACGGTGCTCGCGTAGGTTTTCTCAAATATCTCCTTCTGCCCGATCCAATTTGGCGGTATTTCTTTTTCTTCTCCCCCAAAAACAGGAATGCGCTCACCACTGTGGTCGCGATAAATTCTAGCCAATTCATTATATTTTAATAGATGCCTCTTCCACGATACCCATTTACCAACATCAATGGCGTCGCTTTTGATGGATAATTCCATAACTTCTTTCAGAGAAGTGACGTCTACTATTAAATCATGCATGCTGTCTGGTGGCGTAGGTGGTGGGATTATTTTTGTCAAAACGAAAGCTCCGCATTAAATAGACCTGCGCACCCGCTGCTTCCTCTACCCGCCCCTCCAGCCCCTGACGCAGCGGCCACGCCACTATTGTCTGTCGGACCCAGCCACTATCTTCGTCCGGAAGCCGAAGGTTTTGGCCGGGGGCGGGCCCGCGCGTATCAGAGCGGTGTCGCAAAGCAGAAGGAGGCGCATGGCGACACCTTTTCGATTGCCTCGTTCCGAGCCAAGCCTACGGCGAACCTTTCATTACGTAAACGACCTACACACTCCGGAAAAACTGAACAGCCCCTCTCACTCCGCCGCCACCCCCCCCCGCGCCCCCTTCGGCCGAAACCTCCTTGCAATCCACGTCTCCGCCCGATCCACATACAGATACGCCACCGGCACAAAAATCAGGCTCAGCAGCGTCGAGGTCACCAACCCCCCGATCACCACCAGCGCCATCGGCGCCCGGAACTCGCTATCCGCCCCGATTCCCGCCGCGATATGCGCCATGCCCGCCACCATCGCGATCGTCGTCATCACGATCGGCCTTGCCCGTTTCCGCGCCGCCTCCATGATCGCCTCCTCGCGGGACAGCCCCTCATCCCGCCGCATCATGATCGCGTATTCCACCAGCAGGATGGAGTTCTTGGCGACGATCCCCATCAGCATCAGCACCCCGATCACCGCCGAAACCCCCAGCGCCTTCTGGGCCAGCAGCAGCGCCATCAAGGCCCCGCCGAGGGACAGCGGCAGCGCGCTCATGATCGTCAGCGGCTGCAAAAACCCGCCGAACAGCAGCACCAGCACCAGATAGACGAGCAAAACGCCGGAGCCGAGCGCCATGGCGAAGCCGCCGAACAGCTCCGCCATCACCTCCTTGTCCCCGGTCGAGCGCTCCCGCACCCCCGCCGGCAGCGCCTGCATCACCGGCAGCCCCGCCACCAGCTTGGTCGCCTCGCCCAGCGGCAGCCCGTTCAGCTCCGCCTCCACCGTCGCCTTGCGCTGCCGGTCCAGCCGGTCGATCTGCGCCGGCCCCGAGCCGCGATGGATCTCCGCCACCGCCTCCAGCGGCACCGAGATATTGCCCCGCCCCTCGATCCGCAGCGACCGCAGCCGGTCGATATCCCCCCGCGCCCGCTGGTCCAGCATCACCCGGATCGGGATCTGCCGGTCGGGCAAGGTGAAGCGCGCCAGGTTCTGGTCCACGTCGCCCACCGTCGCCAGCCGCGCCGTGGCGGCGATGGTGACGACCGAAATGCCCAGCTCCGCCGCCCGTGCCTCCATCGGCACGATCTGCAATTCCGGCCGCGCGAGCGAGGCCGTGGACCGCGCCCCCGCCAGTTGCGGCAGCCCGCGCATCTGCTGCTCCAACGCGCGTGAGGCCGCGGCCAGCGCCTCGGTGTCCGAGCCCACCAGCGTCACCTGCAACCGCGATCCGCTCTGCCCATCCGCGCCGAAGCGCACCCGCGCGCCGGGGATCTCGTTCAGCGCCGGGCGCACCGCGGCCTCGAACTGGCCTTGGGTCAGCCGGCGGTCGCCGCGCGGCAGCAGGGTGACGATCAGATTGGCGGTGCGCGGATCGCCCGCCTTGGTGGTGCTGCCCATGCCCGGCCCCATCGCGCCGCCGGTGCTGGAGGTGCCGAGGCTCGCAAAGACCGAGATCACCTCCGGCCGCGCCCGCAGGATGCGCGTCGCCCGCTGCACCACGCCCTCCGTCTCCGCCAGCGTGGCGCCCGGGGGCAGTTCGATGGCGATGGAGGAGCGCGCGCGATCCGCGCCGGGCACGAAATCCTGCGGGATATAGGGCACCAGCGCGATGGAGAGCGCGAAGAAGCCGACGCCCCCGGCCAGCGTCACCAGCCGATGCCGCAGGCACCAGCCGAGCATGCCGTAATACCCCCGCGCCACCACGCCCTCGCGCCGCTCCGGTTCCGGATGCGCCTTCAGGAAATAGGCCCCCAGCAGCGGCGTCAGCAGCCGCGCGACGATCAGCGAGAAGGTGACCGCCGCCGCCACCGTCAGCCCGAACTGGCGGAAGAACTGCCCCGGGATGCCCGGCATGAAGGCGACCGGCACGAAGACCGCGAGGATCGCCCCCGTGGTCGCGACCACCGCCAGCCCGATCTCCGAGGACGCATCCAGCGCCGCGCGATAGGCGCCCATCCCCGGGTTCTGCCGGATGTGGCGCACGATGTTCTCGATCTCCACGATCGCATCATCGACCAGCACGCCGACGACGAGGGTGAGCCCGAGCAAGGTCACGTTGTTCAGCGAGAAGCCGAGCACCTGCATCACGAAGAAGGTCGGGATCAGCGACAGCGGCATGGCGACCGAAGCCATGACCGTCGCCCGCCAGTCCCGCAGGAACAGGTACACGACGATCATCGCCAGCACGGCGCCGATCGCCAGCGCCTCGACCGCCGCCAGATACCCCGCCTTCACGAAGGTGACGGTGGAGGTGACCTGATGGATCTGCACCTCCGGGTATTCGGCCATGAGGTCGCGCGCCCGCGCCTCCACCCCCTCCGCGACCCGCACCTCGGAGGAGCCGCGGGTGCGCAGGATCTCGAAGGCGACGACAGGCCGCCCGTCCAGCCGTGCCGCGGTGCGGACCTCGGCGGTGCCGTCCTCGACATCGGCGAGATCGCCGAGCCGCGCGGTGCGGCCGTTGGTGAGGATGATGCTGCGCTCCCGCAGCGCCGCGACCGTGGTGGCGGAGCCGAGGGTGCGGATCGCCTGCTCCCCGGTCCCGATCGTGCCGCGCCCGCCGGGCAGATTGATGTTCAGGTCGCGAAGCTGCGTGTTCACCTGGTTGGCGGTGATGCCGAGCGCCAGCAGCCGGTCCGGCCGCAGCGCCACGCGGATCTCCCGCTCCACCCCGCCGACGCGATTGACCTGCGCGACGCCGGAGACGGAGAGCATGCCCTTCGCGATGGTGTCATCGACGAACCAGCTCAGCTCCGCCGTGGTCATGCGGGGGGAGGCGACGGTGAAGGTGACGATGGCGCCCCCCGTGGTCTCGACGCGGGTGATGATGGGGTCGCGGATCGCGGCCGGCAGGTCGCTGCGGATCTGCGCGATCTTGTCGCGCACGTCATTGGTCGCGCGGTCCACATCCTTGCCGAGCGCGAATTCGATGGCGGTGGTGGAGGTGCCATCCACGATGGTGGAGGTGATGTGCTTCACATCGCCCAGGCCCGCGACCGCATCCTCGACCCGCCGCGTCACTTGGCTTTCAAGCTCGGAGGGGGCGGCGCCGGCCTGGGAGATGGTGACCACGACAGCCGGCAGGTCGATGTCCGGGCTGTTGTTGATCCGCAGCATTGGATAGGAGAACAGCCCCGCCACCGTCAGCAGCAGGAAGATCACCGCGGTCGCGACGGGGTTGCGGATCGCCCAGCCGGAGATGTTGCGGTGGCGGTCCTCGATGGGCGCGCTCATCGCGCGGCCTGCACCAGGTCGCCGTCCGACAGGAAGCCGGCGCCGGCGACCACCACCGCCTCACCCGCGCGCAGCCCTTCGGTGATCTCGACCATGCCATCGCGCCGGGCGCCGGCGTTCAGGCGGCGCAGCTGCACCCGGCCGGTGCCCTCGGCCAGCACGAAGCTCGCCGGCGCGCCGTCGCGGAAGATCACGGCGGCCTCGGGCACCAGCACCATTTGCCGCTCCGGCCCCTGGATCTCGGCGCTGGCGAACATGCCTGGGCGCAGGCCGGAACTGGGCGGCAGGGCGATGTGCACGATGCCGAGCCTCGTGTCGGCCGCGACCACCGGGGCGATCTCGCGCACCTCGGCGGGGATCATGCGATCGCCATGGCGCACCGTCACCGGCTGGCCGGGATGGACCTGGGCCAGATCCAGCTCCGGCACCCGGGCGTCCAGCTCCAGCCGCCCGTCGCGCAGGATGCGGAACAGCTCCTGCCCCACCGCCGTCACCGAGCCTATGCGGGCCGAGACCTTGGAGACGATGCCATCGGTGGGGGCGAGGATGCGCGCCTGGTCCAGCCGTGCCTGCGCCGCCTCGGCCGCGGCGCGGGCGGAGGCGAGGCGGGCCTCGGCCTGCTGCGCCGCCGACCGGCGCTGGTCGAGCGTCTGGCGGGAGGCGCTTTGGCTCTGCACCAGCTGCTCGGACCGGGCGAGGTCGGCGCGCGCCGCCTGCAGTGCCGCTTCCGCCTCGCTGATCGCGGCGCGGGCCTGGTCGAGCTGGGCGGTGAGGACGCTGTCCTCCATCCGCGCCAGCAACTGGCCGGCCTTCACGCTCTGGCCTTCCTCGACCGGCGCCTCGACCAGCCGCAGCCCGCCGGCCTCGGCCCCGATGATCAGCTCCTGCCACGCGACGACGGAGCCATCGCCCATGACCATGGTGCGGACCGGTGCGGTCCGGGCCACGGCGATGGAGACGGTCAGGGCCGGGGTGGGGGCCGCCGCGGCCGGGGCGGGGGGCGGGGGGGCATGGGCGCGCTGGTACAGCACCACCCCCACCGCCGCGGCCGCGACCACTGCCAGGCCCGCGAGCCACCACCGCTGCCGGGTGCCGACCGGCGCGGGGGTTGAAGCGCGCTGGGCGTCTTCGGCGGTAACCTTGCTATCGAACATCAATCGTCCCAACGCGCCGCATGGCCAAAACGCAACATGCGGCCAGGTAAGTGTCTATTTGGGGGGAGGTATGGGGCGATCAACGCCGCCTCCCCTGCTGCGATGGTGCCGAACTGTAGCGTCTTCGTCAGGTGACGGATTTGTTTTCTCCGAAAAGGCGGCCGCCCCTGGTCGCGAGGAAACTTCGCACCCACCTGAAATGTTGCATTGCAGCATAGTAGCCGTCGCCCCATCCGGCGCACCGGCCTGAAAGGGTTTCCATGCCGTATTCGCCAAATGCCCGCTCGAAACTCCCGCTCAAGCTGTCCGAACTGATCGCCGCCAGCCGCCGTGGCGCCCGCCGCCTCGCGGCCGAGGCCGAGGCCAGCCTGGTGCCGGCATTGCAGGACTTCGGCGACAACCCAGGCCAGCTCCGGGCGCTCACGCATGTGCCGGCCAAGCGCCAGGCCAAGGCGCCCCTGGTGGTGGTGCTGCATGGTTGCGGCCAGACCGCCCAGGGCTATGACGCCGGCACCGGCTGGACCCAGATGGCCGACCGCCACGGGTTCGTGGTGCTGCTGCCCGAACAGCAACGCAGCAACAATCCCAACACCTGCTTCAGCTGGTTCGACCCCAATCACGCCAGCCGCGACCAGGGTGAGGTCGCCTCGATCCGCCAGATGATCGCGCATCTGGTGGCGGCCGAGGGCGTCGATCCCGATCGCGTCTTCGTCACCGGGCTTTCGGCCGGTGGCGCCATGGCGGCCAGCCTGCTGGCCACCTACCCCGAGGTCTTCGCCGGCGGGGCTGTGATCGCCGGCCTGCCGCATGGCGCCGCGACCTCGGTGCAGGAGGCCTTCGCCGCCATGTCCGGCGTTCGCGACCGGACGGATCAGCAATGGGGCGATCTGGTGCGCGGCGCCTCCAACCATAGCGGCCCCTGGCCGGTGGTCTCGATCTGGCATGGCGGGGCCGACCGCACGGTGGCGCCGGCCAATGCCGAGGCGCTGGCGCGGCAATGGCTCGATGTGCACGGCCTCGGCGATGCGGCGGGGCGTGTGCGGACCATCGCCGGCGCCGCCCATACCGCCTGGCACGGCCCCGATGGGGTGCTGCGGGTCGAGATGTTCGAGATCCCCGGCATGGCGCATGGCACCCCGATCGCCCCGCATGCGGAGGAGCATCCGGGCGGCACCCCCGCGCCCTTCATCCTGGACGCCGGCATCAACTCGACCTGGCACATCGCCGATCGCTGGGGCCTGACCGGGGTGGAATTCGCGCAGACCGCCGCACGCGCGCCCGCCGCACGCGCGCCTGGCGCCCCGCCCCCGGCGCCCCAGGCTTCCCCGGCGCCGGCCAATGATCCGCGCCCGACCGAGAGCGGCATCACCGCCACCATCAACAAGGCGCTGCGCGCGGCCGGGTTGATGTAATCCCTTCCGGCAGGCAACGCGGGCGCCCTTGCGGCGTTCGCAGGGTCAGGACAGGAAAGGCGCCTGATGAGCAGCAGCAGCCCACCCATACGGGTTCGACGACCGCGGTTTTATCGCCTGACGCGGTTGGGCTGGCTCGCGGTGGCGCGGCGCATCTGGCGTGAGGGAGCGTCCGACCGGATTTCCCTGGTGGCCGCGGGCTGCGCCTTCTACGCCATGCTGGCGCTGTTTCCCGCCCTTTCGCTGCTGATTTCCGTCTATGGGCTGGTGTTCGACCCCACCACGGTCGAGCCGCAGCTTGCCGTGCTGAACCGCTTCCTGCCCGAGATGGCGCAGCAACTCATCACCGCGCGTGTCCATGATCTGGTCACCGTCGAGCGGCCACGCCTCGGCATAGGTGCCGCGATCAGCGGCGCCATCGCGCTCTGGAGCGCCTCGGCCGGCACCCGCGGGATGATCGGCGCCCTGAACCTCGCCTATGAGGAGGAGGAGCGGCGCGGCTTCTTCGCCTTCCACGGCATGGCGCTGCTGATGACCCTGGCCGGCACCCTGGCGGTGGCGATCGGCATCGCGCTGCTGGTGTTCCTGCCGACCCTGGTCACGCTGTTCGGGCTGCCCACGCGCCAAGCCTTCCTCATTCGCGGCGGCTCGATGCTGTTGCTGCTGGTGCTGGTGACGGCGGGGCTGGCCGCGCTCTATCGCTTCGGCCCGTCCCTGCAGCACGCGAAATGGCGCAAGGTGGTGCCGGGGGCCGTCGCCGCCGCGCTGCTCTGGGCCATCGGCTCGGCGCTGTTCTCCTTCTACGTCACCAATTACGCGAGCTATGACGCGACCTATGGCCCGCTCGGCGGCGCCATCGGCCTGATGATGTGGCTGTATGTGACCGTCTTCGTCATCCTGCTGGGCGCCGAACTGAACTCCGAATTCGAGGTGCAGTCCGGGCTGCAGAACAAGAAGGTCGATCCCGCGAAGACCGTGGGGCCGCCGAGCTGAGCTTGGCGCCCCGGCCGCCGCGTGGTTCGCTGCGGCCATGCCAGCCGTTCCCCCTTCGCGCGTGAAGCCGGCGCTGCGCCTGCGTGTGGTGCTGAGCGAGAAGGTGGCCATCGGCCCGGGCAAGGCCGATCTGCTGGAGGCGATCCGCGCCGAGGGCTCGATCGCCGCCGCCGGCCGCCGCCTGCGCATGTCCTACCAGCGTGCGCATGACCTGGTGGCGGCGCTGAACGCCGATTTCCGCGAGCCTTTGATCGAGACCTCCACGGGCGGCGCCCGTGGCGGCGGCGCCCGGCTGAGCCCGGCCGGGGAGGCCGTGCTCGACACCTTCCGCGCCATCGAGGCGGAAGCCGCCGCCGCCGTCGAACCCCGGCTGGAGTGGCTGCGGGATACCCTGGCGCCCTGATGGGCCGCCGCATGTGCTAAAGGACCGCGGCATGACGCTGAAACGCATCGCCCTCCTCCTCCTCGGCCTCCCCGCCGTCCTGCTCCTCGCGCTGGTCGTCTGGGCCGCGGTCTTCTTCGATGCCGATGCGCTGCGACCCCGCGTCGCGGCCGAGGCCGAACGCGCCACCGGCCGCGCCCTGACCATCGCGGGGCCGCTGCGGATCGTGCTGTGGCCGCGCCCCTCGGTTAGCGCCGAGGGGCTGGCGCTGGCCAACCTGCCAGGCGGCTCGCGCCCCGAAATGCTGACGATCCGCCGCGCCGAGGCCGAGGTCGCGCTCTGGCCGCTGCTGCGCGGCAAGGTCGAACTGGCCCGGCTGCGGCTGGTGGGCGCCGATCTGCTGCTGGAAAACCAGAACTGGGTTTTCTCCCCCGCCGCTCGCCCGCCGGGGCGTGACACCGCGCCGAGCCCCGCCGCCGCCCGCTCGGGCAGCTTCGCCGTGGGCGAGGTGGTGCTGGAGGATGCGCGCATCGCCATGGACGGCCAGACCGCCACCATCCCGCGCCTGGTGCTGCGTGACGCGGCCGGGGGCGTGACCCTGGCCGGCCAGATCGAGACCCATGGGCTGGCGCTGGAGGCCAATGCCCAGGGCGGGCGGCTCGCCCCGCTGCTGGCCGGCCTGCCGGAGCCCTGGCCGCTCAAGGCCGAGGTCACCGGCCCCGGCCTTGCCGCCGGCTTCGAGGGCAGCCTGTCCAAGGGGCTGACCGGCGTGGCGCGGCTGCGGCTGGACCGGCTGTCCCGCCTCGCCCCCCTGCGCCCCGGCCTGCCGGAAGCCGAGGGCGTCGAGGCTGAGCTGCGCCTTGCCGGCTCCGCCCCCGGCGCGCTGCGCCTGTCCGTCGCTGGCCTGCCGATCGGCCCGGCCCGGGCGGAACAGCTGGTGCTGGCCGCCGATGGGCTGGCGGCGCCGCTTGGCGGGACGGGCCAATTGCGGATGGGGGCGGGGGTGCTCCAGGCCCGCTTCACCGGCGGGCCGCTGGCGCGCTTCCTGCCCGGGGCCGCGCCCGACACCTGGCCGATGCGGCTGGAGGCCGAGGGCGAGGGGCTTACCCTCGCCGCCAGCGGCGCCTTGCCGAAATCCGGCGGGCTGCCGGCGGTCGAGGTCGCCCTGCGCGCCGCCGATCTCGGCGCCGCCGGGCAGCGCTTCGGCCTGCCGCTGCCGGCGCTGCATGCGATGACCTTGCATGGCATCTCGACCCCGCTGCCCGATGGCCGGCTGCAACTGAGCCAGTTCGCCCTCGCCAGCACCGAGGGCGATGTGGCCGGCGATGGCGTGTTGACCCTGGGCGTGGTGCCGCGCGTGGCGGCGCAACTGACCAGCCGGCGGCTGGATGTGGCGGCGATGACCCTGGCGGTCGCGCGCGCCCCCGCCCCCGCCCCCGCGCCCGGCCCCGCCAGCCCGCCGGTGCCGCCGCCGCTCCCGGCCCGCTCCAACCGGGTGATCCCCGACCTGCCGCTGCCGGTCGGGCGGTTGAAGGACCTGCTGCTCGCCGCCGACGTCACCTGGAAGGCCGGTGAGGTGCTGTCCCAGGGCGAGACCTATCGCGACATCGACCTGCACCTGGTGCTGGGCGGCGGCAAGCTGCTGCTGGAGCCCTTCGACCTGACCCTGCCCGCCGGCCGCGCCGCGCTGCGGGTGGAGGCGGATGCGACCGCGACCCCGCCGCGCCTCGGGGTCCGGCTGCGGTCCGACCGGTTGGACAGCGCGGCGCTGGCGGATGCGCTGGGCATGGCGCGGCGCCTCGCCGGGCCCTTGGAGGTCGATCTGGACCTTGCAGGGCCGGGCGAGGATTTGCGCCGGTTCCTCGCCGGTGGCTCCGGCCATGTCGGGCTGGCGATGGTGGGCGGGCGGCTGGAGCGGTCGGCGCTCGCGGGCCTGCCGCCGGAGCTGGTCAGCCTGTTGCTGCCCGGCGGCATGCCGGCGGAGGGGGTGGCGCTGCGCTGCACCGCGCTGCGGCTGCGGGTGGGCGAGGGGGCGGCGCGGATCGAGACGCTGCTGATCGATGGCGACCTCGGCCAGCTTGGCGGCGGCGGGGGTATCGGGCTGGCGGATGAGAGCCTGAACCTGCGGCTGCTGCCGGATGTCCATATCGGCCAGGTCAATCTGCGCGCACCCTTCACCATCGTCGGCACGCTCTCGGTGCCACGGCTCGGGCAGGTCGATTCGGCCGGGGCCGCGGGCGGGGCGCTGGGGGCGCTGCTGTCGCTGCAACGCACGCCCGATCGTCGCCTGACCGAACTCGCGCAAGGGCTTTCCGGCGGCGGGCCGGCGCTGCCCGAATGCGCGCCCGCGCTGATGGCGGCCCGTGGCGGGCGTGAGGGGCCGGCCCCCGGCCCGCGCCCGGCCCGGCCATCCGCCGCCCCGGCGGCGGGCACCCCCGCGGACCCGCTGCCCGCCTCGCCGCAAGACCTGCTGCGCGGGTTGTTCGGCCGGTAAGGCAGGGCTATGCGGCGGGGATGAAACGCTTCTGGGACACGGCGCGGGCGGTGCCCGCCGCCACTGGCTTCGGCATCAACCTGGACGCGCGGCCGCTGCGCCTGCCGGGCGGCGCGCCGCTGACCGTGCCGGGGCTGCGGCTGGCCGAGGCGCTGGCGCTGGAATGGCACTCCGTCGGCGCCACCAAACAGACCGAATTCACCTGGGATTCGCTGCCGCTGACCCGGCTGGTCGGCACCGTGCAGGACCGCATCGCCCCCGATCCGGAGCCGACCATCGCGGCCATCGCGGTCTATGGCGAGACCGACCTGCTCTGCTACCGCGCCGAGGAGCCCAAGCTGCGTACCCGGCAGGAGGCCGCCTGGGACCCGCTGCTGGATTGGGCGCGGGATACGCTGCAAGCGCCGCTCGCCGTCACCCAGGGCGTGATGCCGGTGCCGCAGCCGAGCGCCTCGCTGCGCGCGCTGCGGGCGGCGGTGGGGGCGGAGGACCCCTGGGGGTTGGCGGCCCTCGGCGTGCTGGTGCCCGCCCTCGGCAGCCTGGTGCTGGGGCTGGCGGTGCTGCGCGGCCGGATCGGCGCGGCCGAGGCGATCGCCTGCGCCTTGGTGGATGAGAGCTTCCAGCAGGAATTCTGGGGCCTGGACGCCGAGGCGGAGGCGCGCGCCGAGGGCCTGGCCGCCGATGCGGCGCTGGCCACCAGCCTCATCGCCCTGGCCCGCGCGGGGTGATCGCGCGGCATCTGCTGATCTCCGGCCGGGTGCAGGGGGTCGGCTTCCGCCATTGGCTGGAACGCGCGGCGCGCGAGGCCGGCGTGTCCGGTTGGGTGCGGAACCGTGCGGGCGGCGAGGTCGAGGCTGTGCTGGCGGGCGATCCCACCGCCGTCGCCCGGCTGGTCGCGCGCTGCCGGGGCGGGCCGCCGGGCGCCGATGTCGCGGCGCTGGCGGAGGCCCCGGCCGAGATGCCGACGGGCGACGGCTTTCGCCGCCTGCCGAGCCTGTAACCTATTTCGCAGTTGCGAAGACGCGGCACTTCTGCCATCTAGCGCGGGTTGGCGGGGTTCTTCCCGCCCATGCCGCGCCCACCGCGTGATCGGCGACACCCCGCACCAAGCCGGGGGACGCCTGGGTGGCCTACCGGCCCATTACCCCGCCGTCGCCCAGCACCACGCCGGGGCCGCGGCCCGCGCCGAGCCTTCAAGGTTCGGCGAGCAGGATTTCCCTTGACCTCCACTGTTGATTTCGCCTCCCTCGGCCTCGCCGAACCCTTGATGCGCGCCATTGCCGACGCGGGCTTCACCACCCCCACCCCGATCCAGGCGCAGGCGATCCCCGCCGCGATGGAGGGCCGTGACGTCCTGGGCATCGCCCAGACCGGCACCGGCAAGACGGCCGCCTTCGGGCTGCCGCTGCTGCACCGCCTGCTGAACCAGGGCGGCCGGCCGCCGCGCGGCGGTTGCCGCGTGCTGATCCTCTCCCCCACCCGCGAACTCGCGGCCCAGATCGCCGAGGGCTTGCGCTCCTACGGCCGCCACACCGGCATGACCCATGCGGTCGTGTTCGGCGGCGTGCCGGAAGGCCCGCAGAAGCGCGCCCTGATGGCCGGCGTCGATGTGCTCGTCGCCACCCCGGGCCGCCTGATGGACCACATGGCCCAGGGCTCGGTGCGTCTGGACCACGTCTCGGCGCTGGTGCTGGACGAGGCCGACCAGATGCTGGACCGCGGCTTCCTGCCCTCCGTCCGCAAGATCATCGCCCGCGTTCCGGCCGCCCGGCAGACGCTGTTCTTCAGCGCCACCATGCCGACGGAAATCGACCGCCTGGCGTCGGAGATGCTGCGCGATCCCGTGCGCGTCTCCGTCGCCCCGGTCGCCACCACGGCCGAGCGGGTGAACCAGAAGGTTCTGCATGTCGGCCGCGACGGCAAGCGCCTGGCGCTGACCAAGGTGCTGACCGGCGAGGGCGTGGGCCGCGCGCTGGTGTTCAGCCGCACCAAGCATGGTGCGGACCGCATCGTGAAGCAGCTTGAGCAGGACGGCATTTCGGCCAATGCCATCCACGGCAACCGCAGCCAGAGCCAGCGCGAGAAGGCCCTCGCGGCCTTCAAGACCGGCGTGGCCCCGGTGCTGGTGGCGACCGACATCGCCGCCCGCGGCATCGACGTGCCGGGTGTCACGCATGTCATCCAGTACGACCTGCCGGAAGTGCCCGAGACCTATGTGCACCGCATCGGGCGCACCGCCCGTGCCGGCGCCTCGGGTGAGGCGGTGGCGCTGGTCAGCCCGGACGACATGTCCCTGCTGCGCGCGATCGAGAAGCTGACACGCCAGCAGGTGCCCTCCGAAGGCGAGGTGCCGGCCCCCGGCAGCTACCCGGCCAAGCCCCCGGGCCGCAGCCAGCAGCAGAACCGTGGCGGGCAGGGGCGCGGTGCGCCTCGCCCTGCCGGCGGTGGCAATGGCCAGGGGCGCGACCCGCGCCGGGCCGGGGCGCCGGGTGGCGGTGCCGCCGTGCGCCGCCCCGATGCGGCCCGCGCCGGCACCCCGCGTGGGGCGCCGGGTGGTGGCGGGCGTCATGCCTCGCCCTCCGCGCCGCGTGAGGCGTCCGAGGGCCGCAAGGACCGCGCCTGGCGCGATTCGGACTTCCGCGAGGGCTGATCGCGGCGGCCCCAGGCCGTTCTTTACAAAGTATTCATCGCTTCAAACTGTCCCTGGTGCCTCTCGCGCCAGGGACCATATGTTGCGGCGCACCAATTCTGGAGTGGCGATGATGACCAGCACGACCCCCGCCTCCGCCGCCGAGACCCTGATCAAGCTTCCCGCCTATTCCTCCGACGGGGCCGCCATCACGCCGATCCTCAGCATCGTCCCCCGCACCCCGCCCGCGGTGCCGAAGGCCTGACGGCCAGGTTCAGGAGTCGATCCTGATCCCCAGGCGCCGCACCAGCCCACCCCAACGCTCGGCCTCGGTCGCGATATAGGCGGCGGCCTGTTCCGGGCTGCTCGCCACGATCTCGAATCCCGCCGCTTCCAGCGTCGTCCTGGTCCGCGCATCGGCCAGCGCCGCCTGCGCCTCCGTGGCCAGCCGCGCGACGCGGGCGGCGGGCGTCGCCGAGGGCGCGACCAGCGCGACCCAGCCATAGGAGGTCGCATCCGGCAGCCCGGCCTCGGCCAGGGTCGGCACGTTCGGCGCGGTCGGGATGCGGGCATCGGCGGTGACGGCGAGCGCCCGCACCCGGCCCTCGTTCACCTGCGCCAGCACGGCGCCGGCCGAGACGAACATCGTCTCGATGCGCCCCGCGACCAGATCCAGCACCGCCGGCGGGAAGCCGCGATAGGGCGCGTGCTCCATCGTGGTGCCGGTGCGCGCCATGAAATCCTCCATGGCCAGATGGCTGCCCGAGCCCGCGCCGACCGAGGCATAGGTCATCTTGCCCGGGTTCGCCTTGGCATAGGCGATGAAGCCCGCGAGGTCGGTCGCCGGCACCGAGGGATGCACCACCAGCAACTGCGGCGAGCGCACCAGCAGCGAGATCGGCACCAGATCGCGGCGCGGATCATAGGGCAGGTTGGGGTAGAGCGCGGGCGCGACCGCGAGCGGGGAGTTGATGGACACCCCGATCACATGCCCGTCCGTCGCCTTGGCGATGGCATCGGTGCCGATGTTGCCGCCGGCGCCGGAGCGGTTGTCCACCACGAAGGGCTGGCCGAAGGCGGTGGTGAAATGCGCCGCGACCGCGCGGGCGGCGATATCGGGTGTGGAGCCGCCGGGGAAGGGGACGATCACGCGCACCGGCCGGTCAGGCCAGGCGGCCTGCGCGCGGGCCAGGCCCGGCATGGCCAGGGTCCCCGTCAGAGTCGTGCCGGCCAGGGCCGCAAAGCTGCGGCGCCCCAGCGTGGGGGGAATGCGTGTCATGCGTGTTTCCTCCTCCGTGCCCCCCGCGTGACCTTGGCCGGAGACCCATATTGAGCTTGTTTGCGGCTTAGCATCCGTGCTCCGGGGCGGCCAGCGCCTTGCCCCTGCCGCCATGACGGGCCAGAAAGCCTACCAACAAGCTCGCCGACAAGCCGCCGACAAGCCGCCCGCAACCCCGTTCAGGACCGCACCCCACATGAGCGATGCCACCTCTTTCGACGTGATCGTCATCGGCGCTGGCCCCGGCGGCTATGTCTTCGCGATCCGCGCCGCGCAGCTTGGGCTGAAGGTCGCCTGCGTGGAGAAGCGGGCGACTCTCGGCGGCACCTGCCTCAATGTCGGCTGCATCCCCTCCAAGGCGCTGCTGCATTCCTCCGAGCATTTCGAGGAAGCGCTGCACAAGCTCGCCGACCATGGCGTGAACGTCGGATCGGTCAGCCTGGACCTGGCCCGCATGCAGGCGCGCAAGGACGAGGTCGTCTCGGCCAACGTCAAGGGCGTCGAATTCCTGTTCAAGAAGAACAAGATCACCTGGATCAAGGGCGAAGCCCGCATCACCGCCCCCGGCGCCGTCGAGGTCGCGGGCAAGAGCTACGCGGCCAAGCAGATCGTCATCGCCACCGGCAGCAGCAGCATCGACCTGCCGGGCGTGACGGTGGATGAGAAGCAGATCGTCACCTCCACCGGCGCGCTGGAACTGGACAAGGTGCCCGGCCATCTGGTGGTGATCGGCGGCGGCTATATCGGGCTGGAGCTGGGCAGCGTCTGGCGCCGCCTGGGCGCCGAGGTCACCGTCGTCGAATTCCTGGACCGGCTGGTGCCGACCATGGATGGCGAGACCGGCAAGATGTTCGAGCGCGTGATGTCCAAGCAGGGCATCAAGTCCAAGCTCAAGACCAAGGTGACCGGCGCCAAGGCCGACGAGACCGGCGTGACCCTGACCCTGGAGCCCGCCGCCGGCGGCGAGGCGGAGACGTTGAAGGCCGATGTCGTGCTGGTCGCGATCGGCCGCCGCGCCAACACCGAGGGCCTTGGCTTGGCCGAGGTGGGCGTCGCGCTGGATGAGCGCGGCCGCGTCATTACCGACCATTTCGCCACCAACATCGACGGCATCTGGGCGATCGGCGACGTCATCACCGGCCCGATGCTGGCCCATAAGGCCGAGGAAGAGGGCGTGGCGCTCGCCGAGCTGCTGGCCGGGCAGGCGGGGCATGTGAACTACGGGGTCATCCCCGGCGTGGTTTACACATGGCCGGAAGTCGCCTCGATCGGCGAGACCGAGGAGCAGCTCAAGGCCCGCGGCGTCGCCTACAAGGTCGGCAAATTCCCCTTCACCGCCAATGCGCGGGCGCGGGCCATGGGCGACACCGATGGCTTCGTGAAGATCCTGGCGGATGCCACCACCGACCGCGTGCTGGGCGCGCATATCATCGGCCCGGATGCCGGTACGCTGATCGCCGAGATCGCCATCGCCATGGAATTCGGCGCGAGCAGCGAGGATATCGCCCGCACCTGCCATGCGCATCCGAGCCTGAATGAATCGGTGAAGGAAGCGGCCTTGGCGGTCGAGGGGCGCGCGCTGCATATCTGAGGCGGGCGGCGAGGGACGCTCGTCAGGGCGCCTCGGCGCCGAGGCGTCTCAGGGCGCTTCTGCGCCGTCGCGCGGGTAGGAAATCGTGACGCATGTGCCCTGGTTCGGCGCGGATGCGACCGCGACCCGCGCACCGCCCTGCTGCTGGAGCGATTGAACGATCAGCGCGCTCATCTTGCCGAGGGTCGGCCATGCAGCGCCCTCAGCCAATCCGACGCCGTCATCGGCGACGATGACCTGGCATCCTGTCGCATCGACCAGGCTGCGCAGGGTGATCGTGCCGCCGTCACGGCCGGCGAAGGCGTATTTCAGCGCGTTGGTCAGCAGTTCGTTGACCATGAGCCCGGTCGCCATGGCAACCTCGGCCGATACGGGAAAGGTGTCGAGGTGCAGGTCCAGGCGGATGCCCTGGTCCTCATGCGCCTGCATGACGGCCGATGCGACGCGGCGCAGATACGCGCCCATATCGATGCTGTCGCCCGCGGCCGCATCGTCGAGCGAACGGTAGAGCAGCGCCACGGATTCGACCCGCCCCGCGAGCCGGTCGAACCGGTCGCTGACCACGCCCTCCGGCAGGCAGTGGGATTCGAGCCTGATCAGGCTGGTGATCATCTGCAGGCTGTTTTTCACGCGGTGCTGCAATTCCCGCAGCAGGGTGTCGCTGGCGCAAAGCTGCTCCGCCAGGGTTTCGCAATCCGGCGTTGCGGCCAGATCGTTCCCGGCAGGCGCCGGCAGGCCGATCCTCGGCGCGCCGTCAGCATGATGACGGACCCTCGCCCGGTTTGGTGCTGCCATGGTGGCAGTGGCGCTATGCTCCGGCATCGGATGCCCCTTCGGCCACGTTTGGCGGCGCCAGCATGAGCATTGGGCAGGGGGGCGCGCCTTGCGGCAGATCAAGCCCTGCCGCCGTGGGGAATGGCGTTCTGTATCCCTGGCGGCAGTGGGGGGCTGAGCCGCCCGCGTCACGATCGGGGATGCGCGCCCTCCCACGCCTTGAGCAGCTGCGCCTCATCCACCGACGTATACCGCTGCGTCGTGGAGAGGCTGGCATGCCCCAGCAACTCCTGGATCGAGCGCAGATCCGCCCCCCCCGCCAGCAGATGCGTCGCGAAGGAATGCCGCAGCGCATGCGGCGTCGCGTGCTCGGGGATGCCAAGCGCGCGCCTGCCATCCCGCATCGCCTTCTGCGCCACCGCCGGGTCCAGCCGCCCGCCACGCGCGCCGAGGAACAAGGGCGCCTCGGCCCCGCCGCCATGCACGCGCAGCCACGCGTCCAGCACCGCCCGCACCGCCGGCAGCACCGGCACCAGCCGCTCCTTGGCCCCCTTGCCCATCACCCGCAGCGCGGCATCGCCGCCGAGCGTGGGTGCGTCGCGCCGGTTGAGCGCCAGCGCCTCGGCAATCCGCAGCCCGCAGCCATAGAGCAGGGTGAACAGCGCCCGGTCGCGCAGCGCCAGCCGGGGATCGTCCTGGACCAGATCGGTGCCCTCCGGCAGCGCCATCGCATCCTTGGGCGAGAGGGCGCGCGGGATCGGCTGCTTCGGGCGGGGGCCGGTGATGCCGGCGATGGCCAGCGGCTCCACCCCATGGGCGCGGGCGAGCCAGCGGAGAAAACTGCGCACCGCCGCCAATTGCCGCGCCCTGGTCGCGCGCCCGGCCCCGGCCCCCGCGCGCGCGGCCAGGAAGGCGCGCAGATCGGCGGGGCGCAGGGCCGCGAAGCTCGCCAGATCGGGCTCGCCGCCCAGGTGGCCCGTCAGGAAGCCCAGCAGGTCGGAGAGGTCGCGGCCATAGGCCTCGACCGTATGCGGGCTGGCGCGGCGTTCGCGGGCCAGGACATCCAGCCACTCCCGCAGCAGCGCCAGGCCGGTCATCGTCGCAGGACGGCGGCCAGCGCGCGGGCCAAAAATTCCAGCGCGCCGAGGCCGCCGCGCATCGGCAGCGCCTGGGCTTCCCGCGCGCCCAGCACCAGCAGCATCGGCTCGGGCAGCTCCAGCCGCAGCAGCGCATCGCGCACCACGAGAGGCGCGGCCTCGCCATGCAAGGCGGCGGTGGTGGCGGGGCCGTCGCGGAGCAGCACGGTGCGGCTTTGCGGCATCAGCCCGGCCGCCAGCGGCACCACCTTGCAGACGGCCAGGTTCAGCAGCCGAGGCCAGTCCTCGGCCACCGTCGCGCGGGGATCGGGTTGTTCGACCAGCGCCAGCACGGCGGCCTGGACGCAGGCGGCCAGGGATTGCGCGGCCTCCCGCCGGGCCGCCGCGACGCGGCCACCGGTGCGGGCGGCGGCCAGCATCGCGGCCATGTGGTCGGCGAAGACCTCGCCATGCAGGCGGACCGGCGGTTCCAGCACGGCATAGAGAGCGGGGTGTTCGGCCAGGAAGCGCGGATGCGCCGCCAGCCATGCGGCAACGGCGGCCGCATCGGTCGTGGCGGGTGCGGGGAGGGGCTGCTTCGGGGCATTCATGGCGCCATGGTGCCGCTTCGGGCCCGGCGGCTGCAAGCCAGGCCTTGATCCCGGCGGCGCGGCGCCCTCTCTATGCGACATGCGCGCCATACTTCTGCTCCTCGCCGCCCTCGTGGCCACTCCGGCTCTGGGGCAGCAGTCACGCCCGGCGACGGCGGGGGAATCGGCGGCCGTCATTTCGCCCCGCGCCGAGGTCACCCTTCTGGCCGAACCCGCCGCGATCGCGCCGGGGCAGCCCTTCCGCATCGGGCTGCGGCAGCGGCTGGCGCCGGGCTGGCACACCTATTGGCGCAACCCCGGCGATGCCGGGCAGGCGACCGACATCAGCCTGACCCTGCCCGCCGGCGCGGATGAGGGCGGCATCACCTGGCCGACGCCGCAGCGCATCCCCTACGGGCCGCTGGTGAACTACGGCTACGAGGGCGAGGTGCTGCTGCCCATCACGGTGACGCCGCCCGCCGATCTGCGCCCGGGCGACACCTTCACCATCAGCGCCGAGGCAAGCTGGCTGGTCTGCGCCGATGTCTGCATCCCGGAGGAGGGGCTGTTCACCCTCAGCCTGCCGGTCGAGCCCTTCGCCCGCCTCGGGCCGCATGGCGATGCCTTCCTGGCCGCCGAGGCCGCGACCCCCCGCCCCAGCCCCTGGCCCGTCCGCGCCGGATTTTTGGGCACGCGCGGGACGCTCACCCTGGTGGACCCCGCGCTGACGGCCGCCGCGGTCACCGACGCCTATTTCTTCGCCGCCGAGAATGCGGTGCTGGACCATGTCGCCCCCCAGCCGCGGCGCTTCGCCGATGGCGCCATGACGCTGGACCTGGCCCGTGGCGGCGCGGCGCTGCCCGCGACCCTGGCGGGCGTCGTGGTGATCACCGATGCCGCCGGGGTGCGCAGCGCCTATGAGGTCGCGGCCCCGCCCGGCGCGATCGAGGCCGCACCCGCCGGCATGGCCCTGTGGCAGGCGGCGGGGCTGGCGCTGCTGGGCGGGCTGCTGCTGAACCTGATGCCCTGCGTCTTCCCCGTGCTGGCGATGAAGGCGATGGCGCTGGTGCGCCTCGGGGGCGCGGCGCAGGCGGCGGTGCGCATCGAGGCGGGCTTCACCACCCTCGGCGTGCTGGCGAGCTTTTCGGTGCTGGCCGGGGTGCTGCTGGTGCTGCGCGCGGCGGGCGGCGTGGCGGGCTGGGGGTTCCAGTTCCAGTCGCCGCTGTTCGTGGCGGGCATGGCCTGGGTGATGCTGGGGATCGGGCTGAACCTCTCGGGGGTGTTCCATGTC
This sequence comes from Humitalea rosea, assembly GCF_003253705.1. Lineage (GTDB taxonomy): Bacteria > Pseudomonadota > Alphaproteobacteria > Acetobacterales > Acetobacteraceae > Humitalea > Humitalea rosea. Next base: position 90,827 of record NZ_QKYU01000016.1, read on the forward strand.
GGCGGGCCGGTCGGGGTCGGCGCCGGGCTGGCGGCGCGGGGCCACAAATTCGGCTCCTTCATGACCGGGGTGCTGGCGGTGCTGGTGGCGACCCCCTGCACCGCGCCCTTCATGGCCGCGGCCCTGGGGGCGGCCTTCGTGCTGCCGCCGCTGGGCATGCTGGCGGTGTTCCTGGCCCTCGGGCTGGGCTTGGCGGCGCCCTATGCGGCGCTGGCGGTGGCGCCGGGGCTGGCGCGGGCGCTGCCGCGGCCGGGGGCCTGGATGGGGCGGCTGCAACAGGCACTGGCCTTCCCGATGTATGGCGCGGCGATCTGGCTGGTCTGGGTCGTGGCGCAGCAGAGCGGGCCGGATGGGATGCTGCTGGTCCTGGTCGGCGGGCTGCTGCTGGCCTTCGGCGCCTGGGCGCTGGGCGTGGCGCAGGCCTCGGCCGGCGCCGGGCGGCGGATCGGGCGGGTCGTGGCGCTGCTGGCGGTGGTGGGGGCGGCGGGGCTGCTGCTGCCGCTGCGCGGGGCGGCGCCGGCGACGGCCGCCGTGCTCGGCGATGCCGAGCCCTGGTCGGCCGAGAAGGTCGCGGCGCTGCGGGCGGCGGGGCGGCCGGTCTTCGTGAACCTGACCGCCGCCTGGTGCATCACCTGCAAGGTCAATGACCGGCTGGCGCTGGAAACCACGGCGACCCGCGCGCTCTTCGCCGCGCATGACGTCGCCTATCTGAAGGGCGACTGGACCCGGGGCGACCCGGCCATCACCGCGCTGCTGCGGGCGCATGAGCGGGCGGGGGTGCCGACCTATCTGTTCTATCCGCCGGGGGGAGGCGAGCCGCGGTTGCTGCCGCAGGTGCTGACCGAGGCGATCCTGCGCCGGGCAGTGGGCGGCTGAGGGTCATCCACCTCAACGGGCCGATCAACAGCGGCAAGTCCACGGTCGGCCGGATGCTGGCGACGCTGCTGCCCGGAGCGCGCTTCGTCGATGGCGACGATCACGATGCTCCGCAGGATGCGCCCCTGGCCTTGCGGATCGCGGCGGCAATGGCGCGGATCGAGCGGGAGATTGCCGCTGGCGGCCCGCTCGTGGTGGCCTATCCGCTGGACCAGGCGGGGGACGACAGGCTGCGGAGGGCCTGCACCGCGGCCGGCCTGGCGCTGAGCGTGGTGACGCTGGCTCCGCCCGAGGCGGTGGCGCTCTCCGACCGCGGCGCGCGGCGATTGACGGAGTGGGAACGCGGCCGTGTGCGGGAGATGTATGCCGAGGGCTACGCGACGCGCGGCTTCAGCGACCTCATCATCGATACCTCGGGACAAACGCCCGGGGCGGTCGCGCGCGATATCATTCGGAGGCTGTGACCTTCGGCTTTCGTAAAGATTCACTCCGCGATACTGTGGCGCAAAGAAGGAAACCCCATGCGCCGCCTCCTATTCGCCGTCCTCCTCGCACCCATGCTCGCCCTCGGCCTCGTCCCCGATGCCTCGGCGCAGGGCAGGCAGAATTTCTCCCTGGTCAACCGCACCGGCTACCAGATCAACGAGCTTTATGTCGGCCCGTCCAGCAGCCCGAACTGGGGCCGCGATATCCTGGGGGAGAACGTCCTGGCCAATGGCCGGCGCTTCGACGTGCGGTTCCCGCAGAGCGCGGCGGCCTGCATGTGGGATATCAAGGTCGTCTATGAGGATGGCGACACGTCGGAGTTCATGCAGGTGAACCTCTGCCGCGTCAGCACGGTGACCCTGTTCTGGAACCGTCAGGCCGGCACGACCCGCTTCGTCGTCGAATAACGCAAGCGAGGGGCGAGGGGCAGGGCCCCTCGTCCTTCGGTCAGAACGCGACGCGGGGCCCGCGACGGCGCGGATTCGCGCCGGGATCGGTCAGCGCGCGGCGATCGTCGCGCTCACGCGGCGGCGGGGCGCTGGCGATATCGACCTCCAGCTCCTTGATCCGCGCCTTGATCGCATCCTTGGTCGCGGCCGAGGCATGCGACTTCATCGTCCCCAGGGTTTCCCGCAGTTCGGACACCAGGCGCTTCTTCTCCTCCAGCGTCCGCCGGATCGGGCGGGCGTCGGAGAACTGGCTTTCATGGGAACGCATCGCTGCCTCCTGCTGAACAGGTTGCCGCCGGTCTGCCCGGCGGCCTCAACCCGCAGCCTAGCACCCGCGACCGGATTCGTCGCGGGGGGAGTTCGTCAGACGTCGAGCAACAGGCGGCGCGCGTCCTCGACGCCTTCCTTGAGCCGGACCAGGAAGGAAACCGCTTCCTTGCCGTCCACGATCCGGTGGTCATAGGACAGCGCCACATACATCATCGGCCGGATCACGACCTGGCCCTTCACCGCGATCGGCCGCTCAACGATGTTGTGCATGCCGAGGATGCCCGACTGCGGCGGGTTCAGGATCGGCGTGGACATCAGGCTGCCGTAGATGCCGCCATTGGTGATGGTGAAGCTGCCGCCGGTCAGGTCGTCCATCGCCAACTGGCCGTCGCGGGCGCGCTTGCCGAAATTGGCGATGCCCTTCTCGATATCCGCGAAGGACATCGCATCGGCCCCCTTCAGCACCGGCACCACCAGCCCATTGGGGCCGCCGACCGCGATGCCGAGGTTGACGAAGTTCTTGTAGATCACGCTGTCGCCGTCGATCTCGGCATTGACCGCCGGAAATTCCTTCAGCGCCCGGATGCAGGCCTTGGCGAAGATCGACATGAAGCCGAGCTTGATGCCGTACTTCTTGGCGAAGGCCTCATTGTACTCGCTGCGCAGCGCCATCGCCGCCGACATGTCCACCTCGTTGAAGGTGGTCAACATCGCGGCGGTGTTCTGGGCCTCCTTCAGCCGGCGGGCGATGGTCAGGCGCAGGCGGGTCATCTTCACCCGCTCCTCGCCCGCATCCAGCGCGCGCGGCGCCTTGGCGGCGGCGGCCGGGGCGGCGGCGGGCAGCGGGCCGCGCGAGAGCAGCGCCAGCACATCGCCCTTGGTGATCCGGCCATCCTTGCCCGACCCGTCGCCGAGCTGGGCGGCGGAGAGGCGGTTCTCGATCATCAGCTTGTTCGCGGCCGGCATCGGCTCGACACCGGGGCGGGGGACGGGGCCCGCGGGCGCGCGAGGCGGCTCCACCGCCGGCTCGGCCTTGGCGCCGGTCGCCGGCGTGGGCTCGGACGGGGCGACCCGCGGGGCGGCGGCGGCGGCGGCACCGGCGGCGATGCTGCCCAGAATGGCACCCGGCTCGACCTCGGCGCCCTCGGCGGCGGAAATGCTTTCCAGCACGCCGGCGGAGGGGGCATTGACCTCGACCGTCACCTTATCGGTCTCAAGCTCGACCAGCGCCTCATCGGCCGCCACGGCCTCACCGACCTTCTTCAGCCAGCGCGCGATGGTGGCGGTCGAAACACTTTCGCCGAGGGTGGGTACCAGGATGTCGGTCATGGATTTTCCAGTCTGAGATCGTAAGGAGCGCGCCGTGGGCGCGAAGGGCGCGCGCGGCTCAGGCGAGACGAAGGGCGCTGCGGACGAGGGTTTCCTGCTGGGCCGCATGGACCTTGGCGAGGCCCGTGGCCGGGCTGGCCGCGGCCTCGCGCCCGACGAAGCGCGGGCGCCGGCCCTTGCCCTCCAGGCTCAGCAGCACCTTCTCCAGCCGGCGGTCCACGAAGCTCCAGGCACCGTTGTTCTCCGGCTCCTCCTGGCACCAGACCACCTCGGCATTGGCATAGGGCGCCAGGGCCGCGGCCAGGCTGCGGTCGGGGAAGGGGTAGATCTGCTCCAGCCGGATGATCGCGACATCCGTCACGTTCTGCTCCCGCCGCTCGGCGATGAGGTCGTAATAGACCTTGCCCGAACAGATCACGACGCGCTTCACCTCCTCCGGGGCGACCAGCGTGTCGGTCTCGGGGATCACGTATTTGAAGGCGCTGCCTGGGCCGAAATCGGCGAGCGGAGACACCGCGAGCTTGTGCCGCAGCAGGCTCTTGGGCGTCATCACGATCAGCGGCTTGCGGTAATTCGCCTTCAACTGGCGGCGCAGCGCGTGGAAGTAGTTCGCCGGCGTGGTGAAGTTGCAGACCCGGATGTTCCGCTCGGCGCAGAGTTGCAGATAGCGTTCCGGCCGGGCGGAGGAATGCTCCGGCCCCTGGCCCTCATGCCCATGCGGCAGCAGCATGACGAGGCCGGACATCCGCAGCCACTTCGTCTCGCCCGAGGCGATGAACTGGTCGATGATGACCTGCGCCCCATTGGCGAAATCGCCGAACTGCGCTTCCCACAACACCAGCGTATGCGGATCGGCCAGCGAATAGCCGTAGTCGAAGCCGAGCACGCCCATCTCGCTCAGCAGCGAGTTGAAGGCTTCCATCCGCGGCTGACCTTCGCGGATGTTGTTGACCGGCATGTATTCGGCCTGGGTGGTCTGGTCGATCAGCACGCAATGGCGCTGGCTGAAGGTGCCACGCTGCACATCCTCGCCCGAGAGGCGCACCCGATGGCCGTCGAGCAGCAGCGTGCCGAAGGCCAGCGCCTCGGCGGTGGACCAGTCGATGCCCTCGCCGCTTTCGATGGCGTTCTTCTTCGCCTCGAGCTGACGCACGATCTTGGGGTTGGCGTTGAAATCATCCGGGACACGGGCCAGGGCCAGGCCGACCTCGCGCAGCACCTCGGGGCTCACCGCGGTCGCGTGGAGGGTTTCGACCTCCTCGCCGACGCCCGTGGCCTTCAGCCCGGTCCAATGGCCTTCCAACCAATCGGCCTTGTTCGGCTTGAAGCCCGTGGAGGCCTGATAGGCATCCTCCAGGGTCGCGGTGAAGGCCTGCAGGATCGCCTGGCTCTCGGCCGCGGGCACATCGCCGCTGGCGGCCAGGGCGGCGGCGTATTTCACCCGGATCGTCTTGGTCTCGCGGATGCGGGCATACATGGCGGGCTGGGTGAAGGCGGGCTCGTCGCCCTCATTATGCCCGTGACGGCGGTAGCAGACGATATCGAGCACGATATCGGCGGCGAATTGCATCCGGTATTCGGCGCAGAGGCGGGCGCAGAACACCACGGCCTCCGGGTCATCGCCGTTCACATGCAGGATCGGCGCCTGGATGCTCTTGGCGACATCGGTGCAATACAGGCCGGAATAGGCATGCACGGGCACGGTGGTGAAGCCGATCTGGTTGTTCACCACCAGATGCACGGTGCCGCCGGTGCGGTAGCCGATGAGCTGGGACATCGCCAGCGTCTCATAGACCAGGCCCTGGCCGGCGAAGGCGGCATCGCCATGCAGCAGGATGGCCATGACGCTGCGGCGGGTCTTGGTGTCCCCCGCCATGTCCTGGCGGGCGCGGACCTTGCCGATGACGACCGGATCGACCGCTTCCAGATGCGACGGGTTCGGCTGCAAGGACAGATGCACCATCTTCCCGCCGATCTCGACATCGGTCGAGGTGCCGAGATGGTACTTCACATCGCCCGAGCCCTGGACGTCATCCGGGTTGGCCGGGTTGCCCTTGAACTCGCTGAACACCTGGGTGAAGGGCTTCTTCACCACATTGACCAGCGTGTTCAACCGGCCGCGATGCGGCATGCCGATCGCGATTTCATTGACGCCGGCCTTGGCCGCGACCTCGATGACGGTCTGGATCGCGGGGATGGTGACATCCGCGCCCTCCAGCCCGAAGCGCTTGGTGCCGACGTATTTGCGGGCACAGAAGGCCTCGAATTCCTCGGCCTCGGTGATCTGGGAGAGGATCTCGCGCTTGGCGGCCGCGTCGAATGCGGTCAGCCAGGGCGCGCCCTCGATCCGCATCTGGATCCAGGATTTCTGGCCCGGGTCCTGGATATGCATGAACTCGACGCCGATCGAGCCGCAGTAGGAGGCCCGGCAGATCGCCACGATCTCACGCAAGGTGGCGCTTTCGCGGCCCAGCACCTTGTCGATGAAGATGACGCGGTCGAGGTCGGCCTCGGTGAAGCCGTAGGAGACCGGGTCGAGCTCGGGGTGCTTCTTCTTCTCGGTCAGGCCGAGCGGGTCGAGGCTCGCCTCCAGATGGCCGCGCACGCGATAGGCGCGGATCAGCATCAGGGCACGGATCGAATCCAGCACCGCGGCGCGGGCGGTGGCCGGGTCGGCGGCCGATTCGGCGCCCTTGCGGGCGGCGGGGGGCGCATCGGCTTCCGGGCCAAAACCGCCGCGGGGGCGGGGGGACCAGGGGGCGCCCTGGGCATCGCCCAGGACCAGCCGCGCCTCATCATCCAGGGCGGCGAAAAGCTCGGCCATGGAGGGATCGACGCTATCGGGGCGCTCCACCCACCGGGCGTAGGTATCCGCGAGATACGCGGCATTCGCCCCGGTCATGGCGGTTGCGAGGACGTCCACTCCGGCCATCGGTCTGTCTCCATGCTCCCTGTGCGGGAGCCTGCATGTCATCTTATCGGCGGGCGCAGCAATAGGCGGCTCGCGGCCGCAAGCCTAGGCCCGCACCGTGAAAGATGGGTAGCGGTGCGGAAAACAACGCGCACGGCTCGGCATGGCCGACCCGTGCGCGTGGCGGGCCTCAGCCCTTGAGGGCCTTGACCATGGTCGAACCCAGGGCCGCCGGGCTGTCGGCGACATGGATTCCAGCCGCTTTCATGGCGTCCATCTTGGCCTCGGCGGTGTCCTTGCCGCCGGAAATCACGGCGCCGGCATGGCCCATGCGCCGCCCCGGGGGGGCGGTGACGCCGGCGATGAAGCCGACGACCGGCAGGTTGCGCTTGCCGGGGCCGAAATTGGCCTCCTTCAGATAGGCTGCCGCGTTGATTTCCGACTGCCCGCCGATCTCGCCGATCATGATCAGCGCCTCGGTCTCCGGGTCGGCCAGGAACAGCTCCAGCACTTCGATGAAGTCGGTGCCCTTGACCGGGTCGCCGCCGATGCCGACGCAGGTGGACTGGCCGAGGCCGGCCGCCGTGGTCTGCGCCACCGCCTCATAGGTCAGCGTGCCCGAACGGGAGACGATCCCGACCTTGCCGCGACGATGGATATGGCCCGGCATGATGCCGATCTTGCAGGCATCCGGCGTGATCACGCCCGGGCAGTTCGGCCCGATCAGGCGGGATTTGGAGCCGGACAGCGCCCGCTTCACGCGCACCATGTCCAGCACCGGGATGCCTTCGGTGATGCAGATGATCAGCGGCATTTCCGCGTCGATCGCCTCAAGGATGGCATCGGCCGCATAGGGCGGCGGCACGTAGATGACCGAGGCATTGGCCCCGGTCACGGCCGCGCATTCGGCCACGGTGTCGAACACCGGCAGGCCGATATGGGGGGTGCCGCCCTTGCCCGGCGTCACGCCGCCGACATAGGTGCTGCCATAGGCAATCCCCTGCTCGGCATGGAAGGTGCCCTGGGCGCCCGTAAAACCCTGGGTCATCACGCGGGTCTGTTCGTTGACGAGGATCGCCATGGCTCAGGCCACCTTCTTCACGGCGGCGACGACCTTCTGGGCCGCGTCCGCGAGGTTGTCCGCGGGGATGATCGCAAGGCCGCTCTCGGCCAGGATCTTCTTGCCCAGATCGACGTTCGTGCCTTCAAGCCGCACGACCAGGGGCACCTTCAGCCCCAGGGTCTTGGTGGCCTCGACGACGCCGGTCGCGATCATGTCGCATTTGGCGATGCCGCCGAAGATGTTGACCAGGATCGCCTTGACGTTGACGTCGGAGGTGATGATCCGGAACGCCTCGGTCACCCGCGCCGCCGTGGCGGTGCCGCCGACGTCGAGGAAGTTCGCCGGGGAAGACCCGTAGAGCTTGATGATGTCCATGGTCGCCATGGCCAGGCCCGCGCCGTTCACCATGCAGCCGATCTCGCCATCGAGCGCCACATAGTTCAGGTCGTTCTTGACCGCGTCGAGTTCCTTGGGGTCCATCTCGCTGTCGTCGCGCAGCGCCTCGATGTCCTTGTGGCGGAACAGCGCGCTGTCATCGAAGGAGACCTTGGCATCCAGCGCCACGATCTCGCCGGCGCCGGTCACCACCAGCGGGTTCACCTCGACGATGGCGCAATCCAGATCGACGAAGGCCTTGTAGAAGGCCGCCACGAACTTGGTGAAGGCGGCCACCTGCTTGCCCTTGAGGCCGAGGCCGAAGGCGAGCTTGCGGGCGTGGAAATCGGAGAAGCCGGCCGCCGGGTCGATCGCGGTGCGCAGGATCTTCTCGGGCTGGTGCTCGGCGACCTCCTCGATCTCCATGCCGCCCTCGGTCGAGGCCATGATGGTGATGCGCGAGGTCTCGCGGTCGATCAGCAGGGAGATGTACAGCTCGCGGGCGATGTCGCAGCCGGCCTCGATGTAGAGGCGGTTGACCTGCTTGCCCTCGGGGCCGGTCTGCTTGGTGACCAGCACATTGCCGAGCATGGCGGTCGCGGCTTCCTTGACGGCCTCGATCGACTTGACGACGCGGACGCCGCCCTTGCCGTCCGGGTCGTTGGTGAAGCGGCCGGCGCCACGGCCACCGGCGTGGATCTGGCTTTTGACCACATAGACGGGGCCGGGCAGCTTCTTGGCCGCGGCCTCGGCTTCCTCGGGGGTGAAGGCGACGTAGCCGTCAAGGACCGTCACGCCGTAGCGCTTCAGCAGTTCCTTGCCCTGGTATTCATGAATGTTCATGCGCGGGGACCCCCCTCAATGAGAAAGGGCGGCCGAAGCCGCCCTTGGTGTCGTTCAGCCAACCAGCTTGCGGCTGGCTTCGATCAGTTCCTTGACCGCGGCGCAGGATTTGTCGAACGCGGCCTGCTCCTCGGCGTTCAGGGCGATTTCCACCACCCGCTCCACGCCGCCGGCGCCGATCACGACCGGCACCCCGACATAGAGGCCGTCGATGCCATACTGCCCGGACAGATAGGCGGCGCAGGGCAGCACGCGCTTCTTGTCCTTGAGGAAGCTCTCGGCCATCGCGATGGCGCTGGCGGCCGGGGCGTAGAAGGCGCTGCCGCGCTCCAGCAGCTTCACGATCTCGCCGCCGCCATTGGCGGTACGGGTGCAGATCGCGTCGATCTTCTCCTGCGTGCTCCAGCCCATCTTGATCAGATCGGGCACCGGGATGCCGGCGACGGTGGAGTAGCGGACCAGCGGCACCATGGTGTCGCCATGGCCGCCGAGGACGAAGGCGGTGACGTCTTCGACCGAAACGCCGAATTCCTGGGCCAGGAAGAGGCGGAAGCGGCTGCTGTCCAGCACGCCGGCCATGCCGACCACCTTCTCCGGCGGCAGGCCCGACTTCTCCTGGAAGACCAGGACCATGGCATCCAGCGGGTTGGTGATGACGATGACGAAGGCATCGGGGCAGTGGGTCTTCACGCCCTCGGCCACCGTCGCGATGACGCCGGCGTTCTTGGCCACCAGGTCGTCACGGCTCATGCCCGGCATGCGGGGGAAGCCGGCGGTGATGATGACGACGTCGGAGCCCGCGATGGCGCTGTAGTCAGAGCCGCCCGTCATGTGGCTGTCGAAGCCATCCACCGGGCTGGACTGCATGATGTCGAGCGCCTTGCCGGCGGCCACGCCACCGAACACGTCGAACATGACGACGTCCCCGAGCTCCTTGAGCCCGATCAGATGGGCGAGCGTGCCGCCGATGTTGCCAGCGCCGATGAGCGCGATCTTCTTGCGAGCCATGGGGGGGGATCTTTCGCGGATGCTCAGGGCATTGTGAACAGCGCCGCCTCCCTAGCGCGCAGGCCCGCCCGGAGCAAGGCATGCGGTAAGTTCAGGGGGGCGGCAGGGCGGGGCCGGGAGGCCCCGCCGTCGGGTCAGAGCGGCATGCAGCGGGTCACGTCGGTGTGGCCGCGGGCCAGGGTCGCCATGGTGCCGGCCGGACAGTCGGACTGGGTGTTGGAGGCGACCGGCAGGCCACCCTGCCAGGAGGCGCTGCGCTGGCCGATGCAGCGGCCGCGGCGGTCGCGGCTCTGGCAGGCCTCATTGGCGCTGGTGCGGCGGGCGGTGGCGGCGGCGCGGGAGCCGCCGCGGCGATGCGTGGCGCTGGCGGTGCGGCGGCGGGCCGTGCTGCTCGCGGCGCGGCGGGTGGTGGTCGCGGCCTGGCGGCGGGGGGTGTTCGCCGCGGCACGGCGGGTGGCGGGGGTCGCGCGGGTGGCGGCCTCGGCGCGGCTGGAACTCGCCTGGGCGCGGCGGTCGGCGGCGGCCTCGGCCGTGGCGATGGGGGCGATCGCGAGCAGCGACAGCATGAGCAGGGTCAGCAGGCGCATGGAGCCTCCTTGGGGTTCGGATGGGGTCAGGTGAGGTGGGGCAGGGCCAGCCAATCCTGGCTCTGCATTTCATTCAGGCGCGAGGCGGTGCGTTCGAACATCGAGGCATTCTCCCCCCGCTCGTACAGCGAATCGGGCGCGGCGGCGGCGCTCGCCACGATCTTGCAGCGGTGTTCGTAGAGCGCGTCCACCAAAGTGATGAATCGCCGGGCACGATCGGCACTGTCTGGTCCCAGCCGGGGCACGTTGTCCAGGATCAGCGTGTGCACATGTGTCGCCAGCGCCAGGAAATCGGCCGGGCCGAGCGGGCGGCCGCAAAGGTCGTCGAAGCTGGCGCGGGCGACCCCGCCCGATTCCTCGGGCAGTTCGAGGTGACGGCCCAGCACCTCCAGCACCAGCGGCTTGCCATTCGGCTGGCCGGTCAGCTCCAGGAAGGCCGAATCCAGCGCCCGCTCGGCCCGGCCATCGGCCGGCACATGCCAGGTCGGCAGGCCGCGGATGCGGTCGCGGCGGAAATCCCGCGCCGATTGCAGGTACAGCACCGCCACCCGCTGCTTGATCAGGGCGATGAAGGGCAGGAAGGCATCCCGCCCCGGCTTGCCCTTGAACAGGTCGCCCGGCGCGGTGTTGGAGGTCGCGACCACGACGCAGCCACGGGCGAACAGCGCCTCGAACAGCCGGCCGAGGATCATCGCATCGACGATGTCATGGACCTGGAATTCGTCGAAACAGAGCAGCGCGGCCTCGGCCATGATGCTGTCGGCGAGCGGCGGGATCGGGTCGGCATCGCCCGGATTGGCCTGTTTCCAGGCATGGATGCGCTTGTGCGCGTCCTGCATGAACTGGTGGAAGTGGATGCGGCGCTTGCGGCTGACCTCGGCGGTCTCGAAGAACAGGTCCATGAGCATGGACTTTCCCCGCCCGACCTCGCCGACCAGGTAAAGGCCCTGGGGGGCGTCGCCGGGGGCCTCATCCACCGGCTTGCGGCGGAAGACGCGGGTGAGCCAGCCGGTCGCCTCGGGGGCCTCGGGCCTCGGATCGTAGCCGCGCAGCCGGCGCCACAGGTCCTGCAGGGTTTCGGCGGCCAGTTCCTGGGCGGGGTCGGCGGCCAGATCCCCCGCCGCGACGCGGGCGCGATACAGCGCCAACGGCCCGCCATGCAGCGCGGCCGAGGCATTCCTGGGGCCTGATCCGGTGATCGAGGCGTCCGTCTGGGTGCCATCCATGTCGGGGCGGGGGTACTCCGCCGGCTCCGGGATCGCAACCCCGCCAAAATCGCCTCCAAAACGCCTGCGGGGCAAATCGACCGGCCGACCCTCCCCCCCGCCTCCCCATGGTGGCATGCTGCGGCGCGGCAAGGCGGGAGGTGACGGCGCGGATGGGTGGAATCGGAGCCGCGGCATGAGTACGCCGCTGCAAGGGGTGCTGCTGCAGTTGACGGCGCTCGCCTTCTTCGTCGCGATGGACACCGTCATCAAATACCTGACCGGCGTGATGCCGGTGCCGCAGATCATGTTCGGCCGGTTCCTGTTCCATCTGATCGTGGTGGCGATCGCCATCCGGGTCGCGACCGGCAGCCTGCCCTGGCGCACCCGGGCGCCAAAACTGCAGACCATCCGCAGCCTGTGCCTGTTCGGGGCGAATTTCATCTTCTCCACGGCGCTGTTCTACATCCCGCTGGCGGATGCGACGGCCGTCGGCTTCGCGGCGCCGGCCCTCACCGTCGCGATGGCGGCCATCTTCCTGCATGAGCGGGTGGGGTGGCTGCGCTGGGTCGGGGTCGCGGTCGGCTTCGCCGGGGTGCTGGTGGCGCTGCGGCCGCCGATCCTGACGGGGGAATCCGCACCGCACTGGGCCACGGTGCTGCCGCTGTTCACGGCGCTCATCTTCTCGGTCTACCAGATCCTGACCCGCAAGCTCGCGACGATCGACAACGCGCGGACCACGGTGCTCCATACCTCCTTCGCCGCGCTCTGCATGACGGCGGTGATCGTTCCCTTCGTCTGGGTGCCGGTGCCGGGATGGGTCTGGGGCGCCTTCCTGGGCCTGGGGCTGCTCGGCGGGATCGGGCATTTCCTGCTGGTGCTGGCCTATACGCGGGCGCCGGCCAGCCTGCTCGGGCCGTTGCATTACACCCAGTTGATCTGGGCTTCGATCTCCGGCGCGCTGGTCTTCGGGCAATGGCCGAGCCTTTGGACCCTGGCCGGCGCGGTGATCATGGCACTGGGAGCGGTGCTGGTCGCCTTGCCGCGCCGCAGGACATAACAATGAACGAAAAGGAACGAAACGCGATCGGGGCTTGCTTTACCGACCCGGTTGCTGTTCATCCAAGACAAACCAGAGGACTCGGCATGTCCGCCACTGCGCCGCAAGGCTCCCCCGCCCACCCGCACCCTCGGGCGGCCCTCGATGCCGATTCGGTTCGCGACGCTTACCGACGTTGGGCCAATGTCTACGATACTGTCTTCGGCGGCATTTCCGCCTTTGGCCGCAAGCGCGCCGTCGCCGCCGTCAATCGCCTGCCTGGCCTGGCGGTGCTGGAGGTCGGCGTCGGCACCGGCCTCGCCCTGCCGCGTTACGACCGGGTGAAGCGGGTCACCGGCATCGACCTGTCGCGGGAGATGCTGGACAAGGCGCGCGAGCGTGTGGCGGCCGAGGGGCTGACCCATGTCGATGCGCTGCTGGAGATGGATGCGGAGGCGATGGCCTTCCCCGACGCCAGCTTCGACATCGCGGTGGCGATGTTCACCGCCAGCGTCGTGCCGGATGCCAGGCGCCTGTTCGCCGAGATGCAGCGGGTGGTGCGGCCCGGCGGGCGGCTGCTGTTCGTGAACCATTTCGCGGCCGAGGCCGGGCCGCGCTGGTGGGTGGAGCGCGCGATGGCGCCGCTGTCGCGCACCCTCGGCTGGCATCCCGATTTCAACCTGCGCGACCTGCTGGACCCGACGGAGGCGCGGATCGAATCCCTCGAATCCGCCCCGCCGGCGGGGTTGTTCACCCTGGTCCAGATCCGGAACGGCAGTGAGCCCGCACGGGTGCAGGCCGCGGCGGCCTGAACCGGGCGTCATCTGGCACCGCCTGATACGCCTCGGCGGCTTGTGCGGTGCGGCAGGCAAAGACTATAGGTCCGGCAGTGAGGCGGCTTCTCGGAGCTTAGCCACCGGGTGACTTTTACAGCGTGGGGCGCGTTGTGCGGCCCGATGCGGGGGCAGGATCGGCGAATGCGGTTTTCAGGCATGATGCGCGCATGGGGCAGGACGGCCGGCATGTTGCTGGCGACGCTGCTGCTGGCGGCGGGGCCCGCCCTGGCGGCGGATGGCGAGATGACCGGCGCACCGGTTCCCTGGGGCATGGGCCTGCAGCAGGCCGGTGGCGTCCTCAAGCGCACCATCCATGATTTCAACGAGTTGGTCTTCTGGATCATCGTCGTCATCACGGTCTTCGTCGCAGGGCTGCTGCTCTGGGTCGTCTATCGCTACAGCGCCGCGAAGAACCCCGTCCCCTCCCGCACCAGCCATCATTCGCTGCTGGAAGTGGCCTGGACCGTGGTGCCGGTGCTGATCCTGATCGTGATCGCCATCCCCTCCTTCCGCCTGATCTATTATGAAGACCGTGCGCGCGACGCCGACTTCACGATCAACGTGCAGGGCCGGCAGTGGTACTGGCACTATGCCTACCCGGATCAGGGCAATTTCTCCTTCGATTCCTACGCGGTCGCCGATGCCGACCTGCAACCCGGCCAGTTGCGGAACCTGACCGTGGACAACCCCCTGGTGGTGCCGGTCGGCGCCACGGTGCGGGTGATCACGACCGGGCATGATGTGATCCACTCCTTCTTCATCCCCTCGCTCGGCGTGCAGCGCTACGCGATCCCGGGGCGCGCGCTGGAGACCTGGTTCCAGGTCGATCGCGCCGGCACCTTCTACGGCCAGTGCAACCAGATCTGCGGGACCAACCATTGGTTCATGCCGATCATGGTCCGCGCGGTGCCCAAGCCCGAATTCGACGCCTGGGTGGCGCAGGCGCAGGCCCGCTTTGCCCAGGGGCAGGCGCCGGGCTACCCCGAGCCCGCACCGGTCGCCGTCGCCTCGGCGGCGCGTTGATCCTTCTCAACCCGCCCGGCTCCGTCCGGGCGGATATTCGACAGACGTAAGTAAGGACGGATGGACATGGCGACCGCGGCTCACGCTCCCGACCATCATGACGACCACGCCCCCGGGTTCGTGTCGCGTTGGTTGTTCTCGACCAACCACAAGGACATCGGCACCCTCTACATCATCTTCTCGCTGGTCGCGGCGCTGGTCGGTGTCGGCCTGTCGCTGATCATGCGGCTGGAGCTGATGCAGCCGGGGCTGCAGTTCTTCTCCGACGGGCAGATGTGGAACGCCTATGTCTCGGCCCACGGGCTGATCATGGTGTTCTTCGTCATCATGCCGGCGCTGATCGGTGGCTTCGGCAACTGGTTCGTGCCGATCATGATCGGCGCGCCGGACATGGCCTTCCCGCGGCTGAACAATATTTCATTCTGGCTGCTGGTGCCGGCCTTCATGCTGCTGACCGCCTCGCTCTTCGTGGGCGGCGGTGCCGGCGCGGGCTGGACGATCTACCCGCCGCTGTCGGATGACACCTATCAAACCGGGCCCGCCATGGACATGGCGCTGTTCTCGCTGCACCTGGCCGGCGCCTCGTCGATCCTTGGTGCCGCGAACTTCATCACGACCATCTTCAACATGCGCGCCCCGGGCATGACCTTCCACAAGATGCCGCTGTTCGTGTGGTCGATGCTGGTCACCGCCTTCCTGCTGCTGCTGGCCGTGCCGGTGCTGGGTGGCGCGATCACCATGCTGATCACCGACCGCAACTTCGGCACCGCCTTCTTCGACCCGGCCGGCGGCGGCGATCCGGTGCTGTTCCAGCATCTGTTCTGGTTCTTCGGCCATCCCGAAGTCTACATCATGATCCTGCCCGGCTTCGGCATTGTCAGCCATGTGATCTCGACCTTCTGCAAGAAGCCCATCTTCGGCTATCTCGGCATGGCCTACGCCATGGTCGCGATCGGCGTGGTCGGCTTCATCGTCTGGGCGCACCACATGTTCCAGAGCGGGATCGACGTCGATACCCGCGCCTACTTCATGGCCGCGACGATGGTCATCGCGGTGCCGACGGGCATCAAGATCTTCTCCTGGATCGCCACCATGTGGGGCGGCTCCATGGATCTGAAGACGCCGATGCTCTTCGCCATTGGCTTCGTCTTCCTGTTCACGGTCGGCGGCGTCACCGGCGTCGTGCTGGCCAATGCCGGCATCACCCAGGTGCTGCACAACACCTATTATGTGGTGGCGCACTTCCACTACGTGCTCAGCCTTGGCGCCGTCTTCACCATCTACTGCGGGTTCTACTACTGGATCGGCAAGATGAGCGGCCACCAGTACCCGGAGTTCTGGGGCAAGGTGCATTTCTGGCTGACCTTTGTCGGCGTCAACCTGACCTTCTTCCCGATGCACTTCCTGGGCAACCAGGGTATGCCGCGCCGCTATCCCGACTACCCGGATGCCTTGGCCGGGTGGAACATGGTGGTCTCGATCGGCTCCTTCATCTCGGTCGCCTCGTTCCTCCTGTTCTTCTATGTCGTGTACCGGACCTTCAAGAGCCCGGTGAACGTGGTTGCCAACCCCTGGGGTGAGGGCGCCACGACCCTGGAATGGCAGGTTTCCTCCCCGCCGCCGTTCCACACCTTCGAAGAACTCCCGCACATTCGGTGATCTGATGAGCGACGCATCCCTGACAACGAAGGGGGCCCTGGCCCCCTTCGACGTTTCCTCCGACCTGTCGGAGGTGAGCGACTGGGTCGCGCTGCTGAAGCCGCGCGTGATGATGCTGGTGGTCTTCACCGGCGCCGTTGGCATGGCCATCGCGCCGGGGCATCAGCATTGGGTGCTGAGCCTCGTCGCCATCCTCTGCATCGCCATCGCCTCGGGTGCGGCGGGCGCCATCAACATGTGGTTCGACCGCGATATCGACGCGGTGATGCGCCGCACCGCGCAGCGCCCGGTGCCGATGGGGCGGATCGCGCCCAATGGGGCGCTCGGCTTCGGCGTCACCCTCTCGGTCTTCTCCGTCACGCTGATGGGGCTCGCGACCAACTGGGTCGCGGCCTCGATGCTGGCGGGATCGATCGGCTTCTACGTCTTCGTCTATACGATGTGGCTGAAGCGGCGGACGCCGCAGAACATCGTCATCGGCGGCGCCGCCGGCGCCTTCCCGCCGATCATCGGCTGGGCCGCCGTCACCGGCGGCACCGCGCTGCCGCCGATCGTGCTGTTCCTCATCATCTTCCTCTGGACGCCGCCGCATTTCTGGTCGCTCTCGCTCTGGGCCCATGCCGATTACGAGCGCGCCGGCGTGCCGATGCTGCCGGTGGTCGCGGGGCAGAAGGAAACCCGGCGCCAGATCCTGATCTATGCGGCGGTGCTCTTTCCCGTCGGGCTGGCGCCCTGGGCGCTCGGCTTTGCCGGGCCTGCCTATGCGGTGGTCGCGGCCGGGCTCGGCGCCTGGTTCCTGCATGCCTGCTGGAAGGTTTTTTCCGACGCGCAGGACGCCGAAGGGCGTAGCCTGACCAAGGACGCCCCGGCGCGCTGGGCGTTCCGCGTTTCCCTCATCCACCTGGCGGGGATCTTTGCCGCCATCGCCATGGATCACTGGATATTCGGCTGATGGCCCCCCCGTTGTATGAAATCGCGGAAATGACCGCGGAGCAGAAGACCGCCTTCTACCGCCGTCGCCGCGCCCGCAACTACGCCATCCTTGGCGTGCTGATCGCCCTGGTCGTGATCTTCTTCATGGTCAGCGTGGCGAGGATGGGGAGGAGCTGATGCCCCCCGGCCCCAACCCCGATCTGACCCGCCGCAACCGCCGGACCGGCGCCATCGCCTTCGCCGCGGTCTTCGGCATGATCGGCGTCTCCTTTGCCGCGGTGCCGCTCTACCGGGTGTTCTGCCAGGTCACGGGCTTCAACGGGACGCCGGTGATCAACTCCGCCGCCTCCCCGGGTGTGGCCAATGGCACCACCATGACGGTGCGCTTCGATGCCAATACCAACCCAGGCCTGCCCTGGGATTTCGCGCCCGAACAGCGCCAGGTGCGGCTGCAGCTGGGCGAGGAAGGCTTGGCCTTCTACACCGCCCACAACCGCGCCGGCACGCCGGTCGAGGGTGTGGCCGTCTACAACGTCACGCCCGAGGTGGTCGGGCGCTACTTCCACAAAACCGCGTGCTTCTGCTTTGACTCGCAGACCCTCGCGGCGGGCCAGAAGGTGGATATGCCGGTGTCCTTCTGGATCGATCCGAAGATCGCCGATGACCCCAATACCCGCGACATCCGCACCATCACCCTGTCCTACACCTTCTACCGCACCCTGGCGGATGCAGAGCGTGCCGGGACCCTGGCCAGCGCTGGGCCGCATGTCGGCCGGCGGGAGACGTTGACGCGCTGAAGCCCCGCCTTGCTGCAATGCAAGAACCCAACGGCCGAGGCTTGATCCGCACGGCCGTTTCGTCGATTGATGGGCGCGGAAGGTGATGCGCCCCATCGTATCCCCAACGCACGAAGAGCACAGGCGGAAGAGCAGAGGCGATGGCAAGCAGCACGACCATGGCGACCGTCGAAGAAGCGGCCCCGCCGCACAAGCACCCCTATCATCTTGTCGATCCCTCGCCCTGGCCGCTGATCGCGGCCTTCTCGGCGGGGACGATGTTGTTCGGCATCGTGCTCAACGCCCATTACGGCATGCACTGGCCGTTCCTGCTCGGCCTCGCCGGCGTGCTCTCCTGCATGTTCTTCTGGTGGCGCGACGTGGTGCGCGAAAGCCGCACGCCCGGGCTGCATACCCCGATCGTCCGCATCGGCCTGCGCTATGGCATGGTGCTGTTCATCGCCTCCGAGGTGATGTTCTTCGTGGCCTTCTTCTGGGCCTATTTCCACTTCGCGCTCTATCCGAACCATGTGTCGGGGGCCGAGACGGCGATCTGGCCGCCCAAGGGCATCCTCACCTTCGACCCGTTCGGCCTGCCGTTCCTCAACACCATGATCCTGCTGCTCTCGGGCTGCACGGTGACCTGGGCGCATGAGGCGCTGCTGCAGAACAACCGCAAGGACATGCTGCTGGCCCTGGGGCTGACGGTGGTCCTCGGCGTGTCCTTCAGCGGCTTCCAGGCCTGGGAATACACCGAGGCGCCCTTCGCCTTCTCCGGCGGCGGCATCTACCCCTCGACCTTCTTCCTCGCCACCGGCTTTCACGGCTTCCACGTGATCATCGGCACGATCTTCCTCGCGGTGTGCTGGTTCCGCGCCCGCGCCGGCCAGTTCTCCCCCGCCCGTCACTTCGGCTTCGAGGCCGCGGCTTGGTACTGGCACTTCGTGGACGTGGTCTGGCTGTTCCTCTTCATCTGCATCTACTGGTGGGGAGCGGGCGAAATCGCCGTCCACTGATGCCAACCACGCCCCAGCCGGGCCTGGGAGTGGTTTTGCGTGGCCGGTGCCCCAATTGTGGGACCGGCCCGCTGTTTTCCGGGCTGCTCGACATACGCCCCACCTGCCGCGACTGCGGGCTCGATCTTTCGGCCTATGATGCGGGCGACGGGCCGGCGGTGGCGGCCATCTTCGTCGTCGGCGCGCTGGCCATGATCGGCGCCTTCCTGGTCGAGTTCCGGCTGGAGCCCCCGCTCTGGGTCCATGCCGTGATCTGGCCGCTGCTGGTCCTGCCGACCTCGCTCGCGGTGATGCGGATCGCCAAATCCGCGCTGATCTACCAGAGCTTCCACCACCGCCGCGCCTGATGCGCTCCCGCCGCCCCCTGCTGCTGGTCCTCGCGGCGGCGCTGCCGGCACTGGCGATCCTGCTTGGCCTCGGCTGGTGGCAGGTGCAGCGGCTGGAGTGGAAGACCGCGATGATCGCGGCCATCACCGCCTCGGAGGCCGGGCCGGCGGTGCCGCTTGGCCCCACCCCCCCCGCCTTCACCAAGGTCCTGGTCGAGGGGGTGTTCCGCCACGACCTCGAAGCCCTGCTCGGGCTGGAGGTGCGCGGCACGGTCCTCGGCGCCGAGCTTCTGGTCCCGCTGGAGCGCCCGGGCCTGCCGACTCTGCTGGTCGATCGCGGCTGGGTGCCGATGGAGCGCGGCACGGCCACCATCGACCACCCGCAAGGCGTCGTTGCCGTGACCGGCTTCATCCATCCGGGTGACCGGCCGGGGATCTTCGCGCCGCGGGACGATACCGCCGGCCGGCGCTTCTACACCTTCGATCCGCCGGCGATCGGCGCGGCCCTGGGCCTGCCGGATGTCGCGCCCTTCGCTTTGGTCGCCATCGGCCCCGCCACCGGCCGGCTTCCCGATCCCGCGCATAGCCTGCCGCGGCCGGCCAACAACCATCTTGGCTATGTCATCACCTGGTGGGGGCTGGCGGTCGCCTTGCTCGGCGTGCTTGCTGCTGTGGCGCTGCGCCGCCGCCCCGCCCCCTGACCGGACACCCCGCGATGCCCTCTGCCGCCTATGCCCGCCTGCGTGACCGCTTCGCCCGCATCGCCACCATCGGCGAATGCCAGGCCATGTTGAGCTGGGATGCCAGCGCCATGATGCCCGAGGGCGGCGGGGCGGCGCGCGGCGACCAGCTCGCGGTGCTCTCCGGCATCGGCCACGAGATGCTGATCGCGCCGGAGGTCGGCGACGACCTCGCCGAAGCCGAGGCGACGGGCGATTGGGATGCGGCCAACCTCGACCTCATGCGCCGCGCCCATGGCCGCGCGACCGCCTTGCCGACCTCGCTCGTCGAGGCCAGCACCCGCGCCAACAGCGCCTGCGAGAAGGCTTGGCGCGAGGCCCGCCGCACCGCCGATTTCGCCGTGGTGCAGCCCTATCTGACCGAGGTCGTCTCGCTCCAGCGCCAGACCGCGCAGGCGCTCTCCGCCGCGACCGGGCTCAGCCCCTATGACGCGCTGATGGACGGGTTCCAGCGCGGCGTCACCGCCGCGGATGTGGAGCCGATCTTCGCCGCCTACGAGGTCTTCCTCGCCGAGGCGCTGCCCCGCGCCGAGGCGTTGCAGGCGACCCGCCCCGCGCCGATCGAGCCCGCGCCGCCCTTCGCCATCGCGGCCCAGCGGGTGCTGTGCCGGGAGATGTCGGCCCGGATCGGCCTCGACTACACCCATGCCCGGCTGGACGAGAGCCTGCACCCCTTCAGCGGCGGCACGCCGACCGATGTCCGCATCACCACGCGGTATGAGGAGACGGGCTTCGCCCAGGCGCTGCTGGGCGTGCTGCATGAGACGGGGCACGCGCTCTACGAACGCGGCCTGCCCACCGCCCAGGCGCGCCAGCCGGTCGGGGAATCGGCCGGCATGGCCGCGCATGAATCCCAGTCGCTGATCATCGAGATGCAGGCGGCGCGCACCGATGCCTTCCTGGGCTTCCTCGGGCCGCGCTTGCAGACGGCCTTCGGCGGCGATCCGCGCGCCTTCGCGCCGGAGAACCTCGCCCGGCTGTTCCGCCGCGTGCGCCGCGGCTTCATCCGGGTCGATGCGGATGAGATGACCTACCCCGCCCATATCATCCTGCGCTTCCGGCTGGAGCGGGCGCTGATCGCGGGGAACCTCTCGGTCGCGGATCTGCCGGGCGCCTGGAACGAGGGCTTCCTCGGCCTGCTCGGGATGATGCCGCCGAACGACACCATGGGCTGCCTGCAGGACATCCATTGGCATGATGGCGCCTTCGGCTATTTCCCGTCCTACACCCTGGGCGCCATGGCGGCGGCGCAGCTGATGGCCGCGGCTCGCCGCGCCCTGCCGGGGCTCGATGCGCAGCTTGCGGAATGCGACCTCGAGCCGCTGCTGGCCTGGCTGCGGCAGAATGTGCATGGGCAGGGCGCGCGGCTGGGCTTCCAGGACCTGCTGCGGACGGCGACCGGCAAGCCGCTCGATCCCGCGGATTTCACCGCGCATCTAACGGCTCGTTATCTCGTGTGAGCGGGTTCTTCACAAATTCGTGTCTTAATCCCCGGCGAGTCCTGTAAAGACGAGGCTGGAGACCCCGGCGAACCCCACATGACCACCCCACAGCCGGACACGATGGCCGCCCGCACCGCAGATCGCGCATTGATCGCGCTGCTGGTCATGGTCACGACCTTGCCTTTGCTGTTGCTCGCCCTGTCGGCCTGGACCTCGTGGCAGCAAAGCTGGGCGGCGGCGGCCAACACCATGGAACGCGCGGCCGATGCGGGGGCCGAATATGCCCGCCGGGTGCTGGATGGCCACGCGCTGCGCCTCGAACGCGCCAATGACCTGCTGGAAGGCTTGGCCGATGCCGAGATCCGGGCGCGGGCGGACCACCTCCAGACCGCCTTCCGGCGGATTGCGGGCGAGGCGCAGCTTGGCCAGGTGCCGCTGAACATCTTCGCCTTCGACCGGAACGCCGCCCTGCTCGTCGGCGGGGGCGTGCTGCCGGTGTCGCAGCAGGAGGGCTTCGACGAGCGCGACTATGTCGCGGCGCTGCGCGTCCCAGGGGCGCCCAGGATCTACCTCAGCCGCGTCCATGTCGGGCTGATGGGGGGGCGGGCCTATTTCGCGGTCAGCCGGCGGCGGCATGGCGCGGCCAATGGCCTGCCGCGAGGAAGCTACGACGGGATCATCATGGTTGCCGCCTTCCTGGACTCGGCCGGGGCGGCACTTGGGCGCCTGCCGCCCGGGGCCGGGGACGCCACCGCGCTGATCCGCGAGGATGGGGAGATCCTCGCGCGCTCCGGCAGCAGCGCCAGCGAGGCCATACCGCGCATGGCGCCCGACGATCCCATCGTCCAGGCCATGGCGCGGGGTCAGGAGCACTGCCTCATCCGGGTCGTCTCGCCCATCGATGGCGTGCCGCGGTTTCTGGCGCTGCGGCGGGTGGAGGGGTGGCCCGCCTATGTGCTGGCGGGGCGCCCGGATGCGGCGGTCATGTCGGAATGGTGGCAGATCGTCGCCGGGCAATCGGCCATCGCCATCCCCGCCTGGGGGATGCTGGTCGCGATGACCACGCTCGTCTGGCGGCGCAAACGGGCGCTGGCCGGGGCGAATGCCGCATTGGAGGCCCGTGTCACCAGCCGGACCGCCGAGCTGACGACGCGGAGCGAGGCGCTGGCGGAAAGCGAGGCACGGCTGCGCCTGGCGCAGGAGGCCGCCATGGTCGGCACCTGGGAGCTGGATCTGGCAACCCGCCGGCGGCACTGGTCCAACGAGCAGTTCTGGCTCTACGGCCTGCATCCCTCCAGCGACGGCTGTCTCGGGGAGGGGCTGTTCTACGCGATGGTGCATCCCGAGGACCGCGCGCTGATCCGCCAGGCCGAGGCGCGGGCGAGGGAAATCGGGGAGTTCGAGGCCGAGTTCCGCATCCTGCGCCCGGCGCTGGAGCAGGATGAGGGGGGGCCGGAACTGCGCTGGCTGCTGTCGCGCGGCCGCATCATCCGCGGGCGGGACGGGGTCGGGGACCGGATGGTCGGAGTGAATGTGGACATCACCAGCCGCCGCCTGGGCGAGGAGCGCCGCGACCTTGTCGCGCGCGAGGTGGCCCATCGCGCGCGGAACGCCTTGCAACTGGTGCTCTCGGCCGTGCGGATGACCAAGGCCGATACGGTCCCGGAGTTCGAGCGCCTGCTGCGCGGGCGGATCTGTGCCTTGTCGCGGGCCCAGGCGATGCTGGCGGAGAGCGGCGGCCTCGGCGCCGATCTGCGATCCCTGGCCGAGGGCGAGGTGAGCACCCTGGTCGGCGCCTCGCTGACGCAGGTCGCGATCGAGGGGCCGTCGCTCGAAGTTCCGCATTGGGCGGTGCAGCCGCTGTCGATGGCGCTGCATGAGATGACGACCAACGCGCTCAAGTACGGCGCGCTCTCCACCCCGCAGGGCAGGGTCAGCCTGAGCTGGGTGGTGGATGAGGCGGCGGGGCTGCTGCGCCTGCGCTGGGCCGAGGCGGACGGGCCTGCCATCGCCGGCAAGCCCGAACGGGCGGGATTCGGGACGCGGGTATTGGAGGCGACCCTCGCCTCCCAGCTCGGGGGGAGGGTATCGCGCGAATGGACGGCCGAGGGGTTAATCCTTCTGGTCACTTTGCCGCTCGCGCGGGTCCGCCGGGCGGCAAAGGTGGCGCTCACCGTGTGAATATTGGATGCGGGACTAGCCGGTCCCGCCCGCACCGGGCCAGAGTAAGGCTCGGCGGTGTTGGGCAAGGCCGAGCAGGGCAAAACTCTCTGTAATGATTTCGGCGATCAAGGATCATCCATGAAAGTTGCCATGATTGGGGCCGGGTATGTCGGCCTCGTGTCCGGCGCGTGCTTTGCCGAATTCGGCACGGATGTGCATATCGTCGATACCGATGCTTCCAAGATCGAGGCGTTGCGCGCGGGCCGCATGCCGATCTACGAGCCTGGGCTGGAGCGCCTGGTCGAGGAGAACGCCCGCGACGGGCGGCTCAGCTTCACCACCGACCTCAAGGCGGCGGTGCGCGGGGCGGATGCGGTGTTCCTGGCCGTCGGCACCCCGACCCGGCGCGGCGATGGCCATGCCGACCTCACCTATGTCTTCGCCGCCGCCGAGCAGGTTGCCTTGGCCGCCGACAAGCCGCTGGTGCTGATCACCAAATCCACCGTGCCGGTCGGCACGGGCCGGCAGGTGAAGGCGATCGTCCGCGCCGCGCGGCCGGACCTTGCGATCGAGGTCGCCTCGAACCCCGAATTCCTGCGCGAGGGCAATGCGATCGGTGATTTCATGCGCCCCGACCGGGTCGTGGTGGGCGTGGATTCCGACCGGGCGCTGGCGGTGCTGAAGCGGCTGTATCGCCCGCTCTATCTGATCGAGACGCCGGTGTTGGCGACCTCGATCGAGACGGCGGAGCTGATCAAATACGCCTCCAACGCCTTCCTCGCGGTCAAGATCACCTTCATCAACCAGATGGCCGACCTTTGCGAGAAGACCGGCGCCAACGTCCATGACGTGGCGCGCGGCATGGGGCTGGATGGCCGCATCGGCCGCAAGTTCCTGCATGCGGGGCCGGGCTATGGCGGCTCGTGCTTCCCCAAGGACACGCTGGCCCTCGCCCGCACGGCGCAGGAGATGGGGGTGCCCGCGACCCTCGTCGAGCAGACCATCGCCGCCAATGACGCGCGTAAGGCGCAGATGGCCGAGCGCGTCATCGCCGCCTGCGGCGGCAGCGTGGCGGGCAAGACGATCGCGGTGCTGGGGCTGACCTTCAAGCCCGAGACGGATGACATGCGCGATGCGCCCTCGCTGGTGATCCTGCCCGCTTTGGTCGCGGCCGGCGCGACCCTGCGCGCCTATGACCCGCAGCCCGCCCATGCCCGCCAGATGCTGCCCGCCGCGGTGCAGTTCGCCGACAGCGCGATGGATGCGGTGCGGGATGCCGATGCGCTGGTGCTCATCACCGAATGGAACGAGTTCCGCGCGATCCCGCCCGAGAAGCTGAAGGCGGCCATGGCTGGCCGCGTCATCGTCGATCTGCGCAACGTCTGGGACCCGGTGGCGATGCGCGAGCAGGGGCTCGACTATTCCTCGATCGGCCGGGGTGAGGGCGCCGGCACGTCGGTATAGAGCCGCCGCAGCTTCGCCCGGAACGCCGGCCCGTCCTTGGCCCGCGTCCCCGCCACGGGATCGGTGCCGGGGTGCAGCGTGTCGGAGGCCTCCTCCGAGAACTGCCGCACAAAATTCACCCGCGCATCCCGCGCCGCCGCCACATTGCCGCCCGCGGCCAGCACCGCGCCGGCGATGACGCCATCCTCCACCGCCTGGGTCGCCCCCTGGCCGAGTGTCGGCACCATCGCCTGGGCCGCATCGCCGAGCAGCAGCACCCGCCCCGCCGCCGCCGAACGCAGCAGCGGGATGGTGGCGGAGCGCGCCCAGTGGATCTCCTCGAACTGCCGTTCGATCGCGGCCAGCATCCAGGCGACGGCGGGGCAGGGCTCCGCCCCCTCCGGGGTGAACAGGGCGCGCTGGAAGTCGCGGCTGCGCGCCGCCTCGGGCATCTCGCCATCCGCGCCAAGCGGGAAGGTCCCGGCGATATACACCGCCCCGCCCGGCACCCGGAACGCCAGCAGCCGGGCATTGCCCTGGAACCATTGGGTATAATCGTCGAAGGGGCAGTCCTCGGCCGCCGTCACCAGCAGCCGCCAGACGCAGACGCCGAGCAGGCTCGCCTCCGGCTCCCCTGCCGTCAGCGCCCGTGTCTGGGAGTATCGCCCATCGGCGCCGACCAGCAGGTCGAAGCCGCCATAGCGCAGCAGCGCATGCCGGACGCGGAAGACCGGCACCAGCCGGCCCACGGCATCCTCCTCGATCGCCTCCAGCGCATGCCCATGCTGTGTGCAGCCGGCCACTGGCGCACGCAGCAGACGATACAGTTCTGACCAGCGGATGCGGAGGCCTGGCTCCTCCGCGAGTTCCAGCAGGTCCAGGTCCAGCAGCGGGGTGCCGTCGGTCAGCGCCACCTGCCAGCGCCGCCAGTCCAGGCTCGCCGCCCGCAGCGCGGCATGGCGCTCGGGCAGATGCAGGCGCAGGGCCTTGGCGGCATTGGGGCCGAGGTTCAGCCCGGTGCCGGCCTCCGCCTGCTCGCCGATCTGCGCCCGCTCGAAGGCCGCCACGGTGACGCCGGGGGTTCCGAGAAGGCTCTCCGCAAGCAGGCTGCCCGCGACGCCGGTGCCGATGATGCCGATACGCATGGGACGCAGGGTTGCAAACGCCGCGCCGCGCTTTGCAACACGGCCCGCCACCCCCTAGGAATGCGGCCCATGCGCTACATCTCCACACGCGGCCAGGCCGCCCCGCGCGACTTCGAGGGCGTGCTCCTCGCCGGGCTCGCCGAAGACGGCGGGCTGTTCGTCCCCGAAACCTGGCCCAGCCTCTCGCCCGCCGAATGGCGCGCGCTGCGCGGCCTGCCCTATCCGGAGCTGGCGGCGCGGCTGGTGCAGCTCTTCGTCGGCGATGCGGTGGCACCCGCTGACCTGCGCCGCATGTGCGCGGAGGCCTATGGCGGCTTCGGCCATCCGGCGACGGTGCCGATGTCGCAGATCGGCCCGCGCACCTTCGCGCTGGAGCTGTTCCACGGCCCGACCCTCGCCTTCAAGGATGTGGCGCTGCAACTGCTGGGCCGGTTGTTCGACCATGTGCTGGCCCGCCGTGGCGAGCGCATCACCATCGTGGGTGCGACCAGCGGCGACACCGGCTCTGCCGCCATCGAGGCCTGCCGCGACCGCGCGGCCATCGACATCACCATCCTGCATCCGCTGAACCGCACCAGTGAGGTGCAGCGCCGGCAGATGACCACGGTGCTGTCCGCCAACGTCCGCAACATCGCGGTCGAGGGCGATTTCGACACCTGCCAGGATCTGGTGAAGGCGATGTTCGCCGATGCCCCCTTCCGCACCGACATGCGGCTGGCGGCGGTGAACTCCATCAACTGGGCGCGGATCGCGGCGCAGATCCCGTATTACGCCTTCTCGGCGCTCGCCCTCGGCGCGCCGGACCGCCCGGTGGCCTTCTCCGTCCCCACCGGCAATTTCGGCAATGTGCTGGCGGCCTGGGCGGTGCGGCGGATGGGGCTGCCGGTGGAGCGGCTGATCGTCGCCTCCAACCGCAACGACATCCTGACCCGCTTCCTTTCGGAGAACGACATGTCGATGCGGCCGGTGGAGCCCTCGCTCTCCCCCAGCATGGACATCGCCGTCAGCAGCAATTTCGAGCGCGTGCTGCATGACGCCCTGGGCCGCGATGGGGCTGCGACCGGGGCGGCCATGCAGGCGTTCCGCCAGACCGGAACCATGCCGGTGCCGCCCGCCGCCTGGGCCGAGATGCGCGGGCTGTTCCACGGCTTTTCCCTGAGCGATGCCGGCACGCTCGCCGAAATCGGCCGGCTGTGGCGGGAGGCGGGGTATCTCGCCGATCCGCATACCGCGGCCGGCACCGCCGCCGCCGCCTTGCTGGCGCCGGAGGACCTCGGGATTCCGGTGATCGTGGCCGCGACCGCGCATCCGGCGAAGTTCCCCGATGCGGTGGAACGTGCGACGGGCCTGCGCCCCCCGCTGCCAACGCGCCTCGGCGACCTATATCAGAGGCAGGAACGCTTCGACGTCCTCCCCGCCGACCTTGCCACCATCGAAGCCGCCGTCCGGGGCCACGCCCTGCGCAACGCGGCCTGAAGGATACCGCGCCCCATGTCCGACGCCGTCCGCGTCACCACCCTGCCGAACGGGCTGACCATCGTTTCCGAGCACATGCCGCGGGTCGAGACCGTCTCCATCGGCGCCTATGTCGCAGCCGGCACCCGCAATGAGGAGGCGTCGGAAAACGGCGTCTCCCACTTCCTCGAACACATGGCCTTCAAGGGCACCGCGCGGCGCGACGCCGCCGCGATCGCACGCGAGATCGAGGATGTCGGCGGCCACCTCAACGCCTATACCGCGCGGGAAAACACCGCCTATTACGCCAAGGTGCTGAAGGAGGACCTGCCGCTCGCGGCCGATATCCTCGGCGATATCCTGACCCATTCGGCCTTCGCGCCGGAGGAGGTGGAGCGCGAGCGCGGCGTCATCCTGCAGGAGATCGGGCAGGCCAATGACACGCCGGATGATATCGTCTTCGACCATTTCCAGGCGACGGCCTATCCGGACCAGCCGATGGGCCGCCCGACGCTCGGCACCGACAGCATCATCAAGGATATGAGCCGGGACACGCTGACCGCCTATATGCGCCGCCACTACGGCGCCAAGCGCATGGTCGTGGCCGCCGCCGGCGCGCTGGACCATGACCGGCTGGTCGATCTCGTCGGCCAGCATTTCGCCGACCTGCCCGAAGCCACGCCGCCCGAGGCCGCCCCCGGCGCCTATGCCGGCGGCGAGTTTCGCGAGGCGCGCGACCTGGACCAGGTGCATATCGTCCTGGGCTTTCCGGGGGCCGCCGTGGGCTCGCCGGGGCATTACCCCTCGATGCTGCTGGCGACGATCCTCGGCGGCGGCATGTCCTCCCGCCTGTTCCAGGAAATCCGCGAGAAGCGCGGGCTGGTCTATGCCATCTCCTGCTTCGCCTCGCCGTTCCGGGATTCCGGGATGCTGGCCGTCTATGCCGGCACCGGGGAGGAAGAGGCCAAGGAGCTGATGCCGGTGACCTTGCAGGAGTTGCGGCGCGTCCAGCATGACGTGACCGAGGCCGAGTTGAACCGCGCCAAGGCCCAGCTCCGCGCCAGCGTGATGATGAGCCTGGAATCCCCCGGCAGCCGCTGCGAGCAATTGGCCCGCCAGCTTCAGGTCCATGGCCGCATCATCCCGGCCGAGGAGACCAAGCGGAAGATCGCCGCCGTGACGCTGGAGCAGGTCGCGGCGGCCGCCGCCTTCTCCTTCCGCGGCGCGCCGACGCTGGCGCTGCTGGGGCCGGCGAACAACGTGCCGGGGCTGGCCGAGATCACCGAGCGCCTCGCGGCATGAGTGCGCATCTGGACACGCTGGACCATCTGCTGCGCGCCGCGCGCGCGGCGGGGGCGGATGCGGCGGATGCGCTGTTCGTGAACGGCGCCTCGCTCTCCGTGCAGCGCCGCCTGGGCAAGGTTGAACAGGTCGAGCGGGCCGAGGGGCAGGACATCGGCCTGCGCGTCTTCGTCGGCCGCCGCAGCGCCATCGTCTCCACCACCGACCCGACGCCCTCGGGCTTCGCGGCCCTGGCCGAACGCGCCGTCGCCATGGCGGGCGCCGTGCCGGAGGACCCGCATGGCGGCCTGCCCGAGCGCGCCACCGGCACCATCCCGGCGCTGGACCTGGCCGATGCCGAGGAGCCGGAGGTCGCCGCCTTGCTCGCCCGTGCCGCCGCGGCCGAGGACACCGCGCTCGGCGTCAAGGGCGTGACCAACAGCGAGGGCGCGGACGCGAGCTGGTCCCGCACCCGCATCGCGCTGGCCGCCACCAACGGGTTTTCGGGCGAATACACCCGCGCCTCGCATTCCATCTCGGTCACGGCGCTGGCCGGGACGGGGACGGGGATGGAGCGGGATTACGACTACGCCTCCGCCACCCACCTCGCCGATCTTGAGGATGCGGCGACGCTCGGGCGCCTGGCCGCCGAACAGGCGGTGGCGCGGCTGAATCCGCAGCGCCCGGCGACGGCGAGCCTACCGGTGGTCTTTTCGCCCCGCGTCGCGGGCAGCCTGCTCGGGCATCTGGCCTCGGCGATCAACGGTGCCTCGGTCGCGCGCGGCACCTCCTTCCTGCGCGACAGCATGGGCCAGCGGGTGCTGGCGGCGGGGCTGACGGTGCGGGATGACGCGACGCGGGCGCGGGGCCTGCGCTCCCGCCCCTTCGACGGCGAGGGCGTGCCGGCCCGGGCGCAGTCGCTCGTCGAGGATGGGGTGCTCACCTCCTGGGTGCTGGATGCGCGCAGCGCGCGGCAGCTTGGCCTCACCACCACCGGCCATGCGGCGCGGGGCGTCTCCTCGCCGCCCTCGCCCAGCACCACCAACCTGTGGCTGGAGCCCGGGGCGATGACGCCCGAGGCGCTGATGGCCGACATCACCTTGGGCATCTACGTGACCGAGCTGATCGGCATGGGCGTGAACGGGGTGACCGGCGACTACAGCCGGGGGGCTGCGGGCTTCATGATCCGCAACGGCGAGATCGCCGAGGCGGTCAGCGGCTTCACCATCGCCGGCAACCTCAAGGACATGTTCACCAGGATGGCGCCGGCCAATGATCTGCGCTTCCGTCGCGGGACTGACAGCCCGACGGTGCGGATCGACGGGATGATGATCGCGGGGGGATGATGCGGGTCCAGGCGGGGGTTCTCGACGTCGCCTATCTGGAGGCCGGCGATCCCGCCGGGCCTCCGGTGATCCTGCTGCACGGCTTTCCCTATGACGTGCATGCCTATGACGCGGTGGTGCCGCTGCTGCCCGGGTATCGGGTGCTGGTCCCCTGGCTGCGCGGCTACGGCCCGACGCGTTTTCGCTCCGAGACGACGCCGCGATCCGGCGAGCAGGCGGCGCTTGGCCAGGATCTGCGCGACTTCATGGACGCGCTGGCGATCCCGCGCGCGGTTCTCGGCGGCTATGACTGGGGTGGGCGCGCGGCCTGCATCGTCGCCGCCCTCTGGCCCGAACGGGTGGCGGGGCTGGTGACCGGGGATGGCTACAACATCCAGGACATCGCGGCCTCGGGGATGCCGGCGGCGCCGGAGGTCGAGCATCGCTACTGGTACCAATATTATTTGCATGGCGAACGCGGCCGCGCCGGCCTCACGCAGCATCGCGACGCCTTTGCCCGGCTGCTGTGGCGGCTGTGGTCGCCGGATTGGGAGTTCGACGACGAGACCTTCGCGCTGACGGCGGAGGCCTTCGCCAATCCGGATTACGTCGAGGTGGTGGTGCATTCCTACCGCCACCGCTTCGGCCTGGCCCCCGGCGATCCGGCCGTGGCGGCGATCGAGGCGCGGCTGGCCCGCCAGCCGCCGATCCCGGTGCCCACCATCTCGCTGCATGGCGCCAGCGACGGCGTCGCCGGGCATCGGGATGCGACCGGCGATCCGCGCTTCACCGGCGGCCTGGTCGCGCGGGTGCTGCCCGGCGTCGGCCATAATATCCCGCAGGAGGCGCCGGAGGCCTTCGCCGCCGCTATCCGGGAACTGGCGCCAGCCGGCTGAGGATCTCGGCGGTATGCTCGCCCAGCAGCGGGGCGGCGCCCCGCGGCTGCGGCTGGCCGGGCACGGCGGGGAAGGGCACCGCGCCCAGCGCCCCCTGCACCGAGGCCGGCGCCGCCCCCACCGCCACCACATGCGGATCGGCCAGCCAGTCCACCGGGGAATTGACCGGGGTCGTCATCATCCGCGCCGCCTGCAATGCCGCGATCCAGTGGTCGCGTGGCTGGCCGGCGAAGGCGTCCCGCACCATCGGCACCAATTCCGCCGCATGGGTCGATCGCGCGGCAAAATTGGCGAAGCGCGCATCCTCGGCCAGCGGCGGCAGGCCCAGCACGCGGCAGAGCGTCACGAAATCCGGGTCCCGCACCAAGGTCACCATCAGCCAGAGCCCATCCGAGCCCTGGTAGCAGCCTGCCGGCACATTCGGCACGCCGGGCGAATGGCCGAGCAAGGCCGCCTCCCCGATCTGGGAGGCCAGCAGCATCGCCGTGCCCGCCAGCAGCGACAGATCCAGCACCCGCCGCCGGGGCGGGCGCCCCGCCGCGCGGTCCTGCGCGCGGGCGGCGAGCGCCGTCTGCACCGCGGCGAAGGCGGCGAAGCCGGTCATGACATCGGTCACGAAGGGGCCGGTCTTGTGCGGGATGCCATCCGCGCCCTGGTTCAGCGCCGCCAGCCCGCCGAAGGCCTGGGCCACCGCATCGGTGCAGGGGCGTTCGGCATAGGGCCCGGTCTGGCCGAAGCCGGAGATCGACAGGCAGATCGCATCCGGCCCGGTATCCTCCGGCCCCAGCCCCAGCCTGGCGGCGACGCCGGGGCGAAAACTCTCGATCAGCACATCGGCCCGCGCCGCCAGCGCCTGGGCCGCGGCACGGCCGGCGGGGTCCTTGAGGTCCAGCACAAGCCCCTGCTTGCCCCGGTTCCAGGCGGCGTGGAGCACGCTTTCCGGCCCCTTGCGGACCGAGAGGCCGCGGGACCAGTCGCCCTCGGGCGGTTCCAGCTTCACCACCTCCGCACCCGTGGCCGCCAGCAGCATGCCGCAGCAGGGGCCGGCGACGCCCTGGCCGGCGTCCAGGACAAAAAGCCCCGTATAGGGGCGGTCTTCGATCATCATGTTCTCACCAATGGCCCTGTGCTGCGCGCGGGCGGAGGGGCAGGGCGAGGACTCCCGGCAGGTGCCAGGATCGCGGGCGGGTGAGGATCATGCCTGAGCCTAACCCGCCCCCCGCCGCCACGCCAAGCGCGGCCCCTGCCGGGTTTCCGCACCGCCGGGGCTATTCTAGGCTGCCGCAGCCCGCCGGAGACCAGCCATGCCCCCGCCTCCGCTCATCCCCAATACCGGACCTCTGCCTCAGCCGCCGCCACCGCTGCATGAGAACGGCGGCCCCGGCCTCGTGCTCGGCGTGCTGTCGATCATCTGCGGGCTGCTGGGCTTCGTGCCGGTGCTGGGGCTGATCACCTCGGTGCTCGGCGTCATCTTCGGCGTCATGGGCTTCGCCCGCGCGCGGGACGCCGGCAACCAGGGCGGGGTGGTTTGCGGCATCATCGGGCTGGTGCTGTCCGGGACGGCCGTCCTGCTCTGGGTGATCGGCATGCTGTTCCTGGGCGGGCTGCTCGCGATTTTCGGCGGCATCCTCGGCGGTATGGCGCAGATGAAATGAGGCAACCGGGGGAGATGCTTCCGCGTTCGGCTTGCATCGAAATGCCTCTGGAGGTTCGTCCCATGAAATCCGCCCTTCTCTGGTTCGCCGGCGTCCCCGTGATCCTCATCATCCTGCTGAATGTCTTCGGCGTTCTCTGAGCCGGTGGGGCCGCTCGGCCTCGCGTGGATGCATCGCGCCTGCTAATCCCGCCGCTGCATCATCGCGCCCTGCCGGATTCGGGGCGCCGGAGTCGGGGGTCGCCCATGGCCGGGCATTCGCAGTTCAAGAACATCATGCACCGCAAGGGTGCTCAGGACGCCCGTCGCGCCCGCACCTTTGCCAAGCTGATCCGGGAGATCACGGTCAGCGCCCGCCAGGGCCTGCCCGATCCCGCGACCAATCCGCGCCTGCGCGCCGCCGTGCAGGCCGCCCGCGTCGCGAACATGACGCGCGACACGGTGGACCGCGCCATCAAGCGCGCCGCAGCCCCCGGCCCCGGCGAGGATTATGTCGAGGTCCGCTACGAGGGCTACGGCCCGCATGGCATCGCCATCATCGTCGAGACCCTGACCGACAACCGCAACCGCACCGCGGCCGATCTGCGTTCCATGTTCAGCAAATCCGGCGGCGCGATGGGCGAGAGCAACAGCGTCGCCTTCCAGTTCGAGCATGTCGGCATCATCACCTATCCCGCCGCGGCCGCGAGCGACGAGGCGATGCTGGAGGCCGCGATCGAGGCCGGCGGCGATGACGTCACCAGCACCCCCGACGGGCATGAGATCCGCACCGCCATGGCCGACCTCTTCGCCGTGCGCGACGCGCTGGAGGAAAAGCTCGGCCCCGCCGATGGCGCCCGGCTGGAATGGCGCCCGCAGACCACGATCGAGCTGGATGAGGACGGCGCGCGCGAGGTGCTGAAGCTGATTGACGCGCTCGACGAGCATGATGACGTGCAGACCGTCTATGCCAATTTCGACGTGCCGGAGGCCGTGATGCAGCGGCTCTCCGCCTGACCGCACCGCCTCCGCGCCGCATGGTGCGCGTGCTTGGGCTGGACCCCGGGCTGCGCTTCTGCGGCTGGGGGGTGATCGAGAGCGACGGCAACCGCCTGCGCCACCTCGGCGACGGCGTGGTCGCGACGGTGGATTCCGACGCCATGGCGGTGCGCCTGCGCTGCCTGCACGACGGGCTGGCGGCGCTGCTGGCCGAATGGGCGCCGGATGAAGCGGCGGTCGAGCATACCTACATGAACAAGAACCCCGGGGCGGCGATCAAGCTCGGCATGGCCCGTGGCGTGGTGCTGCTGGCCCCGGCGCTGACCGGCATCCCGGTCGCGGAATACCAGGCCATGGAGGTCAAGCGCGCCGTGGTGGGCACCGGGCACGCCGACAAGATCCAGGTGCAGGACATGGTCCGCCGCCTGCTGCCCGGCGCGGTGCTGAAGCGCGCCGATGCCGCCGATGCGCTGGCCGTGGCGATCTGCCACGCGCACCACCGCTCAAGCAGGCTGATGCTGACCCAGGGATACACGCCGGCATGATCGCGATGTTGACCGGCCGGGTCGCCGCCTTCGAGGATGGCGCCTGTGTGCTGGATGTGAACGGGGTCGGCTACCTCGTCTCCTGCTCCGCCCGGACCCTGGATTTTTGCCGCGCCGCGCCGGGTATCCTGACGCTGCTGGTCGAGACCCAGGTGCGGCAGGATGCCATCGTCCTGCATGGCTTTGCCGATGCCGCCGAGCGCGAGGCGTTCCGTGCGCTGATCGAGGTGAAGACCGTCGGGCCCCAGAAGGCGATGGTGGTGCTGTCCGGGCTCGCGGCGCCGGATCTGGCCCAGGCCATCGCCTTCAAGGATCGCAAGCGCCTGGCCGGCATCAAGGGCCTGGGCGTGGCGACCGCGAACCGGATCGTGGATGAGCCGGCGATGCAGAAATGGGCGGTCGGCCGTGCCACGCCCTCGGCCGAGGGGCCGGCCTTGCCCGCGGCCAGCCTGCCGCCCTCCTCCATCGAGGCCGAGGCGGTCTCGGCCCTGGTCAACCTCGGCTTCCGGCGGCCGGAGGCGATGACCGCGGTCGGCGATGCCGCGCGGCGGATGGGCGATGACCTCGTCCTGGCAGCGCTGATCACCGATGCGCTACGCACCCTGGCGCCGCGATGAGCGAACGTGTGATCAGCGCCGCCCGGGCCGAGGAAGACGCCGCCGAAGGGGCGCTGCGCCCGCAGACCCTGGCCGATTTCACCGGCCAGAAAGCGGCGCGGGAGAATCTGGCGGTCTTCATCGCCGCCGCCCGGCAGCGTGAGGAAGCACTGGACCATGTGCTGCTGCACGGCCCCCCGGGCCTCGGCAAAACCACGCTGGCGCAGATCGTGGCCCGCGAGATGGGCGTGGGCTTCCGCGCGACCTCCGGCCCCGTGCTGCAACGGGCGGGGGATCTGGCGGCGATCCTGACCAATCTCCAGCCGCGCGACGTGCTGTTCGTGGATGAGATCCACCGGCTGCAACCGGCGATCGAGGAAACCCTCTATCCCGCGATGGAGGATTTCCAGCTCGACCTCATCATCGGGGAGGGACCGGCGGCGCGCACCGTGCGGATCGACCTGCCGCCCTTCACCTTGGTCGGGGCGACCACCCGCGCCGGGCTGCTGGCGACGCCGCTGCGCGACCGTTTTGGCATCCCGCTGCGGCTGCAATTCTACACGCCCGAGGAACTTCACCGCATCGTCACGCGGGGCGCGGGAAAACTCGGCTTCGCGCTCAGCGAGGAGGGGGCCGGCGAGATCGCCCGCCGCTCGCGCGGCACCCCGCGTATCGCCGGCCGCCTGCTGCGCCGCATCCGCGATTTCGCCCTGGTCGAGGGCCGCGCCGCCGAGCGCGCCATGGTGGACGAGACGCTGATCCGGCTGGAGGTGGACGCCCTCGGCCTGGATGCGATGGACCGCCGCTACCTCCGCCGCATGGCCGAACACCATGGCGGCGGCCCTGTCGGCGTCGAGACCCTGGCCGCCGCCTTGGCCGAGGGGCGCGACACCATCGAAGAAGTGATCGAGCCCTATCTGATCCAGGAAGGGCTCATCCTACGGACCCCGCGCGGACGGATGCTGGGAGAGCCCGGCTGGCGCCATCTGGGGCTGACGCCGCCCGCTGGCCCGCAGCCAGGCTTGCTCGACGGGATCGAATGAGCCCGCATCGCTTCCCGATCCGGGTTTACTTCGAGGATACCGACGCGGGTGGGATCGCCTATCACGCCCGTTACCTGCACTGGGCCGAACGGGCACGAACTGAATCCTTGCGTGACATAGGGTTGCCGCACAGCCTTATGCTCGAATCTTATGGCTGCTTCCTTGTGGTGCGCCGCGTCAATGTTCTCTATGAGCGTCCCGCGCGGCTCGATCAGGCGCTGGTTGTCGAAACGCGCCTGCTCGCCAAGAGAGGCGCGTCACTCAGCCTGCGTCAGGATGTCTGCGATGCCACGGGGGCCGGCCGACTTGCGCGCCTCGATGTCGATCTCGTCTGCGTCCGGGCAGACGGGCTTCGTCCCAAACCCATCCCGGAGCCTTGGGCCTCGGCGCTTGTCGTCGATCCCGACGGCGATGCGAGTTGACAGGAGAATGCCATGCCGGAAGGCGTGACGGCGACTTCACTGGCCCCTTTGGCCCACGACCTTTCGCTTTGGTCCCTGTTCCTGCAGGCCGACTGGGTCGTGAAATCGGTCATGGTCATGCTGCTTCTGGCCAGCGTCTGGGTCTGGGCGGTGGTGTTCGAGAAAGCCATGGCGATGCGCCGGCTGAACAAGGCCGCCGATGCCTTCGAGGACCGCTTCTGGTCCGGCGGCAGCCTGGATGAGCTGTTCGAGCGCGAGGGCGACCACCCCACCCATCCCATCGCCGCCGTCTTCGGCGCCGCGATGCGCGAATGGCGGCGCGGTGCCGCCAAGGCCGCGGGCGCGGATGTGGCCATGTCGGGCGTCCAGTCCCGCGCCGAGCGCGCCATGGTCGTCACCATCTCGCGCGAGATGGAGCGGCTGGAACGCTGGATGGTGTTCCTTGCGACCGTGGGTTCCGCCGCACCCTTCGTCGGGCTGTTCGGCACGGTCTGGGGCATCATGAACTCCTTCAGCGCCATCGCGGGGATGCAATCCACCAACCTCGCGGTCGTGGCGCCGGGTATCGCCGAGGCGCTGTTCGCGACCGCCATCGGCCTGGTCGCGGCCATTCCGGCGACCATCTTCTACAACAAGATCAGCACCGACCTGTCCCGCTACGCGGCCCGGCTGGAGGCCTTCGCCTCGGAGTTCTCGGCCATCCTGTCGCGGCAGGCCGAAGACCGGGGGGCCTGAGCCATGGCGATGGGACCCATCGGTGGCGGGCGTGGCCGCGGCCGTTACCGGCCCATGGCCGAGATCAACGTCACCCCCATGGTCGACGTCATGCTGGTGCTGCTGATCATCTTCATGGTCGCGGCACCGATGATGACCGTGGGCGTGCCGGTGGACCTGCCCAAGACCCAGGCCGGCGCCGTCGCGCAGGAGCAGGAGCCCCTGACCCTGTCGGTGGACCGCGACGGCCGCATCTTCGTCCAGGACACCGAAACCAGCATGGAGGCATTGGTCCCCAAGCTGCGCGAGATCCTGGGCGAGCGGGTGGAGGGCCAGCCGGAACGCCGCGTCTTCATCCGTGGCGACCGCGCCAACCAATATGGCCGGGTGCTTGAGGTGATGGGCGCCGTCTCCAGCGCCGGCTTCACCCGGATCGCGCTGCTGAGCGAGGCTGCCGTCCCGGCCGCTGCTGCCCCAGCGGCCACCCCCCCGGCGGCGCGCGCCCCCGCGCCCCGCCCGGCGGGACGCTGAGGCCCATTCCATGACGGCGGCGTACAGCCCCCCGGTCGTTGACGATCGCCTGACCCGTTGGGCGGTCGCCTCGGCCGGGATGCACCTCATCGTCGCCCTGCTGCTGCTGGTCGAACTGCCCAGCCGCAAGTTCGACGAACCGCCGGAACAGGCCATCACGGTCGAGATGGTGCCGGCCGACAACCCCTCGCTCGCCAACGCACCGCGCGTCAGCAACGTGCCGGTGCCGCCGACGCCGGATGACGTGCCGGCGCCGCCGGACCCGACGCCGCCCTCCGTGCAGCCGCCGCGCGAGGCGGAGCTGGCGCCGCCCCCGCCGCCGCCGCCCCCGCCGCCGGCCGTCGCCTCCGAGGCACCGCCGCAGCCGCGCGTGACCACCGCCCCGCCGCCCCCGGCGCCGCCGGTGCAGACGCGCACCGCGCAATCGCCGCCGCCGCCGGCCCCGGCCGC
Source organism: Humitalea rosea (assembly GCF_003253705.1). Lineage (GTDB taxonomy): Bacteria > Pseudomonadota > Alphaproteobacteria > Acetobacterales > Acetobacteraceae > Humitalea > Humitalea rosea. The sequence continues at coordinate 128,660 of NZ_QKYU01000016.1, forward strand.
CCCGGCACCGCCGACGCCACCCACCCCCGTGACCCCGCGCGCCGCACCGCCGCCCGATCCGACGGCGGCCACCGTGCTGCCTCCGCCGCCACCACCCCCGCCGACCCCCGCGGCGCAGCCCACGCCGACGCCGCCCGCGACGGCGCCGAGCCCGCGCGCCGATCCCCTGCCGCTGCCGCCGCCGCCCGCGCCGCCGGCCCCGGCCGCGGAAGCCGTCGCCGCGGCTCCAGGCCCGCGCACCGATCCGCTGCCCTTGCCGCCGCCCCCCGCGCCGCCGCCGCCGCAGCCCGTGACCACCGCCGGCACCGGCCAGACCCCCCCGGTCGCCCGGCCGCAGGAGCGCAGCACCAGCGTGCTCAACACGCTGGAGGCGCTGCGCCAGCGCCAGCAGCAGGAAGCGCCGCGCGCCCGTCCGAATACGCGCCCCGCCCCCCCCACCGCCGGCGCGGGCGCGCCGACCGGCACCGCGCAGCTGACCCAGGGCGAGGTCCGCGGCCTCGCGCAGCAGATCAGCGAATGCTGGTCGGTGGATCAGGGCATGATGAACATCGGCCAGATGCGCGTGTCGCTGCGGCTGGACATCGATCCCCAGGGGATCGTGCGAAATGTCCGCCCCGCCGAAGGGCCCTACAACGAACCACGCCAGCGTGCGTTGTATGAATCGGCGCGTCGTGCGGTATTGGACCCGCGCTGCGCGACCCTCCGCTTTCCGCCCGAAAAGCTGCAACGCCTTCGGGATATCCCCTTCAACTTCTCGCCGCAGGGATTTGTGCGATGAACCCGCTCAACCTCGGGGGTGGCCCCTCCTTCGGGCGAAGGGGCGCCCTGCTCGGCCTCGCCGGGGGGCTCGTGGCGCCAGGCGCCGCCTTTGGCCAGGCCTCGATCGACATCACCACCGCGCGCACCGATCCCATCCCGATCGCGGTGCCCGAGCTTGCGGGCACGACGCCCGAGGGCCAGCGCTACGGCCGCGACATCGCGCGCGTGATCCAGAACAACCTGCGGGGCTCGGCGCTGTTCCGCACCGTCGAGCGCGGCGGCTTCGTGCAGACGCCGGAGGCCGCGGCCGCGACGCCGCGTTTCCCCGACTGGAAGGGGATCGGCGCCCAGGCGCTGGTGACCGGCAAGGCCGAGCCGCAGGGCGACCGCGTGCGCGTCGAATTCCGCCTGTGGGACGTGCTGCCCGAGGCGCAGATCCAGGGCACCGCCTTCACCGCGCCTGCCGCCAACTGGCGCCGCATCGCGCATCTGATCAGCGACGTGATCTATGAGCGGCTGCTGGGTGAGAAGGGCTATTTCGATACCCGCGTCGCCTATATCGCCGAGAACGGCCCGCGCGACCGCCGCACCCGGCGCCTGGCGATCATGGACCAGGATGGCGAGAACCACCGCTTCCTGACCGATGGCAGCTTCCAGGCGCTGACCCCGCGCTGGCATCCGAACGCGCAGCAGATCGCGTTCATGTCCTATGCCAACAACCAGCCGCGCGTGTTCCTGTTCAACCTGGAGACCGGCCGGCAGGAGCCGCTCGGCAGCTTCGCCGGCATGACCCTGTCGCCGCGCTTCGCCCCGGATGGGCGCAGCGTCATCCTCTCCTCCACCCGCGGCGGGGATGCGAACCTGTTCAGCGTCGATCTCGCGTCGCGGCGGGAGCGGCAGATCACCTCGGGCGGCGGGCTCGACGTGTCGCCCTGCTACTCCCCCGATGGGGCGCAGATCGTGTTCAACTCGGATCGCGGCGGCGACCAGCAGCTCTATGTGATGGATGCCGGTGGCGGCGGGCCGCGCCGCATCTCCTTCGGCCGTGGACGCTATGCGACGCCGGTGTGGTCGCCGCGCGGCGACCTCATCGCCTTCACCCGCATCTCGGGCGGCCAGTTCGCGATCGGGGTGATGCGCCCCGATGGCGGCGGCGAACGCATCCTGTCGGAAGGCTGGGGCATGGAGGGGCCGACCTTCGCCCCCAATGGCCGCGTGCTGATGTTCTATCGCGAGACCCCGGCGCGGGACTCGCGCGGCAATGGCTACTCGGCCCGGCTGTCGATGATCGACATCGCCGGCTTCAACGAAAAGCAGGTTCTGACGCCGACGGATGCCTCCGATCCGGCCTGGAGCCCGTTGCTGTCCTGATCGCGTCAAAGCCTCGAATGTTATCCTAAAACCGAAACGCAACCATGCCAAAACAGTGTCTTGACCCTAGGGCCTGATGCCGGTTAGGCGATCCCCGCTATCCAAAGGAAAAGCAATGACCACCAAGCTGTTCGGCGCCCTTGCCGCCGTCGCCCTCCTCGCCGCCTGCTCCTCCGATGATGGGGCCGCCACGGCCACCGGCGCCGGCGCCGTGGCCCCCACCAGCAGCATCCGCGCGGGCAGCCAGGAAGACCTGGTCGCCAATGTCGGCGATCGCGTGCTGTTCGACACCGACCGCAGCACCGTCCGCGCCGACCAGCGCGCGATCCTGGAGCGCCAGGCCCGTTGGCTCGGCCAGTTCCCCCAGGTCCAGGTGAACGTCGAAGGCCACGCCGACGAGCGCGGCACCCGCGAGTACAACTTGGCCCTCGGCCAGCGCCGCGCCAATTCGGCCCGCGACACCCTGGTCGCCCTCGGCGTTGCCGGCCCGCGCATTGCCACGATCTCCTTCGGCAAGGACCGCCCGGCGGCGCTCGGCTCCTCGGAAGATGCCTGGGCCCAGAACCGTCGCGCCGTGACGGTGGTGCGCTAAGACGTCAGCCCCGCGGCCCCGCTTCGGCGGGGTCTTGGTCACTGACGATGATTTGGTGGGGGGGTTGCCTTGCGGCCGCCCCCCTTACCTGTTTCGGTGCGCCGCATCTGACCGGAACCGGGACGGACACTCATGACCATGATCCGATCGCTCATCCTCCTCCTTCTCCTCGCTTCCCCTGCCTTGGCGCAGGTCGAGAGCCGCGAAGGCATCGCGTTGCAGAACCAGATCCTGCAACTGCGCCAGGAAATGGAAATCCTGCGGCGCGGCGGCGCCGGCGGTGGATCGCTGCCCCCGCCCAGCGTGATGGCCCCTGTCCCGCGCTCCGGCGCGGCCGTGCCGGGCGGCGAGATGCTCTCCACCTTGCTGGACCGCGTCACGACCCTTGAGGAAGAAACCCGCCGCCTGCGCGGCCGTGCCGAAGAGGCCGAATTCGCCAATCGCAGCCTGACCGAACAGGTTACCAAGCTGCAGGGCGATCTGGACTACCGCTTGCAGGCGCTGGAATCGGGCGGGCGTCCGGGCAGCCCTCCGCCCGCCGCCGCACCGATCGTGCGCCCGGCGCCAGCCGGGGCCCCCGGCCTGCCGCCCCCCGCCGCGGCCCCCAGCCGCCCGCCGGAACGGGCCTTGCAGGAAGGCCAGACCGCGCTGGGGCGGCGCGATTACGCAGCCGCGGAGACCGCGGCGCGCGAGGTGCTCGCCGGCAATCCCGGGGCGCGGGCGCAGGATGCGGGGATGCTGCTCGGCGATGCGCTGGTCGGCAAGCGGGACTATCAGAACGCGGCCTTGGCCTATGACGAAGCCTATCGCCGCAACCAGCGCAGCAGCCGCGCCCCCGAAGCGCTGTTGGGGCTGGCGACGGCCTTCAACGGCTTCGGTGCCAAGCGCGAGGCCTGCGCGACCTTGGACCAGCTCCGCAGCGATTTTCCGCGCGTTGCGACCGCGATGGCCGACCGTGTGACGGTGATCCGGCAGCGGTCGCAGTGCCGCTGATGAGTGCGGGATCGAGGGGTGTTACCCCTCGATCACCCCAGCAGAAACAAGGTGTTTCTGCACGTCCCGTTATTGAAAATTAGGGAAGGTCCAGGAAGCCCGGTTTCCTGGTGGGAGGGTGCGGGAGGGCGAAGCCCTCCTGCCACTACCGCCTAGAGCGGGATGCGTTTAGGTTCGATTGTATCCTGAATGGGTGAAATAGTTAGTGCATTCCGCGGGTGTGTAGGTGTCGAGGAGAGTGCCGATGGTAGCGCAGACGGCGTCGCTGGTGCGCGCGGCGGCCTTGCGCAGCAGGTGTTT
>NZ_QKYU01000017.1 GCF_003253705.1 Humitalea rosea
CTGCCGCAGGCTGCATCGCCTGATGCAGCCATGAACCCACCCAGACCCGACCAGGCAACCACATCCATGACGTGAATCCGACAGGCTGCTAGGCCGCCGCAGTTGCAGGCAGGCGGCCGGGCATTTGCCTGTCTCTTGGACAGTGCTCGGGGCCATATCGCCGGGGACAAGGGCGCGCGGCATGGCGCGCGGCTTGCTTTGCCGGCAGCGATAGGGGCAGCCTTGCGTCGCCCGTGACGCCGCGTCCGCCCCGCCGGAGCCTGCCATGACCCCAGCCATCACCCGTCGCGCAGCCGTCCTGACCGGTGCTGCCCTGCTCGGCACGCCCGCCATCCTGCGCGCGCAGACCGCCCTGCCACGGGTAAAGTACCAGGTCGACTGGGCCTTCCAGGGGCCCAACGCCTATATGCTGCTCGGCCGCGACAAGGGGTTTTTCCGTGACGCGGGCGTGGACATCACGGTCGATCGCGGCTTTGGGTCGGGCCGCGTGCCGGTCGACGTCGCCGGCGGCGCCTATGAGATGGCGCAGGCCGACATCAACCCGGTCATCAAATTCGTCGCCCAGAATCCCAATGCCGGGCTGCTGGTCATCGGCATCTTCGGCGACCGCAGCCTGCTCTGCACCACCGTCCGTGCCGACAGCGCCATCCGGGTGCCGAAGGATCTGGAAGGCAAGACGCTGGCAGCACCCGAGTCCGATGCCGGCCGGCAGATCTTCCCCGCCTTCGCCGTCGCCGCCGGCATCGATGCGAGCAAGATCAACTGGCTGACGGTGCAGCCCGAGCTGCGCGAAACCATGCTGGTGCAGCGCCGTGCCGATGGCATCACCGGGGCCGCCACCAGCACCGCGCTGTCGCTGAAGGCGCTGGGGATGGACCTGCCGGCGCAGCGGATCATGTACTATCGCGACTATGGGCTGGATCTCTACGGCTCCTGCTACGTCACGACCAAGGCCTATGCGCAGCGGAATCCGGATCTGGTGCGGGCGGTGCTGCGGGGCGCCTTCCGCAGCCTGATCTACGCTCAGCGCAACCCGGCCGAAGCCATCGCCGCCCTGCGCGCCACCGAGCCTCTGACCGATGTCGCCATCGAGACGGAACGCCAGGCGGTCTCGATCGATGAGATGATCCGATCGGAAAATGTCCTGCGCAACGGCCTGTCGGTGGTCGATCCGGCACGGCTGGGCCGGGGGCTTGCGGCGGTGGCCCAGGCCTATGGCCTGCCCAACACGGTCAAGCCCGAGGACATGTACACCGATGCCTATCTTCCCCCGATTTCCGAACGCATGCTGAGCGGAGGCATCTGAATGCCGAATGTCCCTTCGGTCGATTTCTCGGCCGGTGCTGCCGATCCGGCGACCATCGCCGCCCTGGGCGCGACCTTCGAGAGCTGCGGCTTCGTCTCCCTGCGCGGGCATGGCGTGCCGCCGGAGGTGATCGCCGACGCCTTCGCCGCCGCGGAAGAGTTCTTCGCCGCCCCCGAGGCGGTGAAGCGCGCGGTGCAGAACCGCGCCAACAACCGCGGCTATGTGCCGATGTTCGACAGCGTGCGCCCGGGCGAAAAACCCTCTGGCCAGGAGGCCTTCTCGATGGGCCATCCGGATCGCCCGGAGGAGCCCGAATTGCGTGCGCTGCCCTTCCATGCCGAAACGCCGTTTCCGGCGCTGCCGGGCTTCGAGGCACGGCTGACGACCTGCTACCGCGCGATGTTCGCGGTCGGCCAGGCGGTGTTGCAGGCGGTGGCGCGGCATCTGGAGGTCGATCCGGGCTTTTTCGACGAAGCCTCGGCCAAGACCTATTCCAACATGCGCGTGGTGCATTACCCGCCGGCCGAGGCGGTCGCCGAAACCTCGGATTACGGGGTGGCGCCGCATGTGGATGAGGGGCTCATCACGCTGCTGATCCAGGACATGAACGGCGGGCTGTCGGTGCTCGGCCCCGATGGCGCCTGGTGGCCCGTGGTGCCGGACCCGGAGGCCATCGTCATCAATGTCGGCAAGCTGCTGCATCGCTGGACCGGCGGGCGCTATGCCGCGGCGCTGCATCATGTGGTGAACCGCTCGGGGAAGGAGCGGTATTCGATGCCGCTGTTCGTGCATCCCTCCTATCATACCGTGATCGACCCGATGACGCTGGCCGGCCACCGGCCGGAGGGCGAGGCCTTCGCGCCGATTGTCGCCGGGGAACGCGTCCTGGCCAATTTCAAGGCCCGCAGCAAATCCTGGGCGGAGCCGCAACCGGCCTGACGCGCTTGCGGGGCGGCGGCGAGGGTCCTAGATCGCCGTAACACCGAACAAGGCAGACCCGTGCCCGACGACGCCAGCAGTATCCGTTTCGTCGCCAAGAACATGCGGCTCGATCTGCGGCTGATCGCGGAGATGATCCCGCATGGCGCCCGCGTGCTGGACATCGGCTGTGGCGATGGCGCGCTGATCGGCCACCTCCAGCGCGAGAAGAACGCCGATGCGCGGGGCATGGAGATCGACATGGCCGAGGCGACCCGGGCGGTCGCCGCCGGTCTTGCCGTGATCCACGGGGATGCGGACCAGGATCTGGCCTTCTACCCCGACCAGGCCTTCGACTACGTGGTGCTGTCGCGCACGCTCCAGGCGGTGGAGCGGCCGCGCGAGGTGCTGCACCAGATGCTGCGCATCGGGAAGCATGCCATCGTCTCCTTCCCCAACTTCGGCCATTGGGCGCTGCGGCTGCAGATCCTGACCAGCGGGCGGATGCCGATGACCGAGACCTGGCACCGCGCCTGGTACGAGACGCCGAACATCCACCCCTGCACGATCCGGGATTTCTTCGACCTCTGCGCGCTGGAGGAGTACCGGGTGGAGCGCTGGCTGGCGGTGGATGACCGCGGGCTCAAGGCGCCCTGGCGGCGCAGCGCCTGGCTGGCCAATCTGTTCGGGGAACAGGCGCTGTTCCTGCTGACGCGGGGTTAGCGCCGGCCGGGGCGCAGATACTCGCCCAGCAGGAACAGCACCGTCACGATCACCACGACGACGACCGAGGCGGCCACCAGCACCGGGCTGACCTGGAGGTTCACGTCATCCCACATCTGCTTGGGCAAGGTGCTCCGCAGCCCGCCGCCGATGAACATGGCGACCGTCAGCTCCTCGAAGGAGGCGAGGAAGGCGAAGATCAGCGCCCCCACCAGCCCGCCGCGGATCAACGGCATGGTGACGCGCAGGAAGGTGCGCGGCCGGTTGGCACCCAGCGTCGCCGCCGCCTGGTCCAGCCGCAGGTCATGCCCCTTGAGCGTCGCCAGCAGGATCACGAAGGCGATCGGCATGGCATGCACCGTATGCCCGATCATGATGCCGAGGTCGGTCGCCACCAGCCCGATCTTGGCGAAGAGCTGGAACAGCGACACGGCGACGACGATGGAGGGCACCACCATCGGCGTCATGAACATCAGGAAGGCCGCCCCCGACAGCCGGCTGCCGCTGCGCGCGAGCCCCAGCGCGGCCAGCGTCGCCAAGGTCACCGTGACGAAGGCCGTGGCGATGCCGATGCCGAAGGAGCGCAAGGTCGCCGAGACCCAGACCGGCGAGGTCGCATATTCCTCGAACCAGCGCAGGCTGAAGCCGGGCGGCGGGAAGGACATGAAATTGGAGCTGGTGAAGGCCATCGGCACCATGGACAGCACCGGCACCACCAGCACCACCACCATGGCGCAGGCATAGGCCGGCAGCAGCCAGCCGAGGCGATGCCCACCGAGCAGCCGCGCCGCCCCCTCCGCCAGGCCGCCGAACACCGCCGCCAGCACCCGGCTGAGCCCGAGCCCGAGCCGCCGGACCAGGCCATGCGGCGACCGCCGCACCGCGCCGCCGCCGCCCGACATGCCGGACAGCCCGAAGATCGCGTCATAGACCACGCAGGTCAGCAGCGCCGCCGCGATCAGCACGGCCGACAGGGCGGCGGCGAAGACCATGTTGTCCATCTGCTGCACCTGGATGATGATGGCATTGCCCATCATCGTCTCGCGCGGGCTGCCCAGCAGTGCCGGGGTGATGAAGTAGCCAAGGGCGGCGATGAAGACGAGCAGCCCGGCCGAGGCGACCCCCGGCATCGATAGAGGCATATAGACGCGCCAGAACGCGACCACGCGGGAGGCGCCCAAGGTGCCCGCCGCCGGCCGCAGCCGCTCATCGATCCCGGTCATGACCGAGAGCATGGAGATGACCGCCAGCGGCAGCAGGCTATGCGTCATCGCGAAGAGGACGACGCCGCGGTTGAACAGCAGGTCCGGCGGCGCTTCCACGCCCAGGGCTTGCAGCGTCCCGGCGACGATGCCGGTGCGGCCCAGCAGCACCAGCCAGGCGAAGTTCTTCACCAGCGCGCTGGTCCAGAACGGCAGCAGCACCAGCAGCGTCGCCATCCGCCGCCTCCGCGCCGGCAGCCCGGCCAGCCAATAGGCAAGCGGATAGCCGAGCAGCAGGCAGAACCCCATCGTCTGCAACGCGATCATGAAGGTCGAACCGATGATCCGCGTATAGACCCCGACGCCAAAGGCACGCCGGTAGGCCGCGAGCGAGAAGGCGCCGGTGTCGCCATCGGTGAAGCTGAGCGAGAGCAGCCCAAGCGCCGGCCCGACCAGGAAGGCCACCAGGAACAGCACACCCGGCACGGCGAGCCAGAGCGCGTCCCGCCGGCGGGGCGCCAGGGCGGCGCTCATCGGGCGGGGGCTACTTGGCCACCTCCAGCGGCGCGGGCGCCGGCACGACATGCCGGTTCGCCGGCCGCTTCAGCCCGAGGTTTTCGCGCAAGGTCCGGCCGGTGTAGGCGGTGCGGAACAACCCGCGCCGCTGGATCTCCGGCACCACCTCGGCCACGAAGCGTTCCAGCCCCATCGGCATGATGCTGAAATTCATCATGAAGCCATCCGCCGCCCCGGCCGCGAACCAATCCTCCAGATTGTCGGCCACCTGCATGGCGGTGCCACGGAAGGTCTTGTTGCCGCGCTCGTAGCGCAGATAGAGCTGGCGCAGGGTCAGCTTGTCCGTCCGGATCATCTCCACGATGTGGTCGAAATAGGCCTTGTGCTGGTTGGAGGTCTTGGGGATGCGGTCCTCGGGGATCGGCTCGTCCAGCGGCAGGTCGGACAGGTCGGTTTCCAGATCCATGCCGAGCCGCATGCGGCCGACCATGGGATGGATCATCTCCTGCAAGGTCTGGAACATGTCCTCGGCTTCCTGGGCGCTGTCGGCGATCAGCACCGGCTTGCCGGCCAGGATCTTCAACTCGTCCGGGTCGCGGCCGAACTTGTCCATGCGGCCCTTGAGGTCGCGATAGAAGCGCAGCCCGCTCTCGATCGAGGCATCGGAGGAGAAGACGATCTCCGCCGTCTCGGCCGCGAATTCCCGCCCGGTGTCCGAGGCCCCGGCCTGGATGATCACCGGATGGCCCTGCGGCGCGCGGCGGATGTTCAGCGCGCCATGCAGGGTGAAGAATTTGCCCTCGTGATCCACCGCATGCTGCTTGGCGGGGTCGAAGGTCAGCCCGCTGGTGCGGTCGAAGATGAAGGCGTCATCCTCCCAACTGTCCCAGAGCTTGCGGACGAGATCGACATATTCCTGCGCGCGCTCATACCGCTGCGCGTGCGGCGGCAGCCGGTCCAGGCCGAAGTTGCGCGCGGCGAAGTCGTTGGCCGAGGTGACGACATTCCAGGCCGCGCGGCCGTGGCTCAAATGGTCGAGCGAGACGAATTGCCGCGCGACATTATAGGGCTCGGTGAAGCTGGTGCTGACCGTGCCGCCAAGGCCGATGTGGCTCGTGAGCCCCGCCAAAGTGGCGAGCAGGGTCACCGGCTCGAACACATTCATGAAGATGGGGAAGCGGCTATAGGCTTCGAGGTTGCTGGTCCGCGCCGCCGGGGTATCGGCGATGAAGAACAGGTCGAACAGCCCGCGCTCGGCGAGCAGCGCGGTGTCGCGATACCATTCGATGCTGGTCGAGGCATCGGCCTGGGTGCTGGGATGCAGCCAGGAGGCGCCGTGGTGGCCGGTCCCATTGACCAGCAATGCCAAGGCCATTTTCCGTTCGGCGGTCATGGGCGATGTCCTTCTCGGCTATTCCGCGGCTTTGGCCAGGCTCGGCGCGCGAAAGGGCGGGCGCCGCAGGCCCAAATGATCGCGGAGTGTGCGCCCGGTATATTCGGTGCGGAACAGGTGCCGTCGCTGCAATTCCGGCACCACCAGGCGCACGAAATCCTCCAGCCCCGCGGGTTGCAGATGCAGGATCAGCATGAAGCCATCGCAGGCCCCGCCGGTGAACCATTCCTCCAGCCTGTCCGCGACATGCTTCGGTGTGCCGCGCAGGGTCCGGGTGCCGCGCTCGTAGCGCTGGGCGATCTGGCGGAGGGTCAGCTTCTCCTCCCGGATCATCCGCACGATCTCGGCGAAATAGGCGGTGTGCAGGTTCGCCTTGCTCGGGATGCGGGATTCAGGGATGGGTTCGTCATAGGGCAGGTCGGAGAGGTCGGTCTCCAGATCCATCCCCAGCCGTTGCCGCGCCACCGCCGGATGCAGCAAGGCCTGCAAGGTCTGGTGCTTGTCCTCGGCTTCCTGCTCGCTCTCGCCGACGACGACGGGCATGCCGGCGAGGACGCAAAGCTCGTCGCGCTCGCGGCCGAAGGCGGCCATGCGGCCCTTCACGTCGCTGTAATAGGCCTGGGCCTTCTCCAGCGTATTGGCCGAGGCGAAGACCACCTCCGCCGTCTCCGCGGCCAGCGCCTTGCCATCGTCCGAGGCACCGGCCTGGATGATGACCGGATGGCCCTGCGGCGTCCGCTCCAGGTTCAGCCCGCCCTTGATCTGGAAGTGCTTCCCCTCGTGCAGCACCGGATGCAGCTTGGCCGGATCGTAGAAGCGGCCGGCCTCGCGGTCATAGACGAAGGCATCGTCTTCCCAGGTGTTCCAGAACTTCTTGACCAGCGCCACGAACTCGCGGGCGCGGTCGTAGCGTTCGGCATGCGGCGCCAAAGGCGCATGGCCGAAATTGCCCGCGGCGTAATTATTCGCCGTGGTCACCACGTTCCAGGCCGCGCGGCCGCCGCTGACATGGTCCAGCGAGGCGAATTGCCGTGCCACGTTGAACGGCTCGTTGAAGCTGGTGGTGGCGGTGCCGCCGAGGCCGATATGCTCGGTGGCCCCGGCCAGGGCGGACAGCGCCGTCAGCGGCTCCAGCACATTGGTGAAGAGCGGAAACCGGCTCCAGGATTCCAGATTGTCGATCCGCAGCGCCGGGGTATCGGCCATGAAGAACAGATCGAACAGCCCGGCCTCCGCGATCCGCGCCAGACGGCGATAGGCGGCGATGCTGACATCGCTGCCGTCTTCCGTGCTGGGGTGTCGCCACCCCGCCGGATGCGCGCCGGACAGATGCGCCGAGAAGGCGAGATGCATACGGCGTTCGGCGGGCATGGCGGTGTTTCCTTCAGCCCAGCAGCCAATCCTGGAAGCGTTCCTGCACCTTCGTGCGGTTCGCTGTCCACCAGGCGGCGTTGCTCGGTGCCAGCCCGGCGAGGTTGGCGGCGGAGGTTGGCAGCAGCCGGGCGCGTTCGGCGGTGATGAAATCAAAGGCCTTGGTATTGGTCGGTCCATTGGCGACGACGTTGGAATAGGCCGCCTGCCGCTCCGGCTTCATGCAGAAGGCGATGAACTGGCGTGCCAGATCCGCCTTCGGCGTGCCGCGCAGGATCGACCAGCCATCGGTCGAGTACAGCCCCTGGTTCCAGACCGTGCGTACCGGCGCGCCGCTGTCGATGGCGGCATAGGCGCGGGCGCTCCAGGTGTCGCACATGTCCAGCTCGCCGCTTTGCAGCAACTGCGTGTTCTGCGCGCCGCTGGTCCACCAGACGTTGATGTGCGGCTTGATCTGGTCGAGCTTGCGGAAGGCGCGATTGAGGTCGAGCGGGTAGAGATCCTTCGAGGCCACGCCATCGGCCATCAGCGCCGCCTCGATGACGCCGGTATAGCCGCGATACAGCCCACGCCGGCCGGGGAATTTCCCCACGTCCCAGAAATCCGCCCAGTTCTGCGGCCCGGCATCGCCGAATTTGTCGGTGCGATAGGCGATGACGGTGGAGAAGACCGAGAAACCGAGCCAGGTCGGCGTCAGCATGCCCTCGACCAGCGTGGACATCGGGGCGATGTTCAGCGGTTCGAGGTACATCCGCGGCGCGGTCAGGTTCAGCACATGCGTGGGCGTCACCATGCACAGGTCCCAGATGTAGCTGCGGCTGTCCACGGCGAGCTTGAACTGCACGGTCGGGTCGGGCTCATGCCCCACGCCGACGACGCGGATGCCGGTCTCCTGCTCGAAGGGTTCGTAGAAGGCGCTTCGGATTGCCGCGCCCGGCGCTCCGCCGACATCGGCCGAAATGATCTGGTCCGCCGCGAAGGCGCGGCCGCCGGTGAAGACAAAAGGCGCGGCCAGCCCCGCGGCGCGCAGCACGGCACGGCGGGAAGCTGTCCTGGTCGGGTCCGTCATCGTCATCTCCTCAACGAAAGCCATATACGTCTCAAGCGGGCAGCAGGCGCGCCCGGTCGGCGGCCCAGCCCAGCGCCACTTCATCGCCGATGCGCAGTTCGGCGTGGCCCGGGGAGCGGCGGGCGACCAGCGTGGTCCCCGAATCCAGCGTCACCAACAGGCGGAATTCGGAGCCAGCATAGACGGACTCGCTGATGCGGCCGCGCAAGGCGGTGCCATCGGGGGGCAGCAGTTCGATATGTTCCGGGCGGATCACCAGCGCCGCCGTCTGGCCCGCCGCGGGGCACGGCGCCCCGGCAGGGAGCGGCAGCGCGCCATCGGCGGTCTCAAGCATTCCGCCCGGACCGACCCGCCCGCGCATCACATTGGAGATGCCGATGAAATCGGCGGCGAAGAGGGTCTTGGGCCGTTCGTAGATATCCTGCGGCTCGCCGAGTTGCTCGATCCGGCCGTGGTTCATCAGGCAGATGCGGTCGGACAGCGCCAGCGCCTCGTCCTGGTCGTGGGTGACGAAGATGATGGTGGCGCCGGTGTCGCGGTGCAGCCGCTTGATCTCGATCTGCATCGTCTCGCGCAGCTTGCGGTCCAGCGCGCCGAGCGGCTCATCCATCAGGATCAGCGCCGGCTGGTACACGAAGCACCGCGCCAGCGCCACACGCTGCTGCTGCCCGCCGGACAGCTCCCCGGGAAAGCGGTCCTGCAAGGCGCCGAGCCCGACCATCTCCAACGTCGCGGCGACCCGGCGCTGCAACTCCGCGCGGGGGATGTGGCGCATCTGCAAGGGGAAGCAGACATTCTCCCGCACCGTCATATGCGGGAACAGCGCGTAGCTCTGGAACACCACGCCGACGCCGCGCTTATGCGCGGGGGTATGCGTCTCGTCGCGGCCGTCGATGAACAGCGCCCCGGCGCTCGGCTCGATCAGCCCGGCGATGAGCTGCAACAGCGTGGTCTTGCCGGACCCGGAGGGGCCGAGGACGGTCAGGAACTCACCCGGTGCCACGTCGAGGTCGATCGGCAGCAGCGCATCCACCATGCCATAGCGCTTGGCGATTCCGCGCGCCGAGAGCTTGGCGGGACGGCCCTGGTTGACGCTTGCCGTGACGGTGCTCCCGGTGTCTGCGTTCATGTGTCCGATTCCGTCAGTTGCCCCAACGCATATGCGACCTCAAGACGTCTGGCGCAGCGTAGTCTAGCCGCGCCGACGCCGGGCGCGCGCCAGGCCCGGCACAAAATACCCCTGGCGCATCGGCTTTGATGAGACATGCGGCAACCGGCGCTGCGCAGGATGCAGCTGCACAAAACCGTGACAGCATCACGCAGCTTCCCCGAGCTTGGCGGGCGGCGCCGTCGCGGCGCCATGGATGCGGTCCGACAGCCCCGCGGCGCGGCGCACGAAGTCGAGCGGTCCTTCGAAGTCGAAGGCGCGATACACCGCCGCGAGATGGCTGAAATGCGGGGCCTGGGCGAATTGCGCGAAGGCGAGCCGGTGCCCCGCATAGCCGCTGTTCAGCAGGTCGCGCGCATAGGCGAGCAGCTTGCGCCGGTCATCGGCATTCCAGGCATCGTTCAGCGTGTAGAATTTCCGCAGCCAGGGGCCGGCCTCGCCATCGAATTGCGCGGCGTCGGGCGTCACGCAGATCTGCCCGCCGATCAATTCCCGCGCCGTGTGCATCATCGCCGGAAGCTGGCTGCAGGCCAGCACCCGCCCGGCATAGAGCAGCGACTGGTTCGGCATCTGGAACCCCGCCGGCGAGGTTTCCGACAGCGCGATGGAGGCGGTCAGATGCGCGTGGATGCCCTCGCGGTAGCAGACCAGATCGGCCAGCTTCTCCTGCACCGCCTGCAATTTTTCCAACCCGGTCTGCCGCGCGTTCCACATCGCCGCACCGATCATCGCATCGGCGTTGTAGAGCAGGCGCAGAACAAACGGGAAGGCGCTGTAGCGGTGCAGGGTCGCGCGCACATGCTGCGCGGCGCGGGTGTGGCGGTAGAAGAACACATCCTCCCACGGGATCAGCACGTCGTCGAACACGACCAGGGCCTCCACCTCGTCGAAGCGCGTCGCGATCGGATGGTCGGCGGCATCCTGGGTGGCGAAGGAGGCGCGGCAGATGTGCTTCACCCCCTTCGCCCCCATCTTCACGATGCAGCCGACGGCGTGCTGGCTCTCCTTCTCATTGGTCCAGGCGCCGACCGTGGGCTTGAGGAAAGCCTGGTCGGCATAGGCGGCGGCGGTCTCGTACTTCGCGCCGCGCAGGATGATGCCGGCATCGGTCTCCTTCACCACCCGGATCATCATATCCGGGTCGCGCTGCTCGACCGGGCGGGAGCGGTCGCCCTTGGGATCGGTATTGGCGGAGACGTGGAAGGGGTCGTTGTGCACGGAGGCCAGGATGTGGCGGTCGATGTTCTCGGCGAATCGAGGGTCGATCTCGGCCAATACATCGCGCCCATCGGCCAGCGACCACATCTCGCCCACCGTCTCATCGCCCATCCGCGTCACCACGCCGCCGAGGTCGCGCAGCACAAGGTCGATCCCCGCCCATTTGCGATGCCAGTCCTCGCGCGTCAGCGGCGGGTTCAGCAGCAGGCTGTGGGTTCCGGCATCATCGGTATACGTCAGCGCCGCCTTCGAAGCCTCGGCATGGTGCAGGTCGTAGACCCGCGCCTTGGCCGCGATGATGGGGCGCAGCGCCGGGTGGCTCGTGACATCCCGCACGCGGGCGCCATCGATATAGACCTCCCGCCCATCCTGAAGCCCCGCGAGGTATTGCGCGCCGGTGCGGATCATCGCCTGCCCCTGATTGCCAAGGCGTCATGCTGCGCCGCGTCAGGGCATCGGCGAAACCATCTTCTGCCACGGTACTGGATAGGTATAGCCTATACAGATGCGGCTCTCCCTCCGGTCCCTGCGCTATGTCGTCGCCGTGGCGGATGCCGGTTCGGTCTCGGCGGCCGCGAAGCATCTGCATCTGTCGCAGCCCTCGATCAGCGACGCGATCGCGGCCTGCGAGGCCGAGTTCGGCTTCTCCCTCTTCATCCGCCACCATGCCCGCGGCGTGTCGCCGACCCCGGCGGGGGTCCGGGTGCTGGCCGAGGCGCGGGTGCTGCTGACCCATGCCGATGACTTCTACCAGGCCGCCCGCGCCATGGGGCGCGAGCCGGTGGGTGACATCGCCGTTGGCTGCTTCGTCTCCGTGGCGCCGCGCTTCGTGCCGGCGCTGCTCTCGGGCTTCAACACCATCTTCCCCCGCATCCGCCTGGTGCTGGAGGAGGCCGACCATGAGGGGGTGCTGGCCTCGCTGACCCAAGGGCGGACCGAGGTCGCGCTCGCCTATGATTATGCGCTGGGGGAGGGGATGACGGCGGAGCCGCTGGCCCATCTGCCGCCGCATGCCATGCTGCCCGCGACGCATCGCCTGGCCCGCCGCGCCAGTGTGCGGCTCTCGGATCTGGCCGAGGAGCCGTTCATGCTGCTCGACCTGCCCGGCTCGCGCGATTATTTCCTCGGCCTGTTTCGCGCGGCCGGGCTCACCCCGGTGATCGGTTTCCGTTCGCGCGGCATCGAGATGGTGCGCGGGATGGTTGCCGCCGGGCATGGCTGGTCGGTGCTGAACATCGTGCCGCGCAGCCCCTATGCGACCGATGGCCGCCGCATCGTCGCACTCCCGCTGGAACCCGAATTGCCCGGCGTGCGGCTGATGCTGCTGTCGCACACCGGGCGGTCGCGGCGCCCCGCGGTCGAGGCCTTTGCCGGTTACGTGCGCCAGGCCTTCTCCCGCGGCGGCATGTTCGACCCGCGGGAAGTGGGCTTCTGACCCTGCTCAGCCGATCGCGCGCACAAAGCCCGCGATATGCTCTGCGACGAGTTTCGGATGCTGGTGATGCGGCGTAGGGATCGACGAAAAGCAACGCCGTCTGATCCGGCAGAAGCAGCGGGGCCGGAGGCCTCACCCGGCGGCGGGCGGCTCCAGCAACGCCGCAACCCGGACCAGCTCGGCCAGGGAGCGCGCGCCCATCTTCCGCATCGCGCTCGCGCGATGGATCTTCACGGTGATCTCGCTCAGCCCGAGCTCCCAGGCAGCCTGCTTGTTCATGCGGCCCGCGGCCACCAGCGCCATCACCTCCCGCTCCCGCGCGGTCAGGCTCTCGTAGCGGTTGCGCAGTTCCGAGGCGCCCGTCTCCGCCTCCCGCCGGGCGCGATCGCGGTCGAGCGCGGTGGCGACCGCATCGAGCATGTCCTGGTCGTGGAACGGCTTGGCCAGGAAATCGATCGCGCCCGCCTTCATCGCGCGGACCGACATCGGAATATCGCCATGGCCGGTCATCAGGATCGCCGGCAGATGGATGCCCAGGCTATGCAATTGCGCCTGGAGGTCGAGCCCGTTCATGTCGGGCAGCCGCACATCGAGGATGATGCACCCCGGCTCGTCGTCGCGCGAGGCATCGAGGAAATCCCGCACCGAGGCATAGGGCCGCGCCTGCAGGCCCGTGGAGCGGAACAGCCCGACCAGCGCGTTCCGCAGCGAGGCGTCGTCATCGACGATATGGATGATGGGCGCGGTCATGCCGGTGCCGCGGGCAAGGTGAAATGGAAGGTCGCGCCCGCACCGGGCACGCTGGTCGCCCAGAGCCGCCCGCCATGCGCCTCGACGCAGGCGCGGCAGATGGCGAGGCCGACGCCGATGCCATCCTCCTTGGTGGAATAGAAGGGCTCGAAGATGCGGGTGATGCGGTCTGGGGCGATGCCGGTTCCGGTATCGGCCACCTCGACGCGGACGTCCTCGCCATCCGCCTGGGCGCGGATGAGGATCTCACGCGGGCGCGGGCTGTCCGCCATGGCCTGCGCGGCGTTGAGGAGGAGGTTGGTGACCACCTGGCGCAGCCGGCTCACATCGGCCATGACCCGCGGCGTCCCGGGCTCGGCGCGGACCCGCAATATGGCATCGGCCGCGCGAAGCTCGCGATCGACCAGCAGGGCGGCGCTCCTGATGGCATCGACGATCTCCAGCTCCGCCGGCGTATGCGGCGCGTTGGTCAGCAGCAGCCGCGTGCGGTCCACGACATCACGGGCACGCAGCGCATCGCCGACGACGGCCCCGATCGCCGCCTCCGCCTCCACCAGATCGGGCGCCGGGCGGCGCAGCCAGCGCAGCGCGGCCTCGGCATTGGTGACCACGGCGGCGAGCGGGCTCTTCACCTCATGCGCGATGGAGGCGGTGAGCACCCCTACCGTCGCGGCGCGCGAGGCGCGCGAGGCCTCGCGTTCGATGATCGCAAGCCTGGCCTGGTCGGCCTTGTAGTCGGATATGTCGATGATGCTGACGAGAAGGTTGCCGAACCCCTCCAGATCGCGCGGCAGCACGGCGGTGACCAGGCAATCCCGCAATTCACCATCGAGGCGCCGGACCCGGCTTTCGGAGCGATAGACCCGGTCGCCGCGCGCCATCGCGGCGATCCAGCGCTCGAAGGTCTGCGCCGAGGCGGGCACCACATCGGCGAGGCGGCCGATCAGTCGGCTTTTCTCCCGCGCGCCGGTGAAATCGAGGGTGGAGTCATTCACGTCGGTGATCCGCACCGTGCGGTGCAACTGGTCGAACAGCTCCGGATGCGCCGCGAAATGCGCCTGCACATCCCGGCCTTCCGCGCGTAGCGAGAGGATGACCTTGCCGACCTCGGTCCAATCCTCGATCCAGATCGAAATGCCGGCACGGCGCAGGTCGCGATCCCGGATCGCCTCGCTCCTGCCGCGCGCGAGCAGCGCCGCGATGGCGACGCCGGTCCCCAGGCTCAGCACCGCGCCCCCCGCCAGGGCATCGCCATCGCCGAGCAGCAACAGGCCCACCGGCACGCAGGCAAGGGCGAGGAGGGTCGCCGCCCGCTCGATGGCCCTGCCCGGCCGCGGTGTCGTGCCGTCGGCCGCGGTGGGCGTCGGGGCAACGTCGAGGCTGGGGGCCGGTGCCATGGCCATGGCCTACCGAGCGCCGCCGACGGCTTCGCTGAGGCAGCGCGCGATCGCATCCGCCTCGAAGGGCTTGCTCAGGAAATGCAGCGCGCCGGCGGCGATGGCCTGCTCGCGCACCGCATCCTCGGGGAAGGCGGTGATGACGATGACCGGCAGGCGCGGGCGGCGGTTGCGGATCGCCAGTTGCAATTGGAGCCCGTTCATGCCCGGCATCTGGATGTCGGTGACCAGGCAATCGGGCGATGCACGGCTGTCGGCGAGGAAGGACTCGGCACTGGCGAAAAGGCGAACCTCGTAGCCCAGCGAGCGCAGCAGGCTCGACAGCGCGGCGCGGATGGCCTCGTCGTCATCCACGATGGCGATGACGGAGCTGCTACACATGCGGCGAAATCGGCAGGCTGAAATGAAAGACGGCGCCGGCCCCGGCGGTGGTGTTGACCCATAGCCGCCCGCCATGCGCCTCGACGCAGTTGCGGCAGATGGCCAGGCCCATGCCCAACCCGCCCGGCCGGGTGGTGTAGAAGAGATCGAAGATGCGGGGCAGATGATCCGCTTCGATGCCCACGCCCCTGTCGCGGACGTCCACGCGGACGTCATCCCGGTCGCGCGCGATGGTGATGGTGAGGTCCCGGGGCTGGGCCAGGTCGGCCATGGCCTGGGCCCCGTTGATCATCAGGTTCACCAGCACCTGCTGGATCTGGATGGGGTCGGCGAGGACATGCGGGACATCCTCATCCGCATCGAAATGCACCGAGGCGCCGAGCGTCCGCAATTCGCGCTCCACCAGCAGGATCGCGTTCCGCGCCGCATCCGCAAGGTCGATGGCCGCACTCCGGCGCGGCGAGTTGCCGAGGAAGGATCGCGTGCGCGCCACCACGTCCCGGGCGCGGGTCGCATCGGCGATGACCCCGGTGATGGCGGCCTCGGCCTCGATGAGGTTGGGGATGGGCCGGCGCAGCCAGCGCAGCCCGGCCTCGGCATTGGTCACGATGGCCGACAAGGGCGAATTCACCTCATGTGCGATGGTCGCGGCCAGTGCGCCGATGGTGGTGACGCGGGAGGCGCGGGCGATTTCGGTTTCCGCCGCGACCAGCCTGGCCTGCGCCGCCTTGAATTCCGTGATGTCCATGGCGGTCACGATGATGTCGCGGAATCCGTCGAGGTTGCCGGGCAATTCGGCCACGAACAGCGTGTCCGCGACGCTGCCGTCGGGGCGGGTGATATGCGCCTCGGAGCGATAGTAGGGCTCGCCATTCGCGAAGGCGATGATCCATTGGATGAAGGTGTGGTCGGTATCCGGCAGGATGCGGTCGAGGGTGCCGAGGAAGGCCTGCTTGTCCGCAGCACCCATCATCTGCACCGTGAAGGCGTTCACGTCCCGGATGATGACCTGCCGGCGCAGGGCGCGCGCCAGATCCGGCTCGGCCGTGAAATGCGCCCGCATGTCATGGATGCCGGCCTGCTTCAGCGCGATGACGGCCTTGCCGACCGCGGTCCAATCCTCCCGCCACAAAGAGATGCCGGCGCGTTCGAAGATGGCATGCCCGCGCTTCTCGCTTTCGGCAAGCCGGGCGGAGAGCCACCACGCCGCGCCGATCGTGGCCAGGAGGAGGAGGCAGGCCAGGATGGTGAAGCCGGCCGCGACCCTGGGCCGGTCCACCATCGCGGCGGCGACCAGCAGGCCGCCGGCCACACAGGGCAGCGCCGCGAACAGCACCGCGCGGACCCCGTGCGACAGCAGCGCCGGCAGGGGGCGGTGCTGGCTGGCGGGCCGCGCCCAATGCGGCAATGCGGCCATACCGCCCTCAGCACGCGCCAGCGGCGGCGCGAGCCCGGTCGGCCAGCGGGAGAAGACCTGCTTCAAGGCCGGTGCGCGTTGGGGAACGCGGCGGTCCGGGTGCGATTGCGGTACGGGGGGTGGAGCTGTGGCGTCTGGCACTCCCAGCCGTCGTTCCGACGGCCCTCCGGATCGGACGTAAAAAAGGGTGCCAGCGCAGCCGTGCCGAAACAAGCGCGCCGGCACCCCGATGGTTCAGGTGAGCAGCGTGGCCTTCAGCGTGACCTCCGCCTTCAGCAGCTTCGACACCGGGCAGCCGGCCTTGGCCTTGGCCGCCAGCGCCTGGAAGGTGGCATCATCGGCGCCGGGAATCCGCGCCTCCAAGGTCAGATCCACCTTGGTGATGGCATAGCCGTCGGCCTGCTTGTCGAGCGTCACCTCGGCGGTCGTGTCCATCTGTTCGGCGGTGAGGCCGGCCTCGCCCAGCATCAGCGACAGGGCCATGGTGAAGCAGCCGGCATGGGCGGCGCCGATCAACTCCTCCGGATTGGTGCCCGGCTTGCCCTCGAAGCGGCTGGCGAAGCCGTAGGGATACTGATCGAGCGCGCCGCTATGCGTCGTGATCGCGCCGATGCCGTCCTTGATGCCGCCGCGCCAACGCGCCTTCCCATGCGTTTTCATGATGTTGTCCTCATTGGGGTCGCCTCGTTCGCGGGGCGGGATGCCGCCGCGCCGGTGCGACCTGCTGATATCGGTCGGAGTCCTGCCGGCCAGCCTGGGCCGGGGCGCCATGATGCCGCTGCCGATGGCCGGGAGCTTGACGAATCACGTCATGGACCGCCGGACGATGGGTCAGGCAAGGCTTAACGCCGGCGGCCGTCAAGCAGCCGCCTGACCGTGCATGGCCCGCCGGGGGGCGGCCCGCTCGAGCGCCGCGCGGATATCGTCGCGCGAGCGGTGGAGGCCGTCGCGCCAGGGGGCGCCCTCCGCGGCGGGGGCGACGTCCGGCACCGGCATCTCCAGATATGCGGCATGGCGGCGGGCCAGGGCGGCGGTCTCGCCCGCCTCCCGCAGCCGCTCGGCGGCATAGCTGCGGGTCGTGCGCAGCAGCCGGTAGTGGACGGCCTCGCCCGCGGTATCGACGGCGATGAGGGATTTGGCCGCCATGCGCGTGATCTGCTCGACGAGCCCATGCCGCTCCGCCGCCTCGCCCGGCACCACCGCCATGGCGGCCGCAAGCGTGAAGCCGCCGGGGAAGATGGCGAGCCGGCGGAGCACCCGCCGTTCGGCCTCCGGCAGCGGGCGGTAGCTCCAGTCCAGGCTCGCCTCCAGCGTCTGCTGGCGGGGCAGGGCGGTGCGGCGGCCGCGGGCGAGCAGGCCGAGCCGGTCCCTGACCTGCTCGGCCAAGGCCTGCACGCTCAACATCCCGACCCGGGACGCCGCCAGTTCGATCGCCAGGGGGATGCCGTCCAGGTGGCGGCAGATGGCGGCGATGGCGCGAAGGGCCTCCGCATCGGGGGTGAAGCTGTCGAGGCTCGCCACCGCCCGCTCGACGAACAACTGGACGGCGGGGCAGCCGAGCAGCGTCTGTGCCGGCAGGCCGTCCGCCTCCTCCGGCAAGGCGAGGCCGCCCAGCCGGTGCACCCATTCGCCCTCGGCCAGCAGCGGCTCGCGGCTGGTGGCGATGATGCGTATGCCGGGCGCGGCCCGCAGCACGGCTTCGGCCAGGACGGCACATGCGTCGATCAGGTGCTCGCAATTGTCGAGCACAATCAGCAGGCGCCTCGGCCCCCGCTGGCGCAGCAGCCCGACCAGGGCCGGAATCGGCGCCTCGGACGGGATGCGCCGGCCGAGCGCCGCGGCCAGCGCGGCGGGGACCAGCGCCGCATCGGTCAGCGGGGCGAGGTCCACGAAACAGGCATCCTGCGGCTCGGCCTCCACCTGCTGCCAGGCCGCGGCCAGGGCCAGGCTGGTCTTGCCAATGCCCCCGGGCCCGACCAGCGTCACCAGGCGATGCTGCGCGATGAGGCGCGCGGCCGCGGCGCGGTCGGCAGCCCGGCCGACCAGGCGGGTGAGGAGCACGGGCAGCCCGGCCATAGCGCGGGGCTCCACCGGGCCGGGAAGGGGGGCCGCGGAGGTGTCCTCGACCGGCGCGACGAAGGAATAGCCCTGCCCGGGGATGTTGAGGATGTAGCGTTCCCCCCCCTGGCCCTCGCCGAGCTTCTTGCGGAGGCAGGCGATATGCACGCGCAGGTTCACGTCATCGACGAAGACACCGGACCAGACGTGGTCGCGGATCTCCTGATGGGTGACGACCTCGCCCGCCCGCTCGACCAGCAGCGTGAGGATGCTGAAGGCGCGGCTGCCGAGGCGGACCGGCGTGCCGGCTTCGAGCAAGATGCTCTGCTGGGGCAGAAGCTCGAAGGCACCGAATTGCAGCCGCCGGGCGGCAGGCGCTTCGGCATAGGTGGTGAGCTGCATGCGGTGCCCTTTCGCGCCGATCGCCGGATCGGCTCCCCTTGGCGCGGGGAGCGTGTCGCCACGACCTGTTGCTCAGGCGACATGAGGGGCAGGCGGCGGCGCCGGTGCAATCATACCAAGGTATGACGACCGTACGGTCAACTGCCCTTGAACTCCGGTTTCCGCCTGTCGAACCGGCGGTCCTCGGTGGTCTGCGCCAGGGCCTGGTCGGCGGCCGATAATTCCAGCAGCGAGGAGGGTCGCATGTGCTGACCCTCCCGCCGCATCCATCCGGCCGCCACGCAGGTCGGCACCGGCTTTGCGCGGCTGACGGAGAAAACCATCATGAAAACTTTGCTGTGCCCACATATAAAAAATCGCACATGAGGCGCGGTATTGGACGGGGGCGGGATAATGCCGGCATCGTGATGACATGGGCTGGTGCGCCACCGTCCGGGCATGTTTGATATGCTGGTCTGACCTGGACGCGATGCGTGGACAGCGCCGTCTGATCGCTTCCGCGCGCGGCGGCGTCGGGGGAACCAGCATCCGGGAAAATAGCGTCCGGAACGGACCGCGTCGTCGGAGGGTGACATGAAGCCAGTCGATGTGCTCATCGTAAGCGATGTCAGGATCTATCGCGACGGCATTGCCCTAGCGCTGCGCGGCGACCATCGCTTCGCCACGATCATGCTGGTGGGAACCGTGGAGGAGGCGCTGGCCTCGGCCCATGGCCGCCGCCCCGATGTCGTGCTGCTCGACCTGGCCGGTGACGGGCTCGCCACCATCGCCGAGTTGGCGCGCAGCCTGCCCGGCCTGCCCGTGGTGGTGCTGGCGGTGCCGGAGGCGGAGGAATTCATCCTTGCCTGCACCGAGGCGGGTGCGGCCGGCTATGTCACGCGCGACGGCTCGCTCGACAGCCTGGCGGACGCGATCCAGGACGCGATGCGGGGCGAGTTCCGTTGCCCGCCAAGGATCTCCCGCCTGCTTTCGCTGCGCCTCTTCGCCCTGCGCTCCACGCCGGTGGCGCGGGATGGTGCCGCGCGCCTGTCGGATCGGGAGGAGGAGGTGCTCGATCTGATGGGGCAGGGGCTGTCGAACAAGCAGATCGCACGCGCGCTCGGCATCGCCGTCGCGACGGCGAAGAACCATGTGCATCGCATCCTGACCAAGCTCGCGCTGGGTCGCCGCGGCGACGTCGTGCGGCTGCGCGCGGCACGCCTTGCCCATGCCGAATTGAACCACGGCTCATCCATGGGCGTAGGCCATCCGTGAACCCTCACCGACAGTGCGGGATGGTTTGGGAGGGATCATGATCCGCCCTTGATCGCGCCGGGGGGGATCGATTGTGCACGTTGCTGTCATGATCGAGAAAATTTCGGAAAGAATTTCCGAAGCCGGTCCAACCGCCTCCTGCCCGGCTGGTCGCCGCGCATGGGCGCGCGCCGTATCGGGGAGCTGAACATATCATGGCGGTCCTCATCGTTCCCGGCGTGCAGGTGCAGGCACGCTTCGACATCGTGCCACCTCTGCCCGCCGCCAGCGGCATCGTCGGGATCGCCGGCATCGTGGATCGCGTGCCGGCGGATGGCGGCCTCGTCGGCGTCACCCGCACCACGGAATTGCGCGAGCTGCTGGGGCCCGGCACCGAGGCCAGCATGCCCGAGGCGGTCCATGCCCTGGCCAATGGCGCTGCCGAACTCGTCGTCTCCGCCGTCACCGGCGGTGCCCGCGCGCAGACCGAATTGCGGAACACCGATGGCCAGGTCTGCGTCCGCCTCGTGTGCCGCTCGGCTGGCGCCTGGGGCAATGAGATGCGCGCCGATGTGCAGGCCATCACCGGCGCCGACAATGCCCCGATCCGGGTGACGCTGCGGCTGCTGCGCGGCGGGCGCGTGGCGGAAACCTTCAGCGATCTGCGCGTGGCGCCGGGGCAGCCCGATGATCTGTTCGACACGATCAATCGCAGCTCGCGCCATGTCGTGGCGCTCGATCCCGGTTTCGGCGCCGGCACGCTGCCGGGCGATGGCATCTTCGCCTTCGCCGCCGATGGTGCCGCCTTGCCGGTGACCGAGGCCGGCGGCGCGCGCGAATTGCTGCAATTGCTGCCGGGCGATGGGGTCGATCCGACCGGGCTCAGCGTGCAGATCACCACCGGCGCCGGACGGGTCGGGCTGCGCGTGTCGCAGCGTGGGCTGCAGGAAAGCTACACCGGCCTGTCGATGGACCCTGACGACAACCGCTATCTGCCCGACGTGCTGCTGCGCGAGGGGCGGCTGGTCCGCGCCCGTGTGCTGCCCTCGCTGGCCGTGGCCGCACGGTTGCCACGCGGCACCGATGCGCCGCAGGATTTTGCGGGGGGCGTCTCGCCCGGTGTCGCCGACTACCAGACCGCCATCGACCGGCTGGAGGATGATCCGCGCATCGACCTCGTCCTCGCCGCCTTCGAGGCCGCGCGTCCCGGGGCCGAGGTCGTCCAGATCCACCAGGCGCTGCTGGCCCATGCCGTGCGCATGGCCGATGCCGCGGCGCCGCGCATCGCCTTCGGCGCCGTCACAGCCGATGAGCAGCGCAGCCTGGACGCCATCCGCGCCCATGCCGCCGCGGTGCGCGGCCGGCGTTTCGTGCTGATCGCGCCGAGCGGTGCCGCCGGCGCGGTGGCGGGTGCGGTCGGGCGGCTCAGTCCCGAGATCGCGCCGACCTTCAAGCCGCTGCCGCTGTTCGAGATCGCGCCCACGCGCTTTCGCGAAAGCGAGCTGAACCGGCTGCTCGGCTCGGCCACCAATCTGTTCGTCGTGCAGGACCGGATCGGCGTCGGCATTGTGGTACTCAAGGGAATCGACACGACAGGGGACCAGATCTCGGTCACCCGCGTCGCGGATTCCTGCATCCGCGAGACCAAGGCGACCGCCGAGCGCTACATCGGCGCCACCAACACCGATGAGGCGCGCACCGCGCTGCGGCAGCAGCTGGTCGCGACCTTCACGCGCATGGAACGCGCCGGCTGGCTGGTGCCCTCGACCGATGGGACCGACCCCGCCTTCCTTGTCGATGTCTATTCGACGCAGCTGGATTTCGGCCAGGGCATCGTGCGGGTGGACATCGCGGTGCGGCCGGTCCGCGCCATCGATTACGTCTACGCGACCATCCGCGTGAAGGTCTGAACGCGGGGCACATCATTCCGCAGCTTCGAGGATAGCCGGCATGCCCATCATCTACGCGGCGAGCGAGAGCACCGTCAGCATCGGCGGCACCGTCATCGAAGGTGTCCGTGCCATCGAGTTCCGCCAGCTTCGGGCGCGCAGCAACCTCTACGCGCTGGGCGGCACGGAGCGGATCGGGATCGTCTCCGGCCCGGAATCGGTGGAGGGCAAGGTGGTGGTCGCCTCGGCCAGCGCGGCGCTGGATGCGGTGGGTGCCGGCACCTTCCAGCTCACCGCCACGCTGCGCCATGGCGACACCAGCAAGACGGTCACCTTCGACGAATGCTTCCTGCTGGCGCGCAGCTTCGCCCTCTCGGCCGGGGAGCATGGCGAGGGCACCTATGTCTTCAGCGCGGTCCGCGTGCGCGACGATCCGCCCCCGGCGGCACCGGGCTGACGGGCGCGCGCCATGAGCGCCTACTGGAGCGGAACGGAGGACGGGGCACGGGCCAGCTTGCAGCCCGGCACGATACCGGGAAGCTGGCAGCTTGGCGGGCCGGACGGGCCGCTGATCGCCGCCATCTGCTTCCGCGACCGCACCGAGGCGCTGGCCATCGCCGCGCGGTCGCCCCAGGCGGCGCAGGTGGCCCTGACGCATCTGCGCGCGCTGGCATTGCGGCGTGAGGGGATCGCCGATCCGCGGGCGCTGGATCTGGCGGTGCTGCATCTTGCCGGGGCCGAGGCCGACGACACGCTGCCCGGATTTGCCGAAACCGCCTTGTGCGTCGCGCGCGGGGCGGGCCTCGGCCTGTCGGAGATCGCCAAGGCACCGGCCGCCGAGATCGACGCCATGGCGCGCGCGCTGCTGCCGGCGGCGGAGGATGGCACCACGCGCATCGTCTTCGCCATCGCACCCGCGCATGACCCTGCGGGTGAGATCGAGGCACGCCTTGGCGCCCTGCTGCGCCGGGCCGCCGTGACGCGCGCGATGGCCACGCCGGAACCGGCTGCGGCGCCGGTGACGGAGCCGGCTGCCGCCCCGCCCGCACCCCCCGCGGCGGAGGCGCCCATGACTTGGGTGGCGCCGCAGCCTGGCAGGAGCGAAGGCGGCATGCCCGCCGCCGCACCCCCGCCCGCGGGGCCGCGCCCCTTTCGCCTGGCACCGGCCGCAGGCACCGCGCGCAGCGCCGCCAGCACGGTGCCGATGCGGTCCAGGACCATCGAGGCGGTGTGGCGCCCCGCGCCGGCCGCGGTCGCGACACCCGGCCAAATGGCGAGCCGCCCGCCCCTGGCGCTGGTCACCCCAGCCTGGCCCGACGCGGAGGCCGCACCACGGCTGGTGGATGATCCCGCCTTGCCGGCGGTGGGCCCGGTATCGCTCACCGGCGCCGGCCTGCCCGGCTCCGCGCCGCGCGCCGCCGGCCTGGGCCTGGGCCTGGATCTGGGCCTGGGCCTGGGGCAGGCACCCGGGCGGCCTGCCTCCGTGCCGGCCTCCAGCGCCCAAACCTCCACGGCGGCACTTCGCCTGCCCGGCTGGCCGCCGGCCTGGCAGGCGGCGCCGCCCCCCGCCGCCGATGCCCCCCAGGTCGCGCCCGATGTCGCGCCGCCTTGGCAGGCGGCCTCGGCGGCCGTGCCCCTCGAAGGTCTCGCCTTCGCCGATGCTTTGGCGGCGGCTCTGGAGGATGAGGCCGATCTGCGCGGGCTGGCGCCATGACCGCGACCCCGCTGCTCGGCGACATCCCGCTGACCCGCGTGCAGCGGATCGAACATGCGCTCGACGGCGGTTTTTCCGGCGCGCGGGTGCTGGGCCTGGCGGGCGATGTGCAGGAACGGGCGGGGCGTGGCTCGCACCATATCCACATCACCGGCGCGCTGACCGGCGATGCCGCCGCCGATGAACTCGACACCTTGCAGCAGGCGGCGGCGACGGGTGAGGAACTCACCTTCGCCGCCGATATCACCGCGGCGCTGGAGCTGAGCAAGGTCGTGATCCTGCGCTTCCGCGCCAGCGAGACGGCGGGGCTGCCGGGTTTTTACGCCTACGAGTTGCTGCTGGCCGAAAGCCCGCCGCTGCCGCCCCCGGCCGAGGTCTCGGGCTTCGGCGGGCTGGATGGTCTCGGGGACCTCGGCTTCGACACCGACATCCTCGGGGACATCTCGGATCTGGCGGATCAGGCGGCGAGCGCCATCGACGCGGTGCAGAGTGCCGTGGAACAGCTCGAAAGCCTCGCCAGCCTCGGCGATCTGGCGCTCGGCAGCGGGCTGCTGTCGGGGCTGACCGACCGGGCCGGCGCGGCCGGCCGCGCCGGGGACCAGCTGGCCGGCGCCTCCGAGGCGCTGGCATCGGCGTTCGGGCCATGAGCCTCCTCGCCGCCGCTTCCGTGACGCTGGGGCGCAAACGCTACGACAGCCATGTCGCGGGGGTCGAGGTGCAGCTTGGCCTGCTGCCGCGCATCAACCAGGCCCGCATCCGCCTGCCCCGCGCCTTGACGCTGGAGGCCGCCCCCGGCGACGACGCCGAGTTGGCGCTGGAGGGCGCCGATGGCCGTGCCACGGTGCTCCACGGGAAGGTGCAGTCCGTCGCCACCGCCGGGGGCGCGGCGACGGAGGTGGTGCTGGCCGATGGCGGCGCGCTGCTGGCGGCGCTGCGCCCGGCGCGCAGCTACCACGGCCAGGATGGCAGCGCGGTGGTGCGGGCGCTGGTCGGCGATGCGGGGGCGGAGGTCGGCGCGCTCGATCTCGACCTGCCGCTCTCCGCCTACATCGCGCATGGCCGGCGCAGTGCCGCCGAGCATGTGGCGGATCTGGCCCGGCTGGGCGGGGCGCTGGCCGGCTGCGACGATGCCGGGCGCATCGAATTGCGTGCCCGCCCCAGCCGCGCCGAACGCGCATTGCGGCATGATCGGGAAATTCTGGCGCTGCGGATCGCGCGCGGGGTGCCGCCCGGCTATCGCCAGATTCTTGTCGGCAATGGCCCGGCCACGGCGGATCTGCTGCGCCATGGCGCCGGCCCTTTGCCGGATGACGCGCCATCGCCCGGGGCCGCGGCGCGCTGGCGGGCGGCGCCGGTGCTGCGCAGCGCGCGCGTGGCGGTGGCCGCTGGGCAGGCCTGCGATGCCGAGGGTGCGGGCGCCGCGACCCGCCTGACCGCCCAGGCGATCCTGCTGCCCTGGCTGCGGCCGGGGCTGGTGGTGGAGATCCAGAACCTGCCCGACCGGCTGGATGCCGGCGGCGCCTGGCTGGTGCTGACGGTCTGCCACAGCGGTGGCGCCGGGGCGGCCGCCGGAACCCGTTTCAGCGCCGTTTCGGCCGAGGCGGGGTCGTCGCTGCTCGGCAGCCTGGCCGGTGCCGTGGGAGGGCTGCTGTGAGCGCCGCCTTGTTCGACAGCATCGCCCGCATCGCCCGCCACGAGGCCGAGGCGCGCCCCACCGCCGCCATCGGCCGGGTGACGGAGGTGCATGGCGGCGACGGCTCGCCCCCCGACCATGCCGTGACCGTCACCCTGCGCGACAGCGGCGAGGTGCTGCCGCGCGTGCCCGTCGCGGTCGGTGCCTTCGGCCTCGGGCTGCTGCCGGATGAGGGCGACCTTGTGCTGGTGGTGTTCGGGGAGGGCGATTGGCACGCTCCGGTCGCCGTCGCGGGGCTGTACCACGGTGATCTGGCGCCGCCCGCGACGGCCGCCGACCTGCTCGCGCTGCATCTGCCGAAAGGCGAGGCGGAGCCAAAGCTGAGACTGGAACTGGAAAAGACCGGCGAGGCGCTGCGCCTGAACATCGGCGACGACACCAGCCTGAGCGCCTCTGCCGACACCATCGCCCTGGCCGTCGGCAAGATCACCTTGACCCTGACCAGCAAGGGCGGCGGGCGGCTGGAACTCGCGGCCGGCGGCAGCACCATCACGTTGAAGGAGGATGGCGACATCACCATCGAGGCCAAGGGCAAGCTCACCCTGTTGGGGGCGGAGCTGGATGCCAAGGGCAACTCCAAGGCGAGCCTCAAGGGCGCCACGGTGGAGATCAACTGATGGGCCAGCCCGCCGCCGTCCAGGGATCGCAGGTTGTCGGCGTGGACACGCATATCGTGCTGGTGCCCTCGCCCGGCGGCCCGGTGCCGACGCCGCTGCCGCATCCCTTCGCCGGCATGCTGGATGGCGGGCTGGTGGGCTCGGTGAAGATCGGCGGGCAGGCGGCCGGGGTGGTCGGATCGACCGCGAAGAATTCACCGGCGCATATCGCGACGCCGCCGGGCACCAGCTTCGCCACGCCGCCGGCCAACCTCGGCACGGTGAAGATGGGAAGTTCGAGCGTCACCATCGGCGGGCAGGCCGCGGCGCGGCTGGGCGACCCGGTGGCCACCTGCAACGATCCCGCGGATGCCCCGGTCGGCCAGTTGGTGGCCGCCGGCACCGTGTTGATCGGGGGCTAGGCGATGGCGGGCTTCGGCACCGATCTGTCGGTTCTGCCCGGGCTCTCCGCCACCGGCGCGGATCTGATCGACCTGCGCCCGCGCCGCCGCCCGGTGCGCGGCCCGGTGGAGCCCGGGGTGCCGGAGGCCGTGGATCTGGCGACCATAACGGGGCGGGAGAATCTGGCCCAGGCGCTGATCCTGCGGCTGATCACGCCGCGCGGGGCGCTGGCGGGGTTGGGCCATGCCGCCTATGGCTCGCGCCTGCATGAGTTGATCGGGCGCAACAAGAGCGATGCGCTGCGCCTGCTCTGCCGCGCGCATGTGCTGGAAGCGGTGGCGCAGGAGCCGCGCATCCTGCCCAAGGCGCTGGCCGTCGTCTTCGATCCCTTGCAGGAGACGCCCGCGAGCTTCGTCTTCCGCCTGGACGTGCAGCCGCGTGAGGACGCCGACCCGCTGAGCCTGTTCCTGGAGGCCGCGCTGTGAGCGGCACCAGCTTCACCGCCCGCAGCTATGACGCGATCGTGCGTGACCTGCTCACGACCCTCGTCGGCGGCACCGTGCGCGAAAGCCTGACGGCGCCGCCCGAGGGGCTGCCGGTGACGCCGCTGCTGCTGACCCGGCGCCCGGTGCGGCAGGTGAGTTTCCTGGAGGGCACAGTCGCGATCGGCGCGGGCGCCACCGCGCGCCAGATCACCTTCCGCTTCACCCCCGCCGATTTCGAGCTGGTCGCCGCCTCCGGCGCCGGCGAGCCCGATGCGATCCGCTTCCGCCCCGAAGGGCGGCGGCCGATCCCCGGCACGGCCCTGACGGTGAACTACTTCCCGGTGCAGGCGGAGCGCACCGAGCTGACCGACCTCAGTGTCGGTTCGGTGGTGCGGACCATGCTGGAGACGGTGGCGCGGGAGATGGCGCTGTCCTACCAGATGCTTGACCGCATCTACGACAGTGCCTTCATCGATACCTCGGAGGCCGGATCGCTGGACCGTCTGGTGGCGCTGGTGGGCGTGGCGCGGCTGCCGGCGACGCGACCCATCGTCGGGCTGCGCTTCGAACGCGCGGAGCGCGAGCCGGGGCGCATCACCATCCCCTCCGGCACCGCGGTCGATGACGCGGCCGGCGCCCGCTACCTGACCATCGCGCCGCTGACCCTGGAGCCGGGCGAGAACGACCGCGAGGTCGATGCCGTCGGCGAGGCCGATGACACGACGGTGGTCGAGGCCAATACCCTGATCCGCCCGGAAACCCTGGTGGCCGGCATCGCCCGCGTCGGCAATCCGCGCGCTGCCCGCAAGCTTTCTGAACCCGAAAGCGACGAGCAGCTTCGCCGCCGCGCCCGCAACGCCATGGGCGCCGCCGGGCGCGGCACGCTGGAGGCGCTGCAATTCGCCCTGGCCGCGATGCCGGAAGTCCGCAGCGTGCGCGTGCAGGAACAGCCCGATGGCCTGCCCGGCACGGTGCGGCTGGATATCGCGCTGACCGACACCGGCGCCGAGGCCCGCGCCCGGGTGCAGGCGCGGATCGACGACGTGCGCCCGGCCGGCATCCGCGTGCAATGGGGCGATGCCGCGCGGCGTAGCGTGATCCTGGCGGTCACCCTGCGCCTGGCTGGCAGCAGCCTGGACCCCGCCGCGCTGGCCGCATTGCAAGCAGGGATCGAGGGCGCGCTGCGGGCGCATGTCACGGCACTTGGTCCCGGCGCCGAACTGCGCCGCAGCCAGTTGCTGCGCCTGGCGCTGGCCGATCCCCGCGTGACCGATGCGAGCATCGCGATCCGCGGCGACGACCCCTCGGCGCCTGAGGTCGAGCAGCTCACCTTGCCCGCCGATACCGTCGCCGATCTGCAAGCCGTGACCTTCGCGCCGGCGAGCTTCGAGCAAGCGGCGGGCGACGCGCCGCCCTCCCGCGCCGTCGCCAGCGCGGTGCTGCCGATCCTGCTTGCGACGGGGGTCACCCTGGCCGAGGCGCGTGGCGCGATCCTCCTCGCGGTGAACGCGCATCTTGCGACGCGGGCGCCGGACCAGCCGCTGACCCTGGACAGCCTCGCCACCGCGATCCGTGATGACAGCCGCTACGCCTTGGCGCGCAGCGCCGCGATGCTGACGGTGGAATCCGGCAGCCGCTTCCTCCAGCTCACCGATGGCGTCGGCGCCTATCCCCCCGCCGCGAACGAGCGGATCGAGGCCGGCACCATCGAGGTCGAGCTGGACGAGGGGAACGGGTGATGGCGCGCCGCGACGACATGGCCGACCGGCTGCCGCCTGCCTGGCGGGAGGGGGAGTTGGTGCGCGGCCTGCTCGGCGTCGTCGCCGCGCAGATCGAGCTGCTGGACGACGAGGCGCGCGAGGTGCAGCGCGCGCATTTCTGGCGCACGGCGCTCAACTTCCCCGAGGTCGCCGGGCTGGGCGCGTTGCTCGACATCCCGCCTGAGCCGGGCCAGCAGCGCGACGAATACCGCGCCTGGGTCGATGCACTGCGCGACACCATCCTCGGCTTCGGCGGGCCGACGCGGGATGCGGTCCGCCAGGTGGTCGCGGAATACGCTCAGCGCCACGCCGAGGCTGCCCGCCTGCCGCGGCTGCTGCCGCCGCTCGGCGACTGGGGCAGCGAGGATGATGATCCGCCGCCGCGGCTGGTGGAAACGCCACGGCGCTGGCGCTGGGTTGCCGCCCCCGGCGATGGCGCGATGGAGCCGTTGCAGCAGATGACGGTGGAGAACCGCGGCCTCGATCCGGCGCCGGCGCATTTCCTGCTGCGCGGGCTGGCGGGCGGGCCGGAGCATTCGCCGCTGCTGGCCAATCTGACGACCGGCGAGGCCCTGGCGCTGGCGACCGATGTGCCGCAGGGCAGCATGGTTGCCCTGGTCGCGCTGCCGGATGGCACCGTGCGGGCCAGCCTCGATGGCCACGACATCACCCGGTATCTGGGCTCCATCGCCGGGCTGGTGCCGGGCCAGCCTTGGACACCCGCCGAACTGGTCACGCCCGCGCAGCCGATCACCTTGCGGCCGGGCGCCAACCGGATCTGGTTCATGCCGATCGCGCGCTACGATGTCGCGGGGCTGGACCGCTACCTGGCGGCGCTGGCCGATGCCGCGATGATGCAAGGCCGGTATAACACCGCGCGCTTCGATGCCGCGCTGTACTACCAGGATCCGTTGATGCATCTGCTGGTGGGGTTCCAGGAATCGGTGCCGGCCGCGTTTCGCGTCGATCTCGATGCGCGCTGGATGCTGGCGCCACGCGGCCGCACGGCCGAGGCGCTGGCGACGCGGGAGCGGCTGGACTTCGCGCTCGGCCGCGCCGTCACGCGCATCCGCGCAGTTGGCGTGACCAGCGAGTTGCGGCTGTTGCCATCGGCCTCGATCCAGCCCTCGCCGGATCGACTGGTTGCGATGGGGCCGAAGCGGCTCCGCGATGCCGGCTCGACCGGTGCGGACCGGCTGCTCCCGCGCGGCGGCAGTTTCGATACGACCGGTTTCGACCAAACAGGCTTTCGGTAGGGCAGGGCCGTGCGCGCAATCGTCCAGATCCTCCTCCGTGACCGCAGCGGCCGCATCCTGGCCCGCCGCGATGCGTCCAACGCCGTCATGCGCTCCGGCGCCGAGCTGGTCGCGCGCGCCTTCGCCGGGCAGGGGGCCGGCATCACCCATATGGGCGTCGGCAACAGCGACGCCGCCGACCCGGATGACTTCTCCCTCGATGCCCTAAGCAACGAAGGCGTCGCGGGCGAAAACCTCGTCGGGGCGACCGAGGTCGCCATCGCGGCCGACGCCTTCCAATTCGTGCCCGATGCGGCGCGCCGCGTCATGGTGGTGCGGCTGCGCGCGACCCTGCCCGACAGCGCGGCTCTGGGGACGGTGCGGGAGGCCGGGCTGCTGGCCCGCGGCGAGGCCGGGGCCACGCTCTACAACCGCGTCACCTTCGCGCCCTTCACCAAGGGCGATGACCACGAACTCACATTGTTCTGGGAGGTCGCCTTCCCTTACGGCGACCTCCAGGCGCTGTTCTGAACGGAGACGGATCATGGCGACCAAGGCAGCCTTCAAGATCCAGCTCCAGGGCTTCGCGGAGGCCAACCGCGATGCCGAGGTCGAGCTGAAGAACGAAGCCACTGGACAGATCATCAAGCGCAAGCCCTTCCTCGACGGCTCGCTGCTGGTGCGCGACCTCGATGCGGGGGCCTGGGAGGTGAAGGTCAGCCATCCCAACCTCGTGTTGCCCATCGCGCGCCAGCGCATCCGGCTGTTCCCCCAGCCGATACCGACCTTTGTGCCGATCCCGGTGCCGGCGAATCTGTTCCGCGACACGCCGATCCGCGATGTGCCGGATGCCGATCTCGGCCCGGTGCAGCAGACGATGGCCGCGGTCCAGGCGCAGGTCGCGCCCCTCGGCGGCAAGGCCCCGGGCGAGGTGATCCGCGCCTCGGACTTCAACACGCTCGCCAGTGCCATCGGCGACCTGGCCGGTGCGGTGAGTGAGCTGACGCGGCTCGTCGCCCCGCGTGGCCACGACCATCCGGAGATCGCCGACAAGATCGACGAGGTGCAGGGCAATCTGCGCAGCTTCGCCGATGCCTTCGGCCGCAGCCTGGTCGAGCTTCGGCGGGAGCTGGAGCTGCTGAGCCTGCGCCGCACCGCCGATGACATGCTGAACCTCGGCAATGCGCCGCCGCTGGTGCGGGAGGATTTCACCCGCCGCATCGACGATCTGGAAGCCTCGTTGCAGACCGACACCTCGACCTTCACGAGCAAGCTCGCCCGCACCGGCCAGGCGCTGCTGAACGGCGTGCAGTCGGTGGGCGAGGCGCAGCCGGAGGACCGGCGCGAGGCATTCCTGAACAGCCCGGTGACGAAGAAGCTCAACGACGTCGCCGGCCAGTACACTGCCACCGGCACCGTGCAGAAACGCGAGACGGAGCTTGCGACCTATACGCGCACCGGCGTCGCGACCGGCAGCAAGCTCGGTGGTGTGATCCGGGGAGGGTGAGCGATGCCGACTGTCGAAGCCCTCGAACGCCTCTCCGCCATTCTGGGCAGGCTCGCGCCATTGGCCAAGGCGCAGCCGGGCCAGCCGATCGAATCGGCGCGGTGGAACACGCTGGTGGAGGGCGTGCTGGAACTCGCCCGCGCCGTGCTCGACCAGGGCGAGCGCGAGACCACCGTGCCGCCGCATGCGCATCTGGAGGAGGTGCGGCTGAACTGGCTGCAGGCCGATCTGCGCCAGGCCTTCGAACGCGGCGGCCTGTCCGATCCCTCCGGCAGCGGCAAGGGGTTGGAGACGGAGGCAGCACTGAAACGCGCCGCCGCCCGGCTGGATCTGGTTGAGACGCAGACAGCGAATTTGCGCGAACGCATCGTGGGCCTCGCCACCAATGACGCGGTGCGGGGCGATGAGGTGATCCGCCTGCGCCGTGCCTCGGAGGCCGGCGGCACCGGCACCGCCGACCAGATCGCCGGGCTGCGCCGCTCGCTCGACGGTCTCAGCGCCGATGCGAAGCAGGCGGTGGCCGCGGCCCAGGCGCTGACCGTCGATGGCCGGCCGCTCGATGTCGCAACCCTGGTCAGCCGCGTCGGGGCGTTGGAGACGCTGCGCGACGGGCTGCGCCTCACCGACAACCAGCTGGTAAGTGCCGCCCAGATCGAACGCCGCTTCGCCGAGCTGGAGGCCCGCGCGGTGACCAGCGAGGAGCTGGACGAGGCGCTGAAGGACCGCACCGCTTCCCTGAGCGATGCCGATCGCGCGGGGCTGCGCGACGGGCTGCGCGCCGATCTGCGCGGTGACCTCACCGCCGATCTCTCGGCGCTGGAGACCCGGCTGCGCAACGACACCACCACCCAGATCGGCGGCTTCGACGCGCTGGTGACGCGCCGCATCACCGAGGCGACGCCGGCCCTGCGCGACTCCATCCTCGCCGATGCCCGCACCGCGCAGAGTGCCGCGAATGACGCGCTGCGCCGCGATCTGACCACCGCCACCGATGCGCGGATCGACACGCTGAACACGCAGCTCAACGCGCGGCTGGATGAGCGTCAGGGCGCGCTGGATACGCGCGTCACGACCGAGGTTGCCGCGGCCCTCGATCGCAGCCTGGCCCCCCGGCTGGCCACGGTGCAGGCCTCGATCGACGCGCTCGGCGCCCGCATCGGCCGCAGCGAAACCGGCCTCGCCGATGCCAATCGCCTGTTGGCCCAGGCCAATGATCGTGTGGCGGCGGTGGAGCGCGACGCCCAGACGCAGCTTGGCGCCTTGCGGGACCAGATGCTGCGCGGGCTCAACGACCTGCAGCGTAGCGTCGCCCAGGATGTCACGCAGCTGCGCGCCGATACCACGCAGCAGATCGCCGCCGTCGAGACGCGGACGACCACCAGCCTGCGCGGCGAGTTGAACGCCAGCGAGCAGCGGCTGAACGCCAGCATCAACAGCCGCGTCGTGACCACGGGGGCCACCACCCCCGTCATCGGCCGCGGCATCACCGGGCGGGTGACCCCGACGCCATGATCGCCGCCTTCGAGCAACGCCTCGCCACGGTGCTCGGCAGCCGCCTCGCGGCCCCCTTTGCCGGCCGGGTGCAGGTGACGCCGGGGGCGGGGCTGGCGGGTGGGCCGCATATCCTGGTGGCGAGCACGGATGTTGCGCCGGCCGGCAGCGACTTCGGCATCGGGCGGCGGCCGGAGCCGACGACGCAGGACCTCGCCCGGCGGCTGCGGGTGCTGCGCCTCGCGGTGACGGTCGAGTTGCGTGTCGTGCCAAGCGATTCCACCGAGCGGTCGGAAGCGATCCAGGGGATGGAGCGGGTGCTCTACGCGATCGAGACCGCGGATATCGCGGCCGGGCGGGCGTTGGACGCGGCACCCCCGGCCGATCTCGGCTTTCGCATCGCGCGGCTGGGCTTGCTCGATGCGCGGGCGCCGACCCTGGCCGATGACGACGGCGCCGCCGTGATCCATCTGCGCGCGGAGGGGTGGTTCTGGCCGGCGGGGGCGGTGGGCGAGACGGGGCCGGAGATCCAGGAGGTCCGCCTGCGCGCCGGCTTCCTCTCCCTGCGGCTGGTGGGCGGGCCGGAGCCGCTGATCGCCGGTGGCGCCGCCGCGGCGCTGCGGCTGGAAAGCGACGCCGCCGGCGAGATGCGCTTGCGCGCGGATGCCCCGCCCGCCGCCGCCGCCTTCGGCACGCTCTCCCTGGCGCTGCGCCGGGCGGATGGCAGCCCCGGGGTCGGCAGCCTGACCGGGGGGGCCGCGGGCCCCGGCGGCACCCGGCTCGTGCCGCTGACGGCGGCGGGGGCCGTGTTCGGCTACACCCCGCCGGCTGCCGCGGGCAGCGAGGATCTGCTGATCCGCATGGCCGATCCGGATGGTGCTGCGCGTGGCGCGGTCCTGGGCCGCTTCCCGCTGCGCACGGCACCGGCCTGAGGCGCGCGGCATGGCCCAGGTCACCG
This sequence comes from Humitalea rosea, assembly GCF_003253705.1. Lineage (GTDB taxonomy): Bacteria > Pseudomonadota > Alphaproteobacteria > Acetobacterales > Acetobacteraceae > Humitalea > Humitalea rosea. The sequence goes on from NZ_QKYU01000017.1 coordinate 33,688, forward strand.
CCGCGCAGGCTGGGGAGATGAGCGCGACCGTCGAGGTCGTCATGGCCACGCTGCTGCTGCCCGTGATCGAGGTGACGACGCAGGGCCATGCGCTGGCGGTGGATTGGGGCAGCACGCCGCCGGGCGCGACCCGGGTCGAGGTGACGTCCGCAAGCCTGGCGCTGACGCCGCTGTCGCGGGACACGACGCTCGGCGCGCTGCAACTGGCCAAGGATGGACGGGGCTACAAGGTCACCGCCCCGACCGGCCGGCGCCTCACCCGCATCGTGCTGCATGGGCTGAAGGCGGGCGAGAGCAGCCTGTCCGACCGCGCCAAGCTGGTGGAGCGCGGCCTGCGCCTGGCCGTCGCGGTCCCCGATGGCAGCGGCCGCTTCACCCCGACCGGGGCGACCCCCGGCGTGCCTGGTGCGGGGCTGGTGCCGCCGCTGCCGCAGCCCGGCTACACCGCGGGCGTGCTGGACCTGGGCAGCAATGTCGCCTCCCGCCTGCGCCTGTCGCTGGTGACGGGCGATGGCCCCGACCGCTTCACCGAGGACGCGACCATGGCGCTGGAGCGGGTCGAGGGCGTCGCGGCCGATCCGCCGCTGGATCTGAAGCTGGCCGGGGAAAGCGGTGCGCCGGTGCTCTGGGCCTTCCCGGGCGAAATGCCGTCGGGCGGGGCTGCGACCCAGGCCGATCTGCGGGTGGCGGTGGAGACGGCCTTGCAGGCCGCCGTGGATGCCGGGGCGGCGCCGCGCCTGCCGCTGCGCCTCACCGCCGGGCGGGCGTCGCAGCTGCGCCTGGCCTCCTTCCAGGCGCATGGCACGCTGATCCGCCGCATCGCCTCGGTGCCGACGCTGGAGATCCAGGGCGAGGCCGCGCCGCTGCCGGCCGAAGCGCCTTTGCCCGAACGGCCGAACACCGCGACCGCCGATCTCAGCCTGCGCTACCTCGGCATCCGTCTGGTGCCGGAGTTGAGCGATGCGGTGCCGGGGGGGCCGGTCTTAGGCCCGGTCTTCGGCCATGTCGTCGGCACCGCCGAGGTGGTCCGCAGCCTGCCGCCACAGGCGCTGCGCGGCGCCCGCCTCGCGCGGATCGGGCTGGTCGGCCGTGCGCCGGAGGCCGCGGCGCTGGTGCTTACCTTGCGCAACGCCACCACCGGGGCCGCGATCGGCGCACCCGTCAAACTCGCGCTGGAGGCCGCGCGTGACATCGCCACGCGCTGGGTCGAGGTGCCGGAAGAGGCGCCCATCGACGTGCCGCTGGCGGTGGCGCTGCGGGCCACCAGCGGGCGCTTCCTCTGGAGCGCGCGCGACGATGATGGCGCGCCACGGCTGCGCCTCGCGGTCCACGATCCCGATCCCGGGGGACGGCCGTTGCTGCTCGGCGGCGCGAGCCTGTTGACGGTGGATACGATGGTGCTGCGCCAGCGCGGCGTCGCGCTGCCGTCCGCCGGTTTCGCCGGCCACTGGCCGATGCTGTCGAGCGAGCTGTTCCTGACGCTGGACCTGGCCGACCTGACCCTGCGGTATGTGCGATGAGCCTGCTGGACGACCTGCAAGGCCTCGACCTCTCCGGCATCGTCAATGCCCGGGCCAGCATCACCGTGACCATCGACGGGCCCGACCTGCGGGGGCTGATCGAACACGGGCCGATCGGCGCCCTGGGCGATATCGGAGACAGGCTCGAAGAACTTCGCGCGCTGGGCGATGATCCGACGGCGCTGTTCGGGGCACTTCTGGGCGCGGTCGGCGGGCTGGCGGGCGGGTTCAGCGCCGATGGCTTCCCCGTCGCGCGCTACGTCAGCGCGGTGGCGGAGGGCGGCAAGGTCGTCGCCGATCTGCTGCGCGAGGTCGATGGCACGCCCGCATCCTGGCTGCGCGCGCTGAAGCTGCCGGTCGGCGACGGGCTGTCCACGATCGGGCGCAACATCGACGACTTCGGGCGCGCCACGCTTGGTGACACCGGCCGCTTCACCCATGCCATGGCGCTGGCCGGCAAGGGGTTTTCGTCCGATCCCGCGGCGCTCATCGAACAGGGGTTGGGCTTTCTGCTGCCCTTCGGCGGCGCCGATCTGGGTGGGCTGCGGCGCCTGCTGGATGGCACGCTGCCCGCCCTGGCCGCCTTCACCCTGCCGGCGACGCGCACCGCCGGGCTGCTCACGGCGCTTGGCGATGTGCGGCTGGCGGCCTCGGGCGCCGGGTCCGACGTTGCGGTGCAGGCCGCGGTCACCGCGGCACTTGCGCGGCTGGCCGAGGCCCGCGCGGCGACGGTCAGCCAGATCCGGCGCGACCTGCTCGATCTCCAGGGGCGGCTGACGGGACTGCGGCTGCCGCAGGTGCTGGCGCCGCTGACCACCGCCGCCGAGACCTTCCGCACCGGCGAGGCCGGCTTCCGCGAGATGATGACCGAATTGCGCGGCTTCATCCGCGGCGCGAAGGAGGACATCGACACCCTCGATGCCGCCAAGGTCGAAGACCTGATCGCGATGTTCGAGGAGAAGCTCGACGCCATCGAGGCCAATGCCAAGGCCGAGGTCGAGACCCGCATCGATGCGCTGGCCGACGAACTCATCGCCTATGTCCGCAGCTTCCTCGGCCATCTGCATCTGTCCGAGCTGCGCGACGCGATGCACAGCCGCTTCGAGTCCGCCGCCAACGCCATCCGCGATGCGGAGCTCGACCGTTTCGCGCGGCAGGCGCAGGAGCGGCTGGCGGGGCTGCGGGGGTTGCTGTCGGCGGGCGACCTCGGCGACCAGCTTCGGGCGCCGCTGCAACAGATCGCGCAGGTCGTGGCGCAGGCCGTCACCGCCATCTCCGACGCGCTGGAGGCGATTGCCGCGGCGGTGACGGCGCTGGTGGACCAGGCGCGCGCCTTGCTCGAACAGGCGGTGGAACTGCTGCACGGGTTCAAGGCGGCGCTGGATGAGGTGGTCGCCGCCATCGACGGGCTCGGCATCGAATCCGCCACGCAGAGCATCCTCGACCGCCTCTCCGAGCTGCGGCAGAAGGCGCAGGATCTGCTCTCCGGCGTGGAACTGCCCGAGCCGCTGCGCCCGGTGGTGGAACAGCTGGTGGAGGAGCTGCGGGCGCTGGATCTCGACGCGCTGCTGCTCGATCCGGTGCGGCAGCAGGCCGAGAAGCTGACCCTTTCCGCCGCCTTGCGCGGGCGCCTGTCGGCGGTGCTGGGCGAGGTGGACAAGGCGCTCAAAAACATCGTCCCCGCGAGCCTGATCGAGAGCATCGAGGCGGAGCTGAACCGGGCGACCGAAGCCTTCGCCTCGCTCTCCTCCGCGCGGCTGGTGGCGGAATTGCAGGGGCTGTTCAGCACCCTCGCCGATGCGGTCGCCAAGCTCGATCCGGTGCCGGCGCTGGATGTGCTGCGCAAGCCCTTCGTCGCTTTGCTGGGCGCCGTCGATGCGGTCAAGCCGGACAACCTGCTGCGCCCCGTGCTGGAGGCCTATGACAGCGCGCTGGGCCATCTGGCGCTGCCCGACCCCGCCGCCGCCGCGACCTCGGGCGACAGCTTCATGAGCAGCAGCGCCGATACCCTCGGCAAAGGGCTGACGGCACCGCTCGGCCCGACCCTGGGTGCGGCGCCGAAGGCGGCGGGCACCCCGACCCTGGCGCTGCCCGGCCTGCCGCCCGGCACCAGGCCCGGGGATTTCGTCCGCCTGCTCGGCCTGCTGCCGCGCAAGCTGAAGGAGGCGGTGGCGGCGCTGGAGGCCGGCCCGCTGGCCGAGGCGGAGACCGCCTTCTCCCGCCTCACCACCGGCCTTGCCGCCGATCTGCGCGGCATCGAGGGCGCGTTGTGGGACATCGAGGACCGGCTGGATGCGGGGCTGGAAGCGCTGCTGCAACCGCTGGCGGCCGCCGAGGTCGAGGCCGGCTTCGCGATTCATGGCAGGCTGCAACTCGGCCCCGTGCAGCTCGACGCCACCGCCGATGCGCTGGCCGCGGCCAGCCCCGGCGCGCTGCGCGCCGAGTTGCGGGAGGCGATGGCGCCGCTGCGCGTGGAGATCCGCCGCACCATCTCCGGCCTCGGCCCGATCGCCGTCGCGGTGGAAAGCATCGCCGGCGGGCTGGAGCGCGCGGTCGCCGGGGCCGAGGGCGGGCTCGCCGCCTTCCTCGACCTGCTCGACCCCGAGCCCCTGGCGCTTGAGGTGGATGCGCTGATCATCGCCGCGATGGACAAGTTCCCGGTGCTGGCGCTGGCGCTGCGCGACCGCGTCGCCGGGCTGCTGGCGCGGTTCTCGGCGCTGGTGCGCGACTATGGCCCGGCGATGCTGGCGCTGCGGTTCCGGCGCGTGTTGAACGCGGTGCGGGAGGAGCTGGACGTGCTGGACCCGCACCGCCTGGTCGCCGATCTGGACCTGGTCCATGCGGCGTTGCGGGAGGCGGTGGCGGCCTATGATCCGGCGGTGATCGCGACGGAAATGCGGGCGGCCGTGCTGGATCTGTCGGCGACCTTGCGCGGCATCGATGTCGCGGCAGCACTTGGCGATCTGAGCTTTCTTGACGACGCTATCGCGGGACTCGCCGCGGCCTCCCCCACCGCGGCCTTGCAGGGCGTGGGCGCGGATCTGGAGGAGATCGGTGCCACACTCGCCGAGCTGAACCCGGGCGCGATGCTGGAGGCGGTGGATCGCCTCGGGCCGCGCGTCGTCGAGCAATTCGCCCGTGCCGTGGGCGCGGTGCGGGCGGAGATCGCGACCTTGCTCGACTCGCTGCAGTTCGCGGCGAGCGGCGGCAGCGCCTCCGCCTCAGTCAGCGTCGGGGGCGGCGACTGATGCCGCGCGACACCCTGCTGCCGCTGCCTGGCTGGGACGGGCCCGGCCTGTCGGTCTCTCGCGATGCGGCGGGGCGGCTGCTGCGGATGGCGGTGGGCGACCGGCTGCATCTGGAGCGCCAGGATGGCGATGTGGTGCTGGGCGGCGGGCTCGCGCGGATGCGCGAACTCGCGACACCCGGGCGGCTGCTGCGCGCCGTACATAGCCAGGGGCGAAGCTGGCAGGAAAGCTACCATTGCGATGAGGCCGGGCGCCCGACGCTGGTCGATGGCGTCACCATCGCGCATGACGCGCTGGGCCGCGTCGTGCTCTGCGACGGCCCCGCCGGCGCCTGGCGCTACGGCTATGATGCGCGCGGCCACCTCGGCGCCATCGAACCGCCCGGGGAGCAGCGACGCAGGCTGCGCTGGGATGCGGCGGGGCGGCCGATCGACGTGGTGGCGCCGGGCGTGCTGGATCCCGGCCGCCATGGCCGCGATGCGCTGGGCCGGCTGTGGACGCTGCGCGATGCGGCGGGCACGATCCGCCACACCTACCTCTGGGACGGGCTCTGCTGCCTCGGCCGCATCGACGGCCCGCCCGATGCGCCGCTGGCCTGCGTCTTCTCGCTCGACCTCACCTTCACCCCGGTCCGGCTGATCGGATGGGACGGGGTGCGGATCGTGCCGCGCGATGCCTTTGGCGAGGCGCTGCTCGGCATTCCCGGCACGCCCGGGCTGTTCGGCGGCACCGTCGCGGGCGACCTCGTGCATCTGCGCGCCCGTGCGCTGGACCCGCGGCGCGGCACCTTCACCGCGCCCGATCCCTTCGATGGCAGCGAGCAGGATCCGCGCCGCGCCCATGGCTGGCGCGGCGCGCTGCCTGTCGAACCGGATGGCGCGCACCAGCCCTTCGCCGTCTGCCGCAACGATCCCATCGGGCGCGCCGACCCGACCGGGGAGATCTCGGCCGGCGTCGCCACCGGCCTGCTGACCCTGAGTTCGCTGACCTGGTCTTCGGGGAACATGCTGGTCAGCTTCTTCCTGATGGACCCGCTGAACTTCATCCTCGGGTTCTTCACCAAGCCGTTCTGGACCGAGGGGCGCTGGTTCAGCAAATCGGCGATGCGCGCGCGCTACCACGGCGGCTACGGGTTCCGCTACGACCCGCTCGGCTTCGAGGCGCTGGGGATCAACGAGGGCCGCGCCTGGACCGTCCAGCACGTCATCTGGGCGCAGCGCAAGGAATTCGACGAACTCAACCCCGCGCGGGTCTTCACCCCGGTCACGCCATTCCGCCCGAAGCTCTACGGCAGCCTGCTGCGGATCGAGGCGGCGGCGGCAGGCAATGACCTGCCGCTGCGTGTGTTGCTGCTGCATGGCGCGCAGCGGGCCGATGCGCGGCTGGTGCACGGCGCCCCCGTTGGATCGCCCGAGATCGCGCCGCTGCGCGAGGACCATGCCTGGACCCGGCGCGGCGGCGCGGCCGAGGCGGTGGTGCCGGGCGCCCGCGTGCCGGTCTTCCCCTCCGGCGGGCTGCATTTCCCGCCGCAGCCCCGCATCGCCACGCCCCGCGGCGCCGCCCGCATCGAGGAGGTGCTGCCGACCGGGGAGATCGCGCCCGGCACGGTGACGCTGCGCAAGCAGCTGGTGGTGAAGAAGCTCGGCATCGGCCTGGCCGCGGGGCAGGAGGTGATGCTGACCGGTGCCGCCTCCGCGCGGGCGCTGGTCACGCTCGACGCGGTGCGGATCGTGGGGAAGGAGACGCTGCTGTTCCTGCGCGCCGATCCCCCCGGCGCCCTGGGCACCAGCGATCTGCATCTGCGCGGGATCCAGACGCCCACGGCGGCGGCCCCGGCGCGGGCGGCGGTGGCGCTGCCGCCGGGCTCCGCCCCCGGGCGGCTGGATGCGCGGCCGACCACGGCCGACCCGATCGCCGCGTCCACGCCGCTGCGGCTGAAGCAGGCGGGGGTGGTGGTCGGCGGCGCGGTGGTGGACCGGCTGGAGGCAGCGGTCGGCATCGACGTCGCGCCCGAACGGGCGAAGGGCGACAAGCCGCGCCGCATCTGGCTGGCCGCGCCCAATGCCGCCGGCCCCGATCGCCCCGTCACCGCCACCACGGCGCGCAGCCTCACCTTCCCCGCCGGGACGGCGCCGGCCAAGGGTGCGGCGATCGTGGTCTTCATCCCGGGCGCGGGCGGTGCCTCGGCGGCCCGGCTGGTGGCGGATGATCCCGTGGCGGACCAGCGCGCGCTCGACCGCGACCTGCCCGCCGCGCTCAGCGGCGCGGCGGCGGGGGCGCTGCGCTGGCGGCCGCTGGCGCCGGTGCGGGCGCTCGGGGTGTGGGATGACGCGACGGGGGCCGCGGCCTTCGTCTATCGCCCCGAAGCTTCGGGCACCGCCGTCGCCGCCGGCCCGCTGCTGGTCCGCGACGATGACAACACCATCCGCCAGGTCCGCGACGGCACCGGCCTGCTGCGGGACGAGCTGGTGCTGGGCACCGCCGCGCTGCCCGGCAATCCGGCCGTTGCCTATGACGTGGAGCCGCTGGCCTTCGACGGGCCGGAACGCGGCGATGCCCGGCTGGAGACGATCACCATCTTCGCCTTCGCCAGCCCCCCCGGCGCCGGCATCACCACCGCGCCCCGGCCGGCGCTGGCGCTGCATCGGCTGAATGGCGCGACGGTGGCCGCGGCGCTGACGACGCCGCTGCTGACCGCGCTGCCGGCGCTGGCCGGCGCCACCATCACCCTGGCCCTGCCCGCCGATGCGGCGAAGCTGGTCGCGGGCTCGGCCGAGGCCACCACCGCGCCCACGCCGGGCCAACTCGTGCGGCTGACCGCCGGGGCGGTGGATGAGGCCGTGCTGGTGAAGACGGTGCGGGTCGAGGCGTTGGCCAACCACGATCCCGGGCTCGGCGCCGCGGCCCTCTCGCTGGTGCCGCTGATGCCGGCGGGCTTCCTCTATGCCGCCGAGTTTTTGGCGCCCGACCGGGTGCGGCTGCGCCCGGATGCGCATCGGCTGGCCGGGCTGGAGCCCCTGGCCCTCGCCGCCGCAGCCCCCCCCACCGTTGCGGTGCAGATGCCGCAGCTTGCCGTGGGCGAGCTGGTCCGCGCGGTCTGGAACGGGGTCGCCAATACGGCGCTGCTGCAAGTGGAGGCGGCCGAGGGCACGGTGCTGAAGCTCGCCGGCGGCGACCTCGCGGCGCTGGTGGCCGCGGCCCCGGCCGATCTGAAGCTGATGCGGATGGCACCGGTCGATCCCGGCACCGGCACGCCCTTCGCGGGCATCAACGGCGCGGTGGTGGCGCCGGCGCCGGCGCGGCTGCGCTTCGATGTCTGGGCGCCGAATGCGCTCGCCGCGCGGGCGGCGTGGTACACCGCCGCCGGGGATGCGACGGCGGCCGCGGCCCTGACCGGCGCACCGGCCCTGCACCGCTGGTGGGCGGTGACCGACGGCACCAAGACCGTGCCGATCCAGATCACCGCCACCGCGTCGCTGGCGGTCGAGCTCCACGCGCTGCCGGCCAGCCTCTCCGGGGCGGCGGCCAGCGCGATGGCGGCGCTGCATCTGTCGGATATCGGGCTGCTCGGCGAGTATGTGCTGGATGGCAGCCAGCTCACCACCGAGGAGCTGGACCTGGCCCCGGGCCCCTCCCTGGTGCTGGCGCTGCCGCACAAGCCCCAGGCGGCGGGCGGGGTGGCGGCGGCGGGCAAGCTCGGCTCGGGCACCGTGATGATCCCCGACGACGAGACGGAGAGCTGGTACCTCGACCGCCCTACCGCGCTGGAGACGCATGAGCTGCGGCACACGCTGCAATGCGCCATGATGGGCCCGCTGCTGCTGGGCATGCTGCCGATCGCGCTGGTCGAGGACATCGTGCGCTCCACCACGACCCTGGGCGACGTGGCCTTCTCGCCCTATGTCGCCGCGCAGATCGTGACCGATGACGGGCTGCGGCGGCTGGCGATCGCCAACCCCGGCGGCGTGAGTTTCGAGGCCGGCCGCAAGGTCGAGATCAGCGCCGGCAACCAGGTGGTGCTCGGCACTCTGGGCGAGGCGGACCCGGCCGGCTTCCTGCTGACGGGCAGCGCCGTCTCCCAGATCGCGGATGGCGCGGTGCAGGTGCGGCAGGGGAAGGAGGAGCTGGGCGACGGGCTGACCGCCCTCGGCTGGATCATCGACATCTGCTCCCTGCTCACCTTGGGCAACCTCGCCTCGACCGTCGGCGCGGCGGTGTTCAAGCTGATCCCGGACCTGATCGGCGGCGCCGTGAACGTCGCAAATGGCAAGGATTTCTTCGACCCCTACAGCCTCGACCGCTTCCCCGCGACGGTGCCGGACGCCGCACGCCCCGCCAGCGTCCGGCCGCAGCCGCGCGATGGCGACACCCTCACCCTGCGCCCGCATGACCGGGTGCGGGTCTCGGCCGGCGAGCGGTCGCTGGATACGGTGGTGACGCAGGTGGATGGCACCGGGCTCGCCGATCTCGCGACCGCGCCGCCGGTCGAGGGCGCGGAGCGGCGGTTGGAGATCGCGGTCATCGGGCGGGAGGACGAGCTGCGGCGGGTCTCGACCGGCGTTTCGGACGCGCTGCACGTGCCCTGGCTGCGCTGGATCTACGACCCCTATGGCGAGTTGCGCTTCGGGACGGATGCGAAGCCGGACAGCGCGGAGGAATGGGTCCTCAAGCTGGCGCGCTGGGCCTTGAGCTCAAGCGCCTGGTCCATGGTGATCCCGGGCATCTTCATCTGGGACAACGCGCTGAAGCAGCGGAACAACAAGGGCCATCTGTCGCGCATGGAGCAGGGCGCGTCCTCGGCCAGCGGCGACCTCTACAGCCCGGTGGCGCGGCTGGCCGGCAAGCTGGAGGTGGTGGGCGATGTCGCGCGCTACCGGGTCTGGGCGCTGTCGCGCACCGACTCGATGATCCCGCAGCGCCTCGGCGACGCCCCGGGGGCGGGGTCCGACCCGGACCAGGGGGAGCCCTGGATCTTCCCCAGGCGCCGGGGCGGGGCCGCGGTGGTGCCGCCCAATGCCGACCAGCAGGCCCATGCCGATGCCGCCGTGGATGTCCCGGATGTGCTGGTCCAGCGCAATTTCCTGGAGCCGCTGCTGCTGACCGCCGGCACCCCCGACCGGGTGCTGCCCGCCGATCTGGCGCGGCTGCCGGCCGAGGCCGGGCTGCAACGCACCACCGGGGTGCATGTCGGCTTTTCCCGCCCCGGGGCGCATCGCGTCACCGTCGGCAACCTGCCCTTCGCCGCCAGCGCGGGGGAGGCGCAGACCGAGGGCCGGCAGACCATCCTGTTCGATGAAACCGTGGGCGATGTGACCCTGCGCGCCGCCGGGCGGTCCCTGGCCGAGGGCGATACGCTGAAGCTGGTGCCCTGCCAGCGCGTGACCTTCAGCGTGGCGCCCGCGGCGGGGCGGCGGCATGCGCTGCTGGTGCAGCGGCCCATCGATGGCACGCTCGCCCGCCGCCCCGCCGATCTGCTGTTGCAGGTGCAGACGAGCCTCGGCACCGAGGTGCTGGAGGTGCAGCGCGTGCATGCCGTGATCCCCTTCAGCATCGAGGAGGACAAGAGCGCCCGCTGGCCGCAGGCGCATCTGCTGCCGGAGCTGCGCCTGGCCGTGCGCCGGCTGACGATCGAGGTGGTGGATGTGATCGCCGTGCATGCCTCGCTGGTGCCGGCCGGGGCCGGACCGCTGCCGCCGGTCAAACCCTTCGCCTTGCCGGGGGAGGAGGCCTTCCTGGTGGTGCCCGCCCGGCTGCATCTGGCCCGGCCGGTGCTGGCGGTGACCTATCCGGCCGGCGCCCGCCCGGCCAATGGCACCAACCCCGACCCCGAGGTGCGGCCGGTGACGCCGGTGCCCTCGGCCTTGGCGGAGGTGGTTGCCGATGGCGCGGTGCTGCGGCTGGTCTTCGATGCCACCGACCCGCCGGAGGAGCCCTGCCTCTGCGAATGGACCCTGTCGCTGCGGGCGCAGCAGCCGAAGATCGGCGGCGGCACCGAGAATATCTCGGCGAACATCAAGGCCAGCATCGAATACCGCCCGCATTTCCGGCTGGAACTGCCGGCCGGGGTGGATACCGTCGCGGCCGGGGCCAGCATCGTGCTGCATACCTCGAACGCCGTGCGGGCCGGGGCGGTGACGGTCACGCCCTCGGACGGGGTCACCAGCGCGGTTTCGGCCGATGGCCGCGACATCACCCTCACCGTCGCGGCGGCGGCGGCCAAGGTCGCGCGCAAGGTGGTGGTGGAGGATGCCGCGGCGCCGGCGCATCAGGCCAAGCGCACGATCCTGGTGACGTAAGAGGGGCTACGCCGGCCCAAGCCGCAGCACCCCGCCGCAGCCGCCGTCGCGCGGCGTCAGCATGCGGCCCGTCGGCACCGTCGGCAGCCCCAGCGCGATGGACGGGCAGGCGCGCTCCCCCGCCGGGCGTGGCAGCCAGAGCAGGCCGGCGATGGGCGCCACCGTCTCCCGCGTCACCGACACCACCAGCAGCGGGTGGCCGGGGGCGGCCGGGTCCTCGCGCCCCGAGCGCCAGGCCCGCAGCACCAGCCGCCGGTCCTCGGCGCCATCGGGCCGCGCCAGGATGAGCAGGGGCGTCACGCCGCGATCCATGACCGGCAAGGCGGGCAGCGCCATGGCCGGACCCCCCATGCCGAGCACCTGCGCGACGTTTGCCAGGGACCAGGGCGGCAGCTTCTGCCAATCGCCGAGGGCGGCCGCGAGCGAGGCCGCATCGCCCTGCCATTGCAGCAGGAACGGCTCCTCATCCTCGCCGCCGAGGTCGCTGCGATAGGCGGCGACGCTGCGCCAGCCGCCCTCCCGCCAGGGGGCCGGCAGCGGCAGCGGCCGCAGCGCATTGGCCTGCAGCACCGCCAGATCGGGGCCGATATGCGTCGCGATCCGCGCGCCGCCGACCAGCAGCAGCGCCGCCGCGACCAGCCCGACCAGCGGCATCGGCGCCACCGCGCGCGGCGGGATCGGGCCGAACCAGGCGGCGAGGCCGCTGACCACGATGAGGCCGAGCAACAGCCCGCCCACCACATCCGAGGGCCAATGCGCGGCGAGATAGATGCGCGAGAAGGCGATCAGCGCGATCAGCACCGTGATCGCGCCCAGCACCGGCCGCCGCCACCGCCCCGGCGCCCCCGCCGCGACCAGCCAGCCGAGCAGCCCGAGCGTCACCGCCGCCATGCTGCTGTGCCCGCTGGGGAAGGAGAAGCCGGGGGCGATCGGGGTCAGCAGCGGCGGGCGGCCGGCCTGCACGCCGAGCTTGATCGCCGTCATCGCCGCCGCCGCGCCGAGGATCGCGACCAGCACGCCGGCCGCGAGGCGGAACTGGCGGCGGAGCAGCAGCCAGCCGACGATCAGGGCGCTGACCAGCACGTTCATGACCGTATCGCCGAGCCGCGTCGCCGCCAGCATCACCGGATCGGTCCATTCGGTGTGCAGCGAACCGACCAGCCCCAGCACCGCGGCATCGACCCGCACGATGGTCTCGCGGCCGGCGACATCCTCCAGCAGTACCAGGAACCCCAAGGTGGCGCCGCCCGCCAGCGCCGCCAGCAGCGCCCCGCGCCGCAGATCGGCATGCTCGGCCGCGGTCGCATAGCGCCCGAGGTGGCCGGCGATGCCGCCGCGCGCCGCGGCCCAGCCGGCCAGGGCCTGCCGCCCCGCGCCGAACCAGCTCAGCCCCAGCACCGCGAGCCCCCGCGCCACCCAGAGCGCGCCCAGCACGAGCAGAAGCAGAATGGCCGCCGCCAGCCCGAGCCGCAGGCTGACCGCGCCGAGCCCGGCCAGGACCGTGCCCGCCAGCACCCCCGGCAGCACATGCGCCGGCGCCCAGACCAGCGCCGAGGCGATATTGGCCGCGTAGAACCGGCCCGGCGCCATGCCGAGCATCCCCGCGGCGACCGGGACCGTGGAGCGGATCACCGGCACGAAGCGCGCGACCAGGATGCTGCGGATGCCGTGCTGGCGGAAATGCGCCTCGGCCCGCGCCAACAGCTCCGGCCGGCGCGAGAAGGGCCAGAGCTTGCGCAGCCCCTCGCGATACCGATGCCCGATCCAATAGGACACCCCGTCCCCGGCGACCGCACCCGCCGCCGTGGCCGCCAGGATCGCCCAGAGGTTGAGATGGCCGAGTGCCACCAGCGCGCCGATCGCGACGATGATCGGCGTGCCCGGCACCAGCGCGCCGATGATCGCGAGGCTTTCGGCGGCGGCCAGCAGGAAGGCCACCGCCGCGGCCCAATGCGGATGCGCGGCGACGAGATGCGTCGCGCTGGCGATGAGGCCGCTCATGCGCGCCGCGCGGAGGTCAGGCGATGCGGGCGTAGGGCAGGCGGCGGGCCAGCCAGCAGCCGAGTTGCAGGCCCACCACCCGCCCCGCGTCGTCGCGCTGGAAGGCCAGCGTCCAGTCGCCCGGCGGGGTGTGGTCCAGCGCGCGCGGGCAGGGCAGGGTCCAGAGATCCGGCCCGGCCGGCTCCAGCAACTCCATCCGCCCCTGGCCGAGGAAGCCCGAGAAACCGCCGTAGAGCACGCCGCCGGCATCGGTGACGGTCAGCTCGGCCTCCAGCTCGGCGCAGCGGTAGCGGCCGGAGAGATCGGTCGCCGCCTCGCCCATGCAGGGGCGCAGCAGGCTGCTCTGGTTCTCCTGCGGGCGGTCCAGCCATAGCCCGTCCTCGGCCGGGCGCAGGGTGGTGGCGGCGCCGCCGATGCTGCCATCGGGGCGCAGGCCGAGCCGCTCGGCCGAATGGCCGTAGCGCAGCCGCAGCGGCCCGTCCGGCGCCGCATCGATGCGGACGGAGAGGCCGGTCTCGGGCTCGATGTAGGCGCCGAGCCAGGGGGGCGTGGGAACCGGCGCGAGCCTGGGCGGCACCTCGCCCAGCAGGGCGGCGAGCACATCCACCGCCGCGGCATGCGCATCGGAGAGGTGGTTGAACATCACCACGACCGAAATGCGCTCCGCCGGCAGATACATGCGGTGGCTGCGCCAGCCGCGCAGCGCGCCGCCATGGCCGATGGCGGCGCGGCCAAGCTCGGTGCCCCGGGACAGGCCGAAGCCATAGGGGGCGGTGCGGCCATCGGCGAAGGCGACGGGGCCGGCGAGGCGGCGGTACAGCCCGTCCGCGTCATCGCGCGTCGCGTCGATGTGCCGCTCCCAGGCGATCATATCCTCCAGGCTGGCGCCGAGGCCGGCATCGCCGGTCCAGAGGATGCGGTTTTCCGCCGCGCGGAAGCCGGTGGTCGTGTTGCCCTCATAGCCCTCGGTGCCATCCGGCATGGCGCTTGTATCGGCGGCCAGCAGCGCGCTCCCCATGCCGATGCGGTCGAAGACACGGGCGCGCAGCAACTCGGCGAAGCCGCGGCCGGTGCGGTCCTGCAAGATGTCGGACAGGATGCGGAAGTTCTGGTTGACGTAGGAGAACCGCGTGCCCGGCGCGAAGTGCAGGCTGCGCGTGCCGCCGATGACGCGGGCGGCCTCGGTGTCGCCGAAGGGGGATTCGACCGGCGCGCCATGCAGCATCGCCACCGCCCAGTAATCCCGCATGCCGGACTGGTTGTGGCAGAGGTGCAGCGCGCCCGGCGCCGCCTGTTCCAGCAGCGGCAGGCGGGCGGCGACGTCCTGGTCCAGCACCGAGGGATCGGGGAAGGCGTCGAGCAGCACCGCGCAGGTGAATTGCTTGGTGATCGAGCACATGCGGAACAGGCTGCGCGGCGTGAAGGCGATGCGGCGTTCGGCATTGGCCCAGCCCCAGGCATGGGCGGCCAGCACCTCACCCTCCCGCAGGACCGCCACCGCGCCGCCGGGGCCGGGATAGCTGCGGGGCAAGGCGGCGAGGGCGCGGTCGAGGGAGTCGGTCATCCCGGGCAGTTTTGCCCAAGGGGAGGCGCCGCGTAAGAGGCCCCCGGCTGGCGCGGATACGCGCCGGCCGGGGCGTCGCATCAGGTCACGCTGTACTCGGCCTTGCCAACCAGCATGTCGACCACGGTCGTCATCCAGATCATGTGCAGGCCCTCGACCACATTGTAGGCGCGCGAGCCGATCCAGAAGTCGATGTCGGAGAGGGCGCGGAGCTGGTTGTCCGGGGCGCTGCCGGTGAAGGTCACGACCTTCATGCCGCGGGACTTCGCGTATTTGGCCGCGGCCACCGCGTTCTTGGAATTGCCGGAGACCGAGATCAGCACCAGCGCGTCGCCGTCATCACCGTAGAATTCAACCGCCTTGGCCATGAAATTCTCATAGCCATAATCATTCGACAGGCAGGTGATGAGGTTCGGCTCGTTGAAATCGATCGCCCGCAGCCGGCCCTGCTTGGTAAAATCGACCGCGCCATGCGAGGCAATGGACGCGCTGGCGCCATTGCCGGCGAACATCAACTTGTTGCCGCTGGCCCGCAGCCCTTGGCAGAGGTCATAAAACGCGACAAGGCGTTCCTCGATGACCGGATTTACCAGGTTGGTTTGGTAAAGATTATAGTAATCATCGAGCCAAGATTTCCAGGTCATGATGAGTCTCCAAAAAGGTAACGATATGAATGCGGCACAATGCCAGCGAACCTGCCTCCGAGCAGGTTTCGTGCCGCGCCGTTTGTGCCGTCACATGGATCCGCGAGTATCGCCCGTATGGTTTTGGCGCCGGACAGGCGCGTTTCGCACAAGGCTGACGGCTGCCGCGCCAATCCGGGTTCCGTTTAGCATCCGCCGGGCGGGCTGCCAGCGCCGCTACGCGAAAGTTTACATCCACCGGTTGCGCCTGGCGTATCGATTGGCGGTCGATGGAGTGGTGTCCCCGGCGGGATTCGAACCCACGGCCCCCAGATTAGGAATCTGGTGCTCTATCCTGCTGAGCTACGGAGACGCCCGCGCCTCGCCTAGCACAGCTTCGCCCCCGAAAAAACCACCGGCCTCTGCCGCGATGCCTGCCACCCGCCTAGGCTCCGCGGTGCGACACCAAAGGGGCAGGACAATGAGCGGCACACGGGCGGGCAATCTCGGGGCGTATCGGCTGGAAGGCCGGGTTGCGGTCGTCACTGGCGGCAGCAGCGGCATCGGCGCCGCCACCGTCCGCCGCCTGGCCGCGGGCGGCGCCCGGGTCGTGGTCGGCTACAATGCCGGCGCCGAGCGCGCCGCCGCGCTGGTCGCCGAACTGCCGGGCGAGGGCCACCGGGCCCTGCATCTGCCGATGCAGGACACCGCCACCATCAATGCCGTCGCGGCCGAGGTGCGCGCGGCTTATGGACGATGCGACATTCTGGTGAATTCCGCCGGCTTCACCCGCGCCGTGCCGCATGCCGACCTCGATGCGCTGGATGATGCGACCTTCGACCGCATCCTGATCACCAATGTGCGCGGCCCCTTCGCCACCATCCGCGCCTTCGCACCGCTGCTGCGCGAAAGCGGCGATGCGGTGGTGATCAACGTCTCCTCGCTCTCGGCCAGCACCGGCATCGGCAGCAGCATCGCCTATTGCGCCTCCAAGGCCGGGCTCGACACCATGGGGATGTCGCTGGCGCGGGTGCTGGGGCCGGAGATCCGCATCCTCTCGGTCTCGCCCGCCGCGGTGGCCACGGATTTCGTGCCGGGCCGCAGCCGTGCGGCGGTCGAGAAGCAGGCCGCCTCAACCCCGCTGCGGACGGTGGCCGAGGCGGATGATGTGGCGCTCACGATCCTCGGCGCCATCACCCATCTGCGCCTGACCACGGGCAGCGTCATCGTCGTGGATGGCGGCCGACACCTATAGCCAGCCCTTGCGCTTGAAATACAGGATCGGGACGATCGCCGAGCAGAGCATGAAGCCGATCGCCATCGGATAGCCGAAGCTCCAGTCCAGCTCCGGCATCGACTTGAAATTCATGCCGTAGATGCTGGCGACCAGGGTCGGCGGCATCAGCGCCACCGAAGCGACCGTGAAGGTCTTGATGATCGCGTTCTGCTCGACGTTGATGATGCCGAGCACGGCGTCGAGCAAAAAACTCGCCTTGGCGTTGAGCACATTCGCATGCTCGATCAGGCTGCGCACGTCGCGCACCAGCGTCTTGATCAGCGGCTGGTTCTCCTTGCGCACCGCCGTCGCCTTCTCGGCGCTGACGAAGGTCAGGATGCGCGTCAGCCCGAGCAGGGTTTCCGAGGCGCGGGTGGTGACCTCACCGACCTCGCCGAGCACGATCAGCGCGTTCTTCAATTCGCGGTCGCGCACATTGGCCTTCATCTGGCCGCGCGCGGTGCGGAAGGCGGCCTGGCTCGCGCGGTCCATGTCGGCGCCGATCCGTTCCAGGATGTCGGCGAGGCGGTCCACGACCTGTTCGAACAGATGCAGCATCACCGCATCGGGGCTGGTCATCATCGCCTGCGGCTGGCGCGCCACCCGTGCGGCGAAGGAGGCAAAGGCCTTGGGCGTCGCATAGCGCACCGTCACCAGCGCGCTGGTCGCCAGCACGAAGGTGATCGCGGTCGAGCCATATTCCCCATTGTCCACGCCGTAGAGGAAGTTGGCGGTCAGGAAGAGGACGTCATCCTCCCGATACAGCCGCGAGGAGCTTTCGATCTCCTGCATCTCTTCCCGCGTCGGGATCTCGAAGTTCAGCGCGGCCTCAAGCTGGCGCCCTTCCTCCGGCGTCGGGTTCAGCAGGTCGAGCCAGACGGCGGCGCGCAGCGCCTCCGGCGTCTGGGCCCCCTCACGCAGCAGGACGCTGCCATTCTGCATGGCATAGGTGGTCAGCATGGATACGGGCGCTCCCGCGATTGGGGGGTGGCGGCGGCAGGCTTGAGCAAACCCGCTTTAGACCGGATTGCGGAGCCATGTCTAAAGCGATGAAATTGCTCGCGACGAGATTACGTCGGCGCGGGCTTTGGCAGGCCGAAGGCCTCCGACACGGCGAAGAAATCAGGAACCTCGGCATGGCGGCTGCCGGGCAGCGTGCCATCCGCCACCCGCACCAGGCGGCAGGCCCGCATCCCGGCGGCGGTGGCGGCGTCGCATTCCTCGGCGATGTCGGAGAGGAACAGGATCTCGCCCGGCGGCAGCCCCAGGGCGGCGGCGATGGCGGTGTAGGAGGCGGCCTCGCGCTTGCCGCCCACCCTGGTGTCGAAGAAGCCGCCGAGGAGCGGGGTCAGGTCGCCGGCCTCGGAATGGCCGAACAGCAGTTTTTGGGCCGCGACCGAGCCCGAGGAATAGACATGCAGCCCGACCCCCGCCTCGGCCCAGGCCCGCAGGCACGGGGCGACATCGGGCCAGAGATGCCCCTTCAGCCGCCCATCGAAAAAACCTTCCTGCCAGATCATGCCTTGCAGGGTCTTGAGCGGCGTCACCTTGGCATCCGCCGCCATCCAGCCGCGCAGCGTCTCGGCCGGGGGCTGGTCGGGCGCGAGGGCCGCGACCTCCGCCAGCAGCGCCGCCACGACGGGGTCCTTCACCCGTTCGGCCAGGAACCCGTCCAGCGCCGCGCTGGCGAAGGGGAACAGCCGATCCTTGACGAAGGCGATGGCGGAGGTGGTGCCCTCGATATCGGTGAGGATCGCGGTGGGGTGCTGACTCACGCGGCGGTCGCGGCGGGGAAGCGCAGGGCCATGTCCGTGCCGGTGTAATGCGGGGTCCAGCCGGAGGTGTCGGTGAAGACGCGGAGTGCCGTGAACATCGGCTGCTCGCCGGCGTCGAACCAGTGCTTGTGGTTGGCCGGCACGCTGATCAGGTCGCCCGCGGTGCAGCGTGCATCGAACACCCGCCCATCGGCGTGGATGACGAAATTGCCCGCGCCTTCGTGGAAGAAGCGGATCTCATCCTCGGTGTGGATGTGCTCGGACAGGAACTTCTGGCGCAGGGCGTCCTTGTTGGGATTGTCCGGGGTCAGGCGCAGCACGTCGCTGGAGCCCGCGGCACCGCCGGCCATGAAGGCGTCCAGGCGCGGACGATAGGCCTCCAGCACCGCCTCGGCCGAGGCCCCGGGGGGGAGGGGCGCGATCTCCCAGCGTTCGAAGCGCACGCCGATGCCGGACAGGATGGCGGCGATTTCGGCGGCATCTTCGGTCGTCGTCTGCACCTGGTTGGTGGCGGCGTCCCAGACAGTCAGGCGGCTCATGCGGATCTCCGTGTGGCAAGCTCGCACTCGAGCATGAATTCCAACGCCTCGAACCGGGCGAGGGCCCCCGGCATGTCGGCGGCCCAGATATAGGAACCATGCCCCCGGATCAGGTAGCCCGGCGGGGGCGATGCCCCCATGCCGTCCCATCGTGCCTCCAGCCCCGCCTGCATGCGGGCAATGTCCTGGTCATTGTCCACGACCGGGATCTCGGCGCTGGCGTCATGCGTGGGCAGGCCGGGAAATGCCTTCAACAATTCATATCCGGCCAGGGTCAGGCTGGGCCCCGCCGCGCGCGACAGCACCGTATTGGCGATGGAATGCCCATGCAGCACCGCGCCGGTGCCCGGAAAGCGGCGATAGACCCCGCAATGCAGCCCGGTTTCGGCCGAGGGGCGCAGCGCCGGGTTTTCGGGCTGCCCGGCCAGATCCACCACCATCAGCGACTCGGGTTTCAAAAACCCCTTGTGGTAGCCGGACCGCGTCACCGCAATGCGATCCGGCCCCAGCCGCATGGAAAAATTCCCCGCCGTGGCCGGCACCCAGCCGCGCGCATCCAGGCGGTGCCCGGCGGCGATGAGGGCCTCGGCGATCGCGGCGGGGATCGGGGTCATGTTCGGGCTTCCATCGGAAAGCTTCGTGCCTGCCAGAGCCACAACGCGCCGAGCACCGCCAGCCCCCCGACGTCGGTGAGGCCCTCCGGCGCCATCAGGCACAGCCCGCCGATGCCGCTGACGAAGCGAAGTGGCAAGGTGAGAGCGCCACGGCCCATCCAGCCCTCGGTCGCGCAGGCCAGGGCCCAGACGCCGAGGCTCGCGGTCGCGAAGGCGATCAGGATCGGCAGCAGCGGCCCCTGTGCCAGCAGCGCCGGGGAGAGCCAGAACATAAAGGGCACGATGAAGGTCGCGAGGCCGAGCTTCATCGCGATCATGCTGGTCCGCCACATATCCGCCCCGGCCATGCCGGCGGCGGCGAAGCTTGCCAGCGCCACCGGCGGCGTGATCGCGGACAGGATGGCGAAGTAGAAGATGAACATATGCGCGACCAGCGGATCGACCCCGACCCGGATCAGCCCCGGCGCCACCACCGCCGCGGCGATCGCATAGGCGGCCGTGGTCGGCACCCCCATGCCCAGGATGATCGCCACCACCATGGCGAAGATCATCGCCAGGAACTCGCTGTTGCCGGCGATCATCAGCAACATGCTGGCGAAACGCCCGCCGACGCCGGTCAGGCCGATGACCCCGGCGATCACCCCCGCCGCCGCGCAGACCGCGATCAACTGCATGCAATCCCGGGCGCTGGTGGTCAGCCCCGTCTCGATGTCCTGCGCGGTTTCCCAGATGGCGCCGAGGATGGCGCCCCCCAGGCCCTGGCCCCGCAGTGCCAGCCGATGGGCCAGCGCAGCGCCCAGCATCAGCACCAGCGTCGCGCCGATGCCCCAGGCGGCGGCGCGGAAGGGCGAATAGCCGATGAGCAGCATGTACAGCAGGATCACCAGCGGAGCGGCCATGTAGCTGCGGCGGCCGATATCGATCCAGCGCGGCAGCTCCGAGCGCGCCAGTCCGCGGATGCCGTTCTTGCGGGCATGCAGGTCGCAGTGGATGTAATTGGCGATGTAGAACAGCAGGGCCGGGATCACGCCCGCGAGCGCGATGTCGGCATAGGCCCGGCCCAGCACCTCCGCCATGATGAAGGCGCCGGCCCCCATCACCGGGGGGGTGATCTGCCCGCCGGTGGAACTGGTGGCCTCGACGGCCGCCGCGGTCGCGTTGTCATAGCCCACGCGCCGCATCATCGGGATGGTGAAGGAGCCGGAGGCGACGACATTGGCCACCGCCGAGCCCGAGATGGTGCCGAACAGGATGCCGGACAGCACCGTCACCTTCGCCGGCCCGCCGCGCGCGCGCCCGACCGCGGCCAGGGCCAGGTCGTTGAACCAGTCGCCGGCCTTGGAGGTCTGCAGGAACCCCGCGAAGACCACGAACATGATGATGAAGGTGGCGCTGACCTGGATGATGGTGCCGAGCACGCCATTGTAGCCGAAGATCTCGGCCAAGGCGGCATCCCAGGTCACGCCCTGGTGGTAGAGCACGCCCGGCAGCCAGGGGCCGGCGAAGCAATAGGCGATGAAGGCCAGGCAGATGATCGGCATGATGATGCCCGCCGTCCGCCGGGTGAATTCCAGCACGATCAGCAGGCCGACGAAGGCCGCGAGCGAATCGCGGCCGCTGGGGCCCATGAAGGAGCGCATCTCGATGCCGCTCGCATCGCCGATGTAATGCAGCGGAATCAATATGCAGAGGAAGATCAGCGGCCAGTCGTACCAGGGCACGCGGGTCGCGACCGGCCCCGCACCGGGGGCAAACAGGGCAAAGCCGAGCGCCGCGCCGCCGAAGACGTGCACGGTGCGGCTGATGGTCGGATCGACCGGTTGCACCAGCAGGATCCACAGGTGCCAAGCCACGAAGACCGCCGCAACCGCACGCCAGACCAAGCCTTGCCACCCCGCGAGCGCACGCCGCGTGGTGGCGAATTCGATGTCATCTACGGCCGTCACCTCTGCGGCCGTCACCTCTGCCGTGCGCGCCTCACTCATGCGTTTTCTCCCGTTTTGATTCGGGCTTTAGCACAGAGTTTAGCGAGGGGCAGACATGCAAGCGCCGCCGGGCCCATTTGGGCCACGGCGGCGCGTCACGCCATTGCCGGCCCCCGAAGGGGCCTGGCCACCTCAGGCCCAGGTCAACTCAGGCCGCAGGGCGGCTCGGGTGCTGGGCCGGGGTCGCCGTGCTGGTCGCTGCGGCCGGGCCCGGAATGCTGCCGGCCGGCGGCGCGGTCGGGGCCTGCGCCTCCATGGAGGCGTCGGGCTCTTCTTCCTTCATGTTCGCCTTGAAGGATTTGATACCCTTGGCCAAGTCGCCCATGAGGCCGCTGATCTTGCCGCTGCCGAAGAGCAGCAACACAACCAGCAGCACGACAAGCCAGTGCCAAATGCTGAAGGAACCCATCGTCGCGCCTCAATCCCTTTGCGGCGCCGGGCAATACGCCCCGCTGCCGTGTCTTGACCTGCCGGTTTCTAGGCGTTCATCCGGCGCCACGCAAACAGGTGGGCCGATGCCGCCCTGCCGCGGCCTTGGAAGCACAGACATGGCCCCGCTGACCGCGAAACTCAACCATCTTCGTGCAGGGATATTGCCCGGCAGGCCGAACGAGCCCGCATGACAATGCGGACATGTCACAATGCCCGGGCGATCCGCGCCACATCCTGGCCCGCCGCGCTGGCGGGGTGGCGGGTCAGCAGCGCGGTCTGGTGGCGAATGGCATCGGGGACCTTCGCGTCGTTCCGCACGATGCCGGCCAGGGGCAGCTCCCGTTTCAGGAAATTCCGCACCGCCGAGGCCAGGGCGCCATGGGTCCGCGCCCCCGCCCTGGCATCGGCCGCGCGGTTGACCACCAGCCGCAGGTCCAGCCCCGGCACGTCCCGCCAGGCGAGCTTCATCGCGGCATAGGCGTCGGTCAGGCTGGTCGGCTCATCCGTGGCCAGCACCAGCAGGATATCGGCCGCCGCCGCCAATCGCCGCGGGGCGGCATCCAACCCGGCGCCGCAATCCAGCACCAGCGCGTCCCGCGCCTCCGCCCCCGCCTGTAGCAGCCCGGCCAGGACGGCGGGATCGGCGCCCAGCAGCGCCCCGCTGCCGCTGGAGCCCGCCAGCACCGAAAAGCCGCCCACCTGCGTCACCGCATCCTCCAGCGGCATGTGCCCAACCAGCACCTGGGCCAGACCATGGGGTGGGTTCAGCCCAAGCTGCACATCGACATTGGCCAGCCCAAGGTCGCCATCGACCAGCAGCACCCGTTGCCCCGCCTCGGCCAGGGCCTGGGCCAGGGTCACCGCGAACCAGGTCTTGCCGACGCCCCCCTTGCCGGAGGCGATGGCGATGATGCGGCCGCGAGGGACAGGGGGGGTCATGCGGCGGCCTTCATGCGAGGGTCGGAGAGCCGCATTCGCGCGGCGAGCCATTCGGGGGTGAGGCGGGTGAGCCCATCCGCCGCACCGGTGCCGGTGCCGGCCAGGTCCAGCGCCAGGCCCGCGGCCTCGGCCGCCATCAGCCAGCCGGCCCAGCGCCGCGCGGCATCGAGCCGTGTCGGCAGCATCCAGCGCGCGCCGATCGCGCGCGCGGCGCGGGCGGTATCGGCGGCCTCGGCGGCATCGAGCCCGGCGGGCAGCACCAGCGCCGCATCGGCCGCGGCGATGCGGCAGAGCCCGACCAGCGCCTCGGCCGCCGCAAGGTCGAGCAGGTCGCAGCCGGCGCTGTCGATCAGCACGGGCTGGCCCGCGACCCGCCGCGCCAGGGCGCGGGCCAGGGCCGCCGGCGTTTCCGCCACCACCAGCCCGAGGCCGAGCACGCGGGCGAAGGCCGCGAGCTGTTCCACCGCCCCGGCGCGGGCGGCATCGGCCGCGACCAGCAGCGGTGCCTGGCCCGTCAGCGTCATCCGCGTGGCGAGCTTGGCGAGCGTCAGCGTCTTGCCGCCGCCATGCGGGCCGAACAGCAGCAAGGGCCGCGCGATGCCATCGGGGAGCGGCTGGAACGACAGCCGGGGCGGGGCCGGCACGGGCGGGAGGGGGAGGGGCTCCGCTTCGGGCGGTTCCAGCCCGGCGGTGATCTCGACCCCACCGGCGACGCGGGTGGAGGAGAGGATGATCGCCTCCTCGCCCATCTCGGCACGGATGCGCGCCATCGCCTCGGCCATGCGTGGAGCGCGAAAGGTTTTCAGCCGCATCGGCTGATCCTGATCCTGATCCTGGGCCTACGCGCCTTGCCGGTTGGTGAAGGCATCAGACCGTGCCGATGGTGCGGATGCGGGCGCGGGGATGGATCTCGGTCTGCGCCAAAACGGCGGTGCTGGGCCGGAAGCGTTCGATGATGGCGCGGACATGGCCGCGGATCGCCGAGCTGCATACCAGCACCGGCTGTTCGCCGGCATTGGAGGCGGTGTCGAAGGCCTCCTTCACCGCCGCCATGAAGCCATGCAGCCGCGACGGCGCCATGGCCAACTGCCGCTCATCCCCCGACCCCACCAGGGATTCGGCGAAGGCGGCCTCCCATTCCCCCGACAGCGCCAGCAGCGGCACATAGCCATTGGGGCCGCGCGCGGAATCGCTGATCTGGCGCGCGAGGCGCGCGCGCACCGTCGCCGTCATCACCGACAGGCTGCGCCCGCCGGCCACCGAGGATTCCTGAATGCCCTCAAGGATCGTTGGCAGGTCACGGATCGAGACGCGTTCGGAGAGCAGCGCCTGCAACACCCGCTGCACCCCGCCGATGGTGACCTGGGAGGGGATGAGGTCGCCGACGATTTTCTGATGCTCGCGGGGGAGTTCGTCCAGCAGCTTCTGCGTCTCGGCGTAGGACAGGAGTTCGGCCATGTGCTCGCGCACGATCTCGGTCAGATGCGTCGCCAGCACGCCGGCGGCATCGACCACGGTGCAGCCGCGGGCCAGCGCCTCCTCGCGCTTCGCATCCTCGATCCACAACGCGGGCAGGCCAAAGGTCGGCTCCTGACAGCGTTCGCCCGGCATGTCGGGCGCGGTGCCGGAGGGGTCGATCGCCAGCAGCAGCGGCGGGCGCAAGCGGCCGCGCCCGGCCTCGATCTCCTTCACCCGGATCGCGTAATGGTCGGGCGGCAGTTCCAGATTGTCCTGGATGCGGACGGAGGGCAGCACGAAGCCCATCTCCTGCGCGATGGTGCGGCGCAGGCCCTTGATCTGTTCGGTGATGCGCGGCGCATCCCCCGCCGCCAGCGACAGCAAGCCATAGCCAAGCTCCAGCCGCAGCGGATCGGTGCGCAGCGTCTCGGCGATGGGCGCCTCGCCCGGGGCGACCGTGGGCGCCACCGCGGCGATCTCGGCGCGCTGCCCCGACTTGCGCGCGGCCCAGGACGCGGCCCCGGCGCCGCCGGCAATCGCCAGGAACACCAGCATCGGCATGCCCGGCATCAGCGCCAGCAGCACCGCGGCCCCGGCGGCGAGCATCAAGGGCTTCTCGCCCCCGCCCAACTGCGCCATCAGCACCTTGTCGGCGGTGCCCTCGGTGCCGCCCTTGGTGACCACGATGCCGGCGGCGATCGAGACCAGCAAAGCGGGGATCTGCGACACCAGCCCATCGCCGACGGTGAGGAAGGAGAAGGTGGACACGGCCTCGCTGAACGGCAGCCCATGCCGCAGCACACCGATGCCGATGCCGCCGACGAGGTTGATGCCGGTGGTGATCAGCCCCGCGATGGCATCGCCGCGCACGAATTTCGCGGCACCATCCATGCTGCCGTAGAAGCCGCTTTCATCCTCCAGCGCCTTGCGGCGGGCGCGGGCCTCATCCTCCTGGATGGTGCCGGCCGAGAGATCGGCGTCGATCGCCATCTGCTTGCCCGGCATGGCATCGAGGCTGAAGCGCGCCGCGACTTCGGCGATGCGGCCCGAACCTTTGGTGACCACCATGAAATTCACGATCAACAGGATCGCGAAGACGATCAGCCCGACCAGCACATCCCCACCCATGAGGAATCCGCCGAAGGCGGAGACGACATGCCCGGCCGATGACGTGCCCTCATGCCCCTGGGTCAGGATCGCCCGCGTGGTCGCGACATTCAGCGCGAGGCGCAACAGTGTGGACAGCAACAGGATGGTCGGGAAGGACGTGAAATCCAGCGGCCGCTTCAGGAACAGCGCGACCATCAGCACCAACACCGACAGCGTCACGGAAAACGCGAGCCCGGTATCCAGCAGGAACCCCGGCAACGGCACCACCAGCACCACCACCAGCCCGATGACGCCAAGCGCGAGCCCGACGTCGCTCCCCGGCAGCGCGCGCGAAACCCAGCCCGGCAGGGTGAAGGATCTCATGCGCCGCGCAAGGCATCCGACGGGAGGGCCGCGAACGGCCCCTGGCCCGGCACCGGCGGCACCGCGAGGCCGGCGGCGCGGTAGTCGTGCAGCTTGTTGCGCAGGGTGCGGATGGAGATGCCGAGGATCTCCGCCGCCCGCGTGCGATTCCCCAGACAATGCCCCAAGGTTTCGAGGATCAGGTCGCGTTCCACCGATTCCACCGTGCGCCCGACCAGGGCGGTGACCGGCGCCCCCGCCAGGACTGGCGCGGCCTCCCCCGCCACCGCATCCTGCCGCCGTGGCGGCGCGAGTTCCAGCGCCTCGGGGCCGATCTCATCCTCGCTGGCCAGCAGCACGGCGCGGTGCACGGCGTTTTCCAGCTCGCGCACATTGCCGGGCCAGGGATGCGTCAGCAGCGCCGCGCGGACCTGCGGCGCGAAGGGGCGCGCGGGGAGGCCGTTGGCTTCCGAATAACGGGCGGCGAAATGCTCGGCGAGCGGCAGGATGTCGCCCTGGCGCTCGCGCAAGGGCGGCAGCCGCAGCCCGATGACGTTGAGGCGGAAATACAGATCCTCGCGGAACCGCCCGGCCGCGACTTCCTCCACCAGGTCGCGGTGGCTGGCGCAGAGGATGCGCACGTCGATCTTCACCGGCGCCTGGCCGCCGAGCCGGTCCACCTCGCGTTCCTGGATGGTGCGCAGCAGCTTGGCCTGCAACCGCGGGTCCATCTCGCCGATCTCATCCAGCAGCAGGGTGCCGCCATCGGCCTGTTCGAATTTGCCGCGCCGTGCGGCGACCGCACCGCTGAAGGCGCCCTTCTCATGCCCGAACAGCTCGCTTTCCAGCAATGCTTCCGGCAAAGCGGCGCAGTTCAGCGCGACGAAGGGTCCGCGCGCGCGGCGCGAATGGCGATGGATGTAGCGCGCCAGCACCTCCTTGCCGGTGCCGCTCTCGCCGCCGATCAGAATGGAGGCATCGGCGCGCGCGACCATCGCCGCCCGCGCCAGCAGCGCGACCATCACGGGATCGGCGTGGATCGGCGCATCCGGCTCGCCGGCTGCCGCGGCCAGCATGGCGGCGATCAGATCGGCGTCGGGCGGCAGCGGCAGGAACTCCTTCGCCCCCGCCTCGATCGCGCGCACCGCCGCATCGCCATCGGCATCGCGCCCGCAGGCGACGACCGGGCAGGCGATGCGCTCGGCCGCAAGTGTGCGCACCAGCCAGGGCACATCATGCCGCAGGTCGCAGAGGATCAGGTCCGCCCCCTCACCGCGCGCGATCGCCATGCCGCCGGTCACCCCCTCGGCATGGCGCAGCCGCGCGCCGCGCGCGGTGGCGATGCGGGCGGCAATGCCCAACTCGCCTTCGAGGCCACCGATGATCAGCAACCGGGTCATGGCGCGCGATCCGCCTTGACGATCTCGGTCATGGTCACGCCGAGGCGGTTGTCCTCGACCAGCACGACCTCGCCCCGCGCGACCAGGCGGTTGTTGACGTAGATGTCCACCGCCTCGCCCAGCTTGCGGTCCAGCTCCACGACGGCGCCACGGCCGAGTTTCAGCAACTGGCTGACCTGCATCGTGGCGCGGCCGAGCACGGCGCTGACCTGCACCGGAATGTCATAAACCGCCTCCAGGTCGCGGTTGGGGCCGGCGGCGGGGCGTGGTGCCTCGGCCGCGCTGTCCACCGGCTGGAACCCGTCCGAACCGCTCATGCTGATTGCTCCTTGTCGTCGGCGAGCCCGAAGGCGGCCAGAATCTCGTGTATGGCGCGGCGGCGGTCGGCGAGGCGGGTTTCGACGCCGCCATCCTCCCAGACCAGCCGGGCATCGCCCGGGGCCAGGGCGGGATCGCCCTGCACCGGCGGCCCGTGCTCGCCGAGCAGATCCGTGACCGTTGCAACCAGCGCCGTCGCCACCAGGCAGCGCGGCTGCCGCCCGGCGGTCAGCGTCGCGGCCATGCGTGTCGCGGCCCGTGCGGCCTGCGCGGCGCCGTCATGCGCAGCGGCATAAGGCAAAGCCGCATCCAGGGCCGCCAACAGCAGCCCGGCGAGGGCCGCGGCATCTTCCTCGGCACGCGCGACGGCGGCGGTGGCGGCGGCCTCCAGCCCCTGCGCCAGCGCCGCCAGGCTGCGCGCGGCCTGGGCGGCGTCCTCCCCGCGCGCCTCGGCGAGGCCGGCGGCGCGCCCGGCGGAAAACCCGATCTCGCGCGCCGTCGCCCGCGCCTCGTCCAGCAGCGCGTCGAGGTCCTGTGCCGAAGTGTCCTCGGGCGGCGGCGGCGGGGGCGGCGCGTCGAGATCGGGCAGCAGCAGTCCGGTGCGCAAGGTGGCCGTGATCCGCGTCACTGGCTGGCCGGAGCCGAGCGGAGAGGAGATGAACGCCGCCATGCTATTCGACCAGCTCGTCGCGACCCTCGGCGAGGCGGATCTGCCCCTGCGCCGCGAGGTCCTTGGCCGAGGCGACGATGGAGACCTGCGCCTCATCCACATCCTTCAGCCGCACGGGGCCGAGCCCCGCGATATCGTCGCGCAGCATCTTGCCGGCGCGCTCGCTCATGTTGCGCAGGAACAGGTCGCGCAGATCCTGGCTCGCGCCCTTCAGCGCGATGGTCAGCCGGTCCTTCTCGACGCCGCGCATCAGGATCTGGATGCCCGCCGCATCCAGGCGTTGCAGATCGTCGAAGGTGAACATCAGCCCGCGGATGCGTTCGGCGGCATCGCGGTTGCGTTCCTCCAGCGCGCCCAGGATGCGGCTCTCCGAGGCGCGGTCGAGGTTGTTGAAGATCTCGGCCATCACCTCATGCGCATCGCGCCGGTTGGTGCGCGCGAGGTTGGACATGAACTCCATCTTCAAGGTGCGCTCGACCCCTTCCAGCGCCTCCTTCTGCACATTCTCCATCCGCAGCATCCGCATCACCACCTCCATGGCGAAGGATTCCGGCAGCAGCGACAGCACGCGCGCGGCGTGGTCGGGCTTCACCTTGGAGAGCACGACAGCGACGGTCTGCGGGTATTCGTTCTTCAGATAATTCGCCAGCACCGCCTCGCTGACATTGCCGAGCTTCTCCCACATGGTGCGGCCGGCGGGACCGCGGATCTCCTCCATGATCTGCGCCACCCGTTCCTTGGGCAGCGACTTCATCAACATGCGTTCCGTGGTCTCGAAGGAGCCGGTCAGGCTGCCGGCGCTGCCGAGGCTGCAGGCGAATTCCTCGCAGAGCTGCTCCACCGTATCGGCGGTGATGGTGCCGAGGCCGGACATCGCGATGGAGAGGTCGCGCACCTCATCCTCATGCAGCCGCCCAAGCAGGGTCACGGCATGCGCCTCGTCGATCGCGAGCAGAAGGGCCGCGGCCTTCTGCGGCCCGGTCATGCCGTTCAGGCTCATTGGGGTGTCTCCGCATGCAACCAGCCACGGATGACGCCGAGCGCCTCCTCTGGATGCGCATCAAGCAGTTTCGCCAGCCGGGCCAGTGAGGAGGCCCGCATCTGGCCGGCGATATTCGCCAGGCTGACCATGCCGTCCTCCCCTTCATCGGTCAGCGCCAGCATGGTGCCGGGGGCGCCCAGCGCGGCCGGGTTCGGCGTGCCATCGGGCAGCAGCGCCGGCACCGCGGCGCCCGCCTCGGCCGAGGCCAGAACGCTCCGCGTCGTCAGCGCCGCCACGAGCTTGCCCGCCACCGGCCGCGCCACGGCCAGCAGCGCGACCAGCGCGACCAAGGCAAAGACCGAACTTTCGATCAGCCGCGCGACGGTGGCCGGCGACAATCCAAGCAGCGCCGGCGCTTCCTCCATCCCGGCACCCGGCGGCTCGGCGAAGCGCAGCGACACCACCTCGACATGGTCGCCGCGCCGTTCGTCGAAGCCGACGGCGCCGCGCACCAGCGTGACCAGGCGTTGCAACTCCTCCGGGGTGCGTTCGCGGAAGGTGCGCGGCTGCCCCTCCCAGACCCCATCGACCAGCACCGCGACGGAGAGGCGCTTCATCACCGGATGCTCGCGCTGGACGTTGCGCGTGGTGCGGCCGATCTCGAAGTTGGTGGTCTCCTCCTGCCGGCTCTCCTGGGTCTGCGGCCCGGCGGCGGCCTCGGCGCCCGGCAGTTGCGTGGCGACCGAGGCGACGCCGCCTTCACCGCTGCGGTTTTGTTCATTCACGGTCTGGGTGCTGCGCGGAACCTGATTGTCGGGGTCGAAGCGTTCCTCGACTGTGGTGACACGCTCGAAATCCATCTCGGCCGAAACCTCGGCGCGGACCCGGCCCTGGCCGAGGCTGCGTTCGAGCATTTCCTCGACGGCACGCGCGAGGCGCATTTCCAGCGCGCGGCGCGCTTCCTCCTGGCTCGCCGCCCCGGCCGGCCCATTCAGCGCCTGCCCGCCGCGCGCCAACAACTCCCCCCGGCTGTCCACGATCGACACGCCCTGCGGCCGCAGCCCCGGCACCGCCATCGAGACGAGGTGCAGCACCGCCTGCACCCCCTCGCGATCCAGCCGCTGCGCGCCCTGCATGGTCAGCACCACGCTCGCCTGCGCCTCGCCCCGTTCGCGGGAAAAAGGTTCGCGGCGTGGCAGCACCAGATGCACCCGCGCCCCGCGCACGCCCGACAGGCCACGGATGGTGCGGGCCAGCTCACCCTCCAGCGCCCGCAGCCGGTTCACATCCTGCTGGAAGGGGGTGGTGGTCAGGGATTCGCCGCGATCGAAGATCTCGTAGCCGACGCTGCCGCCGGCCGGCAGGCCGTCACGGGCGAGGGCGAGGCGCAGCCGCGCCACCTGCTCCTCCGGCGCGAAGACCTGGGCGCCGCCGCCGCCCAGCCGATAGGGGACGTGCTGGCGTTCCAGCGCCGCCACCACCTGCCCCGCGTCCCGCGCGTCCAGATCGGCGTAAAGCAGCGCCATCGCCGGCTGCCCGGCGCGCAGCGCCAGCCAGAGCACCAGCCCCAGCACCGCAACACCCACCCCGGCCAGCCCGGCCAGCCGCGCGGTGCCAAGGCTGCGAAGCTGGTCGATCACGCCCCCTGCCTCGGGGGCGCCATCGGGCACTCATGCATCAGGCGCGTTCGTCGCATCGGCCACCCCCGTCACGGCGTTTTGCCGCGACCGTCGGCAGAAAATGCCGGGGTGGCCTTGCGAAAGAGTTAAGGTCGCCGGGTCAGCGGCCCTTCTCGGCCCGCCAGGCGGAGAAAACCTCCCGATTGGCGGGATCGGTCATCGGGTAGAGGCCGCGGATCGCATGCCCCGCCGCCACGCGCTCCAGCACGAAATCCTCGTAGATGGTCTGCTCGAAGCCTTCCTTCGCCACGTCATCGGCGATGCCGGCGGGGATCACGACCACGCCCTCGCCATCGCCGACCATGATGTCGCCCGGAAACACCGGCACGCCGCCGCAGGCGATGGGCAGGTTCAGGTCGATGCAGTGATGCAGGATCAGATTGGTCGGCGCACTCGGCCGGGAGTGATAGGCGGGCATGTCCATGGCCGCGATCTCCGGGCTGTCGCGGAAGCCGCCATCGGTCACGATGCCGGCGACCCCGCGCCGCATCAGCCGGGTGACGAGGATGCCGCCGGCGCTGGCCGCACGCGCATCGCCACGGCTGTCGATCACGAAGACGGCGCCGGGCGGGCAGGTCTCCACCCCCTTGCGCTGCGGGTGCTCGGGGTCCTTGAAGGCATCGAGCCCGTCCAGATCCTCACGCGCGGGGATGGTGCGCAGGGTGAAGGCGGGGCCGACCATGCGGGCCGCACCCGGGTTCAGCGGCAGCACACCCTGGAGGAACAGGTTCCGGTAGCCGCGCTTGAACAGCACCGTGGTCAGCGTCGCCGTGGATACGGTCGCGAGCTTGCGCCGGGTTTCCTCGTTCATTGTCCATGCTCCTCCTGGGGTGGAGCTGCATAA
The DNA here is from genome assembly GCF_003253705.1 of Humitalea rosea. Classification (GTDB taxonomy): domain Bacteria; phylum Pseudomonadota; class Alphaproteobacteria; order Acetobacterales; family Acetobacteraceae; genus Humitalea; species Humitalea rosea. Next base: position 65,303 of record NZ_QKYU01000017.1, read on the forward strand.
CGCGGGCCGGCCAAAAGGGCTACGCGGCCGCCGCCGGCAGTCCTGGCCGGCTGCGGCGCCCGACCGCGGCCCCCACCAGCAGCAGCGCCGGGCCGCCGCCGGTCCAGTCGCGGCCCTCGGCGGCGACGCTGGCGAGGCTGCCCTCCAGCACCCGCTGATGCTGGGTGCCGCCGGATTCGATCAGCGCCGCCGGGGTCGTGGCCGGCATGCCCGCCGCGGCCAGCCCCGCGGCGATCCGGGCCAAGGTGGTCACGCCCATGTAGATCGCCAGCGTATGTCCAGGCCGGGCCAGGGCGGCGAAATCCAGATCGACCTCGCCATTCCGGGTGTGGCCGGTCGCCAGCACCAGCGCGCGGGCGGCATCGCGATGGGTCAGCGGGATGCCGGCGGCGGCGGCGCAGGCCAGGGCGGCGGTGACGCCTGGCACGACCTCGAAGCCGATGCCGGCCATGTGCAGGGCCTCGGCCTCCTCGCCGCCACGGCCGAAGACGAAGGGATCGCCGCCCTTCAGCCGCACCACCCGCTTGCCCTCGCCCGCGAGGCGAACGAGCAAGGCGTTGATCTCCTCCTGCGGCAGGCAGTGGTTGGCGCGGGACTTGCCGACAAAAATGCGCTCGGCGTCGCGGCGGGACATGTCCAGCACCTCGGCGGTGCCGAGGCGGTCATGCACGATCACATCCGCCTGCCCCAGCAGCCGCAGCGCGCGCAGGGTCAGCAGGTCCGGCGCGCCGGGGCCGGCGCCGACCAGCCAGACGAAGCCCTGGGGCGCGGGTTCGGCGGTTGCCAGTGCTGCGGCAAAGGCGGCCTCGGCCCCCGCGTCATCGCCGGCCAAGGCCAGGCTGGCGGGCGTCCCGGTCAGCGCCGCATCCAGGAAGCGGCGCCGTGCCGCCAGATCCGGCAGCCGCTGCCGCACCGCCGTCTGGAAGCGCGCCAGCAGGGCGGCGACGGCGCCGAGGCGCGGATGCAGCGCGGCCTCGATCGTCTGGCGCACCATGCGGGCCAGCATCGGCGCGGCGCCGCCGGTGCCGATGGCGATGGTCACCGGGTCGCGGTCCACCACCGCCGGCATGATGCAACTGCATAGCGGCGGCCGGTCCACGACGTTCACCGGAATGCCGCGCGCGATGCAGGCCGCGTGCAGCGCGACCAGCTCGGCCTCCGGCGCATCGGCGCCGATGGCCAGGACGCAGCCCTCCAGATCGGCCGGATCGAAGGCCGGCCGCTGCCGGATCGCCGCCCCGGCGGCGGCGAGCAGCACGGCTTTTCGCTGGGCGACCTCCCCCATGCCGAGCAGCAGCACCGGGCGTCGGTCGAGGTCGAGGAAGATCGGGAATCCGCGCATGACCGTCAGATAGCCACAAGCGGGGCGGCAAGCAGCCCCGCGATTTCGGGGCGGCAGGCGCCACAGCCGGTGCCGGCGGCGCAGGCGCCACCGACCGCCGCGACGGTTTCGGCGCCCGCGGTGATGGCGGCCTCGATCGCCGCCCGGCTGACGCCGTGGCAGGCGCAGATGGTGGGCGAGGGCGGCGGGCCGAGCGCGGCCTGCCCGGCCAGCAGGGCGCGGCGCAGCGCCGCATCGGCGGGGCCGCCGGCAAAGGCGGCGGCGAGCCAGTCGAAGCCCGGCCCGGGGGCCTCCCGCGCCAGCGCGATCCAGGCGGCGGGGGCGCCGGCGGCATCGAAGGCGACGCCGCGAAACAGCCCGGCCTCCGGCGCGGCCAGCAGGCGCCAGACCAGACCGGGCGCATCGAGCGCGCGGCGCAGCGCGGCAAACCCCTCGGCTGGATCGCTCTGCCCGGCCAGATCATGCCGCCACAGCCCGCCCGGCAGCGGCGCGCGGGAGAGCAGCGGCGCGGCGCCATCCGGCAGCCGGACACGGGCCACCACGGCGGCGAACCAGCGCGCCGGCCAGGGCGAAACCCGCACCGGGGCGTGTTTCAGCTCCGGCTGGCCGCTGACCGGATCGACCGCGACCGGCACCAGCGGGTTGGACCGGCCGGAGGGCGCATAGACATCCGACCAATGCATCGGCAGGAAGCCGACCCCGTGCGGCAGGCCCGGATCGGCGGTGACGCCGACCAGCGCGGTCTCGCCCTGGCCCTCGATCTGCGCCACCGCGCCGATGGCGGCGGCCTCCTCCGGGTGCAAGGCGAGCTTGGGCGCGGGGTGCTGCGCCATCAGCCGTGGCACCGGCCCGGTGCGGGTCATGGTGTGCCACTGGTCGCGCAGGCGCCCGGTCAGCAAGGTCACCGGATGGACCGCATCCGCCATGTTCGCGGGCGGGCGCCAGGGGGTCGGTACCAGCCGCGCGCGGGCCGGCGCATAGCGGCGCGGCCCCCAGCGCAGCGGCGCCAAGGCGTCGTATGCGGCATCGCTCAGATCGGCGAGGGACGAGATGTCGAAGATGCGCCCCGCCTCCGGGACCAGCCCGGTCAGCGCCGCGTGTTCGCGGAAGATATCGGCGGGTCCGGTCCAGCCAAACGCATCGGCGCGGCCGAAGCGTGCCGCGACCCCGGCGATCGCCCACCAATCCGGCCGCGCCTCGCCCGGCGGCGTGAGGAAGCCGCGCTGGCGGCTGATGACCCGTTCGCTGTTGGTCACCGTGCCGGATTTCTCGCCCCAGGACAGTGCCGGCAGGCGGATGCGGGCACGGACCATGCTGTCCGAGGCGCGGGTCACGTCGGAGGCGACGAGCAAGGGGGCCCGCTCCATCGCCGCGCGCACGCCGGCGCTGCCGGGCAGCGAGACGGCGGGGTTGGTCGCCATGGTCCAGAGCGCGCCGATGCGGCCCTGGCCGAGGGCCGCGAAGATCTCGGTCGCGATCATCCCGGGCTTGCGCGGCAGCGCGGGCGCGCCCCAGGCGGCGGCGACGGCGGCATGTTCGGCGGGTTCGGAAAACCGCAGATGCCCGGCGAGCATGGTCGCCAGCGCGCCGACCTCCCGCCCGCCCATGGCATTGGGCTGGCCGGTCAGGCTGAAGGGGGCGGCACCCGGCTTGCCGATGCGGCCGGTGAGCAGATGGCAGTTGATGATCGCATTGGCCTTGTCCGCCCCGGCGACGGATTGGTTCACGCCCATGCTGAACAGCGTGACCACGCGCTCGGTCGCGGCGAACATCGTGCAGAAGCGCGCGATCAGCGCGGGGTCGAGCCCGGTCAGCGCGGGGGCATCGATGCGGCGGGCCTCGGACACGGCCTCGGCCGCATCCGGCGCGTCATGGCCCTGGTCCGCAAGATGCGTGAGCAGGGCGGCGAACAATGCCACATCGCTGCCGGGGCGCAGCGGCAGATGCAGTTCCGCACCTTCGGCGGTCGCGGTGCGGCGCGGGTCGATGACGACGATTTGCATCTCCGGCCGCGCCGCGCGGGCCGCGAGCAGTCGTTGGTGCAGCACCGGATGGCACCAGGCGAGGTTGCTGCCGACCAGCACCACGAGATCGGCAAGCTCGATGTCCTCATAACAGCCGGGCACGACATCCTCGCCCCAGGCACGGGTATGGGCGGCGACGGCGGAAGCCATGCAGAGGCGGGAGTTGCTGTCGATATTCGCGGTGCCGAGGACGCCCTTGGCGAATTTATTGGCGGCGTAATAATCCTCGGTGAGCAACTGGCCGGAGACGTAGAGCGCGACACCCTCCGGCCCGCGTTCGGCCAGCGCCGTGCGAAACCCCTCGGCGACGGCATCCAGCGCCGCATCCCAGGAGGCGCGCTTGCCATCCACCTCGGGGAAAAGCTGCCGGTCGGGCAGGTCCAGCGTCTCGCCCAGCGCCGCACCCTTGCTGCACAGCCGCCCCTGGTTGGCCGGATGCGCCGGATCGCCCGCGATCGGCCCCGAGGGCCGCGCCAGCACGCCGCAGCCGACCCCGCAATAGGGGCAGGTGGTGCGCGTGGCGGGGAAGGAGGTGCCGTCCATCTCAGTAGACGTCGCGCTGGTAGCGATTCTGCCGTGCGAGGCCGACGATCCAGTTGCGCGCGGCATCGGCATCCATGCCACCCTCGCTGATCGCGACCTGGCGCAAGGCGCCGTCCACATCCTTCGCCATGCGGCTGGCATCGCCGCAGACATAGATATGCGCGCCATCCTGCAACCAGCGCCAGAGGTCGGCCGCTTCCTCCGCCATGCGATGCTGCACATAGGTCTTGCTGGCACTGTCGCGGCTCCAGGCCAGGGACAGGCGGGAGAGAGAGCCATCGCGCTGCCAGGCCACCAGTTCATCGCCGAACAGGAAATCACTGGCGCTGCGCTGGTCGCCGAAGAACAGCCAGGCGCGCCCTTTTGCCCGGGTGGCGGCGCGGTGCTGGAGGAAGGCACGGAAGGGCGCGATGCCGGTGCCGGGGCCGATCATGATGATGGGAACGGCGGAATCGGTGGGCAGACGGAAGTGGCTGGTGGTGACGCTGGCGGAGATCAGCGCGCCCGGCTCCGAGCGATAGGCGAGGTGGCAGGAGGCGATGCCATCCCGCGCCCGGCCGCGCCGCGTCGCCGCCACCACGCCGACACAGAGATGCACGCGCCCAGGATCGGCGAGCGGCGAGGAGGCGATGGAATAAAGCCGCGGCTTCAACGCCGGCAGCGAGGCGCAGAGATCGACCAGCGACGGGCGCGCGGAGGGGAAGGCCTCCAGCAGGTCGAGCAGATCGGCATCGGCGGGCTCCGCCCCATCATCGCCATCGGAGAGACGGCGCAGCGCCGCGGCCTCGGCCGGATCGCGCGCGGCACCGGCCAGCAGGTCCAGCGTGCGGTCGAGCGGGCGGGCGATGTCGAGGACGGCCGAGAAGGCCTCGCGCAGCGGTTGCGGACCGGCGGGGGTGGGCACGCTCTCCTCGCCGCTCGCGCCAAGTGCGGTGATCGTCGCCGCGACCAGCGCGGGATCGTGCCGCGCGGTGATGCCGAGGCTGTCGCCGGGCTCATAGACGAGACCGGTGCCGTCAAGATCGATGACCACATGCCGCACATCCTTGGCCGAGGCTTCCCCGGTCAGCCGCGTGGCGGAGACGAAGCGCGCCTGCATCGCGCGTGGGGCGGCGGCAGGTGTGGCGGCGGGCGCGGCCACGGGCTTCGGCGCCTCGGCCATCAGCGCCTTCAGCGCGCGCTGCGTCGCCTTGCCGCCGGGCACGCAAAGCCCGGCGGAGGTCTCGCGCCCTTCGGCCAGCGCCTCCGCATAGGTCTTGCAGAGGTAGCCGCATTGGCCGCAGTCGAGCTGCGCCATCGCCGCCATCAGCCGGCGCGCGGGGGCGCGGCCCTCGGCCAGCGTCAGGCGTTCGTCGAGTTCGATCGCCGGATCATGCCAGGGGAAGTCCTCGGCCGGTGCGGGCGGGGCAAGGGCGCTGGCGGGTGCGGCATTGGCGTAGAGCCCGGCAAGAAAGCCGTTCAGCCAGGCACGCTGCGGCGCGGTGAAGGGGGCGCTGTCGGGGATCATCGGCGCCCCCGCCACACGGGTCACCGCGTTCATGCCGTCACCAGGCGGCGCAGGGTGTCGTCGTCATGCGCGGCGCAGAAGGACTGGAAATTTTCGCCGGGCGCGGTCTCGGCCCAGGCCAGCAGCAGCGCCTGGACGGCGGGGCCGAGATCCTCGGCCGCGACTTGCGGGACGATCAGGCGGCCGATCTTCTGCTCAGGCCCGGCGCCGCCGCCGACATGCAGGTCGTAGCCCTCGATCGTCTCGTCGCCACGCTCGATCTTCGCGCCCAGCAGCCCGATGTCGGCGACCAGATGCTGCGCGCAGGAATGGTGGCAGCCGGTGAGATGGATGTTGACCGGCCCCGGCGCAACGATGCGCGCATCGAGCCAGTCGGCCAGCTCCGCCGCATGGCGCTTGGTGTTGCTGGCGGCGAACTTGCAGCCGGCATTGCCGGTGCAGGCGACGAGGCCACCGCGCACCGCGCTGGCGCCGGTGGCGCAGCCGATGGCGGCCAGCGCGGCGACGGCCTCGGCCGCGCGTTCCTCGGCGATGCCGGAGAGCAGGAAGGTCTGCCAGACGGTGAGCCGGATATCGCCATCGCCGAGGGTATCGGCGATACGCGCGACCTCACGCCAGGCCTCGGTCGTGAGGCGCCCGACCGGGGTGGTGGCGCCGATCCAGACCCGGCCCGGCTGGCGCTGCGCGCCGATGCCCAGATGCGCATGTTTTTGGGCGGAGGGCGGGAAGCTCAGCGCCGCATCGGGGACGCGCGTCATCGGATGGCCAAGCAGCGTTTCCGTCTCGGCGAGGAAGCGCTCGACGCCCCAGGCATCGAGCAGGTATTTCAACCGCGCGCGGCGGCGGTCGGTGCGATCGCCATGGGCGATGAAGACGCGCAGCATCGCATCGGCGACCGGCACGCAGTCCTGCAATGGGATCACCACGCCGGCGGATTTGGCGAAGTCGCGATGGCCGGTGATGCCACCCAGCGCCACGCGCCAGACCGGCGTGCCATCGGCGAGCCTCGCGGCGGTGAAGGCGATGTCGTTGGTGTCTTCAAGAACCGCGACGGCGCCGCCGCCCTCGAAGGCGATGTTGAATTTCCGGGGCAACGCGTAAAGGTCGCGCGTGGCGAGGATGTGGTGATGCAACGCGCGCACATGCGGCCGAGGGTCCACCCATTCATCGGGATCGATCCCGGCGGTCGGGCCGGCCGTGATGTTGCGGATATTGTCCGCCCCGGTGCCGCGCGGCAGCAGGCCGATATCGCCGAGGCGCATCACCACCTCCGGCCCCTTGGCCGCGGGGATCTCGCGGATCTGGAGGTTGGCGCGGGTGGTGACATCCATGTAGCCGCCGCCGCAGTCATCCGCGATCGCGGCCACGCCGCGCAGTTGGTACGCATTCATGATGCCGCCCGGAATCCGCAGCCGGCACATGAAGCTGTCCTGCGCGGGCGCCACGTAGAACAGGCCGTGGAACTTCGTCATCAGCACATCGGTGCCCTTGGGGAAGACCCCCTTGGCCGCGCGCGCCGACACCTCATCCCAGCGATCCAGCGGGTGCTTCTCCCGCTTGGCTTCCTCCTCCGCGGTCAGCGTGCCGCCGGCGGCGATGGCCGCGTCCTGCGCCGCGCGCAGCGCATCGGGCGGCGCGCCGCTCGCGGGGGCATCGGGCAGCAACGTGCCACGACGCGCCTCGACGCCCGCGAAAAAACCCTTGAGGTATTCCGCCTGTTCCGGATTGAACGCCTGGTCATTCATCACGCGGCCGCCTTGTGCCAAGCGGGGCCGAGGGCGAGGGCGGCGCGATCGCCGATCGGACGCCCGAGCATCCCCTGGTAGAATCCGCTATCCGCCGCATCGCCGCAGAGCACCGCGCCGACCAGCACCCCGTCCCGCAGCCAGAGGCCACGGTATTCGCCATAGTCCGCGTCCTCGACGGTGATGGGCTCGGCCCCTTCGGGGGCGATCTCGCCGAGGCTCCAGACCGGCAACCCCGCGATCTTCAGGGTCGCGGAGAGCGTGGGCGGGACATAGCGGATCGGCACACCGGCCAGATTGGCGGCGGCGACATCGGCCATCGCGAGCGCCGGGGTCACAAGTCCGCAGACCTGGCCATGATGTTCGGCGCATTCGCCGATGGCGAGAATATCGGGATCGGTGCTGCGAAGATAATCGTCCACGATGATCCCCCGCTTCACCGCCAGGCCGTCGCCGAGCGCGACGTTTGGCCGCACCCCGACCGCGAGCACGACGATGTCCGCCAAGATGCGTGTGCCATCCTTCAGCACGACGGCATCGGGCTCGATCGCCGCGGTCGCGGCGGGCATCACGAAGCGCAGCCCGCGCGCCTCCAGATGCCGGCGCAGGGTCGCTGCCGCTTCGGCATTCAACTGGCGTTCCATCAACCAGGGCATGGCGTGCAGCACGGTGACGGCGCAGCCGAGTGCCGCGAGCCCCGCCGCCGCCTCCAGCCCCAGCAACCCGCCGCCGATCACCACCGCTGGCACGCTTGCCCTGGCCAGCGCGCGCATCGCGGCGACATCGGCGAGCGTGCGGTACAGCAGCACATGCGGCTGGTCGGCGCCGGGCAGCGGCAGGCGCCAGGCATGCGATCCGGTGGCGAGCACGACACGATCATAGGCGAGGCTGCCGCCATCGGCGGTGATCGCGTGGCGCGCGGCGCGGTCCAGCCGCGTGATTCTCGTATCCGGCTGGTATCGGATGCCGCGCGCCGCCGGATCGGGCAATGCAAGCACGGAGGGCGCGGCGCCGCCCAACACCTTGCCCAGCGCCACGCGGTCATAGGGCAGGCCGGGCTCGGCGCCGACGAGCTTGACGCGCAGGCCGCGCTCGGCGCAGGCCTGCGCGCAGCGCGCCCCGGCCGGCCCCGCACCGATGACCAGGATCTGGGTCATGCCGCGGTCAGCGTGGGGGCGGCGTGGCGGTCATGCAGGAAGGTCAGCACCGCCTCGCGCGCCGCGAGGAAGCGCGGATCGGCGCCGAGCGCGATGCGGCTGCGCGGGCGCGGCAGGCCGACCTCAAGCACCTCGCCGACGCGGGCGTTGGGGCCGTTGGTGAGCATCACGATCTGGTCGGAGAGCAGTACCGCCTCCTCCACATCATGGGTGATCATGATGACGGTGCAACCAAGATCGGCATGGATGCGCATCACCTCATCCTGCAGATGCGCGCGGGTCAGCGCATCGAGCGCGCCGAAGGGCTCGTCCAGCAGCAGCACCTTGGGGCGCATCGCCAGCGCCCGGGCGATGCCGACGCGCTGCTTCATGCCGCCCGAGATTTCACCGGGGCGCTTGTCCTTGGCATGGGTCATCTTGACCAGCGCCAGGGTCTCCAGCGTCCAGGCCAGGCGCTCGGCCTTGCTCATCTTGCGCCCGACGGTCAGCTCCACCGCCATCAGCACGTTTTCCGTGACGGTGAGCCAAGGCAGCAGCGAATGGTTCTGGAAGACCACGGCGCGGTCGGGCCCTGGGGTGTTCACCTCCTGCCCTTCCAGCAGCACGCCGCCGGCGGTGGCGGGCAGCAGACCGGCCACGACATTCAGCAAGGTCGATTTGCCGCAGCCGGAATGGCCGATGACCGAGACATACTGCCCCTTGTCGATCCGCAGCGTCACATCGCGCAGCACCGGCACCGGCGACTTCGGGAACTGGATCGAGAGGTTCGAGATCTCAAGATAGGCATGCGCGGTCATGGAATGTCCCTCCGGGTCAGGATGATTGCGTGCCGCGCGTGGCCAGCTGGCCCAGCGCGGAGACGATCCGGTCGAGCACGAAACCGGTGATGCCGACGTAGAAGAGGGCGACGAAGATGTCGGACAGATGCGAGCTGTTCCAGGCATCCCAGATGAAGAAGCCGATGCCGACGCCGCCGATCAGCATCTCCGCCGCGATGATCGCGAGCCAGGCGAGGCCGATGCCGATCCGCAGCCCCGTGAAGATATAGGGGGCGGCGGCCGGCAGCACGATCCGCCAGAAGAAGGCGGGCCCGCGCAGCTGGATGACCGCGGCGACATTGCGATAGTCCTGCGGCACGTTCCTGACGCCGACAGCGGTGTTGATGATGATCGGCCAGATCGCGGTGATGAAGATCACGAAGATCGCCGAGGGGGTGGCTTCCCGGAATGCCGCGAGCGAGAGCGGCAGCCAGGCCAGCGGCGGCACCGTGCGCAGCACCTGGAAGATCGGATCAAGCCCCTTCATTGCGAAATCCGAGGTGCCGATCAGCAGCCCGAGCGCGATGCCCGCGATCGCCGCCAGCACGAAGCCCAGCGCCACGCGCTCCAGCGAGGCGAAGAGATGCAGCCCCAGCCCGCGATCCAGCCCGCCGCGGATATAGAAGGGGCGCAGGATCAGCTCCGAGCTTTCGGCCCAGACCTGGGACGGCGGCGGCAGGTTGGAACCCGGGCCGCTGCACAGCGCCTCCCATGCGAGGAAGAACAACAGGGTCAGCAGCAGCGGCGGCAGGATGTTCGCGGCATAGGGCCGCAGCCTCGCCACGCGCGAAGGCTGCGGCAAAGGCGCCGAGGCGAGGATCGGTGCCGCCTCCGGCCGCGTGACGAGCACGTTCATCGGCTCAGGCCCCCACCAGATTCTTGATGCCCTGGCTGGCGAGATAGGCCGCCGGATCGGCCGGATCGAAGACCTTGCCATCGAAGAAGGTTTCGCGCCCACGGCTGGTGCCGGACGGCACCTCGGCATTCGGCACGCCGGCGCGGGCGGCGGCGGCACGCCAGATGCCTTCCTTGTTGACCTGGGCGATCATCCTCGCGGTATCGGTATCCGGCGCGAAGATGCCCCAGCGGATATCCTCGGTCAGGAACCAGAGGTCGTGGCTCTGGTAGGGGTAGGAGGCGTTGTCGCGCCAGAACTTCATCATCAGCGGCGACTTCTCCGCCGTGCGGCCGTCGCCGTAGTCGAAATTTCCGAGGCTGCGCGGATAGATGTCCGCGACCGGCACGTTGAACCAGGCGCGGCGGCTGAGGATGGCGCACATCTCCTGCTTGTTCGCATCGGTGTCGCACCAGCGCTGCGCCTCGATCACCGCGGCGGTCAGCGCCTCGGCGGCGCGGGGATTGGCCGCGACCCAGTCGGCGCGCATGCCGAGCGACTTCTCCGGGTGGTTCATCCACAACTCGCCGGTCTCGGTCGCGGTATGGCCGACGTGCTGGTGCACGGCCTGGTCGTTCCAGGGCGCGCCGACACAGAAGGCGTCCATGGTGCCGACCTTGATGTTCGCCACCATCTGCGGCGGCGGCACGACGATGGTCTGCACATCCTTGTCCGGGTCGATGCCGGCGGCGGCGAGCCAGTAGCGCAGCCACAGATCATGCGTGCCGCCGCGGAAGGTCATCGCGACCTTGCTCTCCTGCGTCAGCACGGGCTTCAGCGGGGAGGCATCGACGGTGGCGCGCAGCCCCTGGTGCTTGGCCGCGACCGAGATGCCCTGGCCGTTGATGTTCAGCCGCGCCAGGATTACCATCGGTACCGGCTGGTTGTTCTGCACCACCTTGCCGGCGTGGATCATGTAGACCATCGGCGTCAGGATATGGGCGCCGTCGATGCCGCCCGAACCGCCGCCGAGCACGAGGTTGTCGCGCGTCGAGCCCCAGGACGCCTGCTTGTCGATGATCACATCGGGCATGCCGTATTTCGCGAAGATCCCTTTCTCCTTCGCGATGATCAGCGGTGCCGCATCGGTCAGCGCGATGTAGCCGAGCTTGGCGCCCTTCACCTCGGGCGTGGTCGAGGATTGCGCGAAGGCGCCGCGCGGCGTGGCGGCGCGGGCCGCGGCGAAGAGGCTGGCCGTCGCCACAAAGGCGGTGCGGCGGGAAAACTCGGTCATGCGGCGGACTCCGTGGGAAGGGGTGTGGGGGCGTGCAGCGGCTCGCCGAGGGCCGAGGCCGCCCGGAGGAAAAGGTCGTTGTTCCAGGGCGCCAGCGCCTGCGCCTGGTCGATCTGCGCCGGCAGATGGCCGCCGCGCCGCATGCAGCTCAGCCAGAAGGCGGCATGGGCCATGTGCGGCGGCAGCGCCTCGCGGAAGCTGAGCGGATGGGAGAGCCTGCGCGTGCCGCCATCGGGCTCCGGCACCCAGCCGCCGAGACCGGGCGTGATCGCGGCGAGGTCCAGGCTGGGGAAGGCATGGCGGGCCAGGATGGCGGCGGCCTGCGGATGGTTGGCGGGCTCGTCCAGCCAGCGGGCGGCGGCGATGATCGCGGCGGTGGCGGCGATGGCGGCCTGGGGCTCGGCCGCCGCCGCGCTGGCGCGGAAGACGAAGACTTTTTCCGGGTGGTCGGGCCAGATGTCGCCGCTCGCGACCACGGCACGGCCGGCGCCGGCGAGGACGGCGGCGCTGCCCCAGGGCTCGCCGACGCAGAAGCCGTCGATGGCGCCCGAGGCCAGTGCGGCGGGCATCGCCGGCGGTGGCAGCACCGACATGGTGACGTCGCGGTCCGGGTCCAGCACGCCGGATTCGAGCCAGTGGCGCAGCAGGTAATTGTGGGAGGAGACGGGGTGGACGACCGCGAGGCGCAGGTTCCGGCCCCGCGCGACCTCGGCGAAGCGGAGGGCGGCGAGCGGCATCGGCGCATCGCCCATTTCCTGGGCCAAAGCGGTGGAGAGCACGATGGTATTGCCGTTGCGGCCGAGCCCCGCCGCGACCGTCAGCGGCATCGCCGGCCCGACCAGGCCAAGCGCCGCGGCGATCGGCATCGGGTAGAGCATGTGCGCCGCGTCCAGCGCGCCATAGGCAACCCGGTCACGCAATCCTGCCCAGGAGGCGGCGGGCGAGAGCGCGACCCGCAGCCCGTGGCGCGCGAAGAAGCCGAGGTCCTCGGCAACGACGAGCACGGCGGCATCGGTCAGCGGCACATAGCCGATGCTGAGCGATGCGGTGAGCAGGGCGGGGGAGCTGAGGTCCATGCGGCGCATCCGGCGCCCCTGTTGAGGGGCGACATGCCGGCCCGCCATTGGGACGACGCAGGGAATGGGATGCGCTCGCTGCCCGGCATCGTTGCCGAACGAGAGCAACTTATGCCGGCAGATCGCGTGGCGTAAACAGAAAAAAGCGGAAAATGAAGGCAGAGAATCCGGTTATGCCCGAAGGTGCCTAAATTTCGCGCTGTGTTGGTGCATCATTAGGCAGAAGACCGCGTGCCGCCTCCACGAGGCGCTGCCCCCGGTCCATCGCCATCCGGCGCAGCGTCGCATGGGCCTCGGCCTCGGTCAGCCGGCGTCCCCGCATCAGATGGCCCTTGGCGCGTTCGATGATCTTGCGCTCGGCCAAGGTGGCGCGGGTTTCCGACAATTCGCGTTTCAGCGCCTCATGCGCGCGGAAGCGGCGGATGGCGACCTCCATCACCGGGCGCACGCGGGCCGGGGCCAGCCCCTCGATGACATAGGCGGCGACGCCCGCCTCCAGCGCCGCCTCGATCTGCGCCTCGCCGCCGCTTTGCGCGAACAGCACCACCGGGCGGGGCTCGTTGCGGTTCAGCAGGGCCATGGCCTCGATGGCGTCGCGGGAGGGATCGTCGAGCGCGCAGACCAGCACATCCGCGCCGCAGGCGCGGACGCGAGCCACCAGGTCGAACAAATCGGCGAGCAACCCCACGACCTCGCAGCCGCTGGCCTCCAGCCCTTCCCGCACGGCGGCCGCGCGATCGGGGTCGCCATCCACCAACAGCACACGCAAAACCTGTCGCAACCCTTTCGCCCGGTGGTCCGCACGTGGGCTGGCGCCTTCCCTGTCCCCATTGTGCAGCGCAGCGCGAGGGGAGCAAAGCCAATTTGCGCGCCGGGGCTGTGTGTTGGCCGAGGACCGCGCGGCGCAGGGGCATGCCGGCCGACACGGTCTGGGCGGCGGCTTGGCTCAGCCCGAGCAGGACGCCCCGCCCAGCACGCAGAACTTGGCGCAATGCGGATGGTTCAGCGCCACCGGGCGGGCGGCCTCGGCCAAAGTGCCGCCCATCTCGAACTGCGGATCATGCGGCAGCAGCGTGCAGGCCACCACCACCGGGACGGCGTCGCCGCGCCGCTTCACCACCATGCGGGAGGAGGCGCACATCATCGAGTCCGGCCGCTTGTGCAGGATGGACCAGCAGGCGGTGGTGATTTCCGGGACATCGACGCTGGCATCCATCTCCGGGAACAGCATCAGCGCCACGGGATCGGCCGCATCGATGGGGATGGCATGTTCGGCGAAGAGCCGCGCATAGCCCGCGCGCAGCGCCGCCTCATCCTCGCCGCCGAAACCGGCGCGCCCGGCGACATGCGCCGCGAAGCCGTTTTCCGCCAGCCAGGCGAGGCCCGACATCGCCGGGGCGAAGCTGCCCTCCCCGCGTTCCAGATCGTGCAATTCGGCGCCGTAGTGGTCGAGGCTGACCCTGAGCGTCAGCCGCGCGCCATGCGCCGCGCGCAGCGCCAGCAGCCGGGCCTCGTGGTGGCGCATCGGCTTCATGGCATTGGTCAGCACCAGCGCCCGCATCCCGCGCCCCAGCACATCGGCCAGCATTTCGGGCAATTGGCGGTTGAGGAAGGGCTCGCCGCCGGTGAAGCCAACTTCGGTCGCGCCCAGGGCCTCGGCCTCGGCGATGAAGGGCGCCATCTCGGCGGCGGTCGGATAGACCAGCGCGTCGTTGCGCGGGCTGCTTTCGATGTAGCAGTTGACGCAGGCGATGTTGCACAGCGTCCCGGTATTCACCCACAGCGTCCGCAGCGGCCCGGGCTCGACCACCGCCCGCGGTTCCCCGCGCGCGGTCAGGCGCGGGTCGCGGAACTTGCCCGGCGCCAGGGCGGGGGGGCGGGCAGGGACGTCGAGCAGGGTCATGCAGCAACTCCGGTAAGGGTCATGTGGGGCGGCCGGGCCGCCAGATGATGAGCGTCAAGGCAAGGCCGGGCAGCACGAACGCGTCGAGCGGAAAAACCACGGTCGAGGGTTGTGCCAGGAACACGCCCAGGCAGGCGCATTTCGCAAGCGGTATTCCACGCAGCAGCGTCACGGAGAGCAGCACGCCGCTGCTCATCGCCATGACGACGACGCCATGGGCGGCCGCCTGGCGCAGCCGCGGCAGCAACAGGCCCAGCGCGATCGCAAGGTCCACCGCCGGCAGCAGTGCCGCGGCTGGCCGCAGCAGGGCGGGTGGCAGCATCTGATATCCCGCGAGGAAATCGGCGAATCCCGCCAGATCGGCAAGCTGGCCCAGGGCCCTGGCCGCCAGGCACGCCGCCAGAAGCGTGGCCAGGGCCAGCGTCCGCCCCGCCTCCCGCCGTTCCAGCATGGGGGGCAAGGCCGGGCGGATGCCGTCCCAGTGGCGGTGATCGGCCGGCTTCATGGCGGACCAGACCTGGGCGCCATGGCAGGCGCGTCAAGGAGCAGGTAAGGGCGGATGCAGGCCACACAGGCTGCTTCGCCGCCGGCTCCCCGTCGGTTACGCAGCATCCGCCGCGGCGACCCGCGCCACCCCTCCGTCCGGCCACCGCCATCCCGTTTCATGCCCCACCCTCCGTATCGCCTGAGCAGGAAGGCTACGGGCGGGAGGGGCCCGCGGATGCGAGACAGGCCGAATTACCGGGCGAAGCGGGCCTTGAGCGGAATGGCGAGCAGCGACAGCGCGGCGAGGCCAAGCAGCGCCCCGATGATCTGCGGCGTCAGGATGCTGCCGAGGTCGAGGCTGCCGCCGGCATCCAGCACCGAGCCGAGCCCCGCCCCGGACAGGCTGAACACCGCCGTCCCCGGCAGGATGCCGAGGCAGGTGGTCAGCGCATAGACCGGCAGCCGCACGCCCACGAAGGGCGGCACCAGATTGACCAGGAAGAAGGGAAACAGCGGCACCAGCCGCAGCACCAGCAGATAGGACCAGGCATTGCGGCGGATGCCCTCCGCGAGCCCGGCCGCGCGCGGGCCGAAGCGGTCGAGCGCATCCGGCCCGAACACCGCCCGTGCCAGCAGGAAGACCAGCACTGCCCCGATCGTCGCCCCCACCACCGCGAGCAGCGTGCCGAGCAGCGCCCCGAACAGGAAGCCGCCGGCCAGGGTCAGGATCACCGCGCCGGGGATGGAGAGGGCGACCACCACCACATAGACGAGCGTATAGAGGAGGGCTGCGACCAGCCGGTGCTCGGCGACCAGCCCGCTGAGCCAGGCGCGATGGGTCCGCAGCGTCTCCAGCGACAGGATGTCGCCAAGGCCGGTCGCGCGCAGCCCGAGCAGCACCGCCACGACCGCGACCGCGATCCACAGCCGCCGGTCGCGCAGCAGCCGGGCGCCGCGCGAGGGCGCAGGGGCGGGCTGGGTCATGGCAGGGCCTCCGTTATCCGCGGCCTCGCCGGGCGCGGCCGGGCCGGTTGCCGCGGGCGCGGGCTGCCGCCATCCTCGCCCGGCTTGCCGGGGCAGGGCCGCATCGCATGACCGAGACACCTAGGCCAGGCGGCCGGATCCAGACCGTGCCCGGCCCCATCGCGCCGGAGGCGCTGGGGGTCACCTTGATGCATGAGCACCTCCTTTGCGACATCACCCCGCCGGCCCTGCGCGGCGCGCCGGGGCTGGATACGCCGATCACCCTGCATTCCCGCTACGACATCGACTATGGCCGCCGCCCCCATGCCGGCAAGCCCCGGATGCTGGACCGCCAGCCGGCGGTGGCCGAGGTCTCGCGCCGCGCCGGGCTGATCGGGGAGATCGGCTGCTCCGAGACCTGGACCGCGCAGGAGCAGCGCGTGATGGCCGGCGCCGTGCTGGCGCAGCAGGAGACGGGGGCGGCGCTGACCATCCATCCGGGCTGATCCGGATCAAGGACGGCGCCGGCCCGATGCCGCATAAGGGCGGCGATGATCGCAAGCTGTCTCCACGCCCTCGATGCGTTGGGCGCCGAGGGGCTGCCCGCCCTGATGGCGGCGCTGTTCCTGGCCGGGCTGGCGGGGGGCGGGACCCATTGCGCGGCGATGTGCGGCCCCTTCGTGCTGGCCCAGATCGCCCCGGGGCAAAGCCTGGAGGGCGGCAGGCTCGCGCGGCTCTCGGGGGCGATGCTGTTGCCCTATCACCTCGGGCGCGGGGTCGGGTATTCGGCCCTGGGCGCGCTGGCGGGCGGGCTGGGGGCGGGGCTGGTGCTGGTGCCGGGGCTCGCCTGGGTGCCGCCGGTGCTGCTGGGGCTCGCCGCCTTGGCCATGGCGGGGCAGGCGGTGCCGGCGCTGGCGCGCCTGCTGCCGGCCGGGCTGGTGCGCGGGATGCCGGCGGGGCTGGCCCGACAGGTCGCACCTCTGCTGGAGCGGCCGGATGCGCGGCGGAGCTTCCTGCTCGGGCTGCTGCTTTCGGCGCTGCCTTGCGGGCTGCTCTATGGCGCGCTGGTCGCCGCGGCGGCCAGCGGCAGCGCGCTGGCGGGCGCGCTGGCCATGGCGGGCTTCGTCCTGGGCACGGTGCCGGCGCTGGTGGGGGTGGCGCTGCTGGGCCGGCTCTTCCAGCGCCGGGCGGCGCCGCTGCTGCGCCGGGTGGCCCCGGTGCTCTACGGCTTCAACGCGCTGGTGCTGCTCGCGCTGGCGGCGCGCATGGTCCCGTGACGGCTCAGCGCGCCACCAGATCGCGATAGGCGTGCCAGGTCGCGTGCCCGACCAACGGCATGACGACGACCAGCCCGAGGAAGAAGGGCACCAGCGCGAGCCCGGTCAGCAGCACGATCAGCCCGGCCCAGAGCGTCATCGCCCGCCAGTTCTCCATCACCGCCTGGATGCTGACGGTCGCGGCCTCCAGGAAGGAGATCTCGCGATCCACCAGCATCGGCAGCGACACCGCCGCCAGCGCGAAGGCCATGGCCGCCAGCGCGAAGCCGAAGCCGGTGCCGACCACCAGGAAGGGCAGCAATGACTCCGATTGCAGCATCGCCATCGGCAGCCGTGCGAGCGAGGGCGCGAAGCCGATGCCGAAGAACAGCGCGAACAACAACCCCGCGACCCGGATCCAGAACAGATGGATCAGCAGCAGCAGCGCCCCCATCATCGCGATCTGGGAGCCCGAGACGCGGCAGGCGGCCATGGCATCGGCAAGGGTGCTGGGCAGCCCCGCCTCCATCCGGCGCGAGGTCGCATAGAGCGGGGCGGCCAGCAGCGGCGCGACGATGAAGAAGCCCGCCGTCGCCGGCAGGATCGCCCAGGCGATGCCCAGTTCGAACAGCAGCAACGAAATGATCCAGCCGAACAGCACCAGCGCGGCACCGATGGTCAGGCTGATCGCGCGGTTCGCCATCATGTCGCGCCAGCCCAGGGTCAGCCAGACCCAGGGGCGATCGGTCGCCACATGGCGGATTCGGCTGGTCGGGGGGGCGATGGCGGTCTCGCTCGGCATGATTGTTCCCCTTGGACGGCGCCGCGATACTTAAACGCAATGGCGATGCGCCTCCTTGATCCGGATCAAGGACGCCCCCCGGTGTTTCCCGCATGTATCCCGGCAGGTCCGGGCATTTCCGCTCGCCCGAACAGATGCCCCGCAGGGAGAGACCACGCATGGCCGCAGCCGCCGCCCTGAACGCGCCGAGCCGCATCCTGGACGAACCGGATGTCGAGGCGCCGATCCGCGCCTTCGCCATCGCCACCATGTTCTGGGGGATCGTCGGTTTCCTCATGGGCGTGCTGATCGCCAGTGAGCTCGCCTTCCCACTGCTGAACCTGGACCTGGAATGGACCACCTTCGGCCGTCTCCGCCCGGTCCATACCAGCGCCGTCATCTTCGCCTTCGGCGGCAATGCGCTGATCGGCACCAGCCTGTATGTCGTCCAGCGCACCTGCCGCGCCCGGCTGTTCGGCGGCGAGGAGATGGGGTGGTTCCTGTTCTGGGGCTACCAGTTCTTCATCGTCACCGCCGCGCTCGGCTACGTGCTCGGCGTCACCCAGGGCAAGGAATACGCCGAGCCGGAATGGTATTCGGACCTCTGGCTCACCGTCGTCTGGGTGACCTATCTGATCGGCTACGGCGGCACGATCCTGAAGCGGCGTGAGCCCCACATCTATGTGGCGAACTGGTTCTACCTCGCCTTCATCATCACCATCGCCATGCTGCACATCGTCAACAACCTGGCCCTGCCGGTCGGCGATGGCATCGGCAAATCCTACGGCGTCGCCTCCGGCGTGCAGGATGCGATGATCCAGTGGTGGTACGGGCACAATGCGGTCGGCTTCTTCCTGACCGCGGGGTTCCTGGGGATGATGTACTACTTCATCCCGAAGCAGGCCGACCGGCCGGTGTACTCCTACCGGCTGTCGATCGTGCATTTCTGGTCGCTGATCTTCCTCTACATCTGGGCCGGGCCGCATCACCTGCACTACACGGCGCTGCCCGACTGGGCGCAGACCTTGGGCATGGTGTTCTCGATCATGCTGTGGATGCCGTCCTGGGGCGGCATGATCAACGGGCTGATGACGCTGTCGGGCGCCTGGGACAAGCTGCGCACCGATCCCGGCCTGCGCTTCTCGGTCACCGCCGTCGGCTTCTACGGCATGAGCACCTTCGAGGGCCCGGTGATGTCGATCCGCGCCGTCAACAGCCTGTCGCATTACACCGACTGGACCATCGGCCATGTGCATTCCGGCGCCATGGGCTGGGTCGGCTTCATCACCTTCGGCGCGCTCTATTACCTGTTCCCGGTGCTGTGGAAGAAGCAGCGCCTGTATTCGGACCGGCTGGCCTCCTGGCACTTCTGGGTCGCGACGCTCGGGATCGTTCTCTACATCACCGCGATGTGGGTGTCGGGCATCATGCAGGGGCTGATGTGGCGCGCCTATGACGAGCTGGGCTTCCTGCAATACGCCTTCGTCGAAACCGTCGCCGCGATGCATCCCTATTACGTCATCCGCATGCTTGGCGGGATGCTCTACCTCAGTGGCGCGCTGATGATGGCCTATAATCTGTACATGACGGTGACGGCGGTGGAGGACCTGCCGACAGCGCAGCCCGTGCCCGCCGGCGCCCTGCCCGTGCCGGCCGAGTGAGGGGACGCGCCATGAAACGCTTCAGCCATGCCATCATCGAGAAGAACCTGCTCCTGCTCGGCGTGCTCACGCTGATCACCGTCGCCATCGGCGGGCTGGTGCAGATCGTGCCCTTGTTCCTGGTCGAGACCACGATCGAACGTGTGGAGGGCATCCGCCCCTACACGCCGCTCGAACTGATGGGCCGCAACATCTATGTGCGCGAGGGCTGCTACCTCTGCCACAGCCAGATGGTGCGCCCCTTCCGCGACGAGGCGGAGCGCTATGGCCACTACAGCCTGGCGGCCGAGAGCATGTACGACCGCCCGTTCCAATGGGGCAGCAAGCGCACCGGGCCGGATCTGGCCCGCGTCGGCGGGCGGTATTCCGACGACTGGCATGTCGCGCATCTGCGCAGCCCGCGCGAGCTGGTGCCGGCCTCGGTGATGCCGCCCTATGCCTTCCTCGAACGGCCATTGCCGATGGATGAGATCGCGGCCCACCTCAGGGCGCAGCGCAGCCTCGGCGTGCCCTACACCGATGAGATGATCGCCAGTGCCGCGGCCGATCTGCGCGCCCAGGCCAATCCGGAGGCCGACGGCGCCGGTTTCGCCGCCCGCTACCCGCGTGCGCGGCAAGGGCTGTTCGATGGCAATGCGCGCGACGTCACCGAGATGGATGCCGTCGTCGCCTATCTGCAGATGCTCGGCACGCTGGTCCATTTTTCGGACGTGACGCCCGAACAACTGCTGCAGCCGTAAGGAGGGACGCGACATGGACATGATCCGCATGCATGAGATCCTGTCGGCCATCTGGGTCGTCTGGTTCTTCCTCATCTTCACGGGAATCCTGGTCTGGGTGCTGCGCCCGGGCTCGCGGGAGGCGGCACGCCGCCATGCCCAGATCCCCTTCCGCCACGATCCGAACTGAGGGCGCCGCGACATGGCCGACAAGCGCGAGACGGATGCCATCAGCGGTGTGAGCACCACCGGACATGAATGGGATGGCATCAAGGAACTCGACAATCCGATGCCATCCTGGTGGCTCTACACCTTTTATGCCTGCATCGCCTTCGCGGCGCTCTGGGTGGTGCTCTACCCTTCGCTGCCCTTCGTGCGTGGCGTGCTCGGCTATACCACACGCAATGATTTCACCGGGGTGATGCGGGAGCAGCAGGCCCGCGCCGAGCCGATGCTGGCCCGGCTGCGCGCCGCGACGCCGGCCGAGATCGCCGCCGATCCCGAGCTGCGCGGCTATGCGCTCGCCGGCGGCCGCATCGCCTTCGCCACCAATTGCGCGGGCTGCCATGGCTCGGGCGGGCAGGGCGCCACCGGCGGCTTCCCCAGCCTTGCCGATGACGACTGGCTCTATGGCGGCACCTTCGACGCCATCCACACCACCATCAGCGTCGGCGCCCGCAATGGCGAGAACCCCGAGGCGCGTGGCGTGCAGATGCCGGCCTTCGCCGCCGCCGGGCTCAGCATGGCGCAGGTCGACGATGTCGCCGAATACGTGCTGTCGCTGTCGGGCACCGGTGGCGACGCCACGGCCGCGGCGCGCGGGGCGCCGCTCTATGTCGAGAACTGCGTCGCCTGCCATGGCGAGACCGGCGAGGGCAATCGCGACCTTGGCGCGCCACGGCTGAACGATCGCATCTGGCTCTATGGCGGGGACAAGGCTTCGGTGGTCCGCACCATCGCCTATGCCCGCGCGGGCGTGATGCCGTCCTGGTCCAGCCGTCTGGATGCGGCGACGATCAACATGCTGACCGTCTATGTCCATGCCCTTGGCGGCGGGGAGCGCTAGGCCGCGGCCATGCCCGACACCACCAGCCCGGCGGCACCGTCCTCGCTCTATGCCCCGCACCGGAAGGTCTATCCGCGCGCGGTGAAGGGGCGGGTGCGCTCGATCAAATGGATCGTCCTCGCGGTCCTGCTCGGCCTGTACTACATCGTGCCCTGGCTGCGCTGGGATCGCGGGCCGGGCGTGCCGAACCAGGCGGTGCTGGCCGACATCAGCAATGCGCGGCTGTTCTTCTTCTGGATCGAGCTCTGGCCGCAGGAAATCTACTTCCTCACCGGCTTCCTGATCCTGGCCGCGATCGGGCTTTTCGCCGCGACCTCGCTGTTCGGCCGCGTCTGGTGCGGCTTCACCTGCCCGCAGACGGTCTGGACCGATCTGTTCATGTGGGTGGAACGGCGGATCGAGGGCGACCGCAATGCGCGGATGAAGCGCGATGCCGGCCCCCCCTCCCGCGACCGCACCCTGCGCCGCATCGCCAAGCATGCCGCCTGGATCGTGATCGCCGTCGCCACGGGCGGCGCCTGGATCATGTATTTCCAGGATGCGCCGACCCTGGTCAGGCAACTCGCGACCGGCAGCGCCTCGACCGAGACCTATTTCTTCGTCGCGCTGTTCACCGCCACGACCTATATGCTCGCCGGCTTCGCGCGGGAGCAGGTCTGCACCTACATGTGCCCCTGGCCGCGCTTCCAGGGCGCGATGCTGGACCAGGACAGCCTGGTCGTGACCTATCGCGAATGGCGCGGTGAGCCGCGCGGCAAGCTCAAGGGCGCGGGCCATGGCGATTGCGTCGATTGCGGCGCCTGCGTGCATGTCTGCCCGACCGGCATCGACATTCGTGATGGGCAACAGCTCGAATGCATCGGCTGCGGGCTGTGCATCGATGCCTGCGACGAGGTGATGGGCAAGGTGAACCGCCCCGACGGGCTGATCAGCTTCGAGACGCTGGCCAATCTCGCGGCCAGCACCGCCGCCACCGCGCGCTTCGCGCCGGGGCCGGAGCGGCAACAGGCCGGCATGGCGGCGCGGACGCGGCTGCATCTCATCCGGCCGCGCACGATGATGTATGCCGGCGTGCTCGCCTTCGTCGTCGCGGTGATGCTCGCGGGCTTCCTGCTGCGTGACACGCTGACGCTGACGGCGCTGGCCGAGCGCGCGCCGCCCTTCGTGCGCCTGTCGGATGGCGGCATCCGCAATGCCTATACGCTGAAGCTCGCGGACAAGACGCGGGATGCCGGCCATTATGTGCTGACCTTGCAGGGCCCGCCGGGGTTGCAACTGCTGGTGCAGGATGTGGAGACGGATGCATCGGGGCGCCCGATCCTGCCGGCCCGGCCCGATGGCGTCGCGACCTTCCGCGCGCTCGTCACCGCGGGGCCGGAGCTGCCGCTGCGCGAGCATGCCGAACTGCGCTTCCGCCTGCTCGATGCCGAGGGACATGTCGTCGCCTCGGGCAAGAGCGTCTTTCTCGGACCAGAACGATGAGACCCTTCGATCCCGCCCGCGGAAAATGGATCCCCTGGATCTTCGCCGGGATGATGACCCTGGTCGTCGCGGTGAATGGCGGGCTGATCTTCGCGGCGCTCTCCACCTTCACCGGCGTCACCACCGGCCGGGCCTACGATCAAGGCCGCGTCTACAATCATGTGATCGAGGAGGCCACGCGCCAGGCCGCCCTCGGCTGGACCGCGCATGTGGCGCTGGCCGCCGGGCGGCTGTCGGTGGTGGTCACGGATCGCGAGGGCCTGCCGGTCGCGGGGCATATGGATGGGCTGCTGCAACGCCCGCTGGATGGTCGGGAACTGCCGCTCAGCTTCGCCGCGCCCGCTCCGGGCCGCTGGTCCGCCGAGGCCGTCCCCCCGGCCGCGGGCCAGTGGGAGGCGCGGCTGACCCTGACCGGCCCCGCCGGCCGGCATCTGGACATCCGCGAGAGGATCATCGCGCCGTGACTGCGCGCCTGGCCGCCAATGCCGCGCCGGTTGCCTGCGCGCATTGCGGTGCCGCGGTGCAGCCGCCGGCACTGTTCTGCTGCGGCGGGTGCGAGGCGGCCCATGCGCTGGTGGCCGGGCTGCATCTGGATGCCTTCTACCGCCGCCGCTCTGCCCCGGATGGCGCGCTGCGCCCGGACCCGACGCCGCCCGTGACCCTGGCCACCGCCGCGGAGGCGGAGGCGGGCGACGTCTGGCGGCTGGAGCTGATGCTCACCGGCCTGCATTGCGGCGCCTGCGTCTGGCTGGTGGAGCAGGCGCTGGCGGCCGAGCCGGATGTGCTCTCCGCCCGCGCCGCGCTGACCACACGGCGCCTCACGCTGCGCTGGCGCGGGCCGCGCGACCGCGCCGAGGCCTTCGCGAGCCTGCTCGGCCGCCTCGGCTTCCGCGCCGTGCCCTTCACCCCCGCCTGCCTGCGCGCCGCCGATGATGTGGAGACGCGCATGCTGGCGCGTTCGCTCGGCATCGCGGCCTTCGGGGCGATGAATGTGATGCTCGTCTCGGTCGCCGTCTGGGTCGGCGGCGACATGGGCGAGCAGACGCGGGCGCTGATGCATTGGCTCGCGGCGCTGATCGGGCTGCCGACGATCGCGGTGGCGGGGCTGCCCTTCTACCGCTCCGCGCTCTCGGCGCTGCGCGCGCGGCGGCTCAACATGGATGTCGCCATCAGCATCGGCGTGCTGGCGACGGGCGCAATGTCGCTGTCCGAGACTTTTCGCAACGGGCGCTTCACCTGGTTCGACGGCGCGACGACGCTGCTCGCGCTGCTGCTGGCGGGGCGGTTGCTGGACCGCATGGCGCGCGGCCGCGCCGGGCGGGCCATGGCCGAGTTGCTGGCCTTGCAGGAGGGCGTGGTCCGCCGCCTGAACGCCGCGGGCCAGGCCGAGGAGGTGCCGGTCGCGGCGATCCGCCCGGGCGATCTGGTGATGCTCGGCGCGGGCGAGCGTCTGCGGCTGGATGCCACGCTGCTGGCGGCACCGGGGCTGTTCGACCTCAGCGCCACCACCGGCGAAAGCCTGCCGCGCGCCATCGCGGCCGGGGTCGCGGTGGCGGCGGGCGCGGTGAACATGGGCCGTGCCATGGTGTTGCGGGTGACGGCGGCGGCGGCCGATGGCTCGCTCGCGGCCATTGGCCGGCTGTTGGAACACGCGGCCCAGGCGCGCGGAAAATTCGTGACCTTCGCCGATCGGGCCGCCTCGCTCTACGTGCCGGTGGTGCTGCTGGTGGCGGGGGCGACCTTCCTCGGCTGGTGGCTCGGCATGGGGCTGCCCTGGCAGGCGGCGCTGGTGCCGGCCGTGGGCGCCTTGATCGTGACCTGCCCCTGTGGCCTGGCGATCGCGGTGCCGGCGGTGCAGGTGGTGACGGTCGGCGCCCTGTTCCGCCGCGGCGTGCTGGTCGCCTCGCCGACCGCGCTGGAACGGCTGGCCGAGGTCGATCACGTCGTGTTCGACAAGACCGGCACACTGACCTCGGGGCGGCATGAGCTGCACCCCGGCGCCTGGACCGCCTCCGACCTTCGCGCCGCCGCCGCCTTGGCCCGCGCCAGCCGCCACCCGCTGGCGCGCGGCCTGGTCGCGGCCTGCGCCGCGGTGCCGCTGCGGCTGGATGTCGAGGAGCATCCGGGCGAGGGGCTGGAGGCCGGCGGCGCCCGCCTCGGCCGCGCCGCCTTCTGCGGTATGGTGGACAGCACCGACCAGCCGACGCTGTGGTTTACCCGGCCCGGGCGGCAGCCGGTGGCCTTCCGCTTTTCCGACGCGCTGCGGCCGGATGCCGTGGCTGCGGTCGCCGCCCTGCGCGCGCTGGGGTTGAGCCTGGAGATCGTCTCGGGCGACACCCAAGGCGCGGTTGCCGCGGCGGCCAAGGCCGTGGGGATTGCCGATATCACCGCCGGCGCCATGCCGCAGGCCAAGGCCGCGCGCATCGCCGCCCTTCGCGCCGCCGGGCGCCGCCCGCTGATGGTGGGCGACGGGATCAATGACGCAGGCGCGCTCGGCCTCGCCTATGCCGCCGTGGCCGCGCCCGGCGCGCAGGATCTGGCGCAGGGTGCCGCCGACCTCGTGCTGCGGACGGAGGCGCTGATGGCGCTGCCCGAGGCGATCCGTGCCGCCCGCCGTGCCCAGGCGCTGGCGCGGCAGAACATCGCCATGAGCCTCGTCTACAACGTCATCGCGGTGCCGGCGGCGGTGTTGGGGATGCTGACCCCGCTTGTCGCGGCGGCGGTGATGGCAAGCTCCTCGCTCGCCGTGATCCTCAATGCGCTGCGCGCCGAACGGATGGGGGCGGCATGGACGCGCTGATCATCCTGGTGCCGGCAGCGCTCGTGCTCGGGCTGCTCGGCCTCGGCGGCTTCCTCTGGGCGCTGCGATCCGGCCAGTACGAGGATCTGGACGGCGCCGCCAGCCGCATCCTCTTCGACGACCCGCCACCCCCCAAGGAGCCCAAGCCATGATCGGCAGCCGCGTTTTCTTCATGATCCTGTCTGTGCTGACCGCATTGGTCGGGCTGCTCGCCGCCGCCACCGCGCATGACTACCTGCAGGTGTTCGGCCTCGGCCTGTTCGGCTTCGGCGTGCTGTATGCCTTCAGCTGCATCAAGCGGCACTATGATGAAAAGGACGCGGCCTGAGCGGTCAGCCCAGCCGCCAGGGGTTCAGGCCCGGATAGGGTTCAGGCCCGGAGCAGCCCCGTCTCGGGTGCTACGGCGCCGCTGTCGGGGAAGGCCGCCGCCACCGCATCGGGGTGCAGGCGCAGGTGGTCGCGCAGCAGCCCCTTGGCGATGGCCCGCAGGTCGCGGGTGGGGCGCAGGTCGCGGTTCTCGAACAGCGCGTCGCGGGTCAGCCCCGGCCAGTCGGCCAGCACCCGCCCGCCCGCCACCGCGCCCCCGGCCAGGAAGGCGGCGCCGCCGGTGCCATGGTCGGTGCCGCCATTGCCGTTCACCGCCGCGGTGCGGCCGAATTCGGTGATGCAGAGCACCGCGGTCTGCGCCCAGGCCTCGCCCAGCTGCGCCCGAAGGGCGGCCATGCCGCGATCGAGCTGCGTCAGCACCGGGGTCATGCGTTCGGTCTGGGCGTTGTGCGTGTCCCAGCCGCCGATCTCCAATGCCGCGACGCGCGGCCCATTGGCCTGCGCCAGCATCCGCCCGCCGGCCGCCGCCAGGCGCATGAACCCGCCTTCCATCTGAAGCGGGGCGCCCGTGGCCAGGGCCTCGGCGGCATAGCCGCGGCCCTGCAGCCCATCGATGACGTTGGGCCCGATCACCGGGTCATCATGCAGCATCTCCGCGATGCGGGCGTAGAGGTCGGGCTCCGGGCGCGCGGTGCGCGGCGGCGTCCACATGCCCACCCGCTCCGGCCCGCGCATCAGCAGCGGCAGGTCGAGGCCGAGCACGAGCCCCGCGCGGGAGGCGCGGCCGGGCGCCTCGAGCGGGGCGAGGGCGCGGTTGAGCCAGCCGGAATCCAGCCGCTCCAGCCCGCCGCCCTCCATCAGATCCTGGGCGTCGAAATGGCTGCGGGTGCGATAGGCCCCGGCGATGGCATGGATCGGCAGCAGGCCGCCCTCGCCATAGAGGCGATGGAAGGTCGGCAGCGCCGGATGCAGCCCGAAGCGGCCGCCGAGGTCGAGCACCCCGCCCTCCTGCCCCGGCGCCGGCAAGGCGATGCCGCCACGCAGGGTGGCGTAGTTGGGGTCGGCATAGGGGACGAGCGCATGCATCCCATCCATGGCGCCGCGCAGCAGGATCACGACCAGCCGCCGGTCGCCGGCGCCGGCCGCGGCCGGCGCCCTCGTATCGGCCACCGCCAGCCGCGAGCCCCCGGCCGCCGCCAGCGCGGTCAGGCCGAGCAGCAGCCCGCGCCGGCCGATCCGGGGCAAATGCGAGGAGCGGCTCATCGGCGTTGCATCTCCCGGCTGGCGAAGAGGAGGGTGAGCGCGTCCCGCCGGCTGCCGCTGCGCTGCACCGCGCTGCGGGTTTCGGCGCGGGCCAGGGGGCCGAGGGCGCTCTCCAGCACCAGCATCGGGTCGTTCCGCGCGCTGCGCGCGGCGAAGTCATAGGCGACGTCGATGCGCTGCATCATCGGCTCGGGTCCGCTCCAGCCGGCGGCCGTGTCGGGCCAGCCATTCGGTTGCGCCGCATTCCACATCTGCTGGCCAAGGATGATCGTCCCGCGCTTGAACTGCCCCGCATCGGTGCCGCCGACGGCGCGATGGATCGCGAGGACATAATCCTGCGGCGAGCGCAGCTTGGTCAGCGGCGGGGCCCAGGCCTCCGGCAGCCGCACCAGCGCGCGGGCGGCGGCGCCGAGATCGCTGCCGGTGTCGCGCAGCACCCCCTCGATCTTCGCCACCGCCGCCGGTGGCGGGTTGTCCGCCACGAAATGGCGCACGAGCTTGGTCGCGAGGTGGCGCTGCGTCGCGGGATGGGTCGCGAGCATGCTCAGCGCCGCGGCATAGGCCTCGCCCCCCTCGGGGAAGCGACGGCCAAGCACCGTCTTCTCGCCCGGCTCATGGCTGGTGGGGGTGAAGACGACGTCGAAGGGCTCGCGCTTCCGCTGGACCCCCCAGCCGGTCATCAGCCGGGCCATCTCCGTCACATCCGCCTGGGTATAGCCGCCGGCGGGCGAGAGCGTGTGCAGCTCCAGGATCTCGCGCGCCAGATTCTCGTTCATCCCGCGACGGCCGTGCTTGCCCAGGGTGCTGTTCGGCCCGACCGAGGCATCCTGGTCCAGGTAGTAGATCATCGCCGCGCTATGCGAGACGGCGTTCAGCATGTCCCCGAAGCGTCCGCCCACATGCGGCCGGATGGCATCGCGCAGCATCGGGCCGACGCCCACCCGCGGGCCGAGGCCGCTGAGCAGCGAGACGGTGAAGTGGTTGAGCCAGAAGCTCGTCAGCCGGTCGCGGAAGGGTTCGTCGCTGCGCAGCTGATGGCCGGCCCAGGCGAGTTGCTCGGCGCTGAAGAGCAGGTTCACCGGGCTTTGTTCGCCCGGCTTGGGCGGGTTCGCCTCCTGCGCCATCCAGATGGCAAAGCCGACCGCCAGCGTGGGCGGGGTGTCGTAGCCCTCGGGCCAAGGCAGCGGCGGGCCGGCACCGACGGTCTGGGCGTCGAGCCAGGCGAGGGCATCGTCGGGCAGGGGCTCGCCAAGCCGGCGGCCATTGCCGAAGCGGATCGCGGCAACAAGGGGCGGCGTGTCCATGGCGATGATCTCGGACCGGGATTGTGGCGGAAGTTTAGCGCAAATTTTCACCACTTCGCGAACCCGTCCGCACCAGACGCACCGCCTCGACCGCGAGGCTCAGCAGGCGGCCAGCCCCGCCGCGGGGCTGCCAGA
The DNA here is from genome assembly GCF_003253705.1 of Humitalea rosea. Lineage (GTDB taxonomy): Bacteria > Pseudomonadota > Alphaproteobacteria > Acetobacterales > Acetobacteraceae > Humitalea > Humitalea rosea. The sequence goes on from NZ_QKYU01000017.1 coordinate 93,790, forward strand.
GGCGCTGGAATCCCGCGCCTGGGTGGCGCAGCATGCCGCTTCACGAACCGGAAAGTCCTGCGCCATGGTCCGAACCTTCCTGCGTGCCCTCGGCCTTGCCCTGGCCCTGGCGCCGGCCGCGGCCCTCGCGGATTCCATCGACGGCTTCTGGTGCAGCGAGGCCGGGCTGCGGCTCAGCATCCAGGGCCCGGCGCTGGTCTCGCCAGGGGCGGCGCGGCTGTCGGGCAACTACAGCCGCCATGCCTTCACCTACCAGGCGCCGGCGGGCGAACCCGGCGGCGGCGGCGAGGTCCGCATGCAGCTGCTCGGCGAGGACATGGTGCGGGTCGATGCCGCCACCGGCGGCATGGAGCCGGTCTGGCGCCGCTGCGGCCCACCCGTGAGCTGAGCGCGGATGGACGCACCGGCGGGGCCGTGAAATCCTCGCCGGCATGACCAGCCATATCCTGCACCGCAGCCTGCGGACCGACCCCGCCATCGCCGTCTCCGGCCACGGCATCATGCTGCGCGACAGCACCGGGCGGGAGGTGATGGACGGCTCCGGCGGGGCGGCCGTCGCCTGCCTCGGCCACGGCCATCCCGTGGTGATCGCGGCGATGAAGGCGCAGATCGACCAGCTCTGCTACGCCCATACCAGCCTGTTTTCCTGCGAGCCGGCCGAGGCGCTGGCCGATCTTCTGGTCGGCCATGCCCCGGGCGGGCTGACCCATGCCTATTTCGTCTCCTCCGGCAGCGAGGCGATGGAGGCGGCGATGAAGCTCTCCCGCCAATACATGCTGGAGATCGGCCAGCCGCAGCGCAGCCGCTACATCGCGCGGCGCCAATCCTACCACGGCAACACGCTGGGGGCGCTGGGCCTGGGCGGCAATGCGGCGCGCCGCGCGCCCTATGCGCCGATCCTTGCCGACATCTTCAGTCATGTCTCGCCCTGCTACACCTATCGCGAACGCGGCGAGACGGAGAGCGACGCGGAGTATGTCGCCCGTCTGGCCGCCGAGCTTGAGGCCGAGTTCCAGCGCCTCGGCCCCGACACCGTCATCGCCTTCTGCGCCGAGACGGTGGTGGGCGCGACCCTCGGCTGCGTCACCGCCGTGCCGGGCTACTTCCCCGCGATGCGCGAGGTCTGCGACCGCCATGGCGCGCTGCTGATCCTGGATGAGGTGATGTCCGGCATGGGCCGCACCGGCCGCACCCATGCCTGGGAGGATGAGGGCGTGACGCCGGATATCCAGGTGATCGCCAAGGGGCTCGGCGGCGGCTACCAGCCGATCGGCGGCATTTTGGTCGCGGGACGGGTGGCCGAGGCGCTGCGGGCTGGTTCCGGCGTGTTCAAGCATGGCCACACCTATCAGGCCCATCCCGTCGCCACCGCCGCCGCTTTGGCGGTGCAGCGGGTGATCCGGGACGAGGATCTGCTCAGCAACGTCCGCGCCATGGGCGCGCATCTCGCGGACCGTCTGGTCGAGCGCTTCGGCAACCAGGCCCATGTCGGCGACATCCGTGGCCGCGGGCTGTTCCAGGCGATCGAGCTGGTCGCCGACCGCGCGACCAAGGCGCCCTTCGACCCCGCGCTGCACATCGCCGACCGGATCAGGGACGCCGCCTTCGAGGCGGGGCTCGCCTGCTATCCGATGGGTGGGACCATCGACGGCACGCGGGGTGACCATGTGATCCTCGCACCGCCCTACAACGTCACGGCCGATCAGGTTGATAGGATGGTGGACCGGCTGGCTGCCGGGGTGCAGAGGGTGCTGGCTGCGGTCCGTTAACCCTGCGGCGTCCAAACTCGCTCCGACGCACCCCTAGGACCCTCAAGCATGAAGACCCTGTTGCTCGCCTCCGCTGTGTCCCTCTGCGCGCTTGGGGCCTCGGCCCCCGCCTTCGCGCAGAAGGAGGCGATGGTCATGTTCTACCAGATGCAGATGGCGCCCAGCGTCTGCCGCTGGACCAATGCCGCCGCCACCACCCGCCTGGACGCCACCATCGCGGCCCAGGAGCAGGGGCTTCGCGTCTCGGCCACCGAACGTGCCACGATGCGCCGCGAGGCCGAGGCCGATCTGCGCGCCGACCCCAGCACCTGCGCGGCCGATGGCATGCTGCGCATGATGTACGACGAAGCCGCCAAGTAGCTTAGCCGAACCGGAACACCGCGGTGCTGCCGCGGCGTCCCGGGGTGACCTCCAGCCGGGCCGGGATGCGGTCGCGCAGGCTGTCGACGTGGCTGACCACGCCGACCAGCCGATCGCGTCCCGGCAGGCTCATCAGCACCTCCATCGCCGTGTCCAGCGATTCGGCATCCAGCGTGCCGAAGCCCTCGTCGATGAACAGCGCATCGATGCGTCGCGCCCCCGCATGCGCCTGCACGGTATCGGCGAGCCCCAGGGCCAGCGCGAGGGAGGCGCAGAACCCCTCGCCGCCCGACAGCGTCGCGGCCGGGCGCAGGGTGCCGGTCCAGTCGTCCTGCACCTCCAGGTCCAGCCCCACGGCGGCGTTCCTGCGCTCCGGCTCCTCCCGCGCGCGCAGGCGGTAGCGGCCGCCCAGCATGCCTGACAGGCGGCGGTTGGCGGCGGCCAGGCTCTCCTCCAGCAGGCTTTTCAGCACGAAGCCCTCCAGGCTCAGCCGCTGCGGGTTTTGCCCGGCGGTGAGGTCGGAGAGGGATTTGCGCGTCTCGAAGGCCTGGCGCGCAAGGATCAGCTCGGCCTCGGCCTTCCGCAGCCGGGCCAGCCCCTCATCCATGCGGCCGAGGTCGTTGCCGGCCATGGCGGCCTCGGCCGAGGCGGCCTGCGCCGCCCCTGCGGCGATGCGGGCGGCGAGGTCCAGCGCCGGCAGGTCGGGCGGCGAAAGCCCCTCGGCGCGGGTCATGGCCTCGGCCTGCATCGCCTCGGCGACGGCCATGGCCTGGCCATAGGCGTCGAGGTTCCGGCGCATCGCCTCGGCCTCGGCGGCCGGCAGGCTCGCCTCGGCCAAGGCGGCGGCATCGGCGAAGCCCGCCGCCTGGGCCGCGCCATCCAGCCCCGATTGCGCGGCCAGGGCGGCGGTGGCGAGGCGCGCGGCCTCGGCGGCCGTGGTCTCGGCCCGGGCGGCCCCGGCGGAGGCGGCGCGGCCGGCGGCGGCCGAAACATCCCGGCCGGAGCGCAGCGCGTCCAGCGCGGCACGCCCGGCCTGCTCGGCGGCCTCGGCGCGCAGGATCAGCGCCGCGGGGTCGGCCGCTTCGGGGGGCAGGTCGCCGGCGCGTTCGCGGGCGGCGGCCTCGGCGCCGGCACGGCGCAGGGCTGCGGCGTTCAGCGCGGCCTCGGCCTGGGCGGCGGCGTCGCGGGTGGCGGCGGCGAGGCTGGCGGCGCGTTCGGTGGCGCGGGTCAGATCCGGCAGCGCCCGCTGGGCCGCCTCGGCCGCGGGCAAGGCGGCGCGGGCGGCGGCCAGGGAGGAGGCCAGGGGGGCGGCATCGGGGCCCGCCCCGGCCCCGGCGCGGCCGGCAAGCTGCTGGCGCCGCGCCTCGGTCGCGGCGGTCTCGGCGCGGGCGGCGGCATAGGCCTCGCGCGCCTCGGCCTGCTCGGCCAGGGCGCCCGCCTCCTCCCGCCGCAGCAGCGACAGGTCGGGGACGGCATTGCCGCTGGCCCGGGCCGGGGTGGGGTGGTGGGTGCTGCCGCAGACCGGGCAGGGCGCGCCCTTGGCGAGGCCCGAGGCCAGCGCATGCGCGGCATCCGCCCGCCAATTGGTCTCGGCCTCGGCCAGAGCGGTGCGGGCGGCGGCGACGCGGCGGTCGGCGGCAAGCTGCGCCTGGGCGGCGCGGGCCTGGGCGGCGGTGTGGCGGCGATGCGCCTCGGCCAGCCCCGACAGGTCGGCGGCATCCCGCGCCAGGCTGGAGCCGGCGGCGATCACCAGCCGGTGGCGCTCGGCCTGGGCGGCGGCCTCGGCGGTGGCGGCGCGGGTGGCGGCGGCGGCCGCGGCCTGGGTGGCGGCGGCCTCGGCCTTGGCGCGGGCACCGGCGGCGGCGCGGGCGGCGAGGCCATGGGCGGCGGCGGCGGCCTGCACCTCCTGGTTGATCGCGGCGGCGCGGCGGGCGGTTTCGGCCAAGGCGCGCAGGGCCTTGGCCTGTTCCAGCCGCGCCTGGGCGGTGGCCTCGCCGGCCTCGGCGGCCTGCAAGGCGGCGGTGGCGCGGGCGAAACCGGCGGCGCTGCGCTCGGCGGCGGTGGCGGCCTCGGCGGCCTCGCGCGCGGCGCGGGTCGCGGCCTCGCGGGCGGCCAGCGCGGTCGCGCCCTCCGCCGCCAGCCCGGCGGCGCGGGCGGCGAGCGCGAGCCGCGCCCGCATCGCCTCGGCCTGCGGCGCCTGGGCGGCGAGATGCGCGACCCGCTCCCGCGTCTGGGCCAGGGCGGTCAGCCGCGCCTGGGCCTCGTCGCCTTCGCGTTTGCGGGCGGCGGCGGCGGCCTCGGCGGCGCGGGCGGCCTCGGCGCGGCCTTGTGCCTCCGCCACGCGCAGCGCCACGCCCTGGCGCAGCGCCTCGGCGGCGGCGAGGCTCTCGGCGCCGAGGTCGGCGAGGCTGCGGAGGCGGATCGCATCCTGCACCCGCAGGCTCTGCTCGGCCTCGGCCGTGGTGCGTTTCAGCCCGGCCTCGATGCGCTGGTAGAGGGTGGTGCGGAACAGGGTGCGCAGGATCGATTGGCGCTCCCCAGGTGCGGCGGTGAGCAATTCGCGGAACCGCCCCTGCGGCAGCACCACGACCTGCCGGAATTCCTCGGCGCGATAGCCGAGCAGCCCGTGCACCGCCTCATTCACCGCGCGGACCTTGTCGGCCAGCACCACGGGCCCGGTCGTGGTCAGGCGCCAGAGCACGGCCTCGGCCGGGATCGCGCTGCTGCGGCCGGGGCGGGGTTGGGCGGGGTTGCGGCGGATGCGGTAGAGGGCCTCCCCGAGGGCGAAATCCAGCTCCGCCGAGGTTTCCTGGCCGGGCTCGGCGTGCTGGCTGCGCAGATGCGCATCGGTGCGTTCGGCGCCGCTGCTCTCCCCGAACAGCGCGTAGCACAGCCCGTCCAGCACGCTGGTCTTGCCCGCCCCGGTCGGGCCGGTGATGAGAAACAGCCGCTGCACGCCAAGGGCGGCGAAATCGATCATTTGCCGGCCCGCGTAAGGGCCGAAGGCGGTCAGGGTCAGCCGGTCGGGGCGCATCAGGCCTCCGCCGCTTCGGCGGCTTCGATGGCGGCGCGGGCGATGGGCAGCGCCGCCTCCGGCAAGGGGCCACGGCCGGTGGCGAGGTGGAAGGCGCGCAGCAGTTCCAGCGCATCCACCGCCGGCGCGGCCGGGGTGGCGGGGCCGGGGGGCGCATCCAGCGCGGCATGGCGGGCGAAGGCCAGTTCCAGCAGGTTCGGGAAGGCCTCGCGCAGCCGCGCCATCGGCTCCCAGACCGCGCCCGGATCGGTCAGCACCACCCGCAGCCAGTCCCCGGCCGTGGCCGGGTCGCGCTCGGCGAGCAGGGTCTCCAGCGGGCCGTTCAGCACCCGCAGCCGAGAGCGGGGGATCAGCGGCAGGGCCTGGCTGGTGATGCCGCCGGTCGCATCCATCTCGACCAGCGCCACGGATTTGGGCTGGCCGGCCTCGGCGAAGGAATAGGCCAGCGGGCTGCCGGAATAGGCGATGCGTCCCTCCGCCATGCTTTGCGCCCGGTGCAGATGGCCGAGGGCGACGTAGTCGAAGCCCGCGAAGCGCGTGGCGGAGACGGGCCGGGCGCCGCCGACCGCCAGCGCCCGCTCGCTGCCGCTCTCCTCGCCGCCGGCGACGAAGCCATGCGCGACCATCACCCGCCGCGCGCCCTCGGGGATCTGCGCCTGGAGCATCCGGCACAGCACGGCAAAACCCTGGTCATGGTCCGGCAGCGCCGGGTCGCCCAGCGCCGGGTCGCCCAGCACCGGGTCGCCCAGCACCGGGGCCAGCAATTGGGCCAGCAGCGGCGGCGAGGCATAGCCCGAGGGCGCGATCCAGACCTCGCCATGGGCATCGGCCAGGGGAAAAGGCACGCCCAGCGCGCTATCGGCGATATGCAGCCCGGCCGGGCGCAGCAGCGAGGCGGCGAAGGACAGCCGCGCCGGATCGTCGTGATTGCCCGGGATGAGCACCACCGGCACGCCCTGCCCACGGATGATGCGGGCCAGCAGATCGTCCAGCAGCCGCACCGCATCGGTCGGCGGCACCGAACGGTCGAAGATATCGCCCGCGATGATGACCGCATCGGGGCGCGTGTCCCGCACCATGTCCAGGAAGGCGCCGCACAGCAGCCATTCCTGCTCCGGAAGGAACGGGGCGCCGCCGAGGGTGCGACCAAGATGCCAGTCGGCGGTGTGGAGAAAGCGCATCCAGGGCGAATGCAGCCATGTTGCAGCCGTTGCAAGAGGCGGAACATTGATTTGGAGGCCCTGGTATGGTCAGGGTCCATTCCATGGCCGAACCGCTGCTGCGCGAAACATTGAGCCTGCTGCCCGACCCGCTCGCCCCGCCGGAGCAGGTGGCGGTGGTCTGGCAACGCAGCGTGCGGGCGCGCCGGGTGTCCCTGCGCATCGACGCGGCGGAGGGCGCGGTGCTGATCACCCTGCCGCCGCGCGGCAGCCGCAAATCCGGGCTCACGCTGCTGCAGGCGCATGCGCGCTGGATCACCCAGCGGCTGCGCGCCCTGGCCCCGGCGCAGCCCTTCGAGCCGGGCGGCGTCGTGCCGATCGGCGGGCTGCCGCATCTGATCATCCATGCGCCGGAGGAACGCGGCGGCGCCTTCCTGCATGGCCAGACCCTGGTGGTGACCGGGGCCGCCGAATTCCTGCCGCGCCGGGTCGCGGATTTCTGCCGGGCCGAGGCCGGGCGGCGGCTGTCGCAGCGGGTCGCGCATCACGCCGCGCGCATCGGCGTCGCCCCGCGCACGATCCGGCTGAAGGACACCCGCAGCCGCTGGGGCTCCTGCGCGCCGGATCGCACGCTCGCCTTCTCCTGGCGGCTGGTGCTGGCGCCGGATTGGGTGCTCGACTACGTCGCGGCGCATGAGGTCGCGCATCTGCGCCACATGAACCATGGCCCCGATTTCTGGGCGCTGCTGACCGAGATGTCGCCGCATCGCGCTGTGGCCGAGACCTGGCTGAAGCGCCATGGCCCGGGGCTGCTGCGGGTCGGGGTCTGAGGGCGAACCCCGGCTGGCACGGGGATCGCTTGACCGCAGGCACCGCGCCAAAAGGTCAGCCATGCCAGCCCCATTCGCCTCATCTTCCCCGGACCCGCTGGCGCGCCTGGCCGACCAGGCCCGGCGGGAGATGGAGGCCCTCGCCTATCCCGCCGCCCCCTGGGTCGAGCCGCGCCGGGCGCCGGATGGGACGGAGGCGCTGGACTGCGCCATCATCGGCGGCGGGCAATACGGGCTGACCATCGCCGCGGGATTGCGGCGGGAGCAGGTGCGGCGCATCGCGGTCTTCGACATGGCGGCGGAGGGGTTCGAGGGGCCCTGGGCCACCTTCGCCCGCATGACCATGCTGCGCACGCCGAAGCATCTGACCGGCCCCGAGCTTGGCCTGCCCGGCCTCGGCTTCCGCGCCTGGTGGGAGGCGCAGCACGGCGAGGCCGGTTGGGAGGCGATGTTCCGCATCCCGCGCGAGGCCTGGATGGACTATCTGCGCTGGTATCGCCGCGTGCTGGAGCTGCCGGTACGCAACGGCTGGCGGCTGGCCGCGCTGGAGCCGGTCGCGGGGGGTGAGATGCTGCGCCTCGGCTTCGCCACCGATGCTGGGCCGCGCGAGATTTTCGTCCGTTCCTGCGTGCTGGCGGCGGGCTCGTCCGGCGCCCATGGCCATCCGATCCCGGCGGCGATCGGCGGCGGCCTGCCGGCGGGGCGGGCGCTGCATGCCAATGACGTCTTCGACGTGGGCATGCTGAAGGGCGAGCGGGTCGGCGTGCTGGGCGCCGGGGCGACTGCCTTTGATCTTTCCACCGTGGCCTTGCAGGCGGGGGCGGCCAGCGTGGACCTCTGCCTGCGCCGCGAAAGCCTGCCGCTGAACAACCCGCGCCGCTGGATGGAGACCGCGGGGTTCCTGGGCCAGTACGCCGAGCTGCCGGATGCCATCAAATGGGCCTATGTCCACCGGCTGGGCGTGATCGGCCAGCCGCCGCCGCAGCCGACCTATGACAAGGCGATGGCGCAGCCGGGGTTTCGCATCCAGCCCGGCAGCCCGTGGGAGGATGTCTCCTGGAACGGGCAGGAGGTGGTGGTGCGCGGGGCCGGGCGGCGCTTTGCCTTCGACCGCGTGGTGGTGGCGACCGGGATGCATGCGACGCTGCACGACATGCCCGAATATGCGGCCGTGGTCGCCGCGGCGGCATGCTGGCGCGACCGCTACACCCCGCCCGAAGCGCTGCGAAATGCCCGCATGGGCGCCAACCCCTACCTCGGCCGCCATGCAGGCTTCGTCGAGCGGGAGCCCGGCGCCGGCCCTTGGCTCGATCGGGTGATGATGGTGATGGGCGGCGCGGGGCTGAGCCTCGGGCCCATCGCGGCCTCGGTCAGCGGGATGAAATACGTGGTGCCGAGGGTGGTGGAAGGGGTGAAGCGCCGCCTGTTCCTGGACCAGCAGGACGGCGACTGGGCGCGGTTTTGTGCCGATACCCATGCCGAACTAAGCATCGGCGCCGCCTGATGCGGCAGCATGGCCGCTACCCCTATTCCGCCATCGTGCAGCGCCCGGTCTGGGACTGGCCGGGAGGCCGGCGGCTCGCGGTGCATATCTCGGTGAACCTGGAGGTGTTTCCCTTCGCCGAGGGGCTCGGCGTGCCGCTGGCCAATCCGCTGCCGGAGCCGGATGTGCTCAACTTCTCCTGGCGCGACTGGGGCAATCGCGTCGGCGTCTGGAACCTGCTGGAGGCGCTGGACGAGCACCGCCTGCCCACCGCCGCACTGCTGAACACCGCGATCTACGACCTTTGCGCCCCCGTCGCCGAGGCCTTCCGCGTGCGGGGCGATGAGGTGGTGGGCCATGGCCGCAGCAATGCCGAGCGCCAGTCCGGCATGGCCGAGCCGGAGGAGGCGGCGATGATCCTGGCCTGCCGTGAGCGCATCGCGCGCGAGGAAGGCCGCGCGCCGCGTGGCTGGCTGAGCCCCTGGGTCGCCGAAACCCATGCCACCCCCGACCTGCTGGCCGAGGCGGGCTTCGATTACGTCATGGACTGGGCGCATGACGACCAGCCGACCCTGCTCGCGACCCGGTCGGGCCGCAGCCTGGTCGCGGTGCCCTATGCGCGGCCGAACAACGACCTGCCGGCGCTGCATGGCGCCAAATGGCCGCCCTCGGTCTGGGCCGATACGGTGCTGGACCAGTTCGAGGAGATGCTGCGGCTCTCGGCGCGCCGGCCGCTGGTGTTCAACCTCTCGCTGCATCCCTTCCTGGTCGGCTGGCCATTCCGGCTGCGGCATCTGCGCCGCGTGCTGGCGCGGCTGGATGCGGCGCGGGAGCAGGTCTGGCTCTGCCGGCCGCGGGAGATCGCCAGCCATGCGCGGGCCGTGCTGGAAGCGCCTGTGGCCTGAGGGCTACACGCGGCGATGGGTGCCTGATAGGTTGCGGCGCAGCGTTGGCAGACGTGGCTCCGGCGTCCTCTTCCCGGCGGCCCGGCGCGGATTTTCCGGGCGAGTGAACTGGAGCTGACTGGATGAGGGCACGCCCGCGCATCGCCTATGTCTCCTCGGATGCGATCCTGCCGCCGAACCGGGGCGGGCGTATCCGGGCGCATCATCTGTGGCGGGCCATGTCGGCCTATGCCGAGGTGGTGCCGATCATCATCGGCGATGCGGGCGACCCGATGCCCCGCAGCCAGGCCCGCCATGCCGGCGCCGTCATCATGCCGCGCCGCCGCTACCACACGAAGGCCTTGCAGCGCAGCCTGCGGGACGGCGGCCTGCCCTCGCACATGCCCGGCCTGTGGGAGGCCCTCGGCGCCGGCGACCTGCCCGAGGAGGTCTGGGCCGCGCTGGCCGATGAGGCGGCGCTGACCCGGCACTGCCTGAACCCGAACCGCATCGAGCGGCTGCTGATCCATCTGCGCCGGCTGCGCCCGGACCTCATCGTGCTGAACGATGCGGCGATGGGCGCGATCGCCCCCTATGCCCGCGCGCTCGGCGTGCCGGTGGTGGTGGGGCCGTATAATTACGACAGCGACCTCTATGGCACGATCGCGGCCCTGGTGCCGGATGAAGCGCGGCAGCGCTGGTTCTCGGCCGCCGCCACCGCCTTCGCCGCGGCCGAACGCGGCTTCGTGCGCCATGCCGACCAGCTTTGGGTCTGTTCCCGCGCCGATGCCGCGCGCTTCGCCGCGCTGGCGCCGGAGGTGCCGATCCGCGTGGTGCCGAACGTCTTCGACATCGGCATGCCGACGCCGCTGCCGCAGACGCGCGACCTCGTCTTCGTCGGCCAGGCCTCCTACTACCCGAATGAGGATGCCGCGCTGCGGCTGATGGAGGTCTCGCGGGGCCTGGACCGGCGCGGCGTCGAGCACCGCATGCGGATCGTCGGCCGCACCAATGCGGTGCTGCGGGAGGCCGCGGGCGCCTATCCCTCCGTCGAGGTCACGGGCGAGGTGCCGCAGGTCGGCCCCTATGTCGAGCAGGCCTTCCTCGTGCCCATCGCGCTGACCCTCGGCGGCGGCACCAGGCTCAAGATCCTGGAGGCGTTGTCGATGGCCCGCCCGGTGCTCTCGACGCCGGTGGGGATCGAGGGGATCGAGGTCGAGAGCGGCGTGCATGCCATCGTCGAGCCCGACCTGCATGCCTTCCCCGAACAGATCGAGGCCTTGCTGAACGACCGCGACCGCGCCCAGGCGATGGCGCTGAAAGGCTGGGAATTCGCCCGCGACACGTATTCGCACGAGGCGCTGGTGCGCATCGTCGGCGCCGCGCTGCGCGACCTTGGCCTTGGTGCCGCGGCACCGGGTGCCGCCTGCTTCGCCGCGAACATCGGCGCCAGAGTCACCGACGATGCGATCTCCTTCAACCCGCATACCCGCCTGCTGAGCTGGAGCTTCCTGCTGCGGCTGAGCGCGGGGTTCGAGGCGCTGACGGCGGAGTTCGACGCGGAGGGCGCGCCCGACCTGCCCAATGCCTTCGTCACCCTGAAGCCGCGCCGCCGCGGCTACGTGCTGGTGGAGGCGAATGCGGTGCTGCCCGCCGATGTCGCGCCGGAGGCGCTGGCGATCCAGATCCATGCCTGGGGCCGCCCCGTGCTGCGCCATCCCGTGCCGGCGGTGATCCCGGAGGAACGCGCGGGGCTGCTGAGCCTGGAGCCGGGCGTCGAGGGCGTGACCCTGCTCGGCTGGACCATGGACCCGGACCCCGCCGTGCTGCCGGAACCGCTGAGTCTCGACGAGGTCGGCGCTGGCGGACTCCCGCGCATCTTCCAGGCCAGGCTCGACATCACCCAGGCGACCCCGGCGGTCAGCGTGACCCCGGCGGATGGCATCGGCCAGAGCCTGACACAGCCCTTCCTCTGGACCGCGCCGCGGCCGCCCTCCAGCGCCCGGCTGCGCGCGCTGGCCGGCCGCCACGCCGGGGAGACGGCCTGGCTGGTCGGCAATGGCCCCAGCGTGCGGATCGAGGATCTGGACGCGCTGGCCGGCAAGCTGACCTTCTGCTTCAACCGCTTCCACCTCGCGCATGACCGCACGAAGCTGCGCGCAAGCTACACCGTCAGCGGCGACCGCCAGATGATCGAGGATTTCGGCCAGGAGATCGTCGACCGCTCCGGCGGCACCGTCTTCGTCGCGGATGAGCATGCGCCGGAGCTGCTCGGCGGCTACATCTGGGTGCGCCAGGCCGCGATCTACCCCTCGGTCTTCTCGCGGCGGGCGGATCATCTGGTCTCCCCCGGCGGCTCGTCGCTCTATGTCGCGATGCAGCTCGGCTATCTGATGGGGGTGCGGAACTTCTACATCTACGGCGCCGACTTCGAGTTCCGCTTCGAGAAGACCTTTGCCAATGACCCGTTCCGCATCGCCTCCGGCGAGGGCAACCACTTCATCGCCGATTATCGCGGCGGGCGGCCCTGGTGCCCGCCCAGCCTGCGCGACATCGGCGCCGGCTTCCACATCGCCCGGCGGGTGATGGAGGCCGAGGACGGCTTCGTGCGGAACGCCAGCCGGGGCGGGCGGCTGGAGATGTTCGCGCGTGAGGAATTCGATGCAGCCGTGGCAGGTAGCTGACGCGATGCCCCGAGACGCAGTGTTGCGGGAAAAACCGCCGATGTCCCCTCTGCCGCTGCGTGTCGCGGTGATCGGCACCAATGATCCGCGGAATTATTCCGGCGGGCGCTACCACAGCGCGATGCTCGCCTATGCCGTGGCCGCGGCGGGGGGCGAGGCGCATCTCGTCACCGATCACATCCCGAGCTTCGTCGCGGATATGGAGCCGCTGGTTCCGCCTGGGGCGCCGCACGGCGTCACCATCCACCGCAGCGCCGATTTCCTCGCGGGCCTGCCCGGCGGGCGGTTCGACTGGGTGATCGTGGTGCCGACCGGCGTGTTCCTGCCTGACTTCTACGAGAACTGCCTCGATTTCGCGGCCGGCGCCGGCGCCCGCGTGGCGCTGCTCAACTTCGAATCCGCGAACTGGTTCAACCAGGGCGCGCCGGTGCCGCGCGATCCGCTGATCTGGGACTATTGGCGCCGGATCTGCCTCGACGGCGGCGTGGTGCTGTCCAGCGCGCGCACCTCCGATCGCCATGCACGCGACTACTACCACGCGGCCCAAGGGCGGCTGCGCTTCGAGGTCTGGTCGCCGCCGGTCAATTCCGCCGCCGCCCACCGCTTCGACGGCATGCCGAAGGATGGCAGCCTGCTTGCCTTCGTCCGGCCGCAGGACGGGCACAAGGGCTCGAACGAGCTGACGCGGATCGACCCCGCGCTCTTCGCCGGGCGGGTGCTGCGCCTGGTCGCGGGGCGCGAGGTGCCGCCCGAGTTCGAGGCCACGATCCGCGCGCATCTGGCCACGGCGCCGGGCGCGCGGCTGGAGGTGCTGTCGCGCATCTCCGACGTCCACAAGTTCCGCCTGCTGACGGTGGCGCAGGCGGTGCTGTTCCCCTCGCGCTTCGAGGGCTTCGGCTACCCGCCGGTGGAGGCCGCCTTCGCCGGCACCGAAAGCGTCTGCTTCCCGCTGCCGGTGCTGCGCGAGACGGTCGGCGGCATCGCGCATTTCGCCGAGGATGACAGCATGGCGGGCTTCTCCGCCGCCCTCGCCCGCGCGCTGGCCATGCCGGAGCGGCGCGAGGCGCTGCGCGCGGCCGTGGCGCCCTTCGCCGATTTCACGGCCGCGGCGCCGCTGCTCGGCGATGTGCTGCTCCGCAGCGCGGATACCGTCGAACCGCTGGCCCCCCGTCGCTGGCGCGTGGCCCTTGGCCCCTGGGCGCGGACCGCGCCGCGCGCGGCGGCGCTGGTGGATCGCGACGCCGCCCTGCCGCCGCTGCCGGCGCATGTGCTCTCCGCGGTGCGCACCACCGCCGGGGAGGTGCTGGTCAGCGCGCGCGGCTATGTGCGGGACGGTCTGGACGAGATGGTGGCCGTCAATCCTGGCGGCCCGGCCTTGCCGTTGGTCTGGCGGGGCGGGGCGCCGGCCGGCGAGGTGACGCCGGTGGAGCTGCATATCGTCGCCCCAAGCGGCATCCTGGGCAAGCGGATCGCCATCACCGCCTGGCGCGACGGGCAGCCCTGGGGCGAGCCGCTGGAATTCCAGGTCGATCGTGTGTCGCCCGCGGCCGCCGGCCGCCCGGTGCTCTGCGGCATCAGCGAGAACGCCATCAAAGGCGAACGCCGCGTGATCCGCGGCTGGGTGCTTGCCAGCGCGCCGCTGTCCGAGGTGATGTTCAGCCCCGATGGCGTCGTCTGGTACGCCTGCGACAGCCTGACCGAGCGGCGGGACGTGCTGGCGAAGAACCCGGGCTATCCCTCCGCCCGCTGCGAATTCCGCTTCAGCCTGCCGGAGGGCGCCGCACCCGATCCGCGGGCCGCCCGGCTGCTGTGCTTCGCCGATGGCGTGGCGATCGATCTGCTGGTGCGCTGGCCGCTGGCGGCGGTGTCGCATTTCGCGCCGGATGTCGTGCTCGGGACCGGGGCGGCGTCGGCCAGGCCGATGCTGCCCGCCGCCGCGGCGCGGCTCACGGCGCCGGTCGCCCGGCCGCTGAGGGCTCCGCTCCGCCAGCAGCTTGGCATGCTGGACATCCAGGATGTCTCCGACGCGGTCTGGACCCGTGGCGTCGCCCATCGCGGCGATCGCGGGCGCCTGGGCGCGGTGCTGGTGGCCAAGGGGGATGCCCTGGCCGCCGTGGCGCCGGGCGTGGTGCTGCGGTTCGCCACGGGCGTCGCCCGGCGCGTGACCAGGACCGAGCCGCGTGGCGGCGGCCTGGTGCTGGTGCTGAACGGGCCGGTGCTGGCGGCGGGGAACGGCCACCCCGCCCGCATCGCGCTGCACGCCGCCGGGGACCCGGAGCTGGACGCCGCGCGGCCGGGGTTTCAACTGCACGACCATTCCGACGCGCTCTGGCTGCGCGGGGTCTGGAACGTCGATGACGGCCGCTTCCGCCGCGTCTTCTTCCTCAAGACGGCGATGGTCGAGAAGCACGGCATCGCGCTGGGCACCCGGCTGCGCTTCCCCGCCAGCGGGCTGCGTATCGTGACCGCGATCACGCCCCATGGCCGCGATGCCCGGATCGAGGTCGACGACGTGATCCGCCCCATGGCCGATGGCGCCCCGCGGCTGGTGACGGTGCTGACGCCGGACCGGTCGGGGCAGCCCGGCGCGCTGCCGCTATCCCTGGCGCGGGAGGCGGAGGGCTGGCCGCGCGGCATCTTCCACGCCGATGCCGCGGCCGGGCATGGCCGCATGCTGCTGCATCCCTCCGCGGCGCCGCTGCTCGCGCGCGGCATGGCGCTGCGGCTCGCGGATGGCGCGATGACGCGGGTGCTGCATGCCGCCGCCGCCGGGGATGGGACCGAGGTCACCGTCGATCGCGCGCTGGACCCGCAGCACCATGGCGACCCGGCGGTGGTCTTCATCGTCGAGCCGGCCGATGTGCCGGATGGGCTGCGCGCGCCCTTCCTGCATCCCGATGCGGGCTACAGCCACAGCGATCCGCTCCATCTGGACCTGCAATCGAGCCTGCGGGCACAGGGCCAGGTGCTGCGCGCGGTGCCGGCCCCGCGCGCGGCGGCGCGGCCGCGCGCGCTGTTCCTGACCCTGGTGCCGCCGATGCCGGCCACCCAGGGCAACCGCGTGGTCACCCGCAACCTGATCCGGCACCTGCTCGATCTCGGCTTCGATGTCGATGTGGTGCTGCAAGGCTGGCTCGAAAGCTTCGAGGCGATCCGCGAATTCGGCGATCGGGTGCGGATCCTCTCCGTGCCCTTCCCGCGCTGGGAGGACTGCGAGGCGGTGCGCCAGCGCGGGGCGGTGAAGGCCGCCGCCGCCGCCCTGGCCGCCGGCCCGCCGCAGGATGCGGCGCTGGCCGAGACGCTCGCGGCGGCCGCCGACCACTTCCACCCCGGCTTCATCGTGCGCGACGCCACCGTGGAACTGGCCCGCGACCTCTTCGCCGCCCATCGCTACGACACCATCATGTGCAATTACACGCACATGGTCCGCGTGGTGGAGGAGCTGGCGCGGATCGCGCCCTTGCCGCCGGTGTCGATCATCACGCATGACGCGCTGTCGCGCCTGCCGCGCGACTTCGCCGGGCAGAAGCTCGACACCAGCTACCGCGCCTGCCTGCCCGACGTGGAGGCCGGGGTGCTGGATGCGGTGCCGGGGGCGGTGGTGGTCGCGATCTCCAGCAGCGAGGCCACGTATTTCCGCGGGCTCGGCATCACCAACAGGGTGGTGCTCTGCGAATACGATGCGGCCAAGGAGATGGCGCCGGCGATCGTGCCCGAGACGGGATTCGCGCGCCGCACGATGATCTTCTACGGCAGCGGCAATCCGATGAATGTCGCCGGCATGGACTGGTTCCTCGATGAGTGCTGGGGCCCGATCGTGGCGGCGGTGCCCGACGTGCGGCTCGTCGTCTGCGGCAAGGTCGGCACCCGGTGGAACCCACGGCTGCCGAACATCCAGGTGACCGGGGAGCTGGACCGGGAGGCGATGATCGCGCTGTGCGGCGGCGCCAGCCTGTCGATCAACCCCTGCGTCGCCGGCACCGGGCTGAAGATCAAGACGGTCGAGGGCGTCTGCCTCGGCCTGCCATCGGTGTGCCTGCCGGCGGCGCTGGATGGGCTGGAGGATATGGCGGCACGCTTCGCCCTGGTCGCCAGCGATGGGCCCGGCTTCGCCGCGGCCTGCATCCGCCTGCTGACGGAGGAGGCGGACTGGCTGCGGCTGCGGGCCGGCGCGCTGGAGGTCGCGGGCGAGCGGTTCTCGGCCGAGGCGGTGTATCGCGCGCTCGATGCCGCGATGGGCTGGCCGTTGCCGGCCCACACGGCCCCGCCGCCCCCGCCGCCCCCGCCAGACGAGCCGGCGATGCCGCTGTTCGATCTGGGCACCCAGCTCGCCGACGCCGGGCAGGCCGAGCTGGGCTGGAGCCTCGTGGAGCGCGCCGCGCGCGAACGCCCCGGCGACCCGGCCGCGGCGGCCAAGGCGGCCCGCTTCGCGCTGGAGCATGGCCAGCCCTGGGCGGCGGTGCTGCAAGCCAGCGTCGTCATCGGCCAGCGCCCGACCGAGGCCGAGGGCTACCTGCTCGCTGGCCTGGGCCTGCTGGCCCTGGAGATGCGCGACGCCGCCCTGCCGTGCCTGACCCAGGGCGCGCTGCTGGCGCCGCACCACGACCTGTTGCTGGGCGCGGTGGAGCAGACGCTGGCGGGGCTGGGGCGTGGGGAGGAGGCCGCGCGCTGGCGCGCGCTGCGCCCGAGCGGGCTCGGCCTTGGCGCGTATCTGCCGCTCGATGCGGCGCGGCTCAGCGCCGCCTCCCATGACGGCTGGCAGGTCGGGGCGGATGGGACGCTCAGCCTCGCCGGGGGTGAGGCGTGGCTGCATCTCGCGCTCCCGGCCGAGGCGGCGCAGGCGGTGGTGCTGACGCTGGACCTCGCCCTGGCCGCCGGCGTGACCGGCCCGGTGCGGATACTCCTGGGGCTGAACGACGGGCTGGCCGAGCATGTGCTGGATGGCGCGCGGCGCATCCACAGCCTGCAGACAGGCGCCATCCTGGCGTCCCGCGACGGCTATGTCCCGGCGCGGATCAGCGTGACGGTGGCCGAGGCGGCACAGCCCGTCACGGTGATGGGGCTGACCGTGTCGTGCCTCTGACGGCGCGGCGCGGGGGGGGTGGACAGCCCGGCGCTGTTTCGATCAAAGCTCTGGGCCCTTGGCTTGGAGGTGCTGCTGGGCCGTCGCCGGTGATCCCTTCGTCCTTGGCAGACCAGCAGACGGAGGCCCGGCGCCAGGTGACGCCCTATCATGTGTTCAACCGGCAGCAGTGGTCCGCCTTGCGCGCCAATACGCCGTTGCTGCTGTCCGATGCCGATCTGACGAGCCTGCGGGGCTTGAACGAACCCGTCTCGCTGGCCGATGTGGCCGAGGTCTACCTGCCGGTGTCGCGCCTGCTGAACCTGCATGTCACCGCGGCGCGCAACCTCGGCAGCGTGGTGGAGAGCGCCTTCCTCGGCCGCCCGGCGGCGGCGACGCCGTTTGTCATCGGCGTCGCGGGCAGCGTCGCGGTCGGCAAGAGCACCTTCGCCCGCGTGTTGCAGGCGACGCTGTCGCGCTGGCCCGACCATCCGCGCGTCGAACTCGTCACCACCGACGGCTTCCTGCACCCGACCCGGTTCCTGGAGGAGCGCGGCCTGATGCGGCGCAAGGGCTTCCCCGAAACCTATGACCTGCGGCGGATGCTGGCCTTCCTGGCGTCGATGAAGGCGGGCGAGCCGAACCTCCAGGTCCCGGTCTATTCGCACGAGACCTATAATGTGGTGCCCGGCCGGTTCCAGATCGTCGACCGGCCGGATGTGCTGATCTTCGAGGGGCTCAATGTCCTGCAGACGGTGCCCGGCGCCTCGATCGTCGCCTCCGATTTCTTCGACTTCTCGATCTACCTCGATGCCGACCCGGTCGATATCGAGCGTTGGTATGTCGATCGCTTCCTGCTGCTGCAAAAGACCGCGTTCGAGCGCCCGGCCTCCTACTTCCACCACTACAAGGACCTGCCGGTCGAGGAAGCGAGGACCGTCGCCAAGGGCATCTGGCAGGAGATCAACCTGCCCAACCTGTTGCTCAACGTGCAGCCGACGCGGGACCGGGCGCGGCTGGTGATCCGCATGGGCCAGACCCATGCGGTGGAGGAAGTCCGGCTGCGGCGGACCTGACCGCCCAGCCTAATCCGCCCAGGTCGCATGGGCCTGTTCCCAGGCCGCGAGCCGGGCCTGCCCCGCCTGCACCAGCCGCGCCCGCAGCCCGGCATCGGCCAGCAGCCGCGCCGGCCCCTCCGCATCCGCCCCGAGCGCATCGCGGGCGAAGGGATTGCCGGCATCGGCCGCGACCGGCACCCCCACCGACCAGGCCAGGGCGATCAGCGCGCGCTCATCCGCCACCGGGTCGGGCAGCCATAGCCCGAGGCACACGGGGGCCGCCGCACAGAGCAAGGCGGCGAAGGCGATGGGCGCGGATTGCGTCCGGCCGGAGGGCGCGATCCGCAGCGCCTGGCCATCGCCCGCCAGCACCAGATCCACCCCCGCCGCCGCCGCCAGCGCGTGCAGCGCCTGCCCCGCCGGCATGCCGCCGGTCAGATGCGCGGCCAGCAGCCAGGGCCGTTCCAGCCCCAGCGCGGCCCGCGCCGCCGCCAGATGCCGGGCCGAGGCCGCCTCCTGCCGCAGCGCCGCGAAGCCGCGCAGCACCCCGCCCCGCGCCACCGGCCAGGGCCCCGGCCGGGCCAGCAGCGCGCGATCGGTATGGGCGAGCAGGCTCGCCTCGGCTTCCGGCAGGATGCCGCCCCCGGCATCGGCCGCCAGGGTCAGGCCAAGCCGGCGCGGCCGCGGCGATCGCGCGGGGTCCAGCAGCATGGCGGCGAGCGCGCCCGCCTCCAGCGGCACCAGCACGGCGACGTAGCGGCCGAGGCTCTCCGCCAGCCAGGGCGCCAAAGCGGTGGGGGCGGGGGCGCCGCGCAGCAGGCGGCGCTCCGCCTCGCCCCGCGCCGCCGCCACCTGGCGGGCGGCGGCCAGCCAGGCCTCCGGCGACGCGGCCCGCGTGAGGCGGGTCGCGTCGGTGTCGAGCGGCATGGCCCGGATCGGGCCGCCGCCGGCAGCACCGCAGACCAGCCGCCGCAGGCGCAGCCCCGTGGCCGGCGCCGTGCCATCGGCGGCGAAGACCTCGCCCTGGAGCAGCAGCGGCGCGCCGGGCGGGCCGGGCCGCAGCTCCAGCTCCAGCACCCGCCCCGTGCCGGGCAGGTCGAGGAGGCCGAAGTCCTGCGCCGCCACGGCGAGGCGCAGCCGCAGCGGCGCCGGGGCGGCGAAGGCAAGCTGCACCCAGCCGGTGCCGGGCGGCAGCAGCAGGGCGAAGCCGGGGGCGAGGCCACGGCCCTCGGCCGCATCCGGCGGGAGCAGCCCGCTGAGCCCGAGCGGCGCGGCCCCGGCGAGGCCGGGGACAAAGCCGCGCAGGATCGCCGCCTCCTCCCGCGCGACCAGCATCTGGCGCGGGGGCACGGGCGGCGGCGGGGGGCCGGACGGCAGGCGCAGGCTGCGCGTGGCGGCGGCGCAGAGCATGGCCTCCAGCCCCGGCGGCAGATCGGCGGGCAGCAGCACATCCACCGCGTCGAAGCCGGGCCGCAGCCCGTCCAGCGTGCCGGCCAGGACGGCGGCCTCGGCCTCGGTGGCGGCGCTGCCCAGCACCAGCAGATGGCGCGGCGGGCGCGGCGGGGGGGCGACCGCCAGCAGCGCGGCCAACGCCTCCTGCGCCAGACGCAGCGGGGCGGTCCGGGCGGGCGAGGCCCACCAGGCGCGGGCCGCCGCCGCCAGCGTGTCGCGGCGCGCCGGGGCCTCCAGCAGCGCCGCCAGGACCGGCACGAAGGCCTCGCGCTCGGCGAGGATCCCGGCCCCGGCCGCCGCGATCATGCTGCCCCGCGCGCCATGCGGCGTGCTCACCACCGGCAGGCCCTGGGCGAGGTAATCCGCGAGCTTCACGCTGGAGCCGCCGCCGTGCGCGACCGGGTTCAGCGCGATCCGCCAGCCGCCGAGCACGGCGCGCATCGCCTCCGGCGCCAGGACCCCATGCAGCCGCAGATTGGGCGGGCCGCCGGGGGGCAGGCTGTCGCAGACGCCGCCGACGATCTCGAAGACCGCATTGGGCAAGGCGGGCGCCAGCACATCGCGGATGAACCGCGCCGCGTCGCGATTGGGCGGGTGGGGGGAGCCGATGAAGCCGATGCGCGGCGGGCCCTCGGGCGCGGGCATCTCGGGCGGGCCGTCGTCCAGCAAGGCGTCATGCGGCACCATCAGCACCTGGGCCTGGCCGCCCAGGGCGCGCAGGGCCGCCGCATCCTCCTCGCTGCAACACAGCACCAGATCGGCGGCCAGGGCCAGCTCTCGCTCAAGCCCGCCCGCGGCCTCCACGGCGACCGCGGCGAGGGGATGCGCGCCGAGCAGGTCGCGCTTCAGCGCCGCTTCGAGGTTGTGCGCGTGGTAGATCACCGGCACCGGGCCGGCGGCGCGGCGCAGCGGCGTGAGCAGCGGCGCCATGTAGCATTGCTCGAAGACCAGCGCCTCGGCCCGTGGCGCCAAGCTGGCGAGCAGGCGGCGCAGGGCCGCATCGCCCCCGACATGGGCGGCGGCCAGGACATCCTCCATCGGTGCCGGGGCCAAGGCGCGCAGATCGGCCATGGCGACGCGCTGGGCGGCGCCACGCGGCACCACCACCTCCAGCAGCCGCGGCGCCAGCGGCGTGACGGCGGGCTGGTCGCCGAGGGTGAGCAGCAGCGTGTCCCGCCCCAGCCCATCCAGCATGGCGCGGCTGCGGATGGCGCCGCCGCTGCGCCCGCCGCCGATCGCGTAGTCGTTGACCGCGAGGCAGAGGCGCCGCCCCGCCGGCAGCGGCGGGGGCAGGGCCGCATCCTCGGCGCGCAGCCCCAGGGCCGCATCGCGCAGCCGCGCCGGGGGCAGGTCAAAGAGCAGGCCGAGCCCTGCCGCCGCCGCCGCGCCGGGCGCGAGCACCAGCCGCGCGCGACCGCATAGGGCCGCCTCCAACTGCCAGATCCGCTCCCAGGCCTCGCCGAGCCGGTCGCCCTGGAGCCCCGCCAGCGCCGCGGCCAGCATCAGGCCGCGCGGGGCGTAGATCTCGGCGGGCGGGCGGGCGAGCAGGCTGGCGGACCAGGGCGAGAGGTGCAGCACCAGATCGGCGGCATCGGCCAGCGCCTCGGCCTGGCGGCGCAGCGGGCCCGGACGGGCGGCGGCGGCGGCCAGGCCGAACAGCATGGCATCGCCCGCGATGCCGGCGGCGGCGAGCCGCCCCTCGGGCGGGATCTCCACCCCGATGCGAAGCTCGCGGATCTCCCCGTCCCGGGTTTCGGTGGCGGTGGGGCGCTGGCCGGGCAGGGGGGTCAGCAGCGTGACCTGCCAGCCCGCCGGGGCGCCGAGGCAGAACGCCCGCGCCCGGTGGTCACCCGCCTCGGGGGCCAGGACGAGCAGGCGGGCTGCGGGCGAGATCATCTGTTCCCCGCCGGACGGGCGGGGCGCGGCGCCTGCCGGCTCAGATCGAGACGAGTTCGACCCGCCATATTGCGATCGACAATTGCCGCCGGTCGTCCCCGCCATTGATGGAGGCGGGGGAGGCGGTGCGGATGGCATCGATATCCAGCCGCATGGTCGCGGCGCCGCCATCCTGCCCGGGCGGCGGGGCGGCGATCAGCGTGGTGATGCGCCCCTGCCGTTCCACCCGCACCGTGGTCCAGGCGCCGCCGTCCAGCGCGAGCTGGACCTGCTCCAGCGCATCCGGGACCAGCGTCGAGAGGACGAGCAGGCGGATCTCCACCGGCGTCCGCAGCCGGGGCAGGTAGATCGCGGCCTTGGGGGTCGGCCCGATCCAGCAGAAGCTGTCGCCGGAACTCGCCTTCTCCGGCCGCAGGAAGCCTTCGCGCCTGAGCTGTTCGTCAAGGTTCAGCGTCATCTGCGTCGGCAGCACGATCTCCTCGGCCACCACCGGGGCGATGGCGGGCTCCGGGGCCGGTTCCACCGGGGCCGGGTAGGGCAGCACCGTCGCCCCCTGCCATTGCGCGGCCTGGACGGTGAGCAGCCGCGCCTCCAGCATCGAGAGGCGGCGCAGCATCCACAGCACGCCCTCCTCCGGCTTCATCCCGGCCAGTTCCTGGGCGTAGCTGTTCAGCACGCGGCGCTGCAGCGCCTGATCGGCCGGCAGCCCGGCGGGATCGGCGTCGCGCAGGTCGATACGGCGCGACAGCGCGGCGGCCAGGGCGGTCGCGGTATCACTCAACGACTGGTTCGACATTGGCGACTCCCCCTCCTGACGCGCGTCTGCCCAGCCTCAGCCCAGCGAAAGCCTGATGTCGCACAGATCCGCCCCCATGGGAGCCTCATGCGGCGGCACCACGCTCACGACCAGATCGATCATCTCCGGCACAGCCGAGAAGGTAACATCGAGATCGGCCGATTCGCTGCCGGAAAGTGCAAAATCCCGCGACATCACCATTTGGCGAGACAGCGTGCCGACCACGTCCAGGCGCAGGGCAAGCCCGGCCGCATGCCCCCGCAGCCGCCCGGTCAGGCGCATCCGCCCCGCCGGGGCGATTCCGGCGCAGACCAGTATGGCGGGTCCGGTGCCGGTGCAGTTCAGGCGCAGCGTCTCGCGGTCCGGCCAACTCGCGGCCAGGCCCTCGCTGCGGAGCATCCCGGCCTCGGTCATCTCCGCCAGGCGCAACGGCGCGCGGCGGAGGCGGGCGGCGGCATCCCCGAGGGCATAGCCGCCGATCTGCATCGCGCCGCCGCAGAGGGCCACGAACAGCTCCTTCTCCGGGGTGCTCCAGGCGATTTCGGTCAGGCCCGGCCCGGCCGCCGCCGGGTCCAGCCCGTCGCGGCCCAGCGCGCCGCGCCCAAGCTCGGCCCGCAGCCGGTCGCGCAAGGGCATGCCGAGCCCGAGGAAGGCGGCGACCCGGCCGAGGGCGGCATCGGGATGGGCCAGCACCTCCTCCAACCCCAGCAGCGTCACCTGGGCCGGGCAGGCGGCGGCCAGCGCCTCCGCGGCCTCCATCGCGCCGGCCCAGGAGAGGCAATGCTGCACGAAATCCATCCCCGGCCGCGCCCGCATGCGGCTGGCGATGGTATCGACCCCATTGCGATGCAGCAGCACGACGCGCGCCTGGGGCAGATGCGGCAGCACGACCCGCAGCGCGGGCAGGATCGCCGCCTCCGGCAGCCATTCGGCCGCGCGCAGAAGCTGGCCGCCGCCCGGCGCGGCGCCGGCCAGCAGATCGTCCAGCAGCGCCTGGGCCAGGGCGGGGCTGATGGTCGCCGGGGCCGGCAGGCCGAGTTCGGCATAGCGCCGCGCCTGCCGCTGCCCGGCGTCGGCGACCAGCGCGACCCGTGCCAGTTCGGCGGTGGCATCGCGCTGCGGCATCCCCAGCGCCGCGGCGAAGGCGGCGGCGAGGCTGGTGAGGCCCGAGCGCGCGGGGCCGGCGATGAGGAGAACAGGGCTTTGCATGAGAATCCCGCCCTGTTCTGCCAAGTTACTTGCCGTGGACGAGAGGGTAGAGCGCCTCGGCCAGTTCGAGATCCTCGGCGGTCTTGATGACATGGCCGGCGAGGCGGTTGAGGCTGCTCAACCCCACCTTGCCCGCATAGGTCGCGCATTGCCCGGCATGGGCGGCACCGAGGTAGGTCTCGCTGCGCCAGCCGGTCACCGACCAGGTGACGCGGCGCACCGGCGGGAGGTCCTGCGAATTGGTCTTCTCGGTGAGGGTGAAATTCACCGGCTCGCCACGGCAGAAGGCTTCCAGCGGCTCATCCACCACGCTGAGCATCACGTCGTAGTCGCCCGCGACCATCTCCTGCACGAAGCGGGTGATTTCGGGCACCGTCAGCAGCGGGGCGATGGAATGCACCTGGAACAGCCGGTCGCAGGGGTGCTTTTCCAGGAATTCGGCGACGAACTGCTCGCTGGTGGCGACGTTGTTGGCAAGCTCCGCGGGGCGCTTGTGGAATTTCGCGCCCTCGGCCACGGCGATCTCGCCGAAGGTGTCGTGTTCCGAATTGACCCAGACCTCATCGAACACGCCGGCCGCGATGCATTTGCGGACGGCATGGGCGAGCAGGGGGACGCCTTGCAGGGGCAGCAGGTTCTTCTGCTTCAGCCGCTGGCTGCCCATGCGCGCGGGGATCATCGCTATGTTGGTCACGGTTGCCTCTCAGCGGTCGCTTCAGGGGGGGTCGCTTCAGGGAGCCCAGGGGGCGAGGAAGGAGAGCGGGTCGGTCGCCTGGGTCAGGCCCTGGATCGCGGCCCGGCCCATCGCGACCACCGCGGCATTGGCGCTGCCGCCGATATGCGCGGTGGCCAGGAAGTTCGGCAGGTTCAGCAATTCCTGATCCTGCGGCGGCTCGGAGGCGAAGACGTCGAAGCAGGCGCAGGCGATCTGCCCGCTCTGCAAGGCGGCCTTCAGCGCATCCTCATCCACGAGGCCGCCACGGGCGGTGTTGAGCAGCACGGCACCTTTCGGCATCGCGGCGAGGCGGGTGGCATCGATGACGTTCGCGGTATCGGGCGTGAAGGGGACATGCAGCGACAGCGCATCGGAACGCGCGACGAGCGCATCGAGCGTGACGCTCTCCACCCCGGTCTCGGCGCAGAAGGCGCCGATATCGCGGATGTCATGCGCCAGCACGCGCACGCCGAGGGCGCGCAGCATCCGCCCGAGTTCCCGCCCGACATGGCCGCAGCCGAGCAGGCCGACGGTAACTTCCGTGATCTGCCGGCCGGGGTATTGCCGCCAGGTGCCGGCGCGGATTTCCGACTGCGAGACGCTGACGCCGCGCAGGGCGGCGATGAGGAAGCAGATGGCGAGTTCGGCGACCGAGCGGCGGTTCACGCCGCCGCTCCAGCCGACCAGCACGCCGCGCTTCGCGGCCGCGCGCAGATCGACGTTGTCGAGCCCGACGCCATACTTGCTGATGATCTTCAGATCCGGCAGCGCTGCCAGCACCTCGTCGGTGATGCGTTCCAGCGCCACCACGGCCCGGTCATGCCCGGCCAGGAAACCGATCAGCTCATCGCCCGCGAGGGTGCGCCCGGTGTCGTTGAAGCTGGCGGAAGGATAGAGCGCGGCCAGCTCGCCGCGCAGGATCGGATGACGGGAGAACGATCGCGACAGCACCGCGACCCGCGTTGTCTCCGCCATTCATGCGGCATCCGTGAAGCGCATCGTCACCGCGGCATCCAGCGCCGGGAAGCGTGCGGTGACGCGCTTGCCGAGCGGCACATCGACATAGCCGGTGCAGCTGCCGGAGACGATGTACTGGCCGGCCTTCAGCGCATAGCCCCGCGCCAGCGCGGTCTTCACGAAGGCGAGCAGCGGGCCGATCGGTCCGCCATCGATCACCGCGCCGCCACCGGGGACAGGGTCCTGCCCCTCGATCTCCAGGATCACGGGCGCATCGGTCAGCCGCGCCGGATCGCCGAGCGGCGAGCCCGGCCCGACCACCAGCGAGCCGACCGCGCCGGTATCGGCGACCAGCCCGAAGCCGCCATGCGCGCCGAGGCCGGAGAAGCGCGAGCCCGGCACCTCGATCGAGGGATGCACGCTGGCGATGGCGGCGATCAGGCCCGGCAGGTCCAGATCCGCATCCGCGGCGGTCAGGTCACGGCCAAGGCGGAAGGCATATTCGCTTTCCACGCCGCGCTGGCGGGCCACGACGGCCGGCACGTCGCCGCCATCGGGGAAGATGCGCGACTGCGGGATCGGGCCGAAGAACTGCTTCGGCAGGCCCAGCGTCGCGCGGACCTGGGCGATGGTGGCGCCGAGCTTGAAGGCCCCGATCGGGCCAAGCTTCGCGGCGATGGCATCGACGATGCGTTCGGATCCGGCGAGATCGGTCGGGATTTCTCCCGGTTCGGGCGAGACCACATCGACGGTGTCAAATGCTGCCGCGATGCGTGCTGCCAAAGGATGGTCGTAAGTCACTGTTCGCACCCATTCCCTGTCGTCGGCATCATTGCCATGCGGCGTGACGCTCTGTAAAGTGTGTGCAGTGCAGCAACTTGAGGGGCCGCCTGTGACTTTGGTCAAGTCCGCGAACCTTCAGGAACTTGCAACAACTGCTTGCGAGGCGGTTCGCCTCACCCGTGGTTTTCTGCTGGAACAGAAGCAGGGCGGCGCCGTGGCGGTCTCCCAACTGGGCCGCGATATCAAGCTCGCCGCCGATGCGGGCTCGGAGGCGATCATCCGCGCCTTCCTGGTCGAGCATGGCGACCTCCCGATCCTCGGCGAGGAGGCCGGCTGGTCCGGCCGGGCGCCGGAACCGGATGAGCTGCATTGGGTGCTCGATCCGCTCGACGGTTCCTTCAATTATTTTCGCGGCGTGCCGCTCTATGGCGTCTCCCTCGCGCTCTGCCGCGGGCGCCAGGCGGTGTTCGGCGCGATCTACGATCCCGAGCGTGACGAACTCTTCGCCGGCGGGGCCGGGCTTGGCCTGAGCCTGAACGGCCATCTGGTGGTGCAGCCGGCGCCGGCGCGGCAGATGCTCGCCACCGGCTTCCCCTCGCAGGCGGATGTGGCGGATACGCTCGGCCGCCTCGGGGCGCTGACGGCGGACTGGACCAAGATGCGGATGCTGGGCGCGGCCGCCCTGTCGCTCGCCTGGGTCGCCGCCGGCCGCCTGGATGGCTACACCGAAAACGGGATCATGTGGTGGGATGTCGCCGCCGGCCTCGCCCTGGCCGAGGGGGCGGGCGCGCGCAGGATTGTGTGCGAGGCAATTTCGCAATTTGCAGTAAACGTGTTTGTGGAACGCTAGGCTTGTGGGCGCCCGACCCGGACCCAACCGGGCCGATTGTTCGGCGACCTGACCGGAGGCACGGCTGACGGGGGGCGGGGTAAGACCCGGTTCGTCCGGCTTTTTCGTGCCCGTTTTTAATTCGATCACTGGAGTCGCACATATGGCCCATACCGTAGGCATCATCGGGTTTGGCAAGATGGGCCAGATCCGGGCGGAAGCGCTCCGCGATGACGGCCGCGCCACTGTCACAAAGGTGTATGATCCCCACATGCCGCCGGACGGACCCTATGCGGTCGCCGCCACGGCGCAGGAGATCATCGACGATCCGAAGATCAACATCGTCTTCGTCTGCGCCACCAATGATGTGAACAAGCCGCTGACGATCGCCGCCCTCAAGGCCGGCAAGCACGTCTTCTGCGAAAAGCCGCCCGCCTTCACCGCCGCCGACGTGCTCGACATCATCGAGGCCGAGCGGGAATCCGGTAAGGTCCTGATGTACGGCTTCAACCATCGCCACCATGGCGCCGTGGTGAAGATGAAGCAGATCATCGACAGCGGCAGCTATGGTCGCGTGATCTGGATGCGCGGCCGCTACGGCAAGAGCGTGGACGGCGACTACCTGAAGACCTGGCGCGCCGATCGCGAGCGCGCCGGCGGCGGCATCCTGCTCGACCAGGGCATCCACATGCTGGACCTGTTCCTGCACATCGCTGGCGTCCCCTTCGACGATGTCCATGCCTATGTCTCCAGCCGTTACTGGAACATCCCCGGCATCGAGGACAACGTCTTCGCGATGATGCGGAACGAGGAGACCGGGATCGAGGTCTCCTTCCACTCCACCATGACCCAATGGCGCCACCTGTTCTCGCTGGAGGTGTTCATGGAGCGCGGGTATTGCGTGCTCAACGGGCTCAAGACCTCCTCCGGCACCTATGGCGAGGAAGAACTCACCATCGCCAAGAACCGCGCCACCGCCCCGGCCGCGAATTTCGACACCGAGGAGCGGATGCACTTCGCCATCGACACCTCCTGGGCGCGGGAGGCCGAGCATTTCATGGACGCCGTCTCGCTCGGCATGCCGGTGACGCAGGGCAATTCCAAGCATGCGTTGCAGGTGATGGAGCTGGTGGACCGCATCTACGCGCATGGGCACACCCTGGCGCCGAACCTTCACGAGCAGCTCCAGGTCGTGGGGCATGACCGCTGAGGCCCATACCGCTGACCCCGGCCCGGATGGGCTGGCGATGCTGGCCTTGGGGCTGCGGACCCGTCTGCGGGCGGTGATGGTGGAGCAGGCGCTGGCCGGCCGGGTGGCGCCGCCCCCCGATCCGGGCGGTCGCCCGCCCAGCCTGTTGCCCGCGGTCTTCGCCTCGGCCCCCGTGCTGCGCGGCGCCGCCCGCATCTGGCGCCAGCCGGGTGCCTCCGGCGGGTTGGAATGGCGCCTGTACCTGCGGCCTGAGGCCGATGCGGCGGCGCCGTTCCGCTATGCGGGGGCAATTCCCCACGACCTGCCGGCCGAGGCCTTCGTGGATGCGGCCTTTCGCCTCCTGCTCGGCCGCCCGGCCGATCCCGAGACCCAGGCCATCGATGGCGCGCGGCTGACCAGCTTCGCGGCGCGGGAGGCGCTGGTCGCCCGCCTCGCCGGCTCGGCCGAGGCGGCGCGGGGCCAGATGCTACGTCTGCTGGTCCTGGCGGTGATGCCGCCGGCGGCGGGCTAACCCAGCCGCGCCGGTGCCTCCAGCCCCGCGATCTCCCGGATCAGCTTGCGTTTCACCGCGACGCCGAAGGATTCGAAATCCTCGGCCACGATCATGAAGGCGCCGACCCCGCCGATCACGGCATCCTGGTAGTACAGGTCCAGCGGCATCGGCGGCTGGCGGCCGAAGGTGGGGCGGTCGTTGATGATGGGCAGGCCGTTGATGGTCACGCCCTCCGCCACCAGCCGGTCGCGCTCGGGCTCCGCCGGCGGGCCGCTGTTGTTCACCCCATCGCCCGAGACATCGATCACCCGCCGCGTCGCCTCGAAGGGGCATTCGGCCAAGGCGGCGCGGCCGGCGCGCAGCGCGCCCGACAGGCTGGTCCAGGAGAGGGAACTGCGCGGGGTCTGCGCCAGGGTCGCCGCCCAGGCATCGGCATCCGCCTGGTCACCAATGCGCGACCAGGGGACGATGACGCGCTGGTACTCGATCCCGGCCCATTCGATGTAGCAGAGCCCGATCGCCCCCATCATCCCGGTCTGGATCGCCCGGACCACGACCGGGTCGCTCACCGCCTGGCGGTAGCCTTCCCGCTGCAGCCGGGCTTCGTCCTCATCGATCGAGCGGGAGACATCCACGGCCAGGACCAGGGCGACATCCACGGGCTCCTCGGCGCGCGCTGCCCGCCCGGCGGCGGCCATCAGGATCGGTCCGGCCAAAAAGGAACTGGCCAAAAAGGAACTGGCCAAAAAGGAACTGGCAAGCAAAGCACGACGACGCATGGGCCCCTCCCTCCCGCGATCGCACTGCTTTGCCGGGGCGGGATGCAAGCAAAAACGTAATCTTGTGCCGCAGGCGCCAAACCCCTGCCCATCGGACGGGGATGGAGCATTGGCCGGGGCTGGTGCTAGATCGCCGTAAATGTCGTTACCCCTCCACGAATCGAGACCGCTTGAGCAAGCCGAGCCGCCCAGGCGGCTCGGGCTGGCCCATCCCCTGGTGCCCGCGCTGCCCGCCTGGGCGACGCTGCTGCCCGCGCTCGCCATGCTGGTCTTCGTGCTGCTGCCGCCGGCCAATCACGATGCGGCGGTGATCCTGGACGTGGCGCAGCGCTGGTTGCTGGGGGAGGCGCTCTACCGGGATGTGGTGGATGTGAATCCGCCGCTGATCTTCGTGCTGAACCTGCTGCCGGCGGCGATCGCGAAATGGACGCCGATCCCGGTGATCCCGGCCTTCAAGATCTGCCTGCTCGGGCTGTGCTGGCTGTCGATCCGGCTGATGCGGCGGCTGCGGACCGGGATGGCGGAGGGGCCGGCCGAGGCCGCGACCCTGGATGCCGTGTTGCCGCTGCTGCTCTTCGCCGGGGGGTATGACTTCGGCCAGCGCGAGCAGATGATGACGCTCACGGCACTGCCCTACCTCATCCTGGCGGCGCGCCGGCTGGATGGGCCGCCGGTCGCCGGGCGCCTGGCCTGGGGGACGGCGGTGCTGGCGGCGATCGGCTTCGCGCTGAAGCCGCATTTCCTGGCGGTGCCGCTGGCGATCGAGGCGCTGCTGCTCGCCCGCGCCTGGATGCAGGGCGTGCCCGCGCGCCGCGCCGCGCTGCGCGACCCGGTGCCCTGGATCATGGCGGCGGTCTGGGCGGTCTATCTCGCCTCCATCCCGGTGTTCTTCAGCGATTACGTGACGATCGTGCTGGGCGTGTTCGGCGATGCCTATCTCGCCTATGCCGCGCCGTCGATGCGCGTGCTGCTCTCCGAGCCACGCTTCGGCACCGCGCTTCTGCTGATGGTGATCGCGGTCTGGCTGGCGGCGGGGCCGGGGTCGGGGGCGCTCGCGCGCTGCTTCACCCTGGCGGCGGTGGGGGCGGCGGGCTCGGCGATCGTCCAGCAGAAGGGCTGGTCCTACCATATCCTGCCGATCGAGCTCTTCGCGCTGGGCGCCATCGCCATCACCGGGGCGCGGCTGCTCGACCGCATGATCTGGCTGCGGCCGGAGATGTCCCAGCGGGTCGGGCTGGCGGCGGCGATGGCGGTGCTGGTGCATATGTCGGCGGTGGGCGCGGCCCCCTGGCCGCAGCTCGGCTTCGGCTCCCAGCCCGAGGACCGGATGGGCGCCTTCCTGCAACGGGAGCTGGGCGCGCCGGGGGCGCGGGTGCTGGTGCTGGCGACCTCGATCTGGCCGATCCACCCCGGGCTGCAATATGCCGGGGCGCGCAGCACGCTGCGGACCGTGGACCTCTGGCCGCTGCGGGTCGCCTATACCCGCGGCTGCCCGGAGGGCGCCTTCGGCCGCAACGTCCCGCGCTACCGCGACGACCGCTGGATGGAGCCGTCAGAGCGCTTCGTCTGGCGTTCGGTCGGCACCGATCTGCTGGTCGATCCGCCGGATGCGATCCTGGTGGCGCTGCGCCCGGACATCCCGTCCTGCGGCAATTCCAGGTTCGACCTGCTGGCCTATTTCCGCCGGAACCCGGATTTCGCGGCCGGGTTTTCGCATTACGCGCCGGTGGCGCGCTACATCGGCTTCGAGCTCTACCGCCGCATTCCGTAACGCCGCCTCAAAGGATCGACCGGCCCTCGGTGATGTTGATGAGGCGGGGCATGGCGTAGACGGAGGGAATGCGGCCGGTTCCCTCCCGGATGCGGGAAATCAGCCCCTCGGCTTCGAGCTGGCGCAGCATGGCGTTGCCCCGGGCTCCTTGTCGCGGCCGCGCACCCCTTGCATGAGCCGTTGGTGGACGGCCTTGATCAGGGACAGCGAGAGGGGGCGCTCACCCAGCGCCTGCTCGGCCTCGCGGACCGCGAGGCGGTAGTTGGAGACTTCCTCGATATCGCCCCGCCGGGCCTCAGCGGCGCCGAGGCCGGCGTCGAACTCCAGGACCTCATCCAGGGTCGCCTGCGTGCCTTCGATCCGGGAGGACAAGACCGCTTCGTTGACGGTGATCGGCGACAGCAGCACGGCCGGATTGGGCAGGGTCTGCAACATGCCGTCGTAGCGGGCCAAGGCGGCGTTGGCCCTGCCGATGAGAGGCAGCAGGACGCGCCAGTTCAGACTCGTGAGCGGCAACGCGTCCGGGATGCAGGGCGACATGGCGGGCTCGATTCAGTGCCCTGGACCCTAACGTGCCATTGGAGTTTGTGAAAAGAGAACACGTGAGTCACTTTTCACAAGCCGAATAGCGAAAGATCTGACGTTCATCACCTAACAGGTTGCGGAAATTCGGCTGTTCAAACCGGTGTTGATCTGATTCGCTGATTCTGTGGATTGGGGGCGGTATGATGCGTGGAGCGGATCGTCAGA
>NZ_QKYU01000018.1 GCF_003253705.1 Humitalea rosea
AAAACCATCCCGACACCGCCGCCGCGCCGTGATCCTGGCATGCCAGGATCACGGCGTCAGGCACTGCAGAAGCAGCATCTGAACGGTAGGGCAGCATGACCGCGATCAGCACAGGTGCGGAGGGTTTCCTGGGGCGCTACGCGGGCCTGACCGGCCGGTTGCCTGGTGCGACGCTCCCGGCGGTCGCTGCACTACGTGAAGCCGCGGCGGCAACCTTCCGTCGCACCGGCTTCCCGACGCGGCGGGCCGAGGCCTGGAAGTACACCGACCTCAACCCGGTCGCCCAATCGGCGTTTCATGAGCCGCTGACCGCGGTTGATGGCGCCGTGGCCCTGCCGCCGGAAACCGGCGCGATCCGCGCGGTCTTCGTCGATGGACGCTTCCGCGACGATCTCTCGGCCTTGCCCGCCTATGCCATGCCGCTGGCGCTGGACCCCGCCGCCGCGACCCGTGGGATCGCCGATGCGGTGCTGCCGATGGTCGCGCTGAACACCATGCTGTTCGAGGACGGGCTGGTCGTCGATCTCGCCGAAGGCGTCGATGGCGGCACGCTCGACCTGGTTTCGGCCAGCGACGCGCATCCCACGGCCTTCCATCCGCGCCATGTCATCCGGCTCGGTGCCGGCGCCTCGCTGCTGCTGATCGAGCGGAATGTCTCGGCTGCCGGCATCGCCTCGCTGCACAACCCGGTGTTCGAGATCGACCTCGGCGCCGGCGCGAAGCTCACGCATCTGCGGCTGAACACCGAGGCGCCGGAGGCCTTCCATGTCGCGACCATCGCCGTGCGCTGCGCCGCCGATGCGGTCTATGACAGCTTCGCCCTGAACCTCGGCGCCCGCATCACGCGGAACGAGATGCATGTGGCCCTGAACGGCACCGGCGCCGCCGCGCATCTGAACGGCGCGCAGCTTCTGGACGGCACGCGGGTTTGCGACACCTCGACCTACCTCGACCACGCCGCCCCGGGCTGCGCCAGCCGCCAGACCTACAAGTCGGTGCTGGCCGGCCGCTCCCGGGGCGTGTTCCAGGGCAAGATTTTGGTCCGCCAGATCGCCCAGAAGACCGATGGCTACCAGATGAACCAGGCCTTGCTGCTGAGCGACGAGGCGGAGATGGACGCCAAGCCGCAGCTCGAAATCTACGCCGATGACGTGAAATGCAGCCATGGCGCCACCATCGGCGCGCTGGATGAGGAAGCAATGTTCTTCCTCCGCTCGCGCGGCATTCCGATGACCGAGGCGCGTGCGCTGCTCGTGGAGGCTTTCGTGCAGGACGCCATCGCCCAGATGCCCGAAGAAGCGGCGCGCGACGCCGTGCGTGCCGTGCTCACCCGCGCCTGGAAGGTGGCCGCGTAATGGACGGCGTGCTTCGCCCCGGCTTCGATGTGACGCGCATCCGGCAGGATTTCCCGATCCTTTCGGCGCCCACGCCGCGTGGCAAGCCGCTGGTCTTCCTCGACTCCGGTGCCAGCGCCCAAAAACCGCGGCAGGTGATCGCGGCGATGACGCGCTGCATGGAGACCGCCTACGCGAACGTCCATCGCGGCGCCTATAATCTGTCGGAAGTCGCGACAGAATCCTTCGAGGCCGCGCGCGGCGCCGTCGCGAAATTCCTCAATGTCGCCGACAGCCGCGAGATCGTCTTCACCCGCAACAGCACCGAGGCCATCAACATGGTCGCCCATGGCCATGGCCGTGGCGTCATGCGCGCGGGCCAGGCGGTGGTGGTGTCGGAGATGGAGCATCATGCCAACCTCGTGCCCTGGCAGATGCTGCGGGATGCGGGGCGGGGGATCGAACTCCGCGTCTGCCGCGTCACCGATGCCGGTGAGCTGGACCTCGCGCATCTGGAAGACCTGCTGGCCGATGGCCGCGTCGGCCTCGTCGCGGTGACGCAGATGTCCAACGTGCTCGGCACGGTGGTTCCCGCCGAACGGGTGGTGGCACTGGCCCATGCCAAGGGTGCCTTGGTGCTGTTCGACGGCAGCCAGGCCGCGGTCCATCGCCGCCAGGATCTGACGGCGCTCGGTTGCGATTTCTATGTGTTCACCGGCCACAAGCTCTACGGGCCGACCGGCATCGGCGTGCTCTGGGGCCGGCTGGCGCTGCTGGAGGCGATGCCCCCACTCTACGGCGGCGGCGACATGATTTCCGAAGTCACGCTGGAACGCAGCCTCTGGGCCCCGGTTCCCGCCAAGCATGAGGCGGGAACCCCCGCGATCATCGAGGCTGTCGGCCTGCACGCCGCCATCGACTACGTGAACGCCATCGGCTTCGACGCGATCGAGGCGCATGAGCGCGAACTGACCGAACACGCCATGGCCAAGCTCTCGGCGGTTGAAGGCCTGTCCATCCTCGGCGCGGCACAGGATCGTGGCGGGGTCTTCGCCTTCAGCCTCGACAACGCCCATGCCCATGACCTCTCGACATTGCTGGACCGCGCCGGCATCGCGGTCCGCGCCGGCCGCCATTGCGCCGAGCCCCTGCACACCCGATTTGGATTGGACGGCACGTGCCGCGCTTCCTTCGGCATCTACACGACCATCGAGGAAGTGGATTTTCTGGCCGATGCCCTCGGCCATGCTCGAAAGTTTTTCGCCTGATGTTCGACGATCTGCGCGACCTGTACCAGGAAGTCATCCTCGACCACGGCCGCAAGCCGCGGAATTTCCGCCGGCTTGAGAACGCGACCCATCATGCCCGCGGCGATAATCCGCTCTGCGGCGACCGCATGGAGCTGTTCCTGGCGATGGAGGAGGATGGCAAGATCGCCGATGCCGCCTTTCAGGGCCGCGGCTGTGCCATCAGCATGGCCAGCGCCAGCCTGATGACGGAGACGGTGCGCGGCAAGACGCCGGCTCAGGCCCGCGCCCTCGGCAATGCCTTCCGCGGCCTGGCGATGACCGGCACCTGCCCGGACTGCGGCGCCGAACTCGCTGATGACATGGAGCGTCTCAGCCCCCTGTCCGGCGTGCATGAATTTCCGAGCCGGGTGAAATGCGCGACCCTGGCCTGGCATACGCTGAACAATGCGCTCGACGACAATCAGGAGGACGCGCGCAGTGAGTGAACAAGCCCCTGTCCACGGCGCCTGGACCCCCCAGGGCGAGGACCAGCCCAAGGTCTCCGAGGTCGCGATCATCGACATGATCAAGACCGTCTTCGACCCGGAGATCCCGGTCGACATCTACGAACTCGGCCTGATCTACGCGATCGAGATCGAGGATTCGGGCAATGTGAAGGTCGAGATGACCCTCACGACTCCCTCCTGCCCCTCTGCGCAGGAACTGCCGCAGCAGGTCGAGGAAGCCATCCGCATGGTCCCCGGCGTCAATGACGTCACCGTCGAAGTCGTCTGGGACCCGACCTGGGACCAGTCGCGCATGTCGGAAGACGCGCGCCTCGCCCTGAACATGTTTTGAGGGAGGCCACGTCATGAGCACGACCACCCAACCCCCCGTCCGCGTGAAGCGCGAACTCCCGCCCCTGATGCGGATCAGCGACGCCGCGGCCGAACGGCTGCGCGGCCTTTACAGCGGCGGCCAGTCCGGCAGGCTGCTGCGGATCGCGGTGAAGACCAAGGGCTGCTCTGGCCTGTCCTATGATCTCGGTTGGGTCGATGCGGCCCGCCCAGGTGACGAAGTTGTCACGGACCAGGGGCTGACCGTGCTGGTCGACAGCAAGGCGACGCTTTTCCTCATCGGGACCGTCATGGACTATGAAACCAAGGCCATGAGCGCAGGTTTCACCTTCGTAAACCCGAATGAAAAGGGCCGCTGCGGCTGCGGCGAGAGTTTCCACGTCTGACGGCTGGGGGCATTATCCCGGGGCCGGTCAACGATAGGGAAAATGTCCGATGTCTCTCTACACAGGCACCACCACCGCCGTCGGCGGCCGCAACGGGCACGTCGAGTCCAGCGATGGCGTGCTGAGCTTCGACCTCTCGATCCCCAAGGGCATGGGCGGCCCCGGCCGTGACGGCGGCGTTTCCATCGACAAGACCGATGCGGGCTTCCGACGTTCCACCACGCTGACCACCAGCCTTCCGGCGCTCGACCGCGCGGTGGCCGAGGCGCTGATGGCCGGGGCGCATCAGGTCTGCCCCTATTCGAAAGCGATCCGTGGCAACATGCCCGTCACCCTGGAGGTGGCGTAGCCTAGATGGCAGAGGGCGAAGCGGGGCTCGTCCCGCGCGCCGTATTCTTCCGGCTCTTCCCGTCGATCGCCTTGCCGATGTTCCTGGCGGCGATCGACCAGACCATCGTTGCCACCGCCCTGCCGGCCATCGCCGCCGATCTGGGGAATGTCGAACATGTCTCCTGGGTCGTCGTCGCCTATCTGATGGCGACCACCATCGCCGCCCCGATCTACGGGCGACTGGGCGATGCCTATGGCCGGCGCTCGATGCTGCTGGGGGCGCTCGGCGTTTTCCTGACCGGGTCGATCTGCTGCGCCATGGCGCCGAGCGTGGAGGCGCTGGCGGCCGCCCGCCTGTTGCAGGGCTTCGGCGGTGGCGGGCTGATGACGCTCTCCCAGGCGCTGGTGGGCGAGACGGTGCCGCCACGGCAGCGGGGGCGCTTCCAGGGCTACCTTGCGACCGTGTTTCTCTGCTCCTCCACCATGGGGCCGCTGCTGGGCGGGCTGCTGGCGCAGCACTTCGGCTGGCGCTCGGTCTTCCTGGTGAACCTGCCGCTGGTCGGGCTCGCGGCGCTGCTCGCGCTACGTCTCGCCAAACCCACCGCCCCTGGCGGGCGGCTCGGTGCGGTGCTCGACATGCCGGGGGTCGTGATCTTCGCCATGGCCGCGCCCTGCGTGCTGCTTGGCCTGGATGCTCTGCGCCAGCCGACCTCGGCCCATCTGGTGGCCGCGGCCATTCTGCTGCCGGCGGGCGCCCTCCTGGTCTGGCTGCTGTTGAAATGGGAGGCGCGGGCGGCGGCCCCCCTGCTGCCCATCGCCTTCATTCGCCGCCCGGAGATCTGGCGGGCGGATGCCATGGCGCTGTGCCATGGGGCGACCCTGATTTCCCTGGTGTCGTTCCTGCCGTTCTACCTGCAGGTGGTGCGCGGGGTGTCGCCGGCTGAATCCGGGTTGATCCTGCTGCCGCTGACCGGCGGCATCGCGATCGGCTCGGTCATCACCGGCCAGATCATGAGCCGGACCGGCGTCACCATGATGCTCTCCGGCATCGGCATGACCTTGCTGGCGGCGGGCCTGTTCTTGCTGGCGATCATGCTGCCGAATATCCCGACGCATTGGCTGCCGCTTTGGTTCGGCCTGCTTTCGCCCTTGCTCGGCACCGTGATGCCGGTGGTGCAGATCACCGTGCAATCGGCGGCCGGCAGGACGCAGCTTGGGGCGGCGTCCTCCTCGGTGCAGTTGTCACGTTCGCTGGGGGCGGCCTCGGGCGCCGCCATCACCGGCACGCTGCTCTTTGCCGCCGCCGCGGCGTTCGCGGGGCAGGGCGGGTTGGCAGCCGTGGTCACGCTGCTGGAATCCGGCTCGGCCGGGGCCGCGAGCATGAGCGAGTCCGCCGCGGCCCTGGCCCGCCTCGACCTGGGGATCGCCTTTCGCGTCGTGCTCGGGGTGATTGGGCTCTATGCGGCGACCTCGGCGCTCCTGGCCTGGAGCAATCCGCAACGCCGGGTCGTGTAGC
This sequence comes from Humitalea rosea, assembly GCF_003253705.1. GTDB lineage: Bacteria > Pseudomonadota > Alphaproteobacteria > Acetobacterales > Acetobacteraceae > Humitalea > Humitalea rosea. Next base: position 5,653 of record NZ_QKYU01000018.1, read on the forward strand.
GCGTTGTTGCGCTGCGCCCGCGCACGCGGGTGTGATCGGGTGGCGCGTGACGCGGCGTGTCACGCCACCGTTTGTCAGCGCATGATGTGGCCATTGGCAGCGGAGGAACGCATGAGTGATGCTGAGCGAGACCAAAAGATCGCTGAGCTGGAGCGTCTCCTGAACGACCCGTCTGTCCGCATGGACCCGGAGCGGATATGGGCTCTTCTGGCCGAGGTATCCGGCGGGCTCGGCGGGCCGAAGCAGGCGCCCGCCCCGCGTTAGGCGGCCCCTGACGCCCCCGGTAACCACAGCGCTTCACCCACGTTATCCTGTCCGAGACAGAGGTAATGTGCCGTGAAGAAAGCTTTTTTGGCCGTGGTAACGCTGCTCCTGCTGGGCGGCGCGGGCTTCACGCTTTTCGCTTGCAGCGAGAATGCGACGCTCCCCCTATCGGCGGGGATTGGCCCGGAGCCGCGGCTTCCGCCGCCGAACCCGACCTTGATCCCCACCGTGAACATTGCCCCCGCGGTAGGCTGGTCCGCAGGTGCGCATCCCATTGCGGCGCCGGGGCTGGGCGTCGTGGCCTTCGCCAGTGGGCTCGACCATCCCCGCAACGTCTATCCCCTGCCCAATGGCGACGTGCTGGTGGCCGAGAGCAACGCCCCGCCCAAGCCTGAGGACAGCCCCGGGCTGCGGGGCTTCATCATGCGCCGCATCATGGCGCGGGCCGGGGCCGGCGTGCCCAGTGCCGACCGCATCTCCCTCCTGCGGGATGCGGATGGCGATGGGGTGGCCGAGACGCGGACCGTCTTCTTGCAAGGACTGCATTCCCCCTTCGGCATGGCCCTGATCGGCGACGAGATCTTTGTCGCGGATACCGATGCGGTGCGCCGCTACCCCTACCAGACCGGCCAGACCAGCATCACCGATCCCGGCACGGTGCTGACCGACCTGCCGGCGGGACCGATCAACCATCACTGGACCAAGAACCTGGTGGCGAGCCCGGATGGGCGGTTCCTCTATGTGAGCATCGGCTCCAACAGCAACGTCGGCGAAAACGGGCTGCCCGCCGAGGAAGGTCGCGCCCAGATATGGGAAGTCGATGCCCGGACCGGCGAGCACCGCAGCTATGCCACCGGCTTGCGCAACCCCAATGGCCTGTCCTTCGCGCCGGGCCCAACGCCGGTGCTCTGGACCGCGGTCAACGAGCGGGATGAGATCGGCAGCGACTTGGTGCCCGATTTCATGACCTCGGTGCGCGATGGCGGCTTCTATGGCTGGCCGTTCAGCTACTACGGCCAGCATGTGGATGAGCGGGTCGCCCCCCAGCAGCCGGAGATGGTCGCGCGGGCGATCGTGCCGGATTACGCCTTGGGGGCGCATACCGCCTCCCTCGGGCTTGCGATCACGGCGCGCAGCGGGCTGCCCGCGCCCTTCGCCGCCGGGGCCTTTGTCGGGCAGCACGGGTCGTGGAACCGGCGGCCGCCGAGCGGCTACCGCGTCATCTTCATCCCCTTCGCCGAAGGGCGCCCGAACGGCGAGCCGATCGAGGTGCTGACAGGCTTCCTGAATGATCAGGGTCAGGCGCGGGGCCGCCCGGTCGGGGTGGCGCTGGATGGGCATGGCGGGCTGCTTGTCGCCGATGACGTCGGCAACATCATCTGGCGGGTTACCGAAGGGGCGCGGTGATCCTCACGCCTCGGCCCGGCGGGCGGCGATCAGGAATTCACGGTTGCCCTCCGGGCCCAGGATCGGGCTCGGTTCGATCCCCAGCACCGTCCAGCCAGGCAGGGCGCTCCACCAGTCGCGGACTCGCTGGCACACCTCCTCATGCACGGCGGGGTCGCGCACCACGCCCCCCTTGCCGACCTGGGAGGGGCCAGCCTCGAACTGCGGCTTGATCAGCGCGACCGCCCAGGCCCCTGGGCCGCAGAGGGCGAGCGGCGCCGCCAGCACTGTGCGTAGCCCGATGAAGCTGGCGTCGCAGACCAGCACCCCCGCCGGTTCCGGCACCTGCGTGGCATCGAGATAGCGGGCATTGACCCGTTCCATCACCGTGACCCGCGGGTCCTGCCGCAAGGTCCAGGCCAATTGCCCGTGCCCCACATCCACGGCCACCACATGCGCCGCCCCACGGGTCAACAACACATCGGTGAAGCCGCCGGTGGAGGCGCCGATGTCCAGGCAGGTCCGTCCGGTCGGGTCCAGCCCGAAATGGCTCAGCGCATGGTCGAGCTTCAGCCCGCCTCGGCTGACCCAAGGGTGGTCCTGCCCGCGTAGTTCAAGTGGCTGGTCGGCACGGAGCAGGTCGCCGGGCTTGTTGACCCGCGCCTCGCCGGAAAACACCTTGCCGGCGAGGATATAGGCCTGGGCGCGGGTGCGGCTTTCGGCGAGGCCGCGCTCCACAAGCGCCAGATCGGCCCGCAGACGGGCTGCGCTGGCCATGATGCTGAAACTCCTTCAGGCGCGGGCGGGACGGGCCTGGGCGTCGGACCCAAGGGCCGCAAGCCCCGCCGCGACGATCTGCGGGGCATTCAGCCCCGCCTCGTCATACTGCTTTCGCGGGCTGTCGTGGTCGATCAAACGATCGGGCAGGCACAGCGTGCGGATACGCAAGCCACGGTCCAGCAGCCCGGTCTTGGCCAGATGCTGCAACACCATGGCGCCGAAGCCGCCGGGGGCACCTTCCTCCAGGGTGATGAGCACCGCGTGTTCGCGCGCGAGGCGCTCGATCAGCGCGGTATCCAGCGGCTTGGCGAAGCGCGCATCGGCGACGGTGCAGGACAGGCCGCGCGCGGCGAAATCATCCGCCGCCAGCAGCGCTTCCGCGAGGCGGGTGCCGTAGGAGAGCAGGCAGATCGTGGTTCCCTCCCGCAAAATCCGGCCGCGGCCGATCTCCAGCGGCGTGCCGCGTTCGGGCAGGGCGAGGCCGGTGCTGTCCCCGCGCGGAAAACGCAGCCCGATCGGGCCCTCGTCGAAGGCGGCGGCGGTCGCGACCATATGGGTCAGCTCCACCTCATCCGCCGCGGCCATGAGCGTCATGCCCGGCAGGCAGCCGAGGAAGGCGATGTCATAGGCGCCGGCATGGGTCGCGCCATCGGCCCCCACCAGCCCGGCACGGTCCATGGCGAAGCGCACCGGCAGGGATTGCAGCGCCACGTCATGCACCACCTGGTCATAGGCGCGTTGGAGGAAGGTCGAGTAGATCGCGACGAAGGGCTTCATGCCCTCGGTCGCCATGCCGGCGGCGAAGGTCACCGCATGCTGCTCGGCGATGCCGACGTCGAAGCAGCGGGTCGGGAAGGCCTTGGCGAAGGCGTCGAGCCCGGTGCCGCCCGGCATCGCGGCGGTGATGGCGACAATGCGGTCATCGGCCGAGGCCTCGGTGATCAGCGCCTTGGCGAAGACCTTGGTATAGGCGGGCGGGCCCGGCGGGGCCTTTTGCTGCTCGCCGGTGATGACGTTGAATTTCTGGACGCCATGGTATTTGTCGGCGGAGGCCTCGGCCGGGGCATAGCCGCGGCCCTTCTGCGTCACCGCATGCAGCAGGATCGGCCGGGCATCCTCGGCATCCCGCAGGTTGCGCAGGATCGGCAGCAGATGGTCGAGTTCGTGCCCATCCACCGGGCCGACGTAATAGAAGCCGAGTTCCTCGAACAGCGTCCCGCCGGTCAGCAGCCCACGGGCATATTCATCGGCCCGCCGAGCGGCGCGCTCAAGCGGGGCTGGGAAGCGGCGGGCGACCTTGGCCATCACCTCACGTAGCGACAGGAAGGGGCGGGAGGAGATCAGCCGCGACAGATAGGCCGAGAGCGCGCCCACCGGGGGGGCGATGCTCATGTCATTGTCGTTGAGGATGACGATCAGCCGCGACTTCTGCGCCCCGGCATTGTTCATCGCCTCATAGGCCATGCCCGCGCTCATCGCGCCGTCGCCGATGACGGCGATGACATGGCGGTCGTCGCCCTTCAGGTCGCGGGCGACCGCCATGCCGAGGCCGGCCGAGATGCTGGTGCTGGAATGCGCGGCGCCGAAGGGGTCGTATTCGCTCTCCGACCGCCGGGTGAAGCCCGAGAGCCCACCGCCCTGGCGCAGGGTGCGGATGCGGTCGCGCCGCCCGGTCAGAATCTTGTGAGGATAGGCTTGGTGGCCGACATCCCAGATCAGGCGGTCATGCGGCGTGTCGAAGACGGCATGGATCGCGACCGTCAACTCGACCACGCCGAGCGAGGCGCCGAGGTGGCCACCGGTGGTGGAGACAACGTGGATGGTCTCCGCGCGCAGCTCATCGGCCAATTGCTTGAGCTGTTCGGCCGAGAAATTGCGAAGATCGGCTGGGACGTTCACGCGATCCAGCAGCGGGGTTACCGGGCGGGCGGTCATGACCGACGGCCAAGCACATATTGGGCTAGCATGCGTAAAATGTTGGCACGATCACCGAAACTGTCCAGATGCCGGGTGGCCTGCTCGATCAATCGTTCCGCCTGCGACCGCGCCCGTTCCGGCCCAAGAAGGGCCACCAAGGTCGCTTTTCCGGCCGCGGCATCCTTGGCGGTGCGCTTGCCGGTCTCCTCAGGCGTCGAGGTCAGGTCCAGCAGGTCGTCGGCGATCTGGAAGGCGGCGCCGACCTCGCGGCCATACAGCGCCAGGGCATGCCGCTGGGCGGCCGGGGCCTTGCCGAGGATGGCGCCCGCCTCGGCCGAGAATTCGATGAGGCGCCCGGTCTTCATCATCTGCAAACGCCCGACCTCGGCTTCGGTATGCGCCTGGGTCGCGGATTCCGAGAGAATATCCAGCATCTGCCCGCCGCACATGCCGCGCGCACCGGCGGCACGGGCGAGGCAGCGGACCAGTTCGCAGCGGACGGCGGGGTCGGCGTGGGTGTCTTCCTCGGAGAGGATCTGGAAGGCGAGGGCCTGGAGCGCATCGCCCGCCAGGATCGCCGTCGCCTCGTCGAAGGCGATGTGGCAGGTCGGCTTGCCGCGGCGCAAATCATCGTCATCCATCGCCGGCAGGTCGTCGTGGATCAGGGAATAGGCGTGCAGCATCTCGATCGCCGCCGCGACCCGCAGGGCGGATTCCCGCGCGACGGTGAATTGCCCGGCCCCTTCCAGCACCAGGAACCCGCGCATCCGCTTGCCGCCGCCGAGTGCGGCATGGCGCATGGCGGCAAAGAGGCGGGCCTCGTCGCCCTCCTCGATCGGCAGGAGCATGTCGAGCGCTCCCTCGATCTCCGCCCGTGCCAGGGCCAGCGCCGCATGCAGCTCCACCGGCTCCGCCTGGCCGCTCATTCCATGGGCCTCGTGCCCGCCGCCTGGCCATCGGGGCCGAGGGTGATGGCGAGCACCTTGGCCTCGGCTTCGGCCAGCAGCCGCTCGCAATGCCGGCGCAGCGCGTCGCCGCGCTCATAGGCGCCGATCGCCTCGGCCAAGGCGCCCTGGCCGGTTTCCAGGCGTTTCACGATGCCTTCAAGCTCGGCCAGGGCCGCTTCGAAGGACAGGTCGGCGATCTCGGCGGCATCGGCCATGCCAGGCGGCTCCCATCGGTCAGGCCACCATCAGCGCCCGGACATGGGCGGCGGTGGAGGCGGCTAGTGCGACGAGGTCGTAGCCGCCTTCCAACACGGAAACCACCCGCCCATCCCTGGCCAGGGCGCAGAGCTCGGTTGTGATCCAGGTGTAGTCGGCCTCCCGCAGCCGGCATTGGGCCAGCGGATCGGCGGCATGGGCGTCAAAACCGGCCGAGATGATGAGCAATTCCGGGTCGAACGCCACCAGCGCCGGCAGCAGCCGATCCCGCCAGACCGCGCGGAAATCCGCGCCATTGGCGCCCGGATGCAGCGGGCCATTGCAGATATTCCCCCGCGCGCCGGTCTCGGCCAGGCTGCCGGTGCCGGGATAGAGCGGCATCTGATGGGAGGAGGCGAGGAACAGCCCCTCCGCGTCCCAGAAGGCGGCCTGGGTGCCATTGCCATGATGCACGTCGAAATCCGCGACCGCGACGCGGGACAGCCCATGCGCCACCTGGGCGTGGCGGGCGGCGATGGCTGCGGTGCTGAACAGGCAGAACCCCATGGATTGATTGGGCTCGGCATGGTGCCCCGGCGGGCGGATGGCGCAGAAGGCGCGCAAGACCTCGCCGCGGCAGACGGCATCGACGCCGGCGATGGCGGCACCCGTGGCGCGCAGCGCGGCATCGACGCTGCCGGCGCTCATCATCGTGTCGCCATCCAGCGCGACACGCTCATCCCCCTGCGGCCGGATCGCCAGGATGGCATCCACATGCGCCTCGGGGTGGATGAGGAGCAGCTGCTCCCGGGTCGCCAGCGGCGCGTGGTCGCGCAGCAGGGTCGCGAATTCCTCGCCCTCCAATGCCGCCAGCACGGCGCGCAGCCGGTCCGGGCATTCCGGATGGCCCTCGCCCATGTCATGGCGCAGGCAGGCGTGATGGGTCAGGAGCAGGACGCTCATGGCGCCGCGTCACGCTTGCGCAGGGTGAAGCGCCAGGCGCCCTTATCCTGGCTGACCGAGACCAGCGCATGGCCGGTTTCGGCCGCGTAGGCGTGGAAATCGGCCACCGAGGCAGGGTCGGTCGCGATCACGGTCAGCCTCGCCCCGGCGGGCAGGCCCCGCAGCGCCTTGTTGGCCTTGAGAACCGGCAGCGGGCAGGTCAGGCCGCTGACGTCCAGCATCGTCTCGCTCATGCGGCGACTCCACCACCACGGGCCCGCTTCGGCAAGCTCAGCGAGTCGGGGCTTGCCGCGCGCGCCGCCGTCTTCCACCCTGGGGGGATGCGCATCGGTATCGACCTGGGTGGAACGAAGATAGAAATCGTGGCGCTGGACGCGACGGGCCAGCCCCGCCTGCGCCGGCGCATCCCAACCCCACATGATGACTATGCTGCCATCATCACCAGCGTGGCCGGGCTGGTGGAGGCCGCCGAGGCCGAGGCTGGCGAGACGGCCACCGTCGGCATCGGCATCCCCGGCAGCCCCTCGCCCGAGACCGGGCTGGTGCGCAATGCCAATACCCAGGCGCTGAACGGCCAGCCCTTCGGCGCCGACCTCTGCGCCCGGCTGGGGCGCGAGGTGCGGGTGGCCAATGATGCGAACTGCCTGGCGCTGTCGGAGGCCACGGATGGCGCCGGCGCGGGCTTTCCCACCGTCTTCGCGGTGATCCTTGGCACCGGCGTCGGCGGCGGCATCGTGGTCGGCGGCAAGGTGCTGGAGGGGTTGAACGGCATCGCCGGCGAATGGGGCCATACCCCGCTGCCCTGGATGACGGAGGAGGAATTCCCCGGTCCGATGTGCTGGTGCGGGCGGCGCGGCTGCCTCGAAACCTTCCTCTCCGGCCCGGCGTTGGCGGCGGATTCGGGCGCGACCACGGGCCGCGCGGTGGAGACCAGGGCGGCGGAAGGCGACCCGCGCGCCCAGGCGGCATTGGACCGCCACGCCCACCGCCTGGCCCGGGCGCTGGCGATGATCGCCAATATCCTGGACCCGCATTGCATCGTGCTGGCCGGCGGCGTGTCGAAGCTGCAGCACCTCTATGAGCAGGTGCCGGATCTGATGGCGCCGTGGATGTTCGGGGACCTCAAGCGCGTGGTGCTGCGCGAGGCGCTGCATGGCGACAGCTCCGGGGTGTTCGGTGCCGCCAGGCTCTGGGACTAGCCAGGATAGGGGGCGGGGCGTGACCAGCCTCTGCCGCGATTGTCTGCACCATGCCGAGGCCGCCTTCCGCAGCTGCCCGTCCTGCGGCAGCGGGCGGGTGGTGACCCATGCCGAGCTGCTGGCGCTCAGCATCGCCCATGTCGATTGCGACGCCTTCTTCGCCAGTGTCGAGAAGCGCGACGACCCGTCGCTGCGCGGCAAGCCCGTGCTGATCGGCGGCGGCCGGCGCGGGGTGGTGGCGGCGGCCTGCTATGTCGCGCGGACCCGTGGCGTGCGCTCGGCGATGCCGATGTTCAAGGCGCTGGAGGCCTGCCCGGATGCGGTGGTGATCAAGCCGAACATGGCGAAATACGCGACCTGCGCCCGCCAGCTCCGCGCGATGATGGAGGCGCTGACCCCCTTGGTGCAGCCGCTCTCGATCGATGAGGCGGTGCTGGATCTGTCCGGCACCGAGGCGCTGCACCGCGCCCCCCCGGCCGTGACCCTGGCCCGCTTCGCCCTGGCGGTGGAGCGCGAGGTGGGGGTGACCGTGTCGATCGGCCTGGCCAGCAACCGATTGCTGGCCAAGATCGCCGCGGGGCGGGACAAGCCGCGCGGCTTCGCGGTGATCGGGGCCGAGGCCCGCGCCCTGCTCGCCTCCGAGCCGGTGCGGCTGCTGCCCGGGATCGGGCCGGCCGCGGCCCAGCGGCTGGCGCGGGCGGGCATCGTGACCCTCGGCCAGCTCGGCTCGCTCGATGCCAAAGCGGCGCTGCGGTTCGGCGAGGACGGCCCCGCTTTGGCCGCCCGGGCGCGCGGGGAGGACAACCGCCCCGTGGACCCCGTGCGCGAGACCAAGTCGATCAGTGCCGAGACCACCTTCGACGCCGACCTTGCCACGGCGGAGGCGTTGGAGGCGCCGCTGTGGCGGCTGTGCGAGCGGCTCGCGCGGCGCCTCGCGGAGAAGGGATTTGCCGCCGGCGGGGTGGTGCTGAAACTCAAGACCGCCGATTTCGCGAGCCGTACCCGCGCGGCCCGCCTGCCCACGCCGAGCAGCGTGCCCGAGACCCTGTTCGCCGCCATCCGCCCGCTGCTGGCGCGGGAGGTGGACGGCACGGCCTTCCGGCTGATCGGGATCGGTGCGGCACCTCTGGTGCCGGCCCTCGGCGCCGATGCCGGCGATCTGGCCGACCCGGATGCGCCAAGGCGCGCCGCGCGCTGGAAGGCGGTCGAGGCGCTGCGGGCGAAATTCGGCGAAGGGGTTTTGGGGGCTGGGCGGGGCCTGCGGCCGAAGCGTTAGACCGAGGAGGCGATCGCTGGCAGGAAAGCCGGATCCCTCGCCGCCGGATGCGCCTGGTTGCGGAAGCGCAGCTCCCCGCCCTCGGCGGCGTCGGGCGGGGTCAGGCCGAACATCTCCATCCGGCTGCTACAGGAGATCGCCAGCACCGGCTTTGCCGCGCGGTCGGTCAGGAAGCGGCGGGCCGCACCTTCAAGCTCCAGGGTTTCGCGCAGCGCGCGCCATTCGCTGCGCTGCAGATCCTCCACGAACATCGCGAGGATGCCTGGCCGCAGCCCCGTCAGCCGGGCCGAGGCCGCGGCTGCCATGCGGCGGGCGACGGCCGAGGCGATCGCATTCTCCTGCCCCGCCCGCGCCGCCATGACGAAGACGCTGCCGCCCGAGGCATCGCCGGTCACCGCCAGATGCGCCTCATGCCCGAAACTCGCGCGCAGGGTGGAGGGCAGGCTGGGGTTCAGGCTCGCCTGGGCACCGGCCAGGATCAGCGGATCGAGCTTCATCACCGCATCGCCCGAGGCGTTCTGGCGCTTTTGGGCAGCCAGCATGGCCGATATCTGGGCGTGGAGCGCCGCCGTTCGCGTCGGCCCCTGCAACCCCTCCGGCAAGGTCATCTTCAACAGATACCGGCCGGGATGCGCGGCGAGCCAGGTCCGCAGGTCCGGGTTCACCATATCCACCAGCGCGCACCAGTCGCCACGATGCACCGGACGGCCTTCCTCGGCCGAGACCGTCTCGCAGACCACCTCCGCCTCCTGGCCGTCGCGGCGGATCAGCAGGTCATGCGGGCTGTCATCCGCCAGGCCCGCGAAATGCACCTCGAAGCCCCGGGCGCGCTGCATCGCGGCAACGCGCAGGGTGTGGAACAGGGGGATCAGCGTCGCCTCGCCCTCCAGCCCATCGCGCAGCAGCGCCACCAGACGGGCGCGGGGGGCGGGGGCGAGGTTGCCGGCCAGCCGCGCTGCCTCCCGTGCGAAGGCCAGGATCAGCCTCTCGCCGCGTGAGGCGCTGGCCGCGGCCGCCGGATCGGCCATGCGCGCCAGGGTCAGTTCCAGCGCATGGCGCTGCAAGGTGGCGCGGGCCGCCTGGGAATTGCTTGCGCCCATATCCGTCAGCGCCGCCACCCGGTTCGCCCAGCGCCGCCGCCCGCAGAGCGCCACGAAGGCGTTGATGTCGGTGGCGGCGGCACGCGGCTGGGCGATCGTCATGTCGGCTCCGGGGGGCAGGGAGGGTTCAGCGGCACATCTGAACGGCGATATCGGCGTTTTCCAGCACATGCCTAGTCACCCCGCCGAGGATCAACTGGCGCAGGCGGGAATGACTATAGGCACCCATCACCAGCAGATCGGCACCGAAATCCCGCGACGCGCCCAGCAGCCCGGCGCCCACTTCCCGGGTCTGCGGCGAGAAGGAGATCGTCTCCGCCTCGATCCCATGCCAGCGCAGATAGGTCTGGATGCCGGAGGCCTCGGGGCCACGGCGCTGGTATTCCGGGCCGTGCAGGATGGCGACGGCCTTGGCGCGATGCAGCCAGGGCAGCGCCTCGTTGATGCTGGTCGCACTCTGCGCGGTGCCGTTCCAGGCGACGCAGACGCGGTCCCCGATCACCGGCGGCGTCTCGCGCGGGGCCATCAGCACCGGGCGGCCGCTGTCGAACAGCACGGCATGCAGCGCGTCGGAGGAGGAGACATCCTCGCCCGCTTCGGGGTGCGGGACCACGACAAGGTCATAGAGCCGCGCCTGCTGGGCGACGATGTCCTCCTCGCGCCCGGCAATGGACTGGAAGGAGAGGGTGGCGCCCGGGGCCTTCATCGCGGCTTCGGCGGATTCCGCCAGGGTCACGTCGCGGCCGGCGACGAAGCGGGTCCAGAGGTCCTTCACGCGATCGGCGCGCTGGCCGCTCTCGCGTTCGGTCGCGGCCATCATCTCCTCGATCATCGCGCCGGAGAGGCCCTCGCCAGCCAGGGGCGCCACATCGCGCGCATCGATGCGCACATGGAGGCAATGGACATGGGCGTCGTAGATCTGCGCGACATGCAGGGCGGCGTTCAGCGCGGCCTCACCCGAGGCGGTGCCGGTCAAGGGCAGAAGCAGGCGGCGGTAGGCCATGGTGGCTGTCCCCTCGAATTGGGTGTGTGCGTCCGGCGATGGGATAGTAGCGCAGTATTACCGGCCGTGCGTCGCCCGTAAAATGTCCTGATCAAGCAGGTCCCGCGCCGCTGGCAAGGCATCCCCGCTGGCATCCAGCCGTGCCCATTCGATCGTTCCGGGGTCGGCCGCGGCGGAGCGCTCCAGCACGGCGACCGTGGCGTCCGAGGCATCGCCGTGCCGCCCGGCGACCCGCGCGCGCAGCACGTCGAGCGGCGCCTCCAGCCAGATCCCCCGGAAGCGCGCCGGGCTGGCCGCCGCCCCGACCTCGGCGCGGATCAGGGGGTCGAGGAACATCGCATCCAGGATCACGGCATGGCCCGCTGCGATCGCGGCCGCCAGCAGCGCCAACATCTCGGCATGGACCGCGGCGCTGGCGGCGGGGGTATAGGCGGAGTCGGGCAGGCTGGCCTCGGGCGCCACCCCGTGCAGCCGTTTGCGGATCTCATCGCTGCGCAGGATCACAGCACCCGGAGCGGGGCCGAGGTCCGGGGCCAGGGCACGGGCGAGGCGGGATTTGCCGGTGCCCTGCAGCCCGCCGATCGCCAGCACCGGGGCGGGGGCAGCGTGCAGGAAGGCCTCGGCCACGGCCAGCAGCGGCAGGCCGTCATGCCCTGCCGTGGCCTCGCACTGCGCCCGGATCAGCGCCCGGATCGCGAGCCAGACCGGCAGCGGGCCGAGCAGCCCGGCGTCGCCGCCGCGCCCGACATAGCGGTTCAGCACCCGGTTGGCGGCGGCGCGGCCGCAACGGCGGTCGAGGTCCATCAGCAGGAAGGCGAGGTCGTAGCCGGTGTCGATCTCGGCCAGGGCCTCGTCGAATTCCAGCGCGTCGAAGGGCGTCGGCCGGCCGTGCCAGAGCAGCAGGTTGCCCAGATGCAGATCGCCATGGCAGCGGCGGATATGCCCCTGCCGCGCGGCCAGGCACGGCCTCAGCCCCTGCAGCCGGGAGGTGAGGCTGGCGGCCAGTGCCTCGATGCGCACGGGGGGCAGGCCGGCGCCCAATGCGGCGCGGCGGTTGGAGGCCACCACGCCGAGCAGGCGCTCGATCTGGTCCACCCCAGGTACTTCTGGCAGCGCCGCATGCATGGCCAAGACGGCATCGGCCAGCGCGTCGAGCCGGGTCTCGTCCAACTCGCCACGCGCTGCCACGGCATCGAGGAAATCGCCGGGCGGAACGGGCGCCATCTCCAGCACCCATTCCTCGGCCGGCTCCGCGCCGAGCACCAATGCGCCATCCCGCCGCCCGATCGGCAGCACGCCGCGATAGAGACCGGGGGCGAAGGGCGCGTTCAGCTCGAACTCACGCCGCAGGAAGCGCCGCCGGTCGGCCAGGCCGGAAAAGTCCAGGAAGTCGAGCGCCACCGCCTTCTTCATCTTCAGCACGCGGTCGGGGCCGACATAGACGGCGGAGATATGCGTCTCGATCGGCCGCGCACCCGTCAGCCGCGCCAGCAGGGCGGCGGCCTCGGACTGCGCGGCCGGGATGGTCACGGGTACAGCATCTCGATCGCCCAGCCCGTGCCGGCACGGAAGAACACGCGCCGCTCATGCAGGCGGAAGGGCATGTCGCGCCAGAACTCGATCCGGGAGGGGATGCAGCGGAAGCCGCCCCAATGCGGTGGGCGGGGCACCTCCTCGCCGGGGAAGCGGGCATCGGCGGCCGCGACGCCCGCCTCCAGCTCGGCGCGGGAGCCGAGCGGGGTGGTCTGGCGCGAGGCCCAGGCGCCGATCCGCGAAAGCCGCGGGCGGGAGGCGTAATAGGCATCGGCCTCGGCATCGCTCACGCGTTCGATCGCGCCCTCGATGCGGATCTGGCGGCGCAGGCTCTTCCAGTGGAAGCACAGGGCGGCCCGAGGGTTCGCGGCCATCTCATGGCCCTTGCGGCCATTGTCATGGCTGAAAAAGACGAAGCCGCGCGGGTCGAGCCCCTTCAGCAGCAGGATGCGGACAGCGGGGGCGCCTTCCGGCGTCGCGGTTGCCACCGACATCGCATTTGGATCGTTCACCTCGGCTGCGGTGGCCTCAGCCATCCACTCTTCGAACAGGGCGAAAGGGTCTTCGGTTGTTGTCTGCATGGCGGGTAGCCTGATATTGGGCGGCGACGGGGCGGGGGCAGCTGCCCCTTGCCGCATGGGGTGGCGTGTGCCACCAGGACGCGACCCTCGCAACCGCTGGTATGCCTTTACATGAATGACGCTATTCCTACGCCGCTTTCAGTGGCTCCCGGCCTGGACGCGCCCCTGAAGGGCACGCTGATGGCGGGCAAGCGCGGGCTGGTGATGGGCGTGGCCAACAACCACTCCCTCGCCTGGGGCATCGCCGCCGCCTGCGCCGCGCAAGGCGCCGAAGTCGCCTTCACCTACCAGGGCGAGACGCTGGAGCGGCGCGTGCGCCCGCTCGCGGCCAGCATCGGCAGCGACGTGCTGCTGCCCTGTGACGTGACGGATGAGGCGAGCATGGATGCCGCCTTCGCCACCATCGGCGAGAAATGGGGCAAGCTGGACTTCCTGGTCCATGCCATCGGTTTCGCCGACAAGCAGTTCCTGCGCGGGCGCTACCTGGACACGCCGCGCGAGGCCTTCCTGCAGGCGCTCGACATCTCTTGCTATTCCTTCGTCGCGGTCGCGCAGCGCGCGGTGCCGCTAATGTCGCCCGGCGGGTCGCTGCTCACCCTGTCCTACATCGGGGCCGAGCGGGTCACGCCGCATTACAATGTGATGGGTGTCGCCAAGGCGGCGCTGGAGGCCTCGGTTCGCTACATGGCGGTCGATCTGGGCGGCGCCGGCATCCGGGTGAACGCGATCAGCGCCGGCCCGATCAAGACCCTGGCCGCCAGCGGGATCGGCGATTTCCGCTACATCCTGAAGTGGAACCAGTATAATTCCCCGTTGAAACGAAACGTGACCATCGAGGATGTCGGCGGCGCGGGTCTGTATCTGCTCTCGGATCTGGCCTCGGGCGTCACCGGCGAGGTGCATCATGTGGACAGCGGCTACCACGTCGTCGGCATGAAATCCGTGGACGCTCCGGATATCGCCACGGTCTAGCCGTGAGCCACAACAGCTTCGGCCACCTTTTCCGCGTCACCACCTGGGGCGAGAGCCATGGGCCCGCGATCGGCTGCGTCGTCGATGGCTGCCCGCCGGGGTTGGCACTGACTGAGGATGACATCCAGCCCTTCCTGGATCGCCGCCGTCCCGGACAGTCCAAATTCGTGACCCAGCGGCAGGAGCCGGACCGCGTCCGCATCCTGTCGGGCGTGTTCGGCGGGCTGACGACCGGCACGCCAATCGCCTTGCAGATCGAGAATGAGGACCAGCGCTCGCGCGATTACGGCGATATCGCGGACAGCTTCCGGCCAGGCCATGCCGACCTCACCTACCACCTGAAATACGGCGTGCGGGACCACCGCGGCGGCGGACGCTCCAGCGCGCGGGAAACCGCGATGCGCGTCGCCGCCGGGGCGATCGCGCGCAAGGTTTTGGGCACGGGCGTCTCCATCCGGGGCGCGCTGGTGCAGATCGGCGCCGAGGCGGTGGACCGCGCCGCCTGGGATTGGGCGGTGGTGGAGCAAAACCCCTTCTTCTGCCCCGATCCCGCGACCGCCTCGCGCTGGGAAGCCACGCTGACCGCCGCGCGCAAATCCGGCAGCAGCCTTGGCGCCATCATCGAGGTGCAGGCCACGGGCGTGCCCCCGGGCCTTGGCGCGCCGATCTATGGCAAGCTCGATGCCGAGATCGCGGGCGCGCTGATGTCGATCAATGCCGTGAAGGCGGTCGAGATCGGCGATGGTTTTGCGGCCGCGGCGCTGTCGGGCGAGAGCAATGCCGATGAGATGCGCATGGCGCCCGATGGCACCGTGCAATTCCTCTCCAACCATGCCGGCGGCATTCTGGGCGGCATCAGCACCGGCCAGCCGGTGGTGGCGCGCTTCGCCGTCAAGCCGACCAGCTCGATCCTGACGCCCCGGCTTTCGGTCGATCGGCATGGCCAGGACGTGGAAATCCTGACCAAGGGCCGCCACGACCCTTGCGTCGGCATCCGCGCGGTGCCGGTGGGGGAGGCGATGCTGGCCTGTGTCCTGGCGGATCATGTGCTGCGGCACCGGGCGCAGGTGCCGGATGCCCCGACCACGACGCGGCTGCCGCGGAACTAAACATCACGGCGGTGAATGACGCCGATGCCGGTTTCTGCATCGCAACGCCTGCCTTCGCATCCTATTTCGGCGGCATACCTTTTCTCACAAGGATGTCCGATCATGATTGACGTTCGACCCTTCGGCACACTCGGCGGCGCCGACCACGGCTGGCTCAAGGCCCGCCATCACTTCTCCTTCGCCAATTACAACGACCCCGAGCGCATGGGCTGGGGCCGCCTGCGCGTCTGGAACGATGACGAGATCGCCGCCGGCACCGGCTTCGACGCGCATCCCCACCGCGACATGGAGATCATCACCTTCGTCCGCGATGGCGCGATCACTCATAAGGACAACCTCGGCAACATGGGCCGGACGGCGGCGGGCGATGTGCAGATCATGTCGGCCGGGCGCGGCGTGACCCATGCCGAATACAACCTGGAATCCGAGACGACCCGGATCTTCCAGATCTGGATCACGCCGGACAAGCGCGGCGCCGAGCCTCGCTGGGGCGCCAAGGAATTCCCCAAGGCGACCGGTGATGGCGCGATCACGGTGCTCGCCTCGGGCCGGCCTGGCGATGCGGAGAGCGGCGCGCTGCCGATCAATGCCGATGCGGCGGTGATGGCGACGAAGCTGACCAAGGGGCAGACCGCGACGCTGAAGCTGGCGCCGGGCCGCGCCGCCTATCTGGTGCCGGCCAAGGGCTCGGTCACGGTCAATGGCGTCGCTGTCGCCACCCGCGACGGGGCGGCGATCCGCGACGAGGCCGAGGCCGTGATCACCGCGACCGAGGATGCCGAGGTCGTCATCGTCGAACTCCCCGTCTGACCGAAGGCGGGAGGGGGCGACCCCTCCCGGCCCTCAGGCCTCGGCGAGCGCCGCCACCAGGCGCTCGCCGACTGCGCCCGCCGAGGCGGGGTTCTGGCCGGTGATCAGCGTGCCGTCGCGCACCGCGAAGCTCTTGCCGGGCGCGCCCATCTCGTACCGGGCACCGAGCGACCGCAGGCGGTCCTCCAGCAGGAAGGGGACGACCTTGGTCAGCCCGACGGAGTCTTCCTCGGCATTGGTGAAGCCCGCGACGGTGCGGCCCGCGATCAGCGGCATCCCATCCGCCCGCTTGGCCGAAACCAGCCCGGCCGGCCCGTGGCAGACCGCCGCGACCGGCTTGCCGGCCGCATCGAAATCCGTGAGCAGCCGTGCCAGCGCCGCGTTATCCGCCAGATCCCACATCGGGCCATGCCCGCCGGGCAGGAAGATGGCGGCGAAATCCTCGGCATCGATCCCGTCCAGCGGCACCGAATGCTTCATCCGGTCGAGCAGCGCGTCATCGGCCAGGAAGCGGACGGTCGCCGCATCCTGGTCGGCCAGGCTCTTGGGGTCGAAGGGGATGTTCCCGCCATTGGGGGAGGCGATGGTCGCCTGATGCCCCGCCGCGATGAGGGCGTAATAGGGCTCGGCCAGCTCGCTGATCCACAGCCCGGTGGGTTTGCCGGTATCGCCCAGCCGGTCGTGATTGGTCGTGACGATCAGCACCTGAGCCATGGGGAGCCTCCGGAAACGGGCCGCGTCGCGGCCATCCTGGCAGCAACGCGGCCCGAGGAGACGGGTTGCGACTCAGGCGATGCGCACGACCAGCTTGCCGAAGTTGGCGCCCTTGAGCAGGCCGATGAAGGCCTCGGGGGCTGCGTTCAGCCCATCCACCACGTCTTCCCGCCAGACCAGCCCGGACTTCATATGGTCGAGCATCTCAGCCCGGAATTTCCCGTAGCGCGGCCAGCCGGTATCACTGACGATGAAGCCCTGGATGCGCAGACGCTTGCGGACCACGGCACCCAGGTTGGGCCCCGGCGGCGCTGCCGAGACATCCGCGCCGGGCGCCTCATTGTACTGGCTGATCATCCCGCACATCACCATGCGGCCGAAATCGCGCAGCCGGGGGAAGACCGCGGCCTGCACCGCGCCGCCCACATTCTCCCAATAGACATCCACCCCATCGGGGGCCGCTTCGTCCAGCGCCGCGCCGAGGTCCGGGCCGCGATGGTCGAGGCAGGCATCGAAGCCCAGCGTCTTGGTCACGAAGGCGCATTTCTCAGGCCCCCCCGCGATGCCGATCACCTTGGCGCCGCGCCGCTTGGCGATCTGCCCCACGACCTGGCCGACGGCGCCGGAGGCGGCGCTGACCACCACCGTCTCGCCCGGCTTCGGCTGGCCGATATCCTCAAGCCCGACCCAGGCGGTCAGTCCCGGCATCCCGAGCACGCCGAGGCTGGCCGAAAGGGGGGCCTCATCCTCATTGATCTTGATCAGCCGGCCGGCGGGGACCGAGGAATACTGCTGCCAGCCGAACCCCCCCATCACCGCATCGCCGGGGGCGAAGCGGGAATCGCGGCTTTCCACGACATGGCCGACGCAGGCGCCCTCCATCACCGCGCCGATGGCGACCGGCTTGGCATAGGATTTCGCATCCGACATCCGCCCGCGCATGTAGGGGTCGAGGCTGAGGTAGCGGTGCTGCACCAGCACCTCGCCCAGGCTGGGGGCGGGCATCGACCCGCGTTCGACGGTGAAATCCTCGGCCACGGGCGCCCCATTGGGGCGGCGGGCCAGCAGGACGCGAAGGTTGGTCACGCTCATCGGTGGGGTGTCCTCAGCGAAACAGGAGATTCGGCAGGGTCAGCGCCAAGGCAGGGACATAGGTCACGACCATCAGACAGGCAAAGATCACGGCGATGAAGACCACGAGATAGCGCATCATCTGGTCCACGCCGCAGCCCGCGACCTGGGCCGCGGCGAAGAGGTTCACGCCGAAGGGCGGCGTGATCATGCCCAAGGCCAGGTTGACCACCATGATGGTGCCGAAGTGGACGCCGTCGATGCCGAAGCGCCCGGCGGCATCGGCCAGGATCGGCGCCAGCACGATGATGGAGGCCGAGGTCTCGACGAACATCCCGATCACGAACAGGAACAGGTTCACGCCGAGCAGGAACAGCGCCGGGCTGTCAAAGATCTGCACCATCCAGGCCGCCGCCGCATCGGGCACGCCCTGGCGGTTGAGCAGATAGGCGAACATCGCCGCGCAGGCGATGATGAACATGATCACAGCACTGCTGATCACCGATTTGCGGAAGATCGGGTAGAGGTCGCGCACCCCGATCTCGCGGTGAAAGAACAGCCCGACCAGCAGCGCGTAGAAGACGGCGATGACGCTGGCCTCGGTCGGCGTGGTGACGCCGCCATAGATGCCGCCCAGCACCACCACCGGCATGAACAGCGCGAAGCCCGCCTGCTTCGTCGCGGCGCGGATGGCGAGGCGCCCGTCGCCATCCTGCTTGCCCCAGCCCTTGATACGGCACCAGATCAGCACGGTCGCGACCAGGGCGCCGCCGATGAACAGCCCGGGGCCGAAGCCCGCGAGGAAGAGTTCCGGGATCGAGGTCTGCGTCGTCACGCCGTAGAGGATCATCGGGATCGAGGGCGGGATGATCACCCCAAGCTCGGCCGCGGTCGCCTGCAGGGCCGCGGCAAAGGCCACCGGATAGCCATGGCGCACCAGCGCGGGGATCATGACGGTGCCGACCGCGAAAGTCGTCGCGACCGAACTGCCGCTGATCGCGGCGAAGATCATGCAGGTGACGACGCAGGTCGCGGGCAGCCCCCCCTGCACGCCGCCGACGATGGATTGCGCGAAGGCGACGAGGCGGCGGGAGATCCCGCCGATGTCCATCAGATTCCCGGCCAGGATGAAGAAGGGGATGGCGGCCAAAGGAAACTTGTCGAGCGCGACATAGATCTGCTGTGCGGCAACGATCAGCGGGAAGTTGGTCCAGCCCTGGATGCCGATGACGGCGGCGATGCCGATGGCGATGGCGACCGGGACGCTGGCCGCGAACAGCACCAGCATCACCGTGAGCATGACACCGCTCATACCGCGGCCTCCAGTTCTTCCGAGCGGCTATCGAGGAAATGTCCGAGCACGCCGATGATCGCGAAGCCCGCGCCGACCGGGATCGCGGCGTAGCCCCAGGAGATCGAGACCTCGAGCCCTGCCATTTCCTGGAACTGCACGCGCTGGGCCATGGTCCAGCCGAACCAGAACAGTACTCCCATCAGCGAGGCGCTGGCGGCGAGCGAAGCGGCTTCCAGCCCCGTGCGCAGGCGCGGGCCGGCCAGGCGGCGGGCGACGTCGATCGAGACCAGCGCGCCGGTCCGCAAGGCGACCGACAGCCCCAGCAGCCCCATCCAGATCAGCGCGGTGCGGACCAGCGCCTCGGACCAGATCGAGGGGGTCTCGGTCGCGAAGCGGGCGATCACCTGCCACATCCCGGCGAAGCAGGCGATGCCGAGGGCGGCGCAGGCGAGAAGCGTGGCGATGGTGATGGCAACGCCATCCAGCAGCAGGATCGCCTGCCGCAACCGCGACGCGGCAGGCCCCGGCCCGCGCGCCCAGAATGCGACGAGCACCAGCCCCACCGTTGCCATCCCGATGCCTTGGAGGACCAGCGTATTGCCCATCATCGACCCCTCAAACCGAAGAGGCGCGGGGGGTGGTCCCCCCGCGCCCCGCCTCTCCACCAGCCCTTCGGCCGATGCGGATGCCTACTGGCGGATGCCTACTGGAGGATGCCTACTGGAGGATGCCTACTGGGCGTGCCAGTCGCGGATGCGCCGCAGCAGGGCGCCGTCCAGCTCCCGCTCATAGACCGCGAAGGCCGGCGCGAGCGAGGCCTGGAAGGCCGCGGTGTCCACTTCCGTCGTCACGATCATGCCGCGGCGGCGCAGTTCGGCGACGCCATTGTTCACATCCTCCGTGACGCGGTCACGATTGGCGGTCGCGGCGGCCTTGGCGGCGGTCATGAAATGCGCGCGGTCGGCAGGCGTCATCCGCGCCAGCATCGCCGGGTTGCAGATCAGGATGGCCGGCGAATAGACGTGCCCGGTCAGCGTCAGATAGCGCTGCACCTGGTTCAGGTTGTTGGCGACGATCACCCCGATCGGGTTCTCCTGCCCGTCCACGGTGCCCTGCTGCAAAGCCGGCACCAACTCGGAGAAGGCCATCGGCGTCGGCAGCGCGCCGAGCGTGCTGAAGGCGCGCATATGCACCGGGTTTTCCATGGTGCGGACCTTCAGCCCCTGCACATCGGCGGGCACATGCACCTCGTGCCGGCTGTTGGTCAGGTGGCGGAATCCGTTCTCCATCCAGGCGACGCCGGCAAGGCCGCGCGAGGAGAAGCGGGCGAGCAGCCCCTGGCCGATCTCGCCGTCCAGCACGCCGCGGGCATGGGCGGTGTTGCGGAACAGGAAGGGCACGTCGAGCACGCGGACCTCGGACACGAAATTGCCGACCGGGCCAGTGGAGGTGACGGTGCAGTCGAGCGTGCCGATCTGCACGCTCTCGACCATCTCGCGCTCATTGTCGTTGCGCTGTTCGGTGACGCGGTAGCGGCCGCTGGTGAGGCGCTCGAAATTCTCCTTCAGTGCCGCGGCGCCGGCGCCGTAGTGGCTGTTCAGCGGCAGGGCGTGCTGGACGGTGATCTCGGTCTGCGCCAGCGCCGAGGTGGAGACAAAGGGGGCGGCGGCGAAGAGGGGGGCGCCCAGGGCTGCCACCCAAAGGCGTGACAAAGCGGTGCGGCGGGTCTGCGTCATCTCGTGTTTCCTCCTGGCGGCTTGGGGCCGGCCTTGTGGGCCGGACCCTATCGGCGCGCGGCGCGGGAGGCAAACCCTGGGCTATTCCTTGTCGCGCGCCTTGTCCCGCGCCGCCTCGCGCAGCCAGTCCTCGGTGGTCTTGGTCGGCGGGCGGGCGGGGCCGGCATAGGGATCGACGCCGCCGAGCGTCGCCTCGATGGCGCGGCAATCCTCGCACATCTCCAGCACCGCCATCCGCGCGGGATCGGCGAACATCCAATGCGCGGACAGCTTGGCCCGCACCCGGTCGATGCTGGCGCGGGTGCCGAAGGCCTTCTGGCAGCGCGTGCAGGTCGCCGGCGCTTCGGCCTTGACCACCCGGCGCTGCGCCGCCTCGGGGCGAAGATCGAGGCGGGGGGCCAGGGAAATCACCTTCTCCGGGCAGGTCGCGACGCAGAGCCCGCATTGCACGCAGGCATCCTCCAGGAAGGAGAGTTCCGGCGTCTCGGGATTGGCCGCGAAGGCACCGGTCGGACAGACCATGGTGCAGGCGAGGCAGAGGGTGCAGCCATCGGTCGCGACCTCGGCGCCGCCGAAGCCGGCGAGGGCCGGCAGCGGAATCGCGGCCAGGGGGGCGGCCGAAGCCTCTCGCAGCGCGCGCCATCCGGTCAGCGTCACCTCACGTGGCGCGCCCATCGGCAGGAAGCTCGCGGGGGCGAACCGCCAGGGGGTGCGCGGCATCGCCCGCAGCGCGTCACCGAGCGTGAAGGGGTCGTCGGTCTCGATCGCCGCCGCCCGGTCCTCGGCCAGGCCCAGCCCGGCGAGGATGGCATTGGCGGTGTCGATGTTGCGGAACAGCCCCTCGGTGCCATGCGGTCGCCGCCCCGGCAGCAGCGCCAGCATGCGCGTGGCGCCCCAGGCGAAGCCACCGGCGAAAAGCGAGAGGTCCGCCGCCGTCACCGCATTCATCTGCACCGGCAGGACATTGGCGGGCAGCCCCTGGCCCTGGCGCGCCAGCGCCTCGATCAGCGGGGTGCCGTGCTGCGCGTCATGCAGCAGCACCACGGGGGCCGCGCCGCCCGCCTCGCGATAGGTCAGCAGCAGCGTCCGCAGCCGCTGCGCCAAGGGGGCAGCAGGCGGCAGCGCATAGGTGATCGCACCGGTCGGGCAGACCGCGGCGCAGGCGCCGCAGCCGGCGCAGATCTCGGCGCTGACCAGCACGCTGTCGCGCCCGGGGGTGATGGCGCCGGTCGGGCAGAGGTCCAGGCAGCGGGTGCAGCCGGTGCGCTTGTTGCGCGCATGGGCGCAGATATCCGGGGCGATGCTGACGAAGCGCGGCTTCTCATAGGTGCCGATCAGCCCCGCGGCCTCGGCCACCACGCGCGCCACGGCGGCGGCATCGGCGGGATCGGCGCGGAGATACCCATCGCGTCCGGTGGGGAAGAGGGCAGGCGCTCCGGAAAAATCCACCACCAGGTCGCAGCGGCTGGTCGAGCGCGGGCGCAGCGGGCCCCATTCATAGGCGGCGCGGGAGGAGGCCTTGGGCATCGCCACGCCCTCGACCGCTACTTCGAAGCCGCCGAGCCAGCCGGTCGCACCGCTTGCACGGCCGCGCAGCACGGGGAAGGCGGCCTCACGCGCCGGCTGCACCGGCTCGGCGCCGGTCAGCAGCAAGGTCACGTCCAGCGTCGCGGCAAGCTGGGCCGCGGCGGCCAGGGCGATCTCGTCACGGCCCAGCACCAGCGCGACTCCGGCCGATTCCATCGGCACCAGCGGCACCTCGGGCATCGGCTCGGCGGCGGCGGCGAGCAACGCGGCCATCTTTGGGCCGGATTTGGCGGCTTCATCGGACCAGCCGGCCTGTTCGCGGATGTTGACGAAGCGCAGGCCCTGGGTGTGGCCCGCCGCCTCGGCCTCCTGGGTGAACAGCGGGGCCTCCTGGGTGCAGGCCACCGTCACCTCGCCCGTGCCGAGCACGGCCAGGAACCGGTCGAGCTGGGTGCGGCACAAATGCTCGGCTTCCTTCACCGCCGAACCGCGGCAGCCCCGCGCGATGGTGCGCCCATCCAGCGGCATGCTGTCCTCGCAGGTGCAGATGAAGGTGGTGGCATTGGCCATGCGCGCTATCGATCCCCGGTGGACCCCGTGTTGGAGCGGCGTCCGCCACACAATATACGTTCGCGCACACGGAACGGGGAGGGCGCGCCAGGTGCTGCGCGACGGATTGCCGGAACTGCCGAGCCTCTTCACCCCGATCCCCTTGCGGGAAGCGGGGGATGCGATGGCGCGCGCGATCGCGATGGCGCCCGGCCATGGCGCCGGAACCCTGGCCTGGGTGCGGGCGATGTCGCGGATCGAGGCGGCGGTGGTGCTGGAGCCAGAACAGCCGCTGGGTGCCGCGCGGCTGGTGCTGTTCGCGGCCATCTCGGCCCTGGCCGATGCCGTGGTGGCGCTGGGTCCGCCCGAGATCCCGGTCTCGCTGCGCTGGCCCGCGACCCTGATTGTGAATGGGGGCGAGGTCGGGCTGGCGCGGCTTGCCTCCCCGCCCGGTGCTGCGGCCGATGTGCCGCCGGACTGGCTGGTAGTCGGGGTCGAGGCCCGCTTCGTCAACGCGCCCGGCCTGGAGCCCGGCTTTGCCCCCACCCGCAGCAGCCTGGAGGCCGAGGGCTGGGACGAGACCGATCCCGCCGAGATCACCGCCGCCTGGGCGCGGCATCTGATGGCGGGGCTGGCCGAATGGGAGCGGGACGGGCCGCAGCGGGTCGCCGAGCGCTACCTCGCTCGTTTGGAACACGACCCGGAGACCGAGGGCGCCCGCCGCGCGCTCGACACCGGGACCGCTGAACTGCTCTGGGAGCGGGATGGCGCGCGCCACCGCAGGGCCTGGGTATGAGCCGGCTGCTGCCGCGCACCTTGCGGCTCGACCCCTCCGATTCGGTGGTGTTCGAGCATGCGGCCGCACCCGGCGAATGGGCGGTCGCCGGCGGCTTCGCCTTCTGGGACGAGGACCCGGCGAGCATGACCGGAAAGCGCCGCCAGGCATTCCGCTCCGGGTTTTTGGGATTGGGCAGCTTCGGCTGGTCCACGCTGGTCGAGGTGGCGCCCGTGACCGAGGCCGAGGCCGAGGCGGCCTTGGAGGCGCTGGCCGGGCATATCCTCACCGCCTATGGCGCCCCCGATGCGGCCACGGCGCGTGCCGCGGCGGCGGAGGAGGTCGCCTTCGCCGCCTCCCTTTGCGCCGGCCATGAGCCCGGCACCGTGCTGGCCCTGGCCCGGACCATCGAGGACGGGGCCCAGCGCGAGGCCTTCCGCACCCTGCACAAACGCTCCGCCCCGCGCGGCGACTTCGGCGCGCTGCCGGTCTTCGGCATCGTCGAGGTGACCGAGGATGAAACGCCGCTCGACATGTCGGACCTGATGCCGCGATGAGCCTCACGACCTTCCTGCCCGCGCCCGGCGAGTTCTGGCTCGCCTCCGGCCATGCCCTGTGCGATCGCACGCCGGAGGGGTTGCTGGTCGCGACCCCGGACCTGTGGCGCGCCTTCCTGGCCAGGCCCGAGCTGCTGCCGCCGGAGGAGGCCTGCGACGCGGAACGGGCGCTGCATGCGCGGATGATGGAGGACCCCCTCGGCACGATCGAGACCGGCGCTTTGGCCGACCCGGATGCCGCCGAGAATTGGCAGGTCTTCAGGGGGTTCCGTGACCGGGTGATGGCGCAGCCGACCTTGGAGGCCGCCTGGTGCGCGCTCTATCGCGGGGGTGTCGCGGGGGTGCCACCGCTGTTCCTGCAGATGCTGACCCATCTCGTCACCCGCGCCGCGATGGATGGGGTGGGCGACCCCTATGCGCTGCGCGCCGCCGAATGCCTGTTCCGCCCGCAGCGCGCCGCCATCACCCAGGGCGCGACCTTGCTCGCGGATGAGGAAGTGCTGGCCAGCCGCGCCGCGGATGCCGATCTCGGCCCGCTCGGGCGATTGCTGACCGAGGCGGGGGCGACCCCGCGCGAGGCGGAGTTCGACGTGCTGAACGATGTCGGTGGCCCGCATTACGCGCCGCGGTCGGATGCGCATGATTTCGCGCTGGACATTGCCGAGGACCGCCCCGGCCAGCATGGGCTGGCCCGGGCGCTGGAACGCTTCTGCGCGCATGTTCTTGGCGTGCGGGCAAAAATCCGCCCGGTGCCGGTGATCGAGGACCGCAACTGGTCCTGGCATGTCGGGCTGGATGTCGAGGCGATGGCGATCGCCAATGACCTCTGGCACGGCAAGAAGGTCGCGCAGGCGCGTCTGGCGCGCATCCTGTGGCTGGGCGTGCTGGAATTCGAGGATGCCTCGCAGGCGGTGGCCAGGCTGCGCGGCAAGCCGGTGTATGTGGCGCTGGCCATGGATGCCTCCCAGGTGGTGCGGATGAAGCCCCAGAACCTGCTGACCGGCCTGCCGCTGGCGCCGCCGTCATGATCGACCACCCCGACGCGCTGCGGATTCCCCTGGGCGTGCTGGTCGAGCGCCGGCCGGGCGTCACCAAATGGGCCGATGAGGTCTGGCGCGTGGTCGAGGTGCTGGACGACCCGCCCGACATCCCCGCCTGGACCCTGCTGCGGGAGAACGAGGGCCGCAGCCTGTTCTTCGCCGGGGTGTCCGAGGCGGTGCTGCACCCGACCGACACCGACAATTTCAAGCACAACATCGACGCCGCCTCGCCCAGCGCCTGGGTGGTGCTGCGTGCCGCCCCGACGCCACCGGGGCTGGTCGTGCAACTCGTTACCGTCGATGCCGGGGAGGCCGAGAGCCTGGCCTGCGCCGGTGACGACCTGCTGGAGCAGGTGCCGATGCCGCCCGGGCTGCTGAACGCGGTCCGCGCCTATGTCGTGCAGCACCATCGCGAACGCGGCTTCTGGAAGCGCCGGCGCGATGGCGGCGGCGACTGGCGCCAGAAGCGCGAGGAGGCGGACGAGTGACCTCCGACCCCGAAGGCTTCCTCTCCCGCTGGTCGCGCCGCAAGCGCGGCGGCGCGCTGCCGGCCGAGGATGTGGCGCCGGTGGAGGTCCCGCCGGTGGAGGAGGAGACGCTGCCGTTTCCCGCCACCGTCACGCCGATCGCGGCGGAGGTGGCGTCACCCGAGCCGGAACCGGCCCCGTCGCCCGCCCTGCCTCCGCCGGAGTTGCCGTCCATCGACAGCCTGGTCGCCGAGAGCGACATCTCGGCCTTCCTCCGCCCGGGCGTTCCCTCAGGGCTCAGGCATGCGGCGATGCGGCGGATGTGGTCGCTGGACACCGCGATCCGGGACTTCATCGGCCCGGCGGATTACGCCTGGGACTACAATGCGGTGGACGGCGTGCCCGGCGGCACGACCTCGCTCGTGACCAATGATCTGCGCAGCATGCTGGCCCAGGCGATCGGCCGGACCGAGGTGCAGCTCGATGCCGAGGATGCGGCTGCGCAAGGGGACGACTCGCCACTGGCCGAGCCCTCCCTGCTGCCCCAGGCCCCGGTGGAGTACCTGGCCGGGGCGGTGCAGCCCGAACAGGAGGCGGACATCCCCGCCTTCATCCCGCCCGAGATCATCGCCGAGGCCCGCCCCCAGCTTGCTTTGTTTTCCCCCGCTGCACCCGTGCCGGAGACGCCGAATCCGCGCCGGCGGCATGGCGGCGCGCTGCCCGTGTAGGGGGTACAGTTGCGAGCCGCTCGCAATAAAAGCCTGACATTCCAAGTTCTTGCACTTCGCCAGACAGCATGCACATATCGTTGATCAAACTGTAGATTGACGTAGGGAGAGGCATCGGTCCGACATGGGCGAGTCAGCCAAAAGCAACGGTATGGCCGAGGCGGGGGACGAAGGCCGGGCACGGCTGTTCGCCCTGCTCGGGCGCCTATGCGTCGCTGCCCCGGATGCCGGGTTGCTGACCGCGCTCCGCGGCCTTGAGGGCGATGCCACCCCGATCGGGCAGGCCGTGGCCGCCCTGGCGCGTGCCGCCGCCGCGACCGACCCGGACCGCAGCAGCCGCGAATATTTCGACCTCTTCATCGGCGTCGGCCGCGGCGAGGTCCTGCCCTTCGGCTCCTATTACATCACCGGTTTCCTGCATGACCGGCCGCTGGCCGATCTGCGCGCCGACCTGCGTCGCTTCGGGCTGGAACGCGCCGTCGGCGTCGCCGAACCCGAGGATCATCTGGGCTTCCTCTGCGAAACCTATGCTGGGCTGCTGGCCGGAGAATTCCCCGGGGGCGCGCTTGCCGCCGAACGGATCTTCGCGCGGCACATGGCGCCCTGGGTCGGGCGCTGCTTCGCCGACATCGAACGTGCCGAAGTGGCGCGCTTTTACCGTGCCGTGGGGGCCCTCGGGCGCACGGCGATCGAGATCGAACAGGCAGCGGCAGCGCTGCCGGCATGAGGAACCTTCACCATGGCCGATGACACGACCTCCGAACGGCGCGGCTTCCTCAAGACCCTTGGGATTGGCGCGGCCGCGGCCGCGAGCACTGCCGCGGCGGCCCAGGCCGCCAACCTCCCGGGCTATGATCGCGCCGACGCGGTGTCCGCCGGCGTGCCGGTCGCCAAGGAAAACCGGGACGACCGGCTGAAGGCCCGGTATCGCGAGACCGAGCACGTCGCGACCTATTATCGCACCAACCGCTACTGAGGCCGGACCCATGCTGATCAAACGCTCCGATCGCACCGCTGCCCGGCAGCGCCTCGCGAATGCCTATGAGGGCCTGTCCTCCGGCGGGCTCGATCGCCGCTCCTTCCTCAAGCAGGCCGGCGTCGCCGGCGGCGTGCTGGCCGGCCTCGGCGCCATCCCGCTCTCCACCGTGCGTCAGGCCCATGCCGGGCCGACCAATTTCGCGCTGCCGATCACGCGGGTGAAGAACATCTGCACCCATTGCTCGGTGGGCTGCACGGTGATCGCCGAAGTGCAGAACGGCGTCTGGGTCGGGCAGGAGCCCGCCTACGAAAGCCCGATCAACCGCGGCACCCATTGCGCCAAGGGCGCCTCGGTCCGCGAACTGGTCCATGGCGACCGCCGCATCAAATACCCGATGAAGCTGGTCGGCGGGCAGTGGCAGCGCATGAGCTGGGACGCGGCGCTGGCCGAGGTCGGCGACAAGCTGATGGCGATCCGCCAGAAGAGCGGGCCGGACAGCGTGTTCTGGCTCGGCAGCGCCAAGTTCAGCAATGAGGGTGCCTATCTCTATCGCAAGATGGCGGCGTTCTGGGGGACCAATTCGGTCGATCACCAGGCGCGCATCTGCCATTCGACCACTGTCGCGGGTGTGGCCAACACCTGGGGCTATGGCGCGATGACGAACTCCTACAACGACATCCGCAATGCCAAGACCATGATCATCATGGGCGGCAATCCGGCGGAAGCGCATCCGGTGTCCTTGCAGCATCTGCTCGCGGGCAAGGAGCAGCAGAACGCCAACATGATCGTCATCGACCCGCGGTTCACGCGGACGGCGGCGCATGCGACCGAATTCGTGCGGATCCGGCCGGGCACCGACATCCCCATCATCTGGGGCCTGCTCTACCACATCTTCGCCAATGGCTGGGAAGACAAGGAGTTCATCAACCAGCGGGTCTACGGCATGGATGACATCCGTGCCGAGACCGCCAAATGGACCCCGGCCGAGGTCGAGCGCGTCGCCGGCGTGCCCGAGGCGCAGATGAAGAGTGTCGCGCAGACCTTCGCGACCCAGAAGCCTTCGACGCTCATCTGGTGCATGGGTGCCACGCAGAAGACCGTCGGCACCGCGAATGTGCGCGCCTTCTGCATCCTGCTGCTCGCCACCGGCAATGTCGGCGCGGCGGGGACGGGTGCCAACATCTTCCGCGGCCATTGCAATGTGCAGGGGGCGACAGACTTCGGGCTCGATGTCACTTCGCTGCCCGGCTACTACGGGCTGGACGCCAATGCCTGGCGGCACTGGTCGCGCGTCTGGGATGTGACCTACGAAAGCATGGTCGCGCGCTTCGACAGCCCGGCGATGATGGAGATGCCGGGCATCCCGACCACGCGGTATTTCGATGCGGTGCAGATGCCGGGCCTCGGCGCCCGCCCGGCCGGCAGCGAGAACTATGTGCAGCAGCGGGATTCGCTGAAGGGGATGGTGGTCTTCGGCCATGGCGGCAACACCGTCACGCGCATGCCCGAAGCGGTGAAGGGGCTGGAGGCGCTGGATCTGCTGGTCGTCGCCGACCCGCATCCGACGACCTTCGCCGCCCTCTCGAACCGGCGCGACAACACCTATCTGCTGCCGATCTGCTCGCAGTTCGAAACCTCAGGCAGCCGCACCGCCTCCAACCGTTCGCTCCAATGGGGCGAGAAGGTCGTGGAGCCGGTCTTCGAATCCAAGAGCGACTATGAGGCGATGTACCGCCTCTCCGCCGCCATCGACGCGGCCGCTGAGAAGCGCAGCATGACCTTCCGCATGCAGGCGGAGGTGTTCAAGCTGTTCGAGATCAAGAACAACGCGCCGACCTCCGAAAGCATCCTGCGCGAGATCAACCGCGGCTGCTGGAGCACGGGCTACACTGGCCAGTCGCCGGAGCGCCTGCGCCAGCACATGGCGAACCAGGACAAGTTCGACCTGGTCACCCTGCGCGGCGCCGCAGGCTCCGAGGTCGCGAACGAGGTCTATGGCCTGCCCTGGCCCTGCTGGGGCACGCCCGAGCAGAAGCACCCCGGCACGCATCTGCTCTACAACACCAGCCTGCATGTGAAGGATGGCGGCGGCACCTTCCGCGCCCGCTTCGGCGTCGAACGGAACGGCGAGACGCTGCTGGCCCAGGGCTCCTGGACCAAGGGCTCGGACATCGAGGATGGCTACCCCGAATTCACCACCGCGGTGCTCCAGCGCCTTGGCTGGTTCGATGATCTGACCGCCGAGGAGAAGGCGCAGATCGCGCGCCAGGGCGGCAGCGCCTCCTGGGCGACCGATCTTTCGGGCGGCGTCACCCGCGTCGCGCTGGAACACGGCTGCATCCCCTATGGCAACGGCAAGGCCCGGGCGAATGCCTGGAACCTGCCCGACCCGGTGCCGGTGCATCGCGAGCCGATCTACACCCCGCGCAACGACCTGATCGCGCAATACCCGACGCTGCCCGACCGGCGCGGCTTCCGCCTGCCGCATCTGGGGCAGTCGGTGCAGGCGCGCAGCCCGCAGGTCGCGGCCAACTTCCCGTTGATCCTCACCTCCGGCCGCCTGGTCGAATATGAGGGCGGCGGCGAGGAGACCCGGTCCAACCGCTGGCTGGCCGAGTTGCAGCAGGACATGTTCATCGAGATCAGCACCGCCGACGCCGCATCCCGCAACATCAAGGACGGTGCCTGGGTGCAGGTTGCCGGGCCGGAAATGCCGCAGGGGCGCTGGATCCGCGTGAAGGCGCTGGTCACCGACCGTGTCGGCACCGGGGTCGCCTTCATGCCCTTCCACTTCGCCGGCTACTTCATGGGGGAGGACCAGCGGAGCAAGTATCCGCCGGGCACCGATCCCATCGTGCTCGGCGAAAGTGCGAATACGGTCACGACCTATGGCTATGACCCGGTGACCTTCATGCAGGAAACCAAGGTCACGATCTGCCAAATCCGCGCTGCGGTCTGAGGGAGCTTACCAACATGGCTCGCATGAAATTCCTCTGCGACGCGGATCGCTGCATCGAATGCAACGCCTGCGTCACCGCCTGCAAGAACGAGAACGAGGTGCCCTGGGGCATCAACCGCCGCCGCGTCGTCACCATCAATGATGGCCGGCCGGGGGAGCGTTCGATCTCGATGGCCTGCATGCATTGCACCGACGCGCCCTGTGCGGCGGTCTGCCCGACCTCGTGCTTCTACACGACCGCGGATGCGATCGTGCTGCACGACAAGGATCTGTGCATCGGCTGCGGCTACTGCTTCTACGCCTGCCCATTCGGCGCGCCGCAGTATCCGCGCGTCGGCAACTTCGGTGGCCGTGGCAAGATGGACAAATGCACCTACTGCGCCGGCGGCCCGCAGGCCGACAATAGCCAGGCGGAATACATCCAGTACGGCGCCAACCGTATCGCCGAGGGCAAGCTGCCGCTCTGCGCCGAGATGTGCTCGACCAAGGCGTTGCTCGCCGGCGATGGCGACATCATCGCCAGCATCTACCGCGAACGGGTGCAGAAGCGCGGCTATGGCTCCGGGGCCTGGGGGTGGCGCACCGCCTACCGCCAGGATGTGAGCGTCTGATGCGCGCGCCCCTCAGGTTCGTCCTTGCCGCGATGCTGATGCTCGCGGCCGGACCCGTGCTGGTGGTCCCCGTGCTGGTGCTCCCCGTGCTGGCCCAGCCGGTGACCGATGCCGCGCGCGGCAACATCAGCGCCTCGGAGATGGAACTCCAGGCGACCTTGCGTGGGGACATCATCCGCGGCCGCATCACCATCCCCGACAGCCGCGCCGCCAATCTCATCCAGCCCGAAGGGCGCGAGTGGCGGGAATTCCACAACGTCACCCTGGGCTGGATTGGCGGGATCGCCGTGCTCGGCATGCTGGCGCTGCTGGTGATCTTCTACCTCGCGCGCGGGAAGATCCGGATGGAGGGCGGGCCGTCCGGCCGCACCATCCAGCGCTTCAACTGGTTCGAGCGCGCCAACCATTGGATGACGGCCTCGACCTTCATCATCCTGGCCCTGTCGGGGCTGAACATCACCTTCGGCCGCTACCTGCTGCTGCCGCTGTTCGGCCCCGAGATCTTCGCCGAGGCGACCCAGCTGGGGAAGATCGCGCATAACTATCTGTCCTTCCCCTTCGCGCTCGGCATCGTCGTGATGTTCCTGCTGTGGATACGGGACAACATCCCGAACGCGCTGGATGTCGCCTGGCTGCGGGCCGGCGGCGGCATCATCGGCCATGGGCATCCCCCGGCCGACCGCTTCAACGCCGGCCAGAAGATGATCTTCTGGATCACGGTGCTGGGCGGCGGGCTGGTCGCGGCATCGGGCTATTTGCTGATCTTCCCGTTTTTCTTCACCGGGATGCAGGGCATGCAACTGGCGCTCATCGTTCATGGCATCCTGGCGGTGCTGATGATCGCGGCGATGCTCGGGCACATCTACATCGGCACCATCGGCATGGAAGGCGCCTTCGATGCGATGGGCACCGGGCAGGTGGACTACAATTGGGCCCGGGCGCATCACTCCCTCTGGGTCGAGAAGGAAGTGGTCCGTGCCCGCAGCACCATTGACGGCACGGCCAAGCCTGCCGGCGCCGATTGACCGGACCGGCCCCGGCAGCGCCGGGGCCGTCCTTCCCACGAAGGCAGAGTGATGCGCCTGATCGGCCTTGCCGGCTGGAGCGGGGCGGGCAAGACCACGCTCCTCTCCCGCCTTATTCCCGAACTCGGCCGGCAAGGGGTGGGTGTCTCCACCCTCAAGCATGCCCACCACGCCTTTGACGTGGACCAGCCCGGCAAGGACAGCCACATCCACCGGCAGGCGGGCGCGCGGCAGGTACTGGTGTCCTCGGTCAACCGCTGGGCGCTGATGACCGAGCATCGCGGCGCGCCGGAGCCCTCGGTCGATAGCCTGCTGGCGCGTCTGGACCCGGTCGATCTGGTCATCATCGAGGGCTTCAAGCGCGGCGCCCATCCGAAGATCGAGGTGTTCCGGGCCGCCAATGGCAAGCCCTGGCAGTATCCCGACGACCCGATGATCCGCGCCATCGCGGCCGATACCAGGCCCGAGGTGGGACTGCCCTTCGCCGAACTTGATGATGTCGCGGCCATTGCCGCACTGGTTCTGGAGCATGCGGTGCCATGGCCCAGCTGACCGATGACTGCTTCGCCTTCGGCGGCCCGCTGCTGACGGTGGACCAGGCGGCGGCGCTGATCGCCGAGCGCGTGCCGCCCTTGGCAGAGGCCGAAAGCCTGCCGCTGGCCGAGGCCCTGGGCCGCGTGCTGGCAGTGTCCCTGGTCGCGCCCAACCCGCTGCCCCCCTTCGGCAACAGCGCCGTCGATGGCTATGCCTTCGCCCATGCCGCCTTGATCCCAGGCCAGCCGACGCGCCTGCCGGTGGTGGCCCGCATCGCGGCAGGCCAGGTTGCCGAGGCGCTGCCGCCCGGGACCGCCGCACGCGTCTTCACCGGGGCGCCGATGCCGCCCGGCGCCGATACCGTCGTGATGCAGGAGGATGCCGCCCTCAACGGCACGGGCGTGCTGGTGCCGCCTGGGCTGAAGCCCGGCGCCAATGCCCGCGCCGCCGGCGAGGATGTGCCGCTCGGTGCCACGGCCCTTCTCGCCGGGCGGCGGCTCGGCCCGGCCGAGGTTGCCCTGGCGGCCGCCCTCGGCTTCGCGCGCCTGCCGGTGACGCGCAGGGTGCGGGTCGGGGTCTTCTCCACCGGCGATGAGCTGGCCGAACCGGGGACGGTGCTTGGCCCCGCCAGCACCTATGACAGCAACCGATTTATGCTGTTGGCGCTGCTGGCGCGGCTGCCGGTCGAGGCGCAGGACCTCGGCATCCTGCCCGACCGCGCCGAGGCGACGGTCGCCGCCCTGACCGCCGCGGCTGGCGCCTTCGACCTGCTGCTGACCACCGGCGGCGTCAGCGCCGGGGAGGAAGACCACGTCCGCGCCGCGATCGAGGGCGCAGGCACGCTCGTCTTCTGGCGCCTCGCCGTGAAGCCCGGCCGCCCCGCCGCCATGGGCGTGGTGGCCGGCACGCCTGTCGTTGGGCTGCCGGGCAATCCGGTCGCGGCCATCGTCACCTTCCTGCATCTGGCGCGGCCTTTGGTCCTGCGCCTCGCGGCGGCGGCGCCCAGGCCGCTGCTGCGGCTGCCGGCGGTGGCGGATTTCGCCTATCGCAAGAAGGAAGGGCGGCGCGAATACGTGCGCGTCGCGTTGCGCGAGGATGGCGCGCGGCTCATTGCCAGCCGCTTCGCGCGCGACGGGGCGGGGCTGCTGACCTCGCTCACCGAATCGGATGGCTTTGCCGAACTGCCGGAGGAGGCGACCGCCGTCGCCCCGGGCGATGTCCTGAAGATCCTGCCCTTCGCCGCATTGTTCTGAGGCTGCCGCCCATGTTCACCGCCGATGACCACGCCGCCGCCCGCGCCATCGTCGCGCGCGCGATGCCGCCGACACCGCAATACGACTGGCCGTTGCTGGCCTCGCGCCTGGGTGTCGAGGTCTGGGTCAAGCATGAGAACCACACCCCCACCGGCGCCTTCAAGGTGCGGGGCGGGCTGGTCTATCTGGATCGCCTGGTGCGCGAACGGCCGCAGGTCGCGGGGCTGATTTCCGCCACGCGCGGCAACCATGGCCAGAGCCTCGCCTACGCCGGTGCCCGCCATGGCGTGCCGGTGACAATCGTGGTGCCGCGCGGCAATTCCGTCGAGAAGAATGCGGCCATGCAGGCCCAGGGCGCGCGGCTGATCGAGCATGGCGAGGATTTCGAGGCCGCGCGCCTGGAAGCCGGGCGGCTGGCCGAGCAAGGCGGGCTGGAGATGGTCCCCTCCTTCCATCGCGACCTGGTGCTCGGGGTTTCGACCTATGCGACGGAGCTGCTGACCGCGGTGCCGGATCTGCACACGCTCTATGTCCCGATCGGCCAGGGCTCGGGCTGCTGCGGCTGCATCGCGGCGCGGGACCATCTGGGGTTGAAGACCGAGATCGTCGGGGTCCAATCCGTGGGCGCGCCCGCCTATGCGCTGTCCCTGGCCGCCGGGCGGGTCGTCTCCACCGCCGCCGCCGATACGCTGGCCGATGGCATGGCCACGCGGGTGCCGGACCCGGATGCCTTCGAGATGATCCGCAAGGGCGTGGCCCGCATCGTCCAGGTGGCGGATGCCGAGGTCGCGACCGCCATCCGCACCTATTGGACCGATACCCACAACCTTGCCGAGGGCGCCGGCGCCGCCCCGCTGGCGGCGCTGATGCAGGAGCGTGCGGCGATGGCCGGGCGCCGCGTCGGCGTCATCCTCTGCGGCGGCAATATCGACCTCGCGCTGTTCCGCGACTGGGTGATGGCCTCAGGGTAGCAGCCGCGCCATGCTGGCCAGCCGGTGCTTCAGCACCTTCCCCGCGCCGCTGGCGGGCAGGCTCTCCAGCCGTATCCAGCGCGTCGGGCGCTTGTAGGGGGCGAGCTTCTGGGCGGTGTGGGCGACAAGGCTTGCCTCATCCACCTCGCCCTGGGCGGTGTAGAAGGCGACGACCTCCTCGTTGCCCTCCGCCGCCGGGCGGCCGACCACGGCGACCTGGACGATCGCGGGATGGGTCGCGATGGCGCCCTCCACCTCGGCGGGGTGCACGTTGAAGCCGCTGCGGATGATGAGTTCGCGCGACCGTCCGATCAGCCAGAGCCGCCCCTGCTCGTCGATCCGCCCCAGGTCGCCGGTGCGCAGGAAGCCATCCTCGGTGAAGGCGGCGGCCGTCGCCGCCGGGTCGCGGTAGTAGCCGAGCATGATGCCGGGGCCGCGCGCCTCGATCTCCCCATCCGCCGCGATGCGGGCCTCCACGCCGGCCATGATCGGGCCGGTGGAGAGGTCGTCCTGCGGCACCCGCGTCTGGCTGATGGTCGGCCCGGCCTCGGTCAGCCCGTAGCCATTGTGCGGCAGCAGGCCGAAGACCCGGCGCAGCCCATGCTGTACCGCCGGGTCCATCGGCGAGCCGCCGCTCGACAGCACCCGCAGCCGGGGCGCGAAGGGCAGCCGGCCCTCGGCGCGGACATGGGCCAGCAGCCGCGCGAAGATGGCGGGCACGCCCTGGATGACCGAGACACCATCCTCGATCGCCGCCAGCATCGCGGCGGGATCGAAGCGCGGGACGAGGCGCAGGCTCGCCCCCGCCACCAGCCCGCCCAGCAGCATGTTGGCGAGGCCGAAGACGTGGCTCATCGGCAGCACGCCATACATCACGTCATCGGCGCGCCAGCCGCGCACCCGCACCCCCATCTCCGCCATGAAGAGCAGCGAGCGATGCGACAGCATCACCCCCTTGGGCCGGCCCGTGGTGCCGGAGGTGTAGATCAGCGCCGCGCATTGCAGCGCGGGGTCGTCATGGACCGGCTCGGGCACCGAATCGGCCTCCACCGCCGAAACCATGACCCCGGCCATGCTGCCCCAAGGCGTCGCCTCCCCGGCATGGGCGGCGGCGGCGGGGCTGCAGGCGGTGCAATAGAGGCTGACCCGCACCCCGGCATGGTCGTGGATGCCCGCGACCTCGGCGGGCGTCAGCCGGGCATTGGCCGGGATCGCCCAGGCGTCGATGCGCCCGCAGGCCAGCAGCAGCACGGCCATCGCCGGCTCGTTTTCGCCCAGGATCAGCACCCGATCGCCGCCCCGCACGCCGAGCGCACGCAGATCCTGGGCGGCCGCCTCCACCGCACGGGACAACTCCGGCCAGGTCAGGCTGGCGGTATCGCCGATCAGTGCATCTTCATCGCGGCCGGCATGCGGGGCGATGACGTCGGCGCATCGGCGTGGCAGGGCCGCGAGCAGGGCCGCGATCTCCTCCGATTGCATCATCGCCTGGGATCCTCCTCAGGGCACGGTCGCGGAGGCCCGGAACCCTGTCCAGCCCTTTGCGCGCGCAAGGGAGGGGCTTGGCGGGCCGCCCGTGCCGACGCAGGCTAGGGGCAATCGCCACGCAGACCAGCCGCGGCGCAAGAATGGCCCGAGGACGTCCCATGCTCCATCTCAGCCTACCCGCCCGATTTCAGCTCCCCTGCGGGACGCGCCGCGCATGACCCGCGCCCTGCTGTTCGACGTCTTCGGGACGGTCGTGGACTGGCGCAACGGCGTGGCGCGCGAGGCGGCGCCGATCCTGGCCGCCCTCGGCCGGGGCGATATCGATCCCCATGCCTTCGCCGATGCCTGGCGCGCGGGATACCAGCCGGCGATGGAGGAGGTCCGCAGCGGGCGGCGCCCCTTCACCCGGCTCGACGTGCTGCACCGGGAGAATCTGGAGACGCTGCTGGCGCGCCATGGCATCGTCGATGTGCCCGAGCCGGTGATGATCACGCTGAACACCGCCTGGCATCGGCTCGACCCCTGGCCGGATGTGGTGGCGGGGCTGACGCGGCTGAGGACCCGCTTCATCCTGGCACCCCTGTCCAACGGCAACATCGCGCTGATGCTGAACATGGCCAAGCGCGCCGGGTTGCCCTGGGATGCCATCCTGGGCTCGGAGGTCTCCCAGGCCTTCAAGCCGACGCCCCAGGCCTATCTGCGCACCGCTGAGGTGCTGGGCCTGTCGCCCGGCGAATGCATGCTGGTCGCCGCGCACAACAAGGATCTGGCGGCGGCGCGGGCCTGCGGCTTCGGCACCGCCTTCGTCGCGCGGCCGACCGAGAAGGGGCCCGGCCAGACGATCGACCTGCGCGCCGAACAGGAGTGGGACCAGGTCGCGACGGATTTCGGCGCGCTGGCGACCGCGCTCGGCTGCTGATCAGCCGAGCGGCTTCTCCATCACCACTCGTTCGAAGCCGTCCTGGGTGACGTAGCCCGTTTCGGCATAGCCGAGACGGGCGTAGAGCCGCCGGTTCGCCGCCATCAGCACGTGGGTGTAGAGCCGCAGCCGAGCATGCCCGCGGGTCCGCGCCTCGGCCTCGGCGAAGGCGATCAGCCGCCGGCCGAGGCCCTGGCCGGTCAGATCGGGCAGCACCGCGACGGTATCCAGCCAGAGGTCGCCGTCCTTTTCCTCCAGCACCAGCACGCCGGCGAGCCCGCCGTCTCCTGGCAGCACCCAGCACTGCCCGGCCGCGATCCGGGCGACGGGATCATCCGCCATCGGCCCGGGGATGCGGCCGATGACGGCGATCCAGGGGGTGAAGGCGGCGGCGATCACCGTGGTGCAGGCGGCGGCTTCGTCGGGGCGGGCGCGGCGGATCGGCGGGCTCACGCTGGGGGCATTCTTGTCGCCATCGGAAATTCGTCGTCTCGTGCCATCGGCCTCCTCGTTTCGCAACACTCACGGCGCAGAGGCACGCCAAGGGAGGCATCGCCGCATGACCTGGTCGATCATTGCACGAGACCCCGCGACCGGTGCCTTCGCCGTCGCCATCGCCACGGCCAATCTGGCGGTGGGCGCCTCCTGCCCCTACCTCCGCGCCGGGGTGGGCGCGGTGTCGACCCAGTCGATGACCAACCGCTACCTCGGCCCGGCCGTGCTGGACGGGCTGGCGCGGGGGCTCGCCCCGGCGGCGGCGATCGAGGGGGCGCTGTCAGGCGACGAGGGGCGGCACCTGCGCCAGGTCCACGCCATCGACCGGCACGGCCGCACCGCCGCCTGGACCGGGCGGAACTGCGTCGATTGGGCAGGCGACCATCGTGGCCATGACTTCAGCGTCGCGGGAAACATGCTGTCGGGGCCGGCGACGCTCGCCGACACGGTCGCGGCCTTCGCCACCATGGACGGGCTGCCGCTGCCGGAACGGCTGGTCGCGGCGATGCTGGCGGGGGAGGCGGCGGGCGGGGACCGGCGCGGGCGGCAATCCGCGGCGCTGGTGCTGACGACGACCGAGGATTTTCCTGACATCGACCTGCGCGTCGATGACCATACCGGCCCGGTCGAGGAGTTGCAGCGTCTGCTGGGTGTCTGGCGCGTGCAGCGGGAGCCGGGGATGGAGCGGTCGCCGAGCAAGGCAAGACCGTCGGGCGTCACCGATCTGGACGAGTTGGAGGCGGATTGGATCCGGAAGGGCCTACCCCTCCGCTTCAAGCGATAGGGGCCACCCCGAAGGGCGGCCCCAGTCGTACTGCTCAGGCGTCGGCGACGCTGGCGGCTTCGGGGCCCTTCTTGCCCTGAACGACGCGGACGGTGACCACCTGGCCTTCGGCCAGGGAGGCCACGCCGCTACGCTCAAGCGCCGTCGCATGGACAAAGACATCCTTGCCGCCGCTTTCCGGCGTCACGAAGCCAAAGCCCTTCTCGGCGCTGTACCACTTCACGGTGGCGCGCATGTCCTCGCCACCGGTCGGCGGCGGGCCGCCACGGAATTCCTGGCGCGGGGCACGCGGGGGGGCGGCCGGCGCGAAGCCGGGTTCCGCATCCGCAATGTCCAGAACCTCAGTGACCTGCAGACCCTTTTGACCAGGGCCGACGCGAACGGTCAGCTTGGCACCGGGATTCACGGCCTTGGCGCCGGCCCGTTCCAGGGCACTGGCATGCAGGAAGGCATCGCCCCCGCCACCATCGACCTCGACGAAGCCAAAGCCCTTTTCGGGGTTAAACCACTTCACCACCGCCTTGACCTCGGGGCCCGTCGCAAAAGGCGACGGACGCCGTGGCGCTCCGGCATCGGCGAAGGACGGGGTCGGCGGGGTCCACACGCCCCCATCGGAGAAGTTGTCGTCATCGAAGCCGCCCCTACCGCGGGGTCTGCGGGAACGCCCGCCTCCAGTGCTCGCCATGTCCTTGCCTTGCCTATGTCCCTAAGGGTGTCCGCGGCCGATCGGGTCAACCGGCCCTTTGTCTGTCGCATGTCCGGCCAGACGCCAAACATGTGCAAGGCCGATATACGGCCTCGGGGGGGGTCCGCAACAGCACATCACGTCTCGAGCAGCATTTCGGCTGATTCTTCCGACGCTTGTCGCGCTATTTGCACGATGATCAACGCGCCCAGCTCGGTTTGCGCTTTTGCTGGAAGGCGAGGATGCCCTCCTTGGCCTCCGGCCCGGTGGCGCAGGCGCTGAAGGCTGCCGCACCGGCTTCGGCATAGCCCGCGGGGGCGACCGGCCCCAGCGCCGCCAGCAGCCGCTTGGTCTCCGCCAGCGCCAGGGGCGAGCCTTGCAGGATCTCGGCGATGCTGGCCGCGACGGCGGCGTCCAGCGCCGCGGCATCGGCCACCACCTGATGCACCAGCCCCACCGCGGCGGCCTCTGGCGCCGTCAGGGTCCGGCCCTCCAGCACCATGCGCGTCGCGGCGGCGCGGCCCATGCGGCGGACCATCCAGGGCAGGATCTGCGCCGGCACCAGCCCGCGCCGGGTTTCGGGTGCCGCGAAGCGGGCATCGGCCGAGGCGATGGCGATATCCGCGCCGCAGACGAAGCCGAGGCCGCCCGCATGGGCGCTGCCCTCGATCCGCGCGATCACCACCTGCGGCAGGGCGGAGAGGGCGGCGAAGCGCTCGCCCGTCCGCCGGTTGCGGGCAAGCTGGGCGGCGAGCCGCGTTGCGGCATCCCCGCTCGCGTCCCCGACCTCGCCGAGGTCCAGCCCCGCGCAGAAATGCCCGCCCGCCCCGGTCAGCACCAGCACCCGGGCCGTGGGGTCGGCAGCCAGATCGGCCAGCAGCGCATCCAGCGCCGCGACCAGCGCGGCGCTCATGGCATTGCGCCGCGCCGGGCGGTTCAGCGTCGCGGTGACGACGGCGCCCTCGCGGCTGACAAGCACCTCGCTCATGCGGCGATTCCCAGGATCTGGCGCGCTTCGGCCGGTGTCGCCACCTCCGAGCCCAGGGCTCGGATGATCACCGCGGCGCGGTCCACCAGCGAGGCATTGCCCGGCGCGAGCTGGCCTCGGGCGAGGTAGAGGTTGTCCTCCAGCCCGACCCGCACGTGGCCGCCGAGGATGGTCGCCTGGGCCACCATGGGGAATTGCTGGCGGCTGATGCCGAAACCGGACCAGAGCGCGTCCTTGGGCAGCACGCCGAGGATGGCGAGCATCGCCTGCGTGGTTGCCGGCGCGCCCCAGGGGATGCCGGTGCAGAGCTGGAACCAGGGGGTGCCGGCAAAGCAGCCCTTCTCGGCCATGGAGGCGGCGAGCCAGGCGTGGCCGAGGTCGAACACCTCCAACTCCGGCTTCACGCCAGCGTCGCGGATCATCTTCGCCATGCGTTCCAGATGGCCGGGGACGTTGACGAAGGCATGCGCGCCGAAATTCATCGTCGCGATGTCGAGCGAGCAGATGTCCGGCAGAAGCTCCAGCACATGCTCCACGCGATTCTCGGGGGTGGCCATGGTGGTGCCGGGGCCGACGCGGCTCATGTCCTCGTCGTTCGGCGTGTAGCGGGCGCCGGAGCCGGTGGTCAGGTTGATCAGCACCTCAGTGCCGGCCTCGCGGATGCGGGCCACCGTCTCGCGGTACAGGCCGAGTTCGCGCGAGGGCTTACCCGTCACCGGGTCGCGCACGTGGATATGCACGATGGCCGCGCCTGCGGCATGGGCGGCGAGGGCCTCGGCGGCGATCTGGGCCGGGGTGATTGGCACATGCGGGCTGGCGCCGGTGCTGTCGGCGCCGCCGGTCAGGGCGGCGGTGATGATGACGGGACGGCTCATCCTTCGGGGACCTTTCTTGCTTGGTTCAGCGCCACAGTGTGCCCATGGCTTCCGCCCCGCGCACATAGGCGGCGGGTCGCGAATCGCTCCGTCACCGCTGGGCGGGGAGCGGCCGCATCGCCTTCGGCGGCGGTGCGCGCGAAGGGGATGAAGCTGCCCTCGCGGTCGCAGGGTTCGCGGGCCAGGGCAACGGCACGGCTCGCATCGGCACGGCTCGCATCGGCCCGGTACAGGTTCCCGCCGGTATAGATGCCGAGCGGCACGGCGATATTCGGCAGCCGCACCCCCGCACGCTCATTGCCATCGGCATCCACCGCCGGCACCAGCCGGAGGGGGCCATGTGGCCGGTGGTCCAAAGGACAATCCGTTGCATGCGCCCCCCTTTCGCGAAGTCCCGCGAAGGATGCGCGGGGCGCCGTTACACGTCCAGCGCGCGGGCCCCGGCGTCAGCCGGCGCGGCGGACCTCTTTCACCGGCGGCAGCTCAACCTCGATCGCCAAGGTGGACAGATCCGCGCCGCGCTCGGTCGAGATCTTCACCTTGGACGGATCGACGTTCACGTAGCGCAGCACGACCTCCATCAGGTCCTTCTGCATACGCGGCAGGAAATCATCGCCATTGCGGCGATTGCCGCCGGTCGCGACGATCATCGTCAACCGGTCGCGCGCGATATCGGCCGAGGCGGGCTCGGCCTTGCCGCGAAAGAAGTTGAGCCAGCTCATGCCGCCCTCCCACCGAACAGCCGCCCGAAGATGCCCTTCTTTTCGGCTTCGACGAAGCGCATCGGCTTGTCTTCGCCAAGGAAGCGGGAGACGGCATCGGCATAGGCCTGCGCCGCCGAGGTCTCCGCATCCAGGATCACCGGCGTGCCGGCATTGGAAGCCTTCAGCACCGCCTCGCTCTCCGGGATCACGCCCAGCAGCGGCACGGCGAGAATCGCCTGCACATCCTCAAGCTTCAGCATCTCGCCCTTGGCGACGCGGATGGGGTCGTAGCGGGTGACCAGCAGATGCTCGCGCACCGGCTCGCGGTTGTCTTCCGCGCGCTTGGACTTGGACTGGATGACGCCAAGGATGCGGTCGCTGTCACGCACGGAGGAGACTTCGGGGTTCGTCACCACGATCGCGCTGTCGGCGAAATAGAGCGCGAGCAGCGCGCCTTTCTCGATGCCGGCGGGGCTGTCGCAGATGATGTAGTCGAATTCCTTCGACAGCTCCTCGATGATCTTGGCCACGCCTTCCTTGTTCAGCGCGTCCTTGTCCCGCGTCTGGCTGGCGGGGAGGATGGCCAGGGTCTCGACCCGCTTGTCGCGGATCAGCGCCTGGTTCAGCCGGGCCTCGCCCTGGATGACGTTCACGATGTCGAAGACGACACGGCGCTCGACCCCCATGATCAGGTCAAGGTTCCTGAGGCCGACGTCAAAATCGATGACGACGACCTTCTTGCCGCGCTGCGCGAGGCCGGTGGAAAACGCGGCCGAGGACGTCGTCTTGCCAACGCCGCCCTTGCCCGATGTGACGGTCACGACCTGCGCCATGCCCAAGCCCTCCTGTTTTTGAATGTCAGCCGATGCGGTCGAAGCGCATGGTCTCACCGACCAGACGCACCTGGACCGCGCGCCCCATGGGGGCATCGCCATAGCCGTCGCGGACCGCGTAGTAGCCCGCGATCGAAACCAGTTCCGGATCGAATTGCAGCGCGAAGACCCGCGCCTGCATGTTGTCCGAGCCGCCCGCGATCGCCCGGCCGCGCAGCGCGCCGTAGACGTGCAGGCTGCCGTCGGCGATCACCTCGGCCCCCGGGTTCACCGTGCCGTTGATGACGAGGTCCGCCCCCTGCGCCCAGATGCGCTGCCCGGCGCGGACCGGCTGGTCCACGAACATGGTCGGACGCGCGGGGGTGATGCTCGACTCGGGCGGGGGCGCCACAGGAGCTGGCTCGGCCACCACCGGGACGGCGATCGGCGGGGCTGTGTCGTGCCCGGCGCCACGAAGGGGGGCGAGGCCGGCACTCTGTGCCGCCGCCCGCATCTCGGCGCTGCCACCGCTGGTGCCGATCGGCAGGATGGCGTGCTCCCGCAGGCCCGCGACCAGGGCGGCGAAATCCACCTCATCAGGCCGCACCGCCAGATCATCCAGCCCGATCACCACCGGCGCATGGCGCAGCATGCCCGGGGCGCGGCGGAACTGATCGCCGATCGCCGGCACCACCACCTCCACCCGCGGGTCAAGCAGGCGGAGCACCAGAAGGTTGAAATTCGCCCCGCGCAGGCGGAAGGGTTCGATACGGGCAGGCGGGGCGGCGGCAGACATGCGGATTCGCGGAGGCTCCGTGGGCTTGCGTAAACCAGGACCGTAGCAGCGCCCCGCGCCGCAGCGAAGCCCTTACCCGCCATGGATGCCGGCACCACGCACGACTGTGCTCCATTTGGCGACTTCGGCCGTCAAATAGGCCGCCGCGGCTGCCGCCGAGCTGTCCGGTAAGGGCTCGACCCCGGATACGACCAGACGCTGTGCCACCGCAGGGTCGGCCAGGGCCTTCCGCGTCGCCGATTCCAGTGCCGCGCGAATCGGGGCAGGGATGCCGGAACACAGATCGCCTGCTTGGCCGAGACCGTGAGGAAGCACAGCTCCTCCGGGGGCTTGGCGGGTTGCCGTCTGCCGATATGGTGGCGGCGTCGCCGGGGGATGCCGTCTTGACCGCGTTTGTCTTGCAGGAGCCATTCCGCGCGATGTTCTCCGCCCCCTTCTATGCCGCCCCTCTGCTGTCGGGCGCGGCTGAGCCCGTCTTCCCTCGCCAAGCCTTCGAGTGGCTCGAGGCTTCGATGCTGGCTGCCGGGGCGGTCGCCGGCGCCCTTGGCTACGAGGCCTGCATCATCGACTGAGGAGTTTCTTCGCATGGCCCAGACCGCCACGACCCGTGACGACTACCGCTTCTTCCTGGAAATCCCGACCCGCTGGGCGGACAACGACATGTTCGCGCATGTGAACAATGTCGTATATTATTCCTACTTCGATACGGTCGTCGCCCGCTTCCTGCTCGGCTCCGGCGCGATCGATTTCGCGACCACGGAGATCGTGGGTGTGGTGGTCGAGACGCAATGCCGGTACCTGGCCCCGCTCGCCTTCCCCGATC
Source organism: Humitalea rosea (assembly GCF_003253705.1). Lineage (GTDB taxonomy): Bacteria > Pseudomonadota > Alphaproteobacteria > Acetobacterales > Acetobacteraceae > Humitalea > Humitalea rosea. The sequence continues at coordinate 49,847 of NZ_QKYU01000018.1, forward strand.
TGGTGACGGCGGGGCTGCGGGTGGAGCGGATCGGCACCTCCTCCGTCCGCTACGGCATCGGGATTTTCCGGAATGAGGCGACCTCGGCCAGTGCCGAGGGGCATTTCGTCCATGTCTATGTGGACAAGGCGACGATGAAGCAGCCGACGCCGCTGCCGGCCCGCTTCAGGGACTTGCTGGCCCCCTTGCTCGTCGAGTGATACGCCCCGCCTGCCATGATGATTCCCGTGACCAACCGCATCAGCCTGGATGAGAGCGAACTGCACGAGGATTTTCTGCGCGCGTCGGGTGCCGGGGGGCAGAACGTCAACAAGGTCGAGACCGCGGTCCAACTGCGCTTCGACGTGCGGAACTCACCGAACCTGCCCGAGGCGGTGCGCGAGCGGCTCGAACGCCTCTCCGGCCGTCGCCTGACCAAGGATGGCGTGCTCATCATCTCCGCCCAGCGTCACCGCACGCGGGAGCGGAACCGGGATGATGCGCTGGAGCGGCTGATCGCCCTGATCCGCGAGGCCGCGACGCCACCGCCGCCGATCCGGCGCCCGACCCGGCCCACGCGGGGATCGAAGGAGCGGCGGCTGGAGGGCAAATCCATCCGCGCCGATGTCAAAAAGGGCCGCGGCCGCCCGTCAGAGTGAGATGCGGCCGAGGATCTGGCCGTTGCGCGTCTCATCCGCCTGGCACAGCGCCACGATCTCGGGCGCCACATCGGCGGGCTGGGCCAGGGTGGAGGGGTCCTCGCCCGGCATCGCGATCTTCCGCATCTGGGTCGCGACGATACCGGGATCGTAGAGGTTCACGCGCGTCGTGGAGGAGGCGACCTCCTCCGCCCAGGTCTTCACCAGATGCTCCATCCCCGCCTTGGTCGCGCCATAGGCGCCCCAATAGGCTTTGGGCCGGGCCACACGCCCGCTGGTGATGAACACAGCGCGGCCGGCGGGTGCGGCCCGCAGCGGCGGATCGCAGGTGCGGATCAGGCGCCAGGAGGCGGTGAGGTTCACCCCCACCACATCGGCCCAGTCGCGCGGCTGGATATGGGCCACGGGCGTCAGCGCGCCGAGCGCCCCCGCCGCATGGATCAGGATATCCAGCCGTCCGAAGCGTGCGACGATGGAGGGGCCGAGCATGTCGATCTTCTCGACATCCTTGACCAGGTCCATCGGCAGCAAGGTCGCGGAGGATCCGGCGGCGCGAATGGCGTCATCCGTCTCCTCCAAGCCGCCCTGCGTGCGCGCGACCAGCACAAGCTGGGCCCCGGCCCGCGCCAGTTCGACCGCAACGGCCGCCCCGATCCCGCGTGACGCGCCGGTGACGAGCGCGACCTGGCCCAGCAGTGGGCGGCTCACTCGGCGACAGCCGGAAGCATGGACAGCGGCGCGGTGCGGTTCTCGAGGTTGTCGGTCACCGGGATGGCGTAGTCGCCGGTGAAACAGGCGTCGCAATAGGCGGGCTTCTTCTCGTCGCGCCCAGGCTTGCCGAGGGCGCGATACAGCCCGTCCAGCGAGATGAAGGCCAGGCTGTCCACGCCGATGATCCGCGCCATTTCCGCGACGTCATGGTTGGCGGCCATCAGCTGCGAACGTTCCGGCGTGTCGATGCCGTAGAAGCAGGAATGGGTCGTCGGCGGGCTGCTGATCCGCATATGGACCTCGACCGCGCCGGCATGGCGGACCATCTCCACGATCTTGCGGCTGGTGGTGCCGCGCACGATGGAATCATCGACGAGGATGACGCGCTTGCCTTCCAGCATGGCGCGATTGGCCGAGTGCTTCAGCTTCACGCCCAGGTGGCGGATGTGGTCGGTCGGCTCGATGAAGGTGCGGCCGACATAGTGGTTGCGGATGATGCCAAGCTCGAAGGGGATCCCCGCCTCAAGGGAAAAGCCCATCGCCGCCGGGACACCGCTGTCCGGCACCGGAACCACGAGGTCGGCTTCCACCGGCGACTCGCGCGCGAGTTCGGCGCCGATCTGCTTGCGGGTGGTGTAGACGGGCGTGCCCTCGACCACCGAATCCGGCCGCGCGAAATAGATGTACTCGAAGATGCAGAAACGCTCGGGGACGGCGGCGAAGGGCTTGATGCTGGTCACGCCGCGGTCGTCGATCGTCACGATCTCACCCGGCTCCACGTCGCGTACGAAATCCGCGCCGACGATGTCGAGCGCGCAGGTCTCGCTGGCCATGACCCAGGAGGCGCCTTCACCGGTGCCGAGGCGGCCCAGCACCAGGGGCCGCACCCCGCGCGGATCGCGCGCGCCGATCAGCGCGCCATCATGCAGCGCCACGAGCGAATAGGCGCCCTGCACCTGCTTCATGGCGTCGATCAGCCGGTCGATGACCGTATCGTAGAGGCTGATGGCGATGAGGTGGATGAAGACCTCCGAATCGGTGGTCGATTGGAAGATGCAGCCGCGCCGCACCAGCTCCCGCTTCAGCTTCACCGCATTGGTCAGGTTGCCGTTATGCGCCACGGCGAAGCCGCCGAAGACGAAATCGGCATAGAGCGGCTGCACGTTGCGCAGCGCCGTCTCGCCGGTGGTGGCGTAGCGGTTGTGGCCGACCGCTGCCCGGCCGGGCAGGCCCGCCATGGTCTTGGCATCGGAGAAATTGTCGCCGACCAGCCCACGCCCCTTATGGGTATGGAAGCGGCCGCGATCGAGCGAGACGATGCCCGCGGCCTCCTGACCTCGATGCTGCAGCGCGTGCAGGCCGAGGGCGGTCAGGGCGGCGGCATCCGTCGCTCCCCAGACGCCGAAAACGCCGCATTCCTCATGGAAATGATCGTCGTCCAGAGGATTCGTGGTCATGGGCATCGGGAGAAAACCTTTGCACGCGCATAGAACGAACCACCGGATCGGGGACGATCCGGGGGCTGCCTTGCGGCTGTCATGTGCGGCTTCTGGCAGCCGGCCGCAACAGGTCCTCTTGCGTCGGCACCCGCCGACCCGGCAGGTCTGGCAGGCGTGGACGGTATTCCACCGGCATCTGGTCCGCGATCCACGCCGCGCCATCGGCCACATGCGGCAAGGCCCGCGCCTCGCGGACCGCCTCGGGCCAGCGATCGGTCGCGGGGACGAACAGCCCGGCCACGATATAGGCAAGGATGGCGAGGAAGGCCCCGCGCGCCAGTCCGAACAGCACGCCCAGGCTGCGATCCACGCCCCCCAGCGCCGAGCGCTGGATATGGCCCGAGATCCAGGCGATCAGCAGCTTGAGGAAGACCAGGGTGATCAGGAACACGGCGCCGACGGCCACCACCTCAGCGACCCAGCGCGGCTCGATGAACGGCAGCAGGAAGGCGACCGAGAGCGGCTTGGTCAGGAAGGCAAGTGCGATTGCCCCGACCCAGGCGGCAACGCCCAGGGTCTCGGCCACGAAGCCGCGGAAGAACGAGATGAGCGCCGAAAGAGCGAGCACCACGAGCAGAGCGATATCGACCCAGGTCATGCGCCAAGCCCTATAGCGGGCCGATGGGCCGCCGTCACGCCCGCGACTTGGCTTTCGCCTTCGGATCGATGAAGCCGGCGACCAGATCGGCGAGGTGGCCGATCTCCCGCACCGTGACGCCCTCCGGCGCCTGGGGGGTGCGGCCGCCGCGGGCGACGCGGCGGGGCAGCACGGCCGCGGTGAAGCCGAGCTTGGCCGCCTCCCGCAGCCGCGCCTCGGCCTGGGAGACCTGGCGGACCTCGCCGGACAGCCCGACCTCGCCGAAATAGACCGCGCCGGAGCTGGTCGGCCGGTCGGTCGCGGCGCTGACCAGGGCGGCGGCGACGGCCAGATCGGCGGCGGGCTCATTCACCCGCAACCCGCCGGCGATGTTCAGATAGACGTCGTTCTGGCCGAGCGAGACCCCACAGCGGCTTTCCAGCACCGCCATCAGCATCGACAGCCGCGCCGAGTCCCAGCCCACCACCTGCCTGCGCGGGGTGCCGCCGCCGGGGGTGGGGGAGAGCAGCGCCTGCACCTCCATCAGCACTGGCCGCGTGCCCTCCAGCCCCGCGAAGACCGCCGAGCCCGCGATATTGCCGCGCCGTTCGGCCAGGAACAGGGCGGAGGGATTCGGCACCTCGACCAGGCCTTCCTCGGTCATCTCGAAGACGCCGATTTCATCGGTGGCACCGAAGCGGTTTTTCACCGCGCGCAGGATGCGGAACTGGTGGCCGCGATCGCCTTCGAAATAGAGCGTGGCATCGACCATGTGCTCCAGCACCCGGGGGCCGGCCAAGGCGCCCTCCTTCGTCACATGCCCGACCAGCACCAGCGCGAAGCCGCGCGATTTGGCGAGGCGGATCAACTCGGCGGCGCAGGCGCGGACCTGGCCGACGGTGCCGGGGGCGCTATCCAGCGCATCGGTCCAGACGGTCTGGATGGAATCGATCACCACCAACGTGGCGTCGGCCTCATCCTCCAGGCTGGCGGCGATGTCGCGCAGGGCCGAGGCGGCAGCCAAAGCCAGCGGCGCATCGGCGAGGCCGAGGCGCAGGGCGCGCAGGCGGATCTGCTCCACCGCCTCCTCGCCCGAGATGTAGAGCACCCGCCCGCCGGCGACCGAGACCCGTGCCGCCGCCTGCAGCAGGATGGTGGATTTGCCGATGCCCGGATCGCCGCCGACCAGCACCGCCGAGCCCGCGACGAAGCCGCCCCCCAGCACCCGGTCCAGCTCCGCCATACCGCTGCGGGTGCGCGGTGGGGGGGCGGAGGTGCCGCGCAGGGCGACAAACTCCACCCGCCGGCCGCCACCGGCGAGTTTGGCGGCGACGCCGGGGCCGCGGGATTCGGCGGTTTCCTCGACCAGCGTGTTCCAGCCGCCGCAGGCGTCGCAACGGCCCTGCCACTTCGGGGCGGTCGCACCACAGGCCTGGCAGACAAATTTAGGGGAGGCTTTGGCCAAGTTGGGGCTTTACTGCCAGGGGTTGGGGCAAAACGTGAACATCATGCCACCCCGGCCGCTATTTCCGCAACTCCATCTGGATCGGCCCCTCGCGTTCGCCGCGGGCGAACTGGTCCACCATGGGATTGCCGGTCTGGCCCAGGGTCGCGGCGGGGCCATTCCAGATGATTTTGCCCTTGTGGATCATCGCCGCGTCATCGCCGATGCGCCGGGCGCTGGCCATGTCATGGGTGATGGCGACGGTGGTGGCGCCGAGACGCTTCACGCAATCCACGATCAGCCCATCGATGACGGCTCCCATGATCGGGTCCAGCCCGGTGGTGGGCTCATCCAGGAACAGGATGTCGGGTTCGGCGGCAATGGCGCGGGCCAGGGCCACGCGCTTCTGCATGCCGCCGGAGAGCTCGGCCGGCGAAAGATCGCCGACGCTCGGCGCCAGCCCGACCTGCGCCAGGATCTCGGCGGCCTTGTCGCGGGCCTTGGCCCTGGAAATGCGCTTCTGGGCGAGCAGCTTGAAGCAGACGTTCTCCCAGACCGGCAGGCTGTCGAACAGCGCGCCGTTCTGGAACAGCATCCCGGTGCGGTCCATGATCTCGGTCCGCTGGCGGTCCGTCATCGCGGAGACGTCGCGACCGTCGATCTCGATCAGCCCGGAATCGGGGCGGATCAGCCCCAGGACGCATTTGATGGTGACGGACTTGCCCGATCCCGAGCCGCCCAGCACCACCATCCCGTGCCTGGCCCGGACATCCAGATCCACACCGTCCAGCACCACCTTGCTGCCGAACGCCTTGCGGACGTCGCGCAGCCGGATCTTTGGCGTATCGGTCATCGTGCGAAGAACATCTCGGTCAGCACATAATCCAGCGCCAGGATCAGGATCGAGGCCGATACCACCGCCGAGGTCGTCGCCTGCCCCACGCCCTGCGCGCCGCCCTTGGAGCGGTAACCATGCCAGCAGCCCATCAGGGTCACGACGAAGCCAAAGACCGCCGCCTTCACCAGGCCCGAGACCACATCCTCGGTCTTCAGCGTATCCATGGTGGAAACGAGGTAGGCGCCGGAGCCGAAGCCGAGCTTGGCGGTGGCGATGAGCCAGCCGCCCATGACGCCGAGCACATCGGCGACCACCACCAGCAGGGGCATGGCGAGCGTGCCCGCGACGAGGCGGGGGGTGACCAGATACTTCATGGGATCGGTGGAGAGCGTGGTGAGCGCATCGATCTGGTCGGTGACGCGCATGGTGCCGATCTCGGCGGCAAAGGAGGCGCCGATGCGCCCCGCGACCATCAGCGCCGCCAGCACGGGGCCGAGTTCGCGGGTGATGGACAGCACCACCACCGCCGCGGTCGCGCTCTCGGCATTGAAGCGGGAGAAGCCGGTGTAGGATTGCAGCGCCAGCACCATGCCGGTGAAGACCGCGGTCAGCGCCACCACCGGCAGCGAGAAGAAGGCGATCTCGACGAAGGACTGCCACAGCATGCGCCAGAACACCGGCGGCCGCAGCACATTGGACAGGCCATTGCCGGCAAAGATCGAGATCTCGCCGGTGTAGCGGCACACGCCGATCACGCTGCGGCCCGTGGCCGCCAAGGCATCGAGGGGATTGATCACGCGACCCAAGCCCTGTCGTAGCGGGCGCCAAGGCTGGTCAGCATCTCATAGCCGATGGTCCCGGCCACATGCCCGAGGTCATCCGGCGCGACGCCCTTGCCCATCAGGGTGATCATCTCGCCCGGCGCCGGTTCAGGCCCATCCGTCGCATCGAAGGTCAACAGATCCATGGAAACCCGGCCCACCAGCGGCACCCTCCGCCCGGCCAAGATGGCCCAGCCCCTGCCTGACAAGGCTCGGAGATAGCCGTCCGCATACCCCGCGGCAACGGTGGCGATGCAGGAGGGGCGGGTGGCGGTCCAGGCCGCGCCATAGCCGACGCTCTCCCCGGTCCGGACCTGACGTATCTGGAGGATGGGTGCCTCCAGTGTCACCACCGGCTGCATCGGGTTGGGCTGGCCCGGCGTCGGGTTCAGCCCGTAGAGCGCCGCCCCAGGTCGCGCGAGCGCCGTTGCGTAGCCGGCGCCCAGGAACAGGCCGGAGGAATTGGCCAGGCTCCGCGGCACATCGGGGTAGGGCGCGCAGGCGGCGGCGAAGCGCTCCTGCTGGGCTTCGTTCAGCGGATGGGCAGGCTCATCGGCGCAGCACAGATGCGTCATCACGAACCGCAGCACGATTCCCTGCCGCAGGGAGGGGGCGCCGGCAAGGATCATCTGTTCCGCCGCATCCAGCCCCAGCCGTGCCATGCCGGTATCGAGATGCAGGATCGCCTCCCGCCCCATCCCGGACCAGGCGTTGACATCGGGGAGGCTGTTCAGCACCGGCACCAGATCGCTGTCGTCGGGGGCGAAGCCGTTCAGCACCGCGATCATTGGCCCGGGGCCGATCGCCTGGCGCAGCGCCACACCCTCCTGCCGATGCGCCACGAAGAAATGGCGGCAGCCGGCATCGCGCAGCGCCGGGCCGATCGCGGCGGCGCCCAAGCCATAGGCGTCGGCCTTCATCACCGCCGCGGCCGTCTGGCCCGGATGCATCGCGCCCAGCAGGCGCCAATTGGCGATGATGGCGCCCAGGTTGACCGTGAGCCGGCCGCGCCCGATTTCAGTAAGCATCCTGGCCGTGCGTCACGTCCAGATTGCCGAAGCGGGTGAATTCCGCCTCGAAATACAGGTCGATTTTGCCGGTCGGACCGTGCCGTTGCTTGCCGAGATGCAGCTCGGCGCGGTTGTGGACCATCGACATGTCTTCCTTCCACTTGTCGTGGGCGGCGTGGAATTTCTCGCGGTCCGGGAAGTTCATCTCCTTCGGCTCTTTCTGCTGAAGGTAGTAGTCGTCGCGATAGACGAACATGACCACGTCGGCGTCCTGCTCGATCGACCCGGATTCACGCAGGTCGGAGAGCTGCGGCCGCTTGTCTTCGCGGCTTTCGACCGCGCGCGACAGCTGGGACAGCGCGAGCACCGGCACCGAGAGTTCCTTGGCGATCGCTTTCAGCCCCTGGGTGATCTGGCTGATTTCCTGCACGCGGTTTTCCGGCTTGGTGCCGGCGGCGGGGCGCATCAGCTGGAGGTAATCGACCACCACCAGATCCAGCCCCTTCTGGCGCTGCAACCGGCGGCAGCGGGTGCGCAGGGCGGAGATGGAGATGGCCGGCGTATCGTCGATGTAGATCGGCAGCAGCGACAATTCGCGGCTGGCCTCCACGAAGCGGTCGAAGTCGCGCTGGTCGATCTCGCCGCGCCGGATGCGGTCGCCGGAGATGCGGGCTTCTTCCGACAGCAATCGGGTAGCGAGCTGGTCGGCACTCATTTCCAGCGAGAAGACGGCGACGCCCGCCTTGGGGACCGCCATCGGCCCGCCCTTCTCCCGCGCCTCGGCCAGCAGGGATTTGGCCGCACCGAAGGCGATCTTCGTCGCCAGCGCGGTCTTGCCCATGCCCGGCCGCCCGGCGAGGATCATCAGATCCGAGGGGTGCAGCCCGCCCATCTTGGCATCGAGGTCGCGCAGCCCGGTCGATAGCCCCGAGACGCCCTCGCCGCGCGTGAAGGCGCGGGCGGCGGCCTCGACCGCCTGGGTCAGCGCGCGGTCGAAGCCCAGGAATCCGCCGCCCGTGGCGGTGTCCTTGCCCAGGTCGAACAGCGCCTGCTCGGCGGCCTCCACCTGTTCGCTGGCGATCAGCCCCTCGGCATCGCCGAAGGCGCGGTTCACGACGGTCTCGCCAAGGTCGATCAACTGCCGCCGCAGCCAGGCGTCATGGATGACGCGGCCATATTCGCCGGCATTGATGACGCCGACCGTCGCGGACAGCAGCTGCGCGAGGTAGGCGGCACCGCCGACCTCCACCAATTGCCCGGAATGTTCGAATTGGGCGCGGAGCGTGACCGCATCGGCCAATTGGCCGTTTTCCAGCCGCTGCTGGATCGCCTTGAAGATCAGCCCGTGGATCGAGTCGGCGAAGTGCTCGGCCGCCAGGAATTCGGAAACCCGCTCATAGGCCTTGTTATTGGCGAGCAGGGCGCCGAGCAAAGCCTGCTCGGCGGCGACATTGTGCGGCGGCAGGCGCGGCGTGACGGGCAGAAGTGAATCCATACCCGGCACCATAGCCCATCAGGCGGGGCCCGTGGGGGCCCCGGCCTGTGGATAACGGGCGCAGTTTGCGCGCCCGTCGTGTTACTCGCTGGCGGCGCCCAATTCGGCCAGCTCGGCGGCCAGTTCGGCCTCCAGGCTCGCTTCCTCGGCTTCGTCGGCGGCCTTCAGATCTTCGCCGCGGGCTTGCTTATCGGCCTGCTCGACGCTGCGGGCGATGTTCACGATCACGGGGAAATGCACTTCCGGGTGCAGCTCCACCTGGACGGTGTGCAGGCCGACCGTCTTGATCGGCTGCTCCAGCAGCACCTGGGCGCGGGACACGGTCAGGCCACCGGCGGCGCAGCCGTCGGCGATGTCGCGCGGGCTGACGGAGCCATAGAGGCCGCCGCTCTCACCCGCCTGGCGGATGATGGTGACGGTCAGGCCGGAGACGCGCTCGGCGACCCGCTCGGCCTCTTCGCGCTGCTTGAGGTTCTGGGCCTCGAGCTGGGCGCGCTGTTCGGCGAATTTGGCGAGGTTGTCGCGGTTGGCGCGCATCGCCTTGCCCTGCGGCAACAGGAAGTTGCGCGCATAGCCCGGACGGACCTTCACCGTCTCGCCCATCTGGCCGAGCTTGGCGACGCGCTGCATCAGAATGAGATCGATCATCGGGTAGGTTTCCCGTCCTTCATGTATCAGGTGGTGCCGCGCGCGGGGCGGGCGGCGAAGTGGTCGAAAAGGGCAAGTCCCACCAGGAAGATCGCGGTGGGCAGGCTGAAAATCGCAAGCGCGACATAGATGGCGCCGAGCATCAGCCCACCACCCTTGCGTCCGCGGCTGCGCGTATGGATGACGCCGAGACCGCGCAGCAGCATCGGCAGCAGCAGGATGATCAGCAGCGACAGCGTGGTGCCGCCGAAGCCATCCAGCAGTGCCGCGGCGAGGGCGATGGCCGGCAGGACCGGATAGGCGAAGGGCAGGCGCGTCGTGGCCAACCCCGGGTTCGGCACCAGGGCCAGGCCCCGCCGCGCGAGAAAACGCTGCGCGCCGATGCCGTTCACCAGCATCGCGACGGAGAGCCAGAAGCCCACCGCGGCCGCCATCACCGGGACGATATCGGCGACGAGGGCCTCGGAGGCCTCCATGCCCATCCGGTCGATACCAACCTTGACCAGGGCGGTCAGCACGACCTCCAGCCCGCCACTATCGGCCAGCAGCCCTTCGGCCACCAGGATGCACAACGCCGGGTAGGCACCGAGCAGGGCCATCGGCACCGAGGCCGTGAATCGCCCTTGCCGCAGACCCGTCGCGACCACCAGCATTGCCGGGATCGCGAAGGCTGCCGCATAGACGGCCACCGGAATCGTGCCGCCGAGCAGCGCCAACCCGAGGGCTGCCACCACGACGGCGCCGAGCAGACTGGGCAGGCCGAAGCCGAACCCCGCCAGGAACAGCGGCATCGGCGACAGCCAAAGCAAGGCCGGACCGAGCGGCAGGCCGCGGAAGGCCCACATCGCCAGCGCAGCCGAGGCAAATCCTCCCGCGCCGGCGGCAAGCCAGCGCGGATCGTTCACCAAGCTACCCGGGGAAGGGAGCGCCACCGTCGACATGCCTCCGGTTCCGTGCCCGTCCGCAATCAGTCCGCGATCACATAGGGCAGAAGGGCGAGGAACCGCGCGCGCTTGATGGCGTTCGCGAGTTCACGCTGCTTCTTGCCCGAGACGGCGGTGATGCGGCTCGGCACGATCTTGCCGCGCTCCGACAGGAAGCGGGACAGCAGGCGCACGTCCTTGTAGTCGATCTTCGGCGCATTCGGGCCGGAGAAGGGGCAGGACTTGCGACGACGGTAGAAGGGGCGACGCGCGCCGACCGCGGTGCGGCGGCCAGCCGGGCTGGTATCCTCGGACATCGCTTATTCCTCCCCGCCGCGGGGACGATACTCGCCGCCGCCTTCGTCGCCGTCATCGCGCCCACGGGCGCGGAATTCCTCGCGGTCGTCGCGCTCACGACCACGGCCGCTGCCGAAACGGCCAGCCGGACGGGGGCCGCGGAAGCCGCGGTCGCGCTCACGGTCGTCGGCGCGCTTCGCCAGGATCGCCGAGGGGGCCTCGGGGTCGATCTCTTCGACGCGCAGCGTCATGTGACGCAGGATGTCTTCGTTGAGGCCGAACTGCCGGGCCACTTCCTGCTCCGCCGCGGGCGGGCATTCCATGCCGAGGAGCATGTAATGCCCCTTGCGGTTCTTCTTGATGCGGTAGGCGAGGCCGCGGAGGCCCCAATATTCCCGCTTCTTGACCTCACCGCCGGTGGTGCCGATGATTTCGGCAACCTGATCGGCAATGGCTTCGACCTGAGCTTGGGTCAGATCATTGCGTGCGATGAACACGCTTTCGTACAACGGCACCGGTTTTCCCTTCGGCTGGCTCAGCCCGGATGGCGATCGGCGGAATGCCGATGGCCACGGAAACGGGCATAGCCGGGCGCGATGCCACGCGCCCGGCAGGGGCGCCGGCGTAGACCATATTTAACGGCGACAGGGAAGGGGCTTTGTGGGCCAGCCCCCGCCCAGCGCATCGGAAAGCCTGACGCTACGCCGGATTGAGCGCGCCGAACACCGCCGCGTAGCGGCCTTCCGCCTCGGCATTGCGCAGCACCTTGACCCGCTCGACCAGGATTTCGGTGGCGGCGGGGGTGTCGCGCAGCAGGCCCATGCTCTCGCGGATGAAATCCGCGAGCGGCAGCGCCTGCGGGTTCGCCGCCTGCCCAGGGGTCAGGTCGGTGGCGACCAGCGGCGGGGCCCATTCGATCACCTGCACCGAGGTCCCGCGCAGTTGGTGGCGCAGCGCCTCGCTATAGGAATGCATGGCCGCCTTGGTGGCGCCGTAGGTCGGCGTCGCCGCCAGCGGCACGAAGGCGAGGCCGGAGGTGACGTTTATGACCGCGGCCGCGGCTTTGCCTCGCAGATGCGGCAGCAGCGCGGCGGTCAGGCGGATCGGACCGAGCAAATTGGTAGTGATCGTCGCCTCGGCGTCGGCGAGGTCCACCGCCTCGGCCAGCAGATTCTCCGACCGCATGATGCCGGCATTGTTGATGAGGACGTTTAGCCCGGGGTGGTCCTGCACCACCGCCGCGGCGAAGGCCTTGATGGCCTCGGGGTCCTCGATGTCGAGCACGGCGAAGGCCATGCCGGGGCTGGCCGCGGCCGTCGCCTCCAGTGCCTGCCGGCGGCGGCCGGCGATGATGACCTGGTTGCCCGCGGCATGGAGGGCCTCGGCGATGGCGCGGCCGATGCCGGAGCCGCCGCCGGTGATGAGGATGGTGTTGCCTGTGATCTGCATGGGTCGCGCCTTGGAAAACTACGTGGAACTGCGTGCGGCGTTGATATAGAAGTCATGGTTTCTATCAGAAAGTAGGCACCTAAAAGTGCTATACTTACCCAATGGAGAGTGAGCGGATGCCTCTCGGTCTGGAGCAGCCCGAACTCGATCCTAAGGTCGAGGCGCTGGTGAACGAGTTGATCGGCCGGGTTGCCGATAAATGGACCATGATCGTCTTGGATGTGCTGGCCGAGCATGGCGAGCTGCGCTTCACCCGGCTTGGCCAGCTTGCGGGGGGTATCAGCCAGAAGATGCTGACCCAGACCCTGCGCCAGATGGAGCGGGACGGGCTGGTGATCAGGACCATCCATCCGGTCATCCCGCCCAAGGTTGAATACCGCCTGACCGAGCTTGGCCTCAGCCTGGGCACCGCATTTTGCGGCGTCTGGATCTGGGCGGGCGAGAATCTGGAGCGGATCGAGCAGTCCCGCCGCGCCTTCGATGCGGCCGCCGGCAAGGGCTGAATCCCCGCTTCGCATTGACAGCAGGCCCCCCCGCCGTTAGGCGCGGCCCCCACCGCATAGCCAGAAGAAGCGCTGCACCCCCATGGCAATCGCCTTTGTTTTCCCCGGTCAGGGCAGTCAGGCCCCCGGCATGGGCCGCGACCTCGCCGCTGCCTTTCCCATCGCCCGCGAAGTCTTTGGCGCGGTGGATGAGACGCTGAAGCAGCACCTCTCCCGGCTGATGTTCGAGGGGCCGCCGGAAGAGCTGACGCTCACCGCCAATGCCCAGCCGGCGTTGATGGCGCATTCCCTGGCGGTGCTGCGGGTGCTGGAATCCGAGGGCGGTTTCCGCCTTGCCGACCGCGTGGCGCTGGTCGCGGGGCATTCGCTCGGCGAATACGCCGCCCTTTGCGCGGCTGGGGCCTTCGATCTGGCGACCGCCGCACGGCTGCTCCGTATGCGCGGCGATGCGATGCAGAACGCGGTGGCCCCTGGCGTCGGCGCCATGGCGGCGCTGCTGGGCGTGGAGATGGCGCAGGCGATGGCGATCTGCGAACGCGCGGCCCGCGACCCGGAGACCGAGCAGCTTGAGGTGGTGGAGGCCGCCAATGACAATGGCGGCGGGCAGGTCGTGATCAGCGGGCATCGCACCGCGGTCGAGCGCGCCGTCGAAATCGCCAAGGCCGATGGCGTGAAGCGGGCGATGATCCTGCCCGTCTCCGCCCCCTTCCACTGCGCTTTGATGGCGCCCGCCGCCGATGTGATGCGCCAGGCACTGGGCGAGGCCACCATCCTGGCTCCCCTCGTGCCGGTGGTCGCCAATGTGACCGCCGCCAAGGCGATCGAGCCGGCCGAGATCCGTGACCTGCTGGTCCGCCAGGTCACCGCGACCGTGCGCTGGCGGGAGAGTGTCGCCGCCATGGTCGCCATGGGCTGCGACCGCTTCATCGAGATCGGCACCGGCCGGGTGCTGACCGGGCTTGCCAAGCGCAACGCGCCCGAGGCCCAGGCCATGGCCTGCGGCACCCCCGCCGATATCGAAGCCGTGTTGAGGAGCCTCACATGACCGCCCTGTTCCGCCTGGATGGCAAAGCGGCCCTGGTCACCGGGGCCACCGGCGGCATCGGCGCCGCGATCGCCCGCGCGCTGCACGCCCAAGGGGCGCGCGTCGCGCTTACCGGCCGGCGCGAGTCCGAACTCGCCGCCCTGGCCGCCGAACTGGGAGAGGGCGCCTTCGTGCTGCCTGCCGACCTCACCGATCCCGAGGCCCCGGCGGCGCTGATCGAGCGCATGGAGGCCGAACTCGGCGCCTGCGACATCCTGGTGAACAACGCCGGCATGACGCGGGACGGTCTGGCCCTGCGGATGGGCGACAAGGATTGGGCGGATGTGCTGGAGGTCGATCTGACCGCCCCTTTCCGCCTCGCCCGCGCCAGCCTGCGCGGCATGATGAAGCGCCGCAGCGGGCGCATCATCTCCATTGCCAGCATCGTCGGCGTCACCGGCAATGCGGGGCAGGCGAACTATGCCGCGGCCAAGGCCGGGCTGATCGGCATGAGCAAGGCCCTGGCCCAGGAAGTCGCCCCGCGCGGCGTCACCGTGAACGTGGTGGCACCCGGATTCGTGGCGACGGCGATGACCGATGTGCTGAACGATACCCAGAAGGCGGGGCTGATGGGCCGGATTCCCCTGGGCCGGATGGGACAGCCGGAAGATATCGCGGCGGCGGTGGTCTATCTCGCCTCGCCGCAGGCAGGGTGGGTCACCGGCGCAACGATCCATGTAAATGGTGGCATGGCGATGATCTGAGGGGCAGGTTTCGGGCGCCTGTGTCATGCGCCCCCTTGCCGCGAGGCGCCGTGACCGCTACGCGCCCCGCAGATTTCATGATATCGGGCTTTCATGATACGCGACCGGTCCGCCGGTCGGACAGGATTCCGGCGGGGGATGAACCCCGCCCACAGACAGGGACAGCAGGACCTCACATGAGCGATACGGCCGAAAAGGTGAAGAAGATCGTCGTCGAGCACCTCGGCGTCGAAGAGTCCAAGGTCACCACGGATGCCTCCTTCATCGACGATCTGGGCGCCGACAGCCTCGATACCGTTGAGCTGGTGATGGCTTTCGAGGAAGCCTTCGCGATCGAAATTCCGGACGACGCCGCCGAGAAGATCACGACCGTCAAGGACGCGATCGATTTCATCGAGAAGGCAAAGGCCTGAGCTTCGGCGGAACGCCGGATCAGGTCGCCGGGAGGGTATAGAGCTTGTTCGGTCGGATGACGGCGCCACGCCGTGTTGTTGTGACGGGCATGGGAATCGCCTGCCCGCTCGGGCTCGGCGTGCCGCATGTCTGGAAGCGCATGCTCGCGGGGGAAAGCGGCATCGGGGCGATTCAGTCCTTCGATACCACCAACCTCGCGGCGAAGATCGCGGGCCAGGTGCCGAACGGCACCAAGGCCGACGGCGGCCTCGACCTGAACGAGTGGATCCCCACCAAAGACCAGAAGAAGATGGACCGCTTCATTCAGCTCGCTCTGGTGGCGGCGACGGAAGCGGTCGAGGACAGCGGCTGGATGCCGGAAGACGAGGAATCGCGCTGCCGTACCGGCGTGATGATCGGCAGCGGGATCGGCGGCTTGCCGACGATCTTCGAGGCCTCGATCCTCATCAGCCAGGGCAAGCAGCGGCGCATCTCGCCCTTCTTCATTCCCTCGGCGTTGATCAACCTGGCTTCCGGCCACGTCTCGATCCGCTATGGCTTCAAGGGCCCGAACCACAGCGTCGTCACCGCCTGCGCCACCGGCGTGCATGCGATCGGCGATGCCGCGCGGCTGATCGCGGTCAATGACGCCGACGTCATGGTCGCCGGCGGGACCGAGGCGGCGGTGGCCGAGATCGGCATGGCCGGCTTCTGTGCCGCCCGCGCGCTGTCGACCGCCTATAACGACGATCCCACCAAGGGCAGCCGCCCCTGGGACGAGGGCCGCGACGGCTTCGTCATGGGGGAGGGCGCCGGGGTTCTGGTCCTGGAAGAACTTGAGCACGCCAAGGCCCGCGGCGCGCATATCTACGCCGAGGTCATCGGCTACGGCATGTCCGGCGACGCCTACCACATCACCGCGCCGGCCGATGGGCATGAGGGCGCCTTCCGCGCCATGCGCGCGGCGCTGGAAGACGCGCGGATGCAGCCCTCCGACATCCAGTACGTGAATGCCCACGGCACCAGCACCCCGCTCGGCGACGATCTGGAACTGGAAGCGGTGGAGCGACTGTTCGGCGACGAGGCACGCAACGTCGCCATGTCCTCGACCAAATCGGCCATCGGGCATCTGCTCGGC
This sequence comes from Humitalea rosea, assembly GCF_003253705.1. Classification (GTDB taxonomy): domain Bacteria; phylum Pseudomonadota; class Alphaproteobacteria; order Acetobacterales; family Acetobacteraceae; genus Humitalea; species Humitalea rosea. The sequence continues at coordinate 66,019 of NZ_QKYU01000018.1, forward strand.
GCCGCGGGCGCGGTGGAGGCGGTGTTCAGCATCCTCGCCATTCGCGACCGGGTGGCACCGCCGACGCTGAACCTGGAAAAGCCCTCACGCGAAAGCGCCATCGACCGCGTCGCCCTGCATGCGCAGGAACGGCCCATCGATGTGGTGCTGTCCAATTCCTTCGGCTTCGGTGGCACCAATGCCAGCGTGATTTTTTGCCGAGCAGCCTGACGCCGGAAAAAATCACCGCCTTCGGTGCAACCGCCGGTCACGGCGCATACTTCACCGGATGCCGATGCGATTTTTCCTGAGTCTCCTCACCCTGCTCCTTCTGGCCGGGGCGGGCGCCGCTTGGTGGGGCCGCGAGGCCATTCGCGCCCCCGGCCCCCTGGCAGCGCCGATCCAGATCGTCATTCCGCGCGGCGGGGCGACGGCGATCGGGGCCATGCTGGCTGAGCGCGGCGTGGTCTCGGATGGCCGGGTTTTCGCGGCCGCCGCCTGGATCACGCGGGATGAGGGCCATCTGCGCGCCGCCGAATTCGCGCTGCCGGCCCGCAGTTCGATCGTCGAGGTTCTGGGCATCCTGCGCCATGCCCGCCCGGTGCAGCGCCGCCTGACGATCCCCGAGGGGCTCGCGATCCGCCAGATCATCCCCATGCTGGAAGAGGCCGAGGGGCTGGTGGGGGATGTGCCCGCCTTCGCCGAGGGCGCCTTGCTGCCGGAAACCTACACCTTCGAATGGGGCGACACCCGCGCCTCGATCGTGACCCGCGCCGATGCGGCGATGGATGCCGCCTTGGCCGAGACCTGGGCCGCGCGCGCGCAAAACCTGCCGCTCGCCTCCCCGCGAGAGGCGCTGGTCCTGGCCAGCATCGTGGAGCGGGAGACCGGCCGGGCCGATGAGCGTGCCCGCGTCGCCGGCGTCTTCATCAACCGGCTGCGCCGGGGCATGGCGCTGCAATCGGACCCGACGGTCGCCTATGCCGCCGCCGCCGGTCCGCTCGACCGGCCGATCAGCCGGGCGGATCTGGACCGCGATCACCCGTTCAACACCTATCGCATCCGCGGCCTGCCCCCTGGCCCGATCGCGTCCCCGGGGCGGGATGCGCTGGTGGCGGTGACCCGGCCGGAAGCCAATGACTTCCTCTATTTCGTCGCCGATGGTCGGGGCGGGCACGTCTTTGCCCGGACGCTGGAGGAGCACAACCGCAACGTCGCGAAATGGCGGGCGCTCACCCCGTAACGGCCTCGGGTCAGGACACCCGGTCGCGCGTCGGAGGCTGCGTGCCGTGCATCCGGTTCCGGCCGCCCCGCTTGGCGGCGTAGAGCGCCGCATCGGCGGCGGCGACCAACTCCTCCATCGGCAGCCCCGGCTGTGGCACCAGCGTCGCCACGCCGATGCTGAGGGTGACGATGCCGCCCGGATTGTCCAGATGCGGCATGGCCTCGGCCCGCACCAGGGTCAGCAGGCGCTCGGCGACCACCGCCGCCCCCCAGCCATCCGTCCCCGGCAGCAGCACGGCGAATTCCTCGCCGCCAAGGCGTGCCGGCAGGTCCGTGGTGCGCTGCTGCACATCGGTGAGGACCGTGGCGATCATCTGCAGGCAGGCGTCCCCGGCGGGGTGGCCGTAGCGGTCGTTGAACAATTTGAAGTGGTCCAGATCCACCATCAGCATCGCCACGGGCAGGTCCTGAGCCTGGCCCCAGACCCAGGCGGAGGCCAGCGCCTCGTCGAAGCCGCGGCGGTTGGCGAGGCCGGTCAACGGATCGGTGCGGGTCAGGCCTTGCAGCGAGCTGTTGGCGACGGCCAGCTCATCATTGGCTTCCTCCAGTCGCGCCTCGCGCAGGGCGATCTGGCTGGTCATGGCCATGAAGGCGAGGCGCAGCTCCTCCAGCTCTCCGGGCAGGCGTTTGTTCGTTCGGCTGGGCAGCGGCTGGCCTTGCCGCACCGCATGAGCGGCATCGGCCAGGATCCGCACCGGGCGCAGGATCAGGCTGCGCGCGACGAGGAAGGCGAGGCCCAGACCGGCCAGAGCGGCCAGCGCCGCCAGCCCCAGGGCAAGTATGAAGCGTTGATGGGCCGTGGCCAGCACCAGGCTGCGATCGACCGAGGCCGCGAAGACCAGCCCGCGGGTGTGGTCATGCGCGAAGCCGGCCATGCGCCGGCTGCCATCGCTGGCCAAGCGCTCGGTATGGCCCTCGGGAGCCGAAAGCAGAGCCTGCGTGAAGGGGCTTTGGGTCGGCATGGCACGGCCCACCTGCGGCCACTGGGCCAAAAGGGTGCCGTTCGGATCGAGGATGTCGACGGACACATCCGCCGATAGGGTGCCAAGGTTGGCGGAGGTGACCAGCGACCGCGCCAGCGCGAGCAGGTCGAGCGAGCCGAGGATCACGCTGGGACGGCGCGGCCCGTCCGGCAGGACGGTGCTTGTGATCCGCTGTGCGACCGGGATGAGCACGCGCCCGGTAATGCGCGAGACGATGGCCGATCCGACGGCGAGCCCGTCACGGCTCAGCGCCTGACGGACATAGGGGCGATCCGACAGGTTGATGCCAGGGGAAAAATCGGTCGAAAGGCAGATGATGTCGCCCCAAGGCCCGATGACGCCAAAGCTCGCGAGGACTGGGCTGGCTGCAGCGATCGTTCGCGTGCGTGCGGCGCATTCCTCAGGGTCCGCGACCCAGTCGAACGGCGCGTCGCCGATCAGGAACAGCGTCGAGGCGGCGGTGACCAGCGCCTCCTCATGCATGGCCACACCGAATCGGGCGATCTGGATCAGCCGGGCGGAGATCTCCCGTTCATGATCACGGCGCCCCGCATCGGCGACGTCCCAGATCAGCAGCATAAGCGGTGCCATCGCCAATAGCATCAGCACCCCAAAGACAGAGCCGATCCGAAGGAACCGTGGGGAGTCGCGTAAAAGCATCATTCAGTATAGGCAAAAATTTTCTTCAGTCTTGATCCTCATGTGTTCACATTTGCGCCGATTTTGCCGGCATGCGTGCCATGAGCCGGTGCCGGAGCCCGGGCGGCAACGCCCCAAACAGCCGTGCCAGCACATACAGCCGGCGTGGAAACACCACCCGCAGCCGCCCTGCCGCCAGCCCGTCGAGCACGCGCTTCGCGGCGGCTGCGGGCGACATCAGCCAGGGCATCGGAAAGGCATTGCCCGCCGTCATCGGGGTCCGCACATAGCCTGGGCAGACCGCCGAAAGCCGCACCCCGAAATGCCGCTCGGTCGCATCCGTCGCCTCCGCCCAGCGCTGCACCGCCGATTTGCTGGCGCAATAGGAGGCAGCGCCCGGCGCCGCCACAAAGGCCGCGATCGAGGCCATCACTGCCACTCGCCCCCGGGTGCCATCCCGCCCCGGCGCCTGTGCCCGCATCGCCGCGAGCGCCGGCAGCGCCACATTCAGCACACCGTCGAGGTTGGTGGCGAAAATCGCCCGCACCTGGGCCGCACTCTCCACCCCGTCGCCGGCGCCCGCGCTGATGCCGGCATTGGCGATCAGCAGGTCGATCCGGCCCATCCCCGCGATCCAGGCGGCGCAGGCTGCGGCATTGGTGACGTCGAGCAGCTGAATCCTCACCTCGGCCGCCCCACACTCCGCCGCGACCGCCGCGACCGCCGTGAGCCGCCCCGCATCGCGCCCGGCCAGGTGCAGCACCACCCCCGGTGCCGCCGCCGCGCATGCGATGGCGGCGCCGAGGCCGGAGGAGGCCCCCGTGATCGCAATGCTGGTCCACTGCCGCATGCCTTGTCCTTCCGCGCCGGGCAGGGGAGAAGGCCAGCATGGCGCTCTCTTCCATGACCGGATTTTCCCGCACCCAGGGAAGCCTGCCCGATGGCACGGTGTTCGTCTGGGAACTTCGCAGCGTCAATGGCCGCGGGCTCGACCTGCGGCTGCGCCTGCCGCCGGGGCAGGAGGCGCTGGAACTGCCGCTGCGGGACTTGGCCGGCCGCCGCTTCTCGCGCGGGAATATCCAGGCGACGCTGACCCTGCAGCGCGAGGCGCGGGCCATGCGCCCCACGCTGGACCCCGCGGTGCTGGATGCCGTGCTGGCCGAGGCGCTGGCGCTGGCCGCCCGCATCCCCAACGCCCCGCCGCCCCGCGCCGAGGCGCTGCTGGCGCTACCTGGCGTGTTCCGCGGCCGCGAGGCCGAGGCCGACCCCGTCGCCGATGCCGCCGCCTCTACCGCCTTGGCCGCGGGCTTCGAGGCGGCGCTGGATGGGCTGGTCGCCGCCCGCCATTCCGAGGGCGTGGCCCTGGCCGGGATCCTCGGCGGGCTGCTGGATGAGATTGCCGAGCTGCGCGATGCCGCCGCCACCGAGGCCGCGCGGCAGCCCAGCGCGATCACCCAGCGCCTGCGGGCTGCGGTGGCCGAGCTGCTGGACGGCGACCGCCGCGTCTCTGAAGAGCGCCTGGCCACCGAAATCGCCCTGCTGGCCCAAAAAGCCGATGTGCGGGAGGAGTTGGACCGCCTTGCCGCGCATGTCGATGCGGCCCGGGCGTTGCTCGCATCGGGCGCGCCCAGCGGCCGCAAGCTGGACTTCCTGACCCAGGAATTCGGGCGTGAGGCGAATACCACCTCCTCCAAGTCGCAAAGCCTCGCGCTGACCCGCGTCGCGCTGGACCTCAAGGCCGCGATCGAGCGGTTGCGCGAGCAATCGGCCAACCTCGAATGACCCGGCGCGGCGTCTGCCTGGTGCTCTCGGCCCCCTCTGGCACCGGGAAATCCAGCGTCGGCCGGGCCCTGCTGGCGCGCGAGCCGGAACTGTCCCTGTCCGTGTCGGCCACCACCCGCGCCCCCCGGCCGGGGGAGGTGGAGGGGGTCCATTACTACTTCCGCAGCCTGCCCGAGTTCGCGGCCTTGGCTGCGGCCGGGGCGATGCTGGAACACGCCGAGGTCTTCGGCCGCCACTACGGCACCCCGCGCGCGCCGGTCGAGGCCGCGCTGGCGGCGGGGCGTGACGTGCTGTTCGACATCGACTGGCAGGGGCATCAGCAATTGCGGCTGGCGCTGCCGCAGGATGTCGTGGGCGTCTTCCTGCTGCCGCCGTCGCTCACCGAACTGCGTCGCCGCCTGGAAACCCGCGCCCAGGATGGCCCGGCCGAAATCGAGCGCCGCATGGCCTCGGCCCATGACGAGATCGCGCATTGGGCGGAATTCGACCACCTGCTGCTGAACGACAGCTTCGAGGCGACGGTCGAGGCGGTTCGCTGCGTGCTCCATGCGGCGCGCTCGGCCCGGCACCGCCAGCCCGGCCTCGCCGCCCATGCCGCGGCCATGCTGCAACGGGAGTACTAACCCCATGCAGATGATGCTGGAGGTCGTGGCCCCGGTCTTCATCATGATCGGCCTCGGCTATCTGGCGGGGGCGCGGCGGATCGTCTCGGCGGAGCAGTTCCGCGGGCTCAACCTCTTCACCTTCAGCCTGGCTGCGCCGGCGCTGCTCTTCGCGGGCGGCACCTCGGGGCATTCGGCGGGCGGGGGCGCGGCGTTGGCCTTCTTCCTCGGCACCATGGTGCTGTATGCGGCGGTGCTCTGGGGCGGGGTGAAGCTGGGGCGGATGGCCCTCGGGCCGGCCGGGGTGCTGGCGCTGAACATCACCTTCGGCAACACCGTGATGATGGGCATCCCGCTGATCCGGGCGGCCTATGGCGAGGCGGGGCTGTCCATCCTGCTGACCATCCTCGCGCTGCATTCGATGGTGCTGCTGGGCACCGCGACGGTGGTGGCCGAGATCGGCCAGAATGCGGGCGCGCACTGGCACAAGGTGCTGCTGGCGACCGTGAAGGGCGTGCTGCGCAATCCGATCGTGATGGCGGTGATGGCGGCGCTGGTCTGGTCCACGCTGGAACTGCCGGTGCCGGGCTTCGTCCGCCGCACGCTGGAATTGCTGGGCGGGGCCGCACCGCCGGTGGCGCTGTTCTGCCTCGGCGGCTCGCTGCTCGGCTTTTCGGTGCGCGGCGCCGTGGGTTCGCTGGTGGCGACCGTGGTGCTGAAGCTGCTGGCCTTGCCGGTGCTGGTCTGGCTGGCCTGCGCGCTGCTGCGCCTGCCGGCGCTGGAGACCGCGGTCGCGGTGACGGCGGCGGCGCTGCCGACCGGGGCCAATGCCTTCCTGCTGGCGCAGCGCTATTCGGTGGGGGCCGATCGCAGCGGGGCTGCGGTGCTGGTCGGCACAGCGATCAGCGTGCTCACGCTTGGGGCGCTGGTGACCTGGTTCGGTCGCTGACGAGGCCCGCAAGGGTCGCGAATTCCGCCACCGTCAGCGTTTCCGCGCGTCGCGAGCCATCGATCCCGGCGGCCGCCAACAGCCCCTCGGCGTCGCCGAGGCTCTTGAGCGATCCGCGCAGCATCTTGCGCCGCTGGCCGAAGGCGGCGGCCGTCGTGCGCTCCATGGCGCGGAACAGCGTGGGCGCGGGGTCCTCGGCGTGGGGCTCCAGCACCACCACGGCCGACCACACCTTCGGCGGTGGGCGAAACGCGCCGGGCGGCAGGCTCATCGCGAGCCGCACCTCGCAGCGCCATTGGCACAGCACCGACAGCCGGCCATAGGCCTCGGTATTCGGCGCCGCGGCGATGCGTTCGGCGACCTCCTGCTGGAACATCAGGGTCAGGCGCTCGAAGGCCGCAGCCTGCCGCATCCAGCCCACCAGCAGCGGCGAGGCGATGTTGTAGGGCAGGTTGGCGATGATCTGGCGCGGTTCCGGCACCAGGGTCGCGAGGTCCAGCGACAGCGCATCCGCCTCGACCACGCGCAACCGTCCGGCGGCTTCGGCGACCAGAGGCTCCAGGACGGCCACGGCGCGGCTGTCGAATTCGATGGCGGTGACGGTGGCGGCCGGGGTGCCGAGCAGCGCCCGGGTCAGCCCGCCGGGGCCGGGGCCGACCTCCAGCACCTGCCGCCCGGCCAGATCGCCGGCCTGGGCGGCGATACGGCGGCAGATCGCCTCATCCAGCAGGAAGTGCTGGCCGAGGGATTTGCGCGGGGCGAGGGCTGCCGCCGCGGCCGCCGTCGCCTCGCTCACCCGCGGTCGGCCGAGGCGGTCCGCATCTCGATCTGGGCGCGGCGACGGGCCTCGCGCAGCTGCTGGCGGGAGACATTCTCAAGCCGCTCGCGGACGATCATCCCACGGGCGGCATCGGGCGTCATCTCGGCGAGGTTGCGCGTCGTGCGCTCGCAGACCGCGATGATGAGCACGCCATCGGGGGTGATCAGCGGCTGGCTCACGCGGCCCGGCTGCATCGAGGCAACGATGGTGCGCAGCGCCGGGGGCAGGTTCTCCAACGTGATCGGGCCCGGGTCGGCCGGGCGCGAGCCGCTGCGGGCCGCGGCCTCGACGCCCTGGCAGCCGCCGCCGATGCGCGCCGCGCGTTCGACCGTGTCGCGCTGCTGCTGGGTCGGGTTCTGCGGATCCAGCGCGCCCACGAAGGGCAGGAAGGCCTGGCGGATCGACAGGATGGTGGCGTTCTGGACGCCGGAGATGCGACGCTGCCGCAGGGCGATGATCTGGAAGCCGCCCGCAACCCGGATCGGGTTGGCAATCGCGCCCGGCGGCATGCGCCCGAGCACATCGGCGACATCGGGATCGACCTCCTCGGCGCTGACCCAGCCCAGGTCGCCGCCGGCCAGCGCCGTCTGGCTCTGACTGAACTGGGTGGCGGCGACGGGGAAGGGCACGCCCCCGCGGAGTTGGGCGACGACATCGGCGACGAAGCGCTTCACCGCCTCCTCCTCGTCCGGGTCATCGACCGGCACGAAGATCTCGCTGGCCAGGAATTCGGGCTGGCCGCTGCGGGCGCGGCGGGCGGCCATGAATTCGGCGATCTCGGTCTCACCGGGGTTGGTCTGGGGGCCGCCCATGGCGCGGACCAGCCGGGCCCAGCCGATCTGCACGCGGATCTGCTCATACAGCGTGCGCGGTTCCACACCGGCGCCGCGGAGCTGGCGGACCAGCCCGCCGGGCGGGAGGGAGTTGCGCCGCTCGATATCCGCGATGGATTCGGCGACATCGGCATCGGTGATGGAGACGCGGCGGCGCTGGACCTCCTGGGCGCGCAGCCGCTCATCCACCAGCAGCCGCAGGATGGGGGCGGCGAGGCGCTCGACCATCTGCGGCCCGACCCCGGCGCCGGCATTCAGCGCGAAGAGGCGGGCGCGGGAGGTGACGTCCGACTGCGTCACCACATCGCCATTGACGACCGCCAGGATGCGGTTGGTCTGGGCCGTCGCCGGGCCGGCGCCGAGCAGCACCGCCACCAACGACAGGGTCTGCAGCACTCGAGGAAGACGCATCATCATCTCTTGTCCGGTTGGCTCCATCCCGCAAACGGCTCTCTCGCACAGGCGCCGCCACAGGGCCAGCATGGATGCCGTTTCGGGGTGAAGAAGGTAACGGGCGATATATTTTTCAGAAATTTGGTCACATCGCGCGGAAGCCGAAATCGCCAACGGTCTTCAGCCCAATCCGGAACAACAGCAGGGTGTTGCCGGCTTCGGCGGTGCCTGTGGTTGCGCTCTCGGCAAAGGACCGGACGAAGCGCGCGTCGAGGATCAGGCACTCGTCCTCATAGGTCGCGCTGACGCCGTAGGAGACACCACGGTCCTCCTTCAGGTCATATCGGCCGAAGACATTCGCCCGCCAGTTCTCCGACACCCGGCCGGAGACCCCGGCCGAGACTTCCGAGCGTTCCTGCACCGGCAGGATCAGGGGGTTCGGGGGCGCGAAAAGATAGCCGCCATATACGGTGGTAGTCCCGAAGGAGACGGAGGCGCCGACCTCGGTCGCGCGGCTCTCGAATGTGTCCTTGTCCAGTCGCGCCCGGGCCAGCAGGTCGAGCCAAGGGACCGGCTGCAGCCGCGTGCGCGCCACATAGTCCGAGGAGCGGCCTTCCAGCCCCGAGCCCGCCGCGAAAACCTCGTCGGTCCGATCGCGGAAGCTGCGCCCGATCAACCCTTCGAGCTGGCCGCCATTGGGGAAATACCAGGCGCTGCGGAAGGCGGCATCGACGCGGTTGCCGCCTTCCTGGCGGTCGCGGCCGCCGAAGCGGTTCAGGTCGAAGAGGTTGGTGTCGGTAAATTCGAAGTCGAGGCTGTCCTCGTTGCTGATCTTGCGCTGCGCGCCCTGGGCGGGGCCGGAGACGAGCTGCACCCGGGGCTCGATCAACTGGCGGCCATACTCGCCGGCCGAGCGCACCATCGGCAGGCGCCAGTCGATCGCGCCGCGGGCATTGCCGGTCACGCCGCTCGAATCGTCAGCCCCGGCATAATAATTCGGCGCCAGATCCAGCCGTTCCGCGGAATAGCCGATGCCGTCGCCCTGCAAGCGGTAGGTCACCTGCTCGCCATAGGAGCCGAAGGTCGGCACCTCATAGGACAGGCGGGAGGCGACGCGCCGGGCGCTGGTGCCCTGATCGCGGAACACCGCATAGCCGCCGGCATCGTAGCTCAGCCGACCGCCCCAGGAATCAACCGGCTGGACCTGCTCATAATAGACGTTGGGCAGGACGACGGGGATCTGCGCGACGTCATCGACGGAACGCAGGCCCTGGTAGGCGCGGCCCTCGATGCGGGCATAGGCCTCGGTGCCCCAGAACCCCTCGGTGAAGGCGGTGCTGGTCAGGGTCTGGCGGCTGCCGTAGCGATAGGTCCGCAGATACTGGTCCGAACTCGCGCGGTTCAGGTCGAAGCCGTAGCGCCAGATCTCGTCGTAGGAGAAGCGGCCCTTGGAGAAGATGTGGCCGGCGAACCCCGTCTGTCCGTCGCTATCGGTGCCGTTCTGGTTGCCGAGGCTGCCCGAGGCTTCCAGCGTGCCGGCATTGAACCGGTGGCGGTATTCCAACCCCAGGTTCGGATCCTGCTGCACCGAGAGCAGCGGCGAGAGGGTCAGGTCGGACTGCCCGTCGATCGCCCAGTAATACGGCGTTTCGACGAAGGCGCCGAGCAGCGTGGTGGAGCCCAGCGTCGGCGACAGGAAGCCCGACTGGCGCGGCACCGAGGGGTCCGGATGCGACAAGTAGGGCGTGTAGAAGACCGGCACCCCGGCCATCAGCAGGCTCGCGTCGCTGTAGCGCATCCGCAGGTCGTTCAGGTCGCGGGTCGCGGTACGGGCCTGCAATTGCCAGGCGAGTGGGGCGGTCGGATCGGTGGCGCAGAGGTTGCAGGCCGAATAGACGATCCGCGACAGGTCGAGGATGCGCCCCTCGTCGCTGCGCCGCGCGCCATTGGCCACGATGCGGCCGTTCTGCAGCAGATAGCCGCTGATGTCCTCGATCACACCATCGCGCAGCCCGCCCTGCAACTCCGCGCGCTCGGCGAAGAGCACCTGGCCATCGGCCTGGAGCAGCTGGACATTGCCGGTCGCGGTCGCCACGCCGGAGTTGCGGTCATAGGTGAAGCGGTCGGCGCGCAGGATGCGGTCGCCTTGCCAGGCCTCGACCGAGCCGGTGGCGGTGACGACATTGCTCGTCTGGTCGAACTCCACCGCATCGGCGGTGAAGGTGACGGGGCCGTTGCGCTGCGCGCCGGCGACGCCGCCAGCCGGGGGCGGGGCCGGGGCCGGGGCCGGGGCCGGGGCCGAGGTTGGAGCCGGGGCCAAGGTCGGAGCCGGAGCTGCCGGGGTTGAGGCCGCCGGGGCGGCCGTGTTCTCGGGGATAAGCGGCACCGGCTGCGCCGTCAGCCGCACACCCGGCGAGAGGCTGATCGCCACCACCGCGCAGGCACCCAGCAGCGATATCCGGTGCCGTAGCTGAACCGGGTGGCGGGAGGCGAAGCACGGCAGGCGCTGGGGCGCCGAATCGCCGCGCCACTTCGGTTGGAATGGGGGCGCCATAGGTTCCGCCTAGCCGTCTTCGAGGTGAAGCAGAAGGGCCAGGGCCAACATCAGCCCCGCCACCGCCGGCGCCCAGGCGGCCAGGATGACCGGCAGGGTCCCGGCCTCGCCGAATTCGCCCGAGATGCGGTCGAGCACAAACAGCGCAAACCCGGCCGCGACTCCGGCTGCGATCATCTGCGCGACGCCGCCCCGCCGCGCCGGGCGCATCGAGAATCCGGCAGCCAGCAGCGCCATCGCCGCGGCCAGCACCGGCAGGGACAACAGGGATTGGTATTGCAGCCGGTGCCGCACGGCCGAGAAGCCGGCCTGCTCCAGCACGGTGATGAAATCGGGCAGCGCCCAGAAGGAGAGGGTATCCGGGGTGGCGAAGCTGTCCTCGATACGATCGGGCGTGAGGTCGGTCGGGAACTCAACGCGCGGCTGCGGATGCGCCGTGCGATCGGCGCCGAACACCAGCGCGGAGGTGAGCACCCATTTGCCGAATTCCAGCCGCGCCTCGGGCGCCTCGATCCGCTCAAGCGGCCGGTCCAGTGCCGAAAGGCGCCAGACCGTGACGTCGGTCATGCGGAAGGCCGCGGTCTGGCGCGGCGTGCGCGCCGTCTCGGCGACGGGGCGGCCGGAAAGGATGGCGACCCCGTGCGACTCCAGCCCGCGATCGGCCTGCCGCAGCCACAGCCGCCCGGCGGCCAGGGAGGAAACGCCGCCCCCCACCCGTAGATAGGCATTGTCCAGCCGCTCCGCCCGCGCCAGCAGCGCGGCCGAGATGGGGGAGAGTGCCGTCACCGCGAACACCCCAAGCGCCACCGCGACCAGGAGCGGGCCGATCAGGAAGCCCCAGGCCGAGACCCCCGCCGCCCGGGCGACAATCAGCTCGGAGGAACGGGTCAGGCGCCAGAAGGCGATCATCCCGCCCAGCAGCAGCGCGAAGGGCATGATCTGCATCGCGACGAAGGGCAGCCGCATGGAGGCGATGCTGGCCACCAGCGCGAAGCCCACATCCGGCCGCGTCGCCGCCCGGCGCAGCAATTCGATGAAGTCGAACAAGGCGACGAGCCCGGTCAGCGCCACCAGCATCGCCAGCGCCGCCACCGCGAAGCGTCGGGCGACATAGGACCCGAGGGTGAGCGCCATCATGCCGCAGGCAGCCCGGGTGAGGTGGGGGCGGTCTCGGGCGGGGCCGGCACCGCGCGCGGCCAACCGGGCGCCCCGGAGAGCACCCAGGCCGAGACCAGCGCCGGCGCCACCGCGACGATCCATACGAGCCGGATCCAGGCATTGTCCCGCGCCGCCAGATTGCCGACGGCGAGGCCGAAGGCCAGCAACACCACCACGCTACCGACGCCCACGAGGATGGTCCCGCCGCCGCCATGCCGGCGGAAGCCGCCACCGAGTGCTGCCGCCAGCCCGACCATGGCGAAGGAGAGGGCGGTCAGCGGATTGGACAGGCGCTGGTGGCCCTCGGCGCGGAACTTCCGCAGGTCGCGTTCGGCCAGTTGCTCGGCCGGGTCCGGGTTCAGCAACTCTTCCACGAAGCGCTCGCGGCTGTCGCGTCTGCGGTCCTCGTCGGCGGCGCGCGAGCGGGCCAGATCCACGCTGTTCTCGGTGAAGGTCAGGCTGCCGAGGCGATAGCCCTGCGGCGTGCCAGGCGGGCTGCCGGGCGGCGGCGCGGTGCGCTCCACCTGCTGGCGGATGCCGTTGTGCAACGTGACACGGGGGCCCTGGGGGGTGGTGGTGATGCGGCCCTCCTCGGCCAGGATCGTCACCGGGGCGCCGGCATCGCGGCCATCATGGATGATCAGCCCGCGCAGGGTGCCATCGGCGTCGCGCTGCCGGGCATAAACGGTCAGATCCGGCCCGATGGTGGAAAACACCCCCTCCTGCAGCAGCACCGCCGCCATCTGGTTGCGGATCTCGAATTGCCATTCGCGGAAGGCGGTATGGCTGATCGGCACCAGCCAGAGCTGCAGGAACAGGCACAGCGCCGTGGCGAGGGTGGCAAGCGCCAGCGCCGGGCGGGCGAGGCGCCAATCCGACAGGCCGGTGCCCCGCATCACCACCAGCTCCCGGTCGCTGGCCAGCCGGACATAGGTGAACAGCACCACCACGAAGGTGGTGATCGGCAGGATCACCGAGAAGAAATTGGGCAGCAGCAGCGAGGTCAGCTTCACGAAGACGCCGAGCGACAGCCCGCGATCGAGCACGAGCTCGATGAAGCGCAAGGATTGGGTCAGCCAGACCAGGGCCGCGAGGCCGAGTGTCACGGCGATGAGGCCGATGCCCAATTGGCGGAAGATGTAGCGATCGACGCGGCTCATGTCGGGTGGTTCTATCAGCGCCAGAGCGGGACGGCGACTCCGCTTGCGGGGCGGCGCAGCAAGGCGTGCTCCTCCTCCAGAAACGCCCGCAAGGCCGAGGCCAGCACGACCCGCGTCCGGTCCGGCGTCGGGTCATCCCGGTGGCTGACCACGCCCAGCAGGCAGCCCTCGGCGGCATCGAATACCCCGGCACCCGATTCCCCCGGCTCCAGCCGTGCGGCGATCTCGGCATAGCCGCCGAAGGCTTGGCGGTCCTCCCGCATCGTGCCCAGCACCCGGGCGCGGAACACCCGCCAGGGGGAGGCGACGATGACGGTCTCGCCCGCCGCCGCATTGAAGGCGCAGGGGTGGGCCGCCGGGCCCGAGCCCCCCGGCAGCCGCAGCAGCCCGAGGTCGCGGCCGCCGAGGTAGCGCAGGCCGATCACCGGCTCGACCTCCGCTGTGCCGCTGCCGACCAGCTCGGCGAGGCGGGTGCTGCCCTGGAAGGTGACGGTGCTGCGCGGCAGGCTGGGCGGGCAGCCGCGCAGCAGCGCCGGCGCGCCATCCACCACATGTGCGGCGGTGACGAAGAGGCCGTTGCCCAGATGCACGGCGCTCCCGGTCGCCTCGCAGGGCGCGAGGCCGGTGTGGACGAAGGCGAGGACGCTGGCTATCCGGGCGTCGGCGCTCTCGCGCGGCCGGGCGGCGCAGCCTGCCAGCCCCGCCGCCAGGGCCAGGGCCAGCAGCAGCCGGTTCAGCTGGGCAGAACCTTGCCCGGGTTCATCAGCCCCTGTGGATCGAAGGCGGATTTGATGCGCCGCATCGCCTCCAGCTCCGCACCCCCGCGCCACGACTCCATCATGTCGGTCTTGAGCCGCCCGATGCCGTGCTCGGCGCTGAAGGAGCCATCCAGGTCGCGGACGACCTCGTTCACCGTGTCCATGATGTCATGGCCGCGGGCCAGGAACTCCGCGGCGGACATGTCCTCCGGCTGGGCCAGGTTCATATGGATATTCCCGTCGCCCATATGGCCGAAGGGCACCGGGCGGCTGCCGGGGATCAGCTTGCGCAGCGCCGCCGAGGCGCGGCGGATCAGCTCCGGCGTGCGGGAGACGGGGACGGAGACGTCGCTCTTCACGCTGGCGCCGGCGCGTTTCTGGGCCTCGGGGTGTTCTTCCCGCAGGCGCCAGATCGCGGCAGCCTGGGCGTCGGATCGCGCCAAAGCGGCATCCAGCACCTCCTCGGCCGCCATCGCGTCCTCCAGCACCGATTCCATCAGCCCATGCAGATCGGCATCGGCGCGGGAGGAGGCGAGATCGACGAGGCAGTAGTGGTCGTGTTCGCCCTCGACCGGCACCGTCGCCCCCTCGATGTGGCGGCGGACCATGCCCATGCCGATGCCGGACATGTATTCGAAGGCGCGGATCGCCGTCTCGTCCCGGTCGCGGAAGCGGCGGAACAGCGCCAGCGCCGCATCCTCCGACGCGACGGCGCAGAGGGCGACCGCCGTCGCGCGGGCGGGCGGGTAGAGCCGCAGGGTGGCCGCGGTGATCAGCCCGAGGCTGCCCTCGGCGCCCACGAACAGATGCTTCAGCGCGTAGCCGGTATTGTCCTTCCGCAAGCGGCGCAGCCCGGAGAAGACCTGCCCATCGGGCAGCACCACCTCAAGGCCCAGCATCAACTCCCGCGCATTGCCGTAGCGCACGGTGGTATTGCCGCCGGCGTTGGTCGAGAGCACGCCGCCGATGGTGGCCGAGCCCTCGGCGCCCAGTGACAGCGGGAACAGCGCGCCGGCCGCCGCGGCGGCCTCTTGAGCAGATTTGAGGATGACCCCGGCCTCGGCCGTCATGGTCATGTCCAGCGTGTCCACATCCCGGATGCGGTTCATCCGGGTGAGGGAGAGGATGACCTGCCGCCCGCTCTCATCCGGGGCGGCGCCGCCGACCATGCTGGTATTGCCGCCCTGGGGCACCATCGGCACCCCGGCCTGGGCCAGCAGCCGAACGGTGGCCGAGACCTCGCTGGTGCTGGCCGGGCGCAGCAGGCAGGGGGTCGCGCCCTGGTACAGGCCGCGCCAATCGGTGGTCCAGGCAGCCAGATCGGCGGCATCGGTCACCACCCCCTTGGGGCCGAGCACGGCGGTCAGCGCCGTGAGCAGGCCCGGGGGCAGTGCGGGGAGGGGAGGGGTTGCATCCGGCATGGTGGTCGCATCCATGCGCGTGGCGGCGCCCCGGTCAACTGGGGTGGGTCAACTGGGGCGGCCGCATCGGAGCCTTGTGTGGCGCGGCCGCGTCAGCGCGTCCCCTGCGGCAGCCCCGGCGCATCGAAGCCGTGGCGGGCCAGTACCGCCTGGCCGGCCGGGGAGAGGATGAACAGCGCGAAGCGCGCCGCCTCCGGCCGGTCGGAGAGCAGGATCAGCCCGTAATCCGCCGCGACGGAGAGTGCCGCCGGCACCGCGATCTGTTGCAGCGAGGGGTCGGCGGCGCGGGCCAGCAGCGCATTGGTGCAATAGGCGAGGTAGATATCCGCCGCCCCGCGCTCGAACTGCCAGGCGTAGGAATCCCGCCCCGGCGGCGGGGTCGGGCTGTTCGGCCCGCCCGACAATTGCAGGGCACGCGCCTCCAGCGCCGCGCGTGCGCCAGGGCGCAGGCCCTCGGCGCGGGCGAACAGCGCGAAGGCGTAATCCCCCGACGGATCGGCGCGGGGGGTGGAGATGCCGAGCTTCACCGCCGGGTCGAGCATCCGGTCGAGCAGGGTCTCGCTCGTCACCGCAAGGCCGGACCGGGCGATGGCGCAAAGCCGGTTACGGGCGAAGAGCACGGTCGGGCGGCCGCGTTCCCGCCCCAGCGCCTCGGGGTGTTCCATATTGGCGCTGGCGAAGACCTCGGCGGGCTCGCCGGCGGCGATCCGCTGCCGCAGCAGGCCGGAGGGGCCGAAGCTGGTCGTGACCGGCCCGCCGCCAGGGCTGGCGGCAAAGGCGGTCGCGACCTCCGACAAGGCCGCGCGCAGGGAGCCGGCGGCGGCGAGCCGCACCGGCTCGGCGCTGGCCGGGGTGGCCGCCACCAGGGCCAGGAGCAGCGCCAGCCGCTTCACGACACCGGCTCGGGCTGGGTGGCGTTGGGGAAGAACAGCTGCTCACCGTTGATCTTGTAGCCCGCGATCGCCGTCTGTCCCGCCGGCGAGATCAGCCAGTCGATGAAGCGCTGGCCATCGACGACCTTGACACTCGGATGCCGCTGCGGGCTGACCAGCATGACGCCATACTGGTTGAACAGCCGGGCATCGCCCTCGACCACGATCTTCAGCTCCTGCCGGTTGCGGAAGGCGAGCCAGGTGCCGCGATCGGCCAGGATATAGGCGTTCTGCGCGGCGGCGGCGTTCAGCGCCGGGCCCATGCCCTGGCCGACCTCGCGGTACCAGGCGCCACGGCCCTGCACCGGATCGACACCCGCCTGCACCCAGAGCCGCAGCTCGGCCGCATGGGTGCCCGAGCGGTCGCCGCGCGAGACGAAGGGGGAGGCAGCGGCGGCGATGCGGCGCAGCGCCTCGGCGGTGTCCCGCAGCCCGGCGATATGGGCGGGATCGGCGGCGGGGCCGATCAGCACGAAGTCGTTGAACATGACGTGGTGGCGCGGCCCGCCATAGCCCTCGGTGACGAAGCGGGTCTCGGCGACGCGGTCATGGACGAACAGCACATCCGCATCCCCCCGCCGGCCGACATCCAGCGCCTGCCCGGTGCCGAGGGCGACGACACGCACGGTGATGCCGCTGGCCTGGGTGAAGATCGGCAGCAAATAGCCGAACAGCCCCGATTGCTCGGTGGAGGTGGTGGAGGCGACGGTGATGCTGCGCTCCTGCGCCAGCGCCGGCAGGGCCAGCGCCCCCAGGAAGACGGCGAGAAGGGTTCTGCGAAGCGTCTTGAGCATGGTGGCTCTCCCTTGAGTGTTGGTGTGCCTCACCAGACCAGCTGCCCTTGCAGGAAGGCGGCGGCCTCGGGCGTTTCGGGTTCGGTGAAGAAGACCTCGGCCGGCGTCTGTTCGAGCAGCCGGCCGCGATGGAGGAACACCACATCCCCGGCGAGGCGGCGTGCCTGCCCGAGGTCATGGGTGGTCATGACGATCTTGGTGCCGCGGGCGGCGAGGGCGGTGACGATCTGCTCCACCGCACGTGTCGCGGCGGGGTCCAGGCTCGCGCAGGGCTCGTCGAGGAACAGCACATCGGGGTTCAGCGCTGCGGCGCGGGCCAGCGCCAGACGCTGCTGCTCGCCGCCGGAGAGGCGGCGCGCGGGCCGCCCCGCCAGCGCCTCAAGCCCGACCAACGCCAAGGCGGCGCGGGCGCGCGCATCGCGTTCGCCGCGCGGCACCCCGGCCAGGGCCAGCGGATAGAGCGCATTGCCGAGCACGGAGCGCCGCAGCAGCACCGGGCGCTGGAACACCATGGCCTGACGCCGGCGGGGCTCGGGCGCGGGCGCGTAGACGATGCGGCCGGCGGTGGGGTCCAGCAGCCCATGCAGCAGGCGCAGCAGCACGCTCTTGCCGGCGCCATTGGGGCCGATGATGAGGGTGGGGGCGCCCGGTTCAATGGTCAGGAACACGTCGCACAGGATATCGACGCCGTTGCGGGCGAAGCCGAGCCCTTCGGCGGTCAGCGGCAGGATGGTGTCGGGCGCCCGCATCAGCCGGCCCAGCGTGCCGAGCTGTCGCGCAGCACCTGGGCCGCCGCATTCACCGTCAGCACGATCGCCATCAGCACCATGCCGAGTGCCAGGGCCAGCGGCAGGTCGCCCTTGCTGGTCTCCAGCGCGATGGCGGTGGTCATCACCCGGGTAAAGCCGTCGATGTTGCCGCCGACGATCATCACGGCGCCGACCTCGGCGCTCGCGCGGCCAAACCCCGCCAGCAGCACCGTCAGCAGCGCGTAGCGCCCGTCCCAGAGCAGGGTTGGCACCGCGCGCCAGGGGCCGGCGCCGAAGGAGCGGAGCTGTTCGGAATATTCCTCCCACATGCCTTCCAGCAGCTGCCGCGCCAGTGCTGCGAGGATGGGCGCGATCAGCACCGCCTGGGCGATCACCATCGCGGTGGGCGTGAACAGCAGGCCGAGCGGGCCGAGCGGGCCGGAGCGGGACAGCAGCAGATAGACCAGCAGCCCGCAGACCACCGGTGGCAGCCCCATCAGCGCATTGAGGGCGACGATCATCACCCGCCGCCCCGGAAACTGCGCCACCGCCAGCAGCGCCCCGAGCGGCAGGCCGACCAATGCCGCGATGGCGACCGCCGTCAGGCTGACCCGCAGCGACAGCAGCACCACCTGCACCACCGCGGGATCGGCGGTGGTGACCATCGAGGCGGCTGTGGTCAGGGCGCTGCCCAGGTCGTTCAAGCGTCTTTCCCCATGGCTTAGCAGAACTGGAACCGGCAGGAGAAAGCGTCAACCGTATTGGTGCTTGACGTGGCTACATCGTTTGCCGGATTTTGCCGGCATATGCCGGATGTCCTGACCCTGAAGGAGGCTGCGGCCTTCCTCCGCCTCTCCGAACGCTCGCTGTATGAGCTGGCGCGCGGCGGACGCGTGCCCGCCGCGCAGATCGGCGGCAAATGGCTCTTTCCCCGCCGGCAGCTGGAACACTGGCTGAGTGCGGCGGCGGATAACGCCGAAGGCGCGCGCGCAGCGCCCCCCGCCATCCTCGCCGGCAGCCATGATCCGCTGCTGGATTGGGCGGTGCGGCAATCGGGCTGCGGCCTGGCGCTGCGCTCGGGGGGCAGCCTGGAGGGGCTGGCGGCCCTGGCCGCCGGCGAGGCGGTCGCCGCCGCCACGCATCTGCTCGACCCGGATAGCGGTGCCTTCAACGAACCGGCGGTGCGCGAGATGCTGGCCGGGCGCGGCGTGGTCGGGCTGGTCTGGGCTTGGCGGGAGCAGGGGTTGATGGTCCCCGCCGGCAATCCGCTGGGGCTCGCCCGCGTCACCGACCTGACCCGGCCGGGGCTTCGGATGGTCGGGCGGCAGCCGCGGGCGGGCAGCCACGTCCTGCTCGGGCATCTGCTGGCCGAGGCCGGGGTGCGGGTCGAACAGATCGGCTTCCTGGCGCAGCCGGCGCTGGCCGAGGATGAGGTGGCCGCCGCCGTGCTGGAAGGCCGCGCCGAGGTCGGCTTCGGCATTCGCGCCGAGGCGACGGCGCGGGGGCTGGATTTCGTGCCGCTGATCCGGGAGCGCTTCGATCTGGTGATGGAACGCAGGCATGCTTTTGAGCCGCCGCTGCAACGGCTGCTGGGCTTTGCCCGTGGTGCGCTCTTCGCCGCGCGGGCGGGGCACATGGGCGGCTATGACATTGCGCCGACGGGGCAGGTCGCGTTCAACCTTTGAGGCAGCATCTTTCCGTTGCATGAACGGATCGCTATCTGGGACCCATCTCTGTGGAGAGGTGCGACATGAACCGCAGGTTGCTTCTTGGCAGTGCGATGGCCCTGGCTGCGGGGCGCGCGCGGGCGCAGATGCCGCATCATGGCGCGCCGATCCCGCCCGAGCGGCTTGCGCCCCTGCGCGGCGATGGCCCGGTCGTCCTGACCCCCGCCCAATACGCGCAGCGCTTCGTGGAAAGCCCCGCCCCCGCCGGCCCGTCCGGCCACTGGGAGGAACGCGCGCTGCTGCCGATCCCGCGCACGGAGATGGCCTGGGCCGCCGAATGGGCCGGCAAGCTGCATGTCATCGGCGGCTATGCGGAGCAGCTGGTCAACAACAGCTACCACCATGTGTATGATCCCGGGGCCGACAGTTGGGCCGAGGCCGCCCGCCTGCCGCGGGGCGCCAATCATGTCGGCGTGGTCGCCCATGCCGGGCGGATCTATGCCTTCGGCGGCTTCTCGGCGCAGAACCGAAATGCCGACACGCTGGCCTTTGTCTATGACGTCGCCGCCGATCGCTGGGACGCCATCGCGCCGATGCCGCGGCCGAGGGCGGCCGGCTCGCTCGCGGTGCTGGGCGGCAAGATCCACCACATCGGCGGGGCCTCGAACCCCGACAGCGAACGCGCCTCGGTCGGCTGGCACGAGGTCTATGATCCGCAGGCGGATGCGTGGAGCGCGCGAAAAGCGCTGCCCGGCGCCCGCGACCATGCCGGGGCGGTGGTGCGTGAGGGCGCGATCCATGTGATCGGCGGCCGGTTCAACACCTTCGAATACAACACCGGCCTGCATCACGTGTATTTCGCCGACCGCGACACCTGGGAGGCACGGGCGCCGCTGCCGACGCCGCGCTCCGGCCATGGGTTGGTGATCTTGCGCGGGCGGTTCTTCGCGATGGGGGGCGAGAGCGGGCGGTTCGAGGGGCGGGTGCTGACCGGCCATGTGCATGGCCAGGTCGAGAGCTACGACCCCGTCGCCGATACCTGGCAGCAGCATGCGCCGATGCCGACGCCGCGCCATGGCATGGGAGCCGTCACCATCGGCGACTGGATCCATGTGGCGGGTGGCGGGCCGGTGGTGGGCGGCGGGGTGAAATCCGCGGTGCACGAGGCCTTGTACCCTGGGGTGATCAGGCCTCCGCGAAGGCGGGGACGGCGCGTGCCAACCCGCCATAGGCATCCAGCATCCGCTCGCGCCAATCATAGAGCGGATCATCCTTGGCCAGCAGCGCAAACGGGCTGACGCAGCGCGCCCATTGGAAGCAGCCGAAGACGATATGATCGGCATAGGCGGGGGTGACGCCGCCCAGCCAGTCGCGCTGGCGCAGCACGAGACGCAGCGGCAGCAGCGACTGGCGGAAGGCGACCACCGCCGTCTCCCGGTCGGCCGAGACCTGCGCCAAGGGCATGCCAAAGCGCGCCTCGCGGCTCTCGTGAAAATAGGCGCGGTCGTGTTCGACCAGTACGGCCGGAATATCGGCGACGATCAGCCGCGCGATGGGGCCCATCAGCATCGCATCGGCGAAGCTGTTGACGAAGAGCGACAGCGCCCGCCCGCCCTCGCCACGGAACAGCGAGGGGCGGGCGGGGTAGCTCTCCTCCAGCCATTCGGCGATGGCCCAGCTGTCGGACAGGCTGCCGCCCGGGTGTTCCAGCACCGGCACCTTGGTATGCGGCGCGATGGCGGCGCGATCGGTGAAGCGCCAGGGCAGGGTTTCGACCGCCAGCCCCTTGTGTACCAGCGCCATCCGGGTGCGCCAGCAATAGGGGCTGAAGCGCCGCGCGGGGTCCTCCCCGGCCAGATCCCATAGCTTCAAGCCGCTCATGTGTTTGATCCCCGCAGTCCAGCCTATGCTGCCGCCAGGGGAGGGGCTGTGCAAATGGACGACACGCTGTTGCTGGCCCTGGACCAGGGCACCACCTCGACGCGCGCC
This sequence comes from Humitalea rosea, assembly GCF_003253705.1. Lineage (GTDB taxonomy): Bacteria > Pseudomonadota > Alphaproteobacteria > Acetobacterales > Acetobacteraceae > Humitalea > Humitalea rosea. Next base: position 87,465 of record NZ_QKYU01000018.1, read on the forward strand.
ATCGCCTTCGGGCTGGATCTGGTCCCGCGCGCCACGGCGCGGATCGAGCTACCGCAGCACTACCCGGCCCCGGGCTGGGTGGAGCATGAGCCGGCCGACCTGCTCGCCCATAGCCTGTCGGTGCTGCGCGAGGTGATGGCCCGCGCGCCCGGCCGCATCGCCGGGCTCGGGCTGACCAACCAGCGGGAGACCGTGCTGCTCTGGGATCGCGCAACCGGGCGGGCACTGGCCCGGGCGATCGTCTGGCAGGACCGCCGCACCGAGCCCGCATGCGAGCGGCTGCGGGCCGAGGGCGCCGGACCCCTGATCGCCGAACGCAGCGGGCTGCTGCCGGACCCCTATTTCAGCGCGACCAAGCTCGCCTGGCTGCTCGACACCATCCCCGGCGCCCGCCCGGCCGCGGCCCGGGGGGAGCTGTGCTTCGGCACGGTCGATAGCTGGCTGCTTTGGCATCTGACCGGCGGGCGGGTGCACGCGACCGATGCGACCAACGCCGCCCGGACCATGCTGTTCGACATCCGCAACGGTTGTTGGGACGATGATCTGCTGCGGCTGTTCGACATTCCGCGCGCGGTGCTGCCGCAGGTGATGGATTGCGCCGCCGAATTCGGCACCACCGATCCCTCCGTGCTCGGCGCGGCCCTGCCCATTCGCGGGATCGCGGGCGATCAGCAGGCGGCGACCCTGGGCCAGGCCTGCTTCACCCCGGGGATGGTGAAATCGACCTATGGCACCGGCTGCTTCGCCCTGATGGTGACGGGCGATACGCCGGTCGCCTCCGCCAACCGGCTGCTGACCACCATCGCCTGGCAGTTGGGCGGCCGCCGCACCTATGCGCTGGAGGGCGCGATCTTTGCCGCCGGGGCTGCGGTACAATGGCTGCGGGATGGTTTGCGGATCATCGGGGATGCCGCCGAAAGTGGGCCGCTGGCCTTGCGTGCCGACCCGGCCCAGGCGGTGGTGATGGTGCCGGCCTTCGTCGGCCTCGGCGCGCCGCATTGGGATGCGGAGGCGCGCGGGGCCATCTATGGGCTGACCCGCAACACCGGCCCCGCGGAGATTGCCCGCGCGGCGCTGGAGGCCGTGGCCTTCCAGACCCGCGACCTGATGGACGCGATGGCCGCCGACCTCTCCGGCCTGTCGCCCACGGTGCTGCGCGTCGATGGCGGGATGAGCGCCAGCGATTTCACGATGCAGTTCCTGGCCGATATCCTGGACGCGCCGGTGGACCGGCCGGTGGTACAGGAGACGACCGCCCTCGGGGGCCGCCTATCTGGCGGGTGTACAGGCCGGGCTGCTGGCAGCGCCGGGTGATGTCGCCGCCGGTTCGCAATGGCGGTTGGAGCGGCGATTCCTGCCCGGCATGGCCCCGGCGGAGGCCGCGCGGCGCCGTGCTTTATGGCGGGGGGCCGTGGCAAGAACATTAACGAACCGCTCACGCCATGATGCGCAGTATCCTCTTTGACCCGGCCCGAAAGCCGCCTAGGCTAATGATAGGACATTAAGACACCTTCATTTAGTTCGGGCATCGGATTACGAAGATCGGTCCACCCGAGGTGGGGCGAGATCGGCGGCACGGGGAGTCATGCGATTGGCCGAGTTCTGGGCCGAGTGGGGTTGGCTGGCCTATGGCGTGGCTGCTCTCTGGGCGTTCTTCGAAGGTGAGACCTTCGTGCTTGCCGCCGCGGCGGTGGGGGCGGTGTCTGGCGCCGTGAATCCCTGGATCCTGGGCGGCTGCGTCTGGTTCGGCTCCTATGCCGGTGACCAGACCTGGTTCTGGCTCGGGCGGCGATATGGCCCCAGTGTCCTGCGACGATTTCCAAACGCCGAGAAAAAAGTTGTTTCTGCGACGTCGCTGCTCGATCGCTACGGCACCATGTTCGTGCTGAGCTTCCGCTTCCTTTATGGCATCCGCAACGTGGCCTCGGCGGCCTGCGGTCTCGCGGGCATGGACCCGGCGCGGTTTGCCATCCTCAACTTCATCGCGGCCGGGATCTGGGCCTGGACCTTCGTCGCGGCCGGCTGGTACCTCGCGGTCTGCCTGGGGCCGGACTCGCTTGGCTACGTCATCGCGGCCGTCGGGCTGATCATCCTGCTTGGCTTCCTCACCCGCGCCTGGCTGGCGCGCCGCCGTCGCCGGGCCGTGGCCCTGGCCGGCGAGGGGCCGCTGCGCTGAGTCAGCCGATGGCGGCGTGGCGCTCCTTCATGATCCGCAGCACATGGTCTGGGTCCTCGGACCACCAGCGGCGGGAGAGGAGTTCCACCTCCACCAGCCCGGCGTAGCCCGCCGCCTCCGCCATCGCCTGGAAGCCGCCAAGGTCGATGACGCCATCGCCCGGCATGCCGCGGTCGAAGACGAGGTCGGTCGTCGGCACCAGCCAATCACAGATATGCAGCCCGGCGATGCGGCTGCCCGCACGTGCCATGTTCGCCGCCAGCACCGGGTCCCACCACACATGGTAGGCATCGACGGCGACCCCGGTGCCCGAGCCCAGCGCATCGCAAAGATCCAGCGCCTGCGCCAAGGTGGAGAGCACGCTGCGATCGGCGCAGGTCATCGGATGCAGCGGTTCGAGTGCCAAGGTGACGCCGGCTGCGCGGGCCTCGGGCAGGATCGCCGCCAAGCCATCGGCCACCATCTGCCGCGCCCCGGGCAGGTCGCGCGAACCGGGCGGCAGGCCGCCGCAGACCATGACGAGGCAGGCGGCGCCGATGGCATGGGCCTCGGCGATGGCGCGGCGGTTGTCCTCGATGGCGGCGGCGCGGCCGGCGGCATCTGCGGCGGGGAACATGCCGCCGCGGCAAAGCCCGCTGACGGTCAGCCCCGCATCGCGGATTTGCCGCGCGGCGGCCTCCACACCCATGGCGGCCAGCACATCCCGCCAGGGCGAGATGCCGGGGATGCCGTGCCGGGCACAGCCCTCGATGCATTCCGCGAGGCCCCAGGCTTCCTTGACGGTGACGGTGTTGAGCGAGAGCGGCCTCATGCCACGCCATGCACCGCGAGCAGCGACCGCATCCGCGCCACCGCGAGATCGGGATCGCGCAGCAGCCCGGCCGCATCGGCCAGCCGGAACAGTTCCGAAAAATGCTGGATGGAGCGGGTGCTCTGCTGGCCGCCGACCATGACGAAATGGTCCTGGTGGCCGTTCAGCCAGGCCATGAACACCACGCCGGTCTTGTAGAAGCGTGTCGGCGCCTGGAAGATGTGGCGCGACAGCGGCACCGTTGGCGCCAGGATGTCGTGAAAGGTGGTGAGGTCGTTCTTCGACAGCGCGGCCAGCGCGCCGCCGACCGCAGGCGCGATCGGGTCGAAGATGCCGAGCAGCGCGTCGGAATGGCCCTGCGCATCGCCGGCGATCAGCTCGGCGTAGTTGAAGTCGTCGCCGGTATACATCCGCACCGATTTCGGCAGGCGGCGGCGCATGGAAATCTCTTTCTGGTCATCCAGCAAAGAGATCTTCACGCCATCGACCTTGTCGGCATGGGCGTGGATCACGGCCAGCGCCGTCTCCATCGCCGCCATGTGGTCGTGGTTGCCCCAGTAGCCTTCCAAGGCCGGGTCAAACATCTCGCCCAGCCAATGGATGATCACCGGCTGCTTCACCTGGCTCAGGATGCGGTCATAGACGCGCTCGTAGTCGGCCGGGGATTTCGCTGCCTTCGCCAAGGCGCGAGACGCCATCAGGATGATGCGGCCGCCCATCGCCTCGACCGCCGCGCATTGTTCCTCATAGGCGCGGATGACGTCGTCGATGGTGACGTCGGGGCCGGGCGGCAGATGGTCGGTGCCGGCGCCGGAGGCCATGACCGCGTCCGGAAAATCCCGCATGGCGTCGAGCGAACGCTTGATCAGTTCTTGCGCGCCCACCCAGTCGAGGCCCATGCCGCGCTGCGCCGTGTCCATGGCCTCGGCGACGCCGAGGCCGAGTGACCAGAGGTACTGGCGGAAGGCGATGGTGCGGTCCCAATCGACCTTCACATCCAGCCAGGGGTCCTGCGGCGCCATGGCGTCGGCGACCAGATGCGCCGCGGCGAAGGCAATGCGGGGGAAGGGGGGCGTCGCCTTGGGGAAAACGCGGGGGGCGCCGGTGGTGAAGGGCGCGAGACCGCCCGGCACGGGAAGCGTGAGGGTTGCCATCACACGGTCAACTCCGGCAGGTCGATCCAGCGGCGCTCCGCCCAGGATTGCAGCCCGGCTTCAGCGAGTTGCACGCCCTTGGCGCCGGCCAGCAGATCCCAGGGGTAGGTCGGAACGTCGCCGGCCACGTAACGCAGGAATAGCTCCCACTGGGCGCGGAACCCGTTCGGGTAGGCCTGGGTATCGGGGATTTCCTGCCAGCCCTCGAAGAAGTCGATGGGCTGCGGCACGTCCGGGTTCCAGACGGGCTTGGGCGTGTTTACCCGGCTCTGGGTCCAGCATTTTTGCAGGCCGCAGACGGCGCTGCCATGGGTGCCATCGACCTGGAAGGTGGCGAGGTCGTCGCGCCGCACGCGGGTGACCCAGGAGGAGTTGATATGGGCGATCACCCCGCCTTCGAGCTGGAAGGTCGCATAGGCGGCATCGTCGGTATCGGCGACATAGGGCTTGCCGTCCTCGCCGATCCGTTCGGGGATATGAGTGGCGCCGAGGCAGGAGACGCTGCGGACCTCACCGAACAGATTGTCCAGCACGTAGCGCCAGTGGCAGAGCATATCGAGGATGATGCCGCCGCCTTCCGCTTTCTTGTAGTTCCAGGAGGGACGCTGCGCCGGTTGCAGATCGCCTTCAAAGACCCAGTAGCCGAACTCGCCCTTCACCGACAAAATCTTGCCGAAGAAGCCGCTGTCGATCGCCATCTTCAACTTGCGCAGGCCGGGCAGGAACAGCTTGTCCTGCACCACGCCGTGCTTGATGCCGGCGGATTTGGCGATGCGGGCGAGATCCAGCGCCTCGGCCAGCGTGTCCGAGGTCGGCTTCTCGCAATAGATGTGCTTGCCGGCGGCGATCGCCTTGCGGATCAGCCCTCCGCGCATCTGCGTCGTGGCGGCATCGAAGAAGATGGTGTCCTCGGGGTTCGCCAGGCAGGCGTCGAGGTCGGTCGACACCCGCTCGATCCCATAGGCCTTGGCCAAAGCGCGCAGCTTGCCTTCGTTGCGGCCGGTGATGACGGGGTCGGGCATCAGCCGGTCGCCATTGGTCAGCGGCACGCCGCCATCGGCGCGGATCGCGGCGATGGAGCGGATGAGATGCTGGTTCATCCCCATCCGGCCGGTCACGCCGTTCATGATGAGGCCAATGCGTCGTTCCGCCATGCGCTGTCTCCCGATCGGTAACCGGATGGTTACTTCCTCGGTCGGGCGGTCGTCAAGGCCGCAGGTAGCCGAGCACGACCTCCTCGATATGCGCCTCGCGCGCGGCCAGCGATGCCTCGGTATGCAGTTCCGCGCCGAAGATGGTGGAGAGGGTGTGGCGGTTGGCGATGTAGAAATGCCCGAGGCCGAGGATCGAGACGTAGAGCTGCATCGCATCCACCCCGTCGCGGAACACACCCTCCCGCTGCCCGCGCGCCAGCACGGCGCCGAGGGCGGCCAGCAGGGGGGAATAGAGTGCCGGCACCGCGCCGCTGCGCTTGAGATAGGCGGCGCGGTGGATGTTCTCCTGGTTCAGCAGCGCCACGAATTCGGGGTGGGCTGCAGTATAGCGCAGGTTGAAGCGCACCAGCGCCCGCATCGCTTCGACCGGCGGCAGGTCGGCGGTTTCCAGCGCATGTTCCTCGGCGCGCTTGGCGGCATAGGCGGTTTCCAGCACCGCCAGCCACAGCTCCTCCTTGCTGCCGAAATGCGCGTAGATCATGCGCTTGTTGGCATCGGCGCGGGTCGCGATCTCATCCACCCGGGCGCCGGCCAGCCCGTTGGCGGCGAATTCGGTCAATGCCGCATCGAGGATACGCTGGCGCGTCGCGGCCGCACGCGGCGACAGGGGGGCCGCCACCCCGCGTCTGCCTACCTCCGCCAAATCGCTCATATCGTACTGTCCTTGCCTGTCGGCCTGCATCTTGGACCATGGACGGCGGGGCTTCCGCTTGCCAGCCTGAAGCCATGGACGCAACACGGCTGATGCCGCCCAAACCCCGGCTGATCGGCACGATCACCCCCTCAGGCAATACCGTGGTCGAACGCACGACCCAGGCGATGCTGCGCGATCTGCCGGAGGCCGCGGCGCTGTTCGCGCGCATCCCCGTGCATGGCGAACGTGATCCGTTTCCGGACAGCTACAACCTGGACGCGATGCTGGTGGCCGCGGCTCTGCTCGCCCATGCAAGGCCGGATGCGATCATCTGGAACGGGAGCAAGGGCGGGAGCATCGGGCTCGAGCACGACCGCGACCTGGTGGCGCGGATCACGCAGGCGACAGGCATCCCCGCCGATACCTCCGGCCTTGCGCTGCTGCGCGCGTTGGAGCGGGCCGGTGTCCGCGCCATCGGGCTGCTGACGCCCTATGCCGAAGGGCCCCAGCACCGGCTGGTGGAGCGCCTCGGGCGGGATGGCGTGGCGGTGGTGGCGGAGCGGCATCTGGGGATGACCGACAATCTGTCCTACGCCTCGGTCGGTTACGAGACGATCCTGTCCCAGGCGCAGGCGCTGGCGGCGGGCAGGCCGGATGTGCTTCTGGCCTGGTGCACCAATTACCCGGCGGCACCGCTGGCGGCCGAGGTCGAGGCGGAGACGGGGATACCGCTTTGGGATGCCACCGCGCTGGGGCTCCTTGGCGGGCTCGGGCTGGCCGGGGTCACGGCACGGCCGGTGGGCTGGGGCAGCCTTGCGGGAGTGATCTGAGCGCCCGTCAGGCGCCTGCGACGTCTGACGGGACCGACCGAGCCATGATCGCGCCCGATGCGGTGCCGCGGCCCGGCCCGGGGACCGGCGGCATGGCTGCTGAATTGTCCGCGGCATGCGATTTCCAGGATCTCGACGGGAAAGGATTGGCACCCGGATTGAGCCGGGCCACGCTGCAGGGAATTGGAGGAATTCCCATGCCCGACGCCCCCCCCTTCACCCCCTCGGCCCGGTATCCCGAGGAAGCGTTTGAGATGCTCGACCCGTCCTTCGCCCGGTTCCGGGTGATGAATTCGGTGATCGAACGGCTTTGGACCGGGGGAGCCTGGTCTGAAGGGCCGGTCTGGTTCGGTGCGCACCGGACCCTGCTTTGGTCCGACATTCCCAACCAGCGGATCCTGCGGTGGGAGGAGGATGGCGGCACCGTGTCGGTGTTCCGCAGCCCCTCCAACTTCGCCAACGGCAACACCACGGACCGTAGCGGCCGGTTGGTCACCTGCGAGCATGGCGGACGGCGCGTCACTCGGACAGAACATGATGGGCGGATCACCGTGATGGCCGACCGGTTTGAGGGGAAGCGGCTCAACAGCCCCAACGATCTGGTGGTGAAATCGGATGGCAGCATCTGGTTCACCGATCCGCCCTTTGGAATCATGAGCAACTACGAAGGCAGCATGACGGAGCCCGAATTGCCGCACGGCGTGTACCGGGTCGATGGCAGGACGCGGGCGATCAAGCTGGTCGCCGAAGGCATCCCCGGGCCCAATGGCCTCGCCTTCAGCCCCGATGAATCGATCCTCTACATCGTGGCGAGCCGGGCCGAGCCGCGGCAGATCCTGGCCTGTGATGTGTTGGATGATGGCGCAAGGCTCGGAACGCCGCGCGTGCTGATCCAATGCGCCGCAGGCGAATCGCCGGACGGGTTCCGTTTGGATACGGAGGGCAATCTGTGGTGCGGCTGGGGCATGGGCGCCGGCCAGGATGGGGTGCGGGTTTTCAACGCTGCGGGAGCGCCGCTTGGGCACATCCACCTGCCGGAACGCTGTGCAAACCTTGAGTTTGGCGGCCGTCACCGCAACCGGCTGTTCATGGCGGCAAGCCGGTCCCTCTACGCCGTGACGGTTAACGCCACTGCCGCGGTCTGATGGGCTTGCATGGCTTGAACCTGCATGGCATAGGCTGCGGCAGAGCGGGCGGGCGTAGCTCAGGGGTAGAGCACGACCTTGCCAAGGTCGGGGTCGAGGGTTCGAATCCCTTCGCCCGCTCCAGTCGGTTTCCCAACCTACCGTTTCCCGTTCCCGAGTAGCGCTGTGAACCGCAGGTTTTCTGGGGTTTTGGCGCGACGGCTTGATGGTTGGAGAACGCAACGACCGGCGTTTCCGTCTCCCCAGGGCCATTCTCTCTCCGAAGCTCGGGACTTGGGCGATTGAGTCTACAAGCCTGAAACCCTGGAAACAGGCCGATCTCCCGGCGCGCAGCCGACTTGGGGTTGGGGGTGAGACCGCTCGGGCGATGGCCACCCGGCGCAAACTGCGGCCGTCTCTCATCCCGAGGGTAAAGGCCCCGTTCTGGGTTCGAGCAGGCGTCTCGCCACATCATCGGCCGAGGCAAGGGACGACGAGCGGCAGCGAACCCGTGTAGAGTCAGCGCTTGTTGGATGAAGATCTGGCGATGGGCAGGGGGCGACAGCGTTGAGGCCAGAAATACAGATAACCGTCGCCATGCTGGAAGAGGCAGCGCGGCTGGCCCCTACGGTGCGGGTCGCGCGAACCCAAGAGAGCGAAGTGGACACGCTTGGCGGTATTCTTGGTGAGTTTGCGTTCGCCGAGTGGTTTACGGGCGACTGGCGTAGCGCGCACGAGGTAGGCCGAAATAAAGGCCACGCAGATTTCCGGGGCGTTGTTGAAGTTAAGGCATCCGTTTACCCGTTCCGCGAAACGCTGCATTTGGTCGTGCGCGAGGACTACGGAGGGAAACCGAAACCCCTCTACGTGCAGGTGATTGTCTCCACAGACCCCGGATCAAAGAAGTCTATCGTGCCGGGGACTCGGGCCATTCTGTGCGGCTACGCGTATCATGAGGACGTTGCCGCAGCGAAGCTCATGCCCATGCCGATGGGGGGTGGGCGCTTCACACGCTACCGGACTTTCCAGATTCCTATCCGCCAACTTCGGCCGATGGGCGGTTTCCAGGAAGCCTACGAGGCTATTTCTGGTCCGGGTTGACGGGACGCGGTGTTGCGCCTTCCACAGCTTCGACCGCCTTCAGCGCGGGCACGACCAGCGAATAAAATCGATCGCGACTGATGCTGGTTCCGGCTCCGAGTTGGCCCGTATCGTAAAGACGCCGAATCAGCGGAGAGGGGACAACGAAGACCGGCACATCCGGAAACAACGTGATGTCAGAGCAAAGATAGCCGCCGATCGAGTCGAGTTTTTCGAAGAAGCCTCCTTCCTCAAAACGCCGCCCGCTGCCGACCATGTAACTCGGGCAAAAATAGATGTTCTTGCTGACAGATCGAACTTCCCAGCACTGACCTGCCTCGTCGATCAGGTCGTAGCCGGCGCCCTCCGAGGCAGCGAGCCGCCATCCCGGATGGGCGTCCCGGAATCTCCGTTCAAGGATGAACGAAATGCGTCGACCGTCCCTGAAATAACGAACGACGTCGTCCCTGCCGATCTTCAGGGCAGCCGCGAGCCCATCCAGCTCCCAGGTAAAGCGTAGCGTGCGATCCAATCGACGACATCCCAAGCATCTAGATCGCAAAAGGAGCATTTGCGGCAGCCTCCGTCTAGTGACGGACCGCGGCTCCCCTATCCGCCAGGATCAGCAGAGGAGATGATACCGAATCGATGCAAGCGGGGAAACCATGGCGGCACGTTCGGCGCGAGTTGTGGCTGTGGAGGATGCTGAGCCTGAGGCCAAGCTCACGTCCTTCAGTGAATTTTACACAAGACTCCAGCGGTGGGAGGGAATTGCCAATCCTCGGAACCTCATTGGCCCCTGGCCGCCGCGACGGCGGGAAGGGATCGCCGCTGCACTTTCGGCAGGGTTCGACGCCGCTGGCTTGCTTGGCGCCGAGATACCCGGATTTGCCGGTAGCACCCCCCAGTCCAGAGGTAATAAGGCAGCAAAGTTCCTGAAGGACCGGCTTACCGCCGTTCCCTCCTATCGGTTGGGCGTCATCGGTGGGGCGGGATACCCAGATTTCGTCCTACGGTGGCAGGGCGGATGGTGCTGCGCAGAGGTGAAGAGCACGTCCAAGCTGGATGGCGACGCCAGCAGCCTCCGCATCGTGCTGACCGGCTCCACCGCGCGTCTACGTGCTGAAATCGATAGAATCGGCCACGACGCGCCTCCGCCATGCCACCTCCTCTTCACGCTCAACCACAATGATGAGGGCGTCGTGACCGGAATGCGGCTGGACTTTCTCGAGCCGGACACGATGGTCAGCGTCAAGCTTGAAGCGTCCACTTCCCGAGTAATGCTTGGGCGAGGCCAGCAGAGATTTCACTCGCACCCTTGAGGTGCGCGCTTCGTTTAATGACGGCGAAGGAGCACGATTCGGTTGGTGTTTGTGCCCTTTGCATTGTTGTCCACGCCCCAGCAGTTGGCCGTCTTTGTGAACTCCTGCTGATTGACTATGACGGCCAGCCTGTCGAAAGGCAGACCTTCGGCAGCGCGCCACACCGCACGCTCTAGTAGAACCTTTCCATTACGGACTTCTCCCACCTCGAACGCTACATGGCCTCCGGGCCGGACGATTCGTGCCATTTCGGTCAAAGCGGCGCGAACCATCGCCTCCCAGGCTACCTCGGTGCGGTGCATAGCGATCTCGACGGCGTCGGCGTCAATGCCCGCGAACCATCCGCGCAGCCAATTGTCTTGCGCATATTGGACGATATCGAGGAAGGGCGGCGACGTAACAACGAGGTTCGCTGATCCGTCGGGTATGTGCGCCATCCGGGCGGCAGGACCCGTTCCAAGCATCGCGGGAGGGTGTGCGGGGGGAAGACCGTCCTTCAGCAGCTGTCGGGTCTTCTTGAGGATAACTGCCTTCACGTCGCGCAGAGGGGGCACTTGGTTGCGTTTGACGTTTATACGGAGCTGGTTCGTTACCGAGGTCGCTTGGTTCGGCGGCAGCGTGTAGACCGAGAAGAAGCCAGGCGAGTGGCCGGTGAGACGGTTGATCGCCACCATTCGTAACCAGTCTGTGGCAGGGTCGGGGCGCCGCTCGTCGAGTGGAGCCTCCCGCAATAGCCATTCTCGCAGTGCGCAGATTTGGCTGAGCGTCCCGGGGTGATAAAAGGCGAGAAGGTCACTGCGGACTTGGCCGGCGCGTTCCCAGGAAACCTCATTGAGGCGCTTCGCGATCATCGCGAGCGGTGGCGGCGCAAGGCGCGGACGGGTAAGCAGCGTAGACAACGGGTTGACGTCATTCCCGAGGGGTCGGCGGGCCATGAGCGCTGCCTGCACCGGCGTGGTCCCTCTGCCCATGAACGGATCAAGCACCCCGTCGCCGGGGAGGGTCAGTCTGTCGATGAAAAACTCGGGCAGCTGCGGCTTAAAGCAGGCGCGATAGCTGACTTCGTGGATGCTGTGTGCCTGACGTTGGCCCGCGGTCCAGAACTCGTTTACCAGGTAGGGGATCCCGTCCTCAATCCACTCGCGTGTCTCTGTTCCGAAGTCCCGAAATGACCGGACTGCGGCCAGAAAGACCTCCGACGACATAGCGCTGGGCGTTGCAGACGAAGCAGGGACCGACGGCGCAAGCGCCGGCTCATCGAACAGAGGCAGAGCTTCACGCTGCACGCGGAGGGCGGACGATCTGGACATAGCGACTCCAATTCAATGTGCACACTAACGCAGCGACGAGGCGCGTACAACCCTCAATGCTCCCGCGGCGCCGCGAGGCAAGGTTCCTCTATTAGCCGCGTTTCGATGCAGGCCGCGTTGTCTGGCTTGCTCCACGGCCCAAGCGGGCCTCGGCTTTGTGAAATTTCACCCCGGCGCGGCCTCAGCTGGCGACGGGATTGGAGCCGACCTCCCGCGCGACGGCCGGCGGCCTGCCACTCAGGACTGCCGCCAGAGGCGGCGTGTAGCAGTGCGGTCAACTTTCCCGCGTCCCCATGGATCGCGCGGTCATTGATCCGCCCACAGAGCAGTGCGCTGTTGGTCCCAGGATTCTGTAACCCCAGCAAGAAGGATGGGAAGACTGAGGACTTTGGACTGCCCGCTCAAGACCGCATCAATCACGTCTGGCGCCAGAAGGGTCAGGGTAAGCAGGCGCCCGAGGTAGCCGCGGTCAATCTTTTCGGCGCACGCCATCTCGGTGACCGACTCGTAGGTCCTCCTGTCGAGCATGCGCTGATAGCGAAACGCCCGAGCAAGCGCCTTTAACAGCGCCGGGTCGGCCCGCGTCGTGACCGGCGCGACACCATCCGCTATCGGGGTCACGACGGTCTTCCGTCCCGGCCGATGCCGAATCGCCAGCGGCACTCGGACCGTGATGCTGGTGGCTGCCGTCATGCCGCTGCACTCAGGGCATCGGGCCCGATGGCGGTGAGGTCCCGCACCAGGCTGCCGAGCCCGTCCAGCCGCAGCCGAATGTCCGCGCCGGCCGGGCCGACCACCACCCGCTCCACCAGCGACCGCACGATCCGCGCCTGCTCCGCCGGAAAGAGGTGCTCCCACAGCGGGTCGAGCCGATGGAGCGCGTCCTGGGTCTCGCCCTCAGTCAGGTCCGGCGCCTCCCTGCGCGCCGCCCGCCACGTGCCGACTACGATCTCAGGCTGCCGGAGCAGCGCTCGCACCTGGTCCACCACCGCTGCCTCGATCTCCGCCGCCGATACCCGGCGCACGATGCTGGCGTCACCGGCGGCGTCGCCCTTCAGGACCCGCTGCGCCACATAGTAGCGGTAGAGCCGGCCGTTCTTCCGGGCGTGGGTCGGCGACAGCGCCCGGCCATCCACCCCAAAGATCAGTCCCTTCAGCAGCGCCGGCGTTTGCGCCCGATTCTGGTTGGCGCGCACCCTTGGGCTGGTCTGCAGCACGGCGTGCGCCCGGTCCCACAGTTCCCGCGGCACGATGCCCTGGTGCTCACCGGGATAGATCTGCCCCTTGTGCGCGGCCTCGCCGACATAGGTCCGGTTGTTCAGCAGCTTATAGACGTCGCCCTTGTCGAGCGGTCGCCCGGCCTTGCTGGTGGCGCCCTCCGCCCGGAGACGGGTCACCGTCTCGATGCCCGATCCCGTCTCGGCGAAGATCTCGAACACACGGCGCACCCGCGGCGCCTCGTCCTCGTTCACCACTAGCTTCCGTGCCACGACGTCGTAGCCGAGCGGCACCTTGCCCCCCATCCACATGCCGCGGGCGCGGGAGGCGGCGAACTTGTCGCGGATCCGCTCGCCAATGACCTCTCGCTCGAACTGCGCAAAGCTGAGGAGGATGTTCAGCGTCAGCCGGCCCATCGACGTGGTGGTGTTGAAGCTCTGCGTGACGGAAACGAAGGTCACGCCGTGCGCGTCCATCACCTCCACCAGCTTGGCGAAATCCATCAGCGAGCGACTGAGCCTATCGATCTTGTAGACGACAATCACATCGACCAGGTCGGCCCGGATGTCGCGGAGCAGGCGCTGCAATGCCGGTCGCTCCAGCGTGCCGCCCGAGAACCCGCCGTCGTCATAGCGGTCGCGCACCAGCAACCAGCCCTCGGCGCGCTGGCTGGTGATGTACGCTTCGCAGGCGTCGCGCTGCGCGTCGAGCGTGTTGAATTCCTTCTCCAGCCCCTCGTCGGTGGATTTCCGCGTGTAGACCGCGCAGCGCAGTTTCTTCGTCGTGGCCGGCATGGCCGGCTCGATGCGAGCGCGGCGGGTCATGCGTCACCTCGCGCGCGCAGTCCGAAGAACGTCCAGCCGTTCCAGCGCGTGCCGGTGATATGGCGCGCGATGGCTGAGAGCGACTGGTAGGGCCGCCCCTCAAATTCGAAGTCGTTGACGCGCACCGTGACCACGTGCTGCACGCCCTGCCATTCGCGGAGCAGGCGCGTGCCGGCCAGCGGCCGGCTGTCGGCACGAATACGGCGCAGGACGACGTTGCCGCCATCCAATTGCTCGCCCAGCGCCACCAGCCGGTCGACGGTCTCGGGCTTCAGCCCGCCATAGGCCAATTCCTGGATGCGATAGGCCAGCCGGCTCTGGATGTAGGCCCGGTTCCAGGGCGGCGGCTCCTTGCCGAACAGTTCCCGCCATTGGTCCTTCAGCGTGGCGGTCGGCGCCGCCGGCAGCGCGGCGAGCCGGCTCAGCACCTGCGTCGGCGGGATCTTCGGGATGGTCGGTGCTGCCGCGGGCGCGGCAGGTGAACGTCTGGTCATGCGAGTCCCTTCCTGTTGGGTTTCGCATGCAGGCGCTGGTGGGCAGTGGAGTGTAGGAGAGTGTCTCCCGCCCCCCGAGCTATCTCGGCATCGCGCGGTTCATCCTCGGCAACGCGGCTGCGGAGCCGCACCAGGCCCGCAGCGAGGATGCCGCAAACCTCTCGGAGGTGGGGCGGCAGGTGGGCGTTGACGGGAAGGTTGGATCGAGGCGCCATGCTATTGATTACCGGCGTCGCGGTCCGAGTGTTTCACCCAACCACCGATTGGATTCGACAGCGGTATGCCTCATGATGTACCGGTTTCGTTCCCCATCACAGGACCGTCACGTGCAGAAGGACTTCACCAAGTTCGCCAACCAGCGGTTTCTCAAGACCGTGAACTGGGAGGTCCTGGGCCGTCTTCTGGCCAAGCACGCGGAGGGGTTACCAAAACTGGCTCTCTCCCTCCTGGCGGCCAACCCCGCGGAGGGCCGCAAACAGATCTCGGATTTCCTTCTCGGGCCGCGCGACGATTACCCCGAGACGCTGATCCACGATTTGCACCGGATCGTCCGCCTCGACAGCGCGCAGGGCATGCAGCTCATCCTGGACGAGGCTGAGCGCCAGAAGGTCGTCATCATGGAGCCGGCGGATCGCGCGACGGCCACGGCGCGCGACATCGCCCTCCTTGCTTTCGTCGACCATCCGGAGGTTTTCGCGGAAGCCGAGCACACCTCGGTCTTCGTACCGCCGCCGAGCGTGTCGGAATTCAATGCCCGCGAGGAAGGCGTGACGCCCGAGGTCACCCCTGACACGCTGGAAGCCCTGCGTCTCGCGGCGGGAGAGCTCTTCGCAGCCGACCTGCGGGGCAAGTACTGCCGCGTGCGTCCCTACGAGGACGATGGCGAGCTCTGCATCGCGGTCAGGCACGGCGCGCCGCCGGTATCGACCGAGGTAGTCAAGGGTGAGAAGGACAGTGTGATCGGCTTCCAGGAGATCGACACAGCCGTCATCTCCTATGCCGAACTCACGGGCCGCCTCACGGTCTGGGGCTGCGCCAAGAAGCGCCGGGGCGACTTGGCCGAGGCCTTTGCCACCCACATCCTGGGCCAGCCCGGCTTGTTCAAGGCGGCGGACGCACAGCGCCTCTACACGCTCGAGCCGCTGGAGCGATCGGGCGGCGCCTTCACCTTCCGGAAGGGTGACGACGACGAGATCGATCGGATCCTGATTGTCGAAGCGCAGGCCAACCGGGTGACCACCAACATCAAGACCGGGCAAGAGAAGACCCTCTTCTCGCTGACCGTCCGCGACCCATCTGGCAACGCCCTGAAGCTGCTGCATCAGAGCCGGACGGACATCATCTACGGCGACAATGCTTGGCGGTTGGGTCACATCACCGCACGGGTCGTCCTCAAGACGCAGGGCGGCCGGGCACCGACCATCACCGTCAAGATCAAGCCCGACGATTCACTCAGCTTCCAGCGCAGCCGCCACAAGAAGCGGGTGATGGCACTCCTCGCACTAAACAATCTGGTCCATGCACGACAGTCTGGCGAAGCTGCTCTGGCAGCTGAGTGAGGCGGGTGAGCCGGCCGTGATGTTCGGCCGGCAGCACACCGCGGATCAGGACGCCATGCTCCAGCGCCTGCTGGCGCTGGGCGTGCTGCTGCATGGCGAGCCAGTGACGACATGGGATCCGTGCGGTGACTGCGACTGTGGCGCCGATGAGCGTCGTATTCGGTGGAATGCCAACATGCCATTCGCCGCCTGCGCGGCGGACCATCGTCGTGACCAGCAGCTGGCCCCAGACGACGTTCGGACCCTCAGCGTGGCGATCCCGACCCTCATCCAGGAGGCCGCCACGGCCACGGGGCTCGGTCAGGTTGAAGAGATCGCCCTCGGGATCTGGCGCCTCGGGCGTCTGCCAGATGGGCGCGTAGTGGTGGCGGCGCCGACGCGGGCCGCCTTGCTGCAGCCGGGTCTGGTGGGCGCAGTCCGCATGGTGGACCGTGAGGGCCCGATCGTGCTCATCGGACCGACCCTTGGCGAACGGGACCGCGCGCTGCTTGCCAGCCAAGGCGTCCACCACGTCACGCCTTGCGATGCCTTGGCTTCATCTGGCAGCGGGCCGCCTCTGGCTTTCGATATAGGCCTGCTGCCTGATGGGCGCGCCGGAATGTATCGCCTGGCCCTCACAATCGGGACGCGAACGGTCCGCCTTGGCGAGCAGGAAACGTCGCTCCCGCCACGGCCATTCCAGCTTCTCAATATCCTCGCGCTGCAGCATCGGCGCGGAAAGCCGATCGTGAGCCGGCACGCCCTCCTGGACGAAATCTTCACCCCCAGCACCGCCGAAGCCGCGGTCCGCGATCTCGTGGGTGAACTACGCAAGAAGCTGAAACAGGCATTTGGTGATTCCGAGGAGGTCGCGCAGCTGATCGCGACCCACACCACCGCCGGCTACGCCATCAGCCTCCCCCCTCTCACCGTATCGATGATGGAATAATAGGCGGCGGGCCGAGCCGGGCCCGTTCCCACAACGCTCCCACACCTGTCCCACCCCTGTGGGAATGCGGCCCCGGCAGTTTCGGCTGGTCATCAACGACCAGCCGGAGCCACCTATGCACCCGCTCACCTTCGCCGAATTCGAACCACTGCACCGCATGGCCGAGCGCATGTCGCGCGGCCTGTGCCGCCGCCTCGGGCTTCCCGCGTATGACGCCGAGGATTTCGCCCAGGACCTCCTGACCGACTTCCTCGCCCGGCTGCCCGGCTTCAACGCGGCTCAGGGCGAGCTCGGCGCCTTCGCACTCACCTGCTTCCGGCACCATGCCGCGCTGCTGGCGCACCGCACCCACCGGCAGCGGGCACTCCACCACCCCGCCTCCCTCGATGATCCGTTGCCTGGCGGCACCACGGTCGGCGCCGTGCTGTCGGAGGCGGACGGCTACGGCGCGTGGATGGGGCAGCAGACCGACGCCTTCGCCGACGTGAATCGTCGCCTGGACCTCGAGCGGATCGCTGGCGTGCTGACGGAAGAGGATGCGCCGCTCTGCGCTGCTCTCGCGCGTGGCGACGTCGATCCAGCCCGTCACGCCGGCCTGTCCCGCACCACGGCGTTCCGGCGCGTGCGCGAGATGCGGCTGCGGCTGTGCGCCGCCGGCGCCACTCCGGCGGCGTGAAACAGAATGACCTCAGCCTCGGTAATCATGGTCATGCACAAACTCATCACCGACATCCGCGCAGTGGCGAAGCCTCTCACCGAGGCTTCCCTCTGCACTTGGCTCGGCGCCGCGGCTCCCGGCGACAGCATCACCTATCACCGTGGCGCGCTCGCCCGGCAGGTCTGCCCGCAGTTGCAGTGCCTGCCCGAGCAGGAGCGCACCGCGCTGCAGCGCCTGGCGGCCCGCGCCTTGAAGCTGGCCGAACTCGGCCTCGCCGACATCGTGCAGCGCCGCCACGGCTATGAGGACTACGCCTACATCCTCGTCGCCCGCCGCCGCCCGCGCCGCACCGCATCAGCCATCCTGCCGCTGCTGCTCGCGGAGGCAGCATGATGGACGCGCTCCGCACCAACCGCCCCACGCTTGATGCGCTGCGCCACCTGCCGGTGAGCGACGTGATCGCACTTCCGGCCGAGCATCTGGCGCTGCTCCAGACCGATGCGCGCGAGACGCTGGACGCGGCCAAGCGCATGCAGGACTGGATCGAGGCCGCGATTGCACTCCGCTACGAGCAGCGCGCCCTGGGCGCCCGTGCCGCGGCCGGCAAGGACACCGGCACGGTCCGCTTCCAGGACGGCGCCGTGGAAATCGCGGTCGACCTCCCTAAGCGGGTGGAATGGGACCAGGCCCGGCTCGCCGCGCTGTCCGAACAGATCCGCGCCGGCGGCGAGGATCCTGGCCAGTACGTCGAGACCACCTTCAAGGTCTCTGAGCGCGCGTACACCGCCTGGCCCGACCGCATCCGTCTTGCCTTCGAGCCGGCACGCACCGTCCGCACGGGCCGGCAGACCTTCAAGCTGACCCTCAAGCCGGAGGGCGTGTGATGCGCAGCACCCACATGACCACGCCGCTGCCGACGCGCGATCCGGTTCAGGAAACGAAGCGCATCGCCATCGGCCCCCGCGCGGTCATCTCGGCCCGCCAAGGCATCGGCAAGACCTGCCAGCTCCTGTCCTGCGCCACGGCGATAGTCCTGCTTCCCGCGGGTGGGAAGCATGTCAATCGGAGGAACCGCTGATGGCGCTGCGGATCATCACTGCCGATGAGCGGCAGGCAGAGGAGCGCGGCGTCAAGGCCGCCATTCTCGGCAAGCCCGGCATGGGCAAGACCTGGCTTCTGAACACGACCTGCGCCGTAACCACGCTCTTCATGGACCTGGAGGCAGGCGACCTCGCAGTGCAGCACTGGCGCGGCGCATCGATCCGTCCGCGCACCTGGGAGGAATGCCGCGACCTCGCGCTGTTCCTGGCCGGTCCGAACCCCGCTCTGCGCGACGACCAGCCCTATTCCGCCGCGCAGTATGCCCGTGTCGTGCAGGCCTATGGCGACCCGACGCGTATGGATGGCTTCGCCACCATCTTCGTGGACAGCATCACGGTTGCCGCCCGGCTCTGCTTTCAGTGGTGCCGCGGCCAGCCCGAGGCGCATTCCGAGAAGACCGGCAAGTCGGATCTACGCGGCGCCTATGGGCTGCACGGCCGCGAGATGATCGCCTGGCTCACGCACCTGCAGCACGCCCGCGGCCGCAACGTGATCTTCGTCGGGATCCTCGACGAGAAGCTCGACGACTTCAATCGCCGCGTCTTCAGCCTGCAGATCGAGGGCAGCAAGACCAGCCTCGAACTGCCGGGCATCGTCGATGAGGTGCTGACGCTGGCGGAGATCAAGGACCAGGGCGGGCAGCCGTTCCGGGCGCTGGTCTGCCAGACGCTGAACCCCTGGGGTTATCCGGCGAAGGACCGCAGCGGCCGGCTCGACCTGCTGGAGCCACCAGACCTCGGCCGCCTCTTCGCGAAGATCCGCGGCACGGCAGCACCCGAAGCGGCACCCGCGCTGCCGGCGCCGCTCATGACCGCCGCCACCGACACCCCCACCACCTGACCGGAGGAGAAGCATCATGGCTTCCTGGAACGATTACAACGACGCCCAGTCGAACCCGAACCTGATCCCCAAGGGCACAATCGTGCGGGTGCGCCTGACCATCCGTCCCGGCGGCTTCGACGATCCGAGCCAGGGCTGGACGGGCGGCTATGCCACGCGCAGCAGCGCCGGCGCCGTCTATCTCAATGGCGAGTTCACCGTGCTGGAGGGCCCCTACGCCAAGAGGAAGGTCTTCACGCTGATCGGCCTCTACAGCCCCAAGGGGCCGGAATGGGCGGGGATGGGCCGCAGCTTCCTGCGCGGGATGCTGAACTCCGCCCGCGGCATTTCCGACAAGGATGTCTCGCCCCAGGCGCAGGCGGCGCGCCGCATCGGCGGCTTCGCCGATCTCGATGGCCTCGAGTTCGTGGCGAAGATCGAGCACGGCACCGATGCTGGCGGCGAGGCCAAGAACGAAATCCGCATGGCGGTGACGCCGGATCACCGGGATTACGCGAAGGCAATGGGACGGCAGGTGGCACCGGCTGGTTATGCGGCACCGCAGCCTGCCTATGCCCCGCCAGCGCCGACCTACGCAGCCCCCGCGGCGCCGGCCATGCAACAGGGCGCCTTCCCGGCTCCCACGCCGCAGCCCGCTCCCGGCAACGATCCGCGCCCCGCCTGGGCGCGCTGAGGGAGGGCCGCACCGCATGATGCTCCGCCCCCGCCAGAAGCTCTTCGTCGAGCGCAGCCTTCGTGCGCTCGGCGTGCACGGCAACACCCTCGGCGTCGCTCCGACCGGCTGCCATGCCGCGGGCACGCCCATCCTGATGTTCGACGGTGCTATCCTGCCGGTCGAGGATGTCCGCATCGGTGATCGGCTTATGGGCCCGGACAGCTCGCCCCGCACAGTGCTGGAACTGCACGCGGGCGAGGACGAGATGGTCGAAGTGCGCCCCATTAAGGGCGATCCGTTCATCGTCAACGCAGGCCATATCCTCACACTCATCAAGGTCAACGAAGGCTCCCGCGGTTCGCACGCGACAGCGGCCCCGGGTGGGACGATCCTGGACATCAGCGTGGACGACTATCGTCAGCGCAGCACCTACTTCCGTCATCTCCATAAGCTGTTTCGGGTCAGTGCCGACTTTCCCGCGCGCGAACCGCCGACGCTGGATCCCTACTTCCTCGGACTTCTGCTTGGGGACGGCAGCCTCAAGCACGGGTCCCTGGCGATCACGACGCCCGATGTCGAAATCGTCGAGACCTGCTTCGCAATGGCTGGCCAACTCGGGCTTGCGATCCGTACCGATCAGCTGGGGGACAACGAGGCGAACTCCTACCATTTCTCGGGGCGGCAGGGCGGCACCAATACGCTCCGCAAGGTGCTGCGGGATCTTGGTGTGCTGGGCGTCGGAGCATCTGAGAAGTTCGTGCCCGACGCTTACCGTCTCGGATCGCGCACCGTGCGCCAGGCGATCCTTGCGGGCCTGCTCGACACGGACGGCCATTTGACGCGTGGCTGCTTCGAGATCGTCTCGGCCTCGCGCCGCATGGCCGACGATATTGCCTTTATGGCGCGAAGCCTCGGGTTACGTGCATTCATTGCGCAGCGACAGGTCAATGGCACAGCGTACTGGCGGCTGTGCATCTCGGGCGACACCACCTGCCTTCCGCTCCGCGTCGTACGGAAAATTCCTCAACCGAGGCGGCAGAAGAAGGATGTGCTTCGGACGGGCTTTACGCTGCACGATGTTGGCAAGGGGACGTATTGCGGTTTTACCGTCGACGCCGATCATCGCTACCTGCTGGGCGACTTCACCGTAACGCACAACAGCGGCAAGACGATCATGCTCTCGGCGGCGGTGGGCGAGCATATCGGCAACAGCGCCGCCAAGGCCGCGGTCCTCGCGCATCGGGATGAGCTGACCGCCCAGAACCTGGCGAAGTTCCGCCGCGTGAACCCCGGCATCGCCACCTCGGTCGTGGATGCGGCCCAAAAATCTTGGGCCGGCCAGGTCACCTTCGCCATGGTGCCGACCCTGACACGCCAGGCGAACCTGGACGCCATGCCGGCGCTGGACCTGCTGGTGATCGATGAGGCGCATCACGCCGTCGCGGACAGCTATCAGCGCATTATCGGTCGGGCTCTGCATCGCAATCCGATGTGCCGCATCTACGGTGTCACCGCCACACCCAACCGCGGGGACCGCAAGGGTCTGCGGGACGTCTTCTCCAACGTCGCCGACCAGATCCGGCTCGGCGAGCTGGTCCAGTCCGGCCACCTGGTGCCGCCCCGCACCTTCATCATCGATGTGGGCGTGCAGGATGAGCTCCGCGCCGTCCGCCAGTCCGGTGACGACTTCGACATGGCCGCCGTCGATCAGATCATGAACCGCGCGCCCGTCACCGAGGCAGTCATCAAGCACTGGCAGGAGCATGCGAGCGATCGCCAGACAGTGGTGTTCTGCTCGACTGTTCCCCACGCCGAGGGCGTCGCCAGTGCCTATCGGCAGGCCGGTGTTTCAGCGGCCACAGTGACCGGTGAGATGCCGGAACACGACCGCCGGCGTGTCCTGGCCGCCTATGCCGCTGGCAAGCTCCAGGTCGTGGTCAATGTCGCGGTGCTGACCGAGGGCTGGGATCACCCACCGACCTCCTGCGTCGTGTTGCTGCGGCCCAGTTCCTTCAAAAGCACCATGATCCAGATGATCGGCCGCGGGCTGCGCACCGTCGATCCCGCCGAGCATCCCGGCATCGTCAAACGCGACTGCATCGTGCTCGATTTCGGCACGTCGTCGCTGCTGCACGGCTCCCTCGAACAGGATGTCGACCTGGAGGGATATGAGCCCGAGGGCGAGGCGCCGACCAAGACCTGCCCCAGCTGCGAAGCCGAGATCCCGCTGGCCTGCACAGCCTGCCCGCTCTGCGGCGCCAAGCTGATCATGCCTGTGGTGCCGGGCGCGGCCGATGAGCACCCTGGCGGTTCGCTCTCCGACTTCATCATGACGGAGATCGACTTGCTCCGGCGCTCCGCCTTCCAGTGGTGCGACCTGTTCGGCGACGACGCCGCGCTGCTGGCCAACGGGTTCAACGGCTGGGCGGGCATCTTCTTCTTGAACGGCGCCTGGCATGCGGTCGGCGGCGCGAAGGAGGAGCGGCCGCGCCTGCTGTCCATCGGTGAGAGGCTGGTGGCGCTGGCCGCCGCCGATGACTGGCTGAATGCGCACGAGACCGATGAGAGCGCCCATAAGAGCAAGCGCTGGCATCGGGAAGCTCCGACCGAGCGCCAACTTGCCCACCTCCCGCCCGAGGCCCGCGCTGATCTAGGCATGACGCGTTACCAGGCATCGGCGCTGCTGACCTTCAGGTTCAACAAGCAGGTGATCCGCAGCCTGGTGCGCAACGCGCAGCCCACGGCGCTGGGCCAGGCCGCATGACCGGCCATGCGCAATCTCGTCCCGCCCTGCGCCATCTGCTGCCGCTCCACACGCGGCTTTGGCTGGTTCGATCCGACACGGCGGCGGCCGCCCCGGCCCGCCACCTCCTTCTGCAGCATGGCCTGCCAGGCGCTGTGGACCACCCTTGCCGCGAGGAGCGCGCCCGCCATGGTTGACCTCACTGAACAGGAACAGGCCGCCATCCGCGCCACCATGCGCCCACTCGGCGAATGCCTGGGGGAGATCGGCTGGCAGACGCGGCTGATCGATCTGACCGAGCCGCAGGTGCTGACGCTGATCGAGGTCGCTGTCGGCGGCTTCCAGGAGGCCATGCAGGCCACGGCCCGGCAGGCGAATGCTCCGCACCGCCCGCTCACCGCCGCGGATGCGCCCTTCTGATGCTGGACCTCAACAGCCGCAGCCAGACCTCCGCCCACGTCACCGCCGCCATCGATGCGGCGCTGGTCGCCGGCAATCAGGCGGCGCCGCCACGCAGCTATCTCGGCGGCTCCCGTCTCGGCCACGGCTGCGAGCGGGCGCTGCAATTCGAGTTCGTGAAGGCACCGAAGGATGAGGGCGCGGATTTCGACGGACGGCTGCTGCGCATCTTCGGGATCGGGCATGCGCTGGAAGATGTCGCCGTCGCCTGGCTGCGAGGCGCCGGCTTCGATCTCTACACCCGCCGCGGCGGTGGCGAGCATGGCGAGCAGTTCGGCTTCTCGGTCGCGGGCGGTCGCATCCGCGGCCATGTCGATGGCGTCTTCGCCGGCGGGCCCACGATCCCTGGCATGGCATTCCCCGCGCTGTGGGAATGCAAGACCATGAACGCCAAGTCCTGGCGCGAGACCGCCAACAAGGGGGTGGCAGCCAGCAAGCCGATCTACGCAGCGCAGATTGCGGTCTACCAGGCCTACATGGACGCCGCGGTGCCGGGGGTGGCGGACAATCCGGCGCTGTTCACCGCCATCAACAAGGACACGGCGGAGTTGCACCACGAGCTGGTGCCGTTCAACGCGGAGCTGGCGCAACGCATGTCGGACCGCGGTGTCCGCATCCTCGCGGCCACAGATGCGGGCGAGTTGCTGCCCCGCGTTGCCGCCCAGGCCGACCATTTCGAATGCCGCTTCTGCCCCTGGGCCAAGCGCTGCTGGGCGCTGCCTGCATGAACGCATGGAGCGATTTCAACGATGCAGTGCCGCTGCCGGAGGATAGCGTGAGCGAACTTCCCGCCGCTGGGCAGATCGCCCTCGATCGACTTCCCCCCGATGGGCAGTCGATGCATGCCCATGCCGGACGGACCGCTGTGGACCTGGCGGCCATCGCCATCTTCCTCGACGTGGTCTTCGGCTATTGCGACGGGCTGATCCCCGTCCGTGGCTTCGTGGATCAGGGCCAGGGGCTGGACACCAAGCCGCACAACATCTGGATCCCCGCCGACAGCAACGCGCCCGAGCTGCTGGCGACCTACGCCACCTGGGCCACGCGTGAAGGCAGCGCCGTCTATGTCATCCCCGGCACGGTTGCGGAGCATGGCCAGGCCCGCGCCGAGCATGTGCTGCAGATGCAGACCCTGGTGGTCGATCTCGACACCGGCGACATCGATGCCAAGGTGGCGCACCTCGTCCACCACCTCGGCGCGCCGACCCTGCTGGTCGAGAGCGGCGGACGCACCGCCGAGGGCGCCGCCAAGCTGCATCTCTGGTGGCGGCTTTCCGAGCCGGCGGAGGGCGAGGACCTGGCCCGGCTCTGCGCCCTGCGCGGCGAGATCGCCGACAAGGTTGGCGGCGACACGCATTTCCGCTCCGCGCACCAGCCCATTCGCGTCCCCGGCACCGTCCACCAGAAGCACGGCGTGCAGCGGCGCGTCACCATCCGGGAGCACCGCCCCAGGGTCGAGGTCGAGCTCCCCGACTTCGCCGCGGCGGTGGCGGCCATGCCCACCATGCCGGGCCTGGAGGCGCCCACCGCCGCCGCTGGCGCCCCCCGCCCCGGCCTCGACACCATCCTCACCACCCCAGTCCGTGAAGGCGCCCAGGACGCCTGGACCCGCTTCCAGGGCGCCAGCGCCGCCATCGGCCATTTCATCCGCCAGGTGCATGAGGGACGCCTCACGCCCGACCAGGGCTGGGAGGCCATCTGCGGATATAACGCCGCCTGCTTGCGGCCGGCCTGGCCGCTGGACCGCCTCAAGGTCGAGGCGGACAGCATCTGGGCGCTGCATGTCGAACGCAACGGGCCGCCGCTGCTCCGCGCCGGTGACGCACCACCCGCCGCTGTCCCGGCCCACACCCTCGGCGCGTTGCTCGACGATACCTCGCCGATGCCCGACGACCTGATCGGGCCGCGCCTGCTTACCCCGGGTGGGATGCTGGTGCTCGGCGGCGCGCCGAAGGTCGGCAAGTCCGACTTCCTGATCAGCCTGCTGGTGCACGCCGCGGCCGGCGCACCCTTCCTGCGCTTCACGGCCCCGCGCCCGCTGCGCGTGTTCTATCTGCAGGCCGAGATCCAGTACCACTACCTGCGAGAGCGGCTACAGCAGCTCCGGCTCGATCCCGCCATCGTGACTCGCGCCCGCGACACCCTCGTCGTCACCCCCAAGCTGCGCATGCTGCTCGATGACCATGGCGTGCCGCTCGTCGCCGCCGCCATCCGCGCTTCGTTCCCCGACGCGCCGCCCGACATCATCTGCATCGACCCGATCCGCAACCTATTCGATGGCGGGCCCGGCGGCGAGGGCGAGAACGACAACAGCGCGATGATGTTCTTCCTGCAGGGCCGCGTCGAAGCGCTGCGCGACCAGGTCGCCCCCGAGGCCGGCATCATCCTCGCCCACCACACAAAGAAGCTCAGCAAGCAGCAGGTGAAGGATGATCCCTTCCTGGCGCTCTCCGGCGCCAGCGCGCTGCGCAGCTTCTACACCTCCGGGATGATCCTGTTCCGGCCGGATGAGGAGCAGACCGAACGCGAGTTGCATGTCGAGCT
>NZ_QKYU01000019.1 GCF_003253705.1 Humitalea rosea
AAAACCATCCCGACACCGCCGCCGCGCCGTGATCCTGGCATGCCAGGATCACGGCGTCAGGCACTGCAGAAGCAGCATCTGAACGGTAGGGCAGCGTGAGCGGCGGCGATACCCCGGCGATCGAGGTCCGCAACCTCCGCCGCGTCTTCCACGTCCGCCAGGGGCTGTTCGCGCCGGCGCGGGAGGTTGTCGCGGTGGACGGCGTCTCCTTCGCCGTGCCGGCCGGCAGCGTGCTTGGCGTGGTGGGGGAGAGCGGCTGCGGCAAATCGACGCTGGCGCGCATGATCCTCGGCCTGTTGCCGCCAAGCTCCGGCGATGTGCTGGTGGATGGGCAGCGCCTGGGCGATATGGGCCGCAAGGCACGGGCCCGGCTGATCCAGCCGGTGTTCCAGGACCCCTTCTCCTCGCTGAACCCGCGCCGGCGCGTGCGCGACATCGTCGCCATGCCGCTGGTCGCGCAGGGCGACATTTCGGGCAGCGAGGTCACGCGCCGCGTGGGGGAGGCGCTGGAACGGGTCGGGCTTTCGGCCGAGCAGGGCGGGCGCTTCCCGTCGCAGATGTCGGGCGGGCAGCGGCAGCGGGTCGCGATCGCGCGCGCGCTGGTGCTGCGGCCGCGCATCGTGGTCTGCGATGAGCCGACCAGCGCGCTCGATGTGTCGGTGCAGGCGCAGATCCTGAACCTGCTGTCGGATCTGCGGCGCGACCTCGGGCTGACCTATCTGTTCATCAGCCACAACCTCGCCGTGGTCGAGCATGTCGCGAGCGAGGTCGCGGTCATGTACCTCGGCCGCATCGTCGAGCGCAGCGAGGGCGAGGCGCTGTTCCACGACCCGCGCCACCCCTATACCAAGGCGCTGCTTGCCAGCGTGCTGACGCCGGAACCGGGGCTCGGCGTGCCGGATGTGGGCTTGGGCGACATCATGCCGGACCCGGCGAATATCCCACCCGGCTGCCGCTTCCATCCGCGCTGCCCGGTCGCCTTCGCGCGATGCGGCGTGGAGGCGCCGAAGCAGACGCCGCTGCCGACCGGCCTCGTGGAATGCCATCTGGCCGAACAGGCGGCGGCGTAAAGCGCGCTCCGGGCTGTCGCCAGCCCGGAGCGCCGTTTCAGCCTACTTCCACTTCGCGAGGTAGAAGCGCGGCAGCTCATCCGGGAAGGCCTTGAAGTCGAGCTGCCTGGAGAAGGCGTAGGTGTTGACGTAGGTGTGCAGCGGCACCCAATACGCCTGCTCCGTGATGCGCTTGATCGCCGCGTCATAGGCCGTGCTGCGTACCGCCGGATCGGCGCTCGACCCACCCTCGACCAGCAGGCGCGTGACCTCGGCGTCCTTTGCGTAGTCGTTGTTCCCGCCATCGAAGAAGTTCGGCATGATCGCGGAGACGTCGTTGATCGAGTAGCTGCCCCAGCTGCCCATCGACATCGCAAGCTCACCCTTCAACGCCCGCGCCGTCTGTGCCGCCACCTGCAACAAATTGAGGCGCGCGCGGATGCCGACGGCCTGCAGATAGCTCTGCACCGCTTCCGACCATTGGCGCGGCTGCACGTAGCTGGTCAGCTCGACATCAAAGCCATTCGGGAAGCCGGCTTCGGCCAGCAGTGCCTTGGCCTTGGTCGGGTTGTAGTCGTACTGCACCGCGGCATCGGCGTTGCAGCCGAACTGCGTCGGGTAGCAGGGCGCAGGGGGAACGCGCGACCCGCCGGAGACGAGCCTCTCGGCGATCGTCGTGCGGTCGATCGCGTGGAACACCGCCTGGCGCACCTTGACCTTGGTCATCGGATTGTCGGCGCCGCTGCGCCCGGCCGCATCCATGGTGAGGTAGCCGACGCGCATCGATTCCTGGCGCAGTGTCTGCAAGAACGGCAGCCGGTCCACATTCGCCGCCTGGTCCGGGTTCATGTTCCAGATCCAGTCGACGCGCTGGGCCAGAAGCTCGGTCAACTCCGTCGCCGCATCGGTGACGAAGCGCACGGTGATGTTCTTGATCGCCGGCTTGCCCTTCGGCCCGCCCTCATAATACTCGTCGAAGCGCTCGTAGCGGAGCCCGGCGGCGACATCGACATGGGTGATCTTGTAAGGCCCGGTGCCGACCGGGGCGCGGGAATAGCCCTCGACGCCCACGCGTTCGCGATAGGCCTTGGGCCAGATCGGCAGGACCAGCGCGAGATAGTCGAGCGCCGCCGGCGTCGGCCGCTTCAGATTCAGGCGCAGGCTGTGCGTGCCCATCACCTCGGCATTGTCGATCCAGGTGTAGTTGCTGGGCGTCGCCACATGCGTGTCGGGGTTGCACACGGTGTTGATGGTATAGGCGGCGTCCTCGGCGGTGAACGGGCTGCCGTCGTGGAACTTCACGCCCTGGCGAAGCGTGAATTCGAGGATCATGGGAGTCACCC
Source organism: Humitalea rosea (assembly GCF_003253705.1). Taxonomy (GTDB): domain Bacteria; phylum Pseudomonadota; class Alphaproteobacteria; order Acetobacterales; family Acetobacteraceae; genus Humitalea; species Humitalea rosea. The sequence continues at coordinate 2,393 of NZ_QKYU01000019.1, forward strand.
ATTTCCACTCGGTGGCCAGCGCCGGCACGATGTTGAAGGTGTCCGGGTCACGATGGACGAGACCATCCCAGGCCTGATGCCCGAGGATCAGCCCGGTGCGCTGATTGTTGAAATAGGGATCCACATTCGGCACCGCGTCGCGAAACACGAGGCGCAGCGTGTCGGCGCTGCGCTGCGCTTCCGCCGGGTGCGAGAACAGGCCCGGTAGCGCCAGCCCCCCCGCTGCCACGATGCCCTGCCCGAATGTCCTGCGGCCGATGGTCATGTGCTGTCTCTTTCTCGTTGGATTGGGCAAGCCTAGGAACGGCGGGGCTGGGCCGCAAGCGACGCTTGGCTGGCCTCGTGCCTCAAGCGCCGAGCAGACCCATGCGCCGTGCCGCGACGACGCGATAAAGCGGGTCGTTCCACACCGCCTCCTCGCAGCGCGCGGAATAGACGAGCGAGATGTCATGCTCCTCGTTGGAGGCGCAGGCGGCGGCGGCGATGGTGGTCCAGTCGGGGGCGGGCAGGGCGCGCTGGCGTGCGGCCGCCTGCTCCGACAGCGGCAGCGGGCAGCCCATCTTCGGATAGACGGCGGCGATCGCCTGCCAGAAGAAGCGGATGGCGCGCTCCTGGTCGGCAGGCTCCAGCACCGGCAGGATCAGCCGCAGCCAATGCGTGCCGGTCAGCGCATGCAGCGCGCAGAATTCCATGGTCGCGGCGAAGACGGCCAGCGCGTCGCGCGCCATGCGGCGCAGCGTGTCCGGCCCGACCGCGAGCCAATCATAGGCGGGGGCGAAGGCGGGCATCGCGGCGGTGCGGCGCATCGCGTGCCAGAGCAGGCCCTCCTCATCGAACACCATCCCGGCCAGGCTCGGTTCCGCCGCGACCCGCAGCAGCACCCCGGCCGGCTCATCCGTGACCGGCGGGGCGCCGACACCAGCGCCGAGCGGCAGGAAGGTCGCGGCCCAATAGCCGAGGCTCTCGGCGACCTCGCCCGCATTGCCCGCGTCATTGGCATAGGCGAGGCGCATCAGCGCATGCAGCGCGCTGGCCGCGATGCCGGGCAGCAGGGACGGCAGATAGGCGCGCTGCAAGGCGGCGGCCGAGCCCAGCCGGGCCAGTTCGGCGCGGAAGAAGGCGCGGTAGGCGCCCTCCGCCGCGCGGTCGCCGAGCCGCGCCGTCCAGTCCTCGCGCCGGATCGTCACGGTCGAGGGCGCGATGGGCCCAAGCCCGTTGGCCGCGACATAGGCATCGAGGAAGCGGCGCGCATCCGCCTCGCTGCCCCCCAGCAGCGCCTGCGCCTGGAGCACCATGGCGGCGTGGTTGGCCAGCGTCTCGCCGAATTCGGCGCTGAGGTCCCGCGCCTCCGTCAACGCATCCTGAGGGCTCATGGGTGGCGTTCCTCCGCACCGGAGCTTAGCAAACGCCGCGCCAGCCGGGGAACCCGCCAGGTGGCGCGCTGCGTGCTACGGTTTTCGCCGCGCGCGGAGTCTCGGGCGTCACCCTTGGCAGGAGGCCCCGATGCGGCTGCTCGTCGTCAACAGCAACACGTCGGACAGCGTGACCGCGCGCATCGCCACCACCGCGCGGGACGCCGCCCGCCCGGGCACCGAGGTGGCGGCGGTCAGCGCGCCCTTCGGCCTGCCGCTGATCGTCTCCCGCGCCGATTGGCTGGTGGCGGGGCCGGCGACGCTGGCGGCCCTCGCGGCGGCGAAGGGCTCCTATGACGCGGCCGTCGTCGCCTGCTTCGGCGATCCGGGGGTGGAGGCCGCCAAGGAACTGTTCGACGTGCCGGTGGTCGGCATCAGCGAGGCCGCCTTCCACGCCGCGGCCATGCTTGGGCGGCGGTTCGGCGTGGTGTCCTTCACCGCCGCGCTGCGGCCGATGTTCGAGGAGTGCCTGGCGCGCAACGGGCTGGCCTCGCGTTGCAGCGGCTTTCGCATGGGGCCCGCCTTCGCCGGCGACCCCGGGCGGGTCGCCGAGGAGCGGAGGGAGATGATCGTGGCGCTCTGCCGCGCCGCGGTCGAGGAGGATGGCGCCGAGGTGGTGATCCTGGGCGGCGGCCCGCTGGCCGGGCTGGCGCCGGCGATCGCGCCCTCGGTGGCGGTGCCGCTGGTGGATGGCACCGTCGCGGCGGTGCGGATGGCGGAGGCGCTGGTCGGGCTGGCGCCACCCGGCCAGCCCCGGCCGCGCCGGGCCCGTGGGCTGACCGGGTTCGAACCGGGGCTGACGGCACTCTTCGCCGGCTGAGGCGCCCTTGGAGCGGCTTGGCGCATTTTCCGAGCCGTCAGGCGAGTCCGCCTGACTTGAACATGCTTCAGACCAGCACGCCCTGCCGGGCGACGATCCGCCCGGCCTTCATCACCAGGCTGCGTATGGGGGCGGTGGCGACGGCCTCCGGCACATGCTGTGCGGCGACGAGGACCAGATCGGCGCAGGCGCCCTCGGCCAGGACAGCAGGTGCCAAGCCGATGACGCGGGCGGGTGCGGCGGTGACGAGATCCAGGGCCAGGCGCAGCTCGGCATCGGTCAGCAGCCCGGCGCGATAGCCGACCAGCCGCGCGCGTTCGAGCATGTCGCCATTGCCATAGGGCGACCAGGCGTCGCGGATATTGTCGGAGCCGGCGAAGACCTCGACGCCCTCGGCGACCAGCCGCTTCACCGGCGGGATGGGTTCGGGGCCGGGTGCATTGGTCATGATCGCGACCCCGGCCTCGGCCAGCGCGGCCGCCGTGCGCGCCAGCACCGCCTCCGGCACCGCGCCCAGGGCGAAGGCATGGCTGACGGCGACGCGGCCCCGCATCCCCGCGGCCTTGGCGCGGGCGGCGATGCGGCGGAGTTCCCAGGCGCCCAGCTCGCCCGGGTCATGCAGATGGATGTCGATCGGCACGCCATGCCGCTCGGCGATGCCGAAGACGACGGCAAGCTGGCCCTCCACATCCTCGTCGATCCCGGCGGGGTCGAGGCCGCCGACCACATCCGCCCCGGCGCGGATCGCATCCTCCAGCACCCCGCGTGGCTGGCTGACGACGCCCGATTGCGGGAAGGCGACGATCTGCATGGACACCAGCCCCGCGACCTCCGCCCGCAAGGCCAGCAGCGCCTCCAGCCCCCGCAGCCCGATCTCGCCATCCACATCGACATGGGTGCGCAGCCCGGTGGTGCCGCGGGCGGCGACCTGCTCGACCAGGCGGCGGGCGCGGCAGGCCATGGGCTCGGCGATGGCGGCGAGCAGCACCTTTTCCGCCGCGATGCGCCCGGCGACGGTCGCATCCGGGCGATGCGGCACCCAGGGCAGGCCGATGAAGCTCTTGTCGAGGTGGATATGCCCGTCGATCAACCCGGGCAGGGCCAGCAGCCCCCCGCAGGTCTCGATCCGCGCGGCGGTGAGGCTGCCCGCCGGCGCCACCCGCCGGATGCGGCCGCCGCCGATCCCAAGGTCGGCGGGCACCCCGTCCAGCGTCACGCCGGCGAGCACGAGATCGAGGTCAGCCATGGCGCGGTCATGGCGCGGCGCCATGGCAGGGGTCAAGGCGCGGGTGCTGGACGGGTTTCGGCGACTGGCCTAATGGCATGAGATATTCTCATATCTAACGGCCACCCGCCTCATGTCGCGTTTGATCCCGCCGCTGAACCCGCTGTTTTTCTTCGAGGTTGCCAGCCGCCAAGGCAGTTTCACGCGTGCGGCCGAGGAGTTGAACGTCACCCAATCGGCGGTCAGCCGGCAGATCGCCGTGCTGGAACGCTTCGTCGGCGCCAAGCTCTTTCGCCGCGAGCGGCATGGCATCGTGCTCACCGAGGCGGGGGAATCCTACCGGCGCGAGATCGCCCCTGCCTTCGAGCGCATCCACCGCGCCACCGCGCAGATGCGCCAGGCCGAGCAGGATGAGCCGCTGCGGGTGCGGGTCTATTCGACCTTCGCGGTGAAATGGCTCTTCGCCCGGCTGCCGGAGTTCAACGCGCGCCACCCCGAGATCGAGCTGAGCCTGTCCAACACCGTCGCCCCGGTCGATTTCAAACGGGATGAGATCGACCTCGCGATCCAGTTCGGCAGCGGCGATTGGCCGGGGATGGAGGTTCGGGAATTGTTGCCCGACGTCATCCAGCCGGTGTGCAGCCCGCGGCTGCTGCACCGCCAGAAGATCGAGAGCCTGGACGATCTGGCGAAGCACCGGCTGCTGGTCTCGCATTACCGCCGGCTGGACTGGAAGGATTGGCTCGGCGCCGCCGGGCGTTGCGACCTGTTGCAGCCGGGGATGGAATTCCCAAGCTCGGTGCTGACCTACCAGGCCGCGATCGATGGGCTCGGGATCGCCGTCGGCCAGATGCGGCTGCTGGACCAGGATGTGCGGGCCGGGCTGCTGGTGCCGCTGTTCACCCCGGTCACCCGCGCGCTCGCGCATTACATCGTCTGGCCGGCGGATCGCACGCCGAACCGCAAGGGGCGGCTGTTCCTCGCCTGGTTGCAGCAGGCGACGCGGGAAGCAGCCTAGGCCAGCGGCAGCACCGGAACGACGCCCGGCAAGGCGTCGCCATGCCACAACGCCTCCAGCAGCCGGGCGGCGGCGGCGTCCCCGACCGCGGGGACGGTCAGTTCCATGAATTTTTGCGATAGCTCGGCATCGGAGAGGGGCGCATCCGGGTCGCCCTTCCGCGTCGGCTGGAAGCGGTGGAGCACGCGCCCGTCCTTGAGCCGGACGGTCACATTCGCCGCCCGCTGGCCGGGATAGGCGGAGGCCAGGGCCGGGTCCAGGCTGACGCTGACCAGCGCCATCAGGCGGTGGATCTCGGGATCGGCCAGGCGCTCCGGCACGAAGGCCGCGATCCGCACGCCGCCCAGGCGCAGCAGCGCCGCCACGCAATATTGCACGCTGAAGCGGGCTTCCTGCTCGGTGGTGACCACCGGGCGGTCGCAGATGTCCTTGGTCGGGCCATAGCCCGCGACATGCACATCGGCGATGTCATCGGCGCCGAACCCGGCCTCGGCCTGCAAGTCGTTGATGGCGTCCAGGGCGGCGAAGATATGGCCGCAGCAGCCGTGATTCTTGAAGGTCATGGCGCTGATGGCGAAGCGCTCGTCCAGCCCCGCCAGCGCCTTGCCCCATTTGCCGGCATCCTCGCTGGTCGCGGCGGCGAAGCCGACCGGGCCATGCAGCACATCCAGCGCCCCGGTCACATCCGCCCGCCCCGCGAGGGCGGCCAGCGCCCCGGCATCGGCGGCATGGCCCGCATGCAGCGGCTTGCTCATGCCCGCGCCGCGGAAGGCCTGTTGCAGCCCGCTGGCCATGGTCGCCGCACTTGCCAGCGCATGCGCGGTCTGGTCGGCGGAACTGCCCAGCAGCACGGAGACCGCCGCCGCGGCGCCGAAGGTGCCGACGGTGCCGGTGGTGTGCCAGAAGCGGTAATGGCTCGGCTGCACCGCCACGCCGATGCGGCAGGAGACCTCATAGCCCGCGACGATGGCGCGCAGCAGCGCGCCGAGGCTGGCGCCGCGCCCCTGCGCCGCGGCGAGGGCCGCGCCGATCGTCGGGCAGCCGGGGTGGTAGCCGGCATCGCGGTAGATATCGTCGAACTCGACGGTATGGCTCGCCATGGCGTTCAGCAGGGCTGCATGGCGCAGCGTGCCTGGCCTGCCGTCCACGTAGCAGATCGCGGTCCCGGCCCCGCGCTCGCTGGCCAAGGCGCCGGCCAGCAAGGTCGCGGGGGCGCGCTGGCAGCCGGGCAGCAAGGCGGCGAACCAATCGACCAGGGCCCGCCGGGCATGATGCTCCAGATCCGCATCGAGCGGCCGGTCGCGCCAGCTTGCGGCATGGCCGGCCAGGGCGAGCAGGGGATTGTCCAGCTGGAGCATCATATCGGGTCAGTCCACCTGGAGATTCGCTTCGCGCACCACCCGGGCCCATTTCGTGGACTCGGTGCGCAGGAACTCGGCGGTCCGATCAGGCGTCATGCCGAAGCCGTCCAGGCCGAGATTGGCCAGCCGGTCCTTCATCGCGGGGGAGCCCAGGGCCTCCTGGGTCGCGGCGGCGAGGGTGCTGATGACCAAAGGCGGCGTGCCGGAGGGCGCCATCAGCGCGCCCCAGGAGGTCGCCTCGGCGGCCGGGAAACCGGCTTCGCCGATGGTCGGGACGTTGGGCAGCGCTGCGTTGCGGGTCGCGCCGGTCACGGCCAGGGGCTTGATCATGCGGTCCCCGATCACGCCGAGCACGGTCGGCACCTGCACCATCATCATCTGCAGCGCGCCGCCGACCAGATCGTTCAAGGCCGCGCCGCTGCCGCGATAGGGCACATGCTGCACATCGATGCCGGCGACGATCTTGAACAGCTCCATGGCGGTATGGGTGGAGGCGCCCGAGCCGCTGGAGCCGAAGTTCATCTTGCCCGGATTGGCCTTGGCCAGCGCCACCAGCTCCTGCAGTGTATTGGCCTGCACGCTCGGGTGCACGACCATGACGAGGTCCGAGGTGTAGATCATCGAGATCGGCGTCAGATCCTTGACCGGATCGAAGCCCATGTTGCGGTACATGAAGCGGTTGGTGGTCAGCAGCCCCGTGGTGCCGAGCAGCAGCGTGTAGCCGTCAGGCGGCGCATGGGCGACGATCTCACCGCCGATATTGCCGCCGGCGCCGCCACGATTCTCGACCAGAACGCTCTGGTGCAGGATGCGGCCCATGGCTTCGGCCAGGACCCGGCCCGCGATATCGGTGGAGCCGCCTGGCACGAAGGGGACGATCATGCGGATCGGGCGGTCCGGCACCCAGGCGGCGGCCGGCGCCTGGGCCAGAGCGGCCCGGCCCATGCTGGCGGCGGGGAGCAGGCCCAGCGCGGCCTTGACGGTTGAACGGCGAGAAATCATCGGTTGTTACCTTCCTGGACGCCACTTCGCAGCCCGGGGGCCTGACGCCGACGAGAGCGGGCCACCTGGGCCCCACGTCGGTGAAGACTGCCTTACCGAGCCTAATATCCACCTAATGCTCATACAGGTGCCGCGCGATCATATGAAGCGGGTGCCGCGCGAGGGGCTGCTTCGCAAGTGGAATGCTGGTCTTCCAAATCGGAAGTCTCCCGGAGGTGCTGGCTGCGACTAGCTTGCCCGCAACCGGTGCCGTGCGCGGCGGCGCAACCCCTGAGGATTCCTTATGCATTTTAGCCTGACCGAAGAGCAGCAGATGTTCGCGACCTCGGTGCGACGCTTCGCCGAGAGCCATCTGGCGGCGGGCGCCCTGGCCCGGGCGCACCAGCCCGGCTTCCCCTATGATGTGGCGCAGTTGGCGGCGGCGCAGGGCCTGCTCGGTATCACCATCAAGGAGGCCGACGGCGGCCAGGGCGGCACCTTGATGGATGCGGTCATCGCCATCGAGCAGGTTGCCGCGGTCTGTCCGCGCAGCGCCGATGTGGTCCAGTCGGGCAATTTCGGTCCCATCCGCACCTTCGCCGAATATGCGACGCCGGCGCAGAAGGCGCGCTGGCTGCCGGACCTGCTGGCCGGGCGCAATTCGATCTCCCTCGGCATGACCGAGCCGGAGGCGGGCTCCGCCGTCACCGAATTGAAGACCAGCGCCACCTTGCAGGGCGACCACTACATCCTGAACGGCAGCAAGGTGTTCGGCACGCATAGCGCCGAGGCCTCGCTGTATCTGATCTACTGCCGCTTCGGACCCGGGTTGGAGGGCATCGGCTCGATCCTGCTGGAACGTGGCACGCCGGGGTTTTCCATCGGCAAGCCCTCGCGCTTCCTGAATGGCGAGGAATGGAGCCAGCTCTATTTCGAGGACTGCCGCATCCCCGCCGAAAACCTGCTGCTCGGGCCGGGCGGGTTCAAGAAGCAGATTTCCGCGTTCAACGCCGAACGGATCGGCAATACCGCGCGCTCGCTTGCGGTCGGGCGCTATGCCTTCGAACGCGCACGGGAGCACGCCGCGCTGCGAAAACAGTTCGGGCGCACGCTCAGCGAGTTCCAGGGCATCCAATGGAAGTTCGCGGAGCTGGCGGTGAAGATGGAGGCGGCGCAACTGCTGCTCTACCGCGCGGCGGTGAATGCCGATCACGGCCTGCCCTCCGCCTATGAGACGGCGGTGGCCAAGCTCGCCTGCAACCAGGCGGGGTTCGAGGCCGCCAACGAGGCCATCCAGATCATGGGCGGCATGGGCTTCAGCGAGGAAGCTTTGGTCGAATACTGCATGCGCCGTTGCCGTGGCTGGATGATCGCTGGCGGCTCGACGGAAATGCTGAAGAACAAGGTTGCCGAGGAGGTCTTCGGTCGCCGCTTCAGCCAGCGGGCGCCCCGCACGCCGATGCCGGCGGCCGCGGAGTGATGGACCAGCGCGTGACCCCGCCCGTCGATGCGCTGCTGTCGCCGCGCAGCATCGCGATCATCGGTGCCTCCGATGATGTGACCAAGACCGCCGCCCGCCCCTTGCGCTATCTGCGCGAGGCGGGGTTTCCGGGCGCGGTCTATCCCATCGCGCGGCGCGCGACCGTGCTCGGCGAACGCGCCTGGCCGGGGCTGGAGGCGCTGCCCGAGCGCCCCGACCACGCCTTCGTGCTGCTGCCGACCGAGGGCGCGATGGCCGCCGTCGAGGACTGCGTGCGGCTCGGCATCCCCGCCGTCAGCGTGCTGGCCAGCGGTTTCTCCGAGACCGGGCCGGAAGGCCATGCGCGCGAAGAAAAGCTGCGCCAGATGCTGCGTGGCAGCAGCACCCGCATGCTGGGGCCGAACAGCATCGGCCTCGCCAACCTCAACCACCGGCTGGTGCTGACCGCGAACGCCGCTTTTGCCGAGCCGAACCTGCCGCGCGGCGGCACCTTTGTCGCATCCCAGAGCGGCAGCATGATCGGCGCGATCCTGTCGCGCGGGCGGCTCAAGGGGCTGGGCTTCGCGGGGCTGGTCTCGGTCGGCTCGGAGGTCGATCTCACCATGGGCGAGATCTGCGAACGCACCCTCGATGATCCCGAGGTGACGAGCTACCTGCTGTTCCTCGAAACCCTGCGCGGGGCTGCGGCGCTGCGGCGCTTCGCGCTGGGGGCCGCGCAACGCGGAAAGCCAGTCGTGGCCTACAAGCTTGGCCGTTCGGCGGCGGCGGCGGAGCTTGCGGAATCGCATACCGGCGCGCTCGCCGGCGAGGATGATCTGGCCGACGCCTTCCTGCGCGATTGCGGTATCGCCCGCGTCGAGACGCTGGATGGTTTCCTGGAGGCGCCGGCGCTGCTCGCGGCCTTGCCGATCCGTGCGCGCGGCGCCCGCGCCCCGGTGGTGGGGGTGGTGACGACCACGGGCGGCGGGGCCGCCATGGTGGTGGACCAGCTCGGTATCCGTGGCATCGCGGTGGAGGGGCCTTCGCCCGCGACCCGGGAAAGGCTGGCGCAGGCGGGCATCGCGGCCGGCAGTGGGCGCATCCTCGACCTGACCCTGGCGGGGACGAAATACGAGATCATGAAGGCGGCGCTGGATGCGCTGCGCGCCGGGCCGGAGTTCGACCTGGTGGTGGCGGTCGCGGGATCGTCCTCGCGCTTCCAGCCGGGGCTGGTGGTGCGCCCGATGGTGGATGCGGCGGCCGAGGCCGGCACCCCGCTTGCCGCCTTCTGCGTGCCCGAGGCACCCGAGGCGCTGGCGATGCTCGCCGAGGCCGGCATTCCCGCCTTCCGCAGCCCCGAAGCCTGTGCGGACGCCATCGCCGCCGCCTTCGCCCGCCGCGAACCCCGCGCGGCGCAGGCCACGGCCCCGGTCGCCAGCGGCCCGTCGCGGCTGCTGGATGAGGCGGAGGCCTATGCGCTGCTCGACCGTGCCGGCGTGCCGCATGCGCCGGCCATCGCCGTGCCGGCCGCGACGGCGGGGGATGTGGCGCTGCCATTTGATTGGCCTGTGGTCGCGAAAGTTCTGGACGCGCGTATCCTGCACAAGAGCGATGTCGGCGGTGTCGTGCTCGGCATCCGCTCGGCCGAGGAGCTGCGGGCGGCGGCGGCGCGGATCACCGCCTCGGTCGCGGCACACCTGCCCGACATGGCGCCCGACCGCCTGCTGGTGCAGGCCATGGCGCCGTCGCTGGGCGAGGTGCTGGTCGGCTACCGGCTCGACGCGCAGCTTGGCCCGATCGTGCTGCTGGCCGCCGGTGGCGTGCTGACCGAGATCTATCGCGACCGCAGCGTGCGTCTGGCCCCGGTCGATCTGGACACCGCGCAGGCGATGATCGCCGAGGTGCGCGCCCTGCGCGCATTGGAGGGCTTCCGTGGCCGCCCCAGGGGCGACATGGCGGCCCTTGCGAAAGCCATTGTCGCCGTCTCGCATCTCGGCGATCTGCCGGGGGCGGGGGCGGGGGCGGTGGTGCTGGAATGCGAGGTCAATCCGCTGCTCGTCCGCGCCGAAGGCGAGGGTGTGATGGCGGTGGATGCCCTCGCGCGCGTGACCGGAGACGGCTGACGCAGTAGACCACGTCACAAGATATCCAGGGAGAGAACACAACAATGACCCAGTTTCTGAACCGCCGGCAGACGCTCATCGCCGGCGCCGCCGCGGCCCTCGCGGTGCCCGCGATCGGCCCCGCCCGGGCGCAGGCCGCCAAGGTGATCCGGCTTGGCGTGCTGACCGATCTGAACGGCCCCTATGCCGGCAATACCGGCAAGGGTTCCGTCGTCGGCACGCGGCTCGCGGCCGAGGATTTCATGAAGGCCCACCCGGACATCCAGGTTGAGGTCATCCAGGGCGATTTCCAGAACAAGCCCGATGTCGGCCTCGCCATGGCGCGCGACTGGATCGACCGGCAAGGGATCGACGCCATCGTCGATGTGCCGGTGTCTTCGGTGGCGCTCGCGGTGGCGGGGCTCGTGACGGACAAGGACAAGGTCGCGCTGTTCACGGGCCCGGCCACGGCCACCCTCACGGGCACGGCCTGCGGCCCCAATCATGTCCACTGGACCTATGACACCTGGTCCCTGGCCGCCGGCACCGGCCGCGCATTGGTCGCGGATGGCGGCGACAGCTGGTTCTTCATCACCGCCGACTACGCCTTCGGCCACGCGCTGGAAGGCGATACCGCGAATTTCGTGCGCCAGGCCGGCGGGCGCGTGCTCGGCACGGTGCGGACGCCCTTCCCGGGCACCACGGATTTCTCCTCCTTCCTGCAACAGGCGAAGTCCAGCGGCGCCAAGATCATCGGCCTCGCCAATGCCGGCACCGATACCGTGAACTGCATCAAGCAGGCCGCCGAGTTCGGCATCACCCGGCGCGGCGTGCGTCTCGCGGGGTTGCTGTTCCAGCTGTCCGACGTGCATGCGGTGGGGCTTGAGGCGGCACAGGGCCTCACGCTGACAGAAGCCTTCTACTGGGACATGAATGAGGGCACGCGCGCCTTCTCCGCCCGCGTGGCGCCGCAGTTGAATGGCCAGAAGCCCTCGATGATCCATGCCGGCGGCTATTCGGCGGTGGCGCATTACCTCAAGGGCGTCGCCGGGCTCGGCTATGACGCGTCCAAGGCCAGCGGGCGTGCCGTGGTCGATTGGATGAAGGCGACGCCGACCGATGATGCGCTGTTCGGCCAGGGCCAGGTCCGCGCCGATGGCCGCAAGATCCATGAGATGCATCTGTTCCAGGTGAAGGCGCCGGGCGAGAGCAAGCATCCTTGGGACTACTACAAGCTCGTGCGTTCGCTGCCCGCGGCCGATGCCTTCCGCCCGATGTCCGAAGGGGGCTGCCCCCTCGTGCGGCCATGAGGCCGGAGGCGCTGCCGGCCGTGGTGAATGCCGACCCCGTGCTGCGGCGCTGGGGTCGGAACCTGACCACCACGCTGTTGCTGGAAGTCGGTTCGCAAAGCTGGCTGCTGCGCATCCATGACGGTGTCATGGCGGAGGTCCGCGGCGGCCCCTTCGTGATGCCAAGCTGGATCTTCGCGCTGCGTGCCGATCCCGCGGCCTGGGCGGAATTCGTCCAGCCCGAACCGCCACCGGGCCGGCATGACCTCTTCGCGCTGATCCGCCACGGCAAGCTGCATGTGGAGGGGGATCTGCATCCCTTCATGAGCCATCTGCTCTGGTTCAAATCCGCTTTCGCGGCGCTGCGTCGGACGGAGATCGCGGCATGATCGAGCCCATCATCGGCCGCTATCTGCATCTGCAGATCGAGGGCAAGCCGCATCGCGTCTATGTCGAGGAAGCCGGGCAGGGGGTGCCCTTGCTTTGCCTGCACACCGCGGGCTCGGATACCCGCCAGTGGCGCGGGCTGATGAACGACGCGGCGGTGACACAGAACTTTCGCTGCATCACCTTCGACCTGCCCTGGCACGGAAAATCCTCGCCGCCCGAGGGGTGGTGGCAGGAGGAATACAAGCTCACCACCGCCGCCTATGTCGCGGCGATCATGGCGGTCGTGGAGGGCCTGTCGCTCGAACGCCCGATCGTCATGGGCTGCTCGATCGGCGGCCGCGTGGTGCTGGAACTGGCGGCATCCCAGGGCGCGCGGCTGGGCGGGGTGATCGGCCTGCAATCCTCCTCGCATGTCGATCCCTACTACGACACCAGCTGGACCCACCGCGCCGATGTGCATGGCGGGGAAGTCTGCGCCGGCGTCGTCTCCGGCCTGATGGCGCCGCAGTCGCCGGAGGATGAGCGCTGGGAGACCCTGTGGCATTACATGCAGGGCGGGCCTGGGATCTTTCGCGGTGACCTGCATTTCTACAAGGCGGAGGGCGATCTGCGCCCCCGTCTCGCACAGATCGACACCACGCTCTGCCCGGTCTGGCTGCTGACCGGCGAGTACGACTATTCCTGCTCGCCCGAGGCGACGCTGGAAACCGCCGCCGCGATCGCCGGCAGCGAGGTCGAGATCATGAGCAAGCTCGGCCATTTTCCAATGAGCGAGCATTACGCGCATTTCGCCGAATTCCTGCGCCCACTGCTGGCGCGGATTCTCGACGCACGGGTATCCAAGGGGGGAAACGAACAATGAGACTCGCCAACAAGATCGGGCTGATCACCGCCGCCGCGTCCGGCATGGGCCGCGCCGGCGCGCTGCGCTTCGCCAAGGAAGGCGCCACGGTGGCGCTCGTCGATGTCGATGCCGTCAGGCTGGATGCGGTGGTCAAGGAGATCACCGATGCCGGCGGCCGCGCCATCGGCGTCAGCGGCGACCTGCGCGATCCCGATTTCTCGCGCGGCATCGTTGCCGATGCCGTCAAGGCTTTCGGCGGGCTCGACTTCGTGTGGAACCATGTCGGGCATCCCGGCCCTTCGGTGGTCGAGGGGCTCGGGATGGCGGAGCTCGATCTCGCCTTCGACCTGAACCTGCGCACCATCATGGCGACGACCGATGCCGCCATCGGCGCGCTGCGGGCGCGTGGCGGCGGCGCGCTGCTCTATACGGCCTCGACCTCGGGCATGCAGGGTTCGGTGTTCAGCCCGGTCTATTCGGCGATGAAGTTCGGTGTCATCGGCTACGTCCGTGCCCTGGCCAAGCGCTATGCCAAGGACGGCATCCGCGCGAATGTCGTCTGCCCGGGGTCGGTGGATACGCCGATGCTGCGCGTCTTCGTCGCGCGGCCAGACCAGGAATCGACGCGTCAGGTCGATGTCGAGGAACTGGTCCGCAAGCGCGGTGCCGTGAACCCGATGGGCCGCCCCGCCAGGCCGGAGGAGATCGCCAATGCGGCGCTGTTCCTCCTGTCGGACGAAGCCTCCTTCATCACTGGCGCGGTGCTGCCGGTGGATGGCGGCACGACGGCCTGATCGTCTCAGATCGTCATGAGCTGGGCATTGCCGCCCGCAGCGGCCTCGTTCACCGAACGGGTGCGTTCGACGACGAGGCGCAGCAGCGTGGTGGCATCGATGCTTTCGATCACCGGCACCAGCGGTCCCTCTCCGGCGGCGACCTCTTGCCGCACCGCGTCGGCGTCATAGGGCGGCGCCACCAGGATCGCGGCATAGGCCGCATCCTGCCAGCGCGGGACCAGCGTCACATGACGGCGTAGCGGTTCGGGCAGCGCGGCATGGAAGTCGCGCGCCGCCGCGCTGTCGGGCGCCAGCATCGCATTGCCGCTGGCCAAGGCGGCGCCGAAGCCCAGCTCCAGCCGCGTGCGGTCCTCGGCGAGGGTCAGCACCGGTCCGCGGCCGGCGAAGCGCTGCGTGTTCGTCTCCCCGACCGGCGCCGGCAACGTCAGGATCAGCGGCAGTGGCGTTGCCTGCCGCAGCGCCGCCAGGGCCTCCGGGTCGGCGGCCATCGCCATGAACTGGTCGAAGGGCTGCAGGCAGGCTTCGTCCCGCTCGCCGGCCAACACCGGCGCCGGCGCCCGCCGCAGCAGCCGGTGCAGATAGAGCGGCCCCCCCGCCTTGGGGCCGGTGCCCGACAGCCCCTCGCCACCAAAGGGTTGCGCCCCCACCACGGCGCCGATGATGTTGCGGTTCACATAGGCATTGCCGACATGGGCGCGGGACAGCACGGCATCGATGGTCTCGTCGATGCGGGACTGCACCCCAAGCGTCAGCCCATAGCCTGTCGCATTCAGCGCATCGACCAGCGCATCCAGCCCCGCGCGCTCGAAGCGCAGAACATGCAGCACCGGCCCGAAGACTTCGCCGCGCAGATCGGCGATGTGATCGATCGCGATCAGGCTGGGCGGCACGAAGCTGCCGTGCATGCAGGCCGGGCCGAGCGGCACCGAGGCCAGCACGCGCTGCCCCGCAAGATAGGCGCGCAGGGACGTCTCCGCCTCGGCATCGATGACGGGGCCGATATCCGTCTCGATGCGCGCGGGATCGCCGACGGCGAGCTCCCGCATCGCGCCTTGCAGCATCGTCACCACCCGCGCCGCGATATCGCTTTGCAGGCACAGCACCCGCAGCGCGGAGCAGCGTTGGCCGGCGGAGTCGAAGGCGGAGGCGAGAACATCCGTCACCACCTGTTCAGCCAGCGCCGAGGAGTCCACGATCATCGCGTTCTGGCCGCCGGTCTCGGCGATCAGCGGGATGTCGCCGCGCCGGGCCAGGCTGCGCTGGATCGAGCGCGCGACAGCGGTCGATCCGGTGAAGACCACGCCCCGGCAGCGCGCATCGGCGACCAGCGCCGCGCCGATGGTCTCACCGCCGCCGGGCAGGCATTGCAGAACATCCTCCGGGATACCCGCCGCATGCAACAGGCGCACCGCTTCGATGGCCATCAACGATGTCTGCTCGGCGGGCTTGGCCAGCACCGGATTGCCGGCCGCCAGCGCGGCCGCGACCTGTCCGGTGAAGATCGCCAGCGGGAAGTTCCACGGGCTGATGCAGACCACCGGTCCCAACGGCACATGCCGGTGCGCGGCAAGCTCGCGGCGGGCGCAAGCGGCGTAGTAGCGCAGGAAATCCACGGCCTCGCGCAATTCGCCCACCGCATTGCCCATGGTTTTCCCGGCCTCGCGGATGGCGAGCGGCAGCAGCGTGTCGCGCGCTGCCTCGAACAATGCGGCGGCGCGTTCCAGCATCGCGGCGCGTTCGGCGGCTGGAACCAGCGCCCAACCGGCGGCGGCCGCCTCTGCGCGCGCCATGGCGGCGGGCACCGCCTCGGGCGGGGTGTCACGCACCCATCCGACCAACTCGCGCCGGTCGGCCGGGTTGGTCACCGCCCGCGCCCCGGGCAGCGGCTGCGGCGCCCTCGCGCGGCCGGCGCGAATGGCGGCCTCCAGCGCCAGCCGCACGGGCGGGGAGGCGAGGTCGGTGCCGGCCGAATTCTCCCGCTCCGGCGCGAAGAGTGCCGATGGCATCACGATCCTTGGATGCGGCGCCCCACCATGCCGCGCCGCCTGCGCGACCGGATCGGCGGCCAGGCTGGCGATGGGTGTCGCCTCATCGACAAGCTGATGCACGAAGGAGGAGTTCGCGCCGTTCTCCAGCAGGCGCCGCACCAGATAGGCGAGCAACGTCTCGTGACTGCCCACGGGGGCGTAGATGCGGGCCGGGCGGTCCAGATGCTTCGGCCCGACCACCTGGGCATACAGCGCCTCGCCCATGCCATGCAGGCATTGGAACTCCCAGTCGCCGGGGCGGAATGCGGGCCCGGCCAGATGGAACACGGCGCTCAAGGTCTGCGCGTTATGGGTGGCGAATTGCGGGAAGACCTGGTCCCGCGCCGCCAGCAGCAGCTTGGCGCAGGCGAGGTAGGACACATCCGTATAGGCCTTGCGCGTGAACACCGGATAGCCAGACAGCCCATCCATTTGGGCACGCTTGATTTCGCTGTCCCAGTAAGCCCCTTTGACGAGCCGCAGCATCAGACGCCGCCGATGCCGGGCGGCCAGCGCGATGGTGTGGCGGATCACCGCCGGCGCGCGCTTCTGATAGGCCTGGACAACAAAGCCGAGGCCCTGCCAGCCACCAAGCGCTTCATCGCCCGCCAGCGCATCCAGCAGATCGAGCGAGGGTTCCAGCCGCTCGGCTTCCTCGGCATCGATGTTCAGCCCGATGTCATGCTCGGCGGCGAGCAGGGCCAGGGTCCGCACGCGCGGCAGCAGTTCGCGCATCAGCCGCCCCGGCTGGCTGTAGCCGTAGCGCGGATGCAGCGCCGACAGCTTGATGGATATCCCCGCGCCGCGATGCACGCCGCGGCCGCGATGCGCGGCGCCGATGGCGGCGATCGCCGTGCGGTACTGCGCCGTGTAGCGGTCGGCGTCGGCGGCGGTCAGCGCGGCCTCGCCCAGCATGTCGTAGGAATAGGCGAAGCCCTTGGCCTCCATCGGGCGGGCGTGCTCCAGCGCCTCGGCGATGGTCTGGCCGAGCACGAATTGCCGCCCCAGCATACGCATCGCCAGATCCAGCCCGGCGCGGATCAACGGCTCGCCGCCGCGCGAGACCAGGCGGCGCAGGGCCGCCGAGAGCCCGGTCTCGTTGCTGGTCCCGACCAGCTCGCCGGTGATCACCAGCCCCCAGCTTGCCGCATTGACGAAGAGCGAGGGGCTGGCCCCCAGATGCGCGCGCCAGTCGCCGCCGCCGAGCTTGTCGCGGATCAGCCGGTCGCGGGTGTCGCGGTCGGGGATGCGCAGCAGCGCCTCGGCCAGGCACATCAGCGCCACGCCCTCCTGGCTGGAGAGCGAGAACTCCCGCATCAGCGCATCGACGCCGGAGGCCCGTGACCGTTCCGCCCGAAGCTGCGTGACCAGGCGCATCGCCAGCGCCTGGACCGGGGCGGCCAGCGGCTCCGGCTGCCGCGCCGCTTCGATCAGCGGCGGCACGCAGCCGGGTTCCGGCGGCCGCTCCATGCGGATGATGGCGGCGCGGGTGGCTTGCAGCGCGGCGTCGGTCACGGGCATCGGCACCTTCTCGGTTGGGGGCGAGGCTAGCATGGCTGTGCGGTTGAATGGGGGGAGGAAGGCGTGCCTATTTCAACGGTGAAATCCACCTGAAAATCGGGCAATGGGATCGATAATCCTTGATATCGGAGATAATCGGTGCCGATAAGGAGAAGGGGAGGGCATATATTCCTTGACGGCGGCGATCATGTTCCTATAATGTTCTTTCATGCCGCAGCCCGACCCATCCCCCCCGCCCCGTGCCCGAATGGGTGCCCCCGCCCTCCTTCTCCTGCTCGTGCCCGGCGTCGCCCGGGCGGGCCAGGACGGGGGCACCGGGCCGCTGAACTGGATCGCCCTGCTCGGGGTGATCGGCGCGGCGGCGCTGCTGCTGGCGGGCATCGCGCTCTTCATCCGGCGCTTGCAGGATGACAGCGCCGCCCTGGTCCGCCAGCCGGAGCTGACCGCCGATCGCATCGCCGCCTGGCGGGAGATGCCGGCGGGGTTGCCGGAGGGCACGATCCGCGCCGCGCTGTCGATCTTCATCGTCGTGATCGGGATGCTCACCTTGCTCGCGGCGCCCTGGCTGAACCTGAACGGCAATGGCGAGATCGGCACCATCATCGGCAGCGTGCTCGGCTTCTACTTCGGCGCCCGCCAGAGCGGCGGCAGCGCGGAGGCGGCGCCGATCGTGCCCCCTGCCGCGCCCCCTGCCGCGCCGCCGCCCCCCGCCGCCACCGGCACGCTGGCCCGCGCGGCGGAGGCGCTGGCCATGGCCCGGCTCGGCGCCCAGGCCGCGGCACCGATGATCGGCCCGGCCGCCGGGCGGGTCATCTCAGCGATCGAGGACGGGCTTGCCGCAGCCGAAGGGGCTGCGGGCGGGGACCTCGCGGCCATCGCCACGGCGGCGGGGGCGGCGGAGCGCGCGCTGGATGCGGCACTCGGCCCCGACCACCCGCTGGCCACCGTCCTTGGCGATGCCATCGGCGGCCTGCGCGCGGGGGTGGGCGTGGGGGCGCTGCTGGGCGGCCCGGCGGGGCTGATGGCCGCGGTCGGGCTGGGGGCGATCCAGGCGCTGGGCGCGGGATCGGACGCCTATGACCGCTGGAAGGCCCGCATCCTCGACCGCCCCTTCTCGCCGCGGCTGTTTCCGCCCGGGGAGATGGATGGCGCGGTGCTGCTCTCGGCGCTGGCCGCCTCGGGCACCTTCGCCCGGCTGCTGCTGGAGCCGCTGCCGCCCGAGGCGAAGCTGCCGCGCGCCCGCGCCGTCGCCGATGCGGCCCGGCTGGAGGATGCGGCCGCCCTGGCCGCGATCCAGGCGCTCACCCCGCGCGGCGATTTCGAGAGCCCCGATGATCTGGCCGAGGCGCTGCAAGCCTATCGCCGCCGTCTGCTCGATGCGCTGCCGGGGCCGGATCTGGTGGTGGATCTGGCGCCCGTGCTCGGCGCCGGGGCACCGCGCCTGGCCGGGGCGCAGCTCGCCGATGCGCTGGCCATGGCCCGCGCCGCGCCGGGTGGTGCCGGGGTCGATGCCGCCGTGCTGGCGCTGATCGACGTCGCCGGCCAGCCCGAGGCCACCCCCGGCCGGATGGCGGGGCTGCTGGCCGGGCTGCTGCCCGCCGCCACCACCGTCGCGGAGGCGGGCGCATGAGGGCCATGCTGCTTCTGCTGCTGCTGCCCGGCTGCCTCGCGCAGCAGCTTGACCGGATGAAGGACCAGGCCGCCGCCGGCCAGACCATCGCTTTGGCCGCCGAGCGGGTCGATTGCACCGGCCCGGACCCCCTCTGCGTCCAGGTCCAGACCCTACGGGCGGAAGCCTGTCTGGCCCTGGCGCGGCAGGCGCCGCGCGACGCCGCGGCCCCCGCCCGCCGCGCCTGTGCCGCCAGTGGCTATGCCGCCGCTTTGGCCGCCCTGCCACCCGGAGGCACGGAGCGCCGCACCTTGCTCGCGGGCCTTGCCGCCGCCGCCATGGACCGGCGCGATGCCGGCGAGGCCACCCCCGATGCCCAGCTCGGCGCCGGGCTCGCCTTGCTCAAGCTCGATCCGGGCGATGCCATCGGCTGCGCCCATGCGCGCTCCGCCCGGCTGGCGCGGGCGCTGCTGGGTCCGCCTGGCATGCCCCGCTGCGCCGAGCTGCGCGCCGCCCCCGCCTGCCGCGCCACGCCGGCGCTGGACCGCGAGATCGCGGCCCTGACCGCAGCCTCATGCCCCCAGGAGCCCGGCCGATGACCGCCTTCTCCCGCACCCTGCGCCTCGCCCGCCCGATGCAGCGTGGGGCGGATGTGCAGGCCGCGCAGCGCTGGCTGCTGGCGCGCGGCGGCGGTGGCGCGCTGCGCGCGGTGGATGGGCTGTTCGGCCCGGCGACGCAGCGCGCGGTGCTCGGCTTCCAGACCGCCTCTGGGCTGGTGGCGGATGGTATCATCGGCCCGGCCACCTGGGCGCGGCTCGCGCTGCCGGCGGATGCGCCGCCCGAGACCCTGGCGCGGGCCGCCGCCGATCTGGTCGGCGCCATCGCGCCGCGGGCGGTGCTGGCCGGGCTGGAGGCGTTGCGCGCGCCGCATGCCCGCTTCGGCGGCGGCACCCGCTGGTCGCTGGGGCCGCTCGGGGTCACGCTGGCCAGCGGCGGGCTTGTCGTCACCCCCGCCCATGCGCGGACCGTCCGCGGCCTGCTCGCCGACTGGTTCGCCCAGCCGCTCCAGGCCGCGGCGTCGCGGACCGGTGTGCCGGTCGAGCTGCTGGTCGCCTGCCTTGCCACCGAATCCGCCGGGGGCGCCGCCACCGCCGCCGAATGCGCCCAGGCCGAACGGCATGAACCCGGCTTCCGCTCCTATGAGGCGACGCCCCATCGCGTTTCCATCGGCTGCATGCAGACCCTGGTGACGACGGCGCGGGAGGCCCTCGGCCGGCCCGTGACGCCCGAGGAGCTGCGCGACCCGGCGGTCTCCATCGCCGCCGGTGCCGCCTATATCGCCGCCCAGGGGCCACGGACCCTGCTCGACCCGCCGGTGGTCGCCTGCGCCTACAATGCCGGCGGCGTGTACCTGGAGGAGGGGGCCGCGAACCGCTGGCGGATGCGGCAATATCCGCTCGGCACCGGGCAGCACGCCGACCGGTTCTGCGCCTTCTTCAACGCCACCATGGCACTGCTGGGGGCGGAGCCGGCCCTGGCCGGCACCGCCCCCAGTTTCGCGGCACTGCTGCGCTGACCTCAGGCGGCGCGGATGCCGCTCAGGAAGCCATCCACCTGCCCGCGCAGGCTTTCCGCCCGCTGCGCCAGCTCGCCCGAGGCGGCGCGGACCTGCGCCGCCGCGGCGCCGGTCTGCTGCGCCCCTTCGGTCAGGCCGCTGGCGTGGCGGCTGACGTCGCGGGTGCCGGTCGCGGCCTCGGCCACGGCGCGGCCGATTTCCCGCGTTGCCGCCGCCTGCTCCTCGGTCGCGGCGGCGACCTGGGCGGTCAGCGCATCCATGCCCTCGATGGTGCGGCCGATGCCGCGGATCGCCTCCACGGCCTCGCCCGTCGCACTTTGCATGGCGGCGATCTGGGCGCCGATCTCCTCCGTCGCCTTGGCGGTCTGCTGCGCCAGCGCCTTGACCTCGGAGGCGACGACCGCGAAGCCCTTGCCGTGCTCGCCGGCCCGCGCCGCCTCGATGGTCGCGTTCAGCGCCAGCAAATTGGTCTGGCCCGCGATGCCGGAGATCAGCCGGATCACCTCGCCGATGCGGGTCGCGGAGTCCGACAGCCGCCCCACCGCCGCATCGGTCGCCCGCGCATCCTGCGCCGCCTGCTGCGCCACCCGCGCACTTTCGGCAACCTGGCGCGCGACCTCGCCGATCGAGGCGGCCATTTCCTCGGAGGAGGCGGCGACCGTCTGCACATTGGCATTGGCCTGCTCGGAGGCCGCGGCCAGCGAGGCCGCCTGTTCCGTGCTGGCATGCGCCGCGGCCTGCATCGCGCCCGCCGTCGCATCCAGCTCGACGGAGGCGGCGGCGACGATGCGCAGCGCCTCGGCCGAATCCGCCTCGAAACCGCCGATCAGCGCCTCCACCCGCTCGGCCCGGGCGGATTTCACGCGGGCCTCGACGGCCAAGGCGTCATCGGCCTGCCGCTTTGCCAGCAGCGCGCCATGGAAGGCGCCGAGGGCCGTGGCGATGCTCCCGAGTTCGGTCGTCTCCGGCAGCTTCGGCACCTCGGCCGACAGATCGCCCACCGCCATCGCCCGCATCGGCGTGACGACGGAGGCGATGCCCTTGCCGATGCTGCGGATGATCAGCCAGGCAAGCCCGGCGCCCAGCAGCACGATCGCCGCCAGCAAGCCGGTGACGAAGGCGAAGGTCTGCCGATAGGCGTGGTTGCCGTCCTCCTCCTCGGTCGCGGCGCCATCGACGTTCGCCTGCTGCAGCCGGTCGATGACCGGCCGTACCGCGTGATAGGCCGGCATCATCTGCGCCAGCATCCGCGTGGTCGCGGCCTGGTTCTCATTGCGGCGGGAGAGGGCGACGACCGCATCCGCCTCCCGCTGGTAGGCGCCCCAGAGGCGCATGAATTCGGGGTAGAGCTGCCGCTCCTCGGCCGTGTCGATCATCGGCTCATAGGCGGCGCGGGCCGCCGCCACCTGCTGCAAGGCCCGCGCCAGCCGCGCATCGAGGTCGGGGATCGCCGCCGCCTCGGTATTCGCCACATGCAGGGCGACGGCGAAGCGATGATCGCTCGCGGCGGTGTTGAGCAGCCCGAGGCGATAGGCGCTCGGCATCCAGCGGGTCTGCATATCCACAGCGACGGTTCGGACAGCGCCCACGCGGTTCAGCGCCACGGCGCCCAGGATAAGGGTGAGGCAAAGCAGCGCGGCGAAGGCGGCGATCAGCTTGTGGCGAATGGACAGGCGGTCGAACACGGCGGTCTCCCTTTCGTGAGTTCCGAATCGGGTCGCTCGGCAGGCGATGCCCTGCGCGGGGCCCTATCCGTTTCACGGGAGTGTGCCGCGCCGCTGATTGAGCAAACGCAAAGGGCGGGGCGCATCATCATGCCTTGACGCCCCGCGGCCCCCCAGCCAACCGTCGGCCCAGAAAAACACCTCCGGGGAGGCAGCGATGCAGGTTGGCGTGATCGGGCTCGGCAGCATGGGAATGGGGGCCGCGCTGAATCTGCTGCGCGCGCCGGGGCTGGAGGTGACCGGGGTGGACCCGCGCCAGATCGCGCAGGATGCCTTCATCGCCGCGGGCGGCAAGGCGGTCGGTCGCGCCGCCGACCTGCCGGCGGGGCAGCAGGCGGTGCTGGTGCTGGTGGTGAACGCCGCCCAGGCCCGCGCCGCGCTGTTCGGGCCGGAGGGCGCGGCCGGCTCCCTGGCGCCGGGCTGCGTCTGCATCGTCTCCTCCACCATGGCGCCCGTCGATGCGCGGGCGCTGGCCGAGGAGGCGGCGAGGCGCGGGCTGCTTTATCTGGACGCGCCCGTCTCCGGCGGCGCCACGGCCGCGACGGCGGGGACGATGACGGTGATGGCCAGCGGCTCGCAGGCGGCCTTCGATGCCGCCCGCCCGGTGCTGGACGCGGTGGCCAAGCGGGTCTTCGACATGGGCCGCGAGCCGGGGCTCGGCACCACCATGAAGGTCGTGCACCAGCTATTGGCCGGCGTGCACATCGCCGCCGCGGCCGAGGCCATGGCGCTCGGGCTGAAGGCGGGGATCGAGGCGCAGACGCTCTACGACGTCGTCGTCAGCGCCGCCGGCAATTCCTGGATGTTCGAGAACCGGATGCAGCATGTGCTCGACGGGAACGACACCCCGACCTCGGCCGTGGATATCTTCGTCAAGGATCTGGGGCTGGTGACGGACCTCGCCCGCGCCGAATCCCTGCCGGTGCCGCTGGCGGCGCAGGCGCAGCAACTGTTTACCGCCGCGCGCGGGCTGGGTCAGGGCGCCAAGGACGACGCCTTCGTGATCCGGGTCTGGGAGGCCCTGGCAGGGATCACCCTGCCGAAGGCCCCTTAAGGATCAGCGCAGGCAGCGCACCAGCACGGTCGAGGCATCGGCGATCTCGCCGGCCTCGGCCGCCGAATGCACGGTGGTGGTCTCGGCCATCGCCGGCGGCACGCTCAGCCCCTGCAGGAACGCCACCGCCTCGCTGCTCTTGACCGCGAAGTTCACGTTCTGGGGGATGTCGCCGGTGCGCTGCGCGACGCGCTGGGCGTTGAGCTTGGACACCACGATGCCGACCACATGCCCGCCCAGGTCCAGCAGCGGGCCGCCGGAATTGCCCGGCTGCACCGGCACCGAGATCTGATACTGCCGCGCATTGTCGCCGATGCCGGTCAGTGCCGAGATGGAGCCCGCCGTCAGCGTCGGCCCCGCCGAGAGCAGCCCGGCGAGGGGGTAGCCATAGGTGATCACATCCTCGCCGCGCCGCACCTCGGGGCCGCTGCGGAAGGCGAGGGTGGGGCCGACATCCTCCTCGGTCGCGATCAGGGCCAGGTCGCGTTCCCGATCGGCGCGGATCAGCCGGGCATCGACCTCCTGCCCGCCATTCCGGCGCAGGCGGAGGTAGGTGCAGGCCTCGACCACGTGATGGTTGGTCATCACCCGATGCTCGCCGACGACGAAGCCGCTGCCGCTGCCGATCTGCTGCGCCTGCGGCGGGATCACGCCGGGGGGCAGCACCTCCGGCTTGGGGGGCAGCGCGGCCTGCTCGGCCCGGGCGCCGCCCTTGCCGGGGCGCTGGCCGCCCTCCTGCTGCTTGCTCTGGCTCAGGGCGGGAGCGGCGGTGGCGAGGCAGAGCAAGGCTGCCAGGATGGGTGTGGAGCGCATGGCGGCAGGGTGGGCGTGCCTTTGCCCGGCGGTCAATTGCGCAATAGCGCACAAGCACGTCACAGCGGCGGCGGCCGGGTCACCGCCTACAGCAGCCCTTCCCGCCGGAAGGACAGATGCCGCCCGTTGCCGATGATCAGATGGTCATGCAGCGTGATGCCCAGCATCGTCGCCGCCGCCTTGATCTCCGCCGTCATCTCGATATCGGCGCGCGAGGGCGTGGGATCGCCCGAAGGGTGGTTGTGCACCAGGATCAGCGCCGTCGCCTGCACCTCCAGCGCGCGTTTGACGACCTCACGCGGATAGACCGGGGTGTGGTTCACCGTGCCGCGGGCCTGGGCCTCATCGGCCAGCAGCCGGTTCTTGCTGTCGAGGAACAGGATGCGGAACTGCTCCACCTCCTCCCGCGCCAGGGCGGCGGTCAGGTAGTCGATCAGCCGCTGCCAGTTGTTCAGCACCGGCTGCTCGCGCACCTCCTCCCGCATCAGGCGCAGGGCGGCGCCCTGCACCAGCTTCAGCGCCGCGACCACGCCATCGCCCACATCCTCGACCTGCCGCAGATGCATCGGGCTGGCCGCGATCACCGCGGCGAAGGAGCCGAAGCGCGCCATGAGCGCCTTGGCCGCGGGCTTGGTGTCGCGGCGCGGGGTCGCGAGGAAGAGCAGCATCTCCAGCATCTCATAGTCCTGGAGTGCATCCGGCCCCGAGGTCAGCAGGCGCTGGCGCATCCGCGCGCGATGCCCCTCGGGCCCCGGCGCGGGGGAGGCGAGGGGGGCGGCGATGAGGTCCAGAAGATGGGCATTCGCCTCGGCCATGCCGCGCGGTGGCTTCATCCGGCCGGGGCCGAGCAGATCGGGGCCGAGCAGATCGGGGCCGAGCAGATCGGGGCCGGGCGGATCGGGGCATGCGGGGCGCAGGTCATTCCGAAAGCGAAAGCCCTGCGCCCCGCCGCGTCAAGCCGGGCCGGGGTTAATGGGCATGCGCCGGGGCGGCGGCGCCGGCGCGTTCCACCGCGAGTTCCACGGTGACATCACCGCCGCGCTCGAAATGCAGGGTGATCGGCACGCGTGCGCCCGGCTGCAGCGCCGCCGTCAGGTTGACCAGCATGAGGTGCAGCCCGCCGGGCTTCAGCTCCACCGTCTCGCCGGGGGTCACCGGGATATCGGTGACGGGGCGCATCCGCATCACCGCGCCCTCATGGATATGGGTGTGCAGTTCCACCCGCTCGGCGGCGGGGCTGCTGGCGGAGAGCAGGCGGTCGGCCGCCCCGGTGGTGCGCAGGGTCATGTAGCCGGCGCCCGTCCGCCCGGCGGGGGCGGCGCGGGACCAGGGGTGGCCGATCTCGACCTCACCCGCGGTGTAGCTGTGGGCGAAGGCGGGCAGCGCCGCCAAGGTGATGGCGGCGGTCAGGAACTGTCGGCGTGCGAACATGGTGGGAAATCCTCGTCGTGATGCGTGGGGTCCAGTGGCGCGTCAGACGAGGAAGGGTGGTCCCGTGGGGGCATAGGGCGGTGCGCGGGCGCCGGGCCGCAGCCCGGCCTCGGCGACCGGATGCGGCGGGTCGAGCAGCACGCCCCAGGCCAGGCTCGGCAGCCGGACCGGCACCAGCAGCGGCACATCCGGCAGCGCGTGGCAGACGGCGCAGACGGCATCCGTGACCGGTGCCTCATCCGTATCGAGGTGCAGCAGCCGCAGCCCGTCGGCGCTGCAGATCTCGATCGTCAGCCCCTGACCGAACCCATGCCCGGCGCGCAGGCAATGCGAGGCCGCGAGCCCCGAGTGCCACAGCAGCAGCGCCGCCAGGACCCAGGCCAGGCGCGCGTTCAGAGGGGCGGGAAGACGAGGCATTGCGGGGCGGATGTAGCCCAGCCCCCCCGCCTTGGCCATGCGGGCTGGCCTACCGCGCGGCGCCGCTGGCCAGCATCGCCTCGATCTCGGCCGGATCGCAGCCGGCCTCGCGCAGCACTTCTGCGGTGTGCTGGCCGAGGGTGGGGCTGGGCAGCGACCCCTCCCGCATCCCACCGCCGAACTGGTTGGCGGGCCGGAACCGCTTGAGCTTGCCCTCGGTCGGGTGGTTCTCCTCGGTGAAGAAGCCGACGTCGTTCAGATGCGGGTCGTCCGGCAGCCCCTCCAGGGTCGAGCAGGGCATCGCCGGCACATCCGCCTTGCTCAGGATCTCCAGCCATTCCGCCGTGGTCTTCTGGCGCAGCGCCTCGGCGCGGATGGCGAAGTATTCCGGGGTATGGGCGGTGCGGGTGGTGACGGAGACGAAGCGCGGATCGTCCTTCAGCTCCGGCCGCCCGATCGCGGCGAAGAGGCCGAAGGCCTGGGCATTGGTATTGGCGCTGATCGAGATGTAGCCGTCCTTGGTCGGCAGCGGCCGCGCATCCGGGGAGAGCAGGCGCTGGTCGCCAGGGGCCCCGAGCGGCGGGTCGTAGCTCATGGCGCCCATGTGCTCGGCCATGACGAAACCGGCCATGTTCTCGAACATCGGCACCTCGATCGCCTCGCCGACGCCGGTCTTCTCCCGGCGGTAGAGCGCGAAGCCGATGCATTGGGCCGCGGTCAGCCCGCAGATGTGGTCGGCCATCACCATGGGCACATAGCGCGGCGTGCCATTGGACTGGGTGAAGGTGCCGGCGACGCCGGAGACGCCCTGGATCACCGTGTCATAGGCCGGCTTGTCGCAATACCGCCCGCCACGGCCGAAGCCGAGGATGGTGCAATGGATCAGTTTTGGCGCCCGCGCGTGCAGCGCCTCGAAGCCGAAGCCGAGGCGGTCCAGCGCCGCGGGGCGGATGTTGGTGACGAAGACATCCGCGCCCTCGATCAGCCGCAGCATCGCGGCCCGCGCCTCGGGGCGCTTGAGGTCCAGGCAGACCGAACGCTTGTTGCGGTTGAAGTTGATGAACTTGCCGTTCATCCCCGGATTGCGCCCGCGCCCGCCAAGGGTGCGGAGCAGGTCGCCCTCCGGCGCCTCGATCTTGATGACCTCCGCCCCCTGGTCCGCCAGGGTCCGGGTGCAGATCGGCCCGACCACGACGCTGGTCAGATCGACCACGCGCACCCCCGCCAGCGGGCCGTTGTTGGCCCCGCTCATGCCGCGAACTCCGCCGTCGCATCGACGGCGAGGCCCCCGGCGTCATCCACCGCCCAGAGCCGGATCGCCCCGGTATCGCCATCGCCCGCCAGGGTCACCGCCCGGCCGCAGAACAGCGGGCGCATGTTGCGCGCGCCGAAGGCGGCGAGCGGGCCGCCGCGCCGCGCCGCCGCCTCGGCCAGCAGCAGATGGGTCAAGCCCCCGTTCACGACCAGCGCGGGATAGCCTTCCTCGCCGCGCACGTAATCGGCGTCGTAGTGGATGCGGTGGCCGTTGAAGGTGATGGCGGAGTAGCGGAACAGCATCACCTGGTCCGGGGTCGCCACGTCGCTCCAGGCGGCAGAGGCGGGCGGGGCCTGGGCGGCGGCGGTCGCGGAGGCGGCGCCGGGGGCGACGGCCTCGCGATACACCACATCCTGCTCCTCCGAGACCAGCAGCACGCCCTCGGCGGCGATGTCATGGCGCAGGGTCACGAAGACCATGGGGCCGGTGCGGCCGGTCTTTTCGGTGATGGCGGCGATGGTGGTTGTTCGCGTGGCCTCGGCGCCCAGCGGCAGGGGGGCCAGGAAGCGCGCGCGGCGGCCGGCGAACATGCGGCGGGGCAAAGGGATCGGTGGCAGGAACTCGCCCTTCCGCGGATGCCCGTCGGGGCCGAGGCCGGATTGCGGCGCGATGTCGGGGAAGAACATCGCCTGCCAATGCGCCGGCAGGCTGTCCGGCACGGGATCGGGGGGCAGGTCCAGCAGGGCGCGGATGCGCCGCACGGCGGGGGCGGTGAAGCTGTCGGTCACCACGCGGCTGCGGCCGATCCAGCCCTGCATGTCGTTCATCAAGAATTTCTCTCCTGCGCCAAACCCCGCTGGGGGAATTGTCTTTAGGCAATCGCCGTGGGCTTGCGTAGCACCGCCCTTCGCATCGACCATCCGCGACGAAGGCAAGGATGGGGAACGCCGATGGCCAGAGGCCCAAGCGCATGAGCGGCACACTCGCGGCCGAGGCCGCGGAACTCGCCTTCCCCGGCCTGTCGGAGGAGGAGATCCTGGACCTGCGCGAGGCGCGGCGCTGGCGCTTTTTCGCCGCCCATGGCGATCCTGCCCGATTCGCAGGCCTGCTCTCGATCCCGGATCTGGACGCCTTCCTGCGCACCGAGGCCGCCCGCGCCCCCCGCATCGCCATGGCCGACAATGGCCGCAAGGGCAGCGCCGGGGTGCCGGAGGAGGATTGGGCCTTCGAGGATGGCCGGGTGGATCTGGTGCGGTTCTTCGCCCTGTTCGACGCCGGCGCGACCCTGGTGGTCAGCCAGTTCCACGAGTTGAACGAGCCGCTGGCCCGGTTCTGCCGGGGGCTGGAGCGGCTGTTCCTGCATGGCGCCCAGGCGAACATCTATCTGACCCCGCCCGGCGCGCAGGGCTTTCGGCCGCATTTCGACACGCATGACGTGCTGGTGCTCCAGGTCGCCGGGCACAAGGACTGGCGCGTCTGGGACGGCCAGCCGGTGCCCGACCCGACCCGTCGCACCCCCTGGCGCAACCAGGCGGTGCCGGAGGGCGAGCCGCTGCCGATCCCGCTGCATCCGGGCGATGTGCTCTATATCCCGCGCGGCATCATGCATGACGCCGCCACCCAGCCGGGGGGCGAGCCCAGCCTGCACATCACCATCGGCCTGCTGGAACCCTGCTGGGCCGAGGGCATCCGCCGCATCCTCGACATCGCCGAGGAACAGGACCCCGCGTTCCGCGCCGCGATCCCGACCTGGCGCATCGGCGAGCAGGGTTTTGCGGCCGGCGTCGCGGGGCTGGTCCAGAAGCTTGCCAGCCCCGAATTGATGGAGGCGCTCTCGGTCGCCCTGCTCGACCGTCTGGCGGCGGAGCGGTTGCAGATGCCGCATCGTGGGCTGCTGGCGCCCCCGCCCTTGCGGGAGCAGCGGATGCGGTTGTCGGATGCGATGCACACCACGGTCGTGCCGCTGCCGGATGGCGGCGCCTCGCTGCGCTATGGCGGCGGCGCGCTGCCGCTCACGGCCGAGCAGCTCGGCTGGTTGCAGGGGTTGGAGGCGACTGCCTCATCCGTGGACCTGCCGGGCGATGCCTGGCCATTTCTCTGCCAGCTTCACGCCCTCGGGCTGCTGGAACCGGGCTGACGCCCCTTTCCGATCCGGCCGGAATCCGCCCATGCTGTTGCGGTGCGGCAGGCGAGAAGGTGCGGATGATGCAGATCGGTCGGCGGGTTTTGGGCGGCGCGGCCCTGGCCTTCGCGGTGGGGCGGCAGGCGGCGGCCCAAGGCAACTGGCCCGACCGGCCGCTGCGCTGGATCGTGGGCTACCCGCCGGGCGGCGCCTCGGATGCTTTCGCGCGGCTGATCGCGGCGCAGATGTCGCCACGGCTCGGGCAGAATGTCGTGGTGGAGAACCGGCCGGGCGGCGGGGCCGTGCTGGCCTCGGACACCGTGGCCCGGGCGCCGGGCGACGGGAACACCTGGCTGCACGTGGACAATGGCATCCTCGTCTATAACCCGGCGCTGTATTCGCGCCTGCCCTACAACCCCGACCGGGACTTTACCGGCGTTGGCTTCATCGGGCGCTTCCCGCTCTACATCGTGGTGCGGCCGGACAGTGCGATCCAGGATTTCGCCGGGCTGGTGGCGCAGGGGCGGGTGCGGCCGGTGACCTATGGCTCCCCCGCCGTCGCCTCGCCGCATCATCTGGCGATGGAGCTGGTCAAGCGCCGCACCGGCCTCCTGGCCGAGCACGTCCCCTATCGCGGCGGGCCGGCGGCGATGCAGGATCTGCTGGCCGGCAGTCTGGAATCCGTGGTGATCGACACCGCGACCGGCCTGCCCTTCATCCGTGAGGGCAAGGTGCGGGCGCTGGCCGTGATGTCCGACGCGCGCAGCCCGCTGGCCGACCAGGTGCCGACCTTGAAGGAACTGGGCCACGACGCCGTCGCCTATGGCTGGCAGGGCATCAGCGTCAGTGCCGCGACGCCGCCCGCCGTCATCGCCCGGCTGAACCTGGAACTGCGCAACGCCGTCGCCTCCGAGGACATCGCCAAGCGGATGCGCGACCTGGGGATCGAGGCCACCCCGCTGTCGCCGGCCGAGTTCAACGCCTTTGTGGCAGGGGAGAATGCGCTGTGGCGGCCATTGATCCGGGAGCTGGGCATCAAGCTCGACAGCTGAAACGCCGCGCGCTGCTCGGCGCGGCCCTCGCCGCGCCGGCGCTGGGCGCGCGAGCCGCCACCGGCTCCTACCGCATCGAGGTGCCCGAGCCGAGCGGCGTCACCGACGCGCCGCTGCCGCTCTGGCTGCACCGGCCCGCGGGCTGGCGCCCGGGCGGGCGCATCCTGGTGGTGATGCACGGGCTGCGCCGCGATGCCGATGCCTATCGCGACGCCTGGGCGCCGCTGGCCGAGGCGCAGGAGCTGCTTCTCGTGGTGCCGGAGTTCTCCGCGACAAAATTCCCCGGCGGGGCCTGGTACAATCTCGGCGGGGCCGGCGATGGCCAGCCGCGGGAGGCGTGGTCCTTCTTCGCGCTGGACCGCGCCATCGCCTCGCTGCGGGCCGAGCTGTCCTCGCCGGGTGGCGGCTTCGCGCTCTACGGCCATTCGGCCGGGGCGCAATTCGTCCATCGCTATCTGCTGATGACCGGGGCGCCGCAGGTGCAACGGCTGGTGATCGCCAATGCCGGCTCCTACACGCTGCCGGTCTTCGACCGCCCCTACCCCGAGGGGCTGGAGGGGACCGCGGCCACGCCGGAGGGGCTGCGTTTGGCCTTCGCCCGGCCGGTGACCGTGGCGCTTGGCGAGCGGGACATCGACCCCCACCACCCGGCCCTGCCGCAACAGCCCTGGGCCATGGCGCAGGGCCCCTATCGCCTCGCCCGCGGGCTGAATTTTCTGGAAGTGGCGCGGCGGACCGCGCTGGAGATGGGCGCCCCCTTCGCCTGGCAGGTGCGGATGGTGCCCGGCGTCGGGCATTCCAATAGCAGCATGGCCGAGGCGCTGGCCCCGCTGCTGGGAGCGGGCTGAGCCGGGCAGGCCGGCACGCCGGTCGCACTGCCTGCCTTGCGCCGGATCGCGGCGCGATGGCGAAGGAGGCACATGATGATCGCAAGCGCCGGCGGGGCGGGCATGGATATGGCCCAGATCCGCGAGATTCGGGCCCAGTTGTTCAAGAAGGCCGATGCCGACCAGAGCGGCGGCCTCACCCTCAGCGAGTTCACCGCTTTGGGGCAGAGCCTGCCGGGCGGCCCGGCAGCAACGGCCGGGACCTCGGCAACCGATGCCGCCCAGGCCATGTTCTCGCGGCGGGACACGGACGGCGATGGCTCCCTGACCGAAGCCGAGATGGACGTGCGACGCCCCCCCGAAGGCGGCGGGCTCGGGCCGGATGTGCTGGCGGCGCTGTTCGGGCAGCAGGAGAGCAGCCAGGCCGCGACCGGTGGCGGTCAGGTTCAGGCGCTGATGCAGCAGTTGCTGCGAAGCTTGCAGCAGAATGGCGGCCGGTCGGCGGCGGCGTCCGCGCCGCTCTCGGCCTGACCGCGTCCTACCAGCCGCGCGCCAGATCCCGCCGCCGGATCATCGCCACCAGCGGCAGGGACAGCGCGACCATCAGCGCCTTGCCGACGATCTGCCCGGCGAGGAAATCCAGGCTGCCGAAGGCGACGGTCAGGAAGATGACGCTGTCCACCACCAGCCCGACCGCGCTGCTGGCGACGACCGCGAGGATCAGCCCGCGTTTTTGGAGGGGCGTGAACACCGCCATGTCGGCGGCCTCGCTGAACAGGAAGGCCAGCGCCGAGGCCATCACCAGCGCCGGCGGCGCCAGGGTCGCGGAGATCGCGGCCCCCACCAGCACCGCGAAGGCGCCGGCCCAGAGCCCCAGCCGGCGCTGCACCATATCCCGCAGCACCAGCGCCAGGCCCACCATCAGCACGCCCGAAGGCGCCATCAGACCCGGGGCGACCGGGATCAGGCAGGGCCCCTGCGGCACGCAGACGGTGCCGGCATTGCCGATCAGCCAGTTGGCGGCGGGGATGGTCAGGGCGAAGGCGGCGAGGAACAGCAGCCCCTCGGTGCGGCGTGTGATCATACAGGCGCGGATGCCACATATTGCGCCCAGCCGCGAGCCCGAAGGTCGCAAGCCGGGCATGTGCCGCAACCGAAGCCCCAGGGATGCCGGTGGGTGCGGTCGCCGAGGTAGCAGGAATGGCTCTCGGTATTGATCAGCGCGACCAGCGGCGCGCCGCCAAGTTCCTCCGCGAGCATCCAGGTCGCCGCCTTGTCCCGCCACATCAGCGGCGTGTGGATCACGAACCGCGCCTGCATCCCGAGGTTCAGCGTGACCTGCACCGATTTGATGGTGTCGTCGCGGCAGTCGGGGTAGCCGGAATAATCCGTCTCGCAGACGCCGGTGACGAGGTGGCGGATGCCCCGGCGCGCGGCCAAAGCGGCGGCGAGGGTGAGGAACAGGATGTTGCGGCCGGGGACGAAGGTATTGGGCAGCCCATCCGCGCGCATGGCGATCGCGGCATCCTCGGTCAACGCGGAGCCGCCGATATCGGCCAGGGTCGGCACCGCCAGCGTGTGGTCGGGGCCAAGGCCGGGGCCGGCCATGCCGGCGCGCAGCGCGTCGCGGCAGGCCAGTTCCACCACATGGCGCTGGCCGTAGTCGAAGCCCAGCGTCTCGACATGCTCGAACCGGTCGAGCGCCCAGGCCAGGCAGGTGGCGGAATCCTGGCCGCCGCTGAAGAGGACAAGCGCAGCCTTCATCGTAACCGTTCCACCGCCCAGCGCGCAGCCTCCGCCACCACCGGGTCGGCATCCTCGCAGAGCGATTGTACCTGGGGCAAAAGAGCGGCGATGTCGCTATTGCCGATGGCGATGCAGAGATTACGGATGAATCTGTCCCTGCCGATGCGCTTGATGGGGCTACCACTGAACAATGCGCGGAACCCCGCATCATCCAGAGTAGCGAATTCGGCAAGCTTCGGCGCCGTAAGCGCCGCGCGCGGGGCGAATTCGGGCTCTGAATGGGCAGAGGCGAATTTGTTCCAGGGGCAGACCGCGAGGCAATCGTCGCAGCCATAGATCCTGTTGCCCATCGCCGCCCGGAACTCCTCGGGAATCGGCCCGCGATGCTCGATGGTCAAATAGGAGATGCAGCGCCGCGCATCGAGCCGGTAGGGCGCGGGGAAGGCGTGTGTCGGGCAGATGTCGAGGCAGCGCGAGCAGGAGCCGCAATGATCCACCTCCGCCGCATCGGCGCCGAGGTCGAGCGTGGTGAAGATCTCGCCGAGGAACAGCCAGGAGCCGTGCTCGCGGCTGACGAGGTTGGTGTGCTTGCCCTGCCAGCCGATGCCGGCGGTCTGGGCCAGCGGCTTCTCGGCGACCGGGGCGGTATCGACGAACACCTTCAGATCCTGCGGGAAGGCGGCGATCATCCAGCGCGCCAGCGCCTTCAGCCGGCGCTTGAGCAGGTCATGGTAGTCGCGGCCCTGGGCATAGACGCTGATCGCGGCACGGTCGCGGGCCTGGAGCACCTCCAGCGGATCATGCTCCGGCCCGTAGTTGAGGCCGAGGCTGACCACCGACACCGCCTCCGGCCACAGCGCCTGGGGATGGGCGCGCTGTTCGGCGCGATCCTCCAGCCAGCCCATCTGCCCATGCATCCCGGCGGCCAGGAAATCCGCCATGCGCGCCCGCACCTCAGGCCCCAGCGCGGCGCGGCAGAAGCCGACCGCGTCGAAGCCGAGGCGAAAAGCCTCGGCGCGGATAATATCCCGCTGGGCGGCGACGCCGCCCGGGTCAGCCGCGGCCACGGTAGGGGGCAACGCCCTGGTCGGGGATCCAGGCGCCCTCGGGCGGCGCGCCCGATTGCCAGAAGACATCGATCGGCATGCCGCCGCGCGGATACCAATAGGCCCCGATCCGCAGCCAGACCGGCGTCAGCAGCGCCCCCACCCGGCGGGCGATGTCGAGCGTGCAGGCCTCGTGGAAGGAGCCATGGTTGCGGAAGGAGGAGAGGTGGAGCTTGAGGCTCTTGCTCTCCACCAGCCAGTCGCGCGGGATGTAGTCGAGCACGATATGCGCGAAATCCGGCTGGCCGGTCAGCGGGCAGAGGCTGGTGAATTCGGGTGCGACGAAGCGCACGACGTAATGCATGCCGGGATGCGGGTTGGGGACGCGTTCCAGCACCGGCACATCGGGATTGGCCGGCAGGCCGGACATGTGTCCAAGCTGGGTCAGGCCGCGGATATCGGTCGGCGTGCTCATGCGATCGCTCTCTCCTGCCAGCCCGCGCGGATCGCCGCGGCTTCCTCTGTGAAGCGCCCGTCCAGGATGGCGGCGCGCAGCCGCCCCATCAGCGTCTGATAATACTGGATATTGTGCCAGGTGAGCAGCATCGGCCCCAGGATTTCATCGGCGCGGATCAGGTGATGGATATAGGCCCGGCTGTGTTTTTGACACGCGGGGCAAGGGCAGTCGGGGTCGAGCGGGGACAGGTCCTCGGCATGCCGCGCATTGCGCATGTTGAGCACGCCCCGGCTGGTATAGGCGCGCGCGGTGCGCCCCGACCGCGTCGGCAGCACGCAGTCGAACATGTCGATGCCGCGCGCGACCGCCCCGATCAGGTCATCCGGCGTGCCGACGCCCATCAGATAGCGCGGCCGGTCGGCGGGCAGCAGCGGCACGGTCGCCTCCAGCACCCGGTACATCTCGGCCTGGCCCTCACCGACCGCGAGGCCGCCGATGGCATAGCCCTCGAAGCCGATCTCCGTCAGCGCCGCGACGCTCTCGGCCCGCAACGCGTTGAAGACGCCGCCCTGCACGATGCCGAACAGCCCGTAGCCGTCACGCGGGACAAAGGCCGCGCGGCAACGCGCCGCCCAGGCCATGGAGAGGCGCATGGAGGTCGCCGTCTGCGCCTCGGTGGCAGGGAAGGGGGTGCATTCGTCGAAGCACATGGTGACGTCGGCGCCCAGCAGATGCTGGATCTCGATGCTGCGTTCCGGCGTCAGCCGATGGGCGCTGCCATCGATATGGCTGCGGAAGGTGACGCCATCGGCATCCATCTTCCGCAGGCCGGACAGCGACATCACCTGGAAGCCGCCGGAATCGGTCAGGATCGGCCCATGCCAATCGGCCATGCGATGCAGCCCGCCAAGGCGCGCGACCCGCTCCGCCCCCGGCCGCAGCATGAGATGATAGGTATTGCCGAGGATCATCCGCGCGCCGGTCGCGCGCACGGAATCGGCCGTCATCGCCTTCACCGTGCCGGCGGTGCCGACCGGCATGAACACCGGCGTCGGCACCGTCCCATGGGCTGTGCGTAAAACCCCCGCGCGGGCACCGCCATCCGTGCCGGCGGCGGTCCAGCGCAGCGCGCTCATGCCCGCCACATCAGGCTGCCGTCGCCATAGGAATAGAAGCGGTATCCCTCGGCGATGGCATGGGCATAGGCCGACTTCACCGCCTCGGTGCCGGCAAAGGCGCAGACCAGCATGAACAGCGTCGATTTCGGCAAATGGAAATTGGTCACCAGCCCATCCGTCACACGGAACCGGAACCCCGGCAGGATGAAGATATCGGTCAGCCCGCGGAAGGGCGCCACGGTGCCATCCTCGCGCGCGGCGGATTCCAGCAGCCGCAGCGCGGTGGTGCCGACCGCGATCACCCGTTTGGCGGCGTTGATGGTGGCGGCCGCCGCCTCGGTGATCTCGCCCCATTCGGCGTGGATGCGGTGCTCGCGCGGGTCCTCGGCCCGCATGGGCAGGAAGGTGCCGGCGCCGACATGCAGCGTCACCGTGGCGCGCGTGACCCCGCGCGCATCCAGCGCCGCCAGCAGCCGTTCCGAAAAATGCAGGCTGGCGGTGGGGGCGGCGACCGCGCCGGGGGTGCGGGCGAAGATGGTCTGGTAGTCGGTCGCATCCTCCGGCCGGGGGCCATCGGGGCGGGGGATATAGGGCGGCAGCGGGATTTCGCCGGCGACCTCCAGCGCGCGCGCAAGGGCGCCCTGGTCGGGGCCGAAATCCAGCCGCACGGCGCCATCCTCGGGCGCCTCCAGCACCCGGGCGGTGCAGTTCTCGGCGCCCTCGATGGCGATGATGTCCTCGGCATGCAGCCGGCGGGCATTGCGCACCAGCGCATGCCAGATGCCGCCGCCCTCGTTGCGGTTCAGCAGCAGCCCGACCCGGGCCTCGCCCCGGCGGGCGGTGAGGCGCGCGGGGATCACCTGCGTGTCGTTCACCACCAGCACATCGCCAGGTTCCAGCAGATCGGGCAGGTCCAGCATCCGGTGGTCGGCGATCGCGCCGTCACGCAGCACGAGCAGCCGCGCCATGTCGCGCGGCCGGGCGGGTTCCTGGGCGATAAGGGCCTCGGGCAGGCAAAAATCGAAATCGGAGGTATGCACCCGGGGGCGGGTAGCCGGGTCCGGCCCCCCCTGCAACCATCCCGTCATGCACAGCCCCGTGGCGATGCGCTAGTGTCATACGGTTTTCGAAAGGAAGGGGCCCTCCATGCGACGCCTGCTGCTGCTGCTTGTCTTGCTCGCCCCCCAACTCGCCCCGCTGCCGGCCCAGGCCGAGCGCTTCAATTTCGTCGCCTTTGGCGACATGCCCTATTGCATCCCCTCCGCCCCCGATCGGTGCGATGCCGAGATCGGCCGCGTCGCCCGGCTGATGGGCATCATCAACACGGCGGTGCCGGATTTCTCCCTATTCCTGGGCGATACCAAGGGGGGCTCGGAGATCTGCACCGATGAGCGGCTGCTGCGCGCCATCTCCTGGATGGGGCTGTTGCAGGCGCCCCTGGTCTATACTGTCGGCGACAATGAATGGACCGATTGCTGGCAGAACCGCGCCGGGCGCTACGACCAGATGGAGCGCCTGGCCCTGGTGCGGGACCGCTTCTTCCCCGACGACCAGAGCCTCGGCCGCCGCACCATGACCTTGACGCGCCAGGCGGATGTGGACCCCGCCCACCCGATCTATGTCGAGAACGCGCGCTGGGAGCATGGCGGCGTCGTCTTCGTCACCGCGCATATCCCGGGCAGCAACAACAACCTCCAGGACGATCCGCGCCCGGGGTCGCGCATCATCCCGCCGCCGGGGGCGCGGGCCGAATACGCGGCGCGCAATGCCGCCAACCTCGCCTGGATCGGCGCCGCCTTCGACCGCGCCGAGGCGGCCAATGCCCGCGCCTTGGTGCTCGGCATCCAGGCCGACATGTTCTACCCGCAGCGCTGCGGCCGCGGCACCCGCACCGGCTTCGAGGACACCATCACCTTGCTGCGGGAGCGCACCAACCGCTTCGACCGCCCGGTGCTGCTGCTGAACGGCGACAGCCACTTCTTCCTGGAGGATCACCCGATCCCCGAGGCGCCGAAGCTGCACCGCATGATGGTGCCCGGCGAGCAGGATGTCCGCGCCGTGCGGGTCTCGGTCGATACCGAGGCCGCCGATCCCTTCAGCTTCCTGCCGATCGGCGTGCCCGACCACGTGGCCCCGCCGAGTTGCTGAGCCGCCGGGTCTTCTGCACAAGCAAGCGGCAGACCCGGTCGCCCGCCCGTCAGACCGGCCAGGTCACCCCTTTCCCCGCCTGCCCATCCCCTCCAGGATGAGCGTGACGTGACATGGGGTGACCAGCAGGCCGATCCGTCTCAAGCCGATCGATCCGTCGCCCCCGATTTGGACGGATGTGCCGCTTATGACTCAACGACCCGTCCGCATTGCCATCGACATCGGCGGGACGTTCACGGATCTGATGCTGCTGGACGCGCGGGACCCGGTCCCCCGCGCCTGGAAGACGCCGACCACGCCGGAGGACCCTTCCATCGGCCTGCTGCGCGGCATCGGCGAGGCCGCCGAGCGCTTCGGCTTTGCCCTCTCCGATATCGGGCTGCTGCTGCATGGCACCACCATCGCGACCAATGCGGTGCTGGAGCGCAAGCTCGCCTATGGCGCGCTGATCACCACGGCGGGGTTTTCCGATGTGCTGGAGATCGGCCGCCATGCCCGGCGTGACATCTACGGCCTGTCCCCCGCCGCCTTCCCGACGCTGATCCCGCGCGACCGCCGCTTCGGCATCAGGGAGCGGCTGCGCGCCGATGGCAGCGTGGAACTGCCGCTGAACGAGGCCGGGCTGCCCGCCATCCTGGCCGCGCTCGACGGGGTGGAGGCGGTGGCGATCTGCCTGCTCCATGCCTATGCCAATCCCGCGCATGAACGGCGGCTGGCCGCGCTGATTGCCCGGATGCGGCCGGATCTGGCGCTTTCCCTCTCCTGCGACGTCTCGCCGGAGATGCGCGAATACGAGCGCACCAGCACCACGGTGCTGAACGCGCTGCTGGTGCCGGTGGTGAAATCCTATCTGGACCGGCTGGCGGCGCGGCTGGCCGAGGCGGGCTTCACCCCCTCCGTCTTCATGGTGCAGTCCAATGGCGGCGTCTGTTCGCTGGCGGTGGCCGCGGCGCAGCCGGCGCGGCTGCTGCTCTCCGGCCCCTCGGGCGGGGCGCTGGCGGCGGGGCGGCTCGCGGGATTGCTGGACCGGCCGGACATGGTCGCCGTCGATATGGGCGGCACCTCCTATGACGTCTCGGTGGTGCAGGGCGGTCGCGTCGGCATGGTGACGCAGGGCGAGATCGACCGCCTGCCCGTGCGCCTGCCGATGGTGGAGATGCGCAGCATCGGCGCCGGTGGCGGCTCCATCGCCTCGGTCGATGCCGGGGGTAGGCTCACCGTGGGGCCGCGCAGCGCCGGCAGCCGGCCAGGGCCAGTGGCCTATGGCCGCGGCGGCACCGAGCCCACGGTGACCGACGCCAATCTGGTGCTCGGCCGGCTCGATCCGGAGTTCTTCCTGGGCGGGGCCATGGCGCTGGACATGGCGGCCGCGCGGGCGGCGATGACCGATCGCGTCGGCGCCCCGCTCGGGCTCGGCGCGGAACAGGCGGCGGCCGGGGTGCTGGCGGTGGTCAATGCGACGCTCGCCGCCGCCGTGCGGCTCTCGCTGTTCGAGAAGGGGCTGGACCCGCGCGCCTTCACCTTGCTGACCTTCGGCGGCGCCGGCGGGCTGCATGCGATCGAGGTCGCCGAGGAGATGGGCATCACCGAGGTGGTGTTCCCGGCCGAACCCGGCACGCTCTCCGCCTTCGGCATCCTCTACAGCGATCTGATGCAGGATTTTTCCCGCGCCCGGCTGCTGCCCGCCATCCCGGCCAGCGAGCCTGCGATCGAGGAGGCGCTGGCCGGCCTTCGCGCCCAGGCCGATGCGGCGCTCGCCGCCGACCGCATCCCGCCGGAGGATCGCGGCATCACCTTCGCGGCCGACATGCGTTATCGCGGCCAAGCCTTCGAGCTGCTGATCCCCTGGCCCGAGGGCACCGACCTCGCCGGGCTGGTCGAGGGCTTCCACACCATGCACCGCCAGCGTTTTTCCTATGCCAATGAGGGCGATGCGGTGGATATCGTCACCCTGCGCGCCACCGCGACGGGCCGGCTCCAAAAACCCGAGGAACGCGCCGCCGCCCCCGCCGGCGGGACCCCCCAGAAGGCGACGCGGCGCTGCTTCACCGCCGGCGCCTGGGCCGATGTGCCGGTCTGGCAGCGCGATGCGCTGACCGCCGCCGACACCATCACCGGCCCGGCCATCCTGGAGGAAGCCTTCTCCACCCATTGGATCGGCCCCGGCTGGACCGCGCGCACCGGCCCCGCCGGCGCGCTGATCGCCCGCAAGGGAGAAAGCGCATGACCTTGAACCCGATCGACATCGAGATCATCCGCAACGCGCTTTCGGCCGCCGCGGCGGAGATGGACGTCACCATCTGGCGCACCAGCCGCAGCACCATCGTGCGGGAACTGCTCGACTACTCGACGGCGGTCTTCGATGCGGAGGGCTACAATGTCGCCCAATCCGCGCGCATCCCGCAGCATCTGAACAGCATGGGCCACGCGCTGCGGGCGCTGCTGGAACACCATGTCACGGCCGAGGACTGGGCCGAGGATGATGTGGTCTGCACCAACGATCCCTATTCCGGGGCGCAGCACCTCAACGACATCCTGGTGTTCCGCCCGGTGTTCTTCGAGGGGCGGCGCGTCGCCTATGTCGGGGCACTTGCGCATCACATCGACGTCGGCGGCATGGCGCCCGGCTCCTATGCCGCGACGGCGACGGAGCTGTTCCAGGAAGGCTGCCGCATCCCGCCGATGAAGCTGATCGAGGGCGGCCGGCTCAACAAGCAGGTCTGGGCCATGCTCGGCGCCAATGTGCGCAAGCCCGACCTCATGCTCGGCGATCTGCAATCGCAGCTGGCCAGCTTGAATGTGGGGGCGGCCGCGATCATCCGCCTCGCCACCCGCTTCGGCGCCGAGGCGTTGATCGCCGCCCAGACCCGGCTGCTGGACATGAGCGAGGCGCAGATGCGCGCGGCCCTCGCGGCCATGCCCGATGGCACCTATGAATTCGAGGATTTCCTCGATGAGGATGGCGTCTCCGGCACGCCGGTGCGGCTGCATGCGGCGCTGACCATCGCGGGGGATACCGCCACCGTCGATCTCTCCGGCTGCGCGCCGCAGCAGGCGGGGCCGGTGAACTGCACCATCGGGATGAGCGCCTGCGCCGTGTTCTACGCGCTGATGGCCGCGACCGACACCGACCTGTTCCCCAATGCCGGCTGCTACCGCCCGGTGAGCATCGTGGCCCCGCTCGGCAGCGTGGTGAATTGCCGCTTCCCGGCACCGGTCGCGCATCGCGTCTCGATCACCCATCGCCTGGCCAATGTGCTGTTCGGCGCGCTGCACCAGGCGGTGCCGGACCGGATTCCGGCGGCCTATTACGGCGGCTCCTATGTCGCCTCGATCCAGACCGTGGATGCGGGCCACCATCGCGAGGTGCTGGTCGAGATCGAGATCGGCGGCGTCGGCGCCTCGCCGCGGGCCGATGGCGCCTCGGCCTTCTCGGCGGGGATGCACAACAACGCCAATATCCCGGTGGAGATGATCGAGGCGACGATGCCGCTCTCGATCACCCGCTATGCGCTGCTGCCCGATTCGGGCGGGGCGGGGCGGTTTCGCGGCGGCCTCGGGCTGCTGCGCGAATGGCGGGTGGACTCCCCGACGGCAAGTTTCGGCGCGAATATGGAGCGGTTCCGCTTCGCGCCCTTCGGCCTCGCGGGCGGCGGCGCCGGCAGCCTGGGGCGGCTGACCCTGATCCGTGACGGGGTGGAAACCCCGCTGCCGCCCAAATCCGACGGCAACCGGCTGCGGCGTGGCGATGTGGTGCGGCTGGAAACCAGCGGCGGCGGCGGCTTCGGCGACCCCCGCGCCCGCGAGCCCGGCGCGCTGGCGCGCGACCTGCGGGAGGGTGTGGTGACCGCCCCCGGGGTTTACGGCGGCTGACCCAGGGGCCACCCTCCGCCGGTCTTTTTCGGGAGGAAATTCATGGCCAAGATCGCCGTCATCGGCGCCGGAACCATGGGCCACGCGCTGGCCCTCGTGTTCGCGATCGGGGGCCATCGGGTCCGCCTGACCGACAGCTTCGCCCCAACCCTCGCCCGCGCGCCCGCGCTGATGGAGGCCGCGCGGAAAACCCTGAACGCGGCCGGCGAGACCGACCTCACCACCGAGGGGCTGGCCGCGGCCGTCACCTGCCATGCCGATCTGGCCGAGACCGTCGCCGATGCCGAATGGATCATCGAGGCGATCATCGAGCAGCCCGAGGCCAAGCGCGTGCTGTTCGAGGCGCTGGATGCGGTGGCGCCGATGGGGGCGGTGATCGCCTCCAACACCTCCTACCTCGACCCGTTCCCGCTGATCCCCGCGCGCCGCCAAGGCCATGCGATGATCCTGCATTGGTACACGCCGCCGTATCTGGTGGACCTCGTCGATGTGGTGCCGGGGCCGGACTGCGACCCGGCGTTGATCCAACAGGCCTGCGCGATGATCGCGGCCATGGGCAAGCAGCCGGTGGTGCTGCGGAAATTCCTGCCCGGCTACATCGCCAACCGCATCCAGTCGGCGATCTCGGCCGAGGTCTTCCATCTGCTGGAGGAGGACGTCGCCAGCCCCGAGG
Organism: Humitalea rosea; assembly: GCF_003253705.1. Classification (GTDB taxonomy): domain Bacteria; phylum Pseudomonadota; class Alphaproteobacteria; order Acetobacterales; family Acetobacteraceae; genus Humitalea; species Humitalea rosea. The sequence goes on from NZ_QKYU01000019.1 coordinate 44,580, forward strand.
AGATCGACGCCGCGATCGTGCATGGGCTGGCGCTGCGCCTGCCGATCCTGGGGCATCTGGCCAAGGCCGATTTCACCGGGCTCGAACTGGCCCGCGACGCGCTGCGCAACCAGATGGTGCCGCCGGCGCCGCGCCGCGACCACTCGACCCCGCTCGATGCGCGCCTGGCCGAAGGCCGCAGCGGGGTGCGCGCCGGCGGCGGCTGGTACGACTGGTCCGCCCACACGCCGGAAGAGTGGTTCCAGGACCGCGACGCCCGGCTGCTGGCACTGAAGCGCGCGCTGCGCGAGATCGGGACCCTCGCCGGGCCCCGCACAGGAGAGACGACATGATCCGCTACGACCTCTCGGGCAAGACGGCGCTGGTGACGGGCGGTGCCTCCGGCATCGGCCTCGCCACCGCCACCATGCTCGCCAACAACGGCTGCGCCGTCGCCATCAACCATCTGCATGATGATGCGCGCGGGCCGGAGGCGGTCGAGGCGCTGGCGGCGGCGACCGGGGCGCGGGTGATCTCGGCACCGGGCAATGTCGCCGATCCGGACGATGCCGAGCGCATGGTGACGGCGGCGATCGCCGATCTCGGGCGGCTCGACTACCTCGTGAACAATGCCGGCACGCCCGGCACCCGCACCGCCATCCCGCCCAAGGAGCTGGAGCGCATCACCGAGGAGATGTGGCAGACGGTGATCGGGGTGAACCTGCTCGGCGTGTTCCGCTGCGGCAAGGCGGCCGCACCCGCGCTGACGGCCGCGCATGGCGCCATCGTCAATGTCGCCTCGATCGCGGGGCTGGGCAGTGCTGGTTCCTCCTTGGCCTATGGCGCGACCAAGGCGGGGGTCGTTTCGCTGACGCAGAATTTCGCGCGCGCCCTCGGTCCCGATGTGCGGGTCAATGGCGTGGCGCCGGGGGCGGTGGACAGCACCTGGATGGTCGAATGGACCGAGGCGCGGCGGCAGGTTTCCGCCGAGAAGGCGCTGCTGAAGCGCCGCTGCACGCCCGAGGATATCGCCGAGGTGATCCTGTTCCTGCTCGCGGGGGCGGCGATGGTGACCGGGCAGGTTATCGTCGTGGATGGCGGGCTGACGCTGGAGAGCCGCTAGTGTCCTGATCCCTTGGCTCCTCCGGTTGCAGCGGGTGGCTTGGTCCCGACCACCCTGGAAACCATCGGGGCCTGGCCTGCGTTGGGTCATGCTGTCTCCCAGCGGAGGCCGCTTTCCCCGCAACCCATCGCCCTCAGGTCAATCGCATGATGCTCACTGGCGGCCCTGGACCCGATCCCCTCGATGGGGGGATGGGCAATGACACGCTGATCGGCGGCGGCGGCGACGACACGCTGCGCGGCATGGAGGGCGACGATTATTTGTTCGGCGCCGAGCCCTCGCAGAGCTTTCCCGGTACGCCGCCGGCACCGAGTGCGGTGGATGGAAACGACCTGATCGATGGCGGCCCCGGCCAGGACCTGGCCGCCTGGCACCAGCGGCTGGATGATGTCTCGGTCTCAGAGCTTGGTGCCTATGGCGTGATCGTCACCGCGCCGCTCGGCACCGATCATCTGGTGAATGTCGAGACCGTCACCTTCTGGGCGCCGCAGCGCTTTGCCGGCAGTTCCTCGATCGGCCAGCGGAGCAACCAGCCGGTGCTGCTGGCCGATGGCGACCCGTTGTTCGACCCGCTCTGGTATCTCAGCCAGAACCTCGACATCTGGAACGAGTTCACCGTCGCCAGCGACACCTATGTGTTCAAGGACCACCCGGCCGACCACTACGCGGAATTCGGCTGGCAGGAAGGGCGCGACCCGAATCCCTGGTTCGACACCTCCGCCTATCTCGCCGCCAATGCGGATGTTGCTGCCGCCGGCACCGATCCGCTGGAGCAATACCGGTCGATCGGCGCCGCCGAGGGCCGCGATCCCGGCCTGAATTTCGACGTGCAGCGCTACCTCGCGCTGAACCCGGATGTGGCGGCGAGCGGCATGCCCGCGCTGGAGCATTTCCTGGAATTCGGCCGCGGCGAGGGGCGCAGCGCGTCCCCGGCGGTCGGCCAGGCCCTGCGGGGCGATTTCGACGCGCAATACTACCTGATGACCAGCCCGGACGTCGCCGCGGCGGGGGTCGATCCGCTGCAGCACTACCAGAGCTTCGGCTGGCATGAGGGCCGCAGCCCCAATGCCTTCTTCGATGCCCCCGGCTATCTGGCGACCTATTCCGATGTCGCGGCGGCGGGCATCGATCCGATGGCGCATTACGCCGAATTCGGCTGGCGCGAGGGCCGCGATCCCAGCCAGGCCTTCGACACCATCGCCTATCTGTCGGCCAATCCGGATGTGGCCGCCGCCGACATCGATCCGCTGCGGCATTTCCTGCAATTCGGCTATGCCGAGGGCCGCGACGCCTTCGGCGATGGCGTCTGGGGCTAAAGCATTTTCAAGTCAGGTGGAGTCACCCGACTTGAAAATGCTCTAAGCGGGATCGCGCGTCCCCGCCGGGCGCGCCACCACCGCGATGCCATGGATCTGCACCAGGAATTCCGGCACCACCAAGGCCTTCACGACCACCGTCGCGCGGGCCGGATAGTGCCCGGGCTCGAAATACTCGGCGAAGATCCTGTTCATGTCCGTGAAGTCGGAGAGGTGGAGCATCTGCACCTCAAGCTTCAGGACATGCGCGAAGTCGGAGCCGGCGTTGGTCAGCACCGCGCGCAAATTCTCCATGCATTGCCGCATCTGCGCCGGGAAATCATTCAGCACGATATCGCGGTCCGACGTGAAGGGCGTCGTCGCCGAGAGCATGATCAGGTCGCCGAAACGCACCGCGTGGCTCAATGCGCCGCTCGGAATCCGGGTTCCTTCGGCGGGGAAAAATTCAAGCGGCGTGGTGCCGGTCATCAGCAGATCCTTCAATGACGCCCTCCCGAATGTGACTCTAACGCAATCCTAAGCGGTCGCCCATCCGGCCGGCTTGCGAGCCCGGCGCCGAGGGGCGAGGGTGGCGGCTTCACGCCAGGGACCCGATCCGACCATGCCTTCTGTGGACACCGCACGCTTCCTCGCCGATCTGTACACGCTGCGTGAAATCGGCCGCTTCAAGACCGGCGTGCATCGCCCGACCTTCACGCCCGAGGATATGGAGAGCCGCCGCTGGCTCTGCGCCCGGCTGGAGGAATGCGGGCTGACCGCGACCATCGACGGCATCGGCAATGTCTTCGGCCGCCATCCCGGGCCCGGGCCGCATCTGCTGGCCGGCAGCCACATCGAATCGCAGAACGAGGCCGGCTGGCTGGATGGCGCGCTCGGCGTGATCTCGGCCCTCGCGCTGGCCCGCTCCGGCCTCGCGGTCGATGTCATGGCCTTCGCGGATGAGGAAGGCCACTACGGCGGCTTCATCGGCAGCCGCTCCTTCATCGGGCAATTGGAGGAGGCGGAGATCGACCGCCTGACCAATCGCACCCATGGCAAGCCGCTGCGGCAGGCGCTGGCCGAAGCGGGCCTCACCGGGCTGCCGCGCATCCAGGTCGAGCCGGGGCGCTATCGCGGCTTCCTGGAGATGCACATCGAGCAGGGCACCCAGCTTGAGGCCGCCGACCGGCAGATCGGCGTCGTCACCGGCATCGTCGCGATCCGCCAGTTCCGCCTGGTGGTCGAGGGGATGCAGGACCACGCCGGCGGCACGACCATGGCCGAGCGCCGCGATGCGGGCCTGACCGCGGTGCGGCTGCTGGCCGCGATCGACGCGGAATTCCCCCGCGTCTGCGGCCCGCGCAGCACCTGGACCACGGGGCGCATCACCCTCGAACCCGGTGCCCCCAGCATCATCCCCGGCCGTGCCGAGGTGCTGTTCCAGCTACGCGACGTGGATATGGCGGTGATCGCGCGGATGGAGGCAGCCCTGGCCGCGCTGGTGCAGGAGGCCAACCGGCGCGAGCGCTGCACGGTGCGGCTGGAGCCGGTCACCCTCTCCATCCCGGCACCCTGCGACCCTGGTTTCCAGGCCGCCCTGGCCGCGGCGGCGGAGGAGTTCGCGCCGGGCCGCTGGACCCATATGCCCTCCGGCGCCGGGCATGACGCGCAGTATCTGGCGCAGGTGATGCCGGCGGCGATGCTCTTCGTGCCCTCGATCAGCGGGATCAGCCATCACTGGGCCGAGGATACCAAGGATGAGGATCTGGCGATGGGCCTCCGCGTCCTGGCGGGGGGCGCTGCGCGTATCCTGGCGCAGTGAAGGGGCGAGGGGCTGACCGCCCCTCGCCCTTTGGCCGTGGGTCAGGCTGAACGCCGCGCCGCATCGATGCTCCAGGGTCCGGCACCGGCGGCGGCCAGATACAGGAAGACGAAGCAGAACAGCACGGCCGCATCGCTGCCGTTCAGCACCGGGAAGGGGCTGCGCGGCCCGTGCGCCATCCAATAGGCGAAGGCCATCTCGCCCGAGGCGATGAGCGCCGCCGGACGGGTCGCAAGGCCCAGCACCAGCATCAGCCCGACGACCAGCTCGATCGCCCCGGCGAACCAGAACAGGGTGAAGAGGGCGGGGCCCGCACCGCCACCGGCCATCATGGGGAAGCCGAGCAGCTTTTGCGTGCCATGGGCCAGGAACAGCAGCCCGGCGACGATCCGCAACACGGAGAGCAGCCGGGGGGCCAGGGGGCGAGGGCCTTGGCGAAGGGGTCATTGGAGATGGGTTGGCATTCCAGAGGCTATGCAAGGCTGCATAGCTGGTCGCCGCGACACCCCCAAGCAAGCATCATCCGATACGGGATGCCAACAGCCTTCGCCAGCCGCCGAGGGCCGTGATCTCCGGCGCGCCGGCGACCCCGGCGGCCTCGGCCAGGAAGCCCAGCACCGCGGCGCCATCGGCCATCTCGACCCGGCCGAAGCCGAGCGGGGACGGGACCTGCACCAGCAGCGCGCCGATCGCGCTGGTCGGCAGCGCCCAGATCTCGCCCTCGATCGCAGCCCCGCCCGGATCGCGCAGCAGCCCCGGGCGCGAGCCCAGGTCGAACAGCCGGTAGCAGGGCGCGGTCGCCGCGGCCCCGACCAGCCGCCCGCCGAGCGCCGTGACCTGCCCATTGAGCGGCAGCCCCGACATATGCGCGCCGATGCAGAACAGCAGCGATTCATGTGCCGACAACGCCGTGCCCAACGCGGCCAGCGCCCCGTCCGAAAAGGCCGGGCCGAGCAAGGTGACGCCGAAGGGCAGCCCATCCGGCCCCACCCCCGCCGGCACCGCGAGCCCCGCCATATCCAGCAGGTTCACGAAGTTGGTGTAGGTGCCGAGGCGGCTGTTGGCGGCGATCGGCGCCGCGGCCATCGCCTCCAGGCTCGGGATGCCGGGCGCGGTCGGCAGCAGGATCGCATCGGCCTCGGCGAAGATGTCGCGCGCGACCAGCCGGGCCAAAGCGACGGCGTGGAAATCATCGAAGGCATCGACGGCGCTGCGCCCGAAGCCGCCCTCCAGGATCGTGCGGGTGACGGGGTGCAGCGTCTCGGGCTGGTCGCGCACCCGCTCCCGCAGGGCGGCGGTGCGCTCGGCGACCCAGGCGCCATCGTAGAGCTTTTTCGCCACCTCGATCAGCGGAGCGATGGAGACGGGTTCCACCGTGGCGCCCAGCGTCTTCGCCCGCGCCACCATGGCCTCGAACAGCACGGCATTGGCCTCGGTGTCGAAGACCAGTTCCTCATCGAGCGGCACGGCGATGCGCCAGCCCGCGCGCGGGGCCGGTGCGGCGGACCAGCCCGGCGGTGCCGTGCGGGAATAGGGATCGGCCGCATCCGGCCCGGCGATCACCGCCAGCACGGCGGCCGCCTCGGCGGCCGAATGGGCGAAGATCGAGACGCAATCGAGCGAGCGGCAGGCCGGCACCACCCCCCGCGTCGGCACCAGCCCCAGGGTCGGCTTCAACCCCACGATCTGCTGCGCCATGGCCGGCACCCGGCCCGAGCCGGCCGTATCGGTCCCGAGCGAGAAGGCGCAGATCCCCGCCGCCACCGCGCTGGCCGAACCCGAGGAGGAGCCCCCCGGCACCAGATCGGGGCGGAAGGCATTGCGCGGCGTGCCATAGGGGCTGCGCGTGCCGTTCAGCCCGGTGGCGAACTGGTCGAGGTTGGCCTTGCCCAGCAAGATCGCCCCCGCCGCCAGCAACCGGGCGACCGCCGGCGCGTCCTCCTGCGGCACATGCTCGAAATCCGGGCAGGCCGCGGTCATCGGCAGGCCCGCCGCCGCGATATTGTCCTTCACGACGAAGGGCACGCCCCAGAGCCTGCGGCCCCGCCGCCCCTCCTCCATCAGCGCCGCGGCACGCGCCAGCACGGCCTCCGCCGGCACCGCGGTGATGAGCATGGCCGGATCAGCCCAGGCGGCGAGGCGCGACAGCGCCTCCTCCGCCACGTCAACGGGGGAGCCGCCCTGGTCGAGGAAGGCCGTGATGGCGGGGAGGGTGAGGTTCATGACGGTCCGGCAGGCAACCGCCGTGCCGTCAGCCCTGCAACAGGCGGATCGGGCTGCCGGCCAAATAGGCTTCGACCACCTCGACCCCGCCCTTGTAGTAGGCGCTGTAGTTCTCCTGGGTCACATAGCCCAGATGCGGCGTCAGCACGGTGTTCGGCGCCGAGAGGATGGGGTGGTCGGAGGGCAGCGGTTCGATGTCGAAGACATCCAGCCCGGCGCCGGCGATGGTTCCGGCCACAAGGGCCGCGATCAGCGCCGGCTGGTCGATCAGCGGCCCGCGGCTGGTGTTCACGATATAGGCGGTGGGCTTCATCTGGGCGAGGTCGGCCGCACCGATGATCCCGCGCGAGCGCTCGGACAGCACGAGATGCATGGTGACGACGTCGCTCTGCGCCAGCAGATCGGCCTTCTCCACCCGCTCCGCGCCCACCGCGGCGGCGGCTTCGGCGGTCAGATTCTGGCTCCAGGCCACGACCCGCATGCCGAAGGCCTGGCCGACCTGGGCAACCCGGCGCCCGAGCTTGCCGAGGCCGACGACGCCGAGGGTCCGGCCCTCCAGCGCGCCGCCGACGAAGGTCTGCCACTGGCCGGCCCGCAGCGCCGTCTGCTGGTGCGTGATGCCGCGCAGCAGCGCGAGGATGAGGCCCCAGGTGATGTCCACCGTGGGCGCGCCGAAGGAGGGCGTGCCGCAGACGGTGATGCCCGCCGCCTTGGCGGCCGGGACGTCGAAGGATTTGTTGCGCTCGCCGGTCGAGATCAGCAGCCGCAGGTTCGGCAGGCGCTGCAACAGGCTGGCCGGGAAGGGGGTGCGCTCGCGGACGGCAAGGATCGCATCGAAGGGCAGCAGCCGTTCGGCCAGCGCCACCTCGTCGTGGATGTGGTCACGGAAGACGGTGATCTCGGCCTTGCCGGCCAGGCGGTCCCACGGGCCGAGGGAGAGGGCAACGCCCTGGTAATCGTCAAGAATCGCGAGCCGCATGATATTTCCCCAAGGAAAGACGTTGCAGCCGCCTTACATCCTTCACCGGGCCGGGTCGATCAGGGCCTCGCGCACGATCGAACGGAATTCGCGCCGGTGCAGTTCCCAGACCACGAACAGGCTGGCGAGGATCAGCGCGATCGGGTGCAGCACCCAGCCCAGCGCCGCCAGCCCGAAGTAATAGGCCCGCAGCCCGGTGTTGAAATGCCGTGCCGCGCGGTTGACGACGCGGGCCGCGACCTCCGCCGCCGCCTCATGCCGGGGCCCGAGGCCGAGGCCACCCAGCAGGATGCTGCCGTAGTTGAACTGCCGCAGCGCCCAGGTCAGTTCGAAGAAGGCGCGGATGAAGATCACCACCATCAGCACGATGCGCAATTCCCAGGCGCCATCGGTGGGCGGTAAGGCCAGGAAGGGGATCGCGCCCAATACCCGCCGCCCGAGATCCGGTGCCGCGAGCAGGGCGATCAGCCCGCCGAGGACGAAGATGCTGGTATTGGCCAGGAAGGCGGTGGAGGACATCAGATTGCCGATGATGGCGGCGTCCGAGATCCGGTTTTCCCGCGAGAGCGAGGCGAGCATCCAGCGCCGCCGGTGCTCATCCATCGCCGCGATCACGCTGCGGGCGCGCACCGAGGGCACGCGATCCACGATGAACGCGTAGCCGGCCCAGCAGCCGATGAAGACGGCAAACGCCACGAGGTCGAGTGCGGAGAGGAACATCGCCGCACTCTACCCCGTGTAGCGCTCAGGCCCCCGCTTTTTTAGGCCATCGCTTTTTTCAGGTTTTCGTCGAGCTTGGCGAGGAAATCCTGGGTGGTCAGGAAGGGCTGGTCCTTGCCGATCAGCACGGCCAGGTCCTTCGTCATGAAGCCGCTCTCGACCGTGTCGATGCAGACCTTCTCCAGCGTCTCGGCGAAGCCGGTCACGTCCGGGGTGCCGTCGAACTTGCCGCGATAGGCGAGCCCGCGGGTCCAGGCGAAGATCGAGGCGATCGGGTTGGTGGAGGTCGCCTTCCCCTTCTGGTGCTCGCGGTAGTGGCGGGTGACGGTGCCATGCGCCGCTTCCGACTCGACCGTGTTGCCATCCGGGGAGAGCAGCACCGAGGTCATCAGCCCGAGGCTGCCGAAGCCCTGCGCCACGATGTCGGACTGCACGTCGCCGTCGTAGTTCTTGCAGGCCCAGACGTAGCCGCCGTCCCATTTCAGGGCGGAGGCGACCATGTCGTCGATCAGGCGGTCCTCGTAGGTGATGCCGGCGGCCTTGAATTTTTCCGCGAATTCCGCGTCGTAGACGGCCTTGAAGATGTCCTTGAAGGTGCCGTCATAGGCCTTGAGGATGGTGTTCTTGTGGCTGAAGTACACCGAATAGCCGCGCGCCAGGCCGTAGTTCAGCGAGGCCCGGGCAAAGCCCTCGATCGAGGCGTTGAGGTTGTGCATCCCCATCGCGACGCCGGGGCCCTTGAAGTCGAAGCTGCCGATATCGACCGCGGCGCCGCCCTCGGGCGTGTAGGTCATGCTGACCTTGCCGGCACCGGGGATCTTCATCTCGATCGCGCGGTAGATGTCGCCATAGGCATGGCGGCCGACCACGATCGGCTTGGACCAATGCGGCACCAGGCGCGGCACGTTCTGGCAGATGATCGGCTCGCGGAAGATGGTGCCGTCCAGGATGTTGCGGATGGTGCCGTTCGGCGACCGCCACATCTTCTTCAGGCCGAATTCGGCGACGCGGGCCTCATCGGGGGTGATGGTGGCGCATTTCACGCCGACGCCATACTGCTTGATGGCATTGGCGGCATCGACAGTGACCTGGTCGTCCGTCTGGTCGCGATACTCGATCCCGAGATCGTAATACTTCAGATCCACATCCAGATACGGAAGGATCAGCTTGTCCTTGATGAAGCCCCAGATGATCCGGGTCATTTCATCGCCGTCGAGCTCGACGAGGGGGGTCTTTACAACGATCTTGGCCATGCTGATCCTCGGGGATGGGCGCCCATTGCCCCGCCGGGCGGCGGGCTGGCCGGAAGAAAGCACCCGTGCCGCCTTGCGGCAAGGTTGTGCATGAACACTATGGGACATCAGCCCCTTCCTGGAGCATTCCCCCATGGATCCGAAACCCTGGCGCGTCGGCCCCTTCGACATCCTGCGGATCAGCGACGGCGTCATCGGCCTGCCGACCACCCTCTTTCCCAATGCCGCCGCCGAGCCCGAGGCGACCGCCGCGATGCAGCGGGCCGCGGGCATCACCCCCGGCGATCCGATGCCGACCCCGGTGAATACCTTCGCCTTGCGCGGGCCAGGCGGCGGAATCGTGCTGATCGACGCCGGCACCGGCCCGCACCGGGGCGAGGCGCTGGGCCATGTGCCACGCAACCTGCGCGCGGCCGGGATGGCGCCTGAGGAGGTGGAGACCATCCTCATGACCCATCTGCACGGCGACCACGCCGGCGGCCTGCTGGATGCGGCGCTGGCGCCGGTCTTCGCCAAGGCGCGCATCCTGGTGCCGGCGGCCGAGGTCGCCTTCTGGTCCGATTCGACCCGGACCGCGCGGCTGCCCGCCTATATGGCCGGCACCATCGCCATGGCCGAGCGGGCGCTGAGCCTGCTCGCCGACCGCATCATCCCCTTCGAGCCCGAGGCGCTGCCGGTGCCGGGCATCACCGCCGTGCCGCTGCCGGGGCACACCCCCGGCCACACCGGCTACCGCTTCGGCGAGGGGGCGGGGAGCCTGTTCCTCTGGACCGACATCGTCCATGTCGCGGCCTTCCAATTCGCCCGGCCGGACTGGACCAATGGCTTCGACGCCGATCCGGTGGCCGGCACCGCCATGCGCCAGAAGGTGATGGCCGAGCTTGCGGACTCGGGCGAGACCATCATCGGCATGCATCTGCCGAGCCGTGGCCGGGTGGAGGTGGCGGGCGAGGCCTTCCGCTTCGTGCCGATCGAGGACTGACCCGGGCCATTGCCCCTGGCCGCCGCCGCCCCAGATTCCAGGGGTCCATATTCCAGGGGGCAAGGAGATCAGACCATGATCGGCAAACTTATCCTGACCCAACTCGTGCTGGCCAAGACCGCCATGGCAGGCGCCTTCGCGCTTGGCGCGCTGGCCGGAACCGCGGGCGCGCTCGGCGCGATGGCGCTGTGCCGCGCCGCCGAGGCGAAGCGCAACGCGCCCGCGCATCCCCCGGCCGGGCTGGCCCAGGCCTCCGATCCCGGGCCCTGAGGCCGGAACAGGTCAGGCGGGCAGGATCGCCGTCGCCTCGATCTCCACCCGGGCCGCCGGCTCCACCAAAGCGGTGACGGCGACCAGGCTCATGGCCGGGAAATTCCGCCCCATCACGGCGCGATAGGCCGGCCCGAGGCTGGCGAGGCTGCCGCGGTATTCATCCATGTCCACGACGAACCAGGTCAGCCGCGCGATGTGTTCCGGCCCGCCCCCGGCCTCGGCCAGCACCGCCAGGATGTTGCGCAAGGCCTGGGCGACCTGGGGCACGAAGCCGGCGGCGAAGGCCCCGGCCGCGTCCCAGCCGATCTGGCCGCCGACCAGCACGACGCGCCCGGTGCCGGCCATGCCATTGGAATAGCCGCGCGGGGCCGGCCAGCCGGGCGGTTGCAGGGCTGTGAGGCTCACGAGGCCCCCCGCAGCGCGAAGCGTTGCAGCTTGCCGGTCTCGGTCCGCGGCAGGGCTTCGACGAAGGCGATGGCGCGGGGGTATTTGTAGGGCGCGATTTCCGCCTTCACATGGTCCTGCAACGCCTTGGCGAGCACCACATCGCCGATGAAGCCGGGCCTGAGCACGATGAAGGCCTTGGCGACCATGCCGCGTTCCGGATCGGGGGCGCCGACCACGGCGCATTCGCGCACGGCGGGGTGGGTGAGCAGGGCGACCTCCACCTCCGGCCCCGCGATATTGTAGCCGGCCGAGACGATCATATCGTCGCTGCGCGCCTGGAACTGGAAGTAGCCATCCTCATCCTGGATGTAGGTGTCGCCGGTGAGGTTCCAGCCGTCGCGCACGTAAACCGCCTGGCGCGGATCGGCGAGGTAGCGGCACCCGGTCGGCCCACGCACCGCGAGATGGCCGGGCGTGCCGCGCGGCACCTCGCGCATCGCATCATCGACCACCATCGCCTGATAGCCCGGCACGGGCAGGCCGGTGGCGCCGGGGCGGATGGCCTCGGCGGGGGCGGAGATGAAGATGTGCAGCATCTCGGTGGCGCCGATGCCATCCATCAGGGCCAGGCCGGTCGCCGCCATCCAGGCGTCATAGGTGGGCTTGGGCAGGGTCTCGCCGGCGCTGACGCATTTGCGCAGCGAGGAGAAATCATGCGCCCCGGCCTGCAACGCCATGGCGCGCCAGGCGGTGGGGGCGGTGAAGCAGATGGTCGCACGATGCACCGCGATGGCGGCGGGCAACTCCTCCGGCCCCGCGCGTTCCAGCAGGATCGTGGTGGCGCCGACGCGGAAGGGGAACAGCACCAGCCCGCCAAGCCCGAAGGTGAAGGCCAGCGGCGGCGAGCCGATGAAGCGGTCATCCGGCGTGGGGCGCAGCACCTCGGCCGAATAGGCATCGCAGATCGCGAGCATGTCGCGATGGAAATGCATGGTGCCCTTGGGCTCGCCGGTGGTGCCGGAGGTGAAGCCGATCAGGCAGACGTCATCGGCGGCGGTGTCGCAGGCGGCGAACTCAGGGCTCGCGGCGGCGCAGCGGGATTCCAGATCGCCATTGCCCCAGAAGGCGACATGGGCGGGCGCGGGGCGCGCGCGGTCGAGTTCATCCCGCAGCCGGATGTCGCAGAGCGCATGGGAGATCTCCGCCTTGGCCAGCATCTGGCCGAGTTCCTTCGCGCGCAGCAGCGGCATGGTCGCGACCACGATCCCGCCCGCCTTCAGCACCGCGAAATAGGCCGCGACCATCCAGGCAGTATTGGCCGAGCGCAGCAGCACGCGATTGCCGGGCACCAGTGCCATATCCTGCACCAGCACATTGGCGATGCGGTTCACCCGCTCGGCCAACTGCGTATAGGTGAGGGTTTCACTGGGCGTGATCAGCGCCGGATGGTTGCCGCGGATGAGGTTGCGATCCAGCAATTCCGTCGCGCAATTCAACCGGGTGGGGTAGTGCAGCGCCGGCAGGTCGAAGCGCAGCTCCGGCCATTGCTCGGGTGGCGGCAGATTGTCGCGAGCAAAAGTATCGAGATGTGCGCTGCGTTCCATCATGGCCGATGCCTGTCCCGTTCGGCGCGGGCGATGATCACCCGCTGGATTTCGCTGGCCCCTTCATAGACGCGGAGCGCGCGTACCTCCCTGGTCAGTTCTTCGGCCTTGTGGCCCTTGGTGACGCCGAGCCCGCCATGGATCTGCACCGCGCGATCGGCGGCACGCTGGGCGGTTTCGGTCGCGTAAAGCTTGGCCATCGAGGCCTCGCGGCTGACGCGTGGCGTGCCCTGGTCCTTCAGCCAGGCGGCGCGATAGACGAGCAGGGCCGAGGCCTCCACCTCGGTCGCGGAATCGGCGATGGCGGCCTGGCTCATCTGCTGGTCGAACAGGGGGCCGCCGAAAATTTTCCGGGTGGTCGCGCGTTCGAGGGTCAGGTCCAGCGCGCGCCGGGAAAAACCCAGGGCCGCGGCGCCGACGGTGGCGCGGAACACGTCGAGCGTCGCCATCGCGACCTTGAAGCCATCGCCCGGCGCACCGAGGCGGTTGCTGTCCGGCACGCGCACGTCATCAAAGCCGAGGGTCGCCAGCGGATGCGGGGCGGCGACCTCGATGCGGGCATCGATGGTCAGGCCGGGGCTGTCGGCGGGGACGACGAAGGCGGAGAGGCCACGCGCGCCGGGCGCCTCGCCGCTGCGGGCGAAGACGATGTAATGCCCGGCGATCCCGCCATTGCTGATCCAGGTCTTCTGGCCCGACAGGCGCCAATGCGCGTTGCCGTCACGGGTGGCGGTGGTGGCCAGGGCCGCGACGTCGCTGCCGGCCTCGGGCTCGCTGAGCGCGAAGGCGGCGAGCGAGGTGCCCGCGCGGACCCGCGGCAGATATTCGGCCTTCAGCGCGTCGGAGCCGAACAAGGTGATGCTGCCGGTGCCGAGCCCCGCCATGGCGAAGGCGAAATCCGCGAGCCCGGCGTGGCGGGCCAGAATGTCGCGCGCGATGCACAGCGCGCGCACATCCAGACGACCGTCGGCGGGCACCGCCATGCGCAGCAGCCCGGCCTCGCCCATCGCGCGGGTCAGCGCGATGGTCGCGGCATCGACGTCATCGCCATGTGGGGCGGCGTGTTGCGCGGCAAAGGTCTCGACCTCAGCTGCCCAGTCACGGTGGCGAGGTTCGAAGAAGGGCCAATCGAGGAAATCGTGATCCGGCATCAGTTGTGCTCGAAGATGGGTGCGCGCTTGGCGACGAAGGCATCGCGGGCGCGGCGAAAATCCGCGGTGGTCATGCACAGCGCCTGGGCGACCGCCTCGGCCTCGATCGCCTGCTCGACACCCATGGCCCATTCCAGGCCAAGCATGCGTTTGGTCATGCCATTGGCGAAGCCGGGGCCGGCGGCGATGCGCGCGGCCATGGCGGCGGCGGCGGTTGCCAGATCGCCGGCCGGATGCAGCGCATTGAAGAAACCCCAGGCCAGACCTTCATCCGCCGTCATCGCCCGGCCGAGATACAGCAGCTCCGAAGCCCGCCCCTGGCCGATGATGCGCGGCAGGATCGCACAGGCGCCCATGTCGCAGCCCGCCAGCCCGACGCGGTTGAACAGGAAGGAGGTGCGCGCCGCCGGTGTCGCGATCCGCAGGTCGGAGGCCATGGCGATGATCGCCCCGGCCCCGGCGCAGACGCCGTCGATGGCGGCGATGATCGGCTGCGGGCAGGCGCGCATGGATTTGACCAGCTCGCCGGTCAAGGCGGTGAAGGCCATCAGCCCCTTGGTGTCGCGCTCCAGCAAAGGCGAGATGATGTCGTGCACATCCCCGCCCGAGCAGAAATTGCCGCCGGCGCCGGTGATGACGACACAGCGGAAGCTGTCATCCGTGACCGCCGCGCGGAACACCGCGGCGAGTTCGGCGTAGGAGTCGAAGGTCAGCGGGTTCTTGCGCTCCGGCCGGTCGAGGGTGATCGTCGCGACGCCCTCGGCGATGGCAAGGCGGATATGGCGGGTCTCGATCATGCGGCGGTCTCCGTGGCGTTGCGCGCCGATGTTTTTGTGCGCGCCAGCAGGCGGAACAGCGCGCTGCGCTCGCCGGGCGACAAGCCACCGAGAAGATCGGCGATCCAGCCTTCATGTGCCGCCGATTGTTCGGCAAAGACGGTTCGGCCAACGGATGTCAGCCGCAGCGTCGTCGCGCGGCGATCGGTGGGGGAGGGGTTGCGCTCCACCAGCCCTTCCGCTTCCAGCCGAGCCGAAAGCCCGGTCAGATTGCCATTGCTGACCATCATCCGCCGCGACAATTCCCCTAAGGTCAGCCCATCCGGATGCCGGTCCAACTGCGCCAGCAGGTCGAAGCGCGGCAGGGTCGTGTCGAAGGCGGCGCGCAACCGGCGACGGATCTCGCTCTCGATCATCGTCGTGCAGGTCAGCAACCGCAGCCAGAGGCGCAATTCATCCTTGTGCCCGGCGGGAGCGTCGGCGAGCAGGGTTTCGGCGTCGCTCACGCGGTCTCTCCCCCATCCACGGCAATCGCCTGGCCATTCACGGCGCCGGCCGCCGGGCTGCACAGGAACAGCACCGCCGCCGCGACCTCGGCCGGGGTGACCAGCCGCGCCTGCGGATTGTGGCGGGTCAGGCTGTCCCGTGCCCCGGCTTCCGACCGGCCGGTGCGGGCCATGATGGTCGCGATGCTGTTGGCGACGATGGCGGTATCGGTGAAGCCCGGGCAGACCGCATTCGCCGTCACCCCGCGCCCCGCGCATTCCAGCGCGAGCGCCCGCGTGAGGCCCAGCAACGCATGCTTGGCGGCGGTATAGGCGGAGACATAGGCATAGCCCTTCAGCGCCGCCGTGCTCGCCACGGTCACGATGCGCCCGGATTTCGCGGCCAGCATGGGCGGCAGCACGGCGCGGATGATGCTGATGGCGCCACGCAGATTGGCATCCAGCATCCGCTCCCACAGCGCGTCGTCACTGTTGAGGAAGCTGGCACTCTCGGCGGCGCCGGCCGCATGCACAAGTATGTCGAACTCCGCGAGCAGCGGCAGCGCGCGCACATCGGCGACAATGGCTTCGGCCGCCGCACCCGCGGCGATGGCGGCCTGCAACGGTGCCGCGCGCCGGCCCAGCACGGTGACATGGGCGCCGGCGCCGGTCAGCGCTTCGGCGCAGGCGAGGCCAATGCCCGTTCCTCCGCCGGTGACCAAAGCCCGTTTCGCGCTGAGCACGCCGACCCCCTTGCCGAATGCTTGAAGCCTAAAACATTATCTGGACGCGCCGCAAGCGTCTGCGCCAAACTGCCGCTGTCCGGAGGAGCCCGAGTTCATGCGCATCGCCATCATCGGCGGCGGCCCGGCCGGGCTGTATTTCGCCATTCTGATGAAGCGCGACCGGCCCGATGCCGAGGTCGTGGTGGTCGAGCGCAACCGGGCCGATGACACCTTCGGCTTCGGCGTGGTGTTTTCCGACCAGACCTTGGCGGCCTTCGAGACGGCCGACCCGCCCTCCTACCGCGCCATCACCGATGCCTTCGCCTATTGGGACGACATCGAGATCCACGCCAAGGGCGCCGTGACCCGCATTCCCGGCAATGGCTTCTGCGGCTGTTCGCGGCGGGAACTGCTGATGCTGTTGCAGGACCGGGCGCGCGGTCTCGGTGTCGATCTGCGTTTCCGCGATACGGCTATCCCTGAGGATTTCCCGGGCTTCGACCTGATCGTGGGGGCGGATGGCATCAACAGCGCCATACGCACACGCGATGCGGCGCATTTCCGCCCCCATACCGACCTGCGTCCCAACCGCTTCGCCTGGATGGGCAGCACCCGGCCCTTCGATGCCTTCACCTTCTTCTTCAAGGAAACGCCTTTCGGCATCTTCATCGCGCATTGCTACCAATATGCGCCCGAGGCCAGCACATGGGTCCTGGAGACCGATCCCGAGACCTTCGACCGCGCCGGCCTCGATGTGATGAGCGAGGAGCAAAGCGCGTATTTCCTGGAAGGCATCTTCGCCGAGGAATTGCAGGGCCATCGCCTGACGACCAATCGCAGCCTGTGGCGCCAGTTCCCGATGATCCGCTGCGAGCATTGGGTGAAGGGGAACATCGTCCTGCTCGGCGATGCCAAGGCGACGGCGCATTTCTCCATAGGCAGCGGCACGAAACTCGCCATGGAGGATGCCATCGCCCTGCATGGCGCCATGCTGGCGGGCGGCGATGTCGCGACCTGCCTGCACCGCTTCGAGACGGCGCGGCGCGAGGATGTGGAGAAGACCCAGCACGCGGCGGATGTCTCGCTGGTCTGGTTCGAGCAGGTGAAGCGCTTCTGGCATATGGACGCCACGCGCTTCGCCTTTGGCGTGATGACGCGCAGCAAGTCGATCACCTGGGAGAATCTTGCGCTGCGTGCGCCGGACTTCGTGCGCGAGGTGCAGGACGCCTTCGGCCCGGGCGGCCATGCGCCGATGTTCCAGCCGTTCTCTCTGCGCGGGATGACGGTGCCGAACCGCGTCGTGGTCTCGTCGATGTGCCAGTACAGCGCGCAGGATGGCCTGCCCGGCGATTGGCACCTGATGCATTATGGCGCCCGCGCGGTCGGTGGCGCCGGGCTGCTCTTTACCGAGATGACCTGTCCCTCGGCCGATGCACGGATCACCCATGGCTGCGCCGGGCTGTGGAATGACGCGCAGCAGGCGCAATGGACCCGCATCGTCGATTTTTGTCATACCCATTCCCAGGCGCGCATCGCGCTGCAACTTGGCCATGCCGGCCGGAAGGGTGCGACGAAGCTGATGTGGGACGGCATGGACCGGCCGCTGGAGCAGGGCGCATGGCCGATCCTCGCAGCCTCGGCGATCCCCTATTACCCCGACAGCCAGATACCGCGCGCGATGACGCGGGAGGATATGGATCGCATCACCGGAGACTTCGTCGCGGCGACGCGGCGCGGCATCGCCTGTGGCTTCGACATGCTGGAACTGCATTGTGCCCATGGCTATCTGCTGGCGTCGCTCCTCTCGCCGCTGACCAATCATCGTGATGACGACTATGGCGGCAGCATCGAGAACCGCCTGCGCTACCCGCTGGAGGTCTTCGCCGCCATGCGCGCGGAATGGCCGCGGGAGCGGCCGATGTCGGTCCGCATCAGCGCGACGGATTGGGCCGATGGCGGCATCACCGATGCGGAGACACTGGCCATCGCCCGCGCCTTCGCCGCCGCAGGCGTCGATCTGATGGATGTCTCCACGGGGCAGACCGTCGCGGATGCGGCACCGCTCTACGGGCGGATGTTCCAGGTGCCCTGGGCCGATATGATCCGCAACGAGGCCGGCATCGCCACCATGTGCGTGGGCTCCATCACCTCGGCGGATCAGGTGAACACCATCCTGGCGGCAGGGCGGGCCGATCTGGTGGCGCTGGCGCGGCCACACTTGGCTGATCCTGCCTTCACCTTGCATGCGGCGGCGCAATATGGCGAGAAGGCGGTGACGGTGCCCCCGCCCTATGAATACGGGCGGCAGGCGCTGTTCCGCACCGTGGCGCGCGAGCAGGAGGATCTGATGGCCCTCAAACGCAAGGCGCGGCCCAAGCCGTCACTGCCGACCTTCGCGCGGCCGAGGGCCGCCGAGTGACCGTGCTCATCGCCGGCGGCGGCATCGGCGGGCTGACGCTCGCGCTCTCGCTGCAGGACCGCGGCATCCCCTGCCTGGTGCTGGAGGCGGCGGCCGAGGTTCGTCCGCTCGGCGTCGGCATCAATACTTTGCCACATGCCATCAGGGAACTTGCAGCACTCGGGCTGCTGCCGGCGCTGGATGCCTGCGCGATCCGCACGCGCGAATTGCGCTACCTCAACCGCTTCGGCCAGAGCATCTGGACCGAGCCGCGCGGACTGCACGCCGGCCACGACATGCCGCAGTTCAGCATCCATCGCGGGCATTTGCAGGCACTGCTCTGGCAGGCGGCGCGCGTGCGGCTGGGCGATGCGCTGATGCCCGCCGCGCGCCTCGCCGGCTTCACCCAGGATGAGGGGGGCGTCACCGCGCATCTCGCCGACGGGCGGGCGCTGCGCGGCGATCTCCTGGTCGGCGCCGATGGCATCCACTCGACCATCCGCCGCGCGCTGCACCCCGATGATGGCGGCCTGCGCTGGAACGGCATCCAGATGTGGCGGGGGGCGTTGGACTGGCCGGCCTATGAGGGTGGCGACACCATGGCGATCGCCGGCGACATGGCCGAGAAGCTGGTGCTCTACCCGATCGCCGCGGGCTCCAGCCCCGAACATCGTTTGACCAACTGGGTTGTCTGCGTGCGGCAGGGTGATGGCAGCGCGCCGCCGCCGCGCCGCGAGGACTGGTCGCGCCCTGGCGTGCTGGAGGAATTGCTCCCCCACGTCCGGCGCTTTCGCCTGCCCTTCCTCGATGTGGAGGCGCTGGTGCGGGCCACGCCGGAATTTTTCGAATACCCGATGTGCGACCGCGATCCGCTGCCGTGGTGGACGCAGGGCCGCGTGACCCTGCTCGGCGATGCCGCGCATCCGATGTATCCGGTCGGCTCCAATGGCGCCTCGCAGGCGATCCTGGATGCACGGGCGCTGGCGGCGCTGCTGGCGGAACAGCCGGCGCCCGTGGCGCTTGCCGCCTATGACGCCGCGCGCCGCCCGGCCACGGCCGCCATCGTCGCCGCCAATCGCAAGGGCGGGCCGGAGCGCGTCGTCGATCTCGTCAGCGAACGCGCCCCGGATGGTTTTGCACGCCTCGAAGACGTCGCGACGCGCGAGGAACTCGCCGCCATCGCGGGCGGTTATGCGGCGATGGCGGGGTTTGCCGTCAGCCGGGCGGCGGCAGGAAGTTGACCTCATGCAGCGCCGAGAGGCGCATGACCTCGGCCGGGTCCGGCACGTCATGGATGGCACGGAACAAATCCATCAGCCGCCGTGCCGGGCTGACCCAGAAGAAGGCCCGCGCCGGGGCGCCGCTTTCGTTGAAGTAGCCATGCATGATGCCGCGTGGCATCCGCACCAGGTCGCCGGGCCTGGCGATGTGTTCCTGCCCGTCGAGCACCAGCTTCCAGGTGCCTTCCAGCATCAGGATGTATTCATCCTGGGTGGGGTGGATATGCGGCGGCACGAAGGTGCCGGGCGGGCTCAGCGCCTCGAAGGCGAAGGCGTCGTCCGTCGCCTGCTTGGGGTAGTAGGTCTGGCCCAGGATGTTCCAGACGGTGCCGTCCAGCCCGGTGCCGGCGCGGGTGATGCCTGCGGTTTCGGCCATGTCTTGCTCTCCCTTTACGTTACAGATGCAGATAGGTCTCGCGCAATG
Source organism: Humitalea rosea (assembly GCF_003253705.1). Lineage (GTDB taxonomy): Bacteria > Pseudomonadota > Alphaproteobacteria > Acetobacterales > Acetobacteraceae > Humitalea > Humitalea rosea. The sequence goes on from NZ_QKYU01000019.1 coordinate 64,459, forward strand.
CCGGGTCGGATTCCAGCTCGGCGCTGGTGCCGGTCCAGACGCTGCGGCCTTTCTCGACCACGACATGCCGGTCGGCCAGACGCAGCACGGCGCCGAGGTTCTTGTCGATCAGCAATATCGCCTGGCCCTCGGCCTTCAGTTGCGCGAGCACCGCCCATATCTCGGCGCGGATGATGGGGGCCAGCCCCTCGGTCGCCTCATCGAGGATCAACAGCCGCGGATTGGTCATCAGCGCGCGGCCGATCGCCAGCATCTGCTGCTCGCCGCCCGAGAGTTTTCCTCCCGAGTTGCGGCGGCGTTCGCGCAGGCGGGGGAAAAGGTCGTAGATGCCATCAAGCGTCCATCGCCCGCGGCCATCGCGGTCGGCGGCAGTGGCGATCAGGTTTTCCTCGACATTCAAGGTCGGGAAGATCTGGCGACCCTCCGGCACCAGGCCCAGGCCGCGTTGCGCCACGCGATGCGGCGGCTGGCCCAGCAGGCTGTCGCCCGCGAAGCTCGCGGCCCCGCCCCAGATGCGGCCGCCGACGCTGGGCAGCAGCCCCATGATGGCGCGGACCGTCGTCGTCTTGCCCATGCCGTTGCGGCCGAGCAGGGTCACGACCTCACCGGCGCCGATCGCAAGATCGATCCCGGCCAGCGCCTGGGACTGGCCATAGCCGGCGGTCAGGGCTTCCAGCACCAGCATCACGCGAGCTCATCCTCGCCAAGATAGGCGGCGCGCACGGCGGCATCGGCGCGGATCTCGGCGACGGTGCCGGTCGCGATCAGCCGGCCGTAGACCAGCACGGAGACGCGGTCGGCCAGGGCAAAGACCGCCTGCATGTCGTGCTCGATCAGCAGGATCGCATACTGCTGTTTCAGGCGCAGCAGGATCTCGATCAGCCGCGTGGTTTCCTCCGGCCCCGCGCCGGCCAGCGGCTCGTCCAGCAGCAGCAGACGCGGTTCGGTGGCGAGCGCGATGGCCAGTTCCAACTGCCGCTTCTCGCCATGGCTCAGGCTGCCGGCGGGGAGTGCCGCACGGGTGCCGAGGCCCACGGCCTCCAAGGCCGCCAGCGCGGGGCCGTTCAACGCGGCCTCGCCCGCCACCGGGCGGCAGAAGCGGAAGGAGGAGCCATGCCGCGCCTGCACCGCCAGCGCGGCATTCTCCAGCACCGAAAACCCGGGCAGGATGCTGGTGATCTGGAAGGAGCGCGCGAGGCCCCGCCGCGCGCGCGCCGCCATCGACAGATGCGTCACATCCTCGCCACCGAAGATGACGCGGCCCGCGTCCAGCAAAAGCCGCCCGGTGATCTCGTTGATCAGCGTGGTCTTGCCCGCGCCATTCGGGCCGATGACGGCGTGGATCTCGCCCGGCACCACATCCAGCGAGACGCCATCGGTGACGCGCAGCCCGCCGAAGGATTTCTGCAAGTCCCGCAGTTCGAGCAATGGCTCAGCCACGGCCAATCCCTCGCAGGCTCGCGGGCAGCCCCACCAGCCCGCCGCGCAGGAACAGCACCGACAGGATCAGCAGCGGGCCGAACACCAGGCGCCAATGCTCGCCGAGCAGATGCGGCAGCCATTCCTCCAGCCCCATGAAGACCAGCGCGCCGATCATCGCGCCATGCAGCCCGCCAAGCCCGCCGAGGATGACCATGAACAGCAATTCGCCGGAGCGCTGCCAGGAGAGGTAGCTGGGCGCGATGAACTCGGCCGAATTGGCCAGCAGCACCCCGGCCAGCCCGCCGAGCGCGCCCGCGATGACATAGGCGACCAGCCGATAGGGATAGGGCGAGAAGCCCACCGCCTGCACCCGCAGCTCATTCTCCCGCGCCGCGCGCAGCACGCGGCCGAAGCGCGAGGCGAGCAGCAGCCGGCACAGCCCCCAGGTGAAGGTCAGCGCGCCGAGGCAGACGTAGTGGAACGCCAGCCGGTTCTCCAGCAGCCTGGTGCCGAAGACCTCGGTGCGGCCGTAGAGGGTGTAGCCGTCATCGCCGCCATAGGCCGAGAGCGAGGCCGCGGTGAAATAGGCCATCTGCCCGAAGGCCAAAGTGATCATGATAAAATGCACGCCGCTGGTCCGGATCGCGATCACGCCTGTCAGCAGGGCGAACCCCGCCGCCGCCAGCATCGCCACCGGCAGCACGATGGCCATCGAGGTGATGCCCGCGTCATCGAGCACCACCACCGCATAGGCGCCGAAGCCGAGCATCGCCGCATGCCCGAGCGAGGCCAGTCCCGCACCGCCCACCAGCAGCGCCAGCGACACCGCGCCGATGCCGAAGATCATGCTGCGCGCGAGCAAGGTCAGCTGGTGGCCCTCGCCGAAGCCGATGAAGGGGGCCATGGCCAGCAACAGCAGGAAGGCTATCGCCGGCAGGTCGCGCCTCACGCCGCGCGTACCGGGAACAGCCCCGCTGGGCGCACCGCCAGGATCGCCGCCATGGCGATGTAGATCAGCATGGAGGCCAGCGCCGCCCCGGTCTGCCGCGCCGAGGAGGGGTCCATGAACAGCCGCATCAGATCCGGCATCAAGGATTTGCCGAGCGTCTCGATCAGCCCGACCATCAGCGCCGCGAGGAAGGCGCCGCGAATGCTGCCGATGCCGCCGATGACGATGACGACGAAGGCGAGGATCAGCAGATTGTCGCCCATCCCCGGCTCCACCGACAGGATCGGCGCGGCCATCACCCCGGCAAAACCCGCGAGCATCGCACCGAAGCCGAAGACGCCCATGAACAGCCGGCGGATATCGACGCCGAGGGCCGCGACCATCGGCGCATTCGTCGCCCCCGCGCGCACCAGCATGCCGACCTTGGTGCGCTCCACCACCAGCCAGAGCAGCCCGGCTGTCGCGAGGCCAGCGCCGAGGATGGCGATGCGATAGATCGGGTATTGCAGCCCGGGCATGATCTCGAACCCGCCCGACAGCAGCGCCGGCATCGGCACCTGCAAGGGGGCGGAGCCCCAGAGTGCCTTCACCCCTTCGTTCAGGAACAGGATCACGCCGAAGGTCGCCAGCACCTGCGACAGATGGTCGCGATCATACAAATGCCGAAACACCAGCCATTCCAACAGGAGTCCGAAGGCGAGCGCGCTCGGCAAGGCGAACAGCAGCGCCAGCCAGAACGATCCCGTCAGGCTGGCGAAGAAGGCTGCCAGATAGGCGCCCAGCATGTACTGGACGCCATGGGCGAGGTTGATGAAATCCATCACCCCGAACACCAGGGTCAGGCCGGCCGCGACCAGGAACAGCAATATCCCCAGTTGCAGGCCGTTCAGCCCCTGCAGCAGCAGCAGCAGCATGGTGCTCATGCTCAGCGCATGCGGCACTCGGCGGCATAGGGATCGACGTCATTCTCCAGCACCTTCTTGACCGTCGCGGTCTGGAACTTGCCGTCGGCGCGCTTCTCCACCTTGCAGAGCCAGAAATCCTGCACCGGGTAGTGGTTGGTGCCGAACTTGAAGTTGCCGCGCAGGCTGTTGAAATCAGCCGCCTGGATGGCGGCGCGGAAGGCGTCCTTGTCGGTGAGGCTGCCGCGCACCTTGCCCACGGCGGAGTTCAGCAGCATCGCCGCATCATAGGATTGCGCGGCATAGGAGGCGGGGATGTAGTTGAACTGGCCTTCGAAGTCGTGAACGAAGCGGCGGTTCTGCTCATTGTCCATGTTCGGCGCCCAGACGGAGGCGGCGAGGAAGCCCTCGGCGGCCTCGCCCTGCGCCGGCAGCGTGCTTTCATCGACGGTGAAGGTGGACAGGAACGGGATATTCGCCAGCCCCGCCTGCCGGTACTGCCGCACCAGATTCACGCCCAGACCACCCGGCATGAAGGTGAAGATCGCATCCGGCCGGCTCGCGGCGATCTTCGCCAGCTCCGGCGAGAAGTCGAGCTGGGTCAGCGGCACGTAGACCTCGTCCACGACCTCGCCCTTGAAGCGGGACTTGAAGCCCGCGACGGCATCGCGCCCGGCCTGGTAGTTCGGCGTCATCACGAAGACGCGGCGATAGCCCGCATCCTGCGCCGCCTGGCCCATCACCGAATGGACCTGGTCGTTGTTGTAGGAGGTGGTGAAGAAGTTCGGGTTGCAGCCACGCCCCGCGAAGGTCGAGGGCCCGGCGTTGGTGCCGATGAGGAAGGTGCCGTTCTCGGTGATGGGGCGCATCACCGCCGCCAGCACGTTGCTGAACACCACGCCGACCATGACATCGACCTTGTCGCGTTCCAGCGCCGCGCGGACCTTGGTCACCGCGACATCGGGGCGCAACTCGTCGTCGATCACGAGGCTTTCGGTGACGACGCCGCCAAGCTTGTTGTCCAGATGCTTCATGCCCAGCATCCAGCCATCGCGCAGATGCGTGCCGAGGGCGGCGGCCGGCCCGGTCAGCACGGCGATGACGCCGATCTTCAGCCCGGCCGTGGCTTGGGCATGCACCGCCGGCATGGCGAGGCCGGTCGCGGCAAGGCCGGTCGCGCCCGCGAGCACGGCACGACGTCCAAAGAACATCTGATCCATATCCCAGTCTCCCATTTGAAACTATTTTAAGCCTAAAACATCACGACGCCGCAAGCGCTTCCGCCATGCTCGCCGCGCGGGCGACCAGCGGATGCGCGGGGTCGCTGAAGGGGGCGGTGACGGTGAAATGATCGGCGCCCGGGATCGCCTCCCAACTGCCATGCCAGGCGGCCGCGAACTCCCGCGTCTGGCGCAGGAATTCGCTGCTTTCGGCACCCCCCACCACCGCATGGCAGGCGACATGCGGCGAGGGCAGGAAGCGCGGCGACAGATCATGGGCGGTCGCCGCATCCAGATGCAGCGCGGTCGCGATGCTGGTGGTGAGCAGCGGCTCCAGTTCGAACACGCCGGAGACCGGCAGGATGGCGGGGACCAGCAGGCCGGGCAGGCCGAACTGGCTCCAATCCGTCGCCGCCAGCATCGCCGCCAGATGCCCGCCCGCCGAATGCCCCATGACCAGCAGCGGCCGCCCGTGGCGGGCGTGGAGGTAGCCCATGGCCGCGCGCATCTCCGCCAGGATGCCGACGAGCGTGGTCTGCGGGCAGAGCGTGTAGGAGGGCACCGCCACCGCCACGCCCCGCAAATTCAGCCCCCGCGCGCAATGGCTGGAGGTGGAGCGATCCAGCGCCTGCCAGTAGCCGCCATGGATCCAGACGGCGATCGGGGCGTCCTCGCCCGCATCGGGCCAGAACAGGTCCAGCGCCTGTCGTGGCTCGGTGCCATAGGCGAGGTTCAGCTCCGCCCTTGGGCATTCGGCACGCCAGGCGGCGGCATCGCGCGCCCAGGCGGCGATATGGGCGGGGTGCTCCGGCACGCGGGCGCGGTTGTTGTATTCGGCTTCGAGGTCCATGGCCGCATTCGGCCCTGCGGCGGGCGCCGCGTCAAAGACCCCTGCGGCGGACGCCGCGTCAAAGGCCCTTCGCGAGGGGCTGCGGCAAAGTCATACATGGCAACTTCTCACCCCCTTGGGGCACTCTGTCGCCGATGCGAATCTATTTGGCCGGCCCTGACGTCTTCCTGCCCGATCCCGGGGCGGCCGCGGCCGCGAAGAAGGCGCTGTGCGTCGCCTATGGCGCGATCGGCATCTTCCCGACCGATCCCTGGCCGCCCTCCGACCCGCTGGCGCTGGCGCAGCCACGGTCGCGGGCCATGTCCATCTATGCGCGGAACGAGGCGCATCTGCGCGATTGCGATGCGCTGATCGCCAATCTGACCCCGTTCCGCGGCCCCAGCGCCGATGCCGGCACGGTCTATGAGCTGGGCTTCATGCGGGCGTTGCAGCGGCCGGTGCTGGGCTATTCCAATGTCGCCCGCCGCTTCACCGACCGTACCCTGCGCAGCCTGGGCGATTCGGCGCGGCAGCGGCCGGATGGAGTATGGGAAGACGCCGACCACATGTCGCTGGAGGATTTCGACCTCCACGACAATCTGATGATCGATGGCGGCATCGCGCTGTCGGGCGGTGCGCTGATCGTGCGCGACGTCTCCCCCGAGCAGCGCTTCACTGACCTGATCGGCTTTGAGGCCTGCCTCGCGCATTTAATGAGCGGGGCCGCCTAGACGGCTGGTTTGGGTTGCGGCAGCGTTCGCGCAACGAAATCCGGAGGAACTCTATGTCGTCCCGCCGCGGCCTGTTGGCTGCTTCTCTTGGCGCGCCTTTTGTCTCGCTGCCCGCATTGGCCCAGGGCCAGCCCTATCCCTCCCGCGCTGTCTCCCTCCTCGTCGGCTTCGCGCCGGGTGGCGGCACCGACATCATCGCGCGCTTCCTGCAGCCGTCGCTCCAGACGATGTTCGGCCAGGCGGTCCTCATCGACAACCGGGCCGGCGCCTCGGGCACGCTGGCCGCCGCGGCGAATGCGCGGGCCCGGCCGGATGGCTACACGATGCTGATGACGACGGTCAGCGCCTCGGCCGTGGTGCCGCCGCAGATGAAGCCGGTGCCCTTCGACATTCTGACCGACCAGACCGCCGTGGTGCTGGCCGGCACCGTGCCGCTGGTGGCGGTGGTGCCGCTGGACAGCCCGGTGCGGGACCTTGCGGGCTTCATCGCCCATGCCAAGGCCAACCCGGGCAAGCTCAACTACTCATCCTCCGGTGTCGCGACGCAGCAGCATCTGGCGGCCGCGCTGCTCGGCGTCTCGGCCGGGCTGGATATGACGCATGTGCCGTTCCGCGGCACCGGCCAGGCGGTGAACGAGGTGCTGGCCGGGCGCATCGACCTCGCCATCGACACGCTGCCGACCTATCTGCCGCATCTGCGCGCGGGCCGGGTGCGCGCGATCGCCACCACCCTGCCGGAACGGGTGGAGTGGCTGCCGGATGTGCCGACCATCGCCGAATCCGGCTTCCCCGGCTTCGATGCCAGCGTCTGGTACATGATCATGGGCCCGCCGGGCCTGCCCGAGCCGATCGCGGCGCGCTGGGTCGCGGCGGTCAACACCGCCTTGCAGGAGCCGGTGCTGCGCCAGCGCATCCGGGATTCCGGCTTCCTGCCCGGCGGCGGCACCCAGGCGGATGCCGCCGCACTGCTGCGGCGGGATGCGGCGCGTTACGCCGCCCTGATCCGCGATGCGGATATCCGCATCGAGTAGCGGCTCAGGCCGCGATCGCTTCCTCCAGGAAGACCTGCACCGTCTGGAACAAGGCCCCGCGGTTGCGTTCCATGACGATGCTGTGGGTGCCCTCGGCCAGCATCACGAGGCGCTTGCCGGGGCTGGCCGTCAGCAGCGGGAACAGCGTCACCGCCAGTTCCGGCGGCGTGTCGCGGTCCCATTCCGCGACCGTCAGCAGCACCGGCATGGTGAGCTTGGCGGGGTCGTAATAGGGCTTTCCGGCCAGCCAGAACTCGCGGCTGTCCTGCAGCACGCCATTGGGGGCGCGCAATTCCTGCGGCACCTTGCGATTGCCCTCGGGGTCGGTCGCGAAGGTGGAATCGGCCCAATGCTCGAACCAGCCGGCGGGGATCAGGCTCGCCCGCTTGGCCTCGGGCACGCCGGTCATCCAGCGCGCGCGCGCCTGGGCCCGGGTGACGCTGCGATAGGCCGCAATCGGCCCCTCCGGGGCCGCGACCAGCGAAGGCTGGGTCCGCAGCCATTGCGGCGCGTAGAGCACCAGCCGCTCGACCAGCTCCGGATGCTCGGTCGCGAAGCGCGCCTGCAGGCTGGTGCCCCAGGACCAGCCGATATGCACGATCTTCGGCACCCCGCGCTTCTCGCGGATATAGGCGGCGGCCGCGGCGATATCGGCCACCGCGTCATCCCCACGCACGAGCGGCGGATTGGCCTCGGGCGGCTGGTTCATCTCGGGCGGGCGGGTGCTGCGGCCATAGCCGCGCAGATCGACGCACCAGACGTCGAAGCCGCGACCGGCCATGTAATCCATCCAGGACAACCCCCCGAGCCGGAGGTCGAAGGCGGTATGCGCCGGGTAGGTCGCGCCGTGGCAGATCAGGATGGTCCGGTCCGGCCGGGCGGCCGTCGCCGCCTCCGGCCGCTTGTTCCGCAGATACAGCTCGATCCCGGGCGCGCCGCCGGGGACCAGGAATTCCTCCATCACCACGCCCGCGGGCTGCGCCTGGGCGGGGAGGGCCAATAGGGCAGGGGCGACCATGGGGGCGGCAAGCAGGCTCCGGCGTTGCATCTGGTGTCTCCCGGGGAGTGTTTGGCGGCAGCCTAGACCCGGGAGCGGCCAAACCGCCACCCGCCCCCCTGCCCCGGAGGCCCGGATGCGCTACACGGCGCGGCATGAACCCGCGCGCCTCCTTGCCCAATCCGACCCCGGGGGCGGAGGTGCTGGCCACCCTCTCCCTCGCCTGGCCGCTGGTGCTGACCAACCTGTCGCAGATGGCGATGACGGTGACCGACGCGCTGGTGCTGGGGCATCATTCCGCCGAGGCGCTGGCGGCGGCGACGCTCGGCGCCAACCTCTATTGGGCGCTGCTGGCGCCGGGATTCGGGCTTGCCCTGGCGGCGGCGCCCTTGCTCGCGCAGTTGCGGGGCCGGGGGCTGCGGCCACTGCGCGGCCGGCGCGGGGCGGTGCATGCGACGACGCTTGCCGTGCTGCTGGCGGTGCTGCCCGCCTGGGCGGTGCTGTGGCACACGGCCCCGGTGCTGCGGCTGCTGGGGCAGACGCCGGCGCTGGCCGATCTCGCCCAGGTCTATATCCGGCCCATGATGTGGGGGCTGCTGCCCTTCTGCCTGTTCATCGTGCTGCGCGGCCTGCTGGCGGCGGAGGAGCGGCCGCGCGCGGCGCTGTTCGTCGCGGTCGGCGGCATCCTCGCGAATGCGGTGTTCTGCTGGGGGCTGGTGTTCGGGCGCCTCGGGATGCCGGCGCTGGGCGTGGAGGGGGCGGGGATCGCCTCCAGCCTCGCGAATGGGTTGATGCTGCTGGGCCTTTGGGCGGCGGTCGCGCGGGACCGGCGGCTGCGGCGGCTGCGGCTGTTCCGCCCGCTGCGCCACGATGACCCGCCCTTCGCCGGGCTGCGGCGGGTGCTGCGGCTGGGGCTGCCGATCTCGGGCGCCATGGTGTTGGAGATCGGGGTCTTCTCCGGTGCCGCCTTCGTCATCGGCGGCTTCGGCCCGGCCGCGATCGCGGCCCATGCCGTCACGGTGCAGGTCGCCAGCATGACCTTCATGGTCCCCATGGGCATCGGCCAGGCGGCGACCGCCCGCGTCGGCATCGCCATCGGCGGCTTCCGCGTCGCGGCCGCGCGGCGGGCGGGCTGGGTCGCGATGGCGTTGTGCGCCGGCTTCATGGCCATGATGGCGGTGGTGCTGCTGAGCCAACCCGCGCGCCTCGCCGGGCTGTTCCTGTCGCCGGATGATCCGGTCGCGCCCTCCGTCCTGGCCCTGGCGGTGCCGATGCTGATGGCCGCGGGGGCGTTCCAGCTGGCCGATGGCGTGCAGGTCGCGGCGGCCGGGGCGCTGCGCGGGCTGGGCGATACGCGGGTGCCGATGCTGCTGGCGGGCCTCGGTTATTGGGGCATCGGCCTGCCGGGGGCCTGGGTGCTGGCGCATCCGCTCGGCCTCGGCCCGCCGGGCATCTGGATCGGGCTGGCGCTGGGGCTGGGGACGGTGGCGGTGCTGATGGCGCTGCGCTGGCAGCGCCTCGCACGACACGGTGGCTTGACGCCGGCCCGGGGTTTGCGACCTTCGCGCGCATGAGCATTTGGAAAAAGCCGGCCGATCCGGACGCCGTCAACGCCCGCATGGAGAATACCCTCTCCGCGCTCCTTGGCATTCGCATCACCGAATTCGGCCCCGATTGGGTGAAGGCCGAGATGCCGGTGGATGCGCGGCATGTGCAGCCGCACCGCATCCTGCACGGCGGCTGTTCGGTGGTGCTGTCGGAGACCATCGGCAGCATGGCCTGCTACCAGACGCTGGGCGAGGGCAGGATCTGCGTCGGGCTCGAGATCAACGCCAACCACATCGCCTCGGTGCCCGAGGGCGAGACCGTCACCGCGATCTGCCGCGCCCTGCACATCGGGCGCAGCACCCAGATCTGGCAGACGGAGATCTTCCGCGCCGATGGCAAGCTCGCCTGCATCTCGCGCCTGACCTGTGCCGTGCTGGACCGGCGGGTGGCGCGGGCCTGAGGTTTGGCACGGCGTCTTTCCGGTTTCTTTCACAAACTCTGTGACGCTGTGCCCGACGTGCGGGATGGGCGAGCGGCAGATGGATGATGTGATGCGGCAGGGCGGATGCGCGTGCTGTGACGGTGCGCCGCATGCTGGGCCCAGGCCCGGCCGCCGTGGCCTGGCCATCGGCGCCCTGACCATCGGCGCCCTGGCCTGTGCCGCCGTGGCGCTGCCCTTGGCGCCGGCGGTAGGCCGGGTGCCGGCGACCACCCTCACCCCCGACCGGGCGCTGGCCCGGATGCAGGCGGGCAATGCCGCCTGGCGCCGCGACACCCCGATGCCGGCGAGCATGGGGCGCGACCGCCGCGAGGTCCTCGCCGGCGGGCAGGCGCCCTATTGCGTGATCCTGGGCTGCTCCGACAGCCGCGTGCCGCCGGAACTGCTGTTCGGCGCCGGGCTCGGCGATCTCTTCATCATCCGCAACGCGGGCAATACCGTGGACACCGCCGCCCTCGGCAGCATCGAATATGGCGTGGGGGTGCTGGGCTGCCCGCTGGTCGTGGTGCTCGGCCATGAGGGCTGCGGCGCGGTGGCGGCGGCGGTGGAGGTGGTGGAGCACAACGCCTCCTACGAAGGCGTGATCGGCGACATGATCCTGCCGATCATCCCCGCCGTCCTGGCCGCGCGCGATGCCCCGGGCGCGTTGCTCGATGCCGCGGTCATCGGCAACGCTCGGCGGACCGCCGGCCGGCTGCACCGGCAAAGCCCGCTGCTGGAGGAGGCCATGCGCGGTGGGCGGCTGAAGATCATGGCCGCGCGCTACGACCTCAACGAAGGCAATGTCGCCTGGTTCGAGACGGTCTGAATGACGCGACCTCGATCGCCGCCCAATCCCAGGCGATGCCATTGCCCGGCGCGTCGGAGGGGGTGGCAACGCCCTCGGCCACCACCACGCGGCTGGTGGCGATGTCGTCGAGTTGGGGGATGTGTTCCAGCCAGGCGCCGTTGGGCACCGCCGCGACCAGGGGCAGGTGAAGCTCCATCAGGAAATGCGGCGCGACGGGGATGTTGAAGGCCCCGGCCATGTGCGCGACCTTCAGCCAGGGCGTGATGCCGCCGATCCGCGCCACATCCACCTGGGCGAGGCTGGCCCGCAGGATTTTCGCCATTTGCGTTTCTTCCCTTGGCCGTTGCACCCTTGCCGGCAAGCGAACAATCGGGGGGAAGCCGCGTGCAGGGCAAGGATGCCGAGGCGACATTTCATGAGCTGGCGGAAGCCGAGGCGGCCATCCCCGAGGCCAGCGCCGATCTGGCGCCGGAGGACTGGATCTGCGTCATCCTGTTCTGGATCCTGGCGGGGGTCATCTTCCTGCAGTTCCTCACCCGCTATGTGCTGATGATGCTCTGCTTCACCGGCAGCGCCATGGCGGCACGGCCATCACGGATGCCGGCGGGCTCGGCAACATCGAGATCAAGGCCATGAATGGCTACCCGCTGCCCTTTGCCGTGGGCCTCACAGGCGCGTCCTCGACGATCGGGCCGATCATCCCGCCGAGCCTGCCGATGGTGATTTTTGGCGTCATGGCCAATACCTCGATCGGGCAGCTTTTTGCGGCGGGGCTGATCCCCGGGCCGGTGATGGTGCCGGTGCTGATGCTCGCGGTCGGCGTCGATCCCGTGCATTTCGGCGTCATCATGGTGCTGTGCCTGCCGATGATGATCCATCGGTGATGCGGCGCCAGACGGCGGCCGCGGTCAGCGTGCTGGGCATGGTCGCGGCCTTGCTGCCCTGGTTCACGGTGCTGGAACCGCTGGGGCTGGGCTCGGGGACGCTGTTCCTCGCGATGCTGCCGCTGGTGGTCTGGGGCGGTGGCATCACCGGCTTCAAGCCCTGGGCGATCCGGGTCTTCCCCAGCGTCTGCATCGGCATTGCCGCCTTCGGCGTGCTGGGCGCCGGATTGGTCGTGAGCGAGCGGGGGCCGGGGGTCTTGCCGCTGGCGGCCGGGGCGGTTGCGGTGGCCGCGCCGGTGGCTGGTTGGTGGCTCTGGCGGCGTTAGGGCGGGGCACAAAGCCGGCAAAGAGCGAAACCAACCCGCTGCCGTGGTGTTCAGGTCACATCACGCAACGGAGAAACCACCATGCTCACCTGGGCCATCATCGCACTTATCGTCGCTATTGTCGCCGGGGCGCTGGGCTTCTCCGGCGTTGCGGCTGTCGCCGGGACGGCGGCGAAGGTATTGTTCGGCATCTTTCTCATCATCGCGATTGTGCTGTTCGTGCTGGGCTCGCTCGCCGTTTAGCATGTTGAATTGGAAGGGGCGGTGACGGTTATACCGCCTTCTTGAAATCAAGGCGTGCATGAAGGAAACACTCAAGATAGTCTCCGCCTGGCTGGTACCAGCCAGGCGCATTCTGTGTTTTACCTCCCCAGTTTATTCGTTTTCCCTCGCTCAACCATTTGCCCATCTTGGCAGAGGCCATGCTGTTATAACTGGCTGCGTAACAAGAGAAATTCATCCAGGGATCCAGGACAAACGCTTGGGAATCCACACAGCCCTGGATCATCTCCGCCACGTTTCGCCAACTCGGCGGGTCCCTTCTTCTAAGGATGACGCAGAACACATGGTCCGCGGGGTCATCTAATTCCGCAATATAGGTAAGGTCTCGGACGGTATTGTCCCATTTTATCGCCAGGAACGCCGCCATATCCGATTGTTCAGCGCAATTTCCAGCCAGGCTCTCGCCCCTGATCCACCTCTCTTCGATGGACTTTCCTCTCTCATATGCGGTAGAAAAATAGATATTTTTGTCACGTAAATTGTCTGCTTTGGACGCCGCCCGTGTCTCGTACCGATTGACCGCCTTTTTCAATTCCCGCTTCCGGTCAATGGTCACATTGACATCATTCTCGGCGCTGAATGCTTCAACTGTCATGCGGTCGTTGTCGAGATCTATCCGGTCGTTAGTGATCATTTCCGGACGAACCTTGCGGACGTTGCCATACAACTTGTTTGTTGTTTTTTTGTCGAATATATCTCGCGCGCAGTCCACGATCTCTCGTGCGAGCCTGGGGTCCATCGTCATTCCTCCGACGTGCGTACAAGGCATTGATCAAATTTACCTGAACAGACGCCGATTTTGTTCATTGACTGACGGTAATCCTCTTCCAAGCCCATCGACAAGCATTTCGATCGTCACGGCCGGTCAATTCCTCCGGTGCAGGGCGACGGCATCTTGCCAGGAGGCTGGTCGCGGCACAGCCTGACCTGCCAAGACATGCCGCCATTGGCATCGCGGCTGCGGCCCAACTTACTCTAAAGTAAAGACCGAGAGAAAAATCCCCTCGGTCTTCTTTCGGAACCCAGGCGCGTTCAGCAGCCGCTGGGCAGGATCACAAGCTCGGCCAATTGGCCCCCCATGGTGAAATCGCCGAAGTCCATCGACAGCTCATCGGCTACACCATTCTCGTAGTAACGCAGCCCGACCTCGTAATCCGGCGCGCTCGCCCCGCCGCCATTCGTATTGGTGTGGCTGAAGAAGGCGATCCGCATCCGGCCTGAGGCCAGCGGCGCCAGCGGCGGGAAACGCTCATTCGCCTGCGGCCCCGACCAGCCGGCGACGATGGTGGTGCTGTCCTGGGCGCCATCCTCGGTGGTGCCGTCGAACAGCGGCACGCTCAGCAGCCGTCCGTCCCCACGCGCAAGCTGGATGGCGCGCAGCGTGTGCAGCATCGGCAGCAGGGTGCCGGGGGTCAGAGGCTCGGTCTTCTCGGTGGGCTCGGTATAGGTGACGGTGCCGCTGCCATCGGCCTGAAGCTCGGCGGTGCCGGCGATGCGGTTGCTCACCGCCCCCTGCGAGGACTGCACCATCGAGAAGCGCAACTGCCGCCCATCCTTGGATTCATAGGTGGAGTAGTCCGAGCTGGTCTCGACGTCGTTGCCCTGCGAATCCGTCAGCGTCATGGTCAGCCGCTGCCGCGTCGCCCAGCCCTCGCAGGCATCCGCCACCTCGAACAGCATCGCGCCCTTGGCGCTGCGCACCTGGCTGCGCTCCCGCACATGCTCCAGCACCAGATTATAGGCGGCCCGGTGCGGGGCGAGGGCCTCGCTGCCCGCAATGGCCACGCCGGCCACCCGGGGGGCGGGCGCCGTGGCCGCCACGGGTGACGTCTGGGACCAGGCCGGCACCGCCGACAGGGCCGCGACGGCAAGGGCGAGCAAGGGACGGCGCAACATGGGCAGGGCTCCAGACATGGTCATCGGCCCAACCTAGTGTCTTGGCCCTCCCGCTGCACCCCCGCTCACGGCCCCGTTTGCATCAGCCCTTCGCGGGCGGCAGCACCCAGCGCAGCGAAAGCTCCTTCATCCGGATGTCCTCGACCGGCGCGGGGGCGCCCATCATCAGATCCTCGGCCTGCTGGTTCATCGGGAACAGCACGACCTCGCGGATGTTCGGCTCATCGGCCAGCAACATGACGATCCGGTCGATCCCCGGGGCCGAACCGCCATGCGGCGGCGCGCCGTAGCGGAAGGCGTTGAGCATGCCGCCGAAGCGCGCCTCGACCTGCTCGGCGGTGTAGCCGGCGATCTCGAAGGCCTTGATCATGATCTCCGGGCGGTGGTTCCGGATCGCGCCCGAGGACAATTCGATACCGTTGCACACAATGTCGTATTGGTAGGCGTTGATGGTCAGCGGGTCCTGCTCCATCAGCGCCGCCATGCCGCCCTGCGGCATCGAGAAGGGGTTGTGGCTGAAGTCGATGCGGCCGGTTTCCTCATCCTTCTCATACATCGGGAAGTCGGTGACCCAGCAGAAGCGGAAGCAATCGGCCTCGATCAGCCCCAGATCAGTGCCGAGCTTGGTCCGCGCCTGACCGGCCAGCCGCACCGCGGCGACCTCCGGCCCGGCGGCGAAGAAGACGGCATCGCCGTCCTTCAGCCCGCATTCGGCGCGCAGGGCGGCGATGCGCTCCGGCTGAAGGTTCTTGGCGATGGGGCCCTTCGCTTCCGCCCCGTCGAAGGCGATGTAGCCGAGGCCACCCGCCCCCTGCTCCCGCGCCCATTCGTTCATGCCATCGAAGAAGGAGCGCGGCTTGCCCGCCGCCCCCGGCGCCGGGATCGCCCGCACCACGCCGCCGGCCGCGACCGCGCGGGCGAAGAGGCCGAAGGAGCTGTCCCGGAAGGCTTCGGTCACATCCGACAGGCGGATCGGGTTGCGCAGATCGGGCTTGTCGCTGCCGAAGCGCAGCATCGAATCCGCATAGGGGATGCGGGGGAAGGGGTCGGGCGTCACGTCGCGCTTGGTGCCCGTGGCGTCCGAGAATTCCTCGAAGACCCCGGCCAGCACCGGCTCGATGGCGGCGAACACGTCTTCCTGGGTGACGAAGCTCATCTCGAAATCGAGTTGGTAGAACTCGCCCGGACTGCGGTCGGCGCGGGAGGCCTCGTCGCGGAAACAGGGCGCGATCTGGAAATAGCGGTCGAAGCCCGCGACCATGGCCAACTGCTTGAACATCTGCGGCGCCTGCGGCAGCGCGTAGAATTTCCCGGGATGCAGCCGGGCGGGCACCAGGAAGTCGCGCGCACCCTCCGGGCTGCTGGCGGTCAGCAGCGGGGTCTGGAACTCGGTGAAGCCCTGGGCGACCATGCGGCTGCGGATCGAGGCGATGACCTTGGAGCGCAGCATCAGGTTGCGGTGCTGCCGCTCCCGCCGCAGGTCCAGGAAGCGGTAGCGCAGGCGCAGGTCCTCGGGGAACTGCTGTTCGCCCGCGACCTGGATCGGCAGCACCTCGGCGGCCGATTGCACATGCACCTCATGCACCCGCAGCTCGATCGCCCCGGTCGGCAGGTTCGGGTTCACCGTGTTGCCCTCCCGCGCGACCACATCGCCGGTGACGGTGATGACGCTTTCCGGGCGCAGCTTGTCGATGATGTCGAAGACCGGGCTGCCGGTCGGGATGACGCATTGGGTCAGCCCGTAATGGTCGCGCAGATCGACGAAGACGAGCCCGCCATGGTCCCGCTTGCGATGCACCCAGCCCGACAGCCGGGCGGGCGCGCCGGCATCGGAAGCGCGCAGGGCGCCGCAGGTATGGGTGCGATAGGCGTGCATCGGCGACAATCCCGGATCGAAAGACCGCCGTCTCAAGCGATCCCGGGGCCGGTCTGTCAACCCCGAAGCCTTCCCGCGCGGGCTTGGGGCGGATACAAGCGTGCCCACATGTCCCGTCGCCCCCCCCAAACCGACCCCACCCCCGTCCTGATCACCACGACCGACGCCCTGGCCGCGCTCTGCGAGCGGCTGCGCCAGGAGCCGTTCGTGACCGTGGACACCGAATTCATGCGCGAACGGACCTATTGGCCCGAGTTGTGCGTCGTCCAGCTCGGCGGGGCGCATGATACCGCCGTCGTCGATGCCCAGGCGGAGGGGCTGGACCTGCTGCCGCTCGGCGCGCTGCTGGCCGATGAGAGCGTGGTGAAGGTGTTCCACGCCGCCCGGCAGGATGTCGAAATCTTCCTGCTGCGCTACGGCGCGGTGCCCAAGCCGATGTTCGACACCCAGGTCGCGGCCATGGTCGCGGGGTTCGGTGACCAGGCAAGCTATGACAGCCTGGTCCGCGCCCTGGCCGGGGCCTCGATCGACAAGGCGCACCGTTTTTCCGACTGGTCGGCGCGGCCGCTTTCGGCCGCCCAGGTCGCCTATGCCGCCGCCGACGTCACCCATCTGCGCCGGGTCTATGGCGCGCTGGTGGAACGGCTGGAGAGCGAAGGCCGGGTCGACTGGGTGAAGGCCGAGATGGCCGCGCTGGACGATCCCGCGACCTATCGCACCGAACCCGATGAGGCCTGGGCGCGGTTGAAGCCGCGCACCGGCAACCGCCGCTACCTCGGCATGCTGCGCGCCGCCGCCGCCTGGCGGGAACGCGAGGCGCAGCGGGTGAACATCCCCCGCCAGCGCCTGGTGCGCGACGAGACCCTGCTGGAGATCGCCGCCAGCGCGCCCGCGGATGCCGCCGAACTGGCCCGCGCGCGGGGGATCAGCGAGGGCTTCGCCCGCGGCAAATCCGGCCTGGCTTTGCTGGCCGCGATCGCGGAAGCCGCCGCCTTGCCGGAAGACGCGCTGCCCGAGGCCCCGCGCGAGCGCCACAGCGGCCCGCCCGCCTCACCGGCGCTGGTCGCACTTCTGAAGGTGCTGCTGGCCTCCAAGGCCGAGCAGCATGACGTGGCCCCGCGTCTGATCGCCAATTCGGAGGATCTGGAACGGCTGGCGGCCGAGCCCAACCCCGATGTCGCCGCCCTGCATGGCTGGCGCCGGGTGGTGTTCGGCGAGGATGCGATGGCGCTGAAGTCCGGCAAGCTGGCGCTGGGCGTGGATGGGCGAAAGGTGCGGCTGATCCCGGCGGCGTGAGGCCGATCGTCCGGCACAACCAAGACGGGTAATTCACGTCGGAATTCACTTGCGCTTTGAGGCCGTGCCGCGAAGCTTGCGTATCGCCCATACGGGGCGGGGCGGGGCCCGGCATGTCAGCATCCTCCAGTTCCAGCTCGACCACTGGCCGCGGCGATGACCCGCCCAGCAAGCGGCAGCGGGGCGACGGCCATATCGCCCCCCTCCGCACCAGGACGGGCCAGGCCTGCGGTGCGGTCATCGATGAGCGCCCGGCCTGCGCGCCGGTCGGCGGCCATGCCGGCCCCGCGCTGCCGGCGCATTTCCACCTGAATGAGCGATCCCTCGTGCTGCTGCAGCGCGGCACCGTGAACAATGCGTTCAGCGGGGTCGTGAACGTGCGGACGGGCGAGATCACCATCCATCCTTTGGCCGATGAGGCCTATGACGGCGGCGACCGGACCTTCAGCCGTCACGGCGACGGCTATCCGACGTCACGCTTCCCCGGCGGCCTGCCGGCCGGCTCGCCCCTGATCGAGGATACGCCGGCCCGGCCGCTCCCGCCGGGCGGCCACCGTGGACGCTCGATGTCAGTCCCGGGACCGCCGCGGCATGTGGAACCCATCACCCATATGGACCCGGATTGGCAGGGCGAGGTCTCCCACGAGCAGATCGCCCGGCGCGTGGGCGGCATCCCGGCCCCAGCCGGGCCCCATGGCGACACCTACAGCCGCTTCGTGGGCTTTACGGTCTGGATCGGCCCGGTGCAGGACACGCAGACACCCACGTCGCTGCGCCCGACGGGGCCGATGGTCTTCCGCCTCGTCTGCACCTCGCGCGCGCTGAACACGCCGAAATTCGGCGCGGGCGGGAAAATGACCCGCGCCTGGGCCGAACGGCTCCGCGCCGCCTTCGACAATGCCCGGCTGCCGCGGCCCTATTCGGCGGATGACCTGGGGCTGCTGAGCGTGACCGAGGACATGGGTGGGCCGACCGGCTGAAGCCGGGCGCGCCTAGCCCACCACCACCGACGCCTGCGCCCCCAGCGCCGCCGCCAGCGTCTCCAGCCGCCGCAGCACGCTCTCGCCCGCGAAGACGCCGGTCCCCTCGGTGAGCCGCAGGGTCAGCCGCCCATCGCTGCGCGTCAGCGAGGTACCGGCCAGCAGCGCCGTGGTCCCGCCCGACAGCGTATAGGCAAGCCGCAGCGCCGAGCCCAAGGCCTCCGCCCGCCGCACCGCCGCGGTATCCAGCAGCACCCGGGCCGTGGTCAGGAAGGGGGCATCCGCCTCGGCCTCGTAGCGGAGCGCCGTCGCCAGCGCGAGGAAGGCGCGGGTGTGGTGGTCCAGCCCCACCCCGGGCTGGCGCAGCACGCGCCAGAAGGCCTGCTCGGCACGGTAGTCCGGATGGTCGTGGCTGCCGGTGTCGGACAGTGCGCAGGCGGCTTCGCGCATCGCCGCGCTGGCCGGCTCCTCATCGCCAAAAATCGGCGCGGTCCAGGCGGCCAGCGCCTGGGGCATGTGCCGGTCGCGGCCGAAGCGGTCGGCGAGTTCCCGCGCGGCCTCGGGCAGCGGGTCCAGCGCGCGCTGGGCGGCGGGCAGCAGCCGCGCATACCAGCCCTCGCGCAGCCCATTGGCGCTGAACACCACCCGCCGCGCCCCGGTCGCCCGCAGCAGCCGGCGCAGCACCACGGCCGCGAAGGGCAGGTCCTGCACGCGCTTGGCGGGCGCGCCCGGCATGCGTTCCAGGGTGCGTCGCGTCGCTGCGGTGACGACGGAGGCAAGGTCGCGCGCCTCCTCCCGCCGCAGCACATAATGATGCACGATCGAGAGCGGATAGGCGGTCTGCGCCATATGCATGCGCGCAAGCGCGCGCCAGGCGCCGCCCACCAGATACAGGTCCCGCCCGGCGCCATGGGCGAGGAAGGGGACGGTCGCCAGATCGGCCTCGGCCAAAGCGCGGGCGCGGGCGGTGTCATTGTCGGCGCGGTCGGCCAGGCGGATGGCGCCCAGCGGCAGGCTCGCCACCTCCCCCGAATGGCCGCCGGACAGCTCCACCAGCTCCAGCGAACCGCCGCCGAGGTCGCCCAGTATGCCATCGGCGCCCGGAAAGCCGAGCAGCACGCCATCGGCGGACAGCCGCCCCTCCTCCTGCCCCGCCAGGATATGGATCGGCATGCCCGGCAGCATGCGTTCGAGCCGGGAGACGAAGGCGGGGCCATTCTGGGCGTCGCGCACCGCGGCGGTCGCCAGCACCTCCATCGGGTCGGCGCCCATCGCGCGCGCGATGGTGCGGTAGCGGGAGAGCACGGTCACCGCCTGCTCCACCGCGTCCTCGTTCAACATCCCGGTGGTGGTGAGGCCGCGGCCGAGGCCGAGCACCGCTTTTTCGTTGAAGACGGCCACCGGGTTGCGGCTGCGTCCCTCGAAGACCACGAGGCGGACGGAGTTCGACCCCAGATCGACGACACCGCAGCGCTGCTGCGACTCATGCTCCCGGCAGGACTCCCCGGCCAGGACGGACAGCGAATGGGTCAATCCTGCTGGACCCGGTCCTGCTTGCGGCGGATCGCGGTGCGGGCGGGGCGCTTCAACGCGCTGCCACGGCCGGAAAGGGAGGGATTTGTCATGAAATACTCATGCGCCGAAACCGGGTGCTCCCCCGGGTCGAGGCGGGTGTAAACCCCCTCCGAGTCGAGCGTCCAGGATTGCGCGGTGTCCTGCAGGTTCAGCACCATGATCTGATCGAGGATCTGGGCATGCACGGTCGGGTTCTCGACCGGGACCATGGTCTCGACCCGCCAGTCCATATTGCGCGCCATCCAGTCCGCGCTGCCGATGAAGACGCGGGCGCGGCGGCTCGGCAGCTTGTGGCCATTGCCGAAGACGCAGATGCGGGCATGTTCCAGGAAGCGCCCGATGATGGATTTGACGTGGATGTTCTCGGACAGGCCGGGTACGCCGGGGCGCAGGCAGCAGATGCCGCGGACCACGCATTCGATCTGAACGCCGGCGATGCTGGCCCGGTAAAGCGCGTCGATCAGCGATTCATCGACCAGGGAGTTCACCTTCAGCCAGATGCCGGCCGGCTTGCCCTCCTCGGCGAAGCGGGTCTCCTGCTCGATCAGCCCCATCAGCGCCGGGCGGATGGTCAGCGGCGCGAAGGCGAGGGAGCGCATCTTCTCCGGCCGCGCATAGCCGGTCATGTAGTTGAACAGCCGCGCCGCATCCTGCGTCAGCGCCCGGTCGGCGGTGAAGAAGGACAGGTCGGTGTAGATCCTGGCGGTGATCGGGTGGTAGTTGCCGGTGCCGAAATGGGCATAGGAGCGCAGGCCGTCGCGCTCCCGCCGCACCACCAGCGAGACCTTGGCATGGGTCTTCAGCTCGACGAAGCCATAGACCACCTGCACCCCTGCCGCCTCCAGCTCGCGCGAGAGGGCGATGTTGCGCTCCTCGTCGAAGCGCGCCTTCAGCTCGACCATGGCGGTCACGGATTTGCCGGCCTCGGCCGCCTCGATCAGCGCGCGGGCGATCGGGCTGTCGCGTGAGGTGCGGTAGAGCGTCTGCTTGATCGCGACCACATTCGGGTCGCGCGCCGCCTGGCGCAGGAACTGCACCACCACGTCGAAGGATTCGAAGGGGTGGTGGACCACGATGTCCTTGGCCGCGATCGCGGCGAAGCAATCGCCGCCGAAGTCCAGGATCCGCTCGGGGAAGCGCGGGGTATAGGGGGTGAACAGCAGGTCCGGCCGGTCGTCCACGATCATCTGCGACAGGTCGGACAGGCCGAGCAGCCCATCCACCATGAACATGCCGGAGGGGGCGACATCCACCTCATGCGTGATGAAGGCACGCATGTCGGCGGGCGTGCCGCTGGTCACGAACAGCCGGATGGCGCGGCCGCGGCGGCGGCGTTTCAGCGCGTCCTCATAGGAGCGGACCAGATCCTCGGCCTCTTCCTCGAACTCCACATCGGTGTCGCGGATCAGGCGGAACAGCCCCCGCTCGGCGGTGATGAAGCCGGGGAAGAGCCGGGGCAGGTTCATCGCCACCAGATCGTCCAGCAGCAGGAAGCGGATGGCGCCGCCGGGCTCGGAGGGCAGGCGGATGAAGCGGTCCACCTGCGGCGGCAGCGGGCAGAGGGCCCGCATCACCCCGCCATCCTCCTCCCGCACCAGCTTCAGCACCATGCAGAGCGCGAGGTTCGGGATGAAGGGGAAGGGATGCGCGGGATCGACCGCGAGCGGCGTCAGCACCGGGAAGACCCGGTCCATGAACCAGCGGTCCAGCCAGTCGGCATCATCGCTGGTCAGCTCATCCGGCTCGCAGAGCGTGACCCCGGCCTCGCGCAGCAACCGCCGCACATCCTGCCAGGCCGATTGCTGTGCCTCGATCAGCAGGGCGGCGCGGGCATTCACGGCGGCCAGGGTCTGGGTCGGGGTGAAGCCATCGGCGGAGACGGTGGTCAGCCCCGCCCGCTCCTGCCCGATCAGCCCGGCGACCCGGACGGAATAGAACTCGTCGAGGTTGGAGGCGGAGATCGCGACGAAGCGCAGCCGCTCCAGCAGCGGGTGGCGCGAATTGGCCGCTTCCTCCAGCACCCGCTCGTTGAAGGCGAGCCAGGACAGTTCGCGGTTGATGAACCGGCCGGGCAGCGTGATCGGCGCGGGCGCGATGGCGACATCGGAGGGGCAGGCCGCGGGGGCCGTGGGGATCACGTTCATGCCGGGGAGGTTACAGCAGCATGGCCCTGGCCGGGGAGGGCGTTGGTTCGATTGCCAGAAAACCGTCATCAGCGGCGCAATCCTCGCCAAAGCCCGCCCAGCCGTCCAAGGTCTCGCGCGCCAGCCCCCGCGTCACCCGCCGCCCGGCGGCCAAAGCGGCGCGGTCCAGCCGGGCCGCGGCCTCGGCCACCGCCTGGGCCTCGCGCGGCAGGCGGGCCAGCAGCCAGTCCTGCACGCCGGCATCGACGAGCAGGCCGCGCGTGGCGAAATGCCGTGCCAGCAGGGCGGCCAGCAGCTCGTCCGACGGCTCCTGCAACGCCACCGCCGTGGTCGCGCGCAGCCGGCTGGCGAGGTCGGGCAGGGTGACCGCCCAGCGCGCGGGCGGCTCGCGCCCCGCCAGCAGCAGCGGCAGCCTGGCCTCGGCGCAGGCATTGATGAGGTGGAACAACGCCGCCTCCTCCGGCACCAGATCGGCATTGTCGAGCGCGGTGGCGGCGGGCGAGGGGATGCCGCGCAGCGTGCTGCCCTCCAGCAGGCGCCAGCCACGGGCCGCGGCATGGGTGGTCAGCAGATGCGTCTTGCCGGTGCCGGCCGGCCCATAGAGCGCGAGCCGACCCATGGGCCAGCGGCCCGGGTCCGCCAGCCAGGCCCGGGCGGCGGCATTGCTGTCATCGGGCAGGAAGTCGCCGGCGCGGAACACTTCGGTCACCGGCAGCGGCAGCGCCAATTGTCGCATCATGCAACCGGCCTCACGCAACGATACGGCGAACGCGGCGTTCTCTCCCCACGCCCGCCGTCCTTGGCGGCCAACTCAGGAGATCGCCCATGATGATCCGCACTTCGATGCTCGCCGCCGTGGCTCTGCTGGGCGTCGCCGCCTGCGCCCCACGCAACGTCGATCCGCCGGGGACCGCGAGCACCCGCGCCGCCGACCGCGTCGTCGGCACCAATGCCTCGGGCGCCTATCCGGCGCAGTCGGACGGCACCGCCGCGAACCCGCCCGGGACCGCCAGCGAGCGCGCGCTCGACCGCGCCGCCGGTACCAATACCTCGGGCGCCTATCCGATGCAGTCCGATGGCATGCCCGGCAACCCGCCCGGCACCGCCGCCGGCCGCGCCATCGGCAACACCCGCTGATGTGAACGCCTGCCGGGGCCGCAAGGTCCCGGTGGGCTTCCTCTGCCTCGGGGTCACGTGCCGGTCCGGGGCGGGTCCAGATACAGCGGGCTGGCGAGGTAGCGCCGCAGCCAGTAGCGTGCGACCACCCCGATCGCCGCCGCCATCGGCACCGCGAGCAGCACGCCGAGCGAGCCAAAGGCCACGCCCCCGGCAAAGAGCGCGAAAATCACCCAGACGGCATGCAGTTCGACCCGGTCGCCGAGCAGGCGCGGGTAGATGATGTAGCCCTCGACCACCTGACCGAAGACGAAGACCATCACCACGAGGCCGACGCCATTGGCCGTGCCCCATTGGCCCATCGCCAGCAGGATCGCGGTGGCGAAGCCCGTGATGCTGCCGAGATAGGGGATGAAGGACAGTACCCCCGCCAGCAGCCCCACCAGCAGCCCGAGTTCCAGCCCGATCGCCGACAGCGCCACGGCATAGAAGGCCGCCAGGATCGCGCAGCAGATCAGCTGCCCCCGCAGCCAGGCCGAAAGCACGCGATCGGTATCCAGCGACAGCCGCCGCAGCACCGAGGCCGAGCGGCGCGGCAGCCAGGATTCCAGCCGCGCGATCATGAACGGCCAGTCCCGCAGCAAATAGAAGGCGCAGACCGGCGTCACCACCAGCAGCGTGAACACGCTGAGGATCTGGATCGAGCCGCCGACGAAGCGCGCCGCCGAGGTGCCCAGATAGGACAGCACCGCGCCGACCTGGCCGACCGCCAGCTCCCGCAGCTGCGAATCGACGAGATCGGGGCCGAGCTGCTCCTCCAGCGCCGTCATCGCATCCCGCAGCTTGGTGCCGATGGTGGAGATATAGGCGGGAAGCCGCGCGAGCAGCACGCCGATCTGCGACAGCAGCAGCGGATAGAGCAGCAGCCCCGCCACCGCGACGAAGGTCAGCAGCAACAGCAGCAGCAGGAAGGCGGCGATGCTGCGGGGCATGCCGAGCCGGGTCAGCCGCGTCGTCGGCGGGTCCAGGAAATAGGCGATGACCCCCGCCAGCACGAAGGGCGTCAGGATCGCCGAAAACAGCCAGAGCGCCGCCAGCAGCGCCGCGGCCCCCCCCAGCACCAAGGCGGTGCGCTGCGAACGGGTGGCGGTGCGCGCGCCGTTGTTCGGCGGCGGCGGCGCGGCCTCGGGCGGCGGCAGGCGCGCGGGGGGGGGCGGGATCGTCACGCGCCCACTCATCGCCGCAACTGCCCCGCGACATAGGCGACGCCGGAGGCCGCGGTGGTGGCCGCCACGAGCCAGACCATGGCCATGATCACCTGTGGCCCGGGCCAGCCCTTCCACATCGCCAGCAAGGCCATGGCGGCCAATGCGATCTGGGCCACCGTATTGGCCTTGGAGAGCAGGATGGGTTCGATCGGGGGGCGCGATCCCGCCCAGGTCAGCGCCAGCACCCCGCCCACGATCAGGATGTCGCGGAACACCACCAGGATCGCGATCCAGTCCGGTAACGCATTGGTGATGGCCAGGGTCACATAGATCGAGACCAGCAGCGCCTTGTCGGCCAGCGGGTCCATGATCGCCCCCAGCGCCGAGCGTGAATTGTGCCGGCGTGCCAGCCAGCCGTCGATGCCATCGGAAATCCCGGCGGCGACGAACAGCAGGAAAGCGGCCCCGCCACTTCCGTTCAGCACAAGCCAGATGGTCGCCGGCACGGCGCAGAGCCGCGCGAGCGTGATAAGATTCGGCAGGGTGAAGGGACCAGCCTCCGCCGATGCCTCCCGCGGACGGCCCGGATCAGCGGCGCCCGGCAAGACCGACGCGCCATCCGTCGCCAGGACGCCCGCCAGGGGCGAGGCTGAGGCCGGCGGGCACGAGATCCTGCGCGACCTGCGCGGCCGGCACCCGCAGCCCGAGGCGCAGCCGCGCCCGGTCGACCGAGATCGTCAGCACATCCACCTGCGACACCGAGGCCGAGGCGAGCAGGCGGCGGCGCAGCTCCAGCCATTCCTGCATCCCGGAATACTGTGTCGTGACCTCAAGGTAGCTTGCCGCCGGCACATAGGCAGGCGTGCCCGCCAGGGTGGGATCGGGGGGGGAGGACGGGCCTCGGCCGGCGAAGGCCTGCACCCGCCTCGGGTTGAAGTTCACCGTCAGCCGCCCGGTGTAGCTGGTGCGGGTGGTGCGCTCCTGCTCCACGATGACGCTGTCGATCATCTGCTCGATCTGCGAATCCGTGGCCGGGGGCAGGCCCATTTCGGCCGCAAGCCTGGCCCAGGCGGACCGGCTGGCCGCCGCGCGGCCGTTTTCCCGGGCCAGCACCGCGTTTTCGGCCGTGGCCTCGGCGGCGATGCCGGTCTGGGAATAGCCGCTCGGTGCCGGCGCTGCCGTCGCCACCGGCGGAGGCAGCGCCTGGGCAAGCGTCACCACCGGGGCCGCAAGCCCTGCCAGCACGACTGCGGTTGCGAGCCCGCGCCCAATGTGATCCATCTGCCACCCCTTGCTGCCCCAGACTCCTAGCCGATCGGACCCTTCCATGAACAGCCTGACCTATCGCGACGCGGGGGTGGATATCGCGGCTGGCGATGCTCTGGTGGAGGCGATCAAGCCACTCGCCCGCTCGACCAACCGGCCTGGGACCATGGGCGGGCTCGGTGGCTTCGGCGCGCTGTTCGACCTCAAGGCCGCCGGCTTCACCGATCCGGTGCTGGTCAGCGCCACGGATGGCGTCGGCACCAAGCTGCGGCTGGCGATCGAGGCCGGCATCCATGACACCGTCGGCATCGACCTTGTCGCGATGTGCGTGAACGATCTGGTGGTGCAGGGCGCCGAGCCGCTGTTCTTCCTGGATTATTTCGCCACCGGGGCGCTGGATGTGGCCGCCGCCGCCCAGGTCGTCTCCGGCATCGCCGAGGGCTGCCGCCAGGCCGGCTGCGCTTTGGTCGGCGGCGAGACCGCCGAGATGCCGGGCATGTATGCCAAGGGCGATTACGATCTCGCGGGCTTTTCGGTCGGTGCGGCCGAACGCGGCGCGCTGCTGCCGCGCGACACCGTGGGGGCGGGGGATGTGATCCTCGGCCTGGGCAGTTCGGGCGTGCATTCCAACGGCTTCTCGCTGGTGCGGCGGGTGCTGGCGCTCGCCGGCGTGGCGCTTGAGGCGCCCGCGCCCTTCGCGCCCGAAATGTCGCTCGGCGCCGCGCTGCTGGCGCCCACGCGGATCTATGTGAAATCTCTGCTGACGCTGCATCGCGCGGGGCTGGTGAAGGCGCTGGCCCATATCACCGGCGGCGGGCTGCCGGGGAACCTGCCGCGCGTGCTGCCGGCCGGCACCGCGGCGGTGCTGGACGCCACCGCCTGGCCGGTGCCGCCGGTCTTCGGCTGGCTGGCGCGCGCGGGCGGGATCGCCGCGCCGGAGCTGCTGCGCGTGTTCAACTGCGGGATCGGCATGGTCGTCGTGGTCGCGGCCGGGGATGCCGATGCCGCCTGCGCCCTGCTCGCCGAATCCGGCGAGGCCGTGCATGTCATCGGCCATATCGAGGCGACCGAGGGCGAGGCCGTGGTCCGCGTGGCACCCCCCGCCGGCTGGCCCGCTTGAGCCGTCCGCGCACGGCCGTCCTGATCTCGGGGCGGGGCAGCAACATGGCGGCCCTGCTCGCCGCCGCCGCCGACCCGTCCTACCCCACCGAAATCGGCCTCGTGCTGTCCAACCGCGCGGATGCGGCCGGGCTGGCCCTGGCCGCGGCGGCGGGGGTGCCGGTCGCGGTGGTCGAAAGCCGGGGGCGCGGCCGCGCGGAGTTCGAGGCGGCGATGCATGCGCGGCTTGAGGCCCATGGCATCGGCCTCATCGCGCTCGCCGGCTTCATGCGGGTGTTGACCGAGGCCTATACCCGGCAATGGGAGGGCCGGATGATCAACATCCACCCCTCGCTGCTCCCCGCCTTCCCGGGGCTCGACACCCATGCCCGCGCGCTGGCCGGCGGGCTGCGGCTGCATGGCTGCACGGTGCATTTCGTGACCGCCGGGGTGGATGAGGGCCCGATCATCGCGCAATGCGCGGTGCCGATCCTGCCGGGGGATGACGAGGCGGCGCTCGCCGCCCGGGTGCTGGCCGAGGAGCACAGGCTCTACCCGGCCGCACTCGCCTGGCTGGCATCGGGGCGGGTGCGGCTGGAAGCGGGGCGGGTGGTTGCGACCGGCCTCGACTGGGCCGAAGCTAGCCTCGCCAATCCAGCCGTGGCGCTGCCTCTTGCAGGGCGCGTCCGGCCCGTCTAACCCGCGCCGACCCTGTTTTCCGGAGATGTTTCATGGCCGAACTGTCGCAGCACGTCGAATTCTCCGAAGTCACCTCGGATGACATCCTGGAAAACCGCCGCGCCGGCTGGGAAACCTTCACCCGCTCGGCCACCTGGGGCATCGGCGCGATCGCGCTCACCCTGGTGCTGCTCTACGTCCTCTGGGGCTAAGGCGCGCGACGCGCGCCGGGTGGGGCTGAGACGCGGCACCCCGGGCTGATCGCCCGGGGCGCCACGCGGCATCAGCCGACGATGTCGGTGCCGGCGAAGAAATAGGCGATCTCGGCGGCGGCGGCTTCCGGGCTGTCGCTGCCGTGGACGCTGTTCGCCTCGATGCTCTCGGCGAATTCCTTGCGGATCGTGCCGGCATCGGCGTTCGCCGGGTTGGTCGCGCCCATGATCTCGCGGTTGCGGGCGATGGCGTTCTCGCCTTCCAGCACCTGGACGACCACGGGGCCGGAAATCATGAAGGCCACCAGATCCTGGAAGAAGCCGCGCGCCGAATGGGCGCCATAGAAGGTTTCGGCCTGGGCGCGGCTGAGCTGGAGGCGACGGCTCGCGACGATGCGCAGGCCGGCTTCCTCGAACTTCGCATTGATCTTGCCGGTCAGGTTGCGGCGGGTCGCGTCGGGCTTGAGGATGCTGAAGGTGCGTTCGATGGCCATGGGGCGGTCTCCGGTGTGTGGGGTGTGGGCGCCCGTTAGGCGGCGGCGGTGGCTTAGGCAAGTCTTGGCCGCAAGTCTTCATGGCCCATGACGAAACCGCGGGGCTGGGCTAGAAGCCCGCCCATGACGGTCCTAGCCCTACGTGACGTGACGATCCGCATTGCCGGACGTCCGCTGCTCGAAAACGCGTCCATGACGCTCGATCCCGGTCGCAAGATCGGCCTTGTTGGCCGTAATGGTGCCGGCAAATCCACGCTGCTCAAGGCAATCGCCGGCGAATTGCAGGTCGATGGCGGTGAGATCTTCATCGCCGCCCGCGCCCGCATGGGCCGGGTGAAGCAGGAGGCGCCCGCTTCGGACGACAATCTGCTGGAGACGGTGCTGGCCGCCGACACCGAGCGCGCCTCGCTGCTCAAGGAGGCCGAGACCTGCCATGAGCCGACCCGCATCGGCGAGATCCACGACCGGCTGATCGCGATCGGCGCGGATGCCGCGCCCTCGCGCGCGGCGATGGTGCTCGCGGGCCTCGGCTTCGACTCTGCGGCGCAGATGCGTTCGGTGCGCGAGTTCTCCGGTGGCTGGCGGATGCGGCTGTCGCTGGCCGGCGCCTTGTTCCAGGAACCCGACCTGCTGCTGCTGGACGAGCCGACCAACCATCTCGACCTCGAAGCCACGATCTGGCTGGAGGCCTGGCTCGCGAAATTCTCCGGCGCCTGCGTCGTGGTCAGCCATGACCGCGGGTTGCTGGAGCGCTGCGTGGACCAGATCGCGCATCTGGATCGCGGCAAGATCACCACCTATTCCGGCAATTTCTCGGAATTCGTGCGGCTGCGGGCGGAACGCGCGGTGCAGTTGGCGGCGGCGAATACCCGCATCCTCGCCGAACGCGCGCATATGCAGGATTTCGTCGATCGCTTCCGGGCCAAGGCCAGCAAGGCGCGCCAGGCGCAGAGCCGGTTGAAGCAGTTGGAGAAGATGCCGCAGGTCGAGAGCCTGATCGAGGATCATGTCACCCGCTTCTCCTTCCCCGAGCCGGACAAGGCACCGCCGCCGATCCTGAGCCTGCGCCGCGCGGTCGCGGGCTATGGCAACAATGTCATCCTCAGCGGGCTGGATTTCCGGCTCGACCAGGATGACCGGATCGCGCTGCTGGGTGCCAACGGCAACGGCAAATCGACGTTCGCGAAGCTGATAGCGGGTCGCATGGAGCCGCTTTCGGGCGAGGTGATCCGCGCGCCGCGGCTGCGCATCGGCTATTTCGCGCAGCATCAGGCCGAGGAACTCTACCCCGAGGGCACGCCGCTGACGCATATGCAGGAGGCGCTGCCGGCCGCGACCGTGCAGCAATGCCGGTCCCAGCTCGCGCGCTTCGGCCTGGATGCCGAGCGGGTGAACACGAAGATCAAGGAGTGCTCGGGCGGGGAGAAGGCGCGGCTGCTGCTGGCGCTGACGACGCGCGAGGCGCCGCATCTGCTGATCCTGGACGAGCCGACCAACCATCTGGACATCGATGCGCGCGACGCGCTGGTGAAGGCGCTGGCCGATTACGGCGGCGCGGTGATCCTCATCAGCCATGATCCGCATCTGGTCGGGCTGGTCGCGGACCAGCTCTGGCTGGTCGGGAATGGGACGGTCTCGAAGTTCGAGGGCGATCTGGAGGATTACCGGGCGCAGCTTGGTGACCGCACCCGTCCGGCGGCCAAGGAAGCCCCGGGCAAGGCGGGCGAGGAACGCCGCGGCAAGGCGGTGGCGCGTGCCGCCGCCGCCCCGCTGCGCGCCCGGGCCAAGGAGATCGAGGCCCGGCTCCAGCGGCTGGAACTGGAAGGCAAGCTGATCGAGAAGCGGCTGTCCGACCCCACGACCTATGCCAAGCACTCAGCGCAGGACATCGCCTGGGCCAAGCGCAAGCAGGCCAGCATCGCCAAGGAAACGGCGGGGCTGGAGGAAGAATGGCTTGAGGTGCAGGGCAAGCTGGAGCCGGCGTAGCCGCGTCACGCCGCCGGCAGCAGCGGGTGCTGCGTCCGGCGCGTCGCCTCGGCCGCGAGCCAGGCTTCGAGCCCCTCGGGGCTGAGCGGGCGGGAGAAGTAATAGCCCTGCACCGCATCGCAGCCGCAGTCCGCCACCAGCGCGAGCTGGGCGGCGGTCTCCACGCCCTCGGCCACCACGGTCAGCTTCAGCGCATGGGCGAGGTGCACGATCGCGGCCAGGATCGCCGCATCGCCCAGGCTCTCCGCCGCATGGGAGGTGAAGCTGCGGTCGAGCTTGATCGCGGCCAGCGGCAGCCGCGGCAGTTGCGACAGCGCCGAGAAGCCGATCCCGAAATCATCCAGCGACACCCGGAACCCCAGGCGCCTGGCCTTCTCCAAGGCGCAGACCGCCTGGGCTTCGGTGAAGGCGCTTTCGGTGACCTCGATGCAGAAGGCGCCCGGCGACAGGTCATGGTCGCGCACCAGCTCGACCAGCTCGTCGATGACCTGGCCGCCCGCAAGCTGAACCGGGGAGATATTGATGTTCATCACCGGGCAGACGCCGGGGTAGCGCGCATGCCAGGCCGCGGCCTGGGCGAGCGCGATGCGCATCAGCTTCTGCCCGAGCGGGATCATCATGCCGCGGGATTCGGCGAGTTCGATGAAGCGGTCGGGCGGGATCGCCCCCAGGCGGGGATGGGTCCAGCGGGCCAGCGCCTCGACCGCGACCAGGCTGCAATCCGACATCCGCACGACGGGCTGGTAGGCCATGCTGAGCTGGCCGTCCTGCTCCAGCGCCAGATGCATCTCCTGTTCCAGCTCGGCCTGGGCCTTGCGGGAGGCATGCATGGCGGGCACGAAGGCGACGGCCTGATTGCCGCCACGCAGCTTGGCGACGTAGCGCGCGTCATCCGCACCCTGGCGGAGGTCCACGGCGCCCGCGGTGTCGCTGTGCGCGACGCCGACGCTGGCCGTCAGATGCAGGCGTTCGTGCCGCACGGTGAACGGCATCGCCAGGATCGCGGCGGCGGCGATGCCAAGCTCCGCTGCCTCGTCCGGCGTGGTGCCCAGGCAGCAGATCGCGAAATCATCGCCGCCGAGCCTTCCGACATGGTGCCGGCCCGCGATAGTCAGCAGCCGGCGCCCCATTTCCTTGATCAGCTTGTCGCCCGCGGCGGGGCCGAACACCTGGTTCACCGAGCGGAAACGGTCGATGTCCACGTAGAGCATCGCCGCCATCCGCGGCGGCGCCTCGTTCTGCCAGGCGGTGAAGATCTCCCACATCCGGTTGCGGCTTTGCAGGCCGGTCAGCGCATCGGTGGCGGCCGCGAGGTAGAGCATCCGGGCGGCCCAAAGCAGCGTCAGGATCGCGATTCCGGTGCCGGTGGCCACCCATGCCAGGGTCAGGAAGCCACGGTTGTCGGTGGCATCGAGCCGCTGCTGGAGCAGAACCTCCTCCGCCTGCGCCATCGCGGCGACGAAGCCCGCGATCTGCGCCGCCTGGCCGCGCCCGACATCGGCGCGCAGGATCTGCAGGGCGGCTTCGATGTTCCCGTCGCGGCGCACCCGAACTGCCGCGGCCAATTCCTCAAGCTTGCTTTGCAACGTCGGGCCGAATGCGAGCAGGCGCTCCCGATGCCCGGCATTGTCGGAGGTTTCCTCGATCAACTGCCTCCGCAGGTCGGAGATGCGCGCGACGGCGGCATCGTAGGGCTGGAGGTAGGCATCCTCGCCGGTCAGCAGGTAGCCGCGCTGCCCGGCCTCGATCGCATGCATGCCGACATTGAGGTCCTGGATAAGGGCCAGCACGCGATTGCTGTGCTGGAGCCAATGCCGGGCCATGCGCTCTGTCCGCAGCCGCTCCGACGCGAGGCCGCCGATCAGGATCAGTATGGCGATCAGCCCACCAAAGATCAGGGAGAAGGCCCGGGCGATCGTAATCTTGAACATGGCGCAAATCCGGAAACCGGGCGTCAAAGCCTCAGTCTTAAAAATAACTCCGAATTTACATAGGCGCCAGTTGCGCATCAGGCTGTTGACGGAATGTTGCGCCCCGCGGTTTTTGTTTCGGGGGCGGCACTCTGGCCCGGAACAGAATCTGGCCCGGAACAGAGCCTGGCCTGAACAGAATCTGGCCTGAACAGAGGCGGAAAGGCTGGCGGCGAATGCCGGCCAGCCGTCAGGCCGCGGCGACCCTGCGCCCCTCCATCGCCTCCACCCGATGCACGCCGACAACCTGGCCGAGATTCCCCGCGACCAGATGCACCATGGCGACCGGCATGGCGTTCAGCGCCATCTCAACCGTCATCACCGTCCCGCGCCGCTGTGCCCGCACCCGGTCGGGGATCAGGTCGCGCTTGGCGAAGGGTTCCAGCAGCCGCGACAGCAGCCCCGGGGAACACTCGGAGGTGACGAAAAACCCCGCCGCGGTCAGCGGTTCGTCGGTCGAATCATTGGTCATGGAATGCAGGCCCCGGATCATGGGGTGGAAGGGAGGGTGCGGGGAGGTCCCGGCCGCTGCCCCCCGCAGAGGGCGCTCAGGCGGCCGGGCCGCTAATCGTGATCCGTTTGGCGAGCATGGCGGAATGATAGGGACCGCGCGCGCCGAAACGCACGCGCGGTCCGCGCATGGCTGCCCCTATGCGGGCGCCGGGCCGCCGGGGGCGGGCGCGCCTGCCTCGGGTGGCATCGCCTCGGGGGTCATGGCCTGGAACGGCAGCACCGCGCCCTTCTCGAACACCAGCTTCTGGTGGGGGAAGGGGATCTCGATCCCCAGCTCGTCGAAGCGCTTCTTGATCCGCCGGTTGAACTCGCGCGAGGCGTCCCAGCGCCCCATCGGGCCGGTCTTGAGCCGCACCCGGATGATCACCGCGCTGTTCGTCAGGCTCTCGACCCCCAGCACATCCAGCCCGCCACGCAGGGTGGGGCCGACCTTGGGATCGTCCTTCATCTCCTCGGCGACCGCGCGCATCACCTCGATGACGTGATCGGTGTCCTCGCGGTAGGCAACGCCGACGTCCATGACCGCGAAGGCGAAATCGCGCGACATGTTGGTCACCGTCGTCACCGCGCTGAAGGGGACGATATGCAGGCTGCCATCCAGCGCGCGCAGGCGGATGGAGCGGATCGACAATTGCTCCACGACGCCGCTGAGGTCGCTGAGTTTCACCACATCGCCCACCGCGACCGTGTCCTCGAACAGCAGGAACACGCCGGTGATGACATCCTGCACCAGCTTCTGGCTGCCAAAGCCGATGGCCAGGCCGACGACGCCGGCGCCGGCCAGCAGGGGCGCCACATTCACCCCGATCTCGGTCAGCACGTTCAGGACGACGAAGACCAGGATCACGATCAGCAGCGTCGTCCGCAGCATCGGCAGCAGCGTCCGCACCCGTGCCGAGCGCGCCGCCTGGGCATCGCGCGACAGGCGCTGGAGGTAGCGCGCCATGCCCGCATTCGCGGATTCCCACACGGCGATGGCGAGCACCAGCACGAAGCTCATCTGGATCAGCGAGCCGAGCAGCCGGCTGCCCAGCGCCCCCGCGCGGAACCATTGGAAGGCGCCGATGCCCCAGGCCTCCAGCAGCACCAGGAAGGCGATGAAGGTGATGGCACCCGACACCATGCCCTTGAGCACCGGCACGTAGCGGTTGGCGCGGGCCTCCAGCCCCGGGT
This sequence comes from Humitalea rosea, assembly GCF_003253705.1. GTDB lineage: Bacteria > Pseudomonadota > Alphaproteobacteria > Acetobacterales > Acetobacteraceae > Humitalea > Humitalea rosea. The sequence continues at coordinate 98,350 of NZ_QKYU01000019.1, forward strand.
AGCGGCTGGCGAGGTCTTTGCTGACGCGGAAGCCGCGGCCGATCGCCCGCCGCATCCCCTCATCCGCCAGCCGCGCCACGCCGAGCACGGCGACGGTGGCGAGCGAGACCTGCAGCAGCCGCTCGAACCCGTCGCGCACCTCCATCGCCCAGACCCCCCAGAGCGCCATGAGGTACAGGATCGCGATGATGTGCCAGATCTCGGCGAGCCGGTTGCGCAGCGCGCGCAGCATGCGGCGGCTGCGGTCCGGGGTCTCACCCTCCTGCAGGTCGGCGGCGCGCAGCGCATCGGCGACGGCGAGCCGGTTCTGCAGCACCACGATGATCAGGAAGAGCGAGACGATCAGCAGGTCGAGCCGGACGATGGCGTCATAGGCCGACCAGGGCAGGCCGAAGAGCAGCCCGGTCTCGGCGATGCTGATGCCGACCACGCCGACCGTGATGATGCGGCGCAGCCAGACGGTGACATAGGCCGCCGTCTCATCGGCGCAGCGCACCAGGCGCAGATGCGCCGAGGCGGGGGAGAACAGCATCCGCGCGACGATCAGGATGGCGCGCGCCAGGATATAGGCATTGTTGGCGCCGAGCAGGATCAGCTGCGTCGTCGGCAGCGGGTTCACCGCCCCGATCAGCCCGTAGGACACGACGGCAAAGGCCGCGAGCGCCACCAGATCCAGCAGCAGCCGCCCCAGCAGCAGGCGGATGCGGATCAGCCAGCGCCAGGCGGTGCCCACCTCCGGTGCCGCGGCATCGAGCTGGTCGCGCCAGCGCTGGGTGGAGCGCTTGGCCAGGTTTTCCGCCAGCAGCCCAAGGCCGAACAGCAGCGCGAGCTTCCAGGACGCATCGAACACCCGGGCCTGGGTGACCGGATCGCGTGCGATATCCGACAACCAGGCGCCCATGGCGGGCAGATCGGTGATCGCCTGGGCGCCGCTGACGAGTTGGTCCGACAGCGCCTGCAGGCGTTGGCTCGCCCCCAGCAGCAACTGCGCGCCGAGGGTGTTCGGGGCCAGCAGGTCGGTCAGCCCGGCGGCCGGCGCGGGTGTGGCGGCGGTGGGGGCCGCAGGGGCGGTCGCGGGCGTTGCCGCCGGGGCGGCCGCCGGCGCGGTGGCCCCCGCCGTGGCCGGAGTGGTCGCGGCGGGGGGCGCGCTGCCCGCCGTGGCGGCCAGGGCATCGAGCGTCCGCAGCAGATCGCCCCGCCGGGCATCGTCGCGCAGCAGGTCGCGCAGCCGCGCGGCCTCGGACGCGCCGATCGGGGCCTGGCTGGCCGCGGCGCGGGGCGGTGCCCCGGCGCGCGCCGGGGCCGGCGCTGGAGCGGGGATGGCGACGGGGGGCGGGCTGGGCGGCGAATCCTGGGCCTGCGCCATCGGCGCGAGAACAAGCAGGAGAGGAAGGAGAACGCGGAGCCAATGCATGGGGGCAGCCCTGCCCGCTTGGTGGGGGGGCGGTCAACCCGGGATTTGGTGGCCGGGTGCCCTTTACGCTGGCAGCCTCGCCCCCGCACCATGCGCGGATGGGTGCTGCTCCTTCGGTCTGGCTGGTGATGGTCGCGCTGCTTGGTGTGCATCTGGCGGGGATGGGAGCCTTCCTGACCGTGCCGGTCCTGGCCCCCGCCATCGCCGCGGAAACCGGCCTGTCCCCGAGCCTCACCGGCTTTCACACCGCGATGGTCTATGGCGGGGCCTTGATTTCAGGGCCCTTCACCGCCGCCTTGCTGCGCGCCTGGGGCGGCGTGCGGCTGTTGCAGGTGGCACTTTGCGTCATCGCCGCGGCGATCCTGCTGGCGCTGGTGGGGGAGGCCTGGGCGCTGGCCGCCTCGGCCTTGCTGGGCGGGTTCGGCCATGGGCCGGTGACGCCGGCGGGCAGTCACCTTCTGGCGAGCCGGGCGCCGCCGCACCGGCGCGGGCTGATCTTCAGCCTCAAGCAGACCGGCGTGCCGGCCGGCAATATGCTGATCGCGGCCCTGGCCCCGGCGGTGGGGGTGGCCTTCGGCTGGCGTTGGGGGGTGGTGGTGGTCGCGGTCATGGCGGTGGCCATCGCGGCCTCGCTGCAACCGCTGCGCGCGGCGCTCGATTCCGATCGAGACGCCCAGGCGCGCATCGACGGCGGCGCCCTGCGCGACGCCGCGGCCAGCCTGCGGCTGCTGCGGGAGGACCCGGCCCTGCTGGGGCTGACGCTGGCAGCGGCGGGGCTGGGGGCCAGCCAGTTCTGCTTCGCCTCCTTCTTCGTCGTCTGGCAGGTGGAGTCGCTCGGCGTGCCGCTGGCGCAGGCGGGGGTGGCGCTGGCGCTGGGCCAGGCCTCCGGGGCGCTGGGTCGCGTCGCCTGGGGCATCCTGGGCGATCGGCTGGGTGCCCGGCCGGTGCTGATCGCCCTGGCGCTCGGCACCGCCGCCTCGGCGCTGCTCCTGGCCCTGGCCGGGCCGTCCTGGCCACAGGCAGGGATCGTGCTGGCCGGCATGGCGATGGGGGCGACGGCGGTGGGATGGAACGGGCTGCTGCTCGGGGAACTGGCCAGGCTCGCCCCGCCGGGCAGGGCGGGGGGCGCGACGGCGGCGATGGGCGTGGTGTTCGGGGCCGCGATGATCCTCTCGCCCTCGGCCTTCTCGGCGCTGGTCATCGTGACGGGCAGCTATGCGCCGGGGTTCCTGCTTTGCGCCGGGCTGGCCCTGGCGGGCACGGGAGCCCTGTTCATCGGGCGGGTTGCGAATCCGGCGGGCAGGGGCAGATAGTCCGGCATGAAGACCTTCCTCACCTTCCTCGTCGTCGCCGCCATGCTCGGCACGCTGGGCGTCCTCGCCGCCGGGCTGATCGGCATGGCCCGCGGCAATTCCGGAGCACGCTCCAATGCGCTGATGCGGTGGCGGGTGGTGCTGCAAGGTGCGGCGCTGGTGCTGTTCATGCTTTTGATCACGCTGATGCGCGGCTGAATCCCGGCCGCACCCTTGCCGCGGGCCGCTGGGCCGACGTATAGCCCAAGCAATTGTGCGGCTGCGAGATGGCGGGTCTTCCGTCGGCGGGGCACGTGTAACAAGGCAGAACCGCGGGTTCGCCCGCCGATGCCAGGTCAGGAAGCCATTCATGAAGCTGCTCGTCCCCGTCAAGCGCGTGGTGGACTACAACGTCAAGGTCCGGGTGAAGTCCGACGGGTCGGGCGTTGAGACCGCCAATGTGAAGATGTCGATGAACCCCTTCGACGAGATCGCGGTCGAGGAAGCCGTGCGCCTCAAGGAGAAGGGCATCGCGACCGAGATCATCGCCGTCTCCATCGGGCCGGCCGCCTGCGCCGAACAGATCCGCACCGCGCTGGCCATGGGCGCCGATCGCGGCATCCTGGTCGAGCAGGACGGGGTGGTGGAGCCGCTGACCGTCGCCAAGCTGCTGAAGGCGATCATCGCCAAGGAAAGCCCGGGCCTGGTCATCATGGGCAAGCAGGCGATCGACGACGACATGAACGCGACCGGCCAGATGCTGGCGGCGCTGATGGGCTGGTCCCAGGGCACCTTCGCCAGCAAGCTGACGATCGAGGGCGACCGCGCCACCGTGATCCGCGAGATCGACGGCGGGCTGGAGACGGTCTCGCTTTCCCTGCCGGCCATCATCACCGCCGATCTGCGGCTGAACGAGCCGCGCTACGCCTCGCTGCCCAACATCATGAAGGCGCGCAAGAAGCCGATCGAGACCCTGAAGCCCGCCGATCTGGGCGTCGATCCGACCCCGCGTTTGACCGTGCTCAAGGTGGAGGAGCCGCCGAAGCGGCAGGCTGGCCGCAAGGTGGCCTCGGTCGCCGAACTCGTCGACAAGCTGCGCAACGAAGCCAAGGTGATCTGAGATGACGGTCCTCGTTCTTGCCGACCATGCCGATGGCGCCGTCAGCCAGCCGACCCGCAGCGCCATTGCCGCCGCGGTGCGGCTTGGTGACGTCCATGTCCTGGTCGCCGGCGGCGATGTCGCGGCCGCCGCGGCCGCCGTCGCCAGGCTGCCCGGGGTCGCCAAGGTGCTGACCGCCGACGCCCCCGCCTATGCCCATGCCCTGGCCGAGCCGCTCGCGGCGCTGCTGGTCGCGCTGGCGCCCGGCTACACGCATCTGCTCGGCGCCTCCTCGGCGATCGGCAAGAATGTGATGCCGCGCGTGGCCGCCCTGCTGGATGTGCAGCCGATCTCCGATGTCTCGGCCGTGGTCGATGCCGATACCTTCGTGCGCCCGATCTACGCCGGCAATGCTTTGGCGACGGTGCGCTCGGCCGATGCGACCAAGGTCATGACCATCCGCGCCGCCTCCTTCGACCCGGTCGCGGTCGAGGGCGGTTCGGCCGCCATCGAGGCCGCGGCGGTGGTGGCCGATCCCGGCCTCTCCACCTTCGTCGGCGCCGAGATCGCCAAGTCGGAGCGCCCGGAACTCACCGCCGCGCGCATCGTCATCTCCGGCGGCCGCGCCATGGGCTCGGCCGAGAACTTCCATCTGCTCGACAAGGTCGCCGACATGCTCGGTGCCGCGGTCGGGGCCAGCCGCGCCGCGGTCGATGCGGGCTATGCCCCCAACGATCATCAGGTCGGCCAGACCGGCAAGATCGTGGCGCCCGAGCTGTACATCGCCATCGGCATTTCCGGTGCCATCCAGCATCTGGCCGGCATGAAGGACAGCAAGGTGATCGTCGCCATCAACAAGGACGAGGAGGCGCCGATCTTCCAGGTTGCCGACTACGGCCTTGTCGGCGATCTGTTCAAACTGGTTCCCGAACTCGAAGCGGAGTTGGCCCGGACATGACCGTCGATGTGAAGCCCGCCCTCGGGCTGTCGGATATCAGCGCGCCTGCGCCTGCCATCCAGATCCTGGGTGTGATCGGCGCCGGACAGATGGGCAATGGCATTGCCCATGTCGCGGCGCTCGCCGGGCTTCAGGTCCACATGGTCGATGTGGACCCCGCGGCGATCGAACGCGCCCGCGGCGTCATGGCCAAGAACATGGACCGCCAGGTCAACCGCAAGACCATCACGGCCGAGCAGCGCGACGCGGCCCTGGCACTGGTGACCGGCGGGACCGACTACGCCGCCTTCGGTGATTGCGATCTGGTGGTGGAGGCCGCGACCGAGAAGGAAGCGATCAAGCAGTCGATCTTCCGCAGCCTCTGCCCGCATCTGAAGCCCTCGGCGATGCTGGCCTCCAACACCTCCTCGATCTCCATCACACGCCTCGCCTCCTGCACCGACCGGCCCGAGCGCTTCATCGGCATGCATTTCATGAACCCGGTGCCGGTCATGAAGCTGGTCGAGATCATCCGCGGCATCGCGACCGACGAGGCGACGTATGTCGCGGTCGAGGCCCTGGCGCATCGCCTCGGCAAGACCACCGCGACCGCCGAGGATTTCCCGGCCTTCATCGTCAACCGCATCCTGGTGCCGATGATCAACGAGGCCTGCTACGCGCTGTATGAGGGCGTGGGCAGCATCACCTCCATCGACACGGCGCTGAAGCTCGGCGCGAACCATCCGATGGGGCCGCTGGAGCTGGCCGATTTCATCGGGCTGGATACCTGCGCCTCGATCATGCAGGTGCTGTATGAGGGCATGGGCGACAGCAAGTACCGCCCCTGTCCGCTGCTGGTGAAGTATGTCGAGGCCGGCTGGTACGGCCGCAAATCCGGCAAGGGCTTTTACGACTACAGCGTCGAGCCGCCGCGCCCGACCCGATGAGCACCGACCCGCGCATCAAGGTCTCGGTGGACGGCCCGGTCGGAACCGTGCTGATCGACCGCGCCGAAAAGCGCAACGCGCTGGACCTGCCGATGTGGCGGGCGCTGGGCGCGGCCCTCGATGCGCTGGGTGCGGTGAACGAGATCGGCTGCTTGGTGATCCGCGGCGCCGGCACGCTCGCCTTCAGCGCGGGCGCGGATATCGCCGCCTTCGCCCGCGATCGCGGCACCGGCGAGCAGCAGAACCGCTACAACGAGGATCTGCACCACGCGATGCAGGCCATCCGCGCCTGCACCCATCCCGTGGTCGCCGCGATTTCGGGCTGGTGCATGGGCGGCGGCGCCGGCATCGCCAGCATGTGCGATTTCCGCGTGGGCGGTGAGGGGATGCGCCTCGGCGTGCCGGCCCGCGAGCGCGGCATCTGGTACGCGCATGCGGAGCTGGACCCGATCCTCTCGGTCGTGGGCTATGCCATCGCCTGCGAATTGATGATCGAGGGCCGCGTCTTCTCCGGCCGCGAAGCCTATGAGAAGGGGCTGATCTCCCGCGTCGTCCCCGATGATGCGGTCTTCGGCGAGGCCGAGGCCCTGGCGCGGCGCATCTGCGAGGGCGCGCCGCTGTCCAACCGCTACCACAAGCGCGCGTTGCAGGCGCTGCGCGGGCCGATCCCGGTCAGCGCGGAGGAGCAGGCGGCTTCCCAGGGGTTTGCCCAGACCGCCGATTACCGCGAGGCGACGCTGGCCTTCACCGAGAAGCGCCGGCCCGTCTTCAAGGGCGCCTAACCCTCCGTTCAGAGTCGCTGGTCCAGACTGGGGCCATGCAACAGGCGTCCCTCTCTTCCCTGGCCGGCTTCGCCGCGGCGCCGGATCGCGCCGCGAGTTTTTGCGAACGCGGCGTCGCGGTTCCCTTCACCGCGCCCGCGCTGCTCGGCGTCCGCATCCGCATGGCGGGGCAGGGCGGGTTGGACTTCCTGCTGCCCAATCCTTCCGGCGCACGCGGCCTCTACGTGCTGCCGTGGGAGGCTCTGGCGCCGCTGGCCCAGCCGAGCCTGCATGACACGCTGCTGTGGCGGGCGCTGCGCCCGGCCGGGCCGCCGACCCCGCGGCTGATACGGGCGGTGGCGCGGCACCTGGCGCGGGGTGGCGCCGCCGGCCCGCTCGCCCAGGCCGCCGCCACCGCCGCCCTCGCGGCCGAGGCCGCGGCCCAGGATGCCGCGCGGTCGCTGCTGCTGGCGCGTCTGACCCTGAGCACCGAACCCGCCGGCACCGAACCGCCCTTGGCCGCCGATACCCCGGCGGGGCGGGAGCGGCGGGCCGCGCGGGCGCTTTGGGCGCTCGGCACCGCCCAGGGCATCGAGGCCGCGACCATGGCCCGCCGCCTGAACGAACTGGCCGGGCTCGGCGCCGCGCATGGCCCAGGCGGCTCGGTCGGGCGGGATATCGCGGCCCTCGGCGGCCTCCTGGCGCGGCTGCGGGAGAGGCCCGGCGATCCCCTGGCCGGCGCGATCGCCGAGCGGGTGGCCGAGGCGCTGGCCCTGGCTCACGCCGCCTGCGCCACGCTGGTGCCGGTGCTGGAGCAGCCGGTGGCTGTGCTCGCCGCCTGGCCCGCCCGCGTGGCGGGCGTCACCGAGACTGCCTTGCGGGCGGATTGGGTGCTGGATGGCTGGGGGCAGTTGGCGGCATTGCAGGGCGTGGTGCCGCCGGGGCATGCGATGCTGGCCGGGCTGGCCGGGCTGGTCCCGGCCTGGCCGGCGGAGGCCGCGAGCTGGTCGGCGGCCTGGGGCCTGGGCGGGCGGGTCGCCGCGCCATTGCAACGGCCGGGGGGCCAGACGCCGGGCGCCACACCTCAAGCCGTGCTGGAAGCGATGCTGGCGGCGGCAGCCTAATGGCTCAGTCAAGCGGCCATTTTGAATCTGGTCTGGAAGGGCGTGCGGTTTTGCACGACGGCCCAGAGCACGTTCACGCGGCGTCTTGCGAGGGCGATGACGGCCTGATGGTGGCGTTTTCCTT
>NZ_QKYU01000020.1 GCF_003253705.1 Humitalea rosea
CGTGGCGACTGCCCGCAGGCCTATGCCCTGATCGAAGGCCTGCCCGCCGATGTCGTCATGGCCGACACCGCCTACGACGCAGATCCTCTGCGCCACGCGATCGCCGAAAAGGGCGCTGTCGCTGTCATTCCCAACAACCCGTCCCGCGCTCGCAAATATCCGCTCGACAAACATCTCTACGCCCAGCGCCACCTGATCGAGTGCTGCTTCTCCAAGCTCAAACAGTTTCGCCGCGTGGCAACCCGCTACGAGAAAACCGCCAGGAACTACCTCAGCGTCGTTACCCTCGCCGCAACCATCCTATGGCTGAGATAAGTGTCCACACCACCTAGAGCCTGATCCTCTTACATTGAAGCGTATCCTGCGTGTTTGAGATATTTGGCGCACTCGGCGGGTGAGAACTCGCCGAGCAAGGTGCCGATCCGGTTCCAGACCGCGGCGATGGAGCGTTCGTCGGCCTTCCGCAACAGGGTCTTGAGCTTGGCGAACATCATCTCGATCGGGTTCAGGTCGGGGCTGTATGGCGGCAGGAAGAGCAGGTGGGCGCCGGCGGCCCGGATGGCGCGTCGAACGGCAACGCCCTTGTGGCTGCCGAGGTTGTCGAGCACGACAACATCGCCCGGCTTGAGGGTGGGCACGAGGAATTGCTGGACCCAGGCTGCGAAGATCACGCCGTTGATCGGTCCGTCCACCACGCAAGGTGCCTCGATGCGATCGGAGCGCAGGGCGGCCAGGAAGGTCATGGTCTTCCAGTGGCCATGCGGCACCCGCGCCACCAGCCAGGCGCCGGTGCCGAGGCTGCCACCAGCCAGCGTGTGCAGCAGGAAGGCGCCGCTCAGCATCGGCCGCCCGGTCGAGGTCAGCCGTGCCACGGCGCCGAGCGCTCCCAGCGCGCCGGCCAGCAGCGCCTCGCCGATGATCGCGCCGATGCGCTCCGGATCGATCATGGCGGTTCTCCTATCGGCGGCAGAAGACGCGCCAGGCAATGCCTGCCGCGTCGCGCTCGGCGTGCAGGACGGTCAGGATGTCGGTGCCCAGGGTGAAGGTGTCGTCCGCCTCGACGCTGGGCAGCACGGCGATGGCGACGGTCAAGACATCGCTGGCCTGGATCGCGCTGGTGCCGAAGGCGTCGCCCAGCCGGTCCGGCGCCGAGCGGACCACGGTCCACAGCTTCAGGCTGCGACGCAGCTTCTGACCGTTGACCAGCGCATCCACCGGCGTGGGGCCCTGCACCGGCTGCGCCCGATTCCAGCCGTCGATGCCCTTGGTCGGCGCGATCCGCGGATCCCGCAGGCGGCGCAGGTGGCCATAGACGGCGGCGGTGTCGCGGCCGCCGGTGTCCACGCAGAGACGGGCGATGCGCATGGCGCCACCACCCTGCCGCGGCCAGTCACGCGCCAGGAGCCTGGCCAGTTCGTCCCAGGGTTCCCGGTCGCGCGGGCTGCCCTGGATTACCACGTGATCGACGAGCCAGGAGGAGAAGCCCTCCGCCCAGCCCCAGACGTCGCATTCGAGGCGATCGTCCTGCACGTCCACGCCGGCCGTCAGCACCAGCGCGCCGGTGGGCACGACGCCCATGGCGAAATCCTCGCGCCGCTCCACCAGGCGCTCCCAATCCGGGGCCTCGCCCTGCTCCTGCCAGGTCTCACCGAGGACCGTGTTCTTGAAGGTCTTGATGTCCTCGGGCTTGCCCTGGGCTGCCTCCCAATCGCGGGCGATCTGCTCCCAGGACAGCCAGCCCACCGGCGAGTAGAGCGCCGAGATGTGGAAGCCGATCGTGTGCGGATCCTGGCCTTCCGCCGTCGCGCGCCATTCCCCGGCGCCGAGCATGGCGGTCTTGTCGTGCTCCTGCATCGGATGGTCGCAGGCGGTGCAGTGGTACCGCGCCGTCTCCGGCGCACCCTTCTCCCAGAGCAGCCGTTCAAACCGTAGCCACTGCATCTCGCCACACGCCGTGCACGGCACGAAGAACCGCCGCTGGTCACTGGCCAAGTACTCGCGCTCGATCCGGCTGCGGCCCGCGATGGTCGGCGTGCTGACCAGGAACGCCTTGCGCCGCCAGCCGAAGGTGCGCGCCCGGGCCTCGGCGAGCGCGATGGGATCACCCTCGCCGGCAACGTCGCCGGGATAGGCATCCACCTCGTCCAAAAACAGGAACCGCGCCGTCATCGAGCGCAGCCCGACCGCGCTGTTCGCCCCCGTCAGCACCAGGATGCCGCCGGGAAATTCCTTCGAAAGCATGGTGTTGCCGCTGTCGCGCGCCCGGGCCGGCGCGACGCGCTCCCGCAGGGCGGGCGTTTCCTCCAGCAGCGGGTCGATGCGCTGGCGCGAGAAGCGCTTGGCCAGTTCCACGGTCGGCTGCACCGCCAGTGCTGGCGCCGGCACATGGTGCATGATGTAGCCGAGCCAGTTGTTGCCGCTCTCCGTGGCCCCGACCTGCGCGCCCTTCATGAACACGACGCGCCGGGCGGGATGCACCGCGGACAGCGCGTCCATCACATCCTTCAGATATGGCGTGCGGCTGGTGCGCCACGGACCGGGTTCCGCCGATGCGCGGCTGCCGAGCATGCGATGCCGTTCGGCCCATTCCGACACGGTGAGCTGCGGCGGCGGGCGCAGCATGGCGCCGACACGGCGGCGCACATGCTCACGGCTGCGAAGACCGGTCCCCTCCGAGGCCTTCTGGATCGAAGCGATCGGCGGCCTCCGTCAGCAGGTCGTTGATGTGGCTCTGCAGGATGGTCTGCAGCAGATGCGGGTCGACGCTGATCTCGGCGGCGATCAGGCCGGAGACGCGGGCGGGCCAGTTCAGCAGCGCGTCGCGCATCGTGCTGCCGATCTCGTCGAGCGCGGCGTTCGCCTCGTTGACGTCGACCAAGCGGCGCTTGGTCTCGTCCAGCGAGAGGCGCTGCGCCTCCACCTTGAGTGCGAGCTGCGCGACCTTGAGCCGGGCGAAGGGCGTGCCGTCCGCGCCAGCGCCGCTGGCGAGCGGTGACCGCACCGGGTCTGCGGTCTCCACCAGCCGGCGGCGGGTCTTGTCGATGTCCCAACTGCCGTCCGGCTCGCGGGCGATACGGCCCGCCCGCTCGGCCTTGTGGATGGCGGTGTCGCTGACGCCGAGGCGCCGGGCGGCCTCGCGTGTGGAGGCGGTGAGTTCCGGCATGGCGGCGACCTCCCGCCGCGCGTGATGGCGATGCCGGCCTTGTCAGAGGGGACGAAGGGCGCGCTGGCGGGCGACTTCGAATGCGGTGATGGCGGCAGGCCAATCCAGCGTGGCGCCGCCGCCAAGCATCTGCACCGGCGTGAGCGCCACGCGGCGGCGCGACCAGTAGTTCCCATCCAGCGTAGCGAGCCAGCCGGCCAGCCCCTGCGCGGTGAGCGCCACAGCGGCGGCCTCGACTTCTGCCTCGCTGGGCGGTGCGGCGCGACCCATCGTCACATGCCGCCCGTCCTGAGCGAGGATGATCCAGCGGCGTTCTGTGACTTTCGATTCACGGCTCATCGTCGTCTCCGTCTCGGCGGAGCGTGATGCCCTGCGCGTGATGGACGATTCGCGCTGCGTCGGAGCGCAGCCAAGTCGAATGATCAATGTCGACTGTAGGTTTTCGATGGGCGTCGCGATGCGCGATGTGCATCATTGTGCGGCGAGCAGAGGACGGTGGAGATGCCACAGCCGAGCGCACCGAAAGACATCGAGAAGATGGTCGAAGCGACTGCGAAGGCGATGGCGCTCGCTGAGCACCGCTGCGGCACGCCGCGCATGGTGAAGCTGTATATGGATGATGCGCGGAGGGTGCTGCTGGACGTCGCCCGGGCGGCGAAGCGCCTGAACTGGACGCCCGATGAACTGGTCCGTGCGATCAAGCCTCCGAGGCGTCCGGCGCGGTACTGGGACAAGCACGAAGGCCCGCCGCAGAGCGGCGGGCCCTGATCCTGACGCCGGCGAGGTCAGGCGGCGATGCCGTAGATGGTGAAGGAGCCCTTCGCCCCCGTCTTGTTCGGGCCGACCATCCGCTCGCGCGACTTCACCTCGACCGCGTGGCCCTTCTTCTTCAGCCCGGCAAAGAAGCCGCGCACCGTGTGCTGAGCCCAGCCAGTGGCTTCGGCGATCTGCGCGACGGTGGCGCCCTCGGGCCGGCGCAGCATGGCCAGCACCTGCTCCTGCTTCGTGCCCTCGCGCGGCTTCCGCGGCGCGCCGGGATCCCGCGGCGCGCGGGCAGGCTTGCCGGCGAGCAGGGTGCGTAGCGCCTCCATCGGAGTGTCGAGGGCGCCGATCATGTCGCCCTCGCGGTTGGCCTCGTCATCCCAGGCGGCGAGCACCGCCGCGGCGGCATCGCGCAGGCTGGTCCGCGGCGTGTCGGCGCGTGCCGCCAGGGCCTGGTCGAGCAGGGCGATTTCCTCCGCCAGGGGCGCGGCCTGGGCGGGCTCCGCGGCGGGCGCGGGGCTTTCCCCCAGCGTGATGCCGGGCGCCACCGTGAGCGCCGTGTCGGGCACGCTGCCCTCGATGCCCGAGCAGTCGGGCTCGCCGGTCGCCGCGTCGCCCTCGTTCGGGTCGATGCCGATGGCGCGCAGCCCCTCGTCCGTGATGCGCGCCACGATCCAGGTGCCGTCGTCGTCCTGCCGCCAGCCCAACCCGACGAAGTCCCGCGGGGCGTTGATCTCGGTCAGCAGGTTGTTCTTGATCAGGCTGCGGAACACCGCGTTGCGGGCCGCGGCCGGCAGGGTCTTCGGCGCGCGGGCGAGGCCCATCTCGTGCTGGGCGGCGGCGCTCAGGATCACGCGCTGGGTGTCGGAAAGCTTCGTCATCGTGGTGGTCTCCGGTTCCGGGTGCCGGTCATCGGCCCCTACTGCCGGGAGCCCCGCCGGCGCTGCCGGTCGGGGCGGTGCGAGAGTGACCCGCGTCAGAGGGCGTATTCGCCGCGGCGGAAATGCTGGTCCGCGATGTCCTTCAGCTTCGCCGTCGCATCCGAAAGCCAGGCCGCTTCGCCCCAGAGCACCGTCTCGGGGTCCGCGCCGAAATGGTCCGCGCTGGCCTGGGTGAGTTCCGCGAGGAGGCCGTCGAATTCGGCCTTCTTCGCGAGGAAGGCGGCCAGGCTGTTCTCCTGGTTGCGGGCGGCGCGGGCGGTGCGGTCGGTCATGGTTGTCTCCGTCGTGGTGCAGGGCATCCCCTGCGTGTGACGGACCATTCGCGCTGTGCCGCGCACAAGCCAAGCAAGATGGAGCGTTATGCGATTGCTATGATTCGGCGGTCTGGATCACATCATGATCGACGATGCCGCGCGCCGCCGCGACATCGGCAAAGATGCGATCATCGCCTTCCAGCACGGCGGCTTCGCCGGTCGTCTCCTGCCAGCGCCGCACGATGACGTCGGCATAGGCAGGATCGATCTCCAGCAGCACGGCGCGCCGTCCCGTGCGCTCCGCCGCGATCATGGTGGTGCCCGATCCGCCGAAGCAGTCCAGCACCGTGTCGCGCGGCTTGCTGCTGTTGCGGATGGCGCGCTCGACCAGCCCGACCGGCTTCATGGTGGGGTGCAGGTCGTTGCGCGCCGGCTTGTCGAAGTGCCAGACATTTCCCTGATCGCGCGCGCCGCACCAGTAGTGTTGCGCGCCAGCCTTCCAGCCGTAGAGCATGGCCTCGAACTGCTGGTGGTAGTCGGCGCGGCCGAGCGCGAAGGTGTTCTTCGCCCAAATGATGGTGCTGGACCATTTCCCGCCCGCCTCCTGCCAGACCCGATGCAGCGTCGGCCATTCGGATGACGACATGCAGACGTAGCAGGCGCCCTTGGTGACAGAGAGCAGGTTGGCCAGCGCCGGCCGCAGGAACTCGGGAAAGCCACCGCCGAGCGCGTCGTTCGCGATGGTCATCTTGGCGGCGGTGCCGCCCTCATAGGCCACATTGTAGGGGGGATCGACGAAGCCCATGTCGGCCAGGTGGCCGGCGCCGAGGGCCCGCTGAACATCCTCGATCTTGGTCGCGTCCCCGCAGAGCAACCGATGCTCGCCGCAGCGCCAGAGGTCGCCGGGGCGGGTGACGGGCACCACGGGCGGCGGCGGCGCCTCGTCGACGTCATCGCCGAGGCCGGCATTGGCCGCGGCCAGCAGCCGGTCCAACTCCATCCCGGAGAAGCCGAGCACATCCAGGTCGACCACCGCCTCGTCGCGGATGCGCGCGATCTCGGCGGCCAGCAGCGCCTCGTCCCAGCCGGAGTTCAGGGCGATCTGGTTGTCCGCAAGCCGCAGCGCACGCGCCTGCGCCGGGGATAGATGGCCGAGCCGCAGCACCGGCACCGAGGCGAGCCCGAGTTGCTTCGCGGCCATGACGCGGCCGTGGCCAGCGATCAGCACGCCCTCGGCGTCGACTAGCACCGGATTCACGAAGCCGAACTCGGCGATGGACGCCGCAATCTGCGCGACTTGGGACGGCGAGTGCGTGCGGGCGTTCTCGGCGTAGGGGACCAGCGCCGCGACCGGCAGGGCGGAGACGACGAGGTCAGGCTGCATCGGCGGTGACCTCCGTCCGCGCCGCGGCAACGGCGTCATAGTCGCGGCCATCGTCCGCCAGCGTCACTGGCAGGTCGGGATGCAGCATCCGCCAGCGCGCGACGGCCAGGTCGACATAGGCCGGCGCCAGCTCAATCGCGCGAACGCGGCGTCCGGTGCGATGGCCCGCGAGGATCGTGGTACCGCTGCCGCCGAAGGGTTCGAACACGACCTCGCCCTCGTCCGTGTAGGTCCGCATCAGGAACTCGGGCAACACCACCGGGAACACCGCAGGGTGTTCCGTTTCGATGCCACGGCCCTTGTGGCGGGTCAGACGGAGCACGTTGTCCGGGATCCGGAAGTCCTGCACCGGCAGGCCGGCGTGCTGGTACTCCGAGATGGTCCCATCCGCCGCGCGCAGCCCGCTGCCCTTGTTTGGCGTGCCGGCCCATTTGCAGGGGACGATCTTGTTGGCCTGCCGGGCCTGGCGATTAAAGTGGAAGACGAACTCGAAGGCGGGTGCGAGCCGGCCATTCCAGTCGCCGGGCAGGCCGGGCCCCTGGTCCCAGGTGTAGAGGCCGAAGCGCCGCCAACTGCGGGCGCGCAACCAGTCGAGCCAGCCGGACCAGTAGGGGATCCATTCGCTGTCGCGGTGGATCAGCCCGAGGTTCACCAGCACCTGGCCGTCCGACCGCATGGCCGCGTCGAGATGCTGGAACACGCCCTGCATCAGGGCGTCCCAATCCGTGCCGCCGCCCGTCGTGTAGTCGCGCTGGTTTCCATAGGGCGGGGACGTGAACAGCAGCGCGGCGCGGTCCTGACCCATTACGCGTGCCACCGAGGCAGCGTCGGTGCTGTCGCCGCAGAGCAGGCGGTGCTCTCCGAGCAGCCAGAGGTCGCCAGGGCGGGTCACGGTCTGGCGCGGCGGCTCCGGATCCGCATCGGCGGGGTCCGGCGCGGCCTCACCATTGGGTTCGGCAGCGCCACTTTGGGTGTCGATGGGCTGTTCCGCATCCTGGGGCGGGTCGCCATCGATGACGGCCTCGTCCGCAGCAGCCAGAATCGCGGTCAGCTCATCCGCCGAGAAGCCCAGCGCCGCGAGGTCGATGTCCGGCACCGCCTGCACCGCGGCGAGCGCATCACGCAGCAGCGCCTGGTCCCAGGTCGCGTTCTCCGCGATGCGGTTGTCGGCGAGGCGCAGTGCCTCTTTCTGCGCTGCGGACAGATGCCGCAGCACGATCACCGGCACCTTGGTCATGCCAAGCGCCGATGCAGCTTCCAGACGTCCGTGCCCGGCGATCAGCACGCCGTCCTCATCGACCAGCAGCGGGTTGGTGAACCCGAAGGCCAGCATGCTGGCCTTGATCTGTTCCAGCTGCTCGGCGCTGTGAACGCGGGCGTTGCCGGCATGCGGGCGCAGCTCCGCCACCGGACGCAGCAGGATCTTCGCCGCCATCCAGGGGAGCGTCATGACACCATCCGGTTTGCAGGGGAGTTTGCAGGCGGCGGCCCGGCCTGAGTTTGCGGCTAACGATTTGAAGCGGCGGGGAAAGGCTGCAAACCGCAACCCATATTTCCGGCCTGGCGCTAGCGAACTTGCGCGCTTCCGCCCCCCGCATACAGCGGGGCCAGGAAGGACCCTGCGGCTCGAGAGCCACTGTCTCGTCTGAGCGACGCTGCGGCTCTTGAGCCGCGCTGCGGTCGCACCCTTTCCAGGTGTCCAGATGATAGGCCGTGTGGATTTCGGTGCGCAACGCGACATTCTTTCGCACTGCTACGCATGATTGCGCTGACACGGATCGTGCTGAGGCTTTCTTCGGAGCAGGTGGCCACAACCGCCGCAGGCGCTGAGATCGAAGCGCCTTGGGACCGCTGCGGGTTCAGTGTACTCAACCTCCTACGATGGCCATTTGCCCATCTGCGGAAGGTATAACATGGATGTCCAGCTGACCGACGCATCCGACACTGTCGACAAGTTCGAATGTTTCATGGCCGGCAATGGCGTCAGTATCCCGCGGCACCCGCAGACGGCCGCGGATATGCTGCCCTTCTGGTACCTACTCAAGCGGATTGGCCAGGGCTTTTCAGGCACAGCGGATGAAGTCCGACCAGAGTTTACCGCTGCCGTCGCCGCCCACGACTTGGCGGCTAAGGTACTTGAGGTATCGGGAAATGCTGACTTTCGCTGCCTGCTTCCGCATCTCAAGATGCTGAATGCTGGCACCATTCACTTAACAGAGGAGCCTCCTGCGAACGCGGACACCTATAATAAGTTAATCGAGTTGTACTGGTCCTGCCTGTGCTTATCGCTTGGCCGCAAAGTCGACCTCGATCATCCTGTCCAGTCAACTGGCAACAATCCCGACGTAATCATCCTCGACAACGCAGGCGCCGCAGCTCGCGCATATGCCTTCAAGACAATTCGTTCTCCACACACTCAGAATGTCTATGACCATATCTCGAAAGGCATTGATCAAATAGAGCGCTCGCCCGCACGGGAAGGCATCATCGCGCTACACTTGACTCCCCGCATTGCGAAGGCAGGCTTCTGGCCGATGGGCGGCTATTACCAGGACTGGCAGCCGGTTGCTTGGCAGATAGCCAGCGAATTGAGAAAGGCCGTGGCCGCCGTCGTGGAAGACAACGGTCAGCGTGCGATCAACACGCTGTTCAAGGACCGGAAGGCCGTCGGCCAAATTCTTTGCGTGGCCTTCTGCCCAATCGTGGCCAAGCACCCAGTGAGCGGAAAGGCAGTCGTCATGCCACTTAAGGTCGCTACGCTCGTTGATCTCTACACCGGTACGAGGATGTCCGCCGACTTCCTCACCGAAATTGCGCTTGCAAATCACGCAATGCAGACGGTCCTCGCATGATGGAGACGGGCATCTTCACGTTGGATCACTGATGCCTGTTTCGAGATTTTTCATGCCTGCGGCCAGGATGCCTCCAGTGATGAAGGCACCTGCCGTCACGCCGCCCGTTTCCGCGGCACGAGCCCGAAGTGCCCTGCCAGCACGCTGAGCGTCGCCACCAGCATGCCCTGCGCCTGCGGGGGAGCCACGGGGCGTCCGCCCCATCCCTGGCGCATCGCCCACTCGCGGACCGACATCTCCAAGCCGATGACGTGCCACGCGCAGGAGCCCGCTGCACTGTCATGACCGCCGAGGGCATCCAGGGCCGCCCCGATCTTGCGGCGTGCATCCATGTGGTGGTCGGACAGGGTATCGGCCGTCTGGCCTGGCAGGCGGACCAGCACCGACTTCGACATGCCATCCAGGGCGGCGCTGCGGAACAGGGCGCGGAAGTAGCCACCAGCGTCGTGCATCTGCTGGGTAATGGTCCCGTTCGCCAGCATCATGCCCAGCGTGTCCACGGCACGACGATGCTGCACAGGGCTGCCCGTCTCGGGATCTGCGTCGCGGATCGGGTCCGAGAAGCCGCCATGCTGGAGCCGCCACTTCGAGGGCCCCATCGATTCCTTCTGCTTCGTGGACTTCGCCTTCCGCTTACCGGCCATGAGTCTTCTCCTGCTGCCGTGGGCCCCAGCGGCGCACGGCTTCGTTCTGGATTGCCTGGCGCAGCCAGGGATCGGTGATGTCCTCGAGGTGCAGCGAGACGACGCCCTGCTGCAGCCAGACGCGGCGGCGCAGCATCTCCATCTCGGGCGTGGTCGTGGCGCTGCGGGTGCCGCGGTCGAGGCTGGACCTCGGGGGCTGAGGGCCATCTGGGATGCGCTGCGATCCCTGCGGGGGAAGGCGGTCACCATCCGCTTGCACGCGCAGGTGCCCAGGGGGGTCTATTGGGAGAATCATCAATATATCAATTCATCAATGGGTCTCTCTCTCCGAACGCGCGCGGCCCCCATGTCTCTGTGTGCGCCCGCGTGACGGATTGACGTTTTGACGTATGCGCGTGGAACCGGCCTGTAACCTGGGTTTGGGGACCACCGCGCCGCGTGATGAATCGGATGCGTCAAGGCGAAGCCTCCTTGCCGCCAGTCGCCTCAGGTGTGCTGCGCGCAGTGAAGATCGTCGTGGGTTTGGTACCGCTCGGCTTCATGCTGCGCGCGACCAGTTCGCCCTCGACGAGTGCGTCGAAGATTTCCTCGCGCTCGCGCTTCGACAGGAACTGGGTCTTGCGGACCAGGGCGTTGCGGCTGATCTCGCCGGCGGTGCGTATGATCTCCAGGACGCGTTTGTGATTCGCCTCGGTGTCATTGTCCGAGACGAGGCGCTCGGCTTCGCGCAGCAGAGTGCCGATACAGTGCTCGACCAGTGCCGATGCCCAGGTGATGTCCGCCGCCTGGGTGATTGGCCGGGCGGGATCACGACTGACCGCGGCGATCATCGCGAGCTTGGCGGTGTTCTCGGCGTATCGCCCGAACAGGGCGGTGGCGTGGGTGCCGCGGTGTGAGCGCAACAAGTCGGTGGCCTCACGGCGAACGCGCGCCATTGCGGTCTCAGCGTCCCGGGCCATCGGCACCGTGTAGGCGTGGATGGGCGCCGAGGATTCCATGGCGTTGGCAATGTTCCCGCCATGGCTGTGGCCAGGAACGCCACGGGCGATCCCCTGCAGCGCCGCCACCAGGTCTGGTGGCGGATCCATGTGCGCTGGCGCCTCGTTGCGCTCGGGGTAGTCGTCGTCGGTCAGGAATACCAGGAAGCGCGCGATGGAGCCGTCCGCCAGCGCGCCACCCTCCAGCGCCGACCAGAACGGGCCGGGCACGGTGACCCCCCAGATGCAGGCGCAGGGCTGCTCGATGGTCACGCGCGGCCGCGCCTTCTGGTCGGCATATTCCGCGCCGATGTAGGGCTCGGCCGCGGAGGTGTAGAGCTTGGTGAGCTCCGACCAGATGGCCGCCTTGTGGGCCGGGGCGCGGGCATTCAGGACGAGCTTCAGGAACTGGCCGAATTCGTCGACCTGGAACAGGCGGGCGGGATGCCGCTGCAGCGACGTGAGCAGCCCCGCCGACGAGGCGAGATCCTCGCCACCGAGGTAGCGATCGAGGCCCGCGGCGTAGATCGCGCGCTTCGCGCAGCGCCGGGCGTGGTCCTTGCCGCCGCCGCTGTCGGCGATGCCGATGGCGTAGAGGTTACTGCGCAGGTCGGTGGGGGTGCGATAGCGGCGCCCGGCGATAGCGCCGACCAGGCAGATGGCGGCACCCAGCGAGAGGAACGGCTGCGGACTGACGGCGCTGCTCGTGGCGTAGTCCAGGAACAGCTTCAGCGTGCCATCCACCTGCAGCAGCTCGGGCGGCACGCGATACGGCTTCGGCGGCGGCGCGATGGGCAGCGGCGCGACCGCGACCTTCGCCAGCAGGCCGGCCGCGGGATGCGGCTGGGTCGCCTGCTCCGCCGCCGTGCCGTTCAGCGTCAGAGCGGGATCCGGCACCCAGCCGCGCTGCTCGGCCAGCCAGTAGATCTTCCCCGCGCCGACGCTGTGCGGCCGCAGCGAGGCCCAGCGGCGCTCGGGGGTGTCGGATCGACCGGACTGGCCCGACTTCCCGGACCGCCGAGACCAGTCGAGCCAGAGGTCGCGCCCCTCCTCGCCGATCGCTGCCTTGATGGCGGCGCCGACGGTGATCCACTCGTTGCCCGGCAGGTCGTCGTTCGGCAGCCAGGCCAGCGCCGCGGCGATGGCGTCCCGCGTCCCCTTCGGGTCGCTGGGGCCGCGCCAGGTGCTGGTGGGCGCGTCCGCCAGGATCGAGTTGACCCGAACCTCGTCGGGCACGAGCTGCCAGGCAGCGTCCAGGAAGGCCGCGCAGCTGGCCTCGTCCACCACCGGCAGCCGGGACAGCGGCGTCTCCACCAGGCTGTCCTCCGGCCACTCATAGGGTCGGCCCGTGTCCGGGTGCACAGCATAGGCGACGAACTGTTGGCCGCGCGCCAACAGCTCGAGGGGATGGCGCTTCCGGCCTGCAAAGGGCGTGGCGGCGCGATAGACCAGCAGCCGCTTCGGGGCACGGCCGATCCGCAGGCAAGGCGTGTCACCGAGCATCGACGTGGCGAGCTCGGCGATCTGGATGGCCAGCGCGCCGTCCAGGATATCGATGTCGATGCCCACTACCGCGCCGGTGGCGATGCCCACGCCGCAGCCCGGCCAGCGGCGCCAGATGTCCACCTCGAAGGGCTTCGTCGGCCGGTCGCAATGCCGGGTCCAGTCGGGATAGGGCGACCATTCCCCGCCCGTGAACCGCCCCGGCACCTTTGTGCCCGGCATGATGGGGATGACCGAGTACCCGTTGTCGACCAGGCGCTCGCCGTAGTCGGCCATGAAGGAGGGAGCATCCGTCATTCGCTGCCATGCTCCTGTGCGGCAATGGCCGCGTCGCAGGCGCGCTCCAGGCGCAGGATTTCGGGATAGAGGGCGGCCATTTGGCGAGCGGCGCGTTCGAGGGCCTGGCGCGCCCTCTCCAGCTCGGCGTGAATCCCGCGTGCCGGACCACGAATGTCCGACGCGAGCTCGCCGACATGGTGCGCAGCCCTCGCCCAGGGCGGCTGCTTCGCGCGTGGACCATACGGTTTGCGCGGCGCAGGGGTGACCTTGGTCGCGAGGCCGGCCCGGACCTTTTCGATGTCCCACGCGCCATTCGGCTCACGCGCGATCCGTCCGGCGCGTTCAGCCTTCTGCATCGCGGTGTGCGAGATGCCGAGCCGGCGCGCGACCTCTCGGGCGGAGGTGACGCCGCTCATGGCCGGCCACCAGCAGCGAGCGGTAGCGCCGGGTGCCGCCCCTGATCCAGCAGGCGAGCAAGCTCATCCTGGTAGGCGGTGATGATCACCTCCAGCAGCGTCAGCCACTCGGCCTCGGTCAGCACCGCGAGGTCGGTCTTGCCGATGCTCTCCAGGTATTCGCCCGCCATCGGGCTGGCCGCCGCTATCGCGGCAATCTCGTGCTCGTCGGGATCAACCACGCCCCACCTCCGGCAGAGCGCGCTCATGCAGCGCATGGAACAGGCAGGCAGCGGCTGGCTGGCCAGCACGCGCGGATCGAACCAACCAAAGCCGCGCGCGGTGCGGAGACGACATGCTGCGCATCTCACACGAACCTCGCCGCAGCGATCTCGGTGTACTGGCCGGCCGGCCGCACCTGGATCGCGATGGGCCGCCGCAGCTGGTCGAGCTGTGCCAGCGCCTCGTCGACCGTCACCGGGGGCGGCAGATTGCCGGCACGCCGCCGCCACCAGCCCACCGCCTTGTCGCGCGGAAAACCGGTGTGCTCGAAGCAGACCCATTCGCTGTGCCGCGCCAGACCGCATTCGTAGGTCACCCGCAGCGAGGCGGGCTTCCCGGGCTTGTCGTGGCGCGCATAGGTGATGCCGGTGACATCACACCAAGCCGCCTGGATCTGCGTCGAGAGCAGCGCGTTCGACGCCGCCTGCGGTGCCACCTTCACCACCGGCGGTGGGAACTCGTGGTCGCATTCGATGCAGTGACGCGCGCTGGCGTGGTTGATGGTCTGGCATTCGGGGCAGACCTTGATCGGCGCTTCACCGTCGCCGGCGGGTTCCTTCTTACGACCATCCACGGTGTCGATCGGGCCGTGCCGGGCGGTGTTGCCGGCAAAGTCCAAGACCAGGCAGTCATCCTTGCCCTCGGCCAGGCGCGTGCCGCGGCCGACCATCTGGACATAGAGGCCGACGCTCTTCGTCGGGCGCAGCAGCGCGATGAGATCTGTGCCAGGTGCGTCGAACCCGGTGGTGAGCACATTGGCGTTGGTGACGCAGCGCAACCGTCCCGCCTTGAAGGCCGCCAGGATGCCGTCCCGCTCCGGGCCCGGCGTGTCGCCGGTCACCGTCTCGGCGGAAATGCCATGCTCGCGGATGGCGTCCCGGACGTGTCGGGCGTGCGCCACGCCGGAGCAGAACACCAGCCAGGAGCCGCGGCCAGCGCCGTGCTGCACGATCTCGGCCACCGCGGCGCGCGTGACCTCGTCGCGGTCCACCGCCGCTTCCAGGTCCTTGGCGATGAACTCCCCGCCGCGGGTGCCGACGCCGCCGACGTCGAGCTGCGTCGAGGTCTGCTTGGGCACGACGGGGCAGAGATAGCCCTGCTGGATCATCTCCAGCACCGGCACCTGGAAGGCGATGTCCGTGAAGAGCCGATCCTTGCCCTCGTGCAGCATGCCGCTGTCGAGTCGATAAGGGGTGGCTGTGAAGCCGACCACCTTCAGCAGCCCGGCGTTGATCTCGTTCAGCTGCGCCAGGAAGGAGCGGTACATGCCGCTGTCGCCACGCCCAAGCAGGTGCGCCTCGTCGATCAGCACGAGGTCGCAGCGCTGCACCTGCCGCGCGTGGCGGTGGATGGACTGGATGCCGGCGAACAGGATCTGCGCATGGATGTCGCGGCGGGACAGCCCGGCCGAGTAGATGCCTGCCGGGGCATCCGGCCAGGCGCGCAGCATGGCCATGAAGTTCTGCTGGATCAGCTCTTTCACGTGGGTGAGGATCAGCACCCGCGTATCGCCATAGGCGGCGATCGCCTCGCGGGTGAAGCCGGCGATGCACAGGCTCTTGCCGGTGCCGGTCGGCATGACGACCAGCGGATTGCCGCTGCTGGCCGAGAAGTAGTCGTAGAGCGCCTCGATGGCGGCACGCTGATAGGGGCGGAGGGAGAGGGTCATGCGGAAACCTCGTCCTCGGGACGGTTCCGGCCCGCGTATTCGCCGCGGACCTTCCATTCGCCGCACCAGTCGCTTTCGCTGAAGGTGCGCGGCCAGGCCGTGAGCAGGCCCAGCTCGCCGCCCATGTCCTGGCCGTCACTGCAGATGCTGGTGGAGGGGATGGCCGAGGGTGCGCGCCGCCGGCACAGCCCCTCATCCTGATAGCCATCATCCGACCGGCTGGTGGCGAGCTGCCAGAAGACGCAGGTGCCGCAGGCGGCCTTGCGCTCGATGGCGTGGAGCATCGGGCTCATGCCGCCACTCCCATGGCGGCGGCGGGCACCCCGTCACGCCATTCGGTGCCGTCCGGCAGCAGATAGCTGACCCAATCCTCACCGGCGTCGATCTGCTCAGCCGCCACGAAGTCCGGCAGATACAGATGTGCCGCGCAGCCGGCCTCCTGGTCGCGGCGGTCCAGTGGGGCGGCGTGCCGGGCGCAGTGCCAGTCGCCACCCTGCGCTGGCGAAGCATGCAGGCACGACCGGCAATGCCGCTCCGGTGCCGCGCCGGCATGGCAGACGGCGTGGTGGTCGCAGAAGCGGCACTGCCACCAGGCCGAATCCTGGCTGATGCGGGCGGGCGGCCGCGCAGCGCCGATGATCCGCTCCGCCTTGGCCAGGATGCGCAGCCCCGCCTCGGCATCGTGCCGGATGCGTTCCTGATAAAGCTCGTCCGTGTCCTTGCAGACTGCCAGGTAGAAGGCCCGATCGAGGCCCACGAGCTCCATGTAGGCCTGCATCTGCGCCCAATGCAGCGGCTTGGACGCCGCCACACCCTCGGTCTTCAGCTTGGCGAAGGACTTGGCGCTGTGGGTCTTGAATTCGCAGACGTGCCAGGTGGTCGGTGCCTCGGGCAGGCCGATCGCCACCGCGTCCATGCTGCCGCCGAAGTGGCCGGAGGCATCGCGCAGGTTCCACTGGCGCCCCGTCGCGGGATCCAGGTCCAGGACGGTGACGCCGATGCGGCGCAGGTCGGCGACGAACCGGGCCTCGGCCAGATTGCCAGTGTCGAACAGCCGCAGCAGCCGGCCAGCATGCCGGGCGCGCGTGGCCCAGCGGAACGAATACCAGATGGCGCGCTCGCATTCGGTGCCGATCAGTGAGGCGCCGAGATGCGCGCGATAGCCGCTATCCGCCGCCGCCTCATAGGACGCGTAGATGGCGGTGACGGTAGGACATGCAGGCGGAGGAAGGGCAGCCATGACCTGATCCTGGATGGAGGGAGGGAGGCCGGCAGGCGGGCGGCCTGCCGGCTGGTGATCAGGCATTGCGGCGCCAGGGCGGGGTCGCTGCGGCACCGGCACGGGCGGCCGGCGGAGGCGCGGCAGGCGTCGGACGGGGCCCCGGGCTGGCAGGACGGGGGGCGGTGCCAGTGGCTGCACCAGCGTTGGCCGCGGAGTAGCCGGCCACCTTGTTCCGCGCCTCGCGGTGCACGCCGTATTTGTCGGGACCGGCCGGCTCGACCTTCAGCGTCACGATCAGCGGCTTGAAGTGCAGCTGCTCGCTGTCGCTGACATGGACCTGACCGACCGCGTGGCAGATGGCCGACAGCGTGCGCTGCGCGATCTCCACCGTCTGCTCGTTGCGGTTCACCAGGTTCAGCTGATCGAAGATCTTCCGACGCGCCGAGGGGCCTTCCAGCACCTCGAACACCAGCTTCAGCAGCTGGCCGTCGCCGGCCTTCGTCGGCAGCATCTCGCTTTCGATCAGATGCGCGAGGTATTTGCCGGGCGGCAGCACCTCGAGCGGGACGGCGGGGGCGACCTCGGTCGCGTCAAAGGTTCCATTGAGGGATGCCATTGGTCAGCTCCGGGCTTCGGTGGTGGAGGCGGGCGCGGCGCTGGGTGGCGTCGCGTAGAAGGGGATGCCGGCGGCGAGCTCGGGCCAGGACAGCGGCAGCGTCTCGGCCAAGCCGAAGCGGTTCTTGGCCAGGAAGGCCGGGCGCTCGGCGGTGTGCAGCAGGCGATCACCGCCGCTCACGCCGCGGACCACCTTCTTGTTGAAGCCGACATCCGACTTCAGTGTGCTGACGCGATAGTTCGCGAAGAGCACGGCATCGACATGCTCTTGCACCAAGGCCGATGCGCTGCGATGCAGCTTCGGCTGGTACCGGTCGTAGGGTTCCGTCTCGGGGCTGTCGAAACGCTTGATCTCGGCGTGGGCGATCAGGATCACGCCCATGCCGCGCTCGTCGCGCAGCGCGTTCACGCCGTCGAGGAAGCTGCGCCAGGTGTCGAGCGCGGCGAGGTAGCCCTTGCCGTAGCCGAAGGACTCGATGTCCGGCTGGTTATGCGTGCGCGCCGTGTGCTGCCAGACCAGCGGTTCCAGCCAATCGAGGCTGTCCACCACCAGGGTCTCGAATTCATGCGGCTCGGTGTAGAGCGCGCCCAATGCCTCCATGATTTCATCGAAGCTGCGCAGGAGCCCGAAGGTCGTCGCCTCGATCCGGCCAAGGCCATCCTCGGTCTGCAGGATGACGGGCCGAGGCGAGGCAGCGGCGAACTCTGTCTTACCGACACCGGCCACGCCGTAGAGCAGCAGCCGCGGCGGTGAGAGGCTGGTGCTGCTGCGCAGGGATGCGAGGGAGATCGCCATCAGTGCGCCTCCTGCTTCGCGGCGCGCGGCTTGGCCTTCACCACGTCGACAGAGATGTCGCCGCCGGCGCGGACGACCGCCTCAGCGAAAGCGTCGAGCGTCGGCTCGAAGGCGGCGACGTCCTTCGCGCGCGCCATGGCGTCGCCATCGAGCGGGATGGCGACCTGGATGCGGAGTTCGTGCGCCATCACGCGGCGTCCTTTTGTTCAAGGGTGTAGGAGGGGCGGCCGGTGGCGACGGTGCGCGCCGGCTCGAAGACCGCACGGATGCGCGGCGGCCACGCCGTGAAGCGGCTTTCCGGCACGCGGATCTCGGTGGTGACGTAGTCTGCGGGGTCCTCGCCCCACGACGCGATGGTGGCCACCGCCGCGGCCAGCTTCGGCTGGTCCCACGCCGCCTTCTTCGGCAGGTCGGCGACGACCTCGAAGGCGTCATCGGCGATGCGGACGCGGCCGGTGTCCTTGCCCTCGGCACGACGGGCCGCGGCGGCGGGAGCGCCGTAGCGGGCATGCAGCGCATCGTGCAGTAGGTCGGCGAGGTGCTTGGCGTCGGCCTTCAGCGCCCCGACCTCTTCCAGCAGCAGCGCCAGATGATCGGCGGGCAGGCGTGCGGCCTGCGCGACGTCCATCTCGCGCAGCTGCGCCAGAGTGGTTCGGTTGGTCATGGTGGTCCCATTCAACGAGAAGGTGCCCGGCTGGATGGGCGATGCAGGCGGCCGGGCGGGCGCGGGCATCGGCATGGGGGTGGTGCTCATGGGACGAGCGCCAACTCGACGGCCCAGAGCAGCGCGATGAAGCCGCCGGCCAGCAGCGCGCCGCCGGCGAGGTTTCGGAGCGCTTCGCCGATGGCGTGCAGGTGCTGGCCGGTGCGCGGGCTCACGGCGTCACCTCGGCGATGGCGTCGGGCGACGGCAGCGGGCCTTCCTCGGCCTGGCGCGCGCGGTGGGCACGCACACGATCGCCATCGGCGTCGGCACAGCGCACGCTGCGGCGCGCGATTTCGATCCAGACATGCAGCGGCAGCACCACCATCGGCGTGGCGCGGTCACGCCAGAGGAACAGCGCGTCATTGCCGCCGAGCCAGCGCTCCAGCGTCTTGAAGCCATCGCCTTCGCCGCGCGCCTTGACCTCGGCCTTCACCGGCTCGGCGCCGCGCACATAGAGATCGACGTCGGCGCTGTTGCCGCGGTACCGGACGGCACCGGAGAGCGGCACGCGCTCGGCGCGCAGGCCGCACTTCATGTGGATGTCGACGATGGCGCGCTCGCGGCGCAGGCCCTTGTCGCGGGATGATTTGCCCATGGCCGGCCTCACGCCTCAGGCTGGGAGAGATCAGCGAGGCGCAGCAGGAGGCGTCCGCGGCGGATGCAGTCCGTGCCGTGCTGCAGCAGATGCTCCCCGGCCTCGCGCAGCTCACCGGGCTGGAGGGCATCGGGCACCAGTTCCACGAACTCGTCGCGGGAGGGGACCCACACCCGCTCACGCCCCACCTGTTCGACATAGGTCCGCGCCGCCTCCGGCCACATGGACAGCTGCGCGGCACGGAGCTGCTTGGCGTCGGAGCCGTCCTTCTCGTCGTAGTGCCGAGAAAGGAAGGCCCTGATCTCCGCATTCAGGCCGCGGGCCAGCAGGTGGCGCAGCACGTCCTGGTCCGTGGTGACCGCGGTCCACATCTGCGAAAGGATGGCGTTCGCGACGGCCGGTGCATTGTCCGGCGAACCGATGGTACGGCGGGCGTCACGGATGATGGCGCGAACGCGCTCAGTGGGCTTGGTCATTGGTCGGCTCCAGGAGGTTGATCCAGATGCGCAGCCGTTCCGCGGCCTGCAGCGCCTCGCGCAGCAGCGTCGGCATCAGGGCGGCGGAACGGGCGGCGAGTTCGGGGAGGTCACAGTCGAGCCGTGCGAGGTCCTGCACGGCGCCGGTCCAATCGACCCAGTCGGCGCCGATGGGCGCGACCTTCGGCGGCTCGGGCGGCGGGGACGGACGCTTGGGGCGGGGCGGCGGCGGCCCGATGGTGGCCTGCACGGCATCGAGCACCGCGCCGCGCAGCCCGGTCGTGGTCGGCGGCGTGCCGTCGGCGCGGGACTGCGCGAAGTAGGCCTCCATCGCGGCGCGCCCCGCAGCCTGGGCTTGCTCCCCGCGCCCGCCAGCGAGTTCCTCGTAGCGATGTGCCGTGCTGGTCGAGATGCCGGCATCGGCCAGGGCCTGGGCCTTCGAAATTCCCACCGCTGGGAACTTCGAGCCACCGCCTGAGCCGCCATGGTCTGCGCGTTCCAGCTCCCGGCTCAGCTCACCGATGCGCACGCAGGCGCGCAGGTGGATCTCGCGCACCCAGACCTCGAGTTCGCGGTCGTCGCGTTGGCGGGCATAGGCGGCGAGCGCCGCAGCCTTGTCGCGGACCTCCGAGGCCTCATCGATGCGGGCGCATTCGGCCAGCGCGGTGCGGGCCTGCTCGTAGCGGACCAGCGCGGGCATCAGGCGGTCGCCGCGACCGACATGCCGGCATGGGACGGCTGCGGGGTGCTGGTGGCGTCGCGGGTCTGCGCCGCCTCGAAGGCCTCAATATCCTCGAGGCGATAGGCGACGCGGCCGCCCAGCTTCAGGAAGGCGGGGCCCTGGCCCAGCCAGCGCCACCGCTCCAGCGTGCGGGGGCTGAGGCACCAGCGGCGCGCCACCTCCTTCTGCGTCAAATGCTGGATGCCCATTGTTCGCTCCGTCGTCCTTCGCGGAGACCGACACGGACACGCCGTGGTGGTCTCGATATGCGAGGATTTTCAGGCGATTACGGGCTAACTGATATTCGCAGCCCTGATGTTTCTTGTGACGTCCGGGGCGATACAACCCGCGGGAAACCGCGACCAAAAGGCGGCTCCTGTGACATCGAGCCTGCCGCGTTGTGACATGGGTCGCTCAGGGGCGTTACGGCGCGGGGGGTTCCCTCATGTCTGCCAGCGAGAGCTCCCGCAGATTCGGGTTCAGCCGATACCCGGCACGCTCCTTGTTTTCGATGAAGCTGTTCTGATCCAGCACGACGCCGAGCGAAACGGAGAGAGGCTCGATGGCGGTGCGCAGGCGGGTGAGCTGTTGCCTCATCGATTGCTCGGAAATGCCAAGCCGGACGGCCAGGTCAGCGGGCGCGAGGAATGGGACGGCCTGTCCTGCTGCTTTGGCGTCGCGGAAATTGGCCAAGAGCTCCTCGGCGAGTCGAAAGTTCGCGCCGCTCAGCGTCGTGCCGTCGCGGAACACGACGACCTTGCCATCCTTATCAATGGCAAACTCGAGGACCGGAACCGACAGCCGATCAATGAAGGCCTTTGCCTGCTTGTCGTAATCCGATGGAGGTGCAACTTCGATGCTGCTGCGGCTGAAGCAGACGGCCAGCAGTGACGCTGGCGGCAATTCGTTTCTGAAAAGTGCCCGCGAGTGCTCCTGCAAGCCGGCAGTAATCACCGATTCGACCGCTGCGGCCTGTCGTTGAAAAAGATCGTAGAGGCCGTTACCAGCCTCGGCCGCCGACAGGTCGTTGAAGCTGTCGAGGGCCGAGACGACTTCCGGGAATTCCACCAGGAACCGTTCTTTCGGCGTTGATCCCACCTTTTTGAAGAAAGTCACGTAACTCACGGCCATGCGCAGGTCGTCTTTTGCGCTTCGATCAGCCGTCAGCAAATCGATCTTATAGTTCTCGGCGGGCTCGAACGAAGCCATGTCAGCCGCCATGACGCCAAATCGACGGTCGATGCACTGGGAGCACGCGCCGCAATGCTTCTGTTTCGTTGTCCAGCTGCGCGGCCGCGTGCAACTGTTTGTCAGGGCCAGCAGGTCCGCCATGCCGGCCTCCTTTATCTTCAGGGTGACCTCCCGTTTGGTCAGCCACTGTAGCGGATTTCGGATGGAAATCGGGCGATCCAGGAGGGTCGAGAACAGCTCTTCCAATCCACGAAAGACCCTGGGGTGGGTTGTGCGTGTCGCCCTGCCGCCGACCACATCGCCAGCGACCGGCGGATTTATGCTGACAACTCCGTTTTCGTAGAAGGTGAAGCGGTCTTTGCCGGACATGCGCGCGATCACAAGGCCAAGGCATGCGAACAGGAATGAGCGCGTTCGCTGGGTGTATTCGTTGGCATTGACGTTCTCGTTGGTCACCCAAACGGGAATGTACGAAATGCGCCGCTCGTGGCCTCGCTCCTTGAGGGCGTCGACCAGGGTCTGCTGGATACTTTGAACCTTGGTGGATGATGAATGGCCCACGAGGCAAACCGACCGCTTATCCAGCACCACGTCCTGCAGGCCACCTGCAAATGAGTCGACGCCGCCCGAGAACATGGAGACTTCGTCGCAGTCCTGCGATGCGTCGATCAGGTCATGGAAGTAGACGTCCCGAGGCTGAAATGGGTCGGTGGCCTTTCGGAATTCAAACGAGTAGCTGTCATCGGATAGAAACCCCAAAGTGTCCGCCAACATGCTCTGAATGCGGTCCTGCTGCCACACCTCGGGAAGCCGCACTGGAATGGAAAAGCGAAGGCTGCGGCGCCAGCTCTCGCCGAAGTTCGTCAGCTGCAGAGAACCCCGCTTCAGGCGCTGATCGGCGCAGTAGACGTAGGCTGCCACCTCCAGAAGATCGATCAGCAGGTCGGGCACATTCCCGACCATCGTTCGCGTGATGTAGTCAACGCGCAGATTGACGTTCTTGCCCGGCCCGTGGACGTTCATGGCGATGGCATCAGCGTGGGACGGCGCTGCCACGCCGCACTCGATGTCGAACTGCTTCACGACGAACCCTTCCTTTGGGCAAGCTCGATGCGGATCTTCTCGACGGAGTGGCTTGCGAAGCGCCGCACATCATCGCGGGTCAGCGACTTGCCCTCCTTGAAAAAATTCTTGCCCAGCCAGTCTCGCGCGAAGGCACGCATGATCAGAGATGCCTCATCGCAGTGTCGCCGGATCGCGCCGTTGAAAGCCTCGAGGTCGTTCACTGATTTTGTTGTCCTGTCGGGCGCGATCATCCGATGGAGGTTTCGGTCGAGATAATAGTGGATGACCCGGTCCACAAACCTGGAATGGAAGCGCTGCGCCAGATCAGCGAAGGCGTCCGCATTTTTCAGGGCGGACAGAGAGTGGCGCAGATCCTCTGCCGTGGGCTGCCACAATACCGGAAGCCGCTGTTGCACCGTTTCGGCAAGAGCTCCCAGCGCAGCCTGTCGCGCCATTTCGCCCAGGTCAGTGGCGCCGGCGAAACTGCGCCGCTGAACCTGTTCCAGAGCCGCGTCGTATGCCACGAGCAGCTCGGGCAGCGACTTGGGCGCAGGACCCCGAAGTCCGAGTGCCGCCATGCCGTCGGCGAATGCCCCCGAGCTGGCTGCCTGCGGAAGCCGGACGAGAAGCCAAAGGGCTTCGATGAAGACAGGGTCCTTCAGTGCAAGTTTCAGCGCGTCCTGTCCGACCTTGGTGATCTGGTCGACCAGGTCAGCTGTCGGCGTTCCGCCATCCAGGAGATATCTGATGATCTCGGGCAGCAGTCGATAGGCTGGCAGTTTCCCGAGGCGCTGGTGGCCCATGAGTCAGCCGGTAGCGGCGGGACGTTCGCTGCCGCCTTCATCGCGCCCACTGAAGGACCACCTCTTCTCCCGCAACCTCAACAGCCTCCAACGTCCGCGAATCGGAGCCGCAAGCGCGGCAGAGCAAACATGGCCAAAGGGTTGCGGTAACGCAATCAGAAGTAGTGCAGCGTAGCTCGTAGTTCCCGTGTCGGCGTATGACGCCTACTGGTCGCGAACCCCGCCCCGAACCACAGAACTTCGCTGCGGTGCTTTTGTTCCCGCTTGTCTTCGCTAAGAGATTGTTTTCGCTGTTCTTCTCGGTTGGGCGACACGATCTTGCCTCCCAGCCATGCCCCCGAACCCGATCAACCAGCACCTCCCACCGCACCTCCGCGAGGTGTGCAGCATCCTGGCCGCAGGGCTGGTGCGGCTGCGCAGCCGCGCTGCCGAGGAAGCTGCGCGCGAGGCTGCTGACCAGGGAGAGCGCGGCCTACACTTCCCGGCACCCCAGCGCCTGGATGCGAACCGGACCAACCGGAGACCCGCATGACACGCGCCACCAAATCCAAAGCCGGGACCCCGCCGGCACCCACCATCCCCGCCATTCCACCGGCCGACGTGCTGGGCCGGCTGGCGGCATTGAAGACCACCGCCACGCTGGACCTGAAGCAGCAATGGCGGGAGCTCTTTGCCGCCGATCCGCCGCCCTACAATCGGCGCTTCCTGGAGAGCCGCCTGGCCTACCGGATCCAGGAACTGGCCTTTGGCGGCCTGAAAGCCGAGACGATCCAGCGCCTCGAGGCGCTGGGCGAGCAGCTGGACGGCGGGAACCCCGTCCTTCGACGCATCCGCGGCGACGACAAGCCAATCGCCGGCACGCGGCTGATCCGCGAGTACCACGGCGTTGAGCACAGCGTCACCGTGCTGCACGACGGCTACGAGTATCAGGGCCGCCCCTACCAGTCGCTCTCCTCCATCGCCCGCGCGATCACCGGCACGCGCTGGAATGGCTGGCTGTTCTTTGGCCTGAAGAACCGGAGGGCCGCGGCATGAAGCGCAAGCCAGCCGCCGACGCCGCGATGCCGGCCACGGTCCGGAAAATCCGCGCCGCCGTGTACACGCGCAAGTCGAGCGAGGAAGGGCTCGACATGGAGTTTAACTCGCTCGACGCTCAGCGCGAGGCCTGCGAGGCGTACATCACCAGCCAGCGGTCGGAGGGCTGGGTGCTGGTGCCGGACCGCTATGATGATGGCGGCATCTCCGGCGGCACCCTCGACCGGCCGGCGCTGCGGCGCATGCTCGCGGACATCGAGCGCGGCCTCATCGATGTGGTGGTGGTCTACAAGATCGACCGGCTGTCGCGCGCGTTGATGGACTTCGCCAAGCTGGTCGAGGTGTTCGACGCGAACAGCGTGACCTTTGTGTCGGTGACCCAGTCCTTCAACACCACGACCAGCATGGGGCGGCTCACGCTGAACATCCTGCTTAGCTTCGCGCAGTTCGAGCGCGAGGTCATCGGCGAGCGCATCCGCGACAAGGTGGCGGCGTCGCGGGCGCGCGGGATCTGGATGGGTGGCTTCGTGCCGCTCGGGTACGACGCGCGGGACCGCAAGCTACTGGTGAATGAGGCCGAGGCCTTGCTGGTGCGCCGGATCTTCGAGGGGTTCATCGAGACGGAATCCGGCACGAAGCTCGTGCAGGCCTTGCGCGCCGAGGGCGCCACCACGAAGCGCGGCCGCGCTTTCACCAAGAGCGACGTCTATCGGGTGCTGAGCAACCGCACCTATCTGGGCGAGGCGATGCACAAGGGGAAGTCGCATCCCGGCGAGCATGCCGCCATCGTACCGCGGGCGGTGTGGGACGCGGCGCACGCCCTGCTGACGATCAGCCCGCGGACCCGCGCCAATCGCACGCGCCGCCAGACGCCTTCGCTGCTGCGCGGGTTGATCTTCGGCAGCGACGGGCGAGCCATGTCGCCCACCCACGCGCGGGGGCGCCGCGGCCAGCAGTACCGCTACTATGTCAGCCAGTCCGTGCTGAAGGGCAGCGCTGCGGACGGGCCGGCCATCGCCAGGATTTCCGCTGCGGAGATCGAGTGCGTTGTCATCGCGCAGGTGCGGGGGCTGCTGCGCCAGCCGGAGGTGGTGCTTGGGGCCTGGCGCGCCGCACGGGCCTCGGCGCCGGACATGACGGAGGACGAGGCCCGGCTGGCGTTGGAGCGGCTCGACCCTCTTTGGGAGGAGCTGTTCCCTGCCGAGCAGGCGCGGATCATCGGCCTCCTGGTCGACCGAGTGGACATCGGGCCGGGCGGGGCGGACGTGCGGCTGAAGCTGGAAGGGTTGGCCAGCCTCGCGCGGGACCTGGCCACGCCGCCGGCCGAACCGGCGAGGGCGGCCGCGTGACCGGCGCCGCGCAGATGCTGACGGTGCGGGTGCCGTTGGCGGTCCGGAAGCAGAGGGGCGGGCGGAAGCTGGTCCTGATGCCGGGCGGCATGGCGCCGCGCGGCGCCTCGGCTGCGGACACCACGTTGGTGAAGGCGCTAGCCCGGGCGTTCCGGTGGCGTCGGATGATGGAGGCGGGCCGCTACGGCACGATCAATGAGCTGGCGGCGGCCGAGAAGATCAACTCGTCCTATGTCTCGCGCCTCCTGCGCCTCACGCTGCTGGCCCCCGACATCGTCGAGGCAGTCCTGGACGGGCGGCAGCAGGAGGCGATGACCCTGCCGGGGCTGATGGAGCCGTTTCCGGTGGAGTGGAGCCGTCAGAACGAGATGCTCCGCGCCCAACGATAGCCGCGCCCGTGCCGTGGATCCCTGCCAACGGACACGAAGACCTGACTCGGGCGTTTGTTTCGCCAACCGCAATCTCGACCACCCATGCCCCTCTCCGGTATGTTACTTATTGAGGGCGTGCGATGTAGCCCCGAACGGGAGAGCAGCATCCCGTTGAACTAATACTACAACCGCGTCGGGGGAATTGAAGATCATGGGCGTTAAGGGGGGCAGCAAGCCACGCGATGATGTTTTGCAGGGCGAGTTGGATGACGCCATCTTCGCGGCCAGCTTCGGTAAGCTGATCCGCAACGATGGCCCACTGATTTATCGCGATCCCGATCAATTCTTCAAAAATACTCACCCCACCGCTGCCTTGTCGAAACTCTGCCGCGACGTCTTCGGCCGACTCGCGTCGACCACCGAGGCCGGGGCAATTCTGCGCCTGTCGACTGGGTTTGGCGGCGGCAAAACCCACGCACTCATGACGCTGTGGCACCTGGCGAAGGTAATGGCCGACCCGACCAAAGGCACTGACCTCCTCCCACCCGCCGGCCGCCCGCCTTCCGTCCGCATCTGTGGCATCGATGCCGAAGGCGCAGGCTATCCGGTCTTCGCCCGGCATGGCGACCTGGAGGCAAAGAGCCTCGCTGCCGAGCTCGCCTTCCAGCTGGGCGGCCCGAGCGCCCTCAACGCCCTCGGCCCCACCAACAGCGCCGCTGCCTCGCCAGACGAGCAGACAGTCGAATCCTGGCTCCCTAACGAGCCGACCCTGATCCTTCTCGACGAGCTCGTCCTGCACATGGACAAGCTGACCGAGCAGGAAATCGGCAACCTGATCGGCTTCCTCCGCACGTTGATGACGGCTATCGCCACACGGAAGCAGACCGTGTTGGTCATCACGGACCCCAAGGATCAGCCTGCCAACGCCCAGGGCGCAGCGCGCCTGCAGCACCTCGCGCGCATGCTGGAGCAGCAGACCGGTCGACAGGCCACCGTGATTGAGCCGATTGGCAATGAGACGGCCCAGGTCATTATTCGGCGTCTGTTCGACACGGTGGACCCTGCCTTCGCTGCAAAGGCCTCTGCCGACCACCATGCCCTCTACCAGCGCGTGGCGCAGGACCACCCAACCCTGGTGCCGGAGGAAGCTCGCTCGCCAAAATACGCCGAGCGCCTCCGCGCCTGCTACCCGCTCCATCCACGCCTGATCAAGACGGCCGAAGAGCGGCTCCGCGTCCTGCCGGACTACAACCTCTCCCGCGGCACGCTCCGCCTTTTCGCTAGGATGGTCCGCGGCGTGTGGGACGATCCCGCGTGCGATCCTGACATCATCACGGCCGGCGAGATCAACTGGTCCAGCCCGCTTATCCAGGATGACCTTCTCGAACGGCTCGGTCGCGAGAAATTCCGCGCCGCCGTCGCCGCCGATGTGGAGGGCCACGCAGGTGACCTCGACAGTGGCAGCTGGGGACACCACCGGCGCGTCGCGTCCGCGCTACTGCTCGAAAGCCTCCCGCTCGAAGCCAATAGCGGCCTCGATCCCGCCGACCTGACGCTTGCCGTCTTGCGGCCCGAGGATGGCGGCGACGAGCCATCGCACGCGCTCGATCGCCTCGCCGGAGCCTGCTGGCACCTGTACCCGATGAGCGGCAGCGCCAATGCCTGGCAGTTCCGCTACGAGCCCAACATCCTGAAGCAGATAGAAGAACGGATGGGGCAAGTGCCGCGCCCCGACGCGCTCGACCGCCTGAAGACCGAGGTTCAGAAATCCTTCCAGGGTGCCTTCGCCAAACTGCTCGCGTGGCCGCCCAACGCCAAAGCGGTGCCGGAGCGCCCCGAACTGCAGCTTGCGCTCTGCGAGAGCGAGGACATCGCAAAGCAGGTCGTCGCCTACACTGACGACACGCCGGGCGCCGAGACCATGCGGACCTACCGTAACGCCATCCTTGCCGTGGCGCCGGACGCGAACGGGCTAGAGAAGGCGATCCAACGCATCCAGCGCCTGATGGCCGCCGAGGCAATCGAGGCGGAGCAGACCTCGAGCGAGGGCGGCAAGCTGGCGCGCGAGCAGCTCAAGAAGCAGATCCCCGAACTGCGTAAGGCGACGCGGCTGGAAGCGGCGCGTGCGTTCAACCGCCTGGTCCTGGCGGATGGGGCTGGCCTCACCATCGACGAGCGCTTCATCGCACCGCCAGACACTCCACCGATGCAGCTTCCTTCTGGCCAGGATGCCGTTAAGGCCTTCGTCGAGGACCGCAAGCTGATCTACGGTGATACCGACAGCCTGTTCCCTGATCGCTTCGTGGAACTGGTGTTCAGCGGCGCAGTGCCGCTGACGGATGAACCTGACGCGCGCGCAGCATCCGCCCTGCAGAAGCGATTCCTTTCCGCCCAGGGACTGCGCTTGGTTCCGAATGCGAGCGTCATCCGCAGCTCCATCCTGCGGGCCGTCACGGATGGCAAGCTGGTCGTGCGGCAGGAGGATGGCACCGCCTTCGATGACAAGGGTGCGGTCTACACGACCAATGGCCATCGCCGGCGCGATGATGGGCGCAAGCTCACAACGCTGCCAATGGATGATGCGACCAGGGTCGCCGAGACTAGCAGCGCGACGGGCAAGGAATGGCTGAAGGTCTCCGGCGCGCAGGAAGCGATGCCGAAGCCAGGGGGCCTGCCGCTGCCTCCGCCGCCGCCCAAGAACGCAGGCGCAACCTCGACCACCGACACCGAGGTAGCATCCACCTACGGTGACAAGCGCGCCCTACTGAGCCTTCGCATCACCTGTCTCACCGCGGCGGATGCGCAGAAGGCGCTTGGTGCTGCCAGCCCGCTCGGTGCGGCCGAAATCACCATCGAGGCCGAGCTGACCGGCGACATGAAGGACGGTGGCAAACTGACCTTCAGCGTGGCGGAGACGAAGGTTGCTGCCGCCATTAAACCTCTGACTATGGCGCAGACCTTGGGCAATGCCTTGGCGCCTGGCAGTTCGATCCGCGTGACCGTGGTGCTGGGTTTTGGCAAGGACGGCAAAGCCGACTTGGGTGCATCACTGCGGAGCTTGTTCATGCAACTACCGGATACCGCCACCATCGAAGCGCGCTTCGCGCCGCTGTCGGCCTGAAGGCGTGGTATCGGCACAGGTCCAGGCTACACGCGCGGCCCCTTTCGCGCTGCGCGTGGTCCAGCGGCAGCAGGGTCTTGCGGCGATCATCTACCGCCGGCGCGTGAATGACCGGATGGAGGAACGCTTCGATCGTGTGGCGGCGCTTTCGCCGCTCGCGCTCACAGCGGCATCCGGCCTCCTGCGCGCGGCGCTGAAGGCCGCGGGCGGCAAGGCGAAGTTGGAGCCAGGCCCTTATCAGCCGCTCGACGCCGATTGGGGCGCGCGCGTTGCTGGTTTTGCCATCGTGGCGCGGGGCCTGCGGGAGGCCCGGCGGCTGTCCAAATCCGCCGAGCATTTTCGGGCGGCCGATGCGACCGAGGCAGCGTCCTGGTTCGGCCGCATGCAGGACGGGCGCGCCCTGCGCTGGGTGCGCGCACTGAGAATTATCACCGAAGCTGTGAAGTAAGGGCGGACGCAGAATATGCCGGATGGCACGAAGACGGGGCGACCTCGGCTGCTGATTGAGGATTGGCTTCCGGCCGCTGCAATCGGCGTGGAGTGCATCCGCGAGCGCAGCACCGGTCAGCAACCACCCGACAAGCGCTTTCATGTTTGGTGGGCTCGCCGGCCGTTGGCAGCGAGCCGAGCGGCCGTGCTGGCCAGCGTGCTGCCTGCGGATTTCCCTCGGGAGACTTTCGAGCGGCTGCTCGGATTTGGTCGCTCTGGTGAAGAAATCGTAGCAATCCGCGAGTTGATGAACAGCGGCGTCCAGGTGCCGGGAGGTTTTGGCGCGTCACGAGCGTTCAAGGGCGTCATTCGGGCCAAGGATGTTGAGGCAGCGCACGTCGCCGCAACGCGCATCTGGGGACACCTGCCGACGGTGATGGACCCGATGGCTGGCGGCGGCTCCATTCCGCTCGAAAGTGCGCGGCTTGGGTTTCCGACGCTAGCGAACGAGTACAATCCCGTCGCGTGCAGCGTTTTGGAGGCAACACTCGACTACCCATTCCGCTTCGGATCGAGCTTGGCAGTCCGCGCGCGCCATTGGGGCCGCGAATGGGAGAAGCGCGTTGCGGCTCGCCTAGGACGGTTCTTCCCCAAAGAAGTAGGGGCTAACGTCCAAGCTTATATCTTCGCACGCACCGTCCCTTGCCCAACGACTGGGCACATGACGCCGCTTGTTCCAGATTGGCATCTATTGAAGCCAAAGGGCGGTATCCCCGTCGTTGCAGAGCCGGTGGTCAATAAGACGGCAGGTACCTGGACGACCGTAGTCCGCCCAGTAGGCGTTGGCCCAGGGGCCATCAGTGCTCCGCCGCCACGTACCTACGCGAAGGGCAAGGGCATCAGCCTCTTTACCAAGGAATCGATTCCCGCCGAATGGATCAAAGCGCAAGCCCAGGCAGGTCGGATGGGCAGTGCGCTTTACGCGGTAGCGTTGAAGACACCGCAGGGGCTGCAGTTTCGTCCACCGCAACAGGCCGACCTTACCGCGCTGGATTCCGCAGAAGCGCAGTTGCAGCAATGGCGCGGAGACTGGGAGGCGCGGAACCTGATCCCGACCGAGGAGTATCCGCAGATCACGACCGACGCGCGGCCACGCACCTATGGTATGCCGCGCTGGGCCGACATGTTCAGCCCGCGCCAATTGCTCGGCTTTGGCGTGTTGATGGAAGAGCTTCAGGCGCTACGGCCCGCCATCCTTGCTCAAGAAGGAGAGGAAATGGGTGAAGCGGTTGCGCACTTGCTCGCATTCGCAATCGACAAGTTCACCAACTACAACTGCATGATGGCTTCCTGGCACATCTCCCACCAGGTGATCCGCGGTGTATTCGACCGGCACGATTTCTCGTTTAAGCTGACGTTCACCGAAATGGCGCCCGTGCAGGCAAGCGGGGGCCTCGCATGGGTCATCGGCAGTGTTGTCGACGCTTACGAGGGCGTCGCAAAGCTGCCAACGGCGCCAGCGAAGGCCGCAGTTGAGTGCTCCCAGGGTTCGGCAGCATCGCTGATTCACCTGGCCGATGACTCGCTCGATGCGATCGTTGTCGACCCACCGTATTCGGACAATGTTCAGTACAGCGAGCTGGCCGACTTCTTTTACGTTTGGCTGAAGCGCAGCCAGGGTCATCGCCGACCTGAGTGGTTCTCATCTCTGCTTTGCGAGAACGCGGATGAGGCCGTGAAAAACGATGCCCGCTTCCGCGCTGGAGCGAAGAAAGCCAAAGATGCTGCCGCTGCTGCTCAGGCTCACTATCAGGATCTCATGACGAAGGTTTTCATCGAGGCCCATCGCGTTCTGCGCCAAGATGGCGTGCTCACGGTCATGTTCACGCACAAGAAGCAAGAGGCGTGGGAGGCACTGTTCGCATCGTTGATCAAGGCCGGCTTTACCATGACAGCCACGTGGCCGGTGAAGACCGAGAGCGAACACAGTCTGCACCAGGCAAAGAAGAATGCGGCGCAATCGACTGTCATCCTCGTCGCTCGGCCACGCGTTGCCCACGCAGGCACGGGCTATTTCGATACCAAGATGCAGGCGGATATTCGTGGAGCGGCTGAGGCTACGGCGGAACGCCTCTCCGCCGAAGGTTTGAACCCGGTCGACCAGCTTGTCGGCAGCTTCGGTCCGGCCATGGAAGTCTTTTCCGCCTACGACCAGGTGCGGACGGACACGGGCGAGCCCGTCGGTGTCGGCGCAGCCATCGACATCGCCGCTGATGCCGTGGCCGGCTGGCGCATCCGACAGCTGGCGCAGGGAGGGCTCCAAGGGGTCGAGCCTGAGGCGCAATTTGCTCTGTTGTGTTGGGCCACGCTGCGCGCCGCAGAGTTCCGGTTCAACGAGGCGAAGCTGCTTGGCCATGCGGTCGGCATGGACGTCTCAACGCTGCAGCAGGCAGGGCTGATCACCAAGACGGCGGATAAGGTGAACATCCTCTCCGCCGCCGACCGCCGGCGCGAGGCACCACTGACCGAGGCCGAGGCCCAGCAGCTTCTGTTCGGCTGGGAACCTGGCGTTGGCAAGAAGATGAAGGCAGCGGATGCGCTGAAGATCCATCCCCGTGACACGGTCTTTCGAACGCATCTGGACAAGGCTCAGGCTCTCGCCCTGACCTATGCCGACGCAGGCGGCGGCGCTGCCGGTATCGGTGCCGCACGCTCCTTCGCCACCCGTCACAGCATCAAGCTCGGCGATCCGACCGTCCGCCTGATCGAGGCGCTTCTGCGCGCCGCCCCGCCCGCTGTGCGACGGGAGAAGAACGCAGTGGCAGAGAAATTCGCCGAGTTCCGAGCGTGGCACGCCATGCTCCTGCCAGTGTTCGGCCTGACGCCGCCCGATTGGACGGAAAAGAAGCCCGACCAGGCTGTGCTTGACCTCCTCGCGAAGACGGCAACGCCCAGCGCCGAAGACGCTGGAGAGGCGGAGACTGACGACGAGGAGGAAGAGGACGCGGAGGACGATGAGGACGAGGAGTGAGCAACCCACCGCACTCCGTGCTCGATCAGCTGCTCGCGCTCCCGGTCAGCGGGGAGGCGTTCCTCTTACGTCGGCGTGGGCATGCTGTGCTCGTGGACGGCGGCTGGAAGAAGGACAAGGTCGCAGCTGTCATTGGTGCACATATTCCAGCGCTAAGGACGCTGGATATTGTTGTCTGCACACATGGCGACGGCGATCATGCCGGTGGCCTACCCGAACTGCTGAGGCGGTGGCCCGGCCGCATCGGACAAGTGTGGTTGCCGGGACGATGGGTCGAAGTCGTGCCGGAGCTCATGAAGGATCCAAAGGGCTTCGTGGACAACCTAGTCCAGCAACTCGACACCATCATCCGCGACAACGCGCCCGATCCGATCGTCCAGTCGCAGCTTGATCGCTCGGGGGATTTTCAGGGGTCAGCCTTTCCTGAGATACCTCAACGCCAAGAGGATGCGCCGAGGGATCCGGAGTCTGATGAACCCGAAGTCGCTGAGGCTGATGGATGGTTCGGCGAAGTTTGGGATGACCGCGAGATTAATCTCGACGCGACGGAGCCAACAGAAGACCTCCCTTGGTTTGCTGAACTGAGGGACGCCAAGGGGTTGGCGACCGAGAAAGTCGCGTCCGCGGCACTCCAATCCGCAAGGGCCCGCATCGGCTACCGGAAGAAGAAGCGCCGCATCACTGCGAGCACTGCGTCAGCTTGGCTTGGCATGATCGATACTGTGGAAGCGATAAGGGGCATTGCTGCCGCGGCAATCGCTCGGCGCCTCAGGGTCCGGTGGTTCGACTACCAGTCGTTTGCGAGCACGAGGCGGCCAAATGGCGGTGTGCGCGGCTTTCTTGAGCCAATCAACGCCAGAGAGCAGCCCCCGGAACCGCTGACGCTGAGCTTCCTTATGAGGCTGACGATCATCAACCGGCAGAGTCTCGTATTCTTTGCGCCTCCTAAGTTGTCTCGCCTGGGAGTTCTCTTCTGCGGGGATTCGCCACTCGGCGACGGCCGCCGGTTCGGCCAGTCATTCCTGAGGCACACAGCGCGCCCGACACTGCCGATCGTGGCAACGGCTCCGCATCACGGCGCCGAGACGAATCGATCTGCATACGACCACATGCGTAAGTGGGCAGACGTCGTTGTCCTGCTGCGAGCGGGCGGTGATAGCGATCAACCTGGCGCGACGTTCAGGTCGCTCGGCTGGCCATTCAAGGTCTGTGCGACGTGCCCGAGAAGCGGTCGCGCCCCGCATCTTGCCGGCGTCGCTGGTCCCGGACCGCATCCTTGGTTTCCATCAGCCATCATCGTGGGGATGCCCTGTGGTTGCACATAGCTTCGTAACCGGATGGCGTCCTGCATCCTTCTTCGGCACGGGAGCTAACGCGTGAGCTCCACCACACCTCCATCCCTCAGAGACGTTGCGTGGCCGCGCTTTCTCCGGGCCCCGGACGGCCAGTTGGTTGCCCGGCTTTACGAGCCTGGCCTGCGCCGAGCGGTACGCTACGATCGCTGCTGCGCCTACTTCTCCTCCTCCGTCTTGGCGGCCGCGGCTTCCGGATTCGGCGCCTTCATCCAGCGCATTGTGGACGGCGTCATTACTCAGAAGCCCGCACTGCGCCTGCTGGTGAACGAGGAACTGGCTGAGCCCGATGTGCGAGCGCTGTTGGATGCCGGTGACGACGCACCGCTGATCGGAGCCCTGCTCGCGCGGCTTGGCACGCCCGAGACCGCCCTCCAAAAGGGGCGGCTCGAGATGCTGGCTTGGCTGGCCCGCGATGGCTGGCTGGAGATGAAGGTCGGCGTGATGCGTCATGCCGACGGCATCTTGCACGCGAAGTTTGGGCTGTTCGTGGACGCCGCCGACGAAGCGGTGATTTTCGCGGGCAGTGGCAACGAAAGTGCCAAGGGCATCCGGGGCAATTACGAAAAGCTCGAAATCAGCCGAAGCTGGGACGACCCGGAGCGTTACGCGCATTTCCGCGACGAGTTTGACCTGCTGTGGTCCGGTGAGGATCCGGCCGTCGTGGCGGTGTCGCTGCCCGACGCAGTGCGCGACGCGCTGATCAAGCTGGCGCCGGAAGCACCGCCCGTGGCGGAACCCGAAGATAATCTGCGTCGCCAGCGGGCAGCGATGCTGTGGGGTTATGCTGTCGAAGCACCCTACATGCCGGAGGGCGGCGCTGCGACCAGCGACGCCATGGCCCCCGTCACACTCTGGCCGCACCAGCGACATGTGGTGGCAGAGACGGCCGCCGCGTGGCCCGAGGGCCGCCTGCTCTGCGATGAGGTCGGCATGGGCAAGACAGTGGAGGCGATCCTTGCGCTGCGCCGGCTGCTCGCGGGCCGCGGCGTAAAGCGCGCGCTGCTCCTGCCGCCCGCCAACCTGCTCCCGCAGTGGCAGGGCGAACTGCGCGAGAAGGGGGGCCTGCGCGTGCCGCGGATGGAAGGCCCGAAGACGCTCGTCTGGCCAGACGGAACAAAGCAGGTGGTCTCTGGCCTAGCCGAGGCGCTGGACCAGCCACTGCTGCTGCTGAGCCGCGAGACAGCCCGGTCCGAGGGCAACCTGCCGGCGCTGCTTGCTGCGCCTCCCTGGGACCTTGTGCTGCTGGACGAAGGCCACGCCGCCCGACGCGCCAGCCAGATCGAGGGCGAGTTCAACACGCCGACCCTGCTTCTCGGACTGCTGCGGCAGATGCAGATCACGGGCCAGGCGCGCAGCTTCATGATCCTGTCGGCGACGCCGATGCAGACGCATCCCTGGGAGCCTTGGGACCT
Organism: Humitalea rosea; assembly: GCF_003253705.1. Lineage (GTDB taxonomy): Bacteria > Pseudomonadota > Alphaproteobacteria > Acetobacterales > Acetobacteraceae > Humitalea > Humitalea rosea. The sequence continues at coordinate 35,399 of NZ_QKYU01000020.1, forward strand.
GCTCCAGGTGCTGGGTGAAGGTGGGCTGTGGCTTTCAGGCTTCCACGTCGTGAAGCGGTTCTATGAGGCGCTGGCCAGCTTGGAACGCGGAGCCTTGCCGCGGAGCGAGGGCATCGCGCTGGCTCACATCCTGGCAGCGACGCCGCATTGTCCGCCGGCGCCGGGCGGCCTCGGATTGCCACCCCTTGATGATGCCGACGCCTTCGCGAAGGCGCTGCGGTTCCTGCCTCCGGTATCCCGCCAGGACGCTGTGCGCTGGCTGCGGACCTGCTCGCCACTCGCGAGGCGGATGCATCGCAATACGCGGCGGACGCTGCGCAAGTACTTCGACATGGGCCTGCTGGACCGGCCGCCGCCGACCCGTGCCGTCACGGACGATCCGTTCGATTTTGAGACTGCGGAGGAGCGCGAGGTCTATGAGGCGGTGACGAGCTACATCGATCGCCGCTTCGACGAATTGGAGAATCAGAAGCCTGGCAAGGGCTTCGTGATGACGATCTATCGTCGCCGTGCTGCCAGCTCTCCCGTGGCGCTACGTAAAAGCCTGGAACGGCGCGCGACGGGTCTGAAGGCGGTGATCGCGCAGCACGCACCGGACCCGAGCATTCTCGACCTGGAAGACGCCCAAGAGCTCGAGGACCTGCTGAATGTGAAGCTGACCTCAGCGTTGCCTGAGACGCCCGAGGAAGCGCGTGCAGAACTTGGGGAAGTCGAAGATCTGCTGGAACGGATTGCGGCGCTCGGCGCCCTGGATACCAAGCGCGACCGGCTGGTGGCCCGAACCAAGCAGCTCACCGGCGACGGTCGCGCCGTGCTGATCTTCACTGGCTACTCTGACACCATGGCGTATCTCCGCGATGCCCTGGTCGGTGCCTTTGGCGCGTCGGTGGCGTCCTATTCCGGTGAGGGTGGTGCCCTGAGATCGAGGAACGGCTGGGTTTATGCCTCAAAGGAAGTGGTCACCAAGGCGCTCCGGGACGGCACGATCAAGGTTCTGGTCTGCACGGACGCGGCCAGTGAGGGGCTGAACCTTCAAGCCGCTGGCGCCTTGGTCAACTTCGACTTGCCATGGAACCCGTCGAAGGTCGAACAGCGCATCGGTCGCATCGACCGCATCGGACAGGAGCTTCCAGTCCTGCCCGTGGTTAATCTCTACCTGAAGCACAGCGTGGACGAGAGGGTGTACCGGGCGCTGGCGTCGCGCTGCGGCCTATTCGAGACCTTCGTGGGCCCGATGCAGCCGGTGCTCTCACAGGCGCTGCGGATGCTTATCGGCCGTGCCGAGGTTGATGAGGAAGCGCTGGCCCAAGCGGCGGACGAAATCCGGACTAATCCCACGCTGATGCAGGCATTTCCCGAGGATGAGCCGGTTCCCATGATTGCCGAGACTGGCCTCGTTTCAGCGAGCGATTCTGAAGCATTGCTCGCGGCTTTGCATGGAACGGGTGTGCGGGTGACGGCGGAGAGCAACGCCCTTCATCGGATCGGGGACGGTCCTCTCCGCCTGGTAACCCATCCATCTGCGATCACCGCCAGCCCGGAGGCCGCCTGCGTGGATGGGCTGGATCAGCGTCAACACGCATTGTGCCGGCAGCTACAGCAGCCGGGTGAGCGGCTGCCACTGCTGCTGGTCGCGGCTGAGGCGGCTGCCTTTCGGGTCACGCTCTGCGCGTGGTTAGGTGGCGAAGGAATGCGGAAGGTCAGATCGTTCGCGGACCTCAAGGCTTTCGTGGCGTCCTGGGATGGCAAGGAGGCCCCAACAGGAGCCTGGCAGGCCGCGCGAGCGGAGCTGCGCCTCGCTGCGCAGAGCAAGGTCGCGGATATGGCCAACCGGTCCGCGACCGCGGCTGCATCGAAAGCCGCAGCCCAAAATGAAGCTGCACGGCTCCGGTTGGTCGACGAGCTCGGCCGGCTCCTGATCTGCTTTGAGCCGGATATCGATGATCTGAATGGGAAATTTCATCGACTAGCGACCGACCAGACGCCCACCGCTCATCGGCTCCAGAATGTATTTGGGCGGCTTGGAGGCTACCCGGATTGGGAAGGCCACCACATCGCCGACCTCCGCGAGTTTCGAGCGAACCTCGGTCCGAGCCAGGTCAAGACTCGGCTCACTGGCCGGGAGTTGGATGCTGCGTTGGCAGATCCGCGGTGGGGGAGCTGACAACGATCGTGGCGCGGCTTGGCGCGAATAGTCGAAACCACCGATGCCTGTAGCGCCCGACCCGTACCGAAGTGTTCGCTCTCGAAGTACGGATTTCGGGCAAGTGGGGTTCGAACCGGAGCAAGTGCCGACCGCCCGGAAACCGGCCTTTTACCTCTGTTTTTGGGTTCCGTACTGAAACGCCCAAGTCATGAGGTCCGGAGAGAATTGGCCGCCGGAGAGCGATTTTCGCCCGTCTCCGCGCCTGGCCAGTCAACAGGTCTGTCCCGATAACCCCAGGAAACCTGCCACTCAGCGCGGCGCTCGGTCTGGCGGAGAGCACGGCTCGTATGGGAACTGGCGGAGAGGGTGGGATTCGAACCCACGGTAGCTGTTACACTACTCCGGTTTTCGAGACCGGCCCGATCGGCCACTCTGGCACCTCTCCGGGGCGGCCCCTATAGAATCGAGCCGCCGCGGACGCAACGCCCTGTCTACGCGACGCTCGACCTCCGAGATTGACTCTGTCCCCGCCCGATCCTAGAAGCGCGCTCCGGTCATGGGCTTTACGCCTTCGGCCGCCTTACCCCTTGGCCGTTCCGCGGCCCGAAGCACGAGAGTTCCTGGGCAGCGCCATGACCTATGCAGTGATCCGCACCGGCGGCAAGCAGTACCGCGTGACGCCGAATGGCGTCGTGATGGTTGAGAAGCTCGAAGGCGAGCCCGGCTCCACGATCACCTTTCAGGACGTCCTGGCCGTCTCCGGCGAGACCGGCCTGACCATTGGCGCCCCCACCGTCGCCGGCGCCTCGGTGACCGCCACGGTGCTCGAGCAGAAGCGCGGCGAGAAGGTGATCATCTTCAAGAAGCGCCGCCGCCAGAACAGCCGTCGTAAGAATGGCCATCGCCAGTACATCACCGTGCTGCGCATCACCGCCATCGCCGGTTAAGCAGAAGGACACCCCTCATGGCACACAAGAAAGCCGGCGGTTCGTCCCGCAACGGCCGCGATTCGGAGAGCAAGCGCCTCGGCGTGAAGCTCTATGGCGGTCAGGCCGTGAAGGCCGGCAACATCATCGTGACGCAGCGCGGCACGAAGATGATGCCGGGCCGCAATGTCCTGGTCAGCCGCGACCACTCGATCCAGGCGGTCGCCGCTGGCGTCGTTGTGTTCGAGCGCAAGGCAAACAACCGCGTTCACATCTCTGTCGACCCGGTTCCGGTCGCCGCCGAGTAATCAGCCTCCGCGCGACGGTTCCAGCGACAACGGGGGCCACGCGGCCCCCGTTTTCATATCTGGTCCCCCATTCCGATGAAGTTCCTCGACGAAGCCAAGATCTGGGTGAAGGCTGGCGACGGCGGCAATGGTGTCATTGCCTTCCGCCGGGAAAAATTCATCGAATACGGCGGGCCCGACGGCGGCAATGGCGGCCGCGGCGGCGATATCGTGATCACCGCCGTCGATGGGCTGAACACCCTGATCGACTACCGCTACGCCCAGCATTTCAAATCGCTCAAGGGCGGCAATGGCGCGGGCGACAACCGCACCGGTGCTGGCTCCGATGACGTCATCCTGAAGGTCCCCGCCGGCACCGTGGTGCTGGACGAGGATAAGGAAACCATCCTCGCCGACCTCACCGAGCCAGGGCAGTCGGTCGTGATCTGCCACGGCGGCGACGGCGGCCATGGCAATGCGCATTTCAAGACCAGTACCAACCGTTCGCCCCGCCGCGCCGATCCGGGCTACCCGGGCGAGGAACGCTGGCTCTGGCTGCGGCTGAAACTGATCGCCGATGCGGGGCTGATCGGGCTGCCGAACGCCGGAAAATCCACCTTTCTGGCCGCCACCAGCGCGGCACGGCCCAAGATCGCCGACTATCCCTTCACCACCCTGCATCCGCAACTCGGTGTCGTGCGGCTCTCGGATACCGAGGAATTCGTCCTCGCCGACATCCCCGGCCTGATCGAAGGCGCGCATGAAGGCGTCGGCCTCGGGACACGCTTCCTTGGCCATGTCGAACGCTGCGCAGTGCTGCTGCATCTGATCGATGGCACCCAGGCCGACCCGGCCGGCGCCTACTTCACTGTCCGGACCGAGCTGGAAGGCTATGGCGGTGGCCTCGCCGACAAGCCTGAGATCGTGGCGCTGAACAAGACCGATGCCATGACGCCCCAGGCGCTGGCCTCGCGCAAAAAAGCGTTGGAGCGGGCCTGTGGCGGTCCGGTCGCGTTGATTTCAGGCGTATCGGGCGATGGCGTGCCGGCGGTGCTGCGGGCGCTGGCCGATCGAATCGCCGCAGACCGCGCCCAGAAATGACACCCAGCCTCACCTCCGCTCGCCGCATCGTGGTCAAGATCGGCTCCGCGCTGATCGTCGATTCCGCGACCGCGACTCCGCGCGAGGCCTGGCTCACCACCATCGCCGCCGACATCTCCGCGCTGCGGGCAACGGGCGCCGATGTGGTCGTGGTTTCCTCCGGCGCCATCGCCTTGGCCCGTCGTGCGCTCGGCCTCACCCGCCGCACCCTGCGGCTGGAGGAGAAGCAGGCCGCCGCCGCCGTGGGCCAGATCCGCCTCGCCGGCGCCTGGCAGATGGCACTGGCCGGCCACGGGCTGAACGCCGCCCAGCTGCTCCTGACCCTGGAGGACACCGAGGACCGCCGCCGCTACCTCAACGCGCGCGCGACGCTCGGCACCTTGCTGGACCTCGGCTGCATCCCGGTCATCAACGAGAATGACACGGTGGCGACCGCTGAAATCCGCTTCGGCGACAACGACCGCCTGGCCGCGCGCGTGGCCGAGATGATCCAGGCTGATGTGCTGGTCCTGCTCTCGGACATCGACGGGCTCTACACCGCCGACCCGCGCCGTGATCCCGCAGCCCAACACCTCCCGCTGGTGGAGCATGTGACGGAAGAGATCATGGCCATGGGGGGCGAACCGCCGCCCGGCTATTCCTCGGGCGGCATGCGCACCAAGCTGATCGCCGCGCGAATCGCAACCGGTGCCGGATGCGCGATGGCCATCGCGCTCGGTGATCGCGCCCATCCGCTGGCGGCGCTGCGCGATGGCGCCCGCTGCACCTGGTTTGCCGCGGAGGGCGAAGGCCGCTCTGCCCGCAAACGCTGGATCGCTGGCAGCCTGTCCCCCTTGGGATCTCTCACCGTCGACGCCGGCGCAGTACGCGCCCTGGCCGCAGGGCGCAGCCTGCTGCCGGCCGGGGTGAAAGCTGTCGAGGGCCGCTTCCTGCGCGGCGACCCTGTCAGCATCCGCGATCCCGAAGGCCACGAATTGGCCCGCGGCCTCTCCGCCTATGATGCCGAGGACGCCGGCCGCATTGCCGGCCATCGGAGCGCCGAGATCGAGACCCTGCTGGGGTGGCGCGGCCGCGATGAGATCATCCATCGCGACGATCTGGTCGTACTTTAGGAGCGAGCCATGGACCAGATCACCGCCGCCGCCTCCGCCGCCCGCACGGCCGCCGTCACTTTGGCCCGTGCCGAACGCGTGACGAAGGACGCGGCGCTGACCGCCGCCGCAGCGGCGCTGCGTGCGGCCAAGCCTGAGCTGATGGCGGCCAACGCCGCCGATCTCGCCGCGGCCCCCGATCTCACGGCCGCCTTCCGCGACCGCCTGACCCTGACACCCTCCCGCATCGAGGCCATGGCGACCGGGCTCGACGACATTGCCGCCCTGCCCGACCCCGTCGGGCGGCTGCTATCGGAGTGGACCCGGCCGAATGGGCTGGTGATACGCCGTATCGCCCAGCCCCTTGGCGTCATCGGCATGATCTTCGAGAGCCGTCCCAATGTCGCGGCCGACGCTGCCGCCCTTTGCCTCAAGGCCGGCAGCGCCATCATCCTGCGTGGCGGCCGCGAGAGTTTTCGGAGTGTCGGCGCCATCCACACCTGCCTGTTGCAGGGCCTGGCCGAAGCCGGGCTGCCGGAAGCCTGCATCCAGATCGCGCCGGACACCGATCGGGCCTTCGTAGGCTCAATGCTGGCCGCATCGGGGCTGATCGACCTGATCATCCCGCGTGGTGGCAAGAGTCTGGTGAACCGGGTCCTGGCCGAGGCGCGGGTGCCTGTCCTCGCCCATGCCGAGGGGCTCTGCCACACCTATGTCGATGGCGCCGCGGACCCGGCCATGGCGCGCAAGATCCTGGCGGACGCCAAGATGCGCCGCCTCACCGTCTGCGGTGCAACCGAGACGCTGCTGATCGATGCGCGCGTCGCTCCCTTCCTGCTGCCGTTGCTGGTCGGCGATCTGGCGGCGTTGGGCTGCGATTTCCGCGCCGATGCGCGGGCGCGGGCGATCATCCCTGCCCTACCCGCGGCCACGGACGATGACTTCGCCACGGAATGGCTCGATGCCATCCTCAATATCGCAGTGGTGGATGGCGTTGCCGGGGCGCTCTCGCATATCCGCCGCTTCGGCAGCGAGCACACCGAAGCGATCGTGACGGAAGACGAGGCCGCGGCGACGGCCTTCCTGGACGGGTTGGACGCGGCCGTGGGCCTGTGGAATGCCAGCACGCAGTTTTGCGACGGCGGCGAATTCGGCTTCGGTGCCGAGATCGGCATTGCCACCGGCCGTCTCCATGCGCGCGGCCCGGTCGGTTTGGAGCAGCTCTGCACCTTCCGCTACCAGGTGGTCGGCACGGGCCAGGTGCGCGGCTGATCCAATGGCCGACTCGCGGCCCCCTCTCGCCGATCCGCTGGCCCGGGCCGCCGCCGCCGGAACGGGCAGCGCGCCGACGACCGGCTGGGCCGCGTTGGTTCCCGAACTCAGCGTGTCAGACCTCGACGCGAGCCTCGCCTTTTGGTGCGGCCCGCTCGGCTTCGCCGTCGCTTACGACCGGCCAGCCGCGCGCTTCGCCTATCTGGCGCGCGAGGGGCTGCAGGTGATGCTCTGCGAGCGCAATGGGCGGTGGGAGCCCGGCGACATGCAGGCGCCCTTCGGCCGTGGCATCAACCTGCAAATGACGGTTGAGGCCCTGGCACCGATCCTGGACGCCCTCGCTGCGGCGGGATGGCCGCTCTACGAAGGTCCAGCCGAAACCTGGTATCGTGTCGGCCCCACCGAAGCCGGCCAGCGCGAATTCCTCGTCCAGGATCCCGACGGCTACCTCCTGCGCTTTGCCGAACGCCTCGAAACCCGTTCCTCCCTATTCGCGCTGCCATGAGCCTGGGCTAGAATCCCGGCAAAACACGCCGGGGAAACTCTGATGCGCCGCCCGCTGTTTGCCGCCTGCCTCGCGCTGCTGCCGTTTGCGGCTGCGGCCGCCTGCCCCGACCCGGCGGCGGTCAACGCCCTGGCGCGCTCCATGCTGTCCCAGACCCCCGCCCGCAGCTACGGCCCTGGCATGAGCCTCGCCGATGGGCAATGCGCGCAGGACCGCCTTGCCACGATCCTCGGCCGAGAATGGGGGGGCGCCATCGGCTGGAAAGTCGGGCTGACCAATGCCGCCGCCCAGGCGCAGTTTGGCGTGCCGCATCCCTTGGCCGGGCCGATCTATGCCGCGACGCTGGATCTCCGCTCTGGTGCGACGCTCCCAGCGCGCTTCGCATCTGTACCCGTGGTGGAAAGCGATTTGCTGGTCCGCATCCGTGATGCGGGCATCGCCACCGCCGGCCGCGATCCGGTCGCGATTCTGGCCCATCTGGATCAGGTCATTCCCTTCATCGAGCTTCCCGACCTCGTGCTTGCCCCTGGGGAGACGATGGATGCCGCGAATTTGCTGGCGATCGGCGTCGGCGCCCGCCGTGGAGTCGTTGGCGAGGCCATCGTCCCGGAAGCCACCGAGTCCTTTGCCGCCCGGCTGGGCACCATGCGGGTGCGCCTCGCGACCGACGACAAAATACTGGCCGAAGCGCCCGGCAGCGCCCTCCTCGGCCATCCGCTGAATGTCATCCCCTGGCTTGTCGAGGATTTGGCCAGGCGCGGCCTGTCCTTACGGGCCGGGGATTTCGTCTCACTCGGCGGCTTCTCGCCCGCCGTGCGGGCCGAGGCCGGGCAGCGCTATACCGCGACCTACACCGGGCTGCTCGCGACCCCCGTCACCGTTGCGGTCACGCTCCGCTGATGCATCCGGGGTGAGCACGCCGGGGCGGTTCGGCGATGGGCGGCGGGCGCGGATCGGACTTCTGGGCGGTTCGTTCAACCCGGCCCATGCCGGGCATCTGCATGTGGCAAAGGTCGCCCTGCGCGCCTTGCGGCTGGATGAGGTCTGGTTGCTGGTTTCTCCCGGCAACCCGCTGAAGCCCGCGGCAGGCATGGCGCCACTGGCCAAGCGGCTGGCCTCGGCGCAGGGCATTGCCGATGGGCGGCGGGTCATCGCCACGGCGATCGAGGCAAGCCTCGGCACGCGCTACAGCGCGGACACAATGGAGAAACTGGCGCTTCGCTTCCCGCATGCCAGCTTCGCCTTCATCATCGGTGCCGATAACCTGCTGCAATTGCCGCGCTGGCGGCGGTGGCGGACCATGACCCGCACGACGCCCCTCGCGGTCCTGCCACGCCCCGGCTTCACCCGCTCAGCCTTGCATGGCGCCGCGGCGCATGTTCTGTCATCGTACCGTCGCAAGCCGGGCGCGTTGTGGCCCTGGGCGGGTCATGCGCCTTGGTGCGTGGTGCCTGCGCGGGAGCACCCGGCCTCGGCCAGCGCGATTCGGGCGGCCCTCGCCCCATCGAACCTCAGGGCAGTGCCATGACCCTCCTTGCCCTCAACCCGGCCCAGATCGAAACCGCCTTCACCTGGGCGGCGGCCGAGGGATGGAATCCGGGACTCTCCGATGCGGCATGCTTCCTGGCGCAGGATGCGGGCATGTTCCTGGGTGTCGAAGACGAAGGCGAACTGGTCGCCGCCATCTCGGCGACCCGCTATGCCGGAAATCTCGGCTTCATCGGGTTCTATCTGGCAAGGCCAGAGGCACGCGGGCGTGGCCATGGCATGGCCGTCTGGACGGCCGCGATGAAGCGGCTGGAGGGTCGGCTGATCGGTCTGGACGGGGTAGTCGGGCAGCAGGCGAACTACCGCAAGTCCGGGTTCCTCCATGCCTGGAACAACATCCGCTTCGGCGGTCTGCCCGTCATCCCGCCGACGAAGGGCGACGGCATCGTGCCGGCAGGTCAAATGCACTTCGCCGCTCTGGCGGCGCTGGACAGCGCAGCCTTCCCCGCTGCCCGCAATAATTTTCTTCGCGCCTGGCTGACGGCGCCGGGGCATGTCGCGATGGCCCAGTTTCGAGAAGGGGAGGTGACAGGCTTCGGTGTCATCCGCCCTTGCCGGGAGGGGCATAAGATCGGCCCGCTGATCGCGCCGGATGCCGCCTCCGCCACGGCCCTGGCCGCGGCGCTGCTGGCAGGCGTCCCCGTCGGGCCGGTCTTCCTCGATGTGCCCGAGCCCCATCGCGCCGCCGCCGGGCTGGCCGAAAGCCTCGGCCTGAAGCCGGTCTTCGAGACGGCCAGGATGTACACCGGCGCCGCGCCCGACCTCCAAATGGACCGTATTTTCGGCATCACCAGCCTCGAACTTGGCTAGGCTGCCCGTGCTAGGCGCTGCCATCGGCCAGAGTTTGATTTCAGCCGGACGATTTCTGCACTAGACACCGGCGCAGACGTCCCTTTGAGACGCCGGACCATGACAGGAGGCGGCTATAGCCCGCACGCCCAAAGCGCAGGACACCACCCAGCCCGCCACGGAGACGCCGCCCAAGCGGCGCCCGGCGACGGCCAAGACGCTGCCTGCCGCGACCAAGACGCCCGCCAAGCCCCGTGCCAAGCCCGCGGCCGCAGCCAAGGCTGAACCGGCGCTGAAGCCGGTGCGTACCCGCGCCAAGCCCGCGGCCAGCCCACCCGCCAAGGCTGCAACACCGCGCGCCGCCAAGCCGGCCGTGGCCGCCCCGGCCAAGAAGACGCCGGTGCGCCGGACCAAGGCCGCGGCTGATCCCGCCGCCGGCCCCATCACCACGCCCGCCAGGCGTGCGCCGCGGAAGAAGGCCTCGCCGCCGCTGCTCGAGCTTCTGGTCGCGGCCGCGGTCGAGAGCCTGGAGAGCGACAAGGGCGAGAAGGTCGTGGTTCTGGACATCGCCACCCGTTCCTCCTTCGCCGACCGCATGATCGTCGCGACGGGTCTCGCGGATCGCCAGATCCAGGCGATGGCGACCCATGTCGAGGAAGCGCTGGAAGCCCTGGGCGTCCGCCGCATCCGCATCGAGGCATCGCCCGATTGGGTCCTCCTCGATGCCGGCGATCTGATCGTGCATCTGTTCAAGCCGGAAGCACGGGACACCTATGCGCTGGAACGCATGTGGGGTCCCGACAGCCCGGCCGGTGGCGATGTTCCGCCCCCCGCCGAAGCCGACGTCGATTTGGATGCCGCTTCAGAGGAACAAGGCGACGAAGCCTAGGCTTCTGCTCGCGGTCGGGCGCCTGCGCTCGGGGCCGGAAGCGGCGCTCTACGCGGAAATGGCGGGCCGGTTGCGCCCTGCCTTGAGCCTGCGGGAAATCCCCGAGGCAAAGGGCAGCGCCGCCGAGGTGCGTCGCCGCGAAGGGGCCGCCCTGCTTGCAGCCCTGCCCGAGGGCGCCTTGGCCGTGGCGTTGGACCTCGGCGGCGGCGCACCCGACAGCACACGCTTCGCTGCGATGACCGAGGGCTGGGATGCGTGCGGGCGCAGCATCGCCTTTTTGATCGGCGGCGCGGAGGGGCTGGACCCCGCCGTGCTGGCCCGAGCCGACCAGTCGCTCTCGCTCGGCCCTCTCACCTGGCCGCACTTCTGGGTCCGGGCGATGCTGGCGGAGCAGCTTTTCCGCGCCCAATGCATCCGAAGCGGTCACCCCTACCACCGCGCATGGCGGCCGTAGGCAGCGCCCCCGCTTGCGGCGACCGCCCCCTGAGGCGAGACTGTTCTCAAATCAACGAAGGAAAGTCCTGGCATGCTGACCGTTCTCGAACCTGAAGCCATGTATCCCGACACGGTTCTTGAGCAGGAGATTCTGGGACCGACGGTCCGCATGATCCATGGCGGCGCGCCGCACGACGCCGACCTTTCGCTTCTCTCGGATGCTGTCTGCGCCGAGGTCGATGGGCTGTTCATCTTCCGCCACTGGCTGCGGGCGGCCGATATCGCGCGTTTCCCGAAGCTGAAGGTCGTGGTCCGCATGGGCGTCGGCTATGATCGCCTGGACCGCGCGACGCTGGCAGAGCGCCAGGTCGCGGTCTGCAACGTGCCGGACTACGGGACGATGGAGGTGGCCGATCACTCGATCGCGCTGGCCCTCTCGCTGCGGCGCGGCCTGTTCCTGCATCACGAAGCCCAGCGCAATTCGGCGCCCTGGCGCTACCTCGACAGCCCGCTGATTCAACGGCCACAGACCCGCACCTTCGGGATCGTCGGACTGGGGCGGATGGGCACGGCCGTGGCGCTGCGGGCCAAGGCCTTCGGCTGGCGCGTGGTCTTCTTCGATCCCTACCTGCCGAATGGCGTGGATCGGGCCCTCGGCATCGAGCGGGCGCGCAGCCTGCAGGACCTGTTGCGCCAGACGGATACGCTTTCGCTCCACACCCCCCTCACCTCCACCACCAAGGACATGATCGGCGCGGCCGAACTCGCCCTGCTGCCCGCCGGTGCCGTGGTCGTGAACACCTCCCGCGGGCCGGTCATGGATATCGAGGCGCTGTATGATGCGCTGAAATCCGGGCACCTGGCCGGGGCAGGGCTGGACGTCATCCCGGTCGAGCCGCCGGTGGACCCACTACCTCGCCTTCTCGCCGCCTACCGCGCGCGGGAGGCTTGGCTGGATGGACGTTTGGTTATCACGCCGCACAGTGCATTTCATACCCCGGAAGCCTGGGCCGACATTCGCCGTAAAAGTGCGGAGACGATGCGCGAGGTGTTGGTCGACGGACTGCGCACAAATGTGATTCGCCCGGGCGACGATTGAGCTTAAGTAAACTAACGCTCTTTGAGAGCGGCATATCGCGTGACCTGTCATTACGTATAAGTAAATTTATTGCGCATCGTCCCATTTTATGGATTGACACATGATATGAAGTCCCACAGGTTCGTGAATGACAAATGAACCATGGCGGTGCCATTATGCTGCGCTGCGTCATCGGGTTTAGGACGACGTGGGGCATTCTGGCGGTAGGAGCGGTTCATGGCGCTGATAGGGAATACCGCCGAACCTGTCCGGGTCATTCTCGACGTGTCGCGGTTACTGTCCTCAGGCGATCGTAAGGCGCCGTCGGGGATCGACCGGGTCGAACTGGCCTATGCGCGGCACTTCCTTGAGACCCAGGAACGGTCCGTCTTCGTTGCACAGGATTTAATTGGGCGGTTCGGGATACTGCCCCGTCCGCTGGTCGCGGCCCTGGTCGCCACGTTGGAAAACGTCTGGACCAACACACCCACAGCAAGCGCGACGCGGCGGGTGCGCGGCCTCATGTTGTCCTTGAGGGCCAGGGCGATGGCTGGCCTTGGCCTGAGTGCCCTGCGGACGATGCTGGCCCGGCCGGGCCGCAAGGCGTTTCTGCTCGTCTCGCACCGTGCCCTGGAGGATGGCAAGCCGATCGAGGTGCTCCGCGACGCGGGCTGCGCCTTCGTGCCGCTGATCCACGACCTCATTCCCGCAACCCATCCAGAATATGCCCGCCCCAAGCAGCCGGCGCGACATTTGCGACGAATCGGCACCACCGCCGCACTGGCCGATGCGGTGATCGTGAATTCAGCAGCGACCGCGGCGTGCCTGGTGCCGCACCTAACTCTGCGAGGCGCACCGCCGCCGGTGCTGGTGGCCCCCCTCGGCATCGTATTGCCCGAGGTGCCGGTGCCACCCATCTCGCTCGATCCCTATTTCGTCACCCTGGGCACCATCGAACCACGCAAGAACCACCTGTTGCTGCTCAACCTTTGGCGCGAATTCGCCGCCACCCTCGGCCCGCGCGCGCCCCGTCTGCTGGTGATCGGCCGCCGTGGCTGGGAAAACGAGAATGTCCTCGACATGCTCGAACGCTGCACCGGGCTGCGCGGGCTGGTGCAGGAGGTTGGGCAGGTTTCGGATCGCACTGTGGCCGAACTGCTGCGCGGTGCGCGGGCCTTGCTCTTCCCCTCCTTCGCCGAGGGTTATGGCTTGCCGCTCGCCGAGGCGCTGTCGCTGCGCGTTCCGGCGATCTGTTCGGACCTGCCGGCATTGCGGGAGGTCGGCGGCAACAGCCCCGATTACCTGGATCCGCTGGACGGGCTCGGCTGGCGCAGGGCCGTGCTCGATTATGCGCGGCTCAACAGCCCCGCGCGCGCCGCACAGGTTGAGCGACTGCAGAGCTGGCGGGTCCCCAGCTGGGCAGACCATTTCGCCAAGGTGGATGCCCTTCTCGCGCGGGTCGTGCCGCAGAGCCGGCGAACCGTCCTGGTTGCGGGGAAGGTTGAGGTGCGAGGCATCCCGGTCGCGCACGCGTCTCGGACGAGCATCACCGCCCGCATTGACGAGCCGACGTCATGACGACCGCTGCCGACGTGACCCGGCAAGGTCGCGCCACGGCCAAGCGCCCAAGCTCCAAGCGCATGACGACCCCGCCCGTCACGCCCATCGCCATTGTCGGCGCCGCCTGCCGTCTGCCGGGCGCGGATGGCCTTGAGGCCTACTGGACCCTGTTGCGGCAGGGCATCGACGCCGTTGGAACGCTGCCGGCCGACCGCTTCAACCAGACCCGCTTCCTGCATCCGCGGGCCAGCGAGGCCGGGCGCTCCTATACCTTCGCGGCCGGTCATGTTGGTGATGTCGCGGCCTTCGACCCCGCAGCCTTTGGCCTCTCCCCCCGCGAGGCCGCCGAGATGGACCCGCAGCAACGCCTGTTGCTCGAGGTCACACTGCATGCCTTCGAGGATGCGGGGATGACGACGGCGCGACGGTCGGGGCAGTCGATCGGCGTCTATGTCGGTGGCTCCACGACCGATTACGCCGAGCTGCGGCTGGGCGACCCTGCCGGCGCCGACCGGTATTTCATGACCGGCAATGCACTTTCCATCCTGGCGAACCGGCTGACCAATGTGTTCGACCTGCGCGGCCCCGCGCAAACGGTCGATACCGCCTGTTCGTCGGCACTGGTCGCGCTGGATCTGGCCGCGCAGGCGATCCGACTTGGCCGTGTCGATGCGGCGCTGGTTGCCGGGGTGCAGCTGCTGCTCTCGCCCTACGCCTATATCGGGTTCTCCCGTGCCTCCATGCTGTCGCCAACCGGTCGCTGCCACGCCTTCGGCGCCGGCGCCGACGGCTATGTGCGCGCCGAGGGGGCGGGGGCGCTGTTGCTGAAACCCCTCGACCAAGCCCTGGCCGATGGTGACCGGGTGCGCGCCCTGCTGCTGGCCACCGGCGTCAACAGCGCTGGACACACCATCGGCCTGTCGCTGCCGAACGAGCGGGCGCAGGCAAGGCTGATGGGCCAGGTCATGGCCGAAGCCGGGATTGATCCGGAGCAGATCGCCTATTTCGAGGCGCATGGCACCGGCACCCAGGTCGGCGATCCGGTCGAGGCGGGCGCCCTTGGCCATGCGGTCGGGCGCAAGCGCACGACGCCGCTGCCGGTCGGTTCGGTGAAGGGCAACGTCGGCCATCTGGAACCCGCCAGCGGCATCGCTGGGCTGTTGAAGGCCATTCTGGTGCTCGAAAACCGGATGGTGCCGCCCAGCCTGCATGCCAGCCCGCCCAATCCCAATATCGCCTTCGATACGTTGAACCTGCGCGTCGTGCAGGTGGCCGAACCCCTCTCGGGCGGCGAGGATGCGGTCGTCGGCGTCAACTCCTTCGGTTTTGGCGGGACCAACGCGACGGCGCTGCTGGGCTTTGCCCCCGCCGCGAATCCGGGGCCCCTCGCGCCCTTAAGCGCGGCGGCGCCGCCGCCGCTGCTGCTCTCTGCCCGCTCGGCACCGCAGCTTGCGGCTTTGGCCGCGGTCTGGGAGGCGGAGCTTGGGGCCCCGGATGCCGATGCCGGCGCGCTCGCCCGTGGCGTGGCACGCCACCGTGACCAAGCCACCCACCGGCTGGCCATTCGCGGCGCGGATGCCCCGGATATGGCTGCGACACTCGCTGCCTGGCGCCGGGGCCAAAGGCCGGAGGCTGCGACCGAGGGCATGGTTGCCGGCACCGGTTCGCTTGCTTTCGTCTTTTCCGGCAACGGCGCGCAATACCCCGGGATGGCGCAACACGCGCTCCACGATCCAGCCTTCCGCGATGGGATGCGGGCCGCGGATTCCGTGCTGGCGCCGCTGCTCGGCTGGTCCGTGCTGGCAATGATCGAGGCCGGGGTGACCGAGGCCCAGGTGCAGGCGACGGAATTCGCGCAACCCCTGATCTTCGCGACCCAGGCGGCGACCGTGGCGGCCCTGGCCGCCCAGGGCCTGCATCCCGCGGCCGTGTTCGGCCATTCCGTGGGCGAGGTCGCCGCGGCCCTGACTGCCGGCATCCTGGATCTGCCGACAGCGGCGCGGCTGATCGTCGCCCGCAGCAGCGCGCAGGCGCCGACCCGGGGCCTTGGGCGCATGGCGGCGCTCGGTACCACCGAAGCCGCCGCGGCAGCGCTTCTGGCCGAATGTGGGCCAGGGCTGGAAATCGCCGCGATGAATGGGCCGGGTGCCCTGACCATCGCCGGGCCCGGCGCGGCCATCGCGCGGCTGGCGGCGGCGGCCAAGGTCGCCCGGATTTCCTGCGTCGAGCTTGACCTCGACTATGCCTTCCATTCCTCGCTGATGGACCCGGTCCGGGCCGATCTGATCAAGGTCCTGGCGGATCTGGCGCCGCAGCCGGGCGGGCTTCCGTTCTTCTCCACCGTTACCGGGGCGCTGCTCGACGGCACGACCGCCGATGCCGGCTATTGGTGGCGCAACCTGCGGGCTCCGGTACGGTTCCAGGCCGCGACCACGGCGGCGCTGGGCTCCGGCGCGCGGGTGTTCCTGGAGATCGGCGCGCATCCCGTGCTGCAATCCTATTTGCGGGAAACCAGCCGTTCAGCGGGTGCCGAAGCGGCGATCCTGGCCTCCCTGTCGCGCCGCGACCCGCCGGGGAATCCCCTGCCCGCCATCGCTGACCGCGCCTATTGCCGCGGCGCCGACCCGCGGGCCGGCCTTGCCTTCCAGGGCCCCGCCGCGCGCAGCAGCCTGCCGCACACGCCGTTCGCGCGCAGCCGCAGTTGGTTGCCGTCCAGCCTGGAAGCGACGCGGCTGACCGATCCGGTGCTGGAACACCCACTGCTCGGCTTCCGCGATGGGGCGGAGCCCGCGCGCTGGCGCAACAGCCTCGACACCATGGTCATGCCCTGGCTGGCCGATCACGCGCTCGCAGGCGAGGCGGTGCTGCCGGCCGCCGCCATGCTCGACATGGCCCTCGCCGCCTGCGCCGCCCGCTTCCCGGAAGCCGCGATGCTGGAGGTCGAGGCATTCCAGATCCTGCGGCCGTTGGCGCTGGAGCGCGATCGGGCCCGCGAGATCCGCACAAGCCTTTCGGCCGAGGGCGAGCTGCGGCTGGAAAGCCGCCGTCGCCTCGCGGATGAGAGCTGGAGCCTACATGCGCGCGGCCGAATCGGCGTGGCGCCCGAGGCCGCCCTGCCCACCAGCGCGAGCCTGGCACAGAACTGGCCTTTGCCGCCCGCCGGCACCGGGCATGTTGGCGGCGCCAAGCTGCGCGGACGCGCGCTGCGCATGGGGCTTGGCTACGGCCCGGCTTTTGCGTCGGTGCTGGATGTGACGGCGAATGCCGGCGCCGGTCACGGCAGGGTGCGCCTGGCTCTGCCCGCGACAGCACCGGCCGATTCGGCCTGGGGCCTGCATCCCTCCGTCCTTGATGGCGCCTTCCAGGGACTCCTTGGGCTGGTATCCGCCGACCTGTCGCCGGGCGAGGTGCCGCTGCCGGTGCGTGCCGGGCGGCTCGTGCTGCGCCGTGGCGCGGCCGCGCCGGCCGAGGCCCGGCTGGTCGTCACCCGGCGCGGCAGCCGCGCCGCCTCGGCCGATATCCTGCTTCTGGATGCAGCGGGCCGGCCGGTCGCGGTGCTGCGCGACCTCTGGCTGCAGCGCGTTCGCCTGCCGCAGGGCAGCCGGCCGGAAGCCTTCCTGCCTCGGCTGTTGCCGATGCCGGGCGGTCCCACCGCCGCTCCCGATGCGGCACTGGCCCTTGCCCGCGCGCTGCCGGCCGCCGAGGCGAGGGATCTCGCGCTCGACCTTCAGGAAACCACGCTCCTGCTTGAGGCCTGTGTCGCCTCCGCCGTCCAGCTCGCGCTCGCCGGTGGCGAGTCGGCCCTGTTCCGCGGTCCGCTGCGCCAGGCCGCCGACCGCATCCTGGTCGAGGATGGCATCGCCGAATTCGCGCCCTCCGGCCAAGGGACGATCCCGATCGAAGGCGCGGCCCTGCCGGCGGCCGGGGATATCTGGCGCCAGGTGCTGGCTGAGCAGCCCGCCCTTGCACCCGATCTGGCCTGGCTGGCGCGTGGGCTCGAGACCCTCCCCGCCGCCCTGGCGGGGACACCGCAGCCGTGCCCGCCACCGCCGGCCAGCAGTGGCGGCTTCGCGCGCTTGGCCGAGGTCCTGGCGGCGGCCGCAATCGCCGCGGTGGCGGATTGGCCCGCCGCACGCCCCTTGCGCATTCTGGAGATCGGTTCCGGCGGCTTGTGTGCGCCGCTTGCAGTCGCCCTGGCGGGATCGGGCCGACGCGTCGTGCTGACACTCGCCGCAATCCAGGCCACGGCCCCCCCGGCGCCGCCCCCGGGTGTCGAGATACTTCAGGCCGTTTGGGACCCGCAGGGCCTCCTGCCGGGGCCTGCGGATCTGGTTATCGGCGTCGCGCCCGCCGCGCTGCATCGCGCGGGCTGCGAAATCCTTCCAGGCCTTGCAGGCGTGCTGGCCGATGGCGGCCTGCTGCTATTGGCCGAACCGGCGCCTGGACGTCTGCTCGACCTGTGCTGCGGCCAGGATCCCGGCTGGTGGAATGGCGCCGCCCCGCCGGAGGCGGCGGCCTGGACCGACGCCCTGCTGCAAGCTGGCTTTGAGGGCGTCGAAGCACGCCCGCTGATTGCCGCCCCTTGGCCTGCGCTGCTGCTGGCCGCGCACCGCAGCGCCCCTGTCGCCACCGCCCCGATCATGGACATCACGCCCCGGATCCTGGTCGCCGATGCGGCCGCGCGGCCGCTCGCCGACGCCGTGGCCGCATTGTTGCCCGGTCCGGCCGAGCAGCTTGCCTTGGAGGATGCCACCCATCTCTCGCCGCGCCGACTGCGTGGCGCCCAGGTGCTGATGCTGCTCGATCCCGGGACCTCCGATCTGGCTGGAACCCTGCATGCCACCGTGCAACTCGCCGAAGCTGCACGAGGAACGGCTGCGGGCTTCGCTGTCGCGGTTCGGGGTGCTGCGGGAGCAAGCCCGGCCGCGGCCGCCCTGCTCGGCATGCTGCGCGTGCTCGCCAATGAAATGCCTGAGCTCAAGCCTCGCCGCATCGATCTCGATCCGACCCTGGAGCCGGCCGAGGCCGCACCACGCCTGCTTGAGGCACTTGCGGGCGATGAGCCGGAGGTGTGGCTGACGCCAACCGCTCGCCTCGCTCCCCGTCTGGGTCCGATGCCGCCGCCGGTGACGGAGGGCTGTCGGAAGCTCGTCGTCGAGCAGCCCGGCAATCTCGGCACGCTACAATGGCAGACCCATGTCCCGCGCGATCCGGGGCCAGGTGAGGTCAGCTTGCGGGTCCTGGCGACCGGCCTGAATTTCCGCGACGTGATGTGGGCCCAGGGGCTGTTGCCCGAGGAAGCGCTGCTCGACGGCTTCGCCGGTCCGGGGCTTGGCATGGAATGCGCAGGGGTGGTCGAGGCGGTCGGCCCCGGCGCCACGCTGCGGCCTGGGGATCACGTCTTCGGCTTCGCCCCCGATGCGTTGGCAGATCGCGTGGTCACACGCGACGCGGCGCTGGTGCCGCTTCCCTCAGGCATGGATCCGGCCGAGGCGGCGACCCTGCCGGTCGCCTTTCTGACCGCGATTCACGCCCTGGAGGCCTGTGCGCGGCTGGCCCCTGGCGAGACGGTGCTGATCCACGGCGGTGCCGGCGGCGTTGGCCTCGCGGCCTTGCAGATCGCGCTTGCCGCCGGTGCGCGGGTCGCGGCCACGGCCGGCACCCCGGCGCGGCGCGCCTTTCTGCGGCTGGCCGGTGCCGAGCTGGTGCTGGACAGCCGCGATCCGGGCTTCGCCGACGCGCTGCGCGCCGAATGGCCGGAAGGCGTGGACGTCGTCCTGAACAGCCTGGCCGGCGAGGCGATGGAACGCAGCCTGTCGCTGGTCAAACCCTTCGGCCGCTTCATCGAGCTGGGCAAGCGCGACTTCTTCGAGGACCGTCGCGTGGCGCTGCGGCCGATGCGGCGCAATGTCACCTATTTCGCCGTGGATGTGGATGAGCTTCCCTCGGCCCGCCCTGGCGCTGCCCAGGCGGCGCTCCGGCGGGTGGGCTATTTGCTTGCCCAGGGTGCGTTGCGCCCCCTGCCCCATGTGCTGCGCTCGGCGGCCGAGGTCGAGGCGGCGTTCCGGATGCTTCAGGTCTCGGCCACCATCGGGAAGGTCGTCATCCGCCCGCCCGGCGCGGATCAGGCGGTCCTGCCGGAGAGCCGTGCCGCCTGGTCGCCGCCCACAGGCATCGTCGTGGTCACCGGCGGCACCGCCGGTTTTGGTCTGGAAACGGCGAAATGGCTGGCGGCGCGCGGCGTGAAGCGGCTGGCGCTGGTCTCCCGCCGCGGGCCGGCAACGCCTGGGGTGGACCGGGCGATCGCTGCGCTGGCAGCACTCGGCGCCGATGCCACGGTCCATGCCTGCGACGTCGCGGATATTGCGATGCTCGCCGGTGTGCTGGCCTCCATTCGAGGCGACGGGGCGATCGGCGGCGTCGTCCATGCCGCCGCCGCCTTCGATGATGCCGCGGCGACCAGGCTCGATACCGCCCGATTTGCCGCGGTGCTGCGGCCCAAGCTTGGTGCGGCGCTGGCCTTGGACCAGCTGACGGCGAATGATCCGCTGAGCCTGTTCCTGCTGTTCTCCTCGGCCACCACCCTCTTCGGGAATCCGGGCCAGGCGAATTACGTCGCGGCCAATATGGCGCTGGAGGCGCTGGCGCGCCGCCGCCATGCCGCCGGGCAGCCGGCGCTGGCAGTGGCCTGGGGCCCGATCGCCGACGCCGGGGTGCTGGCGGCGGATGCGGCGACCGCGGCCAGCCTGCAGCGGCGGATTGGCGCAACTCCGATGCCCGCCGCCGCGGCGCTCGATGCCTTGCCGGCTCTGCTGGCCTCGGGCGAGCCCGTGGTGGCGCTGGCACAGGTCTCGTGGGGCCAAGCCGGGGCCATCCTGCCGATCCTGGCAGAGCCGATGTTCGAGGCGCTGCGCGGCACCGTCGCGGCGCAGCCGGCCGAGGATTTGCAGGCCGAACTCCGTGCTCTCTCGCCTGAAGCGGCTCGGGATCGGCTGGTGATCCTGGCGAGCGCCGAGATCGCCCGCATCCTGCGCCTGCCACCGGACAGCGTTTCGCCGGAGGTGCCGGTTGCCTCGCTTGGCCTGGATAGCCTGGGTGCGCTGGAACTGCGCAACGCCCTGGAACAGCGGCTGGGCCAGCCGGTCCCCCTGGCGGCGGTGACCGAGGATCTGACCATTGCCTCGCTCGCCGCGCGGCTGGCCGAAGGCCTGACCAATGCGGCGCCGGAAGCCGCGATGTCGGCCCTGGTCGCGAGCTTCGAGCCCAGCTCCGCCGACACGGGAGATTGATCTCCTGTCATGGAGCCGGTCCTCGTATACCTGTAACCAAGAATAACTACGGACTGGCAGTAACGGGTATGATACCGGCATGAGCATAGGCACCGGCGGCGGCTTCGGCCTTTCTGCAAAACAGCGCCTGCAGCTGGTGCAGCGTCTGGCGAAGCGGCGGGTGGCCGAAGCCCTGGCGCCCGATGACCCTCGCGATTTCTCTTCCCTGCCGGGCCTGCGTGACTTCGGTCTGATCCAGGCGGCCCTGGACAGCCTGGACCTCCCCTCCCCCTTCAACATTCCGCATGACGCGCGGGCCGGCGCGCATAGCGTGATTGCAGGGCGGGAGGTCATCAATTTCTCCTCCTACGACTATCTGGGGCTCAACGCCGATCCGCGGGTAGCGGCCGCCGCACATGTGGCGATAGACCGCTACGGTGTTTCGGCTTCCGCCTCCCGCACGGTATCGGGCGAGCGGCCGGTGCATGGCGCGCTGGAGGCGGCGTTGGCCGAGCACCATGGCGCCGAGGCCGCGCTGGCCTTCGTTTCCGGCCATGCGACCAATGTCACCGTGATCGGGCATCTGATGGGCCCGCGCGATGTCATCCTGCACGATGCCTCGATCCATAACTCCTGCCTCGAGGGCGCCAAGCTGTCCGGCGCCCGGCGGATCGCCTTCCCGCACAATGACTGGCAGGCCGCCGAACGGGCGCTCGCCGATACGCGACGCGGCGCGGAACGAGTGCTTCTGCTGATCGAGGGGCATTACTCGATGGATGGGGACGTGCCGGACCTGGCGCGGTTCATCGCCATCGCTCGCGCCCACGATGCCTGGCTGATGGTGGATGAGGCGCATTCGCTCGGCGTGCTCGGCAGCACCGGGCGCGGCATCGCCGAGGCCCAGGGGATCGATCCGCGCGAGGTCGATATCTGGATGGGCACCATGTCCAAGACGCTCGCGGCCTGTGGCGGCTACGTCACCGGCCGCGCGACCTTCATCGACTGGCTACGCCACACGGCGCCCGGCTTCGTCTATTCCGTCGGCATCGCCCCGGCCCTGGCCGCGGCGGCGCTGGAGGCGCTGACCATCCTCAAGGCCGAGCCCGAGCGCGTCGCCAAGCTTGCGGCGAATGGCGCCCTGTTCCTGCGACTGCTGCGGGAGGCGGGGTTCGATACCGGCGGTTCCGGCGGCCATGCGATCGTACCGGTCATCACCCATTCCTCGGTGGGCGCCGTCCGACTGTCGGGCGCCCTGGCCGAGGCCGGGGTGAATGTGCAGCCCATCATTTTCCCCGCCGTTCCGGAACAATCGGCGCGGCTGCGCTTCTTCCTGTCGGCCGCGCATACCCCCGAGGATCTGCGGACCGCGGCTGCCTGCCTGGCCCATGCGGATGCCGCGCAACGCCGAGCCGGATGACAGCGGATCGTTCAAGCTATGCCAGGTGCTGGAGTTTCGACCCGCCCGGTCACGGGCGCGGCTGACGCCGAGATCTTCCTCCGCCTGCCGGCGCGGCTGGGCGGGGTGGCGGCCGGCTGGTCGGTGCCGCTGCTGGCGGAGGCGCGGATGGTGTTCAATCCCCGCTCCAGCCCCATCCTTCAGGAATGGGACATCGCCCGCTTCCTGGCATATCGCGATGGGCGTGCCGTGGGGCGCATCAGCGCCGCCCGCCCCCTCCTGCCCGGCGAGGCATTGGGCAGCTTCGGCTTCCTCGCGCTGGAGAGGGATCCCGCGATCCTGGCGGCGCTGCTCGAAGCCGCACGATCCTGGCTGGCACAGCGCGGGGTGAGCCGATGGCGCGGTCCGATGTCGGTGTCCATCAACCACGACATCGGTGCGCTGATCTCCGGCTTCGGCCGCCCTGGCAGCCTGCGCACGCCGATCACGCCCGACTGGCTGCCGGCCATGCTGGATGCGGCGGGGCTGGAGCGGGAGATGACGGTCCATGCGTGCCTCCTGCAAGTCGCGGCGGAGCAGCACCGCGCCCGCGCCGCACGGCTGCTGGCGGGTTGGACGGGCGCGGGCGATCTGACCATCCGCCGCTTCGACCGGCGCCGCTTCGCCGAGGACACGGCACTCGTCACGGCGCTCTACAACGACGGTTGGGCCGCGAATTGGGGCGCGACCCCGGTCGGCCCGGCCGAGGCCAGCGGCATCGGCAGGCTGATGCGCCCGGCGTTGCTGACCGGCGAGGTCTTCTTCGCGATCTGGCGTGGCCGCCCGATCGGGCTCTGCGCCATCCTGCCGGATCCCACCGCGGCCACCGAAGCCTGTGGCGGCCGCCTGCTGCCCTGGGGCTGGGCGCGGATGGCGCGGGCGATGCTGCCCGGGGGCACGAAGCGCGCGCGCATCCCCTTGCTGGGGACCGTCGCCGCGGTGCGCGGCGCCCCGGTATCCGCCCATGCAATGGGGGCGCTGCTCTCCGCCGCGATCGACCATGCCGAGAGGCGCGGTTGGGCCGAGGTGGAGATCTCCTGGATCCTCGACACCAACCGCGCGATGCGCCAGGCCATGGCCCGTCTGCCGGCGCCGGTCGATCGCAGTTGGGCGCTATGGGGCGGCCGCATTGACGAGGCGCAGGTGCCGAGTTGACACCGCACGTCGAAGCCATCAACCACGCACACGAAACGATGCAAGACCGGCAAGATTCCGCAGCCAAGCGGTTCCTCTTCCTGCAGGGGCCGATCGGCCCCTTCTTCGACATGGTGGGCGCGCAGCTGCGCGGTTGGGGCCATGCGACCTTCCGCATCAACCTGTCGGGAGGAGACCGGCGGCTCTGGACCGGACCGAACGCGACGGATTTCACCGGGGCTCCGGAGGAGTGGCCAGCCTTCCTGGACACCTTCCTCGATGAGCACGCGATCACCGACATTGTGCTGCTGGGGGAGGCGCGCGAGTACCATCTGCGCGCCATCGCCGCCGCAAAGCTGCGGGGTATCAACGTCGCCGTCACCGATTTCGGTTACATGCGTCCTGACTGGATCACCCTGGAGCATGACGGGATGAACGGCACGAGCCGCTTCCCGCGCGACCGCGACGCGATCCTGCGGCTGGCGGCGCCTCTTGGCCCGCCGGATCTGGTGGTGCGGTTTTGGGATTCCTTCTTCAACCAGGCAATCTGGGACATGCGCTATTCGCTGGACACGGCGGTGTCCTGGCGGTTCCGACGCTATGCCACGCACCAGCTGCACACCCCGGTGCAGATCTATCTGGGCATGGCGCTGCGGTTGGTGCTGCGGCGCTTCGCCAACCAGCATGCGGCGCGGGTGATGGCGCGGGTCCAGGATCGTGGCCCCTTGTTCCTGCTGGCGATGCAGATGGAGACGGATTTCGCCATCCGCGCCTATTCGCACTACCCCGACAACGATGCGGTGATCGAGGAGGTATTCGCCTCCTTCGCCAGCCACGCGCCGGCCGCGGCACGGCTCCTGGTGAAGGTGCATCCGCTCGACCCCTTCGCCAAGAACTGGTCCCGCCGGGTGCGGCAGGCCGCCGGCCGGCATGGGATTGCCGAACGGGTGGAGTATTTGGGCGGCGGAAATCTCGGCGATATCGTGGAGCACTGCCAAGGGGTGGTGACGGTGACCAGCACCGTCGGCATGCGCTCCATCGTCGAACGCCTGCCGACCTATGCGCTCGGGGATGCGCTGTATCGGATCGAAGGCCTCGTCTCGCCAGGCACGCTGGCCGAATTCTGGTGCAATCCGCAGCCGCCCGAGCCGTATTTGCGCGAAGCCTTCCTGCGCGCCGCCGCGCACTACTTGCATGTGCGCGGCGCCTTCTACCGCCGGCCGGGGCTGGATGCTGCCGCTTATGATACGGCCAAGCGCCTGCATGACGGCCTGCCGGAATACCGGACCGAGAGGCTGGAGCCCCCCGAGGTTTGAGCGCTGGCCTCAGGCCGAACCCAGCGCGCGGCTGATCGCCCCTGAGGCGACCGCCTCGGCCTGCGCCGTCAGCCCCCTGGCGATCGCCGCGCGAAAGGCCGGTTCCGTCTGTTCGCGCAGCCAGGCCTTGGTGAGGTGGAAGGCAGTCGGGTCCGCGGTGGCCATCTTGCGCGCCGCGGCCTCGGCCTGCGGCAACAGCACCTCGGCGGGAACGAGTTCGTCCAGCAGCCTCAGGTCGCGCGCGGTTTCGGCATCCAGCGTTTCGCAGGCGAGCGCCAGGCGCTGGGTGATGCCGAGGCCCACATGCATCCCGATCAGGGTCGGGCCCATGATGGAGGCAAGTCCCGCCAGAATCTCAGGCTGCAACAGTCGGGCAGCGGGGCTCGCGATCCGGCGGTCGCAGCACAGCGCCATCTGCAGCCCCGCCCCAGCGGCCGCCCCGCCGATTGCGGCGACGACGGGCAGCGGGCAGGCGCGGAACGCATCGTAGAGGCCACCGAGCCGCTCCACCCAGGCACCGACGTTGCCGACGGTCAGGCCACGCAGCACCGCACGGTCCTGCCCGGCGCAGAAGCCGGGCGGCGTCCCCGCCAGCACCACCGCCCGCGTGGCGAGATCGGTGGTGGCGTTTTTCAGGGCAGCGATGACGGCTGCGACCATCGTATCGGTCAGCGCATTGCGCGCGCCGGGATTGTGCAGGGTGAGGGTCAGGACGCCCTCGCTGCGGGAGAGGAGCACGGAAGGGTCGGTCATGGACCGACCCTATCGGCATCAATGCAGGCGAAACACCCCATTGGCGTAGCGGAATTCGGCCGGCCGGGTCAGCGCGGCCGAGGCGACCCGGATCGAATGCAACGGCCCCTCGATTTCCCGCCGCCAGAACTCCAGGAAGCGGTGCAGCTCCGGGAAGCGCGGGGCCAGGTCATGCTTCTGCCAGATGAAGGTCTGAAGCACGGCCGGATGGTCCGGCATTTTGTAGAGGATCTCCGCCGTGGTCAGACGCCAGTCGGGCAGCACCCGGGGGGAGATGAAGCTTTCGATACCGGTGAGGTCCATAGGGGTATCCTGTCCTGTTGAGCGCCGTTCGCGGCGGCATTCCTCCTGTCAACCAACGCATCGTGACATGTTCGGTGAGGGTGGCATCAACAAAAATCGTGCGGAAACAATCGATTGGCACTCTCTCCCCGAGAGTGCTGCCAAACTCTTGACCGCAACGGCCAGAGGGCCTAGATCGCTGGCACTCCTCGACGGTGAGTGCTAACGCGCCCTGCCCCGAGGTGGTTCCGTAACCTGCCATGACACCAAATTCTGGCATGAGGAGAGGACACACCCATGGCCTTCCGTCCCCTGCATGACCGCGTTCTCGTTCGCCGCGTCGAGGCTGAAGAGAAGACCCGCGGCGGCATCATCATCCCCGACTCCGCCAAGGAAAAGCCCCAGGAAGGCGAGATCGTCTCCGTCGGCTCCGGCACCCTGAATGACAAGGGCGAGCTGCGCGCGCTCGACGTCAAGGCTGGCGACCGCGTCCTGTTCGGCAAGTGGTCGGGCACCGAAGTGAAGCTCGATGGCGAAGATCTCCTCATCATGAAGGAGAGCGACATCATGGGCGTCCTCGACACCTCGACCGCGGCGAAGAAGGCGGCCTGATCGCCGCTTCCGCCCCCCCCTCCATAAGTATTTAAGGAGACAGCGACATGGCTGCCAAAGACGTCAAGTTCGGCGCGAATGCACGTGAGCGCATGCTGCGCGGCGTGGACATCCTGGCCGATGCGGTCAAGGTGACCCTGGGCCCCAAGGGCCGCAACGTGGTCCTCGACAAGTCCTTCGGCGCGCCCCGCATCACCAAGGACGGTGTGACGGTCGCCAAGGAAATCGAGCTGGCCGACAAGTTCGAGAACATGGGCGCCCAGATGGTGCGCGAAGTGGCCTCGAAGACCAACGACACCGCCGGCGACGGCACCACGACGGCGACCGTGCTGGCCCAGGCCATCATCCGCGAGGGCTGCAAGGCCGTTGCCGCCGGCATGAACCCGATGGACCTGAAGCGCGGCATCGACCTCGCCGTGGCCTCGGTTGTCGCCGAGCTGGAAGCCAAGACCCGCAAGATCACGACCTCGGCCGAAGTGGCGCAGGTCGGGACGCTGTCGGCGAATGGCGAGACCGAAATTGGCGAGATGATCGCCAAGGCGATGGAGAAGGTCGGCAACGAGGGTGTCATCACCGTCGAGGAAGCCAAGTCCATCCAGACCGAGCTCGATGTCGTCGAAGGCATGCAGTTCGACCGCGGCTACGTCTCCCCGTATTTCATCACGAATGCGGAGAAGATGATTGCGGAGATGGAAAACCCGTACATCCTCATCAACGAGAAGAAGCTCTCGACGCTGCAGCCGATGCTGCCGCTGCTCGAAGCCATCGTTCAGTCCGGTCGCCCGCTGGTGATCGTGGCCGAAGACGTTGAGGGTGAGGCCCTGGCCACGCTCGTCGTGAACAAGCTGCGCGGCGGCCTGAAGGTCGCGGCCGTGAAGGCGCCTGGCTTCGGCGATCGTCGCAAGGCGATGCTCGAAGACATCGCGATCCTGACCGGTGGCGAAGTGATCTCCGAGGACCTCGGCATCAAGCTCGAGAACGTGACCCTCGCCATGCTCGGCCGCGCCAAGTCCGTGCGGATCGAGAAGGAGAACACCACGATCATCGACGGCGCTGGCGAGAAGTCCGCCATCACCGGCCGTTGCGAGCAGATCAAGGCGCAGATCGAGGAGACCACCTCGGACTACGACCGCGAGAAGCTGCAGGAGCGTCTGGCCAAGCTGGCCGGTGGCGTTGCCGTCATCCGCGTCGGCGGCTCCACGGAAGTGGAAGTCAAGGAGCGCAAGGATCGCGTCGATGACGCGCTGCATGCGACCCGCGCCGCGGTTCAGGAAGGCATCGTGCCGGGCGGCGGCGTCGCCCTGCTCCGCGCCTCGCAGAACCTGGAGAAGATCAAGGTGGCCAACCACGACCAGCAGGTCGGTGTGGACATCATCAAGCGCGCCATCCAGGTGCCCTTGAAGCAGATCGCCGCCAACGCCGGCCAGGACGGCGCCGTGATCGCCGGTGAGGTCCTTCGCGACAGCACCTACGTCTACGGCTACGACGCCCAGACCGGCGAGTACAAGGATCTGGTCGCGGCCGGCATCATCGACCCGACCAAGGTCGTTCGCACGGCGCTGCAGGATGCGGCTTCGGTCGCCTCCCTTCTGATCACGACCGAGGCGATGGTTGCCGAGCGTCCTGAGAAGAAGGCCCCGATGGGCGGCGGCGGCATGGGCGGCATGGGCGGCATGGGTGACATGGACTTCTGATTTCCCGAACTTCGGAAATCACTGTCTGAACGAGGGGGCGGTCCGGCAACGGGCCGCCCCTTCTTTTTTGCGGCAGGCAGCGCGCGAGCGCGGTCAGCCCACCGGCGCGGCCGCCCGGCGTGCCGCGAATTCCTGCTGCAGCAGCGGGATTGCGCCGCCGGCCCGCCAGACCTGCACCATGCGGGCCGAGAAGGGGCGCGCGTGCAGCACGCGGCCCGAGGCGGCGGTGACCAGGCCGGTTGCGGGATCGGCCTCCAGCATCTCGCCATCCTCCACCGCGGCGGCGATGCCGGGGCAGATCATGATCGGCAGCCCGACATTCAACGCGCGGCGAATGATGCCGGATTCGCAGGATTCGACGACCACCGCGCCGATGCCTGACGCCTTGATGGCGACGCTCACCTCGACGTGGTTGTGGTGCCCGAAGTTCGACCCGCCAACGACCAGGTCGCCGGGCCGCACCTCGGCCGGGAATTCAGGGCGCAGGCGGCGGAAGCACATGGCGCGCAGCGCGTCCTCGTCGAAGGCCTTGCCGAAGCCCTCGCGGATGATGCTGAATTCGATGATCCCGTCATCGCCGCTGACATTGTCGCCGAATTTCCAGATGCTGCCGCGCAGCTTGGTGTCACTCATGGCGCCAGCATCTCCCGCGGATCGATGATCTGCCCGGCCACCGCTGCGGCGGCCACGGCATAGGGGCCGGCGAGATAGACCTCCGCCAGCCGGCTGCCATTGCGGCCCTGGTAGTTGAACTGCTGTGTCGAAATCAGCACCTCGTGGTCGTTGAGCTGCCCCTGGTAGCCCCAGCAGGTCGTACAGCCCGGTGCCAGCACTGTGGCGCCGGCGTCGGAAAACACCTCCAGCAGCCCTTCGCGCGCCGCGGCGGAATAGACCTCCCGGCTACCTGGGGTGATGTAGAGCGTAACGTGCCGCGCGACCTTGCGGCCGCGCAGGATCTCGGCCGTGGCGCGCATGTCGTCGATGCGGTTGCCGGAGCAGGAGCCGATCGTGGCCTGGTCGATCCGCTGCCCCGCGACCTCGCCGACCGCCACCGCGCCATGCAAGTCCGGCGGCCGCGTGACCATGGGCGTCAGCGCGCCGAGATCGTAGCGCGCCTCCAGCACATAGGCTGCATCCGGGTCGGCCTCGGTGACGTGATACGGCCGGCCGGCGGCGCGGGCCTCGACATAGGCGCGCGCCACCGCATCAACCGGCATCACGCCGGTATAGGCGCCGCTGTGGAACAGCGAGGCGAGGATGGTCTGCCGGTCGTCCAGCGACAGGCCGGCGATGGCCGGCCCGGCGAATTCCACACAGCAGCCCAGCAGCCTGTCCGTGGTGCCGAAGTCGCGGATGATGGTCTGGATCAGGTCGCGCGCGGTCACGCCGAAGGGCAGGCTGCCGTCCAGCGTGATCCGCGCCGAGGGCGGCACCGCCAGCCAGTTCTCGTCGCTGATGAGGGAAACGAGGACTTCGGTCGATATCGGGATATTCAGTGCGCCGACCGCGCCGATGCTGGCGATATTGCCCTCGTCGGAGAAGATCAGCAGGCCGGGCCGGGCGAAGCCGCGCTCCGTCATCACCAAATGCCGCAGCCCGCTGCCGGGGCCGAAGAAATTCTCGATGCCCTGAACGCCGCACCAGTCGCGCAATGTCCGATGCGTCTCGCAGTGGTGCGAGCCCATGGCTGCGGAGGTGGAGTGGTCGATCACCATCACCGCCTTGTCCGGGCGCGGGATGCGATCGACGCCGATGCGTTCGAGGTTGGCCTTGTGGCTGGGCCAGAACAGCTCCTGGCACACGGTGTAGTCGGCGGAGACGGTGACGTAGTCACCGACCTGCACCTGGTCGCGTCCGATGGTCCGGGCGATGACCTTCTGGGCGAATGTCTGGCCCGCCATGTCAGTTCGTCCTGCTGCCGGCGGCGGCGGAGACCTCGGCCCAACGCGTGATCTCCCGCTGGATATGGGCCATCAGTGCCTCCGGCGTGCCCGGGGCGGGGCTGGCGCCCTGGGCGGCGAAAAGGCGCTGGACTTCCTGGTCGTTCAGCGTCTCGACCACGACGCGGCGCAGGAGGGCCAGCCGTGCCGGCGGCGTCGCCGCGGGGGCCAGCAGGCAATACCAGTTCTCCATTTCGATATCGGGCACGCCCGCCTCGGTCAGGGTTGGCACATCCGGCAGGGCGGCCAGGCGCGACCGCGTCGTCACCGCCAGGGCGCGCAGATTGCCGGCCTGGACGAAGGGCATCATCGTCGGCCCCTCGCCGATCATGAGTTGAATCTGGCCGGAGACCAGGTCGGTGGTCGCGGGCGCCGCGCCACGATACGGCACATGGACGATATCGATGCCGGTGCGCAGCCGCAGCAGCTCGCCGGCCAAATGCGGCCCGGTGCCCATGCCGCCGGAGCCATAGGACAGGCTGCCCGGCTGTTCCTTGGCCAGCGCCACGAGCTCGGCGACGGTCGTGGCCCGTACGCCGGGATGCACGGCCAGGATCTCCGGCACCGTCGCGATCATGGAAATCGCCGCAAAATCCTTCAGCGGATCATAGGGCGTCTGCTGCATCAGGCTCAGCGCCCCGGCCAGCGAACCGGTGCCGCCGAGGCCGATGGTATAGCCATCGGGAACCGATTTCGCGACGATCTCCAGGCCCAGCACGCCGCCGGCGCCGGGCCGGCTGTCCACCACCACCGGCTGCCCCAGGCGCTGCGTGATGCCGCGGCCGACGGCGCGGCTGAAGATGTCGCCAGGCCCGCCGGGGGCATAGGGCATGACCAGGCGGATGGGGCGGGTCGGGAAGCTGTCGGCCACCTGGGCAAGCGCCGACGCGGGAAAGAGACCACCAGCAAGAGGGCTCAGGGCCACAAGACCGAGCTTGGCGAAGATCCTGCGATTCATCTTGTTTCCCCCAATTGCCTGCCTTTCGTTGCGCGGACAGGTCGTTGAATGGCGGCGACCTTACATCGTTCGGGCGGAAAGACTAGATGATGCACCTTTTATGGGGCAACCCCGGCAGGACCACAGGGGTGCCGTCCGGCAAGGGACCATCCCCTTCGTGCGCCTTGCGAAGATGAGGCCGAGGGGCAAACCTGCCGCCGCACCCTCGGGATCCGTATTCGCATGAAGGCCCTCCTGCTCCGCGACATCCGCCTGCCCGACGGCACCGGCTGCGACGTGCTGGTCGAGGACGGCCGCTTCGCCGCCTTCGGCCGCAACCTGACCGCGCCCTCCGGCGCCGCGAACGAGGATGGGGCCGGTGGCCTGCTTCTACCGGGGTTGATCGAAGGTCATACCCATCTCGATAAATCGCTCTGGGACATGCCCTGGTACCGCAATGAGTGCGGCCCCCTCCTCGGCGACCGCATCGCCAATGAGCGGCGGCAGCGCGGACTGCTCGGCCTGGATCCGGCGCGGCAGGCGCGCGCCGTGGCGGATCGCTTCCTCGCCCTCGGCACCACCCGGATCCGCAGCTTCGCCGATGTGGATACCGAGATCGGGCTGAAGCACGTCCATGCGCTGCTCGAACTGCGCGAGGCCCAGGCCGGGGTGCAGGAGATCCAGGTCGTCGCCTTCCCGCAATCGGGGCTGCTGGTGCGGCCGGGCACGCTCGAACTGCTGACCGCGGCCATGGCCGATGGGGCGGATATCGTCGGCGGGCTCGATCCCTCCGGGATCGACCGCGATCCGAAGGGACATCTGGATGCGGTCTTCGCCCTGTCGGGGAAGACCGGCAAGCCGCTCGACATCCATCTGCATGAGCCCGGCGAGCTTGGCGCCTTCGCCCTGGAATTGACCGTCGAGCGCACCCTGGCCCTCGGGATGCAGAAGCGCGTGGTGATCAGCCACGCCTTCTGCCTCGGCGATGTCGCGCCCGCGCGCCAGTCCGGGCTGCTGGCCTTGCTGGCGGAGGCGGGGATCGCGCTGGCCACCACGGCCCCGCCTTCGCGCAACGTGCCGCCGGTTGCCGCCTGCCGCGCCGCCGGCGTCACCATCTTCGGCGGCAATGACGGCATCCGCGACACCTGGACCCCTTATGGCGCGCCGGACATGTTGCAGCGGGCCATGCTCATCGGCCTCAAGAACGACTTCCGGCGCGACGACCAGATCGATGTGGCGCTGGACTGCGTGACCGGCGCCGCCGCCCTTGGCTGCGGCTTCTCCGGCCATGGTCTGGCCGTCGGCATGTTGGCCGAGGCCGTGCTGGTCGATGCGCAATCCGTCGCCGAGGCCGTCGTTGCCCAGCCCTCCCGCCGCCTGGTGATCAGCGGCGGCCGCGTGGTGGCGCGCGACAACGCCCTGGTCTGACATGCGCCGCCTGGCCGCGCTGCTGCTGCTGCTCGCCACCCCGGCGCTGGCGCAGGAGGCCCCGGCCATGCATGGCGGGCCGGTGCGGGCGCTGGCAACGGCGCCGGGCCTGCTGGCCAGCGCGGGGTTCGACTCGGCCGTGATCCTCTGGGACCCCGCCGCCGGCACTGCGCGGCGGGTCCTGCGCTGGCATGCCGGTGGGGTGAATGCGCTGGCCATGCTGGCTGACGGCAGGCTGGCGAGTGCGGGCGCGGATGGCCGGATCGCGCTCTGGCACCCCGAGGATCCGGGACCGGACCCCGCCCAGGTGCTGGGGGGCCACACCGCGCCGGTCGCCGGCCTGGCCGCCGCGCCTGACGGGCGTCTGGCCTCGGCGGGCTGGGATGGTGCGGTGCGGATCTGGGGGCCGGATGCCGTGTTCACGGCCCATCAGGGCCCGGTCAATGCCGTCGCCTTCCGCGATGATGGGGTGCTGGCCTCGGCGGGCTTCGACGGGACGGTCCGGCTCTGGCCTGGTGGGGAAATCCTTGCGGAGCTGGGACTGCCGCGCACGGCGCTGGTCGCGGTGCCGGGGGCGCGGCTTGCGGTCGCCGGGGTGGATGGCGCGGTGCAACTCATCGGCCCTGGCGGCGCCGAGCAGATGCTGGCCGGGGCCGGCCGGCCGGTGGTCTCGCTGGCGGTGGCGCAGGGAGTGCTGGCGGCGGCGTCGCTGGGCGGGGATGTGGCGCTCTACGACCTCGGCGCCGGGCGGCTGTTGCGGGTGCTGGAGGGCCCAGGCCTGCCGGTATGGTCGGTCGCCTTCTCGCCCGATGGCGCGACGCTCTGGACCGGCGGCGCGGATCGGCGGGTCCGCGCCTGGGATGTGGCGACGGGGCGGCATCTCTCGCCCCTCGGGGCGGAGCCCGCGGCGCTGCCGGAGGGCCTGGACCCCGAGGGCGCCCGGGTCTTTCGCGCTTGCAGCGCCTGCCATTCGCTCCAGCCGGGGCCGGGCAACCTTGCCGGACCCAGCCTGCACGGGATCTTCGGCCGTCGCATGGGCAGTCTGCCGGGGTATCGCTACTCCGCGCGGCTCGCCCAGGGCGACATCATCTGGACGCCGGAGACCGTGGCCGACCTGTTCACACGGGGCCCCGATGAGGTGACCCCCGGCACAACCATGCCGATGCAGCGGGTGGACAATCCCGAGGACAGGGCGGCGCTGCTGCGGTTCTTGCAGGAAGCGACGCGCTGACCCCTGGCCCTATCGCCCTAGGTTCTGGAGAAACGAGCGGGAGGGGGCGAAGAAGTACTCGCCGCCCAGCAGCTTCACAAAATGGGCAAAGGCGAATTTGCTTGGCGCAGCACCCCCGATCCAGCCATCCAGCCAGGTCTGTTCGTGCGTCGCGGGATCGGCGTTCTGGCCGATCACCGGGTCAATCCCGGCTGGCTGATCCCCAGGTTTGAAGCCCCGCACGAATTTCGGCTCGTTCGCCCAGCTTTTCTGCGTGAACTCGAACTGGTCGCTGATGCTGGCCATGTAGGCCATGAAGATCAGGCCGACGTCGCTCTCCGGCTCCGCCCCCTCGGCTTCGTCGAACAGGCGCTCGTGGTCCCCGAACGGGATGCCGCGCCGCGCCATGATCGGATTGCGTTCCGCGGAGTCCGCCGCCGAAAACTGCCGCACAATGTCACCACGCGGATTGGTCTTGCGGATGTGGGCGTGGAACGGGCACCGCAGGCCGTCGGGATCGACCGCGTAGTTGAAGTCGTTGACCGGCTTGGCGCCCGTTTCCGTGGCCGAGAGGGCCACAGGCGTGCCGTCCTCAAATCGGCCGACCGCCATGGCCCCTGCCCGCTCGGCGTCATCCCCTGTCAGGCTCAGTGCCTCGGCCAGTTCCCGTTCCCTGGCCTTGAAGCCACGGACGTTCTGCCCGAGCTTGCGATAGACGAAGTAGCTACCCGCGGAATGCCGCCCTTTGCCATTTGGGTCCGGCACAATGAACTGTGCTGGATTGAAGGCGAAGTTCCACTTGGGTTCCGGTCCGGCCGGCTTTTCCTTCTTGATGTCCTCGACCAGGAACAGCGGCTGGCTGCGGCCATCGACATAGCCGAAGTGCTCGACCCCTTCGGGCCCATTTGCCGGCGCGAAGGTGCGGAACTGGGCGCGCCCCCGATCGACGCCAAGCACCCGCGCCCCGGTCCCGTTGATCCAGCGCTCAATCTCCTCAAGGTCACCAGTGACACGGTCGAAGCTGCTGTCGGCGAGAAGCAGCATGGCATCGGGCGCTCGGCCCCCAGGCCGCCAGGGACCCTCGCCCCATTCCGTCTCGGGCGCGTCACCCAGGCTTGCGCCTCGGCTTCGCATGCCTTCCTGCAAAGCCGTGTCGTCCGGCATCTTTGCGAGCCCGCCCAATGCCCGGTACCCCGAAGCGCTGAGAAACAGGCAGCGCACCGGGCCGCCGTCTATCTTCGGCCCAGCGCTCGAGCGGTTCGTGAGAAGCTGTTGCAGCGCTGAAGTCACGTAGCCCGACAAGGCGCGGAGCAGGGAGGCCACCGCATCCGGCGCCATGCCATCGAAGCCGAGGAACAGGTTCGCGGTGAAGTGGCGGCCATGGCCCTTCAGGATATTGGCCTGGAGATCATCCAGAAAGGCGGCCACATCCGGGTCCGTCTTATGCGACGCCCAGGATACTGGGGTGGACAAGATAGCTTCCAAGCTAGCCATGGCACACACCTCATTCGTGGACCGGCACGATTAAATCGTCATATGCAACGACTCAAGCGCGCAGAATGGGGAGGCTCGGAATACCGCCCTTGCCTGCCGCCACCCGGCAGATTGTCACCTCCCGCGCGTCGCGATCTTCCAGTTCCCGCGTCACCGGCACAGTGAAGCGCGCCAGTTCTTGCAGCCCTTCTGTCGGGGCATAGGCGCGCCCCGGATCGGCCAGCAGCACCAGCGCGCCCCCCGCGGCGGCGGCCCGCAGCCAGGCCATGACCCGGGCGGCCATGGGCGCCTCGTAGCAAACGTCACCGGCCAGGATGACCTCCCAGGCCCCAGACGCGGCCAGCACATCGCCGGGGTCGGTGCCGATCAAGACCCCGGCGAGCGCCGCGTTCAGCCGGCAGGCGGCCAGCGCGAGGGGATCGATCTCCGCCGCATCGGCCGAGGCAGCCCCCGCCAGCATCGCCGCAATGGCCGCCAGCCCGCCACCAGCGGCGAAATCCAGCACCCGCCGCCCACGCACCAGCGCCGGATCATCGAGGATCATCCGCGCCAGCCCCTGGCTGCCTGGCCAGGCGAACGCCCAATAGGGCGGGGCGATCCCCTCCCGTTCCAGCCAGGATTCGATCGCCTGCCAGATCGGGGTGATTTCGGTGGCAAGGTGCAGGGCGATTTCCGGCACCAGCGGCGCGCGGGCGATGGTGGTATGGGCGCGGATGAAGGCCTCGCTCACAGCCGCCCGGCGAGACAGGCCAGCGCCACCGCTATGCCCACGTCCCGATTTGCCTTGAACAGCCGGAGGCACAGGGCCGGATCGGCGATATCCAGCTTCACCACCTGCCGTGCCAGCAGCGCCGCCGGCAACAGCAGGACGGGCCAGAACCAGGGCCCCACCCCCGCCATCCATCCCGCAAGCCCGAGGCAGCCGAGCATCGCCGCATAGCAGGCGGCAACGAAGACCCGCGTGCGCTCGCCGAGTGCCAAAGCCGAGGAGCGGACGCCGACCTTGGCATCATCCTCGCGGTCCTGATGCGCGTAGATGGTGTCGTAGCCGAGGATCCAGCAGAACCCCGCCAGCCACAGCGCCAACGCCGGCGGGGCCAGCGCCCCGGTCGCCGCGATCCAGCCCATCGGCGCCGCCCAGGAGAACACCACCCCCAGCACCGCCTGCGGCCAGTCCGTGAAGCGCTTGGCGAGCGGGTAGAGCGCGATCGGCACCAGCGAGACCGCCCCAAGCACGACCGCCGCCACCGGCAGCAGCAGCAGGATGCCGAGCCCGATCGCCGCCAGCACCGCCAGGAAGACCAGCGCCTGGGTCACGCTGACCGCGCCCGAGGCCAGCGGCCGCCCGGCGGTGCGCGCCACCTGGCGGTCCAGATCCCGGTCCCAGAGGTCGTTCACCACGCAACCCGCGCCCCGCATCACCACCGACCCCACCCCGAACAGCAGGGTCAGCCAGAGTCCCGTCCCGGCATCCGGTGCCGCCAGGGCAAAGGCCCAAGGGGCAGGCAGGAACAGCAGCCAGGAGCCGATCGGGCGGTCGGCGCGCATCAGCAGCGCATAGGGGCGCCAGCCCTCGGGCAGCGCGGCGACCCAGCCGCCGGCACGGATATCGGTATGTGCGATCATTCGCTGTAATGTGCCCGCGATGCAGCACCCGTCCATAGCATGAGCACGATCCAACGCCTCCACCTCGACCAGCCCCTGGCCGAGGGGCTCGACATCGCCGGCGATGCCGCGGCCGCGCGTTACCTCGGCGCCGTCCTGCGGAAATCCCTGGGCGATTCGCTGCTGCTGTTCAATGCCAGGGACGGCGAATATGCGGCGACCATTTCGGCCCTGCGCAAAGAACATATCCGCTTTGCTGTGGGCGCGCAGACCCGCGCGCCCACGCCTGCGGGGGATGTCCGCCTGCTGCTCGCGGCACTGAAACGCGACGCCATGGAATGGGCGGTGGAGAAGGCGACCGAACTCGGCATCGCGCGACTCCAGCCGGTCTTCACCCAGCGCTGCGTCGTGACCTCGCTCAACCTCGACCGGCTGCGGTCCATCGCACGCGAGGCTGCCGAGCAATCCGAGCGCATCGATATCCCGGAAATCCTCCCCCCCGCCCCCCTGCATCGGGT
Organism: Humitalea rosea; assembly: GCF_003253705.1. Taxonomy (GTDB): domain Bacteria; phylum Pseudomonadota; class Alphaproteobacteria; order Acetobacterales; family Acetobacteraceae; genus Humitalea; species Humitalea rosea. Next base: position 72,652 of record NZ_QKYU01000020.1, read on the forward strand.
GCTGGATGCCTGGGATGGCAGCCCGATCCTGGTCGCCGCCGAGCGCCGGGATGCGCCGGACCTGGCCACCGCCCTCGCCGGGCGGGGGCTGCCGCTCGGGGTGCTGGTGGGTCCGGAGGGGGGATTTACCGGACCCGAGCTTGACGACCTGATGCGTCGTCCCTTTGTTGTGCCTGCCACGCTGGGCCCTCGCATCCTGCGGGCGGAAACAGCGGTGGTCGCAGCACTCGCGGTGATGCAGGCCCTGGTGGGCGACACGCGCGGCGGCCGCTGAAACGCGTGACGGAACACAACCGATGTCCAATCCCGGCGAGGCCGACCTCACGCCGATCACTTCGCCGCGCCAATTGGCAGATTGGTTCGCAGCCGGCTCCAAACCGCGCGCCGATTGGCGAATCGGCACCGAGCACGAGAAATTCGGGTTTCGCCGCAGCGATCTGTCAGCGCCGGCCTATGACGGGCCGGATGGCATCCGCGCGATGCTGGAGGGCATCCAGGCGCTCGGCTGGGCACCGATTCTCGACAATGGCAATGTCATCGGACTGACGCGGGGGGAGGCCTCGGTCTCCCTGGAACCCGGTGGCCAGTTCGAGCTCTCGGGCGCGCCTTTGGCCAGCCTGCACGACACCGCATCCGAACTCGCCGCCCATCTGGCGGAGGTGCGCCAGGTCGCCGAACCGCTCGGCCTCGGCTTCGCGCCCCTTGGCTTCCGCCCGCTGGCGACGCGGGAGGAAGTGCCGTGGATGCCGAAATCCCGCTACGCCATCATGCGCGGCTACATGCCGCGGGTGGGCGCCATGGGGCTCGACATGATGCTGCGCACCTGCACGGTGCAGGTGAACCTCGATTTCGGCGACGAGGCCGATATGGCCGAGAAGCTGCGCCTGTCCCTGGCCTTGCAGCCGCTGGCGACGGCGCTCTTCGCGAATTCCCCCTTCATCGAAGGCAAGCCCTCCGGCTTCCGGACGCTGCGCGGCCGGGTCTGGACCGAGACCGATCCTGACCGCACCGGCATCCCGACCTGCGTGTGGGAGCCGGGGTTCGGCTTCGAGAGCTTCGCGGAATTCGTGCTCGACGTGCCGATGTATTTCGTGATGCGGGAGGGCAAGTTCATCGACGCCTCCGGCGCCTCCTTCCGCGAGTTCATCGCCAAGGGGCTGGCGGGCCACCCGGGTGTCGAGGCGACCATGGGCGATTGGGCCGACCATGTGACGACCGTCTTCACCGATGTGCGGCTGAAGCGGTTCCTGGAGATGCGTGGCGCCGATGCCGGCAGCCCCGAGATGATGGTGGCACAATCCGCGCTCTGGACCGGGTTGCTCTATGATGACGCGGCCCAGAAGGCGGCCTTCGCGTTGATCCGCGACTGGAGCCTGGAGGAGACCAGGGCCTTGCGCCGCGCCGTGCCGCGCGACGCGCTGACCGCCAGCATGCACGGCCGGTCCTTGGCCGACATTGGCCGCGACGTGCTGGCCATCGCCCGTGGGGGGTTGGTGGCGCGGGGCCTCGACGAGGCCCCGCTGCTGGCGCCGCTGGACGCGATCATCGCCAGCGGCGAGACCCAGGCCGACGTCTGGCTGCGACGGTATCACTCCGTCTGGGGCGGCGACGTCTCCCGCATCTTCACCGAAGCTGCGGTCTGACCCCGCCGCCCGCCGCGACACGCCAGACCGGCGTCGGCATGGCCGAGGCATTGTGGTGCGCGACCTGCCAGCGCCCATCCTCGAATTCATAGACAAAGGTGTAGCGGGCGGGCATCTCGGCGGTGCTGCCCGGCCGGTTGCCGCGAAGCGTGAAGACATAGACGCCGACGTCATAAGCGACGTTGCAGCTCTGCACGATGGTGCGGGAGACGATGCTGCCGCTGGGCTGCCGCCGCAGGAACTCCTCGAAATAGTCGCGGATCGCCTCGATGCCGACCCGCGGTTCGTCGGCGGTGGCCGCCAGCAGGATGGCATCGGGCGCGTAGCGGGCGGCGACGGTATCGGCGTCGCCGGTCGCCAACGCCGCATTCCAGAGGTCAAAGAACCCCGCGACCTCGGCATCGGTAACCGGAGCGCAGGAGGGCGGCATGTCAGCCCGGGCGAGGCTGGGTGCCGACACGGCAAGGGCTAAGGCGAGAAAGCAGCTCCAACGGCGCATGTCCGATCCTTTCGATGACGGCCGAAGTCTGCGGCACGGTCATTGACAGGACGTAAAGACCCACATCACCCAAACGCGATCAGCCCCACCCCCGAGATCCCGCTGACCACCAGGATCACCGGCCGCAGCCGCGGCCCGGTCAGCCAGGCCCGCGCCGGCCGCGCCAGCAGCACCCCTATCGCGAGCCCGGGCAGCAGGGTCAGCGTCAGCCAGAGTTCCGCCACCCCGAACCGCCCGGCCAGCGCCGCCACGGGCACGATCATCGCATAGGCGATCAGCCAGAACAGCCCGAGCACGCCCCGCACCGCCGTTGCCGGCAGGTGCGACACCGCCAGCGCCATCAGGGGCCCATGCACCCCGGAAAACCCGCCCATGGCGCCGGAGATGAAGCCGGCGCCGAACAGGATCGGCGGGCTGGGTCGCAGCCGCGGCACCAGCACCGCCAGCATCACCGCGACCAGGATCACGACGCCGAAGCCACGCCGGCTCGCAAGGGCGGGGGCGGCGGCAGCCAGGCCCATCCCAAGCGCGGTGCCCAGAGCCAGCCCCGCCACCGACCAGCCCAGGATACCCTTGGGCACCGAGCGCACATCCGCGCGCCATTGCCCGAACATCAGAAGGGCGCCGACGGCCAGCAGAGGCCCGGGCACGAAGCGCGGGTCCAGCGCCACCAGCGGCGGCACCGCCACCATCGACAGGCCAAGCCCGGCCGCCAACTGCACCACCGTCGCCGCCACCATCGCGACGGTGGCGATCAGCGCATCAACGAGCAGCGGTGCCGCCGACCGTCAGCCCATCCATGCGCATGGTCGGCTGCCCGACGCCGACCGGCACGCCCTGGCCATTCTTGCCGCAGGTGCCGACGCCGGCATCCAGCGCCATGTCATGCCCGACCATGCTGACCTTGGTCAGCGCCGAAGGCCCGTCGCCGATCAAGGTCGCGCCCTTCACCGGCGCGCCGATCTTGCCGTTCTCGATCAGATAGGCTTCCGAGGCGCTGAACACGAATTTGCCGCTGGTGATGTCCACCTGCCCCCCGCCGAAGTTCACGGCGTAGAGCCCGTTCTTCACCGAGGCGATGATCTCCGCCGGATCATGCTCGCCGTTCATCATCACCGTATTGGTCATGCGCGGCATCGGGATATGGGCATGGCTCTGGCGGCGGCCATTGCCGGTGGGGGCGACGCCCATCAGCCGGGCGTTCTGCCGGTCCTGGATGAAGCCGACCAATATGCCGTCATCGATCATCACCGTGCGACCGGAGGGTGTGCCCTCGTCATCGACGGTCAGGCTGCCGCGACGGTCGGGGATGGTGCCGTCATCGACCACCGTCACGCCCGGGGCCGCGATCCGCTGCCCCAGCAAGCCTGCGAAGGCCGAGGTCTTCTTTCGGTTGAAATCGCCTTCCAGCCCATGGCCGATCGCCTCGTGCAGCAGGATGCCGGGCCAGCCCGAGCCCAGCACGACCGTCATCTCGCCGGCCGGCGCAGGCACGGCGTCGAGATTCAGCACCGCCTGGCGCAGCGCCTCGGCCACCGCGGCGCGCCAGACCTCAGGCGTGGTCACGCGGGCATAGGTGAACCGGCCGCCCGTGCCATAGGAGCCGGTTTCCCGCCTCCCATCCTGCTCGACCACCACCGAGACATTCAAGCGCACCAGCGGTCGCAGATCGGCGACCTCCGCACCATCGGCCCGGATGATGCGCACGGCCTGCCATTCGCCCGACAGGTTCGCCATCACCTGGGTCACGCGGGAATCGCTGGCGCGGGCGAAAACGTCCATTTCGGCCAGCAGCGCGGCCTTGGCGGGGAAATCCATCGCCTCCAGCGGATTGGCGGGATCATACAGGCGCAGATTGGTCGCGCGCGGACCGACCGCGACGCTGCCGGCTTCACCCGGCCGGGCCGCGCGGACGGTGGCGGCGGCGCGGGTCAGCGCGGCCTCGCTGATCTCCCCGGCATGGGCATAGGCGGCGGTTTCCCCCGAAACCCCGCGCAGGCCAAAGCCGCGGCTGGTGTCGAAACTGGCGCTGCGGATGCGGCCGTCTTCCAGCGAGGTCGATTCGCTCTGCCGGTATTCCAGGAACAGCTCGCCATCCTCCTGCCCTTCCAGCGCCTGGCGGGTCAGGCGGCGGGCGGCATCGGGGTCCATATCGGCGAAGAACAGCCGATCGGTGGCGCTGATGGCATCGGTCATGGGGATGCTCCGTCTTCTTCGGCGGCCAGAGAGGCCGCGGGAATGGTAAGAATGGCCAAGGTGCCCTGCCCCGGCTGGCTTTGGAGCCGCAGGTCGAAGCCCATGGCCCGAGACAGCGTGCGGGCCAGATGCAGCCCGAGACCGGAGCCACCGAAGCGGCGGGCCAAAGTGGTTTCCAGTTGCACGAAGGGCTCGAAGGCGCGGGCAAGATCCTCGGGCGCAATGCCGATCCCGGTGTCGCTGATGGTGATCGCGAGATCGGGTCCCGCCATCGCCGCGGCAAGGGTGACGGTGCCACCGGATTCGGTGAATTTCACAGCGTTGGTCAGCAGGCCTTGCAGCACCTGCCGCAGCCGCTTCTCATCCGCCAGGATGCGCGGCAGCCCGGGCGGGAGGTCGAGCGCCAGGGTCAGTCCCGCCTCGGCCGCCTGGCTCCGGGCGACGCGGGCCACGGCCTGGAGTGCCGAATAGACGTCCAGCCGCGCGGCGCCGGCGGAAAGGACGACCGCCTCGGCGCGGGCGATATCCAGGATGTCATCGATCAGTGACAGCAGATGCCGCCCGGCATCGTTGATCGCGCGGATGAATTCCTCGGATTCCGCGGCGCCCACCGCAGGCCCTCCCCCCGCATTGCGGGCCAGCAGCGCATCCGAAAAGCCGATCACCGCATTCAGCGGCGTCCGCAACTCATGCGTCATGGTGGTCAGGAAGCGCGACTTGGCGCGGCTTGCATCCTCCGCCGCATCCTTGGCGCGCTGAAGCTCGGCGCGAACGCGCCGGTCCTCGGTGACATCGGTGAGGGTGCGGACGAAGCCGCCATCCGGGGTGGGCTCGGTCGTGATCTCGACCACCGAGCCGTCCGGCCGGGTCCTGACGTAGCGCCCCGGCCCGAAGATGTGGGGCCGCGTCGCGGTGAATGCGGCCGCGGCCTCCGGCGAGCCGAATTCGCCCCGCTCAGCCTGCGCGCGGCGGATATCCTCGATGGTACGCCCCGCCCACATCTCATCGGTATCGAGCCCGGTCAGCCGGCTTGCCAGGGCATTGGCGGCAATGAGCCGGCCCTCGCGGTCAAAGAGGGAGATGCCGCTGCGCGAGTTCTCCAGCATCACCTGCTGACGCAGCGCCTGCTCCCGGGCCTGCCGCTGCGCCTCGTGCAGGGCGGTGATATCGCTGATGACGGCGACATGGCCGCCATCAGGCAAGCGGGTGAAACGGCCGACCAGGGTGGTGCCATCCGCCCGCGTGCGCATCCACTCGCTCTGCCCCTCCGTCATCCAGGCGTAGCGGCGCCGACGAACCTCCTCGATCGGCATGTCGCCGTATTCGCCGGCGGCATGGCGGCGGGCGATCAGGGTATCAAGATGTTCGCCGAGCGTCGGTCCGGCATCGGCCAGCAGCCGCTTGCAGGCCTCATTCAGCATGGTCACGCGCCGGTCGGAGCCATATACGGCCACGCCGTACGGAAGCGCCGCCAACACCGCATCGAGCAAGGTGGCACGCTGCCGTGCGTCATCCTCGGCGCGCTTCAACTCGGTCAGATCATCGACCTCGATGATGAAACCGCCGTCGCTGGTTGGCTTGGAGGTGACGCGGATCACCTCGCCATTCGGCCTCTCCCGCATCTGCTGCTGCGGCAGGCCGCGGTCGGTGCCGATGCGGCGCAGCACGAAGTCAGGATCGTCCAGATTGCCGTATTCGCCGCGGGCGGCCAGCAGCGCGAAAACCTCGGGCAGGCTCATGCCGGCATGTATTCCGCCCGGCGGGGCGCCGATCAGGTTGGCATAGGCAGGGTTGAGCAAGGTCAGCCGCCGGTCCGGGCCGTAAACGCCGACACCCTCTCGCAGCTGGTCGAGCACCCCCTGGCTGGCGCGCGCCATCGCCATCGCTTCCGATTCCGCGCGGACGAAGGCGGTGACATCGCTGACGATGCTGGTAAAGCCGCCGGTGGGCAACGGCTCGTTGCAGAATTCCAACGCGCGCCCGAGGGTGGTTCGCACCACCCGGCGCGACGCCTTGCTGCGGTCCATCCGCATCACCGTGGCAACCCGCGCCTCTGGATCGCCCGGGCCGAAAACGCCGTGATAGGCGTAGAGCGTGACGATATCGCGCAGCGACGTGCCGATCGGCAGGCTGTCCTCCGCGAGTTTCGCGTGCAGCACCGGCGGGTTGGTGAGAAAGATCAGCCGGTGCTCGGCATCGTAGATCGCGAGGCAGACCGGCAGATGTGCCAGCGCCTCCAGCAACTCGTCCGGCACCGGACGGATCCGCTTCGTCATCCCCGCCGCAGCCCGTGCATCGCGGCCAGCACGGCTGCCAGGACCACGACCGCGACGGCCTGGTGCAGCGTGCCCAGTCCAGCCGGCACCACATGCAGCAGCGTCGTGACGCCAAGCCCGTATTGCACCAGCACCGCAGCCCCAAGCACCAGCAGGGCCGAACGGGCGAATCCCGGCGGCAGACGTAGCCAGCCGAGGCCGACCGCAGTCAGCACGGTCACCGCCGTCAGGCTCGCGAGCAGGCGATGATTGAACTGCACCGTGGCGATATCCGCGGTCAGGCTATGCCAGCCCTCGGCCAGGTAGCCGCGCGGCACCCATTGCCCGTCCATGAGCGGCCAGGTGTTGAAGTCGAACCCGGCCCGCAGCCCGGCGACGAAGCCGCCCGCCAGCAGGGTCAGCACCACGAGCCCCGCCGCCGCATGCACCAGCATCGCGACACCCGAAGCACCGGCCGGCCGGCCCCGCGCCGGCCGCAGCAGCGACAGCGCCGTCCAGAACAGCACCGAGAACAGCAGCAGCGCGAGCGCCAGATGCAGCACCAGACGGTAGGGCGAGACCGTGGTGCGATCGGCCTCGAAGCCGCTGGCGACCATGAACCAGCCGACGCCACCCTGCGCACCGCCGAGAAGCAGCAGCACGACAAGCCGCGGACCCAGCCCCGGCGGGACCCGCCCGCGCAGCCAGAACACCACCAGTGGCACCGAAAAGGCGAGGCCGATCATCCGGCCCCAGAAGCGGTGGGTCCATTCCAGCCAGAATATCCGCCGGAAACCTTCGATCCCGAACCCCGCGTTGACCAGGGCGTATTGAGGAATTTCGCGATAGAGCGCGTAGAGGCGCTGCCATTCTGCCTCGGACATCGGCGGCAGGCTGCCTGACAGCGGCGCCCATTCCATGATCGACAGGCCCGAGCCGGTCAGCCGTGTGGCCCCGCCAAGTGCCACCATGATCCAGACGAGGACGCAGACCACCAACAGCCATAGGACAACGGCGCGACGGTTTCGCGTCGCCGGGTCGGATGGCTGTCTGGCGGGAGCGGCCGGAGGGGCATCGAAAGGCATGGAAGAGCTATATACGATCTGATGCATCTTCTGCACACGCTGCTGGAGGATCATCTGTCCCGCATCAGGCAGCGCGGTCACGGCTTGCCATCGGAGAACAGGCATCGCCGGCCTGGCGGAACTTGCCGACCCCGCCCCCCCCTGCTACCGCCCGCCGGCCCCCAAGCAGAAAAGCCGCCGCTCTTTTGAATCCCAGCCTCACCCCCTCGCCGCTGTTGCTCTCGGTCGTCATTCCCATGCGGAACGAGGCGACGAATGCCGGACCGCTGCTGGCCGAGATCACCGCCGCCCTGGGCGGCCTCGCCTATGAGGTGATCTGCGTCGATGACGGCGGGACGGACGGCACCGATGCCGTGCTGGCGCTGGCTGCCGCCGCGGACCCGCGCATACGGGGGCTGCGGCACGTCGCCTCCTGCGGCCAATCGGCGGCGATCGTCTCGGGTGTGCGGGTGGCGCGGGGCGACTGGATCGCCACCCTGGATGGCGATGGCCAGAACGATCCCGCGGATATTCCCCGTCTGTTGGCCCGCGCCCAGGCCGAGGGCCTTAGCGGCGCCGCGGGCGTGCTGGTCGCCGGCCACCGCGTCAATCGACGCGACACCAGGGTCAAGCGGCTGACCAGCCGCGTCGCCAATGCGGTGCGGGCGCGGCTGTTGGGCGATGCGACCCCGGATACCGGCTGCGGGTTGAAGGTCTTCGGCCGGCAGTTGTTCCTCGACCTGCCCGCCTTCGACCACATGCACCGCTACCTGCCGGCGCTGGCGCTGCGCGCCGGCGCGGTGGTGGTCAGCGAGGCGGTCAATCATCGCCCCCGCCTGCGCGGGATCAGCAATTACGGGACGCTGGACCGCCTGCTGGTCGCCTTCATGGATCTGGTCGGGGTGATCTGGCTGCAGCGCCGCTGGAAACGGCCGGTCGCGACGCCCTTGCCATGAATCCGGGGCCATGAATCCGGCGCTGCTGCGCGCGATCCTGCTGGCGGTGGGTCTGGCGGCGGCAGGCTGGCTGCTGCGGCTGATCGGCGTGGCACCGGGTACCGAACTCGCTGATCGCTACCTCAGCGGCGGCGGCCTGGCGGCTGAGGCACTGTTTCTGGCCGCCGGCAGCATCGCCACGGCGATCGGCGTGCCGCGGCAGGCGATGGCCTTCGTCGGCGGCTATGCCTTTGGCGCGGCGCTCGGCAGCGCGCTGGCGCTGGTGGCCCAGGTCCTGGGCGCGGCGGCGGCGTTCTGGTGGGCGCGGATCGTGGCGCGGGACTGGGCGGAACGACGCCTGTCGGGCCGGTTCGGGCCGCGCCTGCGGCCCTTGCGCGATGCGATGGCGGAAAACCCCTTTGGCGCCACGCTGGCGTTACGTTTGCTGCCTATCGGCAACAACCTCGCACTGAACCTCCTGGCCGGGATGGCCGGGATCGCGGCACTGCCCTTCCTGGCCGGGTCGGCACTTGGCTTCGTGCCGCAGACCGTCGTCTTCGCGCTTCTGGGCAAGGGCATTCGCGTCGATGGCGCCTGGCAGATGGTACTGGCGGTGGGGTTGTTCGTGGTGGCGGCCCTGATCGGCTGGGCGCTGCTGCGGCGGCACCGCACCGGCCGCGCCATGGGCGACCAGGGCTAGGCGCGCTCGTCCGGCACCACCCGGCAGCGGATGCGGCGGGCCACCAGATCCGACAGCCCCACCGGCAGCAGGTCCAGCAGCCGCATCCCGAAGGCGAGATGCGCGGGAAAGCTCAGCCGCCCCCGGCCGGCCAGGATGGCGGCGTGGCAGCGCGCCGCCGCCTGATCCAGTGGCACCGCCCCAGGCTGGCCGCCGCGGAAGCGCCGGCTCATGTCGCTCTCGAAGAAGCCCGGGCAGAGCACCGTCACCTTCACCCCACGCGGCCCGAGCCCCGCCCGCAACGCCTCGCCATAGGCACGCAACCCCGCCTTGCTGGCGGCATAGGCGGGGATATCGGGCAGCCCGCGCAAGGCCGCCAGCGAAGCAACCAGCGCGATGCGTCCCTGGCCGCGCGCCACCATAGCGGGCCAGAGCGGCTCGACCAGATTCATGGCGCCCACCAGGTTCACGGCAATCTGGCGGGTCGCGGCCTCCAGCCCCTCCGGCCGACCATCCGGGCTGGTGCCGCCGGAAACGCCGGCGTTGGCGATGGCAACGTCGATCGGTCGCACCTGCCCCCATTCCGTCAGCACCGCCGCCAGCGCCACCGCATCCCGCACATCCAGCGCCGCGACCGCGACCTCGGCGCCTTGTGCACCGCAGGCCTCGGCGGTGGCGGCCAGCCCATCGGCCGAGCGCGCGATCAACCCGAGCCGCACCCCCGGTGCCGCGAAGCGCAGCGCCAGCGCCGCGCCGAGCCCGCGAGAGGCTCCGGTGATGACCACATGCGTCATGACAACCCCCGCCACCGCGCCCAGAGCCGTGTGACGAAGCCCTGTACCCCGCGATGAATGGTGAAGGGCGAGGCCCGCCACAGCGCCGGGTCGTCCAGCCTCTCGAGCAGAACCTCGGGCGTGCAGGGCAGCCGGGTGACCGGATCGAGGTAGCGCGGATAGAGGATGAGCATCCCCGCCACCAACTCGTCCAGGGTGAGCTTCCGGGTCCGACGCGCGACCGGATCGCGGTCGAGGGTCAGCCCCCATCCGGCATAGGCGGGCTGGCCCCAGGTGGTGACCGGCACGCCGCGCAGCAGCGCCTCGAACCCCGCCAGCGACGTGATCGTGTGCAGCGCATGCACATGCGGCAGCAGCGCCGGCAGCGGCTGGTCGGTGACGACGGCATCGACCAGGCCATCCAACTCCTCGGCCGCCAACCGCCCTCGGCGGAAGCCGGCGACCAGGTCGGGATGGGGCTTGAAGATCAGGAAGGCCTCCGGTTCCACCGCCCGCGCCGCCCGCAGCAAGGCCAGGTTGCCCCGCACCGGCCCGCGCACCGCCCGCATCGAGGCGTCATCCTCCACCTGCCCGGTCACCAGCACGATCCGCCGCCCGGCGGGGAAGGCCGGCATCGGCGCGCCCGCGCGTAGATTGTACTTGCTGATGCCACGGGCCACGATCGTCTGGCGCAGGGCGGCGGCGCGGGCCAGCAGCGCGGGCTCGAATCCGCCCTCCTGCAACAGCGCCTCCAGATCCGAGGGCCTGGCCGGGTCGTAATGGACGCCTTGGCCGTCGATGCACCACGAGGCGCCCGGCAGGAACCGCGCGCCGAGTCCGGCACCACGGATGAACCCATCCTCGATCCGCAGCAGCGCAACCCCAGCCGCTGAGGCCGCATCCGGCAAGGCCACCGGCATGGAGCTTGCCCAGGCGGCCAGCGCGCCTTTCTTGCGCTCCGCATGCTTCAGCGCCGCCCCGGCGGCACCGCGGAAGGCGGGTGCGCCACGCCCTGAGGCAAAGAGGGCGGCCATCGAGGCACGCTTCCAGGGCGGAATCCCGGTGCAGGCGGCAACGCGGCGGTTATGCGCCTCGGTGATCCGCCAGAGCGCGAGCAGACCGATCCCCGCCTCCGCCGACATCTCCGTGCCATGAAACGGGCAGCGCCAGCGCGTTGCCCCGATCACGCTAGCCCAGAGCGCTGCCACATCGACGGGCACTTCGTCCGACCAGGCCGGCACGCCGGCCGCACCGGCCAATACCAGCAAGGGATCGGGGCCAACCGCTGGGGTCGCCGGGGGCAGCAGATGCAACTCCGCGGCCGCGTCCAGCAGCGTCCAGGCGGAAAAGCGCCAGGGCAGCACCGTCACGCCCTTGGGCGCCTGGCGCAACGGCCGAGACCGGCGGGCGCCGGGATGCGGCAGAACCACCACCGGCCGCCCCGCGGCCCGCGCCAGAAGGCGGTCGATTGCCTCGCGTAAGCAGGGACTCCGGGTGCCTTCGCACGCATCGAGGAGCAGGAGGGCGCCGCGCGCGGGCAGGCCGAGACCCACCGGACCAGGGTCGGGCAATCCGGCCGGCCCGCCGACCCGCCGGAGAGCGACCAGCCTGCCCAGGCGCTCGGCCTCGGCAGGGACCGCGGCCGCAGCCAGCGGATCGAGCCGGGCGATCACCGCGCCGGCCCGGCCGAACCGCGGTGAGGGCCAAAGAAGCCGATCAGTATTAGGGTTATTTTCCTGCCAGATATCCCGGCCAGGGTCGGGGGCGGATGCCGTCATGTCCGCCGCCGTATCACGCCGCGGTAACCCCCGCCATCATCCCCGCCAAGTCGGCATTGAACGGGGACGTGATCAATCGGTTTTTGCGCTGCGGTAGGAATTCCGGTATCACGCCGCATGCCGATGCTCAACGGAGGGTGCCGTTTGTCCCGTTTTGTTGCCCTGGCCCCAGCCCTGGCCGTCGTTCTGATGACCTCCGGCTGTGCCATGCCGTCGTTTTTGCGCGCACCCGGCGCGCCGATCGAGACATCCGCGATCCCTGCGCGCCCGATGGAGCCGCTGGCGCTGTTCGCCAGCCGTGCCGCGCCGGGGCAGGAAGATCGCGTTGAGCCTGCCGCGGGGTCCCCGCCCGTGCCGGTACGCCTGATCCGGGCGTGGAATGCGGGCAGCGGCCGGGAGTGCCGCGAGGTCGCCATCGGAGGGACGCGCGAAGCGACCCGGCAGGTCTTCTGCCAACACGGCGCGTCCTGGGAGGCAGCCCGCCCGCTTCTACGAAGCGGTGGTTCGACCCCGCGCACATGAGCGGGGCCGCCGAAGGACCGTATGTTGGCGGCCGTACCTTCGAACAAATAATTGCCGTTCGCAGACGGGTCATCGGCGCCCTTATCCTGCGCGAATTGCAGACCCGTTTCGGTCGCAGCAATCTCGGCTTCCTTTGGATGTTCTTCGAGCCCCTGTTGCTTGGCGGCATCGTCTCTACACTGCACTTCTTGCAGGGCGGCGGGCACAATAGCCTGCCAGTATTTACGCTTTCTGTTGTCGGCTACGTGCCCTATTTTATGTTTCGCGCCATGGTCAATAAGGCAGGCGGCGCAATCCAATCCAATCTATCGCTCCTCTACCATCGCGACGTAATGCTTTTGGATATTTGTATTTCGCGTAATATCATCGAGGCCGTCTCGGTATCCGGCGTCTTACTGATATTTCTCGGCTGCGCTTATTGGCTTGTTGGCGAAGTCCCACAGTCACCACTGAAAATCGTCTTCGCGATGGCGTTAATGGCGCTGCTGAGCCATGGTCTTTCGATGATGGTCACTGGATTTAGTGGCCTGAGCGAGTTCACCGAACGAATCGTGCACCCGATTACCTATTTGATGATGCCGATTTCCGGTGCCTTTTTTCAGGTCTCCTGGCTGCCACCAGAATGGCGCGAAGACGCGCTTTGGGTTCCCTTCGTCAGCATCCACGAGTTGCTGCGCGAAGGCCAGTTCGGTGACAAGGTTACGGCCTATTATGATATCCCCTACGTGCTTTACTGGATCCTCGCGAGCAATCTCATCGGCCTCGCCGTGCTGCGCTATGCGCGGCCACGGCTCGAAATGTACTGAGGGTGGCATCTGGTGTTGATCCTCGACGACGTCTGGAAGTCGCATCCGGTCCGGGGAGGCCATCGCGATGTGCTGAAAGGCATTACGGGCAAGATCGAGCGCGGCGACGCGCTGGGCATCCTCGGACGGAACGGCGCCGGCAAATCGACGCTCCTACGGATCCTGGGCGGGGTGGATGCGCCGAGCCGCGGGCGGATCAAGCGGGGGATGTCCGTGTCCTGGCCGATGGGCTCGGGCATTGGCGTGCAGGCCAGCATGACCGGCGCGGACAATGCCCGCTTCATCGCCCGCATCTACGACCTCGATATCGCCGAGACGCTGGAAAAGGTGGAAGCCTTTGCCGAACTCGGCGCCTACTTCCACGAGCCAGCGCGCACCTATTCGTCGGGGATGATGAGTCGGCTGATGCTGGGCCTGTCCTTCGCCGTGGAGTTCGAATGCTATCTGGTCGACGAATCAGTGGGTGCCGGCGATGCCCGCTTCTCCGAAAGGGTATCCAAAGCCTTCGACGACCGCCGGTCCCGGTCGGCTCTGGTTCTGGTCTCGCACAGCATGCAGTTGATCCGGCTCTACTGCCGGCGGGCGGCTGTGCTTCACGATGGGAGGCTGAGGTTTTACGATGACCTCGATGAAGCTATCGACGCCTATCAGGCTCTCTGACGCCAACCTCTCCGTTGGTGAACCGCATGGCACGGCGCCACGCCGTCCTCCCGCCCTCGCGCGCTTCTGGCGCCGTCGGAAGGGTCTGATCCTGTGCGTGCTCCTGCCGCTGACCGTCGCGAGCCTCTACTTCTACGGCTTCGCAGCACCGCAATACGCCTCGGAGAGCAAGTTCCAGGTCCGCGGTCGCACGGGTTCCAGCTCGTTCGGCAGCGGCGGAGCCGCAGGGCTTGCCTCGCTGATGGGTGGCAGCGGCATCTCCACCATGCCGCAGGAAGGGCTGGCCGTCCGTGACTTCCTGACCTCGCTCGATGCCGTGGTGAAACTGCGCGCCGAGCATGGCCTGGTTGATATCTACCGCCGGCCGGAAGCCGATGTGGTGGCCGGACTCTGGTCGGAGGAACCGAGCGCCGAAAAGCTACAGCGCTATTTCAACAGCATGGTCACCGTCACGGCCGACCAGACGACCGGCATCACCTCGATCCAGGTCCGCGCCTTCCGCCCGGATGACGCCCGCACCCTGAACGAAGCCTTGCTGGGCATGGCCGAATCACTGATCAACCGGCTTTCGGCCCGGGTCCGCGACGACACGTTGCAGGTCGCCCGGCGTGAAGTCGCGGTGGCCGAGCAACGCATCGCGGACGCCGGCGAGGCCCTTCTGGCTTTCCGCGAAACCGAACGCGCCCTGAACCCCGCGGCGACGGCCGAGGCCGCCCTGCGCTCGGTCGCGACGCTGGAGCAGACGCTCCTGCAAACGCGCGCCGAATTGGAAGAGAAGTCCGCATACATGCGGCGGGACAACCCCCTGATCGCGACCCTGCGCAACCGTATTGCGGCGCTGCAGACGGGAATTGCCGAGGAGCGCCGCCGCACGACCTCCGGCGGACAGGCGCTGCCGCAGCAGATTGCGGGCTACGAACGCTTGCAGCTTGAACGCGAATTCGCCGACCGTCAGCTTGCCTCGGCGACCGCCTCGCTGGAACAGGCGCGGGTCGAAGCCTCGCGGCAGCAACTGTTCCTCGCGCGCGTCGTCGAACCAAACCTTGCCGAATACGCCATGTATCCCCGTGCCGGTTTCATTCTCGCGTCCATGGCCGCCGTGCTGGTGGTGCTGTATGCGATTGGCTGGTTGATTGTGGCCGGGATGCGAGAACATGCTTCTTAAGACTGTAATGGGGACTCGCATGTCGCAGTGGCGGAATTGGGTAGCGGCAGTTTTGCTGATCGGCGCAGCGCTGCCGCGTCCCGCGCTGGCCCAGCTTTTGCCGAGCAGCCGCGCCGGGGCATCCGCGGCTCAATCCCCGGCCGCGCCACAGAGCTTCGGCGCCCCCCTCGGCTTCGGTGCCACCGGCTCCGCCTCCCAGGCACCGATCACGCCCAACCTTCTGGGCCAGGAGCGCACCACGGTGCGCGAGGGTTCGGCCACCGAGGCCGAGGGCGGTCCCACCGTCACCGCCCCCTTGGGCGAGGTGGATCGCCGCCCCGGGCCGCCGACCGCCGTGTTCGGCGCTGCCCTGTTCACGCGCCCCGTCACATTGTCTTCGGACGCACCGAACCCCTCCTATGTGCTGAGCCCCGGCGACCGCGTCAGCATTCGGATCTGGGGCGCGACCGAGGCGGAAATCACCTCCGCCGTCGATTCTGATGGGAATATCTTCATTCCTACCATCGGCCCCGTCGCGATCGCCGGCACGCGCGCAGGCGATCTGCAACGGGTGATCGAACAACAGGTGCAGCGGATCTATACCCAGTCGGTGCAGGTTTACGCCGTGCTGCTGAACGTGAACCGGATCGGCGTCTTCGTGGCCGGTGCGGTGAAAATGCCCGGCCGGCATGTCGGCCAGGCCTCGGATTCGGTGCTGGACTTCCTGACCCGCGCCGGTGGCGTCGATCCCTCCCGCGGGTCCTTCCGCCAGATCGAGCTGCGGCGCTCCAATGGCGCGACCAGCCGAATCGACCTCTACTCCTTCCTGACGCGCGGCGTGCTGCCGCCGATCCGGCTGCAGGAGGGCGACACCATCCTGGTCGGCGCCCAGAGCGCGATGGTCAGCGTCGATGGCGCCATCCGCAACAACTATCTGTTCGAGATGACCGGGCGCAGCATGGCCGGACGGGAGTTGATCGAACTGGCCGCCCCCCTGCCCTCCGCCACCAATGTCGTGGTCCGCGGCACCCGCAACACCCTGCCCTGGTCACGCTACGCGACGGTGCGGGAACTCGCGGGCATGCAGTTGCATGACCAGGATTCGGTCACCTTCATCTCCGACGTCCCCAACCCGAGCATCCGCGTCTCGATCGAGGGCAGCCGCATCGGCCCCTCCGTCCTGATCGCCGATCGCGACATCACTTTGTGCCAACTGCTGGACCATGTCGCGGTTGATCCGCAGCTGGCCGACACCGGCGCCGTCTTCCTGCTGCGCCCGCGTCTGGCGGCGGCGCAGGTCCGCTCCATCAACGAGGCGCTGGACCGGCTGGAGCGGCAGCTCTTCACCGCCATGTCCGCCAGCACCGGCGTGGCCGAGATCCGGGCCTCGGAGGCGCAGCTCGTCTCCACCTGGATTTCCCGTGGCCGCCGCATCCGCCCGGAGGGCCGGCTGGTCGTGGCCCAGAACCGCCACTGCACCGAAACCCGCCTGGAGGATGGCGACACCATCGTCATCCCGGAACGGGTGGAGACGGTGATGGTGTCCGGCGAGGTGAATTCGCCGCAGGCCGTCCTTTGGCGCCGGGATCGGCGTATCGCCGATTATATCACCGCGGCCGGAGGCTTCGATCTGCGCGCGGATGAGAGCCGCGTGATCATCCGCCGCGCCAGCGGCGAGGTCCTGCTGGATCCCGCCGAGGGCCCCTCCCCGGGCGACGAGTTGATCGTCCTGCCCCGGCTCGATCCGAAGAACTTCCAGATCGCCCGCGACCTACTGAACCTCGTGTTCCAGTCGGCCGTCGCGGTGCGCGTCTTCAACTGACCGACAGGAGGCGGCCGCGGCCGCCTCCTGGTTCAGCTCAACTCAGCACGGCAGAGCGAAAGACCCGCCGCTCCATTGCCTCGATCCGCGCCAGAGGCGCGTCATCGGCGAAGACCGTCAGCGCAACGACGCCGATGCCGCGCTCGTCCTGATCCGCATCCGGCCGGTCGCTCACCAGCAGCACTGACAGAGGCCCGTCGCCGACCGGCGCCGCGACGGCGGCGAAACACGGGCCCGCCTCGGTAATGGGGATGCTGCACCAAGCGCCGCTGGCGCCGTCGCGATCGACGCGAATGGTCAGCACCATATCCTTGCTCGGAGCCTCCAGTTCCAGGTGGAGTTGCGGCGCCGTCAGGGTCGGCGCGATCGGCAGGGTGATCCGGGCATAGCCCAGCCGTGCCCAGACCCCCCAGCCCTCGGCCACCATCCATCCCTTGCGATCGCGCACCAGTGAGGCGAGGGCCAAGCTGGCGAAGTCGATGACGTTCGGGTCCTCGCCAAAGGTGAGTCTGGAGCCGGGCGCCAGCAGGATATCGACCTTGGCCTCAGAGGCGTCCTGCGAGGCCAGCCTCTGGGCCGCGCCAAGGATATCGGCGGCGACCTCGGTCCAACTGCGCAGCGGCGGCGCCGCGGCGATCCGCGCGGCCGAGGCCGCGAGCGCCGCGTCATCGCCCGACAGGCGATGCAGCAGATCGACCAGCCCCTCGGCATCGCCCGGCCGGAAGGTTTCCGCGAGGCCGCGGGCCGCATCGCGCAGCCCAGGCAGATCGGGGATCACCACAGGCTTGCCCGCGGCCAAAGCCTCGGTCACCGGCAGGCCCCAGCCCTCGTGGCGGGAGTGGTACAGGATGAAGCGCGCCCGCCGCAGCAGAGCCACCAGCAGGGCATCATCGGCGTCCTGCACCACGCTGATGCGCGCCGCCAGGGCCGGGTCGGCCGCCAGCATCCCGAGGGCGGTCGCCGAGCCCTCCGCGGCGCGGCCGACGCAGACCAGCCTCGGCGTCGCCCGCCCCATACGCTCGGCCAGCCGCTTCCAGGCGGCGAAGACGAAGGCATGGTCCTTGCGGGTTTCCAGCGAGCCGACCCAGAGGACGAAGGGCCCCGGCTGTTCCAGCAAGGGATGGGTTTCGGCCGGGCGGGGCCAGTGCGGGGCGGCGTCGAAAGGCACGACCTCGATCGGCACCTGCGGCAGCCCGCCACCGCCGAGGCCGGCGATATCCTCGGCCGTGCCCGACCCCGCGACCAGCAGCCCATCGGCATGCAGCGCGAGCCCCGCGAACCAGCGCGCGAACTGCGCACCCGCGCCTGGCGAGACATCCCGCGGTGCCACGATCGGCCCGACGTCATGCACCAGCGCGACATGGCGCAGCCCGGCATCGGTCCGCGCCGCCCGGATCACATCGAGATAGCCCGGCAGCCACCAGGCGGTACCAAGCGTCAGCAGGATCTGGCCCGGGGTGAACGCGATGAGCGGGCCGGCGAGGACCGCCTCCATCACCTCGACGATCTGGCGGAACTCCGCATCCTCGGCGTCGGCGCCACGGCGCATCACCGCCTGGAGCCGGGAGAACCACAGGGCCGGCACCGCGACGAAGCCCGCAGCCCCCGCGCGCATCGCCACCAGTGCTGCATCCATCCCGCCTTCCAGCGCCGCACCGGCGATGGCGAGCTGCACGCGCTGAATACCCGAAGGCACACGGCGGGTATGGATCCAGGACAGCAGGTCGCTGATGTCCAGCAGCGCCCCCGGCGGCGTATCTGGCGCGCCTTTCGGCCGCCAGGGCGAGGCAACGCCGAGCGATTGCAGCATCGCCAGCTCGCGCCAGGGATCGACGGCGGCGGGGTCCAACTCGGCGGCGATGCGATAGGCTCGCGCGGCCTCCGGCAGGCGCCGCAGCAGCTTCAGCGCATGGCCGATCTGGATGTGGATATCCGGGTCCTCCGGCAGCATCGCCTCGGCCGCGCGGTAGAGCGAGAGCGCCGTCGCGGGATCGCCCGCCTCCTTGACCATGTGGCCGCGCTGGATGGTGATGGCGCGGTCGCCGGGATGAAGATCGAGGTAGGCCGCATAGGCGTCCGCCGCACCGCTCCAATCCCGTGCGTCGCGCAGCGCATTGCCGCGGTTGAACAGGGCGCGCGCCGGGGTCAGCGCCTCGCGCTGGCGGCCCAGGCCCTTGAGCGTCCTCCCGATCAAGTTCATCTCTCCTCCTGACGGCAAGCCCGGCTGTTATCGCCAATCACGGCCGCCACGGCTACACCGGGTCCGCGCAAGTCTGCGCGGCAGCGGGGAGCGGACGGCTTGGGCGCACTGGTCACGGTCGACGGCTACAATCTGGCCTTGGAACAGGGCACGGGGGTGGCGACCTATGCCCGCAACCTGACCTTCCGCCTGGGCGCGCTGGGCGCCGATGTGGCGGTGCTCTACGGCAAGCGCAGCAGCATGGGCAGCGACCCGCTGCTGCGCGAGATCACCTTCTTCGATGCCGAGCGGCCCTTGCCGAAGCCTTTGCCCCGCGCGCTGCGCGACATGCGGCGGCTGTTGCTGGCAACCGGCGGCGTGCGCGCGGTAGAGGTGCCGGTCACCGGCCAGGTCATCACCGACAGCATGGCGCATGCCCTGCCCAATGCACGCCACATCTGGAACCTGTCGGACCTCTATCGCCTGGCCATCAACCACTTCAAATGGACCGGCCGCCGCCTGCGGGTGCGGCTGCCGGGCGATCCGGCCCTGGTCCATTGGACCTATCCGCTGCCGATCATGGTTCCCGGCGCGCTCAACATCTACACGATGCATGACCTCGTGCCGCTGCGCCTGCCCTACACGACGCTCGACAACAAGCGGCACTATTACCGCGTCGCGCGGATGCTCGCGCAGCAGGCGGACCACATCGTCACCGTCAGCGAATGCTCGGCGCGGGACATCATCTCCCTGCTCGGCGCCGATCCGGCGCGGGTGACCAACACCTACCAATCCGTCGAGGTCCCCGCCGAAATCGCCGCCGCCCCCGAGGCCTCGGTGCGGCAAGATTTGCGCGCCGCCTTCGGCCTGGACCCCGACAGCTACTTTCTTTTCTTCGGCGCGATCGAGCCCAAGAAGAATGTGGACCGCATCATCGAGGCCTTCCTCGCCAGCGGCAGCAACCGCCGCCTCGTGATCGTGGGCAAGGATGGCTGGGGCAGCACGCCGGACGGGCGGCGGGCGGCGCGGCTGCTGCCGGAGGCCAAGGGCGATTGGTTGAGCGGCTATTCCGACCAGGTGCAGGGCCGCATCCTGCGGATGGATTACGCGCCCTTCCGCCTGCTGATCAGCCTGATCCGCGGCGCCCGGGCGGTGTTGTTCCCCTCGCTGTACGAGGGCTTCGGCCTGCCGGCGTTGGAGGCGATGCAGCTCGGCACGCCGGTGCTGACCTCCACCGCCGCCTCTTTGCCCGAGATCGTCGGCCAGGCGGCGCTAACGGTCGATCCCTATGACGTGCGGGACATCGCCAATGGCATCATCGCCCTCGACACCGATGCCGCCCTTTGCGGCGCGCTGTCGGATGCGGGGCCACGACAGGCGGCGCTGTTCGGGGCAAAGCCCTATGAGGCGCGACTCGCGGATCTCTATGGCCGGCTGGGCGTGAATCTGGGGGGATAACGCCCACCTCGCTGGCCTCCCATCGGTTGATAGGGCGAGCCGCTGCGTTGAGGCGTTCCGCGCCGCCTCGGTATCAGCGTGCCGCGGCCAGCAGCGCCGGGGCACGGAGACAGCCGCGCAGCCCCTCGAAATGCCGGCGCATCGCCGCGCGGGCGGCGGCCGGGTCATGCGCCGCGATCGCGTCGAAGATCGGATGATGCTCGGGCTGCAGGGCCGCCAGATCCTCCAGCTCCAGCAGCGCCCGGAAGCCGGTCGCCTGGGACCGCGCCAGCAGGTCCGCGACCATATCCTCCAGCAACGGGTTTCCGCAGGCCCCGGCGATCGCCAAATGGAACAGGCGGTTGGGATCGGTGTGACGCAGCGCCTCGCTCGGCGGGGCGTCGAGCAGCCGCAACGGATGTGCGATCGCCTCCAGCTGCTCCGGCGTGGCGCGCTCGGCCGCAAGCTCGGCGGTCTTGCATTCCAGCGTCTCGCGCGTCTCCCACAGCTGCAACAACTGCTCGCGCCCGGCCTCCAGCCGCAGCCGCCGCAGCCGCGCCGGATCCGGCACCCGGTCCGACCGCAGGTAGCGGCCGCCGCCGGGACGGCTTTCCACCACGCCCTGAATCTCCAGCGCGCGGAAGGCCTCGCGGATCACCAGACGGCTCACCCGCCACCGTGCTTCCAGCACCCGTTCGCTGGGGAAGCGGGCGTCGACGCGCATCTCCCCCTCCTCGACCAGCTGCCCGATGCGGCTGATCACCTCTTCCGAGAAGCGTTGGCCGGGCGCGGGCGCGAGGGGTCCGTGGATCATGGGCAAACTCCGTCTTGACCGAAGATGGCGGCGTGGTCCAATCTCAATGAACTGGGTTACCCAGTTTTAGGCGGCCACAGAGCCACCGTTCGAGGAAACGATACGCGGTATGGCATCGACCGGCATCCCGTCCTGGACGGACCATTTCCCGGGCAATTTCCTGTGGTCCAACGCCATGCTCGTCTGCAAGGGCATGGCGCCCTACGGCGCTGTGGCGCTGCGCGACATCGACCGCATCGGCGCCCGTCTGGCCGCCCGCCAGGGCGAGACCGCCGCCTGGGCCGAGGAATGGTTTGCGGAGGCCACCTCCCTTGAGGCCGCCGCCGCCGCCGCCAGTGCCGAAACGGCGGGGCTGCTGCTGCTGCGCGCCGGCATGTACCGCTTCACCGGCGAGCGTTTCGTGCCGCCGGGTGCTGAGAAGCGCCAGATGGGCGAGGCGGCGTATCGCAGCCTCCATGCCGGCCTGCGCGCGCGCCACAAGGAAATCGAGTTCGTCGAGGTGCCTTATGCCGGCACCACCTTGCCCGCCTTGTTCATGAAGGCGCCCGGCGTTCCGGCCAGCGCGCCCGTCGTCGTCGTCTTCGACGGCATGGACAATTGCAAGGAGATGAGCGTGCTCTTCGCCGGGCTGGAATTCGCCCGGCGCGGCATGCACACCCTTGCGATCGACGGCCCCGGGCAGGGCGAGACCCTGCGCATGCGGGGCATCAGCGCGCGCCACGACTACGAAGTCGCCGGCGCCGCGGCCTTCGACTATCTCACCACGCGCAAGGATGTCGATGCAGGGCGCATTGTCGTCATGGGCTACTCTTTTGGCGGGTACTACGCGGTGCGCGTGGCGGCGCACGAGCCGCGCTTCGCCGCCGGCGTCGCGCTGACGGCGCCGCATTGGGACCTGGCAGGCTTCCAGCGCGGTGTGCGGGACAAGGCGCGGGCCGCGGGCCAGACCATCGCGCAATCCAACTTCCAGTTCCGCTGGGTGGTCGGCGCCGCCGATGATGATGCCGCGATCGCGATCGCGGAGACATTCGACGTCGCGGGTGCGGCCGCCCGCGTCGCCTGCCCCTTCCTGGTGACGCATGGCGCCGAGGATCGCGTCATCCCGGTCGCCAATGCCGACAGGCTGTTTTCCGCGCTGGCCACTCCGAACAAGACGCTGAAGATCTTCACCGCCGAAGAGGGGGGTGCCCAGCACGCACATGTGGACGACCGGCAGATCGGCATCTCCCACGCCGCCGACTGGATCACAGAAATCCTGCGCACCACTGCCGGCTAAGGAGACCCACCATGTTGGATCGTCGTACCGCCATCGCAGCCTCGCTCGCTGCCCCGCTGGTACTCGCCACGCGCGCCAGGGCGCAGGGCAGCCGGCGCCCGCTGGTCATCATCGTCGGCGCACCGCCAGGAGGCACGGCGGATGGGGTCGGGCGTGTGCTGGCGGAAGCGATGCGGGGCGAACTCGGCGGCACCGTCGTGGTGGAGAACCGTGGCGGTGGCAGTGGGCTGGAGGCAGCGGAGCGGCTGGTGCGGGCGGAGCCCGATGGCCAGACGCTGCTGATGGCCAATACCAGCGTGCTTGCCATCAACCCAAGCCTGTATCCGCGGCTGACCTATGATCCGCTGCGCGACTTCGGCTTCGTCGGCAAGGTCGCCACCGTGCCCATCGTGCTCGCGGTACGGCGCGAACTTGGTGTGAACAGCGTGCAGGAATTGATCGCGCTGGCGAAAAGCCGGCCCGGCACTCTGAACTTCGGCTCGGCCGGCACGGCGACGGCGATGCACCTCGCCGGCGTGCTGTTCAACCAGATGGCCGGCACCGAGATCACCCATGTGCCCTTCCGCGGCAGCGCGCCGGCCGTCACCAATCTGATCGGCGGCCAGGGCCTCGACATGATGTTCGAGCCGGCGGCGACCCTGCTGCAGTATATCGCCAATGGTACGCTGGTGGCCCTTGCCGTCGCGGACGGGCAGCGCGCCGCGGCCCTCCCCGATGTGCCGACCATGTCCGAAGCGGGTCTGACCGGCTATGTCGCAACCCAGTATTTCGGCCTGGTCGCGCCGGCCGCCACCCCCGCCGCCACGCTCAATCAACTGAGCGAGACGATGGCGCGCGGGCTCGGCAGCCCCGCCACGCGCGACCGGCTCAAATCCATCGGCGCCGAGCCCGCCGCCTCCTCACCGGCGGCATTGCGGCAGTTCGTGGCCGAGGAGATTCCGCATTGGCGCGAGCTGGTGCGGATCTCCGGCGCCAAGCTCGATGGTGGCGGATGAGCGAGGCGCCCTTCTGCGCGGCGCCCGACCGGGCGCCGCGCTCGCCCGCCCTGGCGGTGCCGCCACTGGCCTGTGACAGCCATCTGCATGTCTTCGGCCCGGCCCCGCGCTACCCCTACCAAGCCACCCGCGGCTACACGCCGCCCGACAGCCCGGTCCCGGAGATGCAGGCGCTGCACCGCGCCCTCGGCATCGGCCGGGCCGTGCTGGTGCAGGCCAGCGTGCATGGCACCGACAACAGCGCGATCCTGGATGCGGTCGCAGCCGATCCCACGCGCTACCGCGCCATCGCCTCGGTGGGCGAGGATGTGACGGATGCCGAGCTGGAGCGGCTCCACGCCGGTGGCGTGCGCGGCTTCCGGGTCAATCTCGTGGACAAGGGGGGCATGCCCTTCCGTTCGCTCTCCGCACTGTCCGAGGTGGCGGAGCGGGTCCGGCCCTTCGGCTGGCACGCCGAGTTGCTGGTGCATGTGCACGAAAGCGACGAATTCCGGCAGATCGTGCGACGGCTGCCTATCCCGGTCTGCGTCGGCCATCTCGGCTACACCAAGGCGGGTATCGCGCTGGAGAACGCCGGTTACCGGGAGTTCCTCGCACTGCTGCGAGATGGCCGTTGCTGGGTGAAACTGACCGGGCCCTATCGCATCTCGGCCGCCGATCGCGCGCCCTATGCCGATGTGGTGCCGCTGGCGCGCGCGGTGGTCGCGACCGCGCCCGACCGCGTCGTCTGGGGCAGCGACTGGCCGCATGTCATGCTGAAGGGCGTGATGCCGAACGATGGCGATCTGCTCGACCTGCTTGGCGACTGGGTGCCCGACGCAGCGCTGCGGCACCGCATCCTGGTGGATAATCCGGCCACGCTCTACGGCTTCGAACCGTGACCACGGGGTTTACCCTGAACGGGGCCGCGGTCGTGGTGGACCTGCCGCCTGACACGCCTCTCGTTCACGTCCTGCGCGACACGCTCGGGCTGTTCGGCACGCGCTGGGGCTGCGGGGCGGAGGTCTGCGGCAGTTGCATGGTGCTGCTGGACGGCGCCGCCGTCACCTCCTGCACCCTGGCGCTGGACGCCGTGGCGGGGCGGCGCCTGCGCAGCGTGGAGGGCCTCGGCACACCCCAGGCACCGCATCCGCTGCAGACCGCTTTCCTCCAGGAGCAGGCGGGGCAGTGCGGCTACTGCCTTTCGGGCATCCTCATCAGCGCCGCCGCTTTGCTGGAGAGCAACCCCGATCCGGATGAGGCCGCCATTCGCGCCGCGCTGGACCGCAACCTCTGCCGCTGTGGCGCGCACAACCGCATCCTGCGCGCCGTGCTGCGGGCGGCGGCGGCGGCGGCGATGCGGGAGGCAGCCTAATGGCTCAGTCAAGCGGCCATTTTGAATCCGGTCTGGAAGGGCGTGCGGTTTTGCACGACGGCCCAGAGCACGTTCACGCGGCGTCTTGCGAGGGCGATGACGGCCTGATGGTGGCGTTTTCCTT
>NZ_QKYU01000021.1 GCF_003253705.1 Humitalea rosea
GGGAATGACCCCCAAGCGTCTCGCGGCGACCCTCTCCCAGCTACCGACGCGCAACCTTAGCCAGGAGGCGCGGCGATGAGTGGAGGAGTTACAAGCGACGCCGGCAATGAGGACGACGACCTTGCCGCCGCCTGGGGCGCCTCGCTGGAGGAGGAGCCGGCGCCGGATGCCCCGCCCTTGCAGGTCGATGCCGCCAAGGTCCTGAACCAGCAGGAGATCGACAGCCTGCTCGGCTTCGGCGGCGGGGATGCCGGCGGCGACAAGACGGGGATGGAACGGATCATCCAATCCGGCCTCGTCTCCTACGAACGCCTGCCGATGCTGGAGATCGTGTTCGACCGGCTGGTGCGGCTGCTTTCGACCACCTTGCGCAACTTCACCTCGGACAATGTCGAGGTGTCGCTGGATGGCATGTCCTCGCTGCGCTTCGGCGACTATCTGGATTCGATCCCGCTGCCGGCGATGCTGGCGGTGTTCAAGGCCGATGCCTGGGACAACCACGGGCTGCTCGTGGTGGATTCCGCCCTGATCTATTCGGTGGTGGACGTCCTGCTCGGCGGCCGCCGGGGCACCGCGGCGATGCGGATCGAGGGCCGGCCCTATACCACCATCGAACGCACCTTGGTGGAACGCCTTGTGGTGGTGGTGCTCGCGGATCTGAGTGCGGCCTTCGCGCCCATCGCCAATGTCACCTTCCGCTTCGAGCGGCTGGAGACCAATCCGCGCTTCGCCGCGGTCAGCCGCCTGTCCAACGCGGCGGTGCTGTCGCGCCTGCGCGTGGATATGGAGGATCGCGGCGGCAAGATCGAATTGCTGATGCCCTATGCGACCCTGGAGCCGGTGCGCGACCTGCTGTTGCAGCAGTTCATGGGCGAGAAATTCGGCCGCGACAGCATCTGGGAAAACCATCTGGCGGAGGAGCTGCGCTCGACCGAGGTCGCGCTCGACATCGTGCTCGACCAGCAGACCATGCCGCTGTCCGACATGCTGAACCTCAAGGTCGGCGACCGGATGCTGCTGGCGGCGATGCCCGGTGCGCCGGTGCGGCTGCAGTGCGGCGAGATCGCGCTGTTCGAGGGCGAGCTTGGCCGGCGCGACGCCCGGATCGCGGTGAAGATCGGCCGCGAATTGCCGCGCCGCAAGGATGGCGCGGCGGGTGCCGCGTTGCGGGAGGTGGCATGACCGCGCTCGAATGGGGGGTGCAGGCGCTGCTGCTGGGCCTGCTCGGGGTGGCGCTGCCCTTCCTGTTGCGGCTGGAGCGGCAGCTTCGCGCGATCCGCGCCGAACGCGGCGCCATGGCCGATGGCGAGGCCGGGCTGCGGCAGGCGAGCGAGGCGGCCGAATCCGCTGCGCTGCGGCTGCGCGCGGTCGCCGATGGCGCCGGGCGCGGGCTGGCGGAACGGGTCGCCAAGGCCGAGCCGCTGCGCGACGACCTCCGCTTCCTGACCGAACGCGCGGAGGCGCTGGCCGATCGGCTGGATGGGCTGGTCCGTGCGGCGCGTCCGCTTGCGCCGGCGCGGGCTGTGGCCGCGGAGCCACCGCAGGCCGAGCGCGTGCCCAGCCAGGCGGAGCGCGACCTGATGCGCGCCCTCGGCATCACCCGATGAGGCCGCGATGGCGGCCGCGGCTGCTGCCGCTGGCGATCGCGGCGACGGCGGGGCTCTTGCTGGTCAAGGCCGAGACGCTGCTGCGCGGCGGCGCGTCCCAGGCGCCGATGGCGGCGCTGGCCTCGGAGCCCGCGCCCGCGCCGGCCGCGGCGCCGCCCCCGCCGCCTGCCCCCCCCGCCGCCCCGGACCCGGAGCAGATCGCCGAACGCGCCTTGCTCGAATCGCTGCGCGCCCGCCGCCTGGAGCTGGACCGGCGCGAGGCCGCGATGGCGGCGCGGGAGGCGGTGCTGGCCGTGGCGGAACGGCGGCTGGACACCCGGATCGAGGCGATGGCCGAGCAGCAGCGCCAATTGGCCGCCATCGAGCGCAGCCGCACCGAACGCGAGGACGGCGCCTGGCGCAGCCTCGTGAAGACCTATGAGGGCATGCGCCCCACCGCCGCCGCCGGGATACTGGAGGGGCTGGAGATGTCGGTGCTGGTCGAGATCATGGACCGCATGGGCGAACGCCGCGCCGGCCCGATCCTGGCCGCGATGCGCGCGGAACGGGCGCGGGAGGTGACGGGCGAGCTCGCGCGCCACCGCATGCCGCGACCGCAACGCTGATGCTCAGGAAGTCTTCACCATCGGCATGGTCCATTGGCCAGCCGGACTCGCGCTGGCGGAGCTCCGGCGGCGGAGCAGCGTGGGGCCACAGGAGCATGCGATGGACAAGAACCTGAACGTACTGATCGTCGATGATTACAAGACGATGCTGCGGATCATCCGAAACCTGCTCAAGCAGCTCGACTTCGACAATGTCGATGAGGCATCGGATGGCGCCGAGGCGCTGGCCAAGCTGCGCGCGGGCAATTTCGGCCTGGTGATCAGCGACTGGAACATGGCGCCGATGACGGGCCTTGATCTGCTCAAGGAAGTTCGCGCCGACACCCGTCTGAACAAGACGCCCTTCATCATGATCACCGCCGAAAGCAAGACCGAGAATGTGGTCGCGGCGAAGCAGGCGGGGGTGTCGAACTACATCGTGAAGCCCTTCAACGCTGAAACCCTGCGCGAGAAGATCGAGAAGGTGCTGGGCAATGCCTGACGGTGCTGCATTGGGCGGCGTTTCGCCGCAGATGGTCGAGGCCGCGGTACGCGAGGTCCTCGGCACGATGAACGGCGACCTGACGGTCAAGGAAGCCGCGCTGCTGGCCGAGCTGGAAGCGCTCGGCCGCACCGTGCGCCGCGCCAAGGCGGAGATCGCGGCACTCAGCCCGCAGGACCTGGGCGCCAGCCACATCCCCGCCGCCTCGGATGAGCTGGACGCCGTGGTGAGCCACACCGCGACGGCGACCAATGAGATCCTGGATGTCTGCGAGGGGCTGGAACGGCTCCAGGCCGGGCTGACGGGTGCTGCGGCCGAGGCGCTGGGCACCGCCGTCACCCGCATTTATGAGGCCTGCTCCTTCCAGGACGTCACCGGGCAACGCATCGCCAAGGTCGTCACCGCGCTCAAGACGATCGAGGCGCGGATCAATGCGGTGCAGACCGGATTCTCACCCGCGCTGCCGGTCGCGGCAGCGCCACCGCCGCCACCGCCCGCCGGCCGGACCGAGGGCGAGCGCCTCGCCAACGGGCCGCAGCTTCCCGGCGCTGGCGTGTCGCAGGACGAGATCGACCGCCTGCTCGCGAGCTTCGACTGATGCGCCGGCTGGTCGCGCTGCTGCTGCTGCTGTCGGGGCCGCTTTTGGCCGAGACGCCGGATCGCATCGCGGTCCGGGTCGGGGACCATCCCGGACATGGCCGCATCGTGCTCGACTGGCCGCGCCAGGTGGTCTTCCGCAGCGAGCGTGACGGCACGGCGCTGCGCCTGTTTTTCACGGCACCCGAAGCAGTGGATGTCGCCGGCGCCCGGCGCCCGCCGCGCAATGTGCGGGCGGTGGCGACGATCCCTGGTGGCGTCGAGATCACCCTCGCCCCGGGGGTTGAGCCGCGGGTGTTTCGCCTCGGCGGGCGGATCGTGATCGATGCCCTGAATGCGTCGGCCACTGATGCCGCCCCTGCCGTGGAGGCCCCGGCCCCGGCCCCGGCGCCGCCCGCCCGGCGCCTCGCACGGGCACCGGCCGCCCGGCCGGCACCTGCCATTGTGCCCGTGGCGGCCGAGCCGGCGCCCGTGCCTGTGGTGACCGCCACGCCGCTGCCGCCGCCCGGCCCCGTTTCCCCGGCGCGGGTCGCGACCGTCGAACCGCCGCCAGCGCCACGGTCGCCGGCGGCGATCCCGCTCGGGCATCCCGCGCCGGGCGTCTTCCTGCTTACCCTCACGCCGCCGCCCGCGGTCGCGGTGCTGCGTCGGGGGGGCGAAATGCTGGTGCTGTTCGACCGCGCGCTGCCGCTCGACCTCGCCGCGCTGCGCGCCGATCCGCTGCTGGAACCGGCCGTGGTCGCCCCGTTGCCGGGGGCGGTGCTGCTGCGGCTGCCGGTGGCGGAGGGCGCCGGGCTGCGCGCGACGCGGGCAGGGGATGAATGGCGTTTCGAGGTGCTGCCGGTCGCGGCGGCGCCCGCGCCGATGCGGCTGGATGCGGCGCCGGGACCGCCGGCGCGCCTGGCATTGCAGGCTGCCATGGCCGGGCGGGTGGTGGCGCTGACCGATCCGTTGACCGGGCTGCCGATGCTGGTGGGCACCATGCTCGGCACCGGCGAAGGCCCCGGCCAGGGCATGCCGCAAGGCCGCCGCCTGCCTGAGGCCGAGATGCTGCCGAGCCTGCTTGGACTCGCTGTGCTGGCGCGGGCCGAAACCGTGACGCTGGTCGCGCTGACCGACCGCTTCCTGCTGGGCGCCGGCCCTGATGGGTTGCGCCTCGGTCCCGCCGCAGGGGAGGGCCCGCCGGCCGCCGCCGCCGCCATGACCCGCAGCTTCGACATTCCCGGCGGCACCGCCGCAAGCCTGTCCGAACGCCTGCGGGCACAAGGCGCGGGGCTGGCAGTGGCGGCACCGCTCACGCGCGGGCCGCTGCGCCTCGCCGCCGCCGAGACCCTGATGGCGCTGGGCCAGCCGCAGGAAGCCCAGGCGATGCTGGCGATCGCGTTGCAGGAAGACCCCCGTGCCGGTCGCGACGCCCGCATCATCGCCTTGCAGGCCGCCGCGGCCCTGCTGTCCGGCCGGTTGAGCGAGGCGGCCGCGCTGGCGACCACCACCCTGGCCGCTTCCGATGAGGCGACGCTGTGGCGCGCCGTGCTGGCGGCGGCGCGGGGGGAGGCGGCGACCGCAGCGCCCGGCATCGCCGCGAGCCTGCCGCTGCTCGCGGCCTATCCGGAACCGCTGCGGCTGCGGCTGCTGCCCCATGCCGCCGAGGCGCTGGTGGAGGGCGGCGCCCCCGCCGCCGCCGAACGTCTGTTGCAGGACGCGCCGGACCTGCCGGCGCTGCGGCTGGTCCGCGCCAGGCTGAACGAGACCCAGGGCCATCTGGCCGAGGCGCTGGCGGGTTATGACGAGGTGGCGCGTGGCCGTGACCGTCTCGCGCGGGCCGAGGCGCTGCGCCGCTCGGTCGAGCTGCGCCTGCAAACCGGGGCGCTGGACGCCGCCGGGGCGGCGGCGGCGCTGGATGCCGCGCTCTTCGCCTGGCGGGGCGATGGTCGGGAGATCGCGGCGCGGGAGCGGGTGGCGGCCTTGCAACTCCAGGCGGGCGCGCCCCGCGCGGCACTGGCGCTGTTGCAGGAGAGTGCCACGCTCTTCCCCGATCGCGCCGAGGCGTTGCGTCCGGCCATCGCCACCGCCTTCCTGGCCGCGCTGGAGGCCGAGCCGGCCCTGGCCGCCGCCGCCCTGTTCGAGACGGAGCGCGCGCTGCTGCCGGACGGGCCGGCCGGCACGCGGGCGCTCGCTCGCCTGGCCGGGCGGCTCGCGGCCATGGAACTCGGCGATCGCGCCGGGGCCCTGCTGATCCAGGCGATGGCGCGGGCGGATGCGCCGGCCCGGGCGGCGCTGGGGCTGCGCCTTGCCATGCTGCGGCTGGAGGATCGCGATGCCGCCGGCGCGCTGACGGCGCTGGAAGAGTCGCGGGCCACGGGCCTCGATCCCGTGCTGGTTCTGGAGCGCGCCCGAATCCAGGCGCGTGCCCTGGCGGCGCATGCCGATCTGCCGGGGGCGCTGGCGCTGCTGCGCGGGCTTGGCCTGCCGGGGGCGGATCTGGTCGCCGAATTGCTGGCCGAGGCGCAGGACTGGCCGGGCGCGGCCACAGCCCTGGGCGATCTGGTCGCCGCCCTGCCGGCCGGGCCGCTGGGCGCGGAGCCGCAGCGCCTGCTGTTGCGCGCCGCCGCCGCCGCCCTGCTGGCCGGCGAGGAGGCGCGCACGGCCGCCCTGGCCGCGGGCTTTGCCGAGCGGATGGCCGAGACGCCTCTGGCCCTTGCTTTCGCGCGGTTGACCGGCGATCCCGCCACCGCCCTGCTGGAGCTGCCGCGGCTGACCCGCGAACTCGATCTTTTCCGAAATCCCCCCGCTCGACTGGAGGCATTGCGGGCTGGCGGCCCGGTTGCGCGGTGAGTGTCGCGTCCGGCACGGGGGACACCCGCGTTTTTTTCGGTGAGCTTGGGGCAATATTCACTTGCGTCCCACCCCCCCCTGCTTCATACGACCGCTCCGCCGCTGATGGCGTTTTCTCAACCGACCGAACGCGACGACGAACAGCCTGATCACCCGGGTTCATGGGGGGTCTAGGGGCCAAGACGACACGCGGGGGGTCATCTACTGGTGGAAAGGGGTCCTGATGGACACTCTCATGTCTCCGCTGGGGATGGTCTCGGGCTTCCCGAGCGACACCCACGTTTCCCAATCTGACGAGCAGAAGGACTGGTTCGTCCAGAAAGACGGCATGAAATTTGCCGGCACGCATCTGATCATCGACCTCTGGGGCGCCACCAACCTTGGCGACCCGGCGCATATCGATGCCGTGCTGCGTGAGGCCGCGATCAAGACCGGCGCGACCATCCTGCACGGGCATTTCCACCACTTCTCGCCCAATGGCGGGGTGTCGGGCGTGCTGGTGCTGGCCGAGAGCCATGTCTCCATCCACACGTGGCCGGAGCGCGATTTCGCCGCGTTGGACATTTTCGTCTGCGGCGATTGCGATCCCTACAAGGCGATCCCGGTGCTCAAGCGCGGCTTCCTGCCGGAGCGCGTGACGCTCGGCGAGCACCGCCGCGGGATGACCATTCTCGAAGACTGACACAAGTCTGTAGCGTGACGAACCGGGGGCGGGCCGTGCAAAGGTCCGCCCTCTCTTTGTGTGGAACCGTGCGATGACTGATTCCTGGGTCAACGAAACCCTCTACGAGGCCTGGGGCCAGCGCTTCAAGGTTAAGCGCGAGTTGGCGCGGGTGCAGTCCGAATTCCAGGACATCATGATCTTCGAGTCCTACAGCCACGGCCGCGTGATGCTGCTGGACGGCGTGGTGCAGATCACCGAGGCGGATGAGTTCGTCTACCAGGAGATGCTGACCCATGTGCCGCTGCTGGCGCATGGCGACGCGAAGCGTGTGCTGATCATCGGCGCCGGTGACGGCGGCGTGCTGAAGCGCGTGCTGCAGCACCGCAACGTCGAACGCGCGGTGATGGTCGAGATCGACGGCGAGGTCATCCGTCTCTGCAAGGAACACATGCCGGGCATTTCGGGCGATGCCTGGAACGATCCGCGCGCCGAGGTCATCGTCGGCGACGGCATCGACTATGTGCGCCGTGCCGAGGCTGGTTCCTTCGATGTCGTCATCGTGGACAGCACCGATCCGATCGGCGTGGGTGAGGTGCTCTTCACCGACGAGTTCTACGCCAATGCGGCGCGGCTGCTGTCGGATCGTGGCGTCATCGTCAACCAATGCGGCGTGCCGGCGATGCAGGCCGAGGAACTGGCCGAAACCTCGCTGCGCCGGGGCCGCGTCTTTGCCGACATCTGGGCCTATGTCGCCGCGGTGCCGACCTATGTCGGCGGCTACATGACGCTCGGCTGGTCCGCCAAGGATGCATCCATGCGCGAAGCCTCGGCCGAGACGATCAAGGCGCGGGCGGAAGCGGCCGGCATCCTGGGGCTGACGCGCTACTGGACGCCAAAAATCCATGTCGCGGCCTTCGAACTGCCGCCCTATATCGCCGAGCATCTGCCGAAGGCGTAGCGCCCGTCAGGCAATCGCGCGGTCGCCCGGCTGCAGCCCGCGCAGCCGGGCCTCGCGAAAGCGTTCGCCGAAGACGTCGAACAGCGAACTGCCGAGCCCGTTGCGCGCGGTCTCGAAGGTCTTGATCGCGACCGCGTCGGCGGGATCGGCCAGCGCCTTGGCCTCGGCGTCGCGGATGGTGCGGACTTCCTCGTTCAGCCGTTTCGCGGCCTCGCGCGGCAGCGCCTTGCCGGCGACATAGACCACCTGGCTGATCCCGATCAGGTAGTTGAGCTGTTCGGGAATCCGGAAATTCTCCAGATCCCCGGTGCCGTAGATCACCAGCGCCGCCGCGGCGAAAAGGCTGAAGGCCAGCGCCTGCACCCGGGTCACGTCGATCTCGCCCTCGGCCGCCAGCAGATCCTGCCAGTGCGGCTGGCGGGGCGAGGAATCCAGCACGCCGGTGCCGAGCAGCCAGAGCCGGTTGGGCGTCTCCAGCACCGGCCCGTCGGTCACCCGCGCCAGGGTCGAGCCGGTCAAGGTGATGCCGAGCAAGGTGAGCACCGTGGGCGAGAGATTGGGCAGCGCCCCCGTCCGCACCATCACATAGGCATAGACCCCGGCGATCACGAGCGTGAACAGAAGCACCTGGAACCGCGACAGGCTGCAGACGCCGAAGGCATCCTGCGAGATCACCGTGGGCATCAGCGCGAACCACCACCCCGGACGCTGGCTGCCATCCTCGGCGGGCTGGCGCATCAGTTCGATCTGGCGCGCATGGGTCCTCCGCGCCGTCAGCGCGAGGATCACATAGAGCGCCGCGAAGGCGCCGAACCCCAGCGCCGCCGAAAGGTTGAGGCTGGAGATGTAGAGCGGCACCCGGCCGAAGGCGCGGATCTGGCGGCGATCGTCGCGGCCGGGGTTGGCGCCGGTATCGGGATCGACGCAGACCAGGATCGCGACCTCCCAGCGTGAGGGCAGCCAGCCGATGTCGGTGTCCGGGATTTCGACCATGACCGTGGTGGTGGTGTCGGTGGGCGAGGGCGGCAGCGGGCGGCCGAGGCGCAGGTTGCGGGCATCGATGCCGGTGCGGGGCAGCGCGCTCGAATGGATCACCGCCTCGAACCAGGCGGCGCGCCAGTCGGCGGCGGAAATGGCCTCGGGGCGTGAGACGGTGAATTCCACCGTCGGCACCGCCTTGGCGGTTTGCTGCACGCCCTTGATCGCCAAGGTCGGGGCATTGCCGTTCAGGTAGCCCGCGACCTCATCGGCGAACATCCAGGGCCGTGGTGGATCGGCCGGCGGGGTGGGGCCGCAGCGGATGAACACATCCGTACCCGACGGCTGCGCCAGGACGGCGGCGGGCCACAGCACCAGCGCGATGATCGCAAGACGGAACAGGATCGGCCACATCGGCTCCCCTCCCTCGCGAACATGCTAGTGGCGTAACAATCAATATGTCCAGGACTTATGGTGCCAGGGCAAAGCCTTGCACGAGGCTGCCAGCGACCAGCCGCCAGCCATCGACGATCACGAAGAACACCAACTTGAACGGCAGCGCCACCACCGAGGGCGGCAGCATCATCATCCCCAGCGACATCAGGATCGAGGCGACCACGAGGTCGATGACGAGGAAGGGCAGGAACAGCAGGAAGCCGATCTCGAAGCCGCGTTTCAACTCGCTGACCATGAAGCCGGGCACCAACGCCCGCCAGGGGGCGGTGGCCGGGTCCTCGACCGCCGGCAGATGCGCCATGTCGAGGAACAGCGCGAGGTCGCTGTCCCGCACATTCGCCGCCATGAAGCGCCGGAAGGGTTCGGCGGCGGCGGTCAGCCCGTCCATCTCGCCGATGCGGCCCTCGGCCAGCGGCAGCAGCCCCGTCGTCCAGGCCTGTTCGAAGGTGGGCTGCATCACGAAGAAGGTCAGGAACAGCCCGAGCCCGACGAGCACCGGATTGGGCGGGATGCCGGGGGCACCGATCGCCGAGCGCAGCAGCGACAGCACGATGATGATCCGCGCGAAGGCGGTGACCATCACCAGCAGCGAAGGCGCCAGCGACAGCATCCCGATCAGCGCCGTCAACTGCACGAGGCGCGAGGTGGTGCCCGCCCCGCCGGCGGCCCCCATGTCCAGGGTCACGCTCTGCGCCAGGGCGGGGTCGGCGAGGCACAGGAAGGCCAGCGCCAGCAGCAGCGCCCTCATGGCAGCCAGCCCACCACCTGGTCGGTGGCGCCGCCGGTCAGCAGCACAACCTCTCGCCCGTCGCAGCGCACCAGCAGCAGCCGGCGCCTGGGGTCCAGCGCCAGGCTGTCCTGGATGGCGAGCCGTCGCGGGCCGCTGCGTGGCGCGGCCTGGCCGAGGCCGAAGCGCCGCGCGGCGCGGCCCAGCAGCAGCAGCAGCGCCACCATCCCCGCCAGTGCCCCGGCGGCGAGCAGCCAGGGCAGGGTATCCATGTCGGTCATCGGCAAAGGCCCTTTTGGCCAGGGTGGCGGGATCAGTCGGGGCGTAGCGCCATGCTCAGCGTGTCGAGCCGCGGCAGTAGTGCTGCCAGGGCGCCGCGAAGCTGCGGCACGGTCTCGGCCGGGCAGATCGCGGCGGCGGCGCAGAGCCGCGCGGCCTCCTGCTCCAGCCCGGCGAGATCGACGCGCCGGCCGGCGACGACGAGGCCGAGGGCGATGCTCAGCATGGCATCCAGCGTTTCGGCGGCGGCCAGCACCGCCGCCGCGGGGGTGTCGCGCCCGGAGTTCGGGGGAGGGTCGTCTCTCGGCATGGGCGGCAGTCTCTGCCGGGTATGGTTGACACTTCCTTGCCGAGACCGGCGGCGGGGCATCAACCCTTTCTTCACCCGGGGCCGCCAAGGTGGCCGCCATGCAGACCGCGAGCCCCGCCGCCGATCCGATCGCCCTGGCCGAATCCCGCCTGCGCTGGCTGGACCGCCGCCAGACGGTGCTGGCCCAGAACATCGCCAATGCGGATACGCCAAACTACGTCCCGCGCGACATCGCGCCCTTCGCCGCCGCCCTGGCGCGCAGCGGGGTGGAGCCGGTGCGGACTAATGCGCGGCACCTTGGCCCGACCCGGGGTGCCAATGGCGCCCGGCCGGACCGGAGCGCCGAGCGCGAGCCCAATGGCAATGCCGTCTCGCTCGACCAGCAGGCGTTGCTGGTCGCGGAAACCGACCAGGCGCATGCGCTGGCCTTCACCCTGCACCACCGGATGATGGGCCTGTTCCGCATCGCCCTGGGCCGGCAGGGCTAACCGGCAAGGCTAACCGGCAAGGCTAACAGGAGCAGCACATGGATCTCGATCGCGCCCTGACCATCTCCGCCGCCGGCATGCGCGCGCAATCCGCGCGGCTGCGCGTGGTGGCGGAGAATATCGCCAATCGCGAAAGCACCGGCACCACCCCGGGGGCCGAGGCCTATCGCCGCAAGACCGTCACCTTCGGCAACCGGCTGGACCGGGCGCTGGGGACGGAGACGGTGCGCGTCTCCCGCGTCGGGCGGGACCGGAGCGAGATGCCGACGCGCTTCGACCCCTCGCATCCCGCCGCCGACGCCAATGGCTATGTCAGCCTGCCGAATGTGGACAGCATGGTGGAGACGATGGACATGCGCGAGGCCCAGCGCTCCTACAACGCCAACCTTGCTGTGCTGGACATCACCCGCGGCATGCTGTCCCGCGCGATCGAGAGCCTGCGCTGATGGCGATCACCGCGGCGGGGGCGGCGGCGCTCTACCGGGCGGCGGCGAATCCGGCCGGGGGCTCGGTCGGCGAAAGCGGCGGCACGCCTTCCTTCGGCCAGGCGATGAGCCGGGCGATGGAACAGGGGGTGGAACTCGGCCATGGCGCCGATGTCGCGGCGAGCCAGGCGCTGACCGGGCAGGGCAGCGTCACCGATGTGGTGCTGGCGGTGGGGCGCGCGGAGCTTGCGTTGCAAACCGCCGTCGCGGTGCGGGACCGCGTGGTCGGCGCCTATCAGGAAATCATGCGGATGCCGGTCTGACCCGACCGGCCTGCCGCAGGAGGCGGCGCGGCCATGTTCAGCGAATCGACCGGGGATGCGCTCGCCGCCAGCACGCGTGAGGCGATGTGGGTGCTGTTGCAGATCGCGGCCCCCCCGTTGCTGGCGTTGCTGGCGATCGGGCTGGTCGTCTCGGTCTTCCAGGCGCTGACCCAGATCCAGGAAGCCTCGCTCGCCTTCCTGCCGAAGCTGGTGGCCACGGGGGCGGTGCTGCTGCTGATGGGCCCCTTCATGACCGGCGTGCTGCGCGCCTATACCGAGGGGCTGTTCGACCGGATCATCGCGATCGGCGGGGCCGGGTGATCGAGGCCGCCTTCCTTGCGGAGCTGCCGGTCCTCGCCTTCCAGGCGCTGCTGGTCTTTGCCCGGGTGGGGGCGGCGGTGATGGTGCTGCCGGGCCTCGGCGAACAGGAAATCCCGGGCCCGGTCCGGCTCGGCATCGGGCTGTGCCTGGTGCCGCTGGTGCTGGGGCCGATCGCCGGGACGCTGCCTTCCGCACCCGATTCGGCGGTGATCGCGGTGCGGCTGGTGGCGATCGAGGTGCTGATCGGGCTCTGGCTCGGCGGCATCGCGCGGCTGCTGGTGATGGCACTCGCGATCGGAGGCCAAGTCGCCGCGGCGATGATGGGGCTCGCCTCGGTGCTGGTGCCGGATGCCTCCTTCGGCGCGCAATCCTCGGCGCTGTCGCGGCTGATGGGGCTACTCGCGGCGGTCATGATGTTGAGCAGCGGGCTTTTCGCGCTGCCGCTGATGGCGCTGGTGAACTCCTATGCGGTGCTGCCGGCCGGCACCGGCTTCCCGGCCGGGCCGGCCGCCGAGGCCCTGGCCGCCGCCGGCTCCGCCAGCCTGGAGCTGGCGCTGCGCCTGGCCGCGCCCTTCATCCTGGGCGGTGTGGTGCTGAATATCGCGCTGGGGCTGCTGGCGCGGCTGGCGCCCTCGATCCAGGTCTATTTCGTCGCCGCACCGGGGCAGATCCTGGCGGGAATCGCGCTGGTCGGGCTGCTGCTGCCGGCGATGCTCGGGGTCTTCGCCGAGGCGCTGCGGGCCGGCTTCGCCGATTTGCCCGGGGCAGGCTGAGCCATGGCCGAGGGGGAGGGCGCCGACAAGACAGAAGCCCCCTCGCAACGCCGGCTCGACCGGGCGCAGGAGGAAGGCCAGGTCGCGCTGTCGAAGGAGGCGGTGGGCTTCCTCGGGCTGCTGTTCGGCGCGATCGCCGCGGCGACGGTGCTGCCGGGATTGGGGCAGGATCTGCTGAAGGGGCTGCGCGGCATCCTCGCCCGCAGCCATGAACTGGGTTGGCAGCAGGCGCTGCCCGAACTCGCCTGGCTCGCCTTCCTCGCGGTGGCCCCGATCGCGGGGCTGGCGTCGCTGGGGGCCGTGGCCGCGACCCTGGCGCAGACGGGGGGCGTGGTCTCGGCGCGGAACATGGTGCCGAGCCTCGGCAAGCTCTCGCCGCTGGCCGGGCTGGGGCGAATCCTGGGGCCGAATGGCGCGCTGGAACTGCTGCGCACGGTGCTGAAGCTCGCGGTGGTGGGTGGCGCGCTTTGGTATGTCGCGGGGGACAGCGCGCCGCTGCGCGCGGCCATGCAATTGGGCGCGGGGGCGCTGCTGGGGCTGGTGGGCGACCTGGCGGTGCGGCTGGTCGCCGCGGCCCTGGTGGTGCTGGCCGCGATCGCCGTGCTGGATGTGGTGCTGGTGCGGCTGCGGCATGTGAACAAGCTGCGGATGAGCCGCCAGGACCTGAAGGAGGAATCGCGCGAGAGCGACGGCGACCCGATGGTGAAGGGGCGCCAGAAGGCGATCCGCATGCAGAAGGCGCGGCAGCGGATGATGACCGCGGTGCCGCGCGCCTCGGTCGTCATCACCAACCCGACCCATTACGCGGTCGCCCTGGCCTATGACCCCGGCGAGGGCGCGGCACCGCGCGTGGTCGCCAAGGGCGCTGATGCCGTGGCCGCCCGGATCAGGGAGATCGCGAAGGAGGCGGGCGTGCCGCTGGTCGCCAACCCGCCCTTGGCCCGCGCCTTGTTCCGGATCGAGTTGGACCAGGAAATCCCCGCCGAACACTACCAGGCGGTGGCGGAGATCATCGCCTTCGTGATGCGCGCCCGTGGCGGCGGGGCCGCAGGCTAGAGCATGGTTCCTAGGCTGGCATGGTGTCAGCGCGGTCCCGCGCGCGCAGCTTGCGGCTGGCGGAGCGCAGCCGGCCGGCGCTTTCCCGCAGGCCTTCGCCGTCCAGCCGGTGGGCCGCGGCCTCGATTTCCGCCACCTCCTCAAGCGAGATGGCGACAGCCCAGGCCAAAGGCGTCGGCCCCAGCCGCCAACGCTTCTCGCGCTCGGCGCTCGGCACCTGTTCGAGGCTTCGGCAGACCTGATCGATGGCTTTGAGCAGGCGTTCGATGGTGCGGCGGCCACACCCCTGTATCGCCATCATCTCACGAACCGTGAGCCCGCCTTGGCTGGTGCTGAGCGAGAGTATGAGGCTAAGCGCCTGTGATAATTTTTCGTGCCGCGCTGGCATCCAAACTCCTCTCGCGCGAACAATGCTCCACTATGCCAGCATTGCGTGCAGCAAACCCAACGACGAAGTGTAAGGTGAATTCTTGCGGCATCGCAACATGATCCGCGCGGAAATCCAG
This sequence comes from Humitalea rosea, assembly GCF_003253705.1. GTDB lineage: Bacteria > Pseudomonadota > Alphaproteobacteria > Acetobacterales > Acetobacteraceae > Humitalea > Humitalea rosea. The sequence goes on from NZ_QKYU01000021.1 coordinate 14,390, forward strand.
GCAGACAAAGAAAAGCCCGCCAATCCAAGGGATTGACGGGCGAAGTTCAGGGAGGCTTCACGTCTGGGAGACGAAGGGTCCTAAGACCCTCATCCGGCTCATCACCGGATGGCTACAACCTATCCCGCCGTGCCGCGGTGAACAGCCGCCCAATGCCGCTGCCCGCCATGCGGAGATCGCATGACCTGGGGGAATGCCCCTCAGGATTGCAGGTTGGCGAGTTCCGTCACCAGGAAGTCCCGGAAGACCGAGACGCGCTTGGAATGCCGCATCTCCTCCGGATAGACGAAATAGGCCTCGACCTTGGGCGCCTTCAGATCCGGCAGCACCTGCACCAGATCGGCCAGCTCCGCCTCCATGTAGTCGGGCAAGGCGGCGAGGCCGAGGCCGCTGCGCACCGCCTGGAGCATCGCCGGCAGGCTGTTCACCTCGACCGCGGCGCGGCGGGGGGAATTGGTGCGGCGCCCGGCATCGGCCAGCCAGTTGATGTCCTCGACCGGCGGGCGATAGTCGCCATAGACGATCAGCCGATGGGCATCGAGATCCTCGGCCCGGAGCGGCATGCCGGCGCCCTTCAGATAGGAGGCCGAGCCCACGATCTTCCAGGAGAAGGTGGCGACATGGCGCTGGATCAGGTCGGGCTGGCGCGGCGGATGCATGCGAATCGCCACATCGGCCTCGCGCATCGCCAGATCGAGATCGGCATCGTCCAGCAGCAGCGTCACCGTGACATCCGGATTCGCGGCCATGAACTTCTGCAGGCGCGGGGCGAGCCAGGTGCTGCCGAAGCCGGTGGTGGTGGTGACCTTCAGCCGCCCCGCCGCGCGTTCGCGGCTTTCGGTCAGCAGCGCCTCGGTCATCGCGAGCTTGGCGAAGACCTCGCGCACCGTGCGGTTCAGCGTCTCGCCCTGTTCGGTGAGGATCAGCCCGCGCGCATGGCGGTGGAACAGGGGAACCGCGAGGCTCTCCTCCAGCGCCTGGATCTGCCGTGAGACGGCCGATTGCGACAGGTTCAGCGTTTCGCCCGCATGGGTGAAGGAGCCCGCCTCGGCGACCGCGTGAAAGACGCGAAGCTTGTCCCAGTCGAGCGGCATCAGGCGGCCTTTGCGTCTTGGTGGGTGGCGGCGGCTTCCAGAAACTTTTCCGCATCCAAGGCGGCCATGCAGCCGGTGCCGGCCGCGGTCACCGCCTGGCGGTAGATGCGGTCCTGCACATCGCCGGCGGCGAAGACGCCCTCGACACTGGTGCGGGTGGTGCCGGGGGCGGTGACGATATAGCCCTCGGCATCCATGGCGATCTGCCCCTTGAACACGGCGGTCGCGGGGTCGTGGCCGATGGCGACGAAGACACCCTCGATCGGGAATTCACGCCGCTCGCCGCCCTCGCGCGGACGCAGCGCCAGGGCGCGCACCGCCTGGCCGCGGCCGCGGGTCTCGCCCAGCACCTCCTCGACCACCGTGTCCCAGACCACGGTGACATTCGGCTTGGCGAAGAGGCGCTGTTGCAGGATGCGCTCGGCGCGGAACTGGTCGCGGCGGTGGATCACGGTGACGTGGGCGGCGAGGTTCGACAGGTACAGCGCCTCCTCCACCGCCGAATTGCCGCCGCCGATGACGGCGACGTTCTTGCCGCGGAAGAAGAAGCCGTCGCAGGTCGCGCAGGCGGAGACGCCGGAGCCCGACAGCGCCTGTTCGCCGGGGATGCCGAGCCAGCGGGCCTGGGCGCCGGTGGCGATGACGACCGATTCGGCCTCCCACCGGTCGCCCGAATCGCAGAGTGCCACGAAGGGGCGGGCGGAGAAATCGACCGAGGTCACGATGTCATGGGCGATGCTGGCGCCGACATGCTCAGCCTGGGCCTGCATCTGCTCCATCAGCCACGGGCCCTGGATCGCCTCGGCGAAGCCCGGGTAGTTCTCGACGTCGGTCGTGATGGTCAATTGCCCGCCGGGTTGCAGCCCTGCGAGAACCGCAGGTTTCAGCCCCGCCCGCGCGGCATAGATTGCCGCCGTGTAGCCGGCCGGACCGGCACCGATGACGAGAAGACGGGTGCGGTGTGTCGCGGCCACGGCAATTGGTTTCCTAAAACGTCGGCAATCTCAAACATATCGGGCAGAGCCATCACCATCGCAACCCGGGAGCCTTGAAGAGGCCCCTCAATGCAATGATATTGCGCCACTGGTGGAGTCCGCGCAATGAATCGTGATACTGGTGTCGCCGAACCTTCGCAACCGCACCAGGAATCTTGATGCGCCCCGAGTCGCCCGACGCGCTGGACGAGACCGACCGGCAGATCCTCGCGGAACTGCAGGCCGATGGCCGAATCACCAATGTCGAATTGGCCCGCCGGGTCGATCTTTCGGCCCCCCCCTGCCTGCGCCGCGTGCGCCGGCTGGAGGAGGCGGGGATCATCCGCGGCTACCACGCCGAGGTCACGCCGGCGGCGCTCGGATTCGAGATCACCTTCTTCGCCCTGGTCGGGCTGGAGACGCAGAAGCAGACCGTGCTGGACCGCTTCGAGGCGCTGGTCTGCGAATGGCCGGAGGTGCGCGAGTGCCACATGATCCGCGGCGGCGGCGATTTCCTCCTGCGCCTGGTCGCGCGCGATACCGCGCATGAGAATGAGCTGACCGGTCGCCTCACCTCCGCCGATACGGTGCAGCGGGTGCAGACCTTGCAGACCATCCGCACCGCCAAGGATGAGGCGGGCGTGCCTATCTGAGCACCTATCCGGGCGATAGAGGCGGCGCCCCTAGGCAAAGCCCCGGCGGTCGCCCAGCCTTACTCGTCCGGCGGTTCCCGCAACGACCCGGGCGGGAGGACGACATGTTCGACAATGCCTGGATCGTGGTGCCATCGCAGCAGACGGCGCTGATTGCCGACACGCCGGGCCTCACCGGCGCCTGTTTCGGCCTCGTCCGGGTCTGGGCCCAGCGGGTCATCGAGTTCCCGAATGAGACACCCCTGGTCCGGATGACCTGGCTGACGGGGCATGTCGCCGAGGCGATCGCCTACCAGCGGGAGTATGCCGCGATCAAGCACACGGCCGTCGCCAATTCCGTGGCGCTTGGGCTGCGGGAGCAGCGCGCGGTGGATGCCTATGGCGCCAGGATCGCCATGGCCGATGCCGAACTTCTGGTCGTGACCGATGCGCAAAGCCAGATCGTCTTCCACTCGCTGGAGCATTATTCGCCCCAGCCGACGCCGACCGGCGGCTATGCCGAGAACCGGAAATGGTTCTTCGAGAATGAGGAGGGCGAGATCAAGGCCAACACCGTCTATTTCTGGGACGTGGCGATGAACCCGCCGGGCGCGAATGACATGCAGCTCCATGCCTGCGTCAGCCGGCATCTGACCAATATGGGCGGGCCTGGCCGCTTCGCCTTCTACGATCCGAACCTGGGGGAGATGTCGATCCCCTGCGACGACTTCGACGAGTTCCTCAAGGGCTGGGTGATTCGCTACACCGAGGGCCTCACGGCGATGTTCATCGACCGGCTGACGCTGTTCCCGATGCGCCGTGCCTATCCCAGGCCCGCCGACGCCATCCCGCTGATCGCCGCCGCCTGGAATTCCAAATGGGGCCTCTGGCGGACCAAGAGCGCCGCCAGCATCCATGCCATGGCGCGGTTGCAGACGCTGGCGGGGAACCCCGCGCAGGCGGCGGTGCTGCGCGAGGCGATCCGCTGGTATGGCGGCCGCATCGCCGCCGATCCGGGGGGCACCCTGGCCACGCGGCATGGCGCGGCACCGGCCGCGGGGTCGAAGCTGCGGTCGCTGCTGGTCGCGCGCTTTGCGACCTACAGCTTCTTTTAGGGCCTGATTTTAGGGACTGGCCGCGGCCAGCGGCATCGCCCGCAGCCGCGCCAGCGCCGAGCCCGCCGCCACCGCGAAGGAGGCGAGGAAGACGAGCCCCGCGAGCCCGATCGCGGCCCCGGGGCCGAAGCTCGCGGCCAGCGCGCCACCCGCCAGCGCCCCCAGCGGCCGCACGCCGTAGAGCGCGACCTGCATCGTCGCCGCGACCCGCCCCTGCAAGGCGGCGGGCGTCAGCAATTGCCGGATACTGGTCTGCGTCACCAGCCAGAGCATCGGCCCGAAGCCGAGCATGAGCTGCGCGAGGAAGCCGCCCGCCACCCCCGGCACTGTCACCAACAGCAGCGGCGCCAGCAGCGACAGCCCGGGCCCGGCCAGCAGGATGACCCGCGGCGCCAGCCTGGCCAGCAGCGCGGGGGCCGCGGCCGCGCCCAGCAGCAGCCCCGCGCCATAGCCCGCCTGGGCCAGCCCGATCTGTTCCGCCACCAGCCCCAGGGTCGCGACCGTATAGGGCACGAAGCCCGCGAGCCAGGCGAAGAAGGCGAAGTTCCAGCACACCGCGCAGAGGAAGATCGCCCGCAGCAGCGGCTGCGCGGCAACGAAGCCCGCGCCCTCCCGCAGCAACAGGCTCAGCGCCGGCCGCGTGGCCGGCTCTGGGGCGCCGCCCTCCGGCAGGCGCCAGGCGGTCGCGGCGGCGGCCAGCGCGGCCACCGCCGCCAGCCCGTAAACCCCCGCGCCGAGCCCGGCGCCGACCAGCCCGCCCGCCAGCAGCGGTGCCGCCAGCGTCACCAATGCCCGTGCCAGCTCCAGCCGCGCATTGGCCGCCGGCATGGCGCCGGGTGCCACCAGCACCGGCACCAGCGCCCCGGCCGACAAGGCAAACACCACCGTCCCGCAGGAGCCCGCGGCGGCCCCCAGGCCCAGCAGCACCAGCGATCCGCCGAGCGCCCCCGTCAGCGCCAGCGCGGCACCCGCCGCCGCGACCAGCATCGCCGCGACCAGCAGCCGCCGCCGGCGCGTGTGATCGACCAGCACCCCAGCCGGCAGCGAGCACAGCAGCCAGGCCGCGCTCTGCGCGGCGATGAGCCAGCCGACCTCCCGCGCCCCGGCGCCGAGCGCCACCACCGCCGTCAGCGGCAGGGCCGCCAGCGCGAGCTGGTCGGCGGCATGGGCGCCGGCATTGGCGAGGAAGAGGCGGGGGAAGGGGCGCATGGTCCGGCTCCGGCAGGGGAGCCGCCTCATGCCGCCCTGCCGGCGCCGCCGCGCCCCGCTTCTTGCGCTGCTACCCGGCGCAATTCGACCGCAAGCGCCGGGATGCGGCCATCCCGGCACCGCGCGAAAACCCCGGGCATCGCAATCCGACCTGCCAGGGACCATCCTCATGGCCATGACCAAGCTGTTTCCGACCGAGGCCGCGCGCTGGGACGCCGTGGCGAACCGCGACCCCACGGCCGATGACGCCTTCTGGTATTCCGTCGCCACCACCGGTGTCTATTGCCGCCCCTCCTGCGCCGCGCGGCTGGCGCTACGGAAGAATGTCGCCTTTCACCTCTCCTGCGCCGCCGCCGAGGCGGCGGGGTTCCGCCCCTGCAAACGCTGCCGTCCGAACGAGGCCTCGCTTGCCGCGCGCCAGGCCGATGCCGTGGCCGCCGCCTGCCGCAGGATCGACGCGGCGCTGGCGGCGGGCGAGCCGGTGCCGGGGCTGGAGGCGCTGGCGCGGCCAAGCGGGCTCAGCCCCTTCCATTTCCACCGGGTGTTCCGCGCCATCGCCGGGGTGACGCCACGCGCCTTCGCCGCCGCCCGCCGCGCCGGGCGGGTGCGGGCCGGGCTGGCGGCGGGCGCGAGCGTGACGGCGGCGCTGTATGACGCGGGCTTCAACGCCAGCAGCCGCTTCTACGCGGCCACGCCAGACATGCTGGGGATGACGCCCTCGGCCTATCGCGACGGCGGGCGGGCGCAGCGCATCCGCTTCGCGATCGGGGAATGCTCGCTGGGCAGCATCCTGGTCGCGGCGACCGAGCAGGGGGTCTGCGCCATCCAGTTCGGCGACGACCCGGCGGCGTTGCTGGCCGATCTGCAATCCCGCTTCCCCAAGGCCGAACTGCTGGGCGGCGATGCGGCGTTCGAGACCATGGTTGCCCAGGTGGTCGGGCTGGTGGAGGCGCCGCATGCGACCCAGCGCGCGCTGCCGCTCGACCTGCGCGGCACCGCCTTCCAGCAGCGGGTCTGGCAGGCGCTGCGGGCGATCCCGCCGGGCGGCACCGCGACCTATACCGAGATCGCCGCCCGGATCGGCGCGCCGCGCGCGATCCGCGCCGTCGCCTCCGCCTGCGCCGCCAACCCCGCCGCCGTCGCCATCCCCTGCCACCGGGTGGTGCGGAGGGATGGGGATCTGGCCGGCTATCGTTGGGGCATCGAGCGCAAACGCGCCTTGCTGGCGCGGGAGAGTGCGGCGTGACCGGCCGCATCGCCGGGCTGGACTGGGCCGGGATCGCGGCGTCGCTGGATGCGACCGGGGCCGCGACCACCGGCCCGGTGCTGAGCCCGCAGGACTGCGCCGGGCTGGTCGCGGGCTACGACCAGCCGGGGCTGTTCCGCAGCCATGTCGTCATGGCCCGGCACGGGTTTGGCCGCGGCGAGTACCGCTACTACGCGGCCCCCTTGCCGGGGCTGGTGGGGGCGCTGCGGGCGGCGCTCTATCCGCGCCTCGCGCCGATCGCCAATGCCTGGGCCGAGACGCTGGGGGAGGCGGTGCGCTTCCCCGCCGAGCATGCCGCCTTCCTGGACCGCTGCCATGCGGCGGGGCAGAGCAAGCCGACGCCGCTGCAATTGCGCTACGGGCCAGGCGACTACAATTGCCTGCACCAGGATGTGTATGGCGAGCACGTCTTCCCCTTGCAGGTGGTGTTCCTGCTCTCGACGGGGTTTTCGGGCGGGGAATTCGTGCTGACCGAACAGCGGCCGCGGATGCAGTCCCGCGCCGAAGTGGTGCCGCTGGCGCAGGGCGAGGCGGTGATCTTCGCGACCCGCCACCGCCCGGTGCGGGGCAGCCGCGGCGCCTATCGGGTCACCCTGCGCCATGGCGTGAGCCGGGTGCGGGAGGGTGCGCGGCACACGCTCGGGATCATCTTCCACGATGCTGCCTGAGATGGGCTGCCTGAGATGGGCTGCCTGAGATGGTCCGCCTGAGATGGTCCGCCAGAGGTGGTCAGCCTGAGGTGGTCAGCCCCGGCGGATGACGTAATCCCCGGCTTCCAGCGCCGCGACGATGCGGTCGCCTTGCGCGGAATCCCGCACCTCGACCATCAATTCCAACTCCGCCGTCTGCACCGAGGGCGCGGCGAAGAGACGCTGGTGGCTGACCTCGATGACATTGCCGCCGGCGGCGGCGACGCGCGTCGCGATATCGGCGAGCACGCCCGGACGGTCGGGGATGTCGAGGTGCAGCCGCAGGATGCGCCCGTCCCGCAGCAGGTTCCGCAGCAGCACATTGGCGAGGATCCGCGGATCGATATTGCCGCCGCAGACCGGGGTGCCGATGCGCTTGCCGGCGAACCGCTCGGGGAAGGCCAGCACGGCGGCGAGACCGGCGGCCCCCGCGCCCTCGGAGACGATCTTCGCCCCCTCGGCCAGCAGCGCGATCGCCTGTTCCACGGCGCGTTCGGGCACCACCAGAACCTCGATCCCGCGCGCCCGCAGGATCGCGAAGGGCAATTCGCCGACATCGCGCACGGCGATGCCCTCGGCGATGGTCGCACCGCCGACCTTCACGGGCAGGCCCGCCAGGCGCTGGGCCATGGCCGGATAGCCCTCGACCTCGACGCCGAAGACCGGCAGGCCGGGGGCGACGCCTTCCGCGGCGATGACGCAGCCGGCGAGCAGCCCGCCGCCACCGACCGGAATGATCAGCGCGTCGAGCGCCCCGCCATCCTCGATCAGTTCCAGCGCCAGCGTGCCCTGGCCCGCGATCACGCCGGGATCGTCATAGGGGTGGACGAAGACCAACCCTTGCTGTGCGGCAAGCAGGTGGGCGTGGCTCGCGGCCTCGGCCAGGGTATCGCCATGCAGCACAACACTCGCGCCGAACCCCTCGGTGCGCAGCACCTTGGTCGCCGGGGTGAAGCGCGGCATCACGATGGTCGAGGCGATCCCTGCCAGGGTCGCGTGGCGCGCGACCGCCTGGGCATGGTTGCCGGCGGACATGGCGATGACGCCGGCGGCACGCTCGGTCGGCGTCAGCAGCGCGATGCGGTTGGCCGCCCCGCGCTCCTTGAAGGCGCCGGTGACCTGAAGATTGTCGAGCTTCAGCACCACATCCGCGCCGCTCGCCCGCGCCACGGCGGCGGGGGCGATGCAGGGCGTGCGCAGCACCTGGCCGGCGATACGGGCCGCCGCGGCCCGGATATCCGCAAGACCGAGAGAGAGGGACGGAAGCGAATCCATGGTCAGAGGTAGCGGACGGCCGTGATTTCCACCGACCGCGCCCCGCCAGGGGCCGGAACCTCCACCGTGTCGCCGATGGTCTTGCCCAGCAGGGCCTTGGCCAGCGGCGAGGAAATGGAAATCGAGGCATTCTTCATATCGGCTTCGTACTGGCCCACGATGCGGTAGGATTTCTCCTCCTCCGTCTCCTCGTCCAGGATCGTCACATGTGCGCCGAAGCGCACCTGGTCGCCGGTGATGCGCGCGATGTCGATGACCTCGACGGAGGGGATCACCGATTCCAGCTCCGCGATGCGGCCCTCGATGAAGGACTGGCGCTCGCGGGCGGCGTGGTATTCGGCATTTTCAGAGAGATCGCCATGCTCCCGCGCTTCCGCGATCGCGCGGATCACGGCTGGACGCTCCTCGACCTTCAGCATCCGCAACTCATCTTCGAGCCGCGTCAGCCCTTCCGGCGTCATCGGGAACTTCTGCACGTGCGGACACCCCTCCTGTCCCCATTCCTGGGGAATATACGGCTCAACCCGGCGGGAGGTCAGCCCCCCGCCGGTTGGTCAAGACTGTGCAAAGTAGGACTGCAAAGGTGCCACATCAAGCGTGCCGGCGCGAAGGGCCGCGATCGCATGCACCGCGGCCCGGGCGCCGGCCATGGTCGTGTAGTGCGGAATCCCGTGGGTGAGGGCGCTGCGACGGATATCGAAACTGTCCGCGACCGACTGCCCGCCGCCGGTCGTATTGATGACCAACTGAATTTCACCCGATTTCATGCTGTCCACACAATGCGGACGCCCTTCGGCAACCTTGTTCACGACGGTGCAGGCAATGCCCGCGGTGCGCAAACGTGCGGCCGTCCCGCGAGTCGCGAGCAGGGAGAACCCCATCTCCACCAATCGCCGCCCCAGGGTCGCGACCACCGCCTTGTCGCCATCCTTGACCGAGAGGAAGGCGGTGCCGGCGATCGGCAGGTTCACCCCGGCCCCCATCTGGGCCTTGAGGAAGGCGCGCTCGAAGGAGGCATCGAGGCCCATCACCTCGCCGGTGGACTTCATCTCCGGCCCCAGGATCACATCGACGTTCGGAAAGCGGTTGAACGGGAAGACCGCTTCCTTGACCGCGACATGGCCCGAGACCGCGTCATCATCCAGGCGGAATTCGGTCAGAAGCGCGCCCGCCATCACCCGCGCGCCGATCTTGGCAACGGGAACGCCCGTCGCCTTGGCGACGAAGGGGACGGTGCGGCTGGCACGCGGGTTCACCTCAAGGACGAAGATCTCGCCGTCCTTGACCGCGTATTGCACATTCATCAGGCCGACGACCTTCAGCGCGCGGGCCATCGCCTCGGTCTCGGCACGGAGCTCCGTGATGATCGAGGGGGGCAGCGAATAGGGCGGCAGCGAGCAGGCGCTGTCACCGGAATGGATGCCGGCCTCCTCGATGTGTTCCATCACGCCCGCGACATAGACATTGCCCTCGCGGTCGGCGATGCAGTCCACATCCACCTCGATGGCATCGGCCAGATACTGGTCGATCAGGATCGGGTTCTCGCCCGAGACCTTCACCGCCTCGGCGCCGAACCGCATCAGCTGTTCGCGGTTCCAGGCGATTTCCATCGCGCGGCCGCCGAGCACGTAGCTCGGGCGCACGACGACGGGGTAGCCGATGCGCTCGGCTTCCACCGCGGCTTCCTCCAGGCTGCGCGCGGTGCCGTTCCGCGGCTGCATCAGCCCGAGGCCCTGCAACAACCCCTGGAAGCGCTCGCGATCCTCGGCGATGTCGATGGCCTCCGCGCTGGTGCCGAGGATCGGGATGCCCGCCTTGTGCAAAGCCTGCGACAGCTTCAGCGGAGTCTGCCCGCCATATTGCACGATGCAGCCGAGCAGGGTGCCGTTCTCCTGCTCCTTGCGGATCACGGCGACGACATCCTCGGCGGTCAGCGGCTCGAAATACAGCCGGTCGGAGGTGTCGTAATCGGTGCTGACCGTCTCCGGGTTGCAGTTGATCATGATGGTCTCGAAGCCGGCTTCCTTCAGCGCATAGGCGGCATGGACGCAGCAATAATCGAATTCGATACCCTGGCCGATGCGGTTCGGCCCGCCGCCCAGGATGATGATCTTTTTCGCGTCGGTCGGGCGGCTTTCGCAGACCGGGGGGCCAAAGCCGCCCTCGAAGGTGGAATACATGTAGGAGGTATCGGCGCCGAATTCGCCGGCGCAGGTGTCGATGCGCTTGAACACCGCATTGACGCCGAGCGCCTGGCGCGCGGCGCAGACCGCGGCCTCGGTGCTTTTGGTCAGGGTCGCGAGGCGGGTGTCGGCAAAGCCCATCGCCTTCAGCGCGCGCATGGCCGCGGCCTCGGTCGGCAGGCCGTGGGCGATGACCTCGGCCTCGGCGCGGACGATGTCGCGGATCTGTTCCAGGAACCAGGGATCGAAGCGGCAGGCCTCGTGGATTTCCGCAACCGTCAGCCCGGCGCGGAAGGCCTGGGCGACGACCAGGCTGCGGTCGGGGCGGGGGATGGCCAGGGCGGCGAAATACGCCTCCTTCGAGCCATTGCCCGGCACCGGGAACTCATCGAGGCCGGTGAGCCCCGTCTCCAGCGAACGCAGCCCCTTCTGGAAGGCCTCGGAGAAGCTGCGTCCGATGGCCATGGCCTCGCCGACCGACTTCATGCTGGTGGTCAGGGTCGCCGGTGTGCCGGGGAATTTCTCGAAGGTGAAGCGCGGGATCTTCACGACCACATAATCGATGGTCGGCTCGAAGCTCGCGGGCGTCACGCGGGTGATGTCGTTCTGCAACTCGTCCAGCGTATAGCCGACGGCGAGCTTGGCGGCGATCTTGGCGATCGGGAACCCTGTGGCCTTGGAGGCCAGGGCGGAGGAGCGCGAGACGCGCGGGTTCATCTCGATCACCACGACGCGGCCATCCACGGGGTTGATGCCGAACTGCACGTTGGAGCCGCCGGTATCGACGCCGATCTCGCGCAGGCAGGCGATCGAGGCATCGCGCAGCCGCTGGTATTCCTTGTCGGTCAGGGTCAGCGCCGGGGCGACGGTGACGCTGTCGCCGGTATGGATGCCCATGGGATCGAGGTTCTCGATCGCGCAGACGATGATGCAGTTGTCGTTGGTGTCGCGCACCACCTCCATCTCGAATTCCTTCCAGCCCAGCACGCTTTCCTCGACCAGCACTTCGCTGGTCATGGAGGCGGCGAGGCCGGAGGCAACGATCTGCTCGAATTCCTCGCGGTTGTAGGCGATGCCGCCGCCGGTGCCGCCGAGGGTGAAGGAGGGGCGGATGACGCAGGGCAGCTTGACGATCTCAAGCCCGGCGCGGGCCTCGTCCATGGTGTGGGCGATGACGCTCTTGGGGCTCTCGATACCGATCTTGCTCATGGCGTCACGGAACTTCAGGCGATCCTCGGCCTTGTCGATGACCTCGGCCTTGGCGCCGATCAGCTCGCAGCCGTATTTTTCCAGGATGCCGGCCTCGGCGAGCTTCAGCGCGGTGTTCAGCGCGGTCTGGCCGCCCATGGTCGGCAGCAGCGCGTCGGGGCGCTCCTTGGCGATGATCTTCTCGACCATCTCCACGGTGATGGGCTCGATGTAGGTCGCATCCGCCAGGCCCGGATCGGTCATGATCGTGGCGGGGTTGGAGTTGACCAGGATGACGCGGTAGCCCTCCGACCGCAGCGCCTTGCAGGCCTGGGCGCCGGAATAGTCGAATTCGCAGGCCTGGCCGATGACGATCGGGCCGGCGCCGATGATCAGGATGGATTTGATGTCAGTGCGCTTGGGCATGGAAAAATCCGGTCAGCCCTGGCGGGCGAAGAAGGGCAGGATGGGCAAGGCGAGGCCCTGAAGGATGGCGGAGCCGAGCAGCGTGAACAGCGCCGTCTCCTCCATGCCGGTCTGCATTGAGACCGGCAGTGCGAGCAGCCCCGCGAGGCCGGCACAGCCGAGGTTGGTCGCAAGCGAGCGTGGCCAGCGCCGCAGCGGCCGGGTCAGCCGCCACAGCAGCGGCGTGCCGAGCACCGCGACCAGCAGCGCGATGCCGGCACCGGCATAGAGTTCGGAGAAGTCGAGCGTGATCCACATCGGCTCAGCGCTTCGGACGCGGCACGGTGTAGTGCACCCAGGCGAGCAGCATCACGATGAGGAAGGCGGTGATGCCGACGAGGAAACCGAACAGCGTGCCGAGGAGATTGTCGTTGAAGACCTGCTCCGGCCGCGACCGCATGAACAGGAGCTGCGACAGCACCAGGGCGAATAGCAGCAGCAGCGGCGCGGCCACCGCCGCCCGCACCCGCGGCATGAAGCGCGCGGCCACGGCATAGATCGGCACGCAGAGCACGAGCATGGCGAAGGTGGCGCTCAGCACCATCCCGATCACCATCGCCATGGCTCACCGCCGCCCGTCGAGGGCGAGCTTCGCCGCAAGCAGGGTCAGCGCCGCGGCCATCACCCAGCGCTGGGTCGCGAGCCAGAGCGGCCGCACCGAGAGGAAGCGCGCCACACCGCCCGCGCCCAGCACCAGCGCCGCATCGAAGATGGTGCAGATCACGACCTGGATGCCGCCGAGCAGGATCGCCTGCCAGAACAGCCCGCCAAGTGCGGGGTCCATGAAGGGCGGCAGCACCGCCACATAGAACAGCGCGACCTTGGGGTTCAGCACCGCCGTCGCGATGCCGACCGAGACCAGCCGCGCATCGCTTTCCGCCGGCATCGGCCGGGGCAAGAAGATCGGCTGCCCGCCGGGCTTCACCGATTGCCAGGCGAGCCAGAGCAGATAGGCCGCCCCGCCGAGGCGCATCGCGTCATAGGCCAGCGGCACCGCCAGCAGCGCCGCGGTCACGCCGCCGGCGGCCCCCATCATGATGATGGCGCTGCCCGCCTGGCAGCCGGCCAGCGAAACCATCCCGGCCCGGCGCCCCTGCGTCAGCGTGCGGCTGACCAGATAGAGCATGTTCGGCCCCGGGGTGATCGCGAGCCCGACCGACAGCGCGGCGAAGGCCAGCAAGGTGGTCGCGGTCATCATCAGCCCTGCACCGAGAACCCGCCGTCAACGGCGATCGCCGTGCCGGTGACGAAGCTTGCCTCGTCGCTGGCGAGAAACGCCGCGATGCCGGAGAAATCCTTGGGGTCGCCCCAGCGCTTCATCGGCGTGCGGGTGGTGACCATGTCGTTCAGGGTCGGCACGTCGCGCCGCGCCCCTTGGGTCAATTCGGTGTCGATCCAGCCGGGCAGGATCGCGTTGACGGTGATGCCGTCACCGGCCCAGGCGATGGCGCAGGATTTGGTATATTGCACGACCGCGCCCTTGCTCGCGCCATAGGCCGGGCTGACGGCCATGCCGAAGAGCGAGAGCATGCTGCCGATGTTCACGACCCGGCCATGCCCGCTCGCGGCCAGCGCCGGATGCGCCGCCCGCGTCATCCGCATCAGCGCGGTGAGGTTGAGGTCCAGCACCGCCGCCCAATCCTCGTCGGTGACGATCTCGGGGCGGATGCGGCGGTTGGTGCCGGCGTTGTTCACCAGGATGTCGAGCCGCCCGGTGCGGTCCAGCACCTGGGCCACCAGCCGCTCGGCGGCGCCGGGGGCGACCAGATCGGCATGCAGGGCGAAGGCGGGTTCGCCCAGGGTCGCGACGGCGGCGGCGTTCTTGGCCTCATCGCGCGCGGCGATGACGACCCGCGCGCCGCAGGCGGCAAGGCCGCGCGCCATGCCGAGCCCGATGCCGCCATTGCCGCCAGTCACCAGGGCCACGCGCCCCGTCAGATCGAACATGCCGCTTCCCCCCAAACGTTACGCCCTGATGGCTAAGCCTTGGCTTGCATCATATCGACGAACCGGCCGAACAGATGGTGGCTGTCGGTCGGCCCCGGGCTTGCCTCGGGATGGTACTGCACGCTGAAGGCCGGGAGCGAATCGCTGGCGATCCCCTCGTTGCTGCCATCGAACAGGCTGGTGTGGGTGACCCGCACGCCGGCGGGCAGGCTGTTCGCATCGACGGCAAAACCGTGGTTCTGCGAGGTGATCTCGACCCGCCCCGTCGCCAGCTCCTTCACCGGCTGGTTGGCGCCGCGATGGCCGAGGGCGAGCTTGTAGGTCTTGGCCCCGAGCGCCAGGGCCAGAAGCTGGTGGCCGAGGCAAATGCCGAAGACCGGCACGCCCGCCGCCAGCACGGCCTTGATCGCGGGCACCGCATAGACGCCGGTCGCGGCTGGATCGCCGGGACCGTTGGAGAGGAAGACGCCATCCGGCTTGCGGGCCAGGATCTCCTCGCCCGTCGCGGTGGCGGGCAGCACCATCACCTCGCAGCCGGCGGCGGCGAGGCAGCGCAGGATGTTCAGCTTGGCGCCGTAATCCATCGCGACGACCCGGAACCGCGGGGCGGTCTGGGTGGGGTAGGTGTTGGTGGCCCAGTCCCAGGCGCCCTCGGTCCAGCCATAGGCCTGGCGGCAGGTGACCTCGCGGGCGAGGTCCATGCCCTCCAGCCCGGGCCAGGCGGCGGCCTTGGCGGTCAAAGCGGCGAGGTCGAATTTCCCATCGGCCGGGAAGTGGATCACCCCGGTCGGCGGGCCGCCGTCGCGGATGCGGATGGTCAGGGCGCGGGTATCGATGCCGGCGATGCCGGGGATGCCGTAGCGCACCAGCCAGTCCCGCAGGTCCAGCGTCGCGCGCCAGGAGGCGGGGGCGGTCGGGTCGGCTTTGACGATCAGCCCGCGGGCGGCGGGGGTCACCGCCTCCAGGTCATCCGCGTTGCAGCCGGTATTGCCGATATGGGGGAAGGTGAAGCAGATCGACTGCCCGGCGTAGGAGGGGTCGGTCAGGACCTCCTGATACCCGGTCATCGCGGTGTTGAAGCAGATCTCGGCGACCGTGGTCGCATGGGCGCCGAAACCGCGACCCCAGAACACCGTGCCATCGGCCAGCACCAAAGCGGCGGTCGCACCGGCGGGGGGGGAGGGGGGCATGCTGCTATCCTTCGTCGCGGGCTGGGCGGGGGCGGTGGTTTCGGCCGGGCGCGGCATGTCGGCCAGCGTAAGCCCCGTCGCTTCCAATACCACTGGCCAGTGCTTGGGGGGGATGGCGCGGGACTGGCGCCATTTGCGGATCGCCTCGGTGCCGACCTTGCAGCGCGCAGCGGCCGCTTCCGGGCCGCCCAACCGGGAAATGATGTCTTCGACACTGGTCATGCCGGGATAATGTGGGAATTTTCTTCCCAGTTCAAGCCGGAAGCGGCGCGGCCCTTGGGAATTTCCTTCCCAATCTTTCCAAAATCGGGGTGGCGTGCCAGATACAAGCCATGACCGATACGCGCACGCGGCTGACCGCCGACCTCAAGACCGCCATGCTGGCCCGCGACGCCGAGCGTGTCGGCACGCTCCGCATGATCCAGGCCAAGATCAAGGACGCCGACATCGCCGCCCGCCCCGGCCCGCCGCTGGAGGAGGCCGCGCTGACGCCGGTCTTCCGCAGCATGGTCAAGAGCCGGCGGGAGTCGATCGAGCTGTATCGCCAGGGCAACCGGCCGGAGCTGGTCGCCAAGGAGGAGGCCGAGATCGCGGTGATCGAGGCCTATCTGCCGCAGGCGATGGATGATGCGACGCTCGCCGCCGCGGTCGATGCCGCCATCGCCAGCAGCGGCGCGACCTCGGCCAAGGAGATGGGCAAGGTCATGGCCGCGCTGAAGGCGGCCCATGGCGCGGCGCTGGACATGGGCCGCGCCGGGCCGCTGGTGAAGGCGAAGCTCGCCTAAACCAGGTCCTCCGCGAGCACCACCAGGGTCACGGTGTAGGACACCTCGCCATCCTCGGCCTCGCGGTCGACGGTGCCGAGGCATTCCCCATTGACGTGCAACTCGACCGAGGCCGATTTTTGCGGCGGCTGGGTGAGGATAAGGTTCTTCGCCCCCAGGACTTTCTGGAGATAGGCCTGAACCTTCTGTCGCTCGACAGGCGTCATATGCTGTTCCAATCCGATTTCGCAGGGCGTGTTACGCGCGGTCGCCCCCAGGCGCAAAGGGTCCGATGACACTTCCCCCCGCCTTCATGGACACGCTGCGGGCCCGCATCGCCATGCCAGGGCTGGTCGGGCGACGGGTGCGCCTGATGAAATCCGGGCGCAACTGGAAAGGCTGCTGCCCCTTCCACAACGAGAAATCCCCAAGCTTCTATGTGTATGAGGACGGGTTCCACTGCTTCGGCTGCGGCGCCCATGGCGATGCCATCGCCTTCGTGATGCGGACCGAGGGCGCGACCTTTCCCGAGGCGGTCGAGCGCCTGGCCGCCGAGGCCGGGCTGGAGGTGCCGAAAGCCTCCCGCGAGGAAGCGATTCGCGAAACCCGGGCGCGGGATCTCTACGCCGTCATGGAGGCGGCCTCCGACACCTTCATCCGCCGCCTGCGCCTGCCCGAGGGCCGGGCGGCGCTGGACTACCTCCGCCGCCGCGGGCTGACCGAGGAGACCATCCGCGCCTTCGGCCTCGGCTGGTCGGGGCCGGGGCGGGGCTCGCTGGTCGCCGACCTCAAGGACAGCGGCATCACCACCGAGCAACTGCTGGACTGCGGGCTGCTGAAGGAGCCCGACGACGGCCGCCCGCCGCGCGAGGCCTTCTGGGACCGGGTGATGTTCCCGATCCGCGACCGTCGTGCCCGGCTGATCGCCTTCGGCGGACGGGTGCTCGGCGATGGCCATCCGAAATACGTGAACAGCCCGGAGACCTCGCTCTTCTCCAAGCGGCGCAACCTCTATGGCCATGATCGGGCGCGGCACGCGGTGCATGACGGCGCGCGGCTGCTGGTGGCCGAGGGCTACATGGACGTGATCGCGCTGCACCAGGCCGGGTTCGGCGGCGCGGTCGCCCCCTTGGGCACCGCGCTGACCGAGGAGCAGATGGCCGAGCTTTGGCGCATGGCGCCCGAGCCGGTGCTGTGTTTCGACGGCGACAGCGCCGGCCAGAAGGCCGCCTTCCGCGCCGCCGAGGGCGCGCTGCCGGCGCTGACGCCGGAGCGGTTGCTGCGCTTCGCCAGCCTGCCGCCGGGCGAGGACCCGGATACGCTGATCACCAAATCGGGCCCCGAGGCCTTCCGCCGCATCCTGGACGCGGCCGAGCCGATCGAGGCGGTGCTGTTTCGCCTGGCGCAGACCGAACACCCGGGCGAGGGCCCGGCCCCGCGCGCCGCGCGCAAGACCCGGCTTGCCGCCATGGCGGCGGCGATCGCGGACAAGAACCTCGCCGATACCATGGGGCGCGAGTTGCTGCACCGCTGGTACGGCCCGCGCCGCGCCGCCCCCGGCCCGCGCGCCCCCTGGAAGGGCCGCGCCCCCGCCGGCCGCGACTGGGGCCTGCCGCCGCGCCCCGAGATCACCGCGGCCGCGGTGCGCAACGAACAGACCCGCTGCCTCATCGCCCTGCTGCTGCATCACCCCAGCCTGCTGCCGGAGGTGGAGGAGGCCCTGGCCCGGCTGGACCTGCCCGAAGGCCCGGCGGCGCGGCTCCGCCCCGTCCTGCTGGCATGGCATGATGACATTCAGATGCTTGACCCGAAGGGCCTGCTCGCCCACTTGGGGAAGTTGGGGTTGGCCGAGGATGCGGCGGCGGTCCTGGTGCGGAACGGTTTGCCGGCGGAAGCCCTGCCGGACGCACAGGACGCCGAAGCCTTGGCGGCCTTCTGGCATTGGCATGGCTTGCTGCAAGGGCGGGCGGAGATCGAGGCGGCGCTGACAAGCGCCATGGCGGCTTTCGTCGCTTCCTCGACCGCCGCGACCCAGGCGCAGGTCGTGGGGTTGCGCCGGGCGGCGGAAGCGCTGTTCGGCCAGATTGAAGAGGATTGACGCGGCGTGACCTCCCAAGGCTGGGGGTGTCGCGGGCGTCGCCTATATATAGGGGGGTAATGTTTGCCCCCGATAGATGAAACCGGTGCGCGGGCCAGGTCGGCCCAGCCCCAACAAGACGGAGCGGATCGGCATGGCGACCAAAGCAGCGGGCGGCACCGACACCATCGAAACCCGCGATGAAGCGGTGGAAAGCGTCATGCTCGACACCCTTACCGCATCGGTCAAGAAGCTGGTCGCCCGAGGCAAGGAGCGCGGCTACGTCACGGTCGATGAGCTGAATGCGGCACTCCCCTCGGAACAGGTCTCCTCGGAACTGATCGAGGACACCATGGCGATGCTGAGCGAGATCGGCATCAACGTGGTCGAGAACGAGGAAGCCGAGGAAGGCGAGGCCCCGGCCGCGGTGGACAAGAAGCCGGCCGAGGAAAAGGAAGAGTCCGAGGACGAGGAGAGCAGCGGCGGCAACGTCAACGAGGAGACGATGGGGCGCACCGATGATCCGGTGCGCATGTACCTGCGCGAGATGGGCTCGGTCGAGCTGCTGTCGCGTGAGGGCGAGATCGCCATCGCCAAGCGGATCGAGGCCGGCCGCGACATGATGATCGCGGGCCTCTGCGAGAGCCCGCTGACCTTCCAGGCGATCCTGCGCTGGCACGAGGCCATCAAGGCCGAGAAGATGCTGCTGCGCGACGTCATCGACCTTGAGGCCACCAACCACGCCGACAGCCCGGAAGGCGCGCAGCCCGCCGAGCCCGAGGAATATGAGGAAGGCGAGGAAGGCGAGGGCATCGGCCTGTCGCTCTCCGCCCTCGAAGCCAAGCTGAAGCCCGAGGCGCTGGCCGCCTTCGAGGCGATCGAGGAGGTCTATGGCCGGCTGTCCAAGCTCTCGGTCAAGCGGATGGACACCTATACCTCCGGCGGCGAATTGGGCGGCCGGACCGAGAAGACCTATGAGAAGAGCCGCGTCGAGCTGGTCGGGCTGGTGCAGAAGGTGCACCTGCACAACAACCGGATCGAGGAGCTGGTGGACCATCTCAAGGGTCTGAACCGGCGGATGACAAACCTGGAAGGCCAGGTCCTGCGCCTCGCTTTGGCGCAGAAGATCAAGTCCGAGGATTTCGTCGCGCAATGGCGCGGCAGTGAGCTGGATCCCGCCTGGTTCGACCGGCTCGAAAAACTGCCGGCCAAGGCCTGGAAGAACTTCGTTGCCAAGGCGCGGCCGGATGTGGAGGCGATCCGCCTCGACATCACCAAGGTCTCGGCCGAGGCCGGGCTGCCCGTCGTGGATTTCAAGCGCGTCCATGCCGTGGTCAGCCGCGGCGAGCGCGACATGACCCAGGCGAAGAAGGAGATGATCGAGGCGAACCTGCGCCTCGTGATCTCCATCGCCAAGAAATACACCAACCGCGGGCTGCAGTTCCTGGACCTGATCCAGGAGGGCAACATCGGGCTGATGAAGGCGGTCGATAAGTTCGAATACCGCCGCGGCTACAAGTTCTCGACCTATGCCACCTGGTGGATCCGCCAGGCGATCACCCGCTCGATCGCCGACCAGGCGCGGACCATCCGCATCCCGGTGCATATGATCGAGACGATCAACAAGCTGGTCCGCACCTCGCGCCAGATGCTGCACGAGATCGGCCGCGAGCCGCAGCCCGAGGAACTCGCGGAAAAACTCGGGATGCCGCTGGAGAAAGTGCGGAAGGTGCTGAAGATCGCCAAGGAGCCGATCTCCCTCGAAACGCCGATCGGCGACGAGGAGGACAGCCACCTCGGCGATTTCATCGAGGACAAGGCGGCGATCATCCCGCTGGATGCCGCGATCCAGTCCAACCTGCGGGAGGCGACGACCCGCGTGCTGTCCAGCCTGACGCCGCGTGAGGAGCGGGTGCTGCGGATGCGCTTCGGCATCGGCATGAACACCGACCACACGCTGGAGGAGGTCGGCCAGCAGTTCAACGTCACCCGCGAGCGCATCCGTCAGATCGAGGCGAAGGCGCTGCGGAAGCTGAAGCATCCGAGCCGCTCGCGGAAACTCCGCAGCTTCCTGGAAACCTAGCCGAAGGAACCAGTCCGTGAGCGCACGGGTTCACCCGATCGAGGAAGTGCGGGAGGTGACGGTGGACGTCACCTTCCTGCGTATGGACCAGGCCCCGGCAGCCGGGCCGGAGCCGCTGCCCAAGGGCTGCCAGATGGTGCGGCTGCGGGAATGCGCGGTGCCGTATTACCGCTTCCTCTACGACACGGTGGGCGGGCCGCATCTGTGGTGGATGCGGCGGATCGCCCATGATGGGGAGATCGCCGCGGCCTTGGCGCATCCCTCGATTTCCGTGCATGTGCTCTATCGCGGCGGGCAGCCGGCGGGGTTCTACGAGTTGGAACGGCGCTCCGGGCGCAGCACCAACCTCGCCTATTTCGGGCTGATGCCCTTCGCCATCGGGCAGGGGCTGGGCCGCGCCTTCCTCGGCCATGCCATCGCCACCGCCTGGTCCGAGGGCTGCCAGAGCCTGAGCGTGAACACCTGCACCGCCGACCACCCGCGCGCGCTGCCGGGCTATCTCGCGGCGGGGTTCGAGACGATCAGGGTGGTGCGGGAGGTTTGGCCGATCCCGACCCGGCTGGGGCTGAAGATCCCGGCGCATCTCGCCTGATCCCGGCCCGGACCAGCCGCCGCAGCAGCAGCGGCGCGAGGTAGATCGGGAACTGGCACATGGCGAAGTAGAGCCAGGCCGCCCCCGGCAGCGCCCCATCCGTCGCCGCCAGCATCAGCCCCATGTTGCGCTGCGAGGCCATCAACGCGAGCGATAGCGCCGCCTGCCGGCCCGCGCGGCGGAACAGCAGCGCGGTCGCGCCAAACAGCACGAGGAAGATCGCCAGCGCCAGCAGCGCCATCCAGGCGACGCCGAGCGGATCGGCCAGGGTCTGCCCCGCCACATCGCCCATCACCGCCGAGACGAAGACCAGCAGCACCAGGATGTTGAAGCCGTTCACCGCCTCGCGGTGCCGCTCCAGCGCCGGCACCCCCGGCCAGCGGCGCACCGCCAGGGCCAGGGCCAGCGAGCCCAGCAGCATGGCCGCGAGCTTCAGCCCCATGGCCAGCGGCGAGAGCGGCAGCGCATCGCCGAGGAAGATCCAGGCGAAGAGGGGGGCGGTCAGCGGCACCAGCATCGTCCCGCCGACCAGGGAGATCAGCACCAGCGTCGCATCCAGCCCCATCAGCGCCGCCAGCGCCGGGGCCGCCATCATCGGCGAGGCGATGCCATGCAGCATCAGCCCGAGTGCCAGCCCAGGCGGCGCCCCCATCAGCGCCAGCCCCACGCCATAGAGCAGCGGCACCGCGATGGTGGTCCAGCCGATCGCCGCCAGCACCAGCCCCGGCCGCCGCAGATGCCCCCGCAGCGCGACGAGATCGACCCGGGCGAAGGAGACCACCAGCAGCAGGAACACCGCCTCGGTCACATAGGGCCGCAGCACGGCGCCGAGCGGGGGCAGGCCGATGCCCACGACCAGCAGCGCCGCCACCGCGCGCGCGCCCTGCCGTCCGATCCAGGCCAGCAGGCGATAGGGTGATGTGGTCAGGACAGTCCCCGCCAGGCGATCTCCGCCCCCAATGCCAGCAACCCGAGGAAGAAGCAGCGCCGGAAGGTCTCGGGCGAGACCCGCGCCCGCAGCCAGCCGCCGAGCGCCATCCCCGCCAGCGCCGGGGCCAGCGCCAACAGCGAGCCCCCGAGCGCCGCCACCGGCAGCGCCCCATGCGCGGCAAGGCCCGCCGCCAGCGCCAGGGTCGAGACGGTGAAGGACAGCCCCAGCGCCTGCACCAACTCGTCGCGGGACAGCCCGAGGGCGGCGAGATAGGGCACCGCCGGCAGCACGAAGACGCCCGTCGCCCCGGTGACGAGGCCGGTCGCGATGCCTACCACCGGCCCGGCCCAGGGCTCGGCCCGCGCCGGCACATGCAGCCGCAGCCGCGACAGCCCGACCGCCGCATAGGCGATCAGCGCCAGCCCCAGGGCCGCGACCGGCAGGCGGGAGGCGCTGCCCGCGATCAGCCCCGCGCCCGCGAGCGTGCCGATCAGTATGCCCGCCATCATCGGCCCAAGCCGCCGCGGCAGCCGCCCCAGCCCCGGCCCCGCCAGCAATTGCCAGATGTTCGTGACCAGCGAGGGCACCACCAGCAAGGCGGCCGCCTCCACCGGCAACATCACCAGCCCGAGCAGCCCCATGGCGATGGTGGGCAGGCCGAGGCCGATCACCCCCTTCACCACGCCGGCGAGGAGGAAGGTCGCGCCGATGAAAATCAGGTCAGCCATTGCCGCCCTCTCGACCGTGCCAGGGACATCACCTCTGGACCCCATCGGGCCGACGCTGGCGCCCGTGCAGCACGCGCAGGAGTTCGACGGCATCGCCCCGCACGCGGTAGGGCACGATGTAGGGCGTCCGAGGGACGACCAATTCCCGCGTCCCGCTGCGCCGGCCCGGTCGGCCTGTTCCCGGAAATTCCGTGAGGGCGGCGACAGCGGAGAGGACAAGCTGCATCTGTTCGCTCGCCGCGCCCAGGTCGCGGATGGCCGGTTCGGTCCAGATTATCCGCATTTGGGGGCCGGGCGTTCGGCGGGGCTACCCCACGACCGAACCCAAGCCTCTACATCCTCATGCGAAGCAACCCGGCCATCCTCCGCCGCCTTGATCCCTTCGTCGATGGCCGCGAGATGCCACGTCTGCAGCGCGACATAGTCCTCGACCGCCTGCTCGATGATCCAGGATTTTGGACGATCCAGGGCGGCGGCGAGGGCGCCGACCTGTTCGTTCAGTGTCGGCGTCAGGCGAACGCTGACCGGCTGGCCCTTGCTCATTTTGGTGTCTGTCACAGCCATTCGCTTATCATGCACTACGCCGCACTACAGTGTAAACGAGATCGAGGGGTGCTTGTCGCCAAGCACCCCCGCCCCGCCGCTACTGATGCGCCAGCACCGCCAGCAGCAGCAGCGCCACGATGTTGGTGATCTTGATCATCGGGTTCACCGCCGGGCCGGAGGTGTCCTTGTAGGGATCGCCCACGGTGTCGCCGGTGACGGCGGCCTTATGGGCATCGCTGCCCTTGCCGCCATAATGGCCTTCCTCGATGTATTTCTTGGCATTGTCCCAGGCACCGCCGCCCGTGGTCATCGAGACCGCGACGAAGAAGCCGGTGACGATCACGCCCAGCAGCATCGCCCCCAGCGCGGAGAAGGCCGCGGCCTTGCCCCCCACCGCCAGGATCACCCCGTAGCAGACGAT
The DNA here is from genome assembly GCF_003253705.1 of Humitalea rosea. Taxonomy (GTDB): domain Bacteria; phylum Pseudomonadota; class Alphaproteobacteria; order Acetobacterales; family Acetobacteraceae; genus Humitalea; species Humitalea rosea. The sequence continues at coordinate 37,760 of NZ_QKYU01000021.1, forward strand.
GGGCGACAGCACCGGCAGCAGCGACGGGATGATCATTTCCCGGATCGCGCTCTTGGTCAGCATGTCCACCGCCCGGCCGTAGTCGGGCCGGACCTCGCCGGTCATGATGCCGGGGTTCTCGCGGAACTGGCGGCGGACTTCCTCCACCACGCTCATCGCCGCGCGCCCGACCGCCGTCATCGCGATGCCGCCGAACAGATACGGCAGCATGCCGCCGAACAGCAGCCCGACCACGACATAGGGATCGGAGAGCGAGAAGGTCAGCGGCGGGATCCCCGCGAAATACGGGTACTGCGCCGAATTGGCGATGAAGTAGTTCAGGTCCTGGGTATAGGCCGCGAAGAGCACCACCGCGCCGAGCGCCGCCGAGCCGATCGCATAGCCCTTGGTCACCGCCTTGGTGGTGTTGCCGACCGCATCCAGCGCATCCGTGGTGTGGCGGATTTCCGGCGGCAGCCCAGCCATTTCGGCGATGCCGCCGGCATTGTCGGTGACCGGCCCGAAGGCATCGAGCGCCACGATCATGCCCGCGACCCCCAGCATCGTCGTGGTCGCGATGGCGATGCCATAGAGACCGGCGATGTTGAAGCTGAACAGGATGCCCGCGATGATGATCAGCGCGGGGATCGCGGTCGCCTCCATGCTGATGGCCAGGCCCCGGATGACATTGGTGCCATGCCCGGTCTGGCTGCTTTCGGCGATCGCCCGCACCGGCTTGTACTGCGTGCCGGTATAGTATTCGGTGATCACCACGAGGCAGGCCGTCACCGCGATGCCGACGACGCCGCAGAGCCAGAGCCCGAGCGGCGTGAAGCTCACCCCCTGGGCCGTGATGATGTTGGTGAAGCCGCCGAAGATGATCGCGGTCAGCGGCAGGGTCGCCACCAGCGACAGCACCGCCGTCACGATCAGCCCGCGATAGAGCGCCGACATGATGTGCTGGCTGGCCGGCAGCTTCACGAAATAGGTGCCGGCGATCGAGGTCACGACGCAGACGCCGCCCACCGCCATCGGATAGAGCATGCCCGCAAGCCGCTGCCCCGGATCGACGAAGGCGATGGCCGCCAGCACCATGGTCGCGACCAGGGTGACCGCATAGGTCTCGAACAGATCCGCCGCCATGCCGGCGCAATCGCCGACATTGTCGCCCACATTGTCGGCGATGGTGGCGGGGTTGCGGGGGTCGTCCTCGGGGATGCCGGCCTCGACCTTGCCGACCATGTCGCCGCCGACGTCAGCGCCCTTGGTGAAGATGCCGCCGCCGAGCCGCGCGAAGATCGAGATCAGCGAGGCGCCGAAGCCGAGGGCCACCAGCGCATCGATGACGACGCGCGAATTCGGCGCATGGCCGCCGAGCACGACCAGGATGAAGAAGTAGCTGGTGACCCCGAGCAGCGCCAGGCCCGCGACCAGCATGCCGGTGATGGCGCCCGACTTGAACGCCACATCCAGCCCCGCCGCCAGCGAGGTGGCCGAGGCCTGGGCGGTGCGGACATTGGCCCGCACGCTCACGTTCATCCCGATGAACCCCGCCGCCGCCGAGAGCAGCGCCCCCAGCAGGAAGCCGATCGCGACGGTGATGCCGAGCAGCCAGACCACGATGACGAACAGCACGGCGCCGACGATGGCGATCGTCGTGTATTGCCGCTTCAGATAGGCCTGGGCCCCTTCCTGGATCGCCTGGGCGATCTCCTGCATCCGGGCCGAGCCCGCATCGCGGGCCAGCACGTCCTTCGCCGTAACAACGCTGTAGGCGATGGCTGCGCCCCCCAGCAGAATGACCAGCAGCAATGAAATCGTCAGCAAGTCGGAGTCCCCCTTTTCCAATCGTTCTTAGCGCGACAGGTGCCGGCGCTATGCGCCGGTTGGGGGAAGGCTGGCAGGACGGCGAGCGGCCTGCAAGGCGGCTGTCAATACTCGAATTCGTAGCCGAGCCCGACCCGTTCGCCGGCCTCCCCGCGCGAGGTCTCGGCCTCCAGCCGCAGCCGGGGCGTCAGCTCCCATTGCGCCGAGACGCCGGGGGCGGCGCCGGTGGTGCCGGGGCGGATGCCGAGGTAGAGGCCCGGCGCCAGATAGCGCCCGGCCTCGACGCCGGTATTGCCGTTCTCCCCGGTCGCGACCCCGAGCCGGTCGAGCCCCAGCGAACGGCCAAGGCGGGAGAGCGCGCCGCCGGTGCCCTCGCCGCCGGTGCCGGAGAGCCGGGCCAGCGCCTCCACCGCCTGCACCGCCTCGATGCCCGACAGCTTCTGCCCGCTGCGACCGAACAGCAGCTGCGCCATGGCTTCCTCCGGCGGCAGTTCGGGGGCGGAGGTGATGCGGATGTCGGGTTTGTTGGCCGGGCCGGTCACCTCGATGGTCACGCGGTAGCTGCCGGCGTCCGAGGTCGCCGAGAGGTTCAACGTGGGGATCAGCTCCCCGGCGAAGCGCATGGTGCCGCGCTGGAAGGTGAGCCTCCGCGTCGGCAGTTCCAGCGAGCCACGCCGCAGGGTCAGCTCGCCTTGCGAATCCGGCGCGGTCAGCGTGCCGCCCACGGCCAGGCTGCCGCCCAGCTCCGCATCCACGCCACGCCCCTGCACCAGCACCCGCGGGGCGTTGATCTGCAAGGCCAGGACCCAGGCGGGGCCGGAGCCCCCGGGCGGGGCCAGGGGCCGGCGCACCAGCGGTGCGGCGCCGCTGGGCCTGGTGCCGCGCGACTCGACGCCCGCGAGCAGCGGCACCGAGCCGGAGAGGGTTTCCGGCACCCGCAGATCGGCCCGCGGCACGTCGATGCGCCCGGCCAGCCGTGCGGCGCCCAGCAGCGGCCCGACCAAGGTGAGGTCGGCATTGAAGCTCGCGCTGCCGAAGCCGCCGGCCAGCGGCCGGGCATTGCGCGCGGTCAGGCGCAGATCGGCGGGGATGCCCTCGGCCAAGGGGTCAAGGCTGCCCGTGATGCCCAGCGTGCCGCCACCGGCGGTGCGCCCGGCGAGGCTTTCGATCCGCAGCCGGTCATTGGCGAAGCCGAGCCGCCCGGTGAGGTCGGTGACCGCGCCGCCAAGTGCGGCATTGCGCCAACTGCCGCCCGAGAGCGTGGCCCCCCCCTCCGGCCGTGGCGCGCCCAGGGTGCCGCCGATGCGGACATCGAGCGCGACCTGCCCGGCGACCCGATCCGCCCCCCCGTTCAGGAAGGGCGCCAAAGCGCGGTTGAGGTCGAAATTGCCCCGCAGCGCCGCCTGCATCGCCGAGGAGTCCGACCAGCCCGCGAGGCTCGCGGTGCCAGTGACCCGCCCGGTCTGCCCCGCCTCGGCCGAGAGGCTGACGCGGCCGCCGGCGGCCGAGGCCTCGCCCTCCGCCTGCGCCGAGACCGGCGGCAGGCCGGAGACGCCGGGGCTGCCGAGCCCGGTCGCATTGAGGCGGAAGCGGGCGCGCTCGGCCTTCTCGATGGTGACGGTGCCATCCACCCGGCCGGTCACCGGGCCGGCCAGATCCAGCGGCACCGCATGCAGCGCGACCTCGACGCGGTTCATGATCGCACCCGAGGCCTCGATCCGGCCGGAGCCGATGCCCAGTGCCAGACCCTCCAGCACCGGCCCCGCCTCGGCATTGCGCAGCCGGGCCGGGCGCAGCAGCCGCAACAACTGGCCGGGGCCGCGGAACACATCAAGCGCGGCGAGGTCCAGCGCCTGTTCGGCCGGATGCGCGGTGCCGCGCAGGGTGGCGCGGACGCCGGAGGCGGCGGCATTGGCCTCGATCGCCAGCGCCTCCAGCCCGCCTTCCGCCGTGACGCGCGCGGTGGTGCCGTCGGGGCGGCTCGCATCGATCCGGACCTTCACCCGCTGCACATCCGCAGGGGTGGTCGCCTCCACCGTGGCTTCGATGCGTCCGGGCGTGCCGGGCAGCAGAACGGCGAGGTCGGGGACCAGCAAATGCGCGCCGCCGGTGGCGAGCCGCCTGGCCGGATCGACCAGCCCGCTGGCCTCCAGCCTGGCGGTGCCGAGGCTGACCTCGGCCGCATGCAGCCGGATCAGCGCGCCCTCGGGGCTGGCGCGCAGGGTCAGCGCCAGCGGCAGGTCGCGGTAGCGGCCGCTGCCCTCGGCGGTGGCTTCGACCGGCAGCCCGGCGGCGAGGCGGATGGTGGCGGTCAGGCGCGGCGCCTCGACGCCCGCGAGCCCGGCTTCGACGCCCTCCGCGAGCAGGGTCACGCGGCCATCGGTGATCCCGCCGTCCAGGGTCGCCTCGACATGGGCGGGGCCGGCGAGGCCGAGCGGGGCCAGGTCGCGCAGGTCCAGCACCACCTTGGCGGTCTGCGGCATGCCGGCGGGGGTCAGGGTCGCCTCCGCCTGGGCCGCGAGCTTGTCGGCATCGAGGGTCGCGGTCACCGCCTCGCCAGTCTCGGCCAGGGTGCCGGCCAGGGTGCCGGTGACCGTGTTGCCGAGCAGCGCATCGGCCTGGGCGACGCCGCTGCGGGGTTCGGTCACGCGGAAACGCGCATCCAGCCGAGGGGCGGCGAGGCTGCCGAGGATGCGGCCCTCGGCCCCGGCCTCGGCGAAGCCGGTGCCGGGCGGCAGCAGGGCGCGGGCCGGGGGCGCGGCAGCGGCCCGGAACGCCAGCGCCAGCGCGCCGTCGCCGGCGATATCGCCCGAGAGGTCCAGGGTGCCGGCCGGCACCGCGGCCTTCACCCCGGTCAAGGTGATCGCGCCATCCGCGGCCAGGGCCAGCCTGCCGGACAGGTCGAGCTGTTCCGCCGCCGGGGGCAGCAGCCCGGGGCCGCGCGCCGCCGCGGTCAGGTCGAGCTGCGCGCCGCCTGCGGCATCCAGCCCGACGGTGCCGCTGGCGGTCAGGCTCACATCGGCGCCGAGCCCCGCGCTCAACCGGAAGGGGGCGGCGGCGACCGGCCCGTCGAGGCTGAGCTCCACCCGCCCCGGCAGATCGGCGCGCCCGGCGAGCAACTGGCCGAAGGCCCCGGCCGGATCATCCAGCCGGATCTGCGCCGCGAGCCGGCCGGTGCCCGGGCGCCAGTCCAGCGCGACGGTGCCGGTGCCCGCCGCATCCAGGCGCTTCAGGTCGAGGTCGGCGGTCAGCCCGGTGCCGGGCACCAGCGCGGCCGAGCCGGTCGCGGCGAAATGCGCCTCCTGCCCGGCGACCGCCTCGCCGATGATGACCTCGTCCAGCGCCAGGGCGCGGATCTCGATGCTGACCGGCAAGGACGGCAGTTCCGGCAGCAGCGGGCCGGGCGGCGGCGGTTCGGCGGCGGGCGTGCCCGGGGGCAGGCGGTCGAGGCGCAGCCGGGTCGCGCTGACGCGCTCCAGCCGGATGATCCGATCGGCCAGCGCCGCCCAGTCCAGCGAGATCTCGGCGTTCCGAAGGTCGAGCCAGACCCCCGCGTCATCGGCCATGGCGATGCGGTCGGCGTGGAAGCGGCCGGGGAAGGGGCCGGACAGGCCCTCGATGGTCAGCCCTGGCACGGCGCCCATGGCGGTCTTCTCAAGCAGCCGGCGCCCCGGGCCGGTATCGGCCGCCCAGAGCAGCCCCAGCACCAGCAGCGGGATCGCGACCAGCAGCGCCAGGACCAGACGCAGCCCCCAGAGCGCCAGGCGCCTCAAAACGCCTGCCCCAGCCCGATATAGATCCCATAGGCGGAGGAGCCGGTCTGGCCCACCAGCGGCACCGCGACATCGACGCGGATCGGCCCGATCGGGGTATTGTAGCGGACGCCCGCACCGGCGCCGAAGCGCAGCTCGCCGAAATCGGGCGTCGCGCTATCGCCGACCGAGCCGCCATCGATGAACACCGCCGCCCCCCAGGGGCCGGAGATCTGCTGCCGCCATTCGACCGAGGTCTCGACCAGGCTGGCGCCGCCGCGGGCGCGGTTGCCGGCGGTGCGGGGGCCGATCGACTGGTAGTCGTAGCCGCGCACCGAGCCGCCGCCACCGGCGAAGAAGCGCTGCTGCGGCGGCACCTGCGCCGGTTCCGCCCCGGCCAGCGAGCCAAGCACGCCACGCAGCGCCAGCACCCCGCGCCCCTCGCCCAGCAGGTCGAGATAGACGCTGCCGCTCGCCTTCATCACGGCATAGGCCTCGGCCGCCTCCATCTCGTAGCTCGGCGCCACCGCCAAGGTGATGCGGCTGCCGCGGCGCGGGTCGAGCAGGCTCGTGGTGTCGTCCCGCCGCGCGACCAGCGGCACCGAGAACAGGGTGTAGGTGCGGAAGGGGCCGGATTCCTCGGCGGCCCGGCCGGTTTCGGCCGAGAGCCCGCCCGAGACGGTCCAAAGCTCGGTCAGCTTGCGCTCCAGCCCCAGCGTGCCGAGCACGGCATCGCGGGAATAGGCATCCAGCCGCTCGCGCAGCACCGCGATCTCGCTGGTCAGGGTCAGGTTGGGGGTGCCGAAGATCTCGGGCTTGCGCAGGGTCGCGGAGAGCCTGGCGTTGGTATTCTCCGTGCCGCCATCCCCGAGGCGGGAGACGTCCGCCTCGATCCGGAAGCGCTCGGCGCGGCCGAACAGGTTGCGGTGTTCCCACCAGAGCCGCGCCGAGGGGCCGTAATTGGTCTCATAGGCCGCCGAGGCGCCGATCGCATGCACCGGGCGTTCCTGCACCGTGAAGGTGACGGGCAGGCTGTTGCCGGGCCCGAGCCGCGAGCCCGGCGCGGCCCGCACCGCCGCGAAGACGCCAAGTGCCGAGAGGTCCCGCCGGCTGCGTTCCAGCGTGGCCGGCGAGAAGGGCTGGCCCGCGAGCCGCCCCGCCACGCGTTCGAGGAAGGCGCGGTCGGTGCGGGTCGCGCCCTCCACCACCGGCGTGCCGAAGACGGCGGCGGGGCCGGGCTCGATGCGCCAGGCGATGTCGAGCACATGGCGGTCGTAATCCACCACCGCCTCGCGCCCGACGACGCTGGCCAGCGGATACCCGGCCTCGCGCAATCGGCGGATCAGCCCGGCCTCGGCCGTCAGCACGGGCTCGATCCGGGCGGGATCGCCCGGGGTGAGGCCGAGTTCGGCCCCGGCGGCCGCGACCGCCCCGGGCGCCGCATCCCCGGCCGGGCGGAGGGTCAGCACGCCATAGCTGTAGCGCGGCCCCGGGCGGGGCAGCAGCCGGACCGGGACGGGTGTTGCGGGCGTGGTCAGCAGCGATACCGTCTCGGCGGGGCGGCCGGCGACCTCGGCCCCGATGCCGCCGCCCCAATAGCCCTCGGCGTGGAAGACCTCGGGCAGGCGGCCCAGATCCTCGGCGACGCGGGCCAGCAGCCCGGCCATGTCCTGCGGCGGGGCGCCGATCAGCGATTGCAGGCGGGAGGCGGCGAGCAAGGCGGCATCCAGCGCGTCATCGCCGCTCGGCGCGATCTCCAGCGTATAGGCGAGCCCGGCCACTTCCGCCTCGGCGGGGGCTTCGGCGGGGGGGGCTTCCTGGGCAGGCGATGGCAGGGTCCAGGGCAGGGCCACCAACAGGGTGGCGACGGCCGCCAGGACGCGCGGCAAGGCCCGGGGCCATGAAAAAACGGTCACATGTACAATCCTAGCCTCTCCGCAACCCTAACGCGAACGTGGGGCGTCCGCTTTGGCTGCGAAGGGCCGGAGTCTTCACGCGGACGTGTGCGGGGTCATTCCGCGGCGGGGCGCTGGCGGAGGCCCTCGGCGATGGCGGCGCGCATATGGGCGACGGCGGCGGGCAGCCCCTCCATCAACGCCGCGCCGATGAGGAAATGGCCGATGCTGACCTCGGCGATGCCCGGGGTCGCCGCGATGGCGCCGACGGTCGCATAGGTCAGCCCGTGCCCCGCGTGGCAGGCGAGGCCGGCGGCGGTGGCGGCGCGTGTGGCGGCGCGGATGCGGGCCAGTTCGGCGCCGCGGGTGGTGTCATCGGCGGCCTCGGCATAGCGGCCGGTATGCAGCTCCACGGCCTGGGCGCCGATGGCATGGGCGCGGGCCACGGCCTCGGGGTCGGGCTCGATGAACAGCGAGACCTCGATGCCCCGACCGGCCAGATGCGCCACGGCCTCGCGCAGCGGCTGCCCGCCGGCGGCGATGTCCAGCCCGCCCTCGGTGGTGAGTTCGGCGCGCTTCTCCGGCACCAGGCAGCAGGCGGCGGGGCGGTAGCCGGCGCAGAGGGCGACCATCTCCGGCGTCGCCGCCATCTCGAAGTTCAGCCGCGCCGGCACCTCGGCGAAGAGCCTTGCGACATCCGCGTCCCGGATATGCCGCCGGTCCTCGCGAAGGTGGAAGGTGATGCCATCCGCCCCCGCCGCCAGCACGGCATGGGCGGCGGCGATGGGGCAGGGGTGGCTGCCGCCGCGCGCGTTCCGCAGGGTCGCGACATGGTCGATATTCACGGAGAGACGCATGCGGGGTCCTTTTCGACGGCGCGATGGGCGGCAAGCCGGGCCGCGAGCCGAAGTGCGGCGACAAGGCTGGAGGGATCGGCCCGCCCGGTGCCCGCGAGGTCGAGTGCGGTGCCATGGTCGGGGCTGGTGCGGATGATGGGCAGGTTGAGCGTGACGTTCACCCCGCCCGCCATGTCGATGGTCTTCACCGGGATCAGCGCCTGGTCGTGGTACATGCAGATCGCCGCGTCATAGCTCTGGCGGGCCTTGGGCGTGAACATCGTGTCGGGCGGCCAGGGGCCGGTGGCGGCGATGCCGGCGGCGCGCAGCGCCGCGATGGCCGGGGCCACGATCTGGATATCCTCCAGCCCCATGGTCCCGGCCTCGCCCGCATGCGGGTTCAGCCCGGCCACGGCGAGGCGCGGGGCGGCGATGCCGAAATCCCGCGCCAGAGCGGCGGCGGTCGGGATGGCGATGGAGAGGATCAGCTCCGGCGTGAGGCGCGCGATCGCCTGGGCCAGCGGCTCATGGATGGTGACCGGCACGGTCCGCAAGCCCTCGCAGGCCAGCATCATCACCGGCGGGCCGCCGCCGGTCAGTTCGGCGAGGTATTCGGTATGCCCGGGGTGGCGGAAGCCCGCGGCGGTCAGGCTCGCCTTCTGGATCGGGTTGGTGACGACGCCGCCGACGCGCCCGGCCATGGCAAGCGTGGTGGCCTCCTCGATCGCGCCGAGCACCCGGGGCGCATGGGCGGGATCGGGCAGGCCGGGGATGGCGGGGTGCGGCAGCGGCCGGTGCAGCACGGGAAGCGCGGTCGGGAAGACGGCGCCGGCCTCCTCCGGTGCGGCGATGCGGATGATCGGCGGCGCGCCGGGCAGAGCGGCGATCCGGTCGGCATCATCGATCAGGAAGAAGGCGGGGCCGGTCGCGTGCAGCAGGCCCCAGGCCAGGATCGCGATCTCGCCGCCGATGCCGGCCGGCTCCCCCATGGTGAGCGCGAGCGGCAGAGGCTGAGAGGGGAGAGTCATGGCCGCCAGGGTAGCGGTTGCGGCGCAGGGCGGAAGGCCCTGGCCTGGAAGAACCCTGGCCTGTCAGGGACGGAAGCCGGTGATCCAGAGCAGCGCCAGCGCCGCCAGCATCGGCAGCAGGATGCCCAGCACCTCGCGCCCGATGCGGCGCCCCAGGCGGCGCCATAGTGGCGGGCGGGGGATCAGCTCCGGCGGCAGCCGCGGCCGTTTGGTGCGCGGCGGCAATACCCGCCAGCGGGTGACCGGCTCGGGCGCTGGGCGGGGGGGCGGGTCGCGGGTCATGGCGGGATGGCGTGTCTCGGCGCGCGGCAATGCCGCCAGAGATAGACGCCCGGATGGCGCCAGGGGAACCCCCAGGCTGTGCCGAAACTTGTTCGCAGGATCAGCTCCTCGCCGATCAGTCTTGAAAATATCGACAGGTAAACTTGCCAGTTTTTCTGTTTATCTCTATCACGGACAGACATGAGCGACACTCCCGACGCACCGCCGGAGCTGGAAACGGCCGTCACCGAATTCAGGTTGGCGGTTGGGCAGCTCGTGCGCCGGCTGCGCACGGAGGCGAACCCGGGCGACCTGACCTTGTCGCAGAACGCGACCCTGGCGCGGCTGGAGAAAGCCGGTGGGGCGACCACGGCGGAACTCGCCCGCGCGGAGTCGGTGAAGCCGCAATCGATGGCCGCCATCCTCACCGGCCTGGAGCGGGATGGGCTGGTCGAGCGCCGCCCCCATCCGACAGATGGTCGGCAGGTCCTGTTCTCGCTGACGGGTGACGGCGCCGAGGCGCGGCGCAAACGCAACATCGCCAGGAATGATTGGCTCCTGGCCGCGATGGCACGGCTCGACCCCGGCGAACAGCAGACCTTCATCTCCGCCATCGCCCTGATCAAACGCCTGGGCGAGGCCTGAATGCCGGCCGGCCAGAACCGGCAGCGATCCGGAGTTGCCCCCACCAGCAGGCCCATATCGCCAGGAAGACCCCGCCATGGCCGTCACCGCGCCTGATCCGAGGACAGCCGCATCGTCATCGACCTGCAAAGGCGCCCTGCCGCTGCCGCCGGGCCGGGCGTGCTTCTGATGGCGCGGATGTTCGGCCGGTTCAACGGCGGCAATGCGCCTTGCAAGACATGAGCGGCCCCCAAAAAGGCGTCTTCCGGTCGCTGCGCGGCGTGAACTACCGGATCTGGTTCGGCGGAGCGCTGGTCTCCAACATCGGCACATGGATGCAGCGCACCGCCCAGGATTGGCTGGTGCTCACCCAGCTCACGCACCAAAGCGCATCAGCCGTTGGCGTGGTGATGGCGCTGCAGTTCGGGCCACAGCTTTTCCTGCTGCCCTGGACCGGCTTTGCGGCCGATCACTTCAACCAGCGCAAGCTCCTGATCGCGACCCAGGCGACGATGGGCGCCCTCGCCCTGGGATTGGGGGTGCTCACGGTCACCGGCGTCGTCCAGCTCTGGCACGTCTATGTCTTCGCGTTCCTCTTCGGCTGCGCGACCGCCTTCGATGCGCCGGTGCGCCAGACCTTCGTCGCGGAACTGGTGGGCGAGGGGGATCTGTCGAACGCGATCGCGCTCAACTCCACCTCGTTCAACGCGGGGCGGATGATCGGACCCGCCGCGGCGGGCCTTGCCATCGCCTCGGTCGGCACCGGCTGGGCCTTCCTGCTCAACGGCGTCTCCTATGTCGCTGTCCTGATCTCCCTGTGTTTGCTGCGCGTCCATTTGCTGCAGCCGAACGCGCGGGCGCATCGTTCGAGGGGAAGCTTCGTCGAAGGCTTTCACTACGCCTGGTCGCGTCCCGACCTGAGGGCCATGCTGGTCATGCTGTTCCTGATCGGCACCTTCGGACTGAATTTTCCGATCTTCATCTCGACCATGGCCGTCCGCGTCTTTCACACTGACGCCGGCGGCTACGGGACCTTGTCGTCGATCATGGCGGTGGGAACCCTCGCCGGCGCGCTGCTCGCCGCGGGGCGAGAGAGGCCGCGATTTCTGTTCCTGCTGGTCGGCGCCGCGATCTTCGGACTGGGCTGCACCCTCGCCGCGGTCGCCCCCGGCTATTGGTGGTTCGGGGGCGCGCTTGTCGTGATCGGCGTGGCGACCTTGACCTTCATGAACTCGACGAACAGCCTGATGCAGCTATCGACCAAGCCGGCGATGCGGGGGCGGGTGATGGCGCTTCGCCTCGCGATCGGCCTGGGCGGCACACCGATCGGCGCGCCGATCGTGGGGTGGGTCGCGGACAGCTTCGGCCCGCGCTGGTCGCTCGCGGTCGGCGCCGCCGGGGGGTTCGCGGCGGCGGTCGTGGCACTCCGCTATCTGGTGAAGCACCGCCATCTGCGCCTGCGGATTCAAGACGGTCGTCTCCGGTTCCACATCGAGGACGACGATCCCATATCGACCGCGGATCGCTCGGCGCCGATCGCCGAGAAGGTTGTGTAGCCGGAGGGCCTGGATCGCGTCGCCGCGCTGGCGCGCCGGCCGGTTTGCGGCGAGACTTGGGCCCGATGCGGCCAAGACCGCCGCCCCCGGGGAGGAGCGCACCCATGCCATTCGACCTGCCCGAGGACACCCTGGCGCTGCAAGCCGTGGCGCAGGCGTTCGCCCGCGACATTCTCGGCCCCAAGGCGCTGCAATGGGACGAGCAGAAGCACTTCCCCATCGCCGAGATGCGGCAGGCGGCGGGGCTCGGCATGGCCGGGCTCTATGTGCGGGAGGAGTCCGGGGGGGCGGGGCTGAGCCGGCTCGATGCGGCGGTGGTGTTCGAGGCGCTGGCGACCGGCTGCCCCACCGTCTCCGCCTTCCTGTCCATCCACAACATGGTCGCCTGGATGGTCGATCGCTTCGGCGATGACGCGCAGCGGGCCGCCTGGCTGCCCGGGCTGCTGACCATGGAGAAGATCGGCGCCTATTGCCTGACCGAGCCCGGCTCCGGCAGCGATGCCGCGGCGCTGCGGACACGGGCGCAGCGCAGCAATGCGGGCTGGGTGCTGAATGGCTCCAAGCAGTTCATCTCCGGCGCCGGGGCCGCGGATCTGTACCTGACCATGGTCCGCACCGGGGATGAGGGGCCGGGGGGGATCTCGGCCATGCTGGTGCCGGGCACCACGCCGGGCCTGTCCTTCGGCGCCATGGAGCGGAAGATGGGCTGGAACGCCCAGCCCACCCGCATGGTGGTATTCGAGGATGCGCTGGTGCCGCATGACGCGCTGCTGGGCCAGGCCGGGCAGGGGTTTCGCTTTGCCATGGCCGGGCTGGATGGCGGGCGGCTGAACATCGCCGCCTGTTCGCTCGGCGGCGCGCAGCGGGCGCTGGATATCGCGCTCGCCTATGTGCGGGACCGCCGCGCCTTCGGCCGCGCCATCGCCGATTTCCAGGCGACGCAGTTTCGCCTCGCCGATATGGCGACGGAGCTGGAGGCGGCGCGCAGCCTGCTCTGGCGCGCCTGCGGCAAGCTCGACACCAAGGCCGCCGATGCCGGCGCCTTCTGCGCCATGGCCAAGCGCTTCGTCACCGACACCGGCTTCCGGGTGGCGGATGAGGCGCTGCAACTGCTCGGCGGCTATGGCTACCTCGCCGATTACGGGGTGGAGAAGCTGGTGCGGGACCTGCGCGTGCATCGCATCCTGGAGGGCACCAACGAGATCATGCGCGTCATCATCGCCCGCCAGATGCTGGGGGCGGCACGGTGATCCGAATAATCCCATTGCGTTCCGATCAACGCGCTGGCCAAATCGGGCGATGCGCCGCGCCAGCCTCCTCTGCCTTGCCGTCCTGCTCGCCGCCACGCCGGCGGCGGCGCAGTTGAGCCGCCTTGTGGTGCCCGGCGATGGTGGGCCGGTGATCGCCCCGCGCGGCCAGCCCAGCCCGCGCCTGGCGGCACGGCCCTTGCCCGCGCTGCCTCCGGTCGCGGACGGCACGATCTTCATCCCGGCGGGGGCGGCGACCCCGCTCGCCGCCCCCGCCATGGCCTTGCTGCCGATGATCGCGGCGGCGGTGCTGGGCGGCAGCCTCGCCGGGAGCAGCAGCGGCGGCAGCGGCGGGCCCGTCCGCACGCGCTGATCGCCTGGCCCCGTCTGGACGGTTCGGCCCGTGCCCGCCAAGGTCGCGGCCTCAGCCTGATGACGGAGTCACTCCCCCATGCCCGACCGCGCCGGCGCCCTCAAGCGTGCCGAAACCGCCTTTGACAGCGGTGCCTTCCGCGACCTGCTCGGCCGCCTCGTCGCCATCCGCTCGACCAGCCAGGACCCGGGGCATGAGGCCGACTGCGAGGCCTATCTGGACACCGCGATCCGCCCCTGGGCCGAGCGCCTGGGGTTTTCCGTGGCCATCCATCCCAACCCGGAACCCGGCTTCGGCCCGATCCTGACCGGCTCTCGCATCGAGGCCCCTGGCCTGCCGACGGCGCTGCTCTATGGCCATGGCGACACGGTGCGGGGCTTGGAGGACCAGTGGTCGCCCGGCCTTGAGCCCTGGGCGCTGACCGAGCGCGACGGCCGCTGGTACGGCCGCGGCACCGCCGACAACAAGGGCCAGCACGCGCTGAACCTCGCCGCCCTTGAGGCGGTGATCGCCGAGCGCGAGGGAAAACTCGGCTTCAACATGAAGCTGGTGCTGGAGATGTCGGAGGAACGCGGCAGCAAGGGGCTGCGCGCCTTCGTCGGCGCCAACAAGGAACTGCTGGCCGCCGATGTGCTGATCGCCTCGGACGGGCCGCGCGTCGCCCCCGGGGTCGCGACCATCGCCACCGGCACCCGCGGCACCTACCACTTCGACCTGGTGCTGAAGCTGCGCCAGGGTGGCGTGCATTCCGGCCATTGGGGCGGGCTGACCACCGACCCCGCCGTGGTGATGGCCCATGCCATCGCCAGCATCATGGACCGGCACGGAAAAATCCTGGTCGATGGCTGGCTGCCGGCCGGGCGGGTGGTGCCGAATTCGGTGCGCGCGGTGCTGGCGGGCTGCCCGGTCGAAAGCGGTGGCGAGGGGGCCACCATCGATGCGGACTGGGGCGAGCCCGGCCTGTCGGCGGCGGAGAAGATCTACGGCTGGAACTCCTTCATCGTGCTGGCGATGGTCTCCGGCCGTCCGGAGAACCCGGTGAATGCGGTCGCCCCCGAGGCGCGGGCGCATTGCCAGATCCGCTACACCGTGGACACGGACCCCGAGACCTTCGGCGACGCGGTACGCAAGCATCTGGACGCGCAGGGCTTCCCCGAGGTCGCGGTCGAGAACGCCTTCGTCCGCATGGCCGCGAGCCGCACCGACCCCGCCAACCCCTGGGTGCAATGGGCCAGGGCGAGCATGGAAAAGAGCCTCGGCGCCCCGGTGCAGGTGATCCCCAATTCCTCGGGCGGGTTGCCGGGCGATGTCTTCATCGACCATCTCGGCACGCCGCTGGTCTGGGTCCCGCATTCCTACAATGGCTGCAAGCAGCACGGGCCGGACGAACATCTGCTGCCCGCCACCGCGCGCGAGGGCATCCGCGCCTTCGCCGGCATGTGGTGGGACATGGGGGAGCCCGGTTCGCCCGCGCGAAAGTGACGTTGCGGTAACTCTTGCTTACTGCATGAGACCTATCCCGTCATTCGGGCGTTACTCCTCTGCGGCATGTTTCGTCCCACGGGGGGCGTAATGGTCCTCGGATACCGGCCCCGGAAGCCGGATGGAGACACGATGATGCGGAACACGATCTGGACCTTGATGGCGGCGACCTGGCTGGCCGGGGGCACTGCCGCGATGGCCCAGCCGGCCCCCGTGCCGGTGGATGCCACCCCGGGTGGCGCGCGGCACGGGATGCAACATCGCGGTGGCCCCGGCGATGAGGGCGGGATGGCGTTCGAGGCGGGGCGGATGTTCGCCACGGCCGACGCCGACCACAATGGCCAGGTGACGCGTGAGGAATTCACCGCCGCTTTGGCCGCCCGTTTCGCCGAGATCGACGCCAACCGCGACGGCAACGTCTCGCTGGATGAGTTCCGCGCGATGCGTCATCCCGGCCGCCCGGCCGGCCGCCCCGACCGCCCGATGCCGCAGCGCGGGGTGGAACGGATGGATGGGATGTTCCGGGCGCTGGATGCCGACGGCAACGGCGGCGTGAGCCTGCCCGAGGCGACCGTGCTGGTCAGCGCGATGTTCCGCGCGATGGACCGGGACGCGGATGGCCAGCTTTCGGCCGCCGAGGCCCGCCCGCGCGGCGGCCATGGTCCGCGCATGGGCCGCCACCCCGGCGAGCCGGGCCGCCCGGAGACGCCCCGCCCCGGCTGATGCTGGCGGGGCGGCGGGGTCAGATCCGCCGCCCCATCGGCCCCTCCTATATTTCCCCCGCATCCGATCCATGGCACCGATGGCGCCTGGACAGGATTGCGGGGGAAACCACCAATGATCGAACGTCGCCACATGCTGGGCCTCGCGGCCGCCGCCGCGCTGGGCCCCGTCGCCGCCCGCGCCGAATGGGTGCCGGGCCGCGCCGCCACCATGGTCGTGCCCTATCCCGCCGGCGGGCCGACCGACCTGATCGCCCGGCTGCTGGCGCAGGAGATCTCGGCGACCCTCGGCCAGCCCATGGTGATCGAGAACCTGCCCGGCGGCGCCGGCTCCATCGGCACCCGCCGCGTCGCCCAGGCGCCCGCCGATGGGCTGACGCTGGTCTTCGGCACCAACCAGACCCATGCGACCAATATCTCGCTGATCCCCCAGGGCGGCGGCTATGATCCGGTCAAGGATTTCACCGCCATCGCCGGGGTCGCCGACCTGCAGCACATCCTGGTGGTGCGCAACGAGTTGCCGGCGGCCAATGTCGCGGAATTCCTGGCGCTGGTGCGGCGGGACCCGGGCAAGATCACCTGCGGCTCCACCGGGCAGGGCTCGGCCTCGCATCTCGCGCTGGAGTTGTTCAAGACGCGGACCGGCACCGAGATGGTGCATGTGCCCTATCGCGGCTCGGCGCCGCTGTTGCAGGACATGATGGGCGGGCATGTGGATGCGAGCTTCGCCACCACGCCGACCATCCTGACCCAGGTGCAGGCCGGGCGGCTGCGGCCGCTGGCGGTCGCCTCCCCCAACCCCTCGCCGCATCTGCCGCAACTGCCGACCCTGGCCGCCGCCGGGGTGCCGGGGGTGGAGGCCGATGCCTGGCTGGCCCTTTTCGCGCCGACCAACATCCCCGCCCCGGCGCTGGAGCGCTACCGCGCGATCGTGGCCGAGGTGCTGGCGCGGCCGGCGGTGAAGGCGCGCATCGCCGACCTCGGCATGGCCGCCAATGCCAAGACCGGCCCGGCCATGAACGCCTTCCTGGTCGAGGATGTGCGCCGCTGGGCCGAGGTCATCCGCGCCGCCAACGTCCGCGTCGAGTAGCCCCGCGATGCGTCTGCTGGTGACGGGCGGGGCGGGGTTTTTGGGCGCCCGGCTCTGCCCGCTGCTGGCGGCGCGGCCGGAGGTCTCGGCGGTCACGGTGTTCGATGCCGCCGCGGGGCCTGATGGCATCCGCGGCGACATCGCCGATTTCGCGGGCCTGGTGCCGCGGGGGGGCGCGGATGTCGTCATCCATGCCGCCGCCATCACCGCGCTGGCGAGCGAGGCCGATCCGGACCGCGCCTGGGCGATCAATGTCGAGGGGACGCGCGCGGTGCTCGCCTGGTGCCGGCGCCAGCCGCGGCCGGTGCGGCTGCTGCTGCTCAGCAGCGTCACCGTCTTCGGGGCCGAGGAGGCCGAGGCGCGCGAATCGACCCGTGCCGCGCCCTGCTGCACCTATGGCATGACCAAGCTCGTGGCCGAGCAGCTCGTGCTCGACGCGGCGCGGCGGGGGGAGGTCGATGGCCGCGTGCTGCGGCTGCCGATCTCGGCGATCCGCACCAGCCGGGTGGGCCGGCCGGGGGCGGGGTTTCTCTCCGATCTCGTGGATCATGTGATGCGCGGGCGCCGCTTCGGCGTGCCGCTGCCGATGGGGCGGCGGATGCCGGTCGCCTCGGTGGAGTCAGGGCTTGGGATGATCGCGCGGATGGCGCTGGCGCCGGCGCTGCCCGCGCCCTTGCTGCATCTGCCGAGCCTCGGCGTCTCGGCCGGGGAGGCGGTGGCGGCGCTGGTCGCGGCGGGGTTCTGGCAGGCGCCGGCGCTGATCCATGCGGAGCCTGAGCCGGATGTCGCGCGCATGGTCGCGGGCTGGCCGCAACGGCTGGGGACCGACTACCCGGAGGTTTCGGCGGATCTGGGGGAGATGGGGTTCGGCGCGCTCATCGAGGCGCACAGGAAGGTGGTGGGCAAGGTGGTGGGCGCGACAGGGATTGAACCTGTGACCCTTCGCGTGTGAAGCGAATGCTCTACCGCTGAGCTACGCGCCCGACCTTGGTGCGGGACGGCTGTATCCTCCGACCACGGCGGGGCTGTCAACGGTTCCCCCCCGGAAATCCTTGCTTTCCGGTGAAGGCGTTCACTAGCCTTGGCGCATGCGTGTCCTCGTCCTGCTGATCGGCCTTGCGTTCTCCCTGCCGGCGGCGGCCGAGCCCCTGCGCGCCACCTACCGCGTCACCGCCGCGGGGCTGACGGTGATGGAGGTGGAGGCGGTCTTCGACCTCACCACCCCCGGCGCCTACCGGATCGAGACCCGCAGCCGGCTCACCGGCTTCGCCAGCACCTTCTTCAGCGGCAACCAGGTCAATGAGGTGCGCGGCACCTGGGCCGGGGATCTGGCCCGCCCCAGCCGCTTCGCCGCCGAGGGCGTCTGGCGCGGCACCGCCCGTCGCATCCTGCTGGAATACCCGGGCGGGGAGCCCGTTGTCCGCGCGCTTGAGCCGCCCAACGAGGGCGAGCGCGAGGAGGTGCCGCCCGATCTGAAGCAGGGCACGATGGACAGCCTCTCGGCCCTGGCACAGCTCACCCGGACCCTGGCGACGACCCAGCGCTGCGAGGGCGCGGCCCAGGTCTATGACGGCCGCCGCCGCAGCGATTTCTCCGCCATCACGGCGGGCTGGGAGCAGGTGCCGGCGTGGCGCGATGCCTGGACCGGCGCGGCGCTGCGTTGCGGCTTCGAGGGGCGGCAGATCGCGGGCTTCCTGCTGGATGACGACCGCCCGGCCGAATCGCGCCAGCCGCAGCAGGGCACCGCCTGGATGGCCGTGATCCGCCCGGATATGCCGCCGGTGCCGGTGCGGATCGAGATGCCGAGCCGCTGGTTCGGCAAGGTCATCGCCTATCTGGTGCGGAGCGGGCCCCCGAGCGGCCCCCCGAGCGGGCAGGCGAGCAGGCGGGCGAGCAACGGCACGAGGTCGCTGACCATGGCCGCCACGGGCGCCGCGCCCGCCATGGCGCCGGTGCCATAGCCCCAGCCGCAGAACACCACCGGCAGTCCCGCGCCGCTGCCCGCGAGCATGTCATTGGCATGGTCGCCGACCATCACCGCCGTGCCGCCGCCGGCCGCCGCCAGGGTCGCCAGCACATGCGCGGGGTCGGGTTTTCGGACCGGAAAACTGTCGCCGCCGCCGATCGCGGCGAAGAGGTGGCCGATCCCGAAGCCCTCCAGGATCGCGCGGGCGGGGCGCTCGGGCTTGTTGGTGCAGACGGCGAGGCGCCAGCCGCGCTCCACCATCTCGGCCAAAGCGGCGGCGATTCCGGGGAAGAGGCGGGTCTCCTCCGCGGCATGGGCCTCGTAATCGGCGAGGAAGCCCGTGATCGCGGCCTCATCCGCCACGGCGCCGCGTGCGGCCAGGGCGCGCTCCACCAGCGCCCGCACGCCATCGCCGATCATCGCGGTCGCCTCCGCGCGGCTGAGGGGCGCGAGGTCGCGGGCCAAAAGCATGCGGTCGAGGGCGGCATGCAGATCGGGCACGCTGTCCACCAGCGTGCCATCGAGGTCGAGCAGGATCACGGGGTTCATGGCCCCGGGCGATACAGCCCTGCCCACACGCCCGCAATGCACCGCAACAGAGTTTGAGAAGCCCCCCGCTTCACAGCGCCGGGCAGGCAGGGCAGGAGGACCGCATGACCGCAGCCGCCATTCTCCTCGCCGCCGGACTTGGGACCCGGATGCGGTCGCGCCGCCCCAAGGCGCTGCACCCGATCGCCGGGCGGCCGATGCTGGCGCATCTGATCGCCGCCTGCGAGGCGGTGTTCGACCGCATCATCATCGTCACCGGCCCCGACATGCCCGAGCTTGCCGCCGTGGCGCGGCCGCATGCGGTCGTGGTGCAGCATGAGCGCCTGGGCACCGCCCACGCCGCGTTGCAGGCGGCGCCCTTGCTGGAGGGGTTTTCGGGCGATGTGGCAGTCCTCTACGCCGACAATCCGCTGATCACCGCCGAGACCCTGCGCGGGCTGCTGGCCGCGCGGCAAAAACATGGCGCGGCGCTGCTGGGGATGCGGCCGGCCGATCCCGCGCGCTATGGCCGGCTGGTCGCCGATGTCGCGGGCCGGGTCTCCCGCGTGGTGGAATGGGCGGATGCGTCGGAGGCGGAGCGCGGCATCGGGCTCTGCAACGTCGGGGTCATCTGCGCGCCGGCCGAAAAGATGTTCGGCTGGCTGCGGGCGGTGGGCAACGCCAACCGGGCCGCCGAATACTATCTGCCCGATGTCATCGCCATCGGCACCGCCGAGGGCGCGCATTGGGTCGCCGTCGAGGCCGCCGAGGCCGAATGCCGCGGCATCAACAGCCGCGCCGAACTCGCGGGTGCCGAGGCCGAGGTGCAATCCCGCCTGCGCGCCGCCGCCATGGCCGGGGGCGCGACCCTGATCGCGCCCGACACCGTCACCTTCTGCCACGACACGAAGATCGGCCAGGATGTGACCATCGGCCCCTCCGTGGTCTTCGGCCCCGGGGTCACCATCGAGGATGACGTCGAGATCCTGCCCTTCTGCCATCTGACCGGCTGCGTGGTGCGCTCGGGCGCCACCATCGGCCCCTTTGCCCGGCTGCGCCCCGGCACACTCATCGAGGCGGGGGCGCATGTGGGGAATTTCGTGGAGCTGAAGGGCAGCACCCTTGGCGCGGGGGCCAAGGCGAACCACCTCGCCTACCTTGGCGATGCCAGCATCGGGGCGGGGGCCAACATCGGCGCGGGGACCATCACCTGCAATTATGACGGCATCCACAAGCACCGCACCGAGATCGGTGCCGGCGCCTTCGTCGGCAGCAATTCCTCGCTGGTGGCCCCGGTACGGGTCGGCGCGCGGGCGCTGATCGGGGCGGGCAGCGTGATTACCGAGGATGTGCCCGATGACGCGATGGGCATCGCGCGCGGACGGCAAAGCAACAAACCAGGCCGCGGCTTCCGGGGCAAACCGCCCCGCGCGACCTGACAAGGGGGCACCAGCAGCATGTGCGGCATCGTGGGCATCGTCGGCGCCAACCCCGCCGCCCTTCGCATCGTGGACGGGCTCAGGCGGCTGGAATACCGCGGCTATGACAGCGCCGGCATCGCCACGCTGGTCGATGGCAGGATCGAGCGCCGCCGGGCGGAGGGCAAGCTCGGCAACCTCGCGGCCGTGCTGGAGGAGACCCCGCTCGCGGGCCGCACCGGCATCGGCCACACCCGCTGGGCGACCCATGGCGCGCCGACCACCCGCAACGCGCATCCGCATGCGACCGCCCGCGTCGCCGTGGTCCATAACGGCATCATCGAGAATTTCTCCGAGCTGCGGACCGAGCTTGAGGCCGCCGGCCAGGTGTTCGAGAGCGACACCGATACCGAGGCGGTGGTGCAGCTTCTGGACCTGCTGCTGGCCCAGGGCCATGGGCCGGAGGAGGCCTCCCGCCTGGCGCTCAAGCGGCTGCATGGCGCCTTCGCCATGGCCTTCCTCTTCGCCGACCATCCGGAACTGCTGATTGCCGCGCGGCGCGGCCCGGCGCTGGCGATCGGCTTCGGCGACAATGAGATGTATGTCGGCAATGATGCCCTGGCCCTGGCACCTTTGACCCCGCGCATCGCCTATCTGGAGGAGGGCGACCGCGTCATCCTGCGCCGTGACGGCGCCGAATTCTTCGATGTGGACGATCTGCCCGTCATCCGCGCGATCAAGGCGACGCATGTCTCGGGCGCGCTGACCGGCAAGGGCAACTACCGCCACTTCATGGAGAAGGAACTCCATGAGCACCCCGGGGTCATTGGCGACACGCTCCGCCAATATGTCTCCCCGGCGAGCCGGGCGGTCGCCTTGCCGCCGCTGCCCTTCGACCCGAGGGTGGTGCCGCGGCTGACGCTGTCCGGCTGCGGCTCGGCCTTCCTGGCCGCCCATGTCGGGCGCTACTGGATCGAGGCGCTGGCCCGCATCCCCTGCGATGCCGATGTCGCCAGCGAATTGCGCTACCGCGAGCCGCCCTTCGCCAAGGGGGGGGCGGCGATCCTGGTCAGCCAATCGGGCGAGACCGCCGATACCCTGGCCGTGCTCGCGATGATGAAGGCGCAGGGGCAGAGCGTGCTCTCCGTCGTCAACGTGCCCGAGAGCAGCATGGCGCGGGAGGCGGATACGCCGCTGCTGACCGTGGCGGGGCCGGAGATCGGCGTCGCCTCGACCAAGGCCTTCTCCGCCCAGCTTTCGGTGCTGGCGTGCCTCGCCATCGGCATGGCCCGCGCCCGCGGCACGCTGGATGGCGGCACCGAGATGCGGCTGACCCAGGCGCTGCTGGCGGTGCCGGAGGCGGCCGCCGCGATCCTGGAACAGGACGAGGAGATACGCGCCCTCGCACATGAGATCACGCGCGCGCGGGACGTGCTCTTCCTCGGCCGGGGCGCGATGTTCCCGATCGCCATGGAGGGCGCGCTGAAGCTCAAGGAGCTGTCCTACATCCACGCCGAGGGCTATGCGGCCGGTGAGATGAAGCACGGCCCGATCGCGCTGATCGATGAGGCGGTGCCGGTGATCGCGCTCTGCCCCTCCGGGCCGCTGTTCGAGAAGACGGCCTCCAACCTCCAGGAAGCGGCAGCGCGCGGCGGGCGGATCATGGCCTTCTGCGATGCCGAGGGGGCTGCCGCGCTGTCCCGCTTCGCCGAGCGGGTGGTGGTGCTGCCGAGCGTGGACCCGTTCGTGGCACCGATCCTGCACGCGATCCCGGTGCAATTGCTTGCCTATCACGTCGCTGTGCTGAAGGGCACGGATGTCGACCAGCCCCGCAATCTGGCGAAGAGCGTTACGGTGGAGTGAAGCCGGGAAGGCCCGCCCAAGCCTTCCTGCCAAATAGCGGGCGCTGGAGGCCGATGGATGCCGCGTCACAAGGGTCTGGAACATCTCGCCCGCCGATATCTCGCGAGCCGCGGCACGCCCCCCATGGTGGAGGACCCGGTCGGCGTCGCCTTGCCACGGCTGAGGGCGGAGGTGGCGCAGGCCCGCCGCACCGCGCGCAGGGACCTCGGGCTCGGGCTCGGGCTGACCCTGGCGGGGCTGATTTCAGGGGGCTCCATCCTGGTCATGCCCTTCGGCAATGATGTGCTGATGGCGATGCTGCGGCTGCATCTGGTGCCGCTGATGGGCCTGGGCGGCGCGCTCTGGGGCGCGATCCTGTTCGAGCGGGCGGGGCCGGTCTGGATGGCGGCACGCAACGTCGTGCGTCACCTCTCAACCGGGGCGCTGGTCGAGGCATTTCAACTGGCATTGTCGGGGCTGCCTGCCCAGGTGCGGTGAACGGGGCGGGCACGCTGACATCCGCATCCGTCCGGCGTAGCCTCGCCGGAAAACCGGAGGAATGACGATGCTCGACGCAATCACGACCCTGCCCCTGAAGGATTCCGGGCTGCTGCGGCAGGCCAACCGCATTGGCGGCGCCTGGGTCCAGGCGGAGTCCGGCAAGACCCTGGACGTCCGCAACCCCGCCAATGGCGAGTTGGTCGGCCGCGTGCCGGCGATGGGGGCCAAGGAGACCCGTGCCGCCATCGATGCCGCCGCCGCCGCCTTCCCGGCCTGGCGCGCCATGCTGGCCAAGGACCGCGGCGCCATCATCCGCCGCATGGCGGAGATGATGCTCGCCAATACCGACGACCTCGCCGCCATCATGACCGCCGAACAGGGCAAGCCGCTGGCCGAGGCCAAGGGCGAGGTCGCCTACGCCGCGAGCTTCCTCGAATGGTTCGCCGAGGAAGGCCGCCGGATCTATGGCGACATCATCCCGCCCAACGCGCCCGGCCGCCGCATCCTGGTGAGCAAGGAGCCGATCGGCGTCTTCGCCGCGATCACGCCCTGGAACTTCCCCTCCGCCATGATCACGCGCAAGGCCGGCCCCGGCTGGGCGGCGGGCTGCACCGGGGTGATCCGCCCGGCCTCGCAGACGCCGTTCTCCGCACTCGCGCTGGCGGTGCTGGCCGAACAGGCGGGGATGCCGCCCGGGGTCTGCAACGTCATCACCGGCCCCTCGGGGGCGACGGGTGGCGAACTGACGGCGAACCCGCTGGTGCGGAAGCTGTCCTTCACCGGCTCGACCGAGGTGGGGCGGCTGCTGCTCGCGCAATGCGCGCCGACCATCAAGAAGACCAGCATGGAACTTGGCGGCAACGCGCCCTTCCTGGTCTTCGACGACGCCGATCTCGACCAGGCGGTGCTCGGCGCCATGGCCAGCAAGTTCCGCAACACCGGACAGACCTGCGTCTGCGCCAACCGCATCCTGGTGCAGGAGGGGGTCTATGACGCCTTCGCCGAAAAGCTGGTGACGGCGGTCAAGGCGCTGAAGGTCGGCAACGGCATGGAGCCGGGGGTGACCCAGGGGCCGCTGATCAACCCCGATGCGGTCACCAAGGTCGAGCAGCACATCGCCGACGCCACCTCCAAGGGCGCCCGAATCCTGACCGGCGGCCAGCGGGATGCGAAGGGGGGCAATTTCTTCACCCCCACGGTGCTGGCCGATGTGCCGCTCTCGGCCCAGGTGCTGACGGAGGAGACCTTTGGCCCGGTCGCGCCGCTGATCCGCTTCGGCACCGAGGCGGACGGCATCCGCATCGCCAACGACACCGAATTCGGCCTGGCGGCGTATTTTTACGCCCGCGATGTGGGGCGCATCTTCCGCGTGGCGGAGGCGCTGGAGGCCGGGATCATCGGCGTGAATGAGGGGATCATCAGCACGGCCGAGGCGCCCTTCGGCGGGTTCAAGCAGTCGGGGCTGGGGCGCGAAGGGGGCAAGTATGGGATCGAGGATTATCTGGAGGTGAAGTACATCGCGTTGGGTGGGCTTGGGGGGTAGGCACCGGTTCTGGAGGGGCGTTTCGAGGGGCTTGCCCCTCGAGCAGCCCCGATGGCTGCACCTCAACCTTGGTTAGACGCGCCGTTCTATCGTTCCGAACAAGGAGGCTGCCACCATCGCGACGAACGTCCTACGCGTCGCTCAGTCTCACTGTAGTAAGTAGCGAGAGCCCCCGTCTCCGCACCACCAAACACGTATTCACGGATGAGTGTGCTACCGCCTGGCTTACTCTCAAAGCAGCGCAGCATCAAAAATAATTGTACGTCGTAATCGATTCTTATATTGGGAATCGGGAAGAGGTTAGTGTCAATATCTTCAGAATTTAATGTAAAAAACGTGTCCCACCAAATTCCAATAACTTGTGCCATGGGCCATCCTATAATAGAAGTTCCACGATACACTTGTGGCCTAAGACGCTCTAGTGTAGTACGTGCGCTTAGATAGTTTTGCAAAATACTTCTATGTTCGTAACTTTCGATCTCCTGGGCCATGGCTGTATTCGCTCGCGCACTAAGCCAGTGAAAACTTAAATTGATGGGGAGAGATCGATTGCGGCGAGAGATCCGAAACGCATATTCACGGCGCGGTTCACCTTGCCGTTGAGTATAGGCTATAAGAATGTTCATGTCGGAATCGCGCTCGTTGGGTATTGCGAGTTCGGCACGCCCGCTCTCAAATTTGGCGGAACGCCACTCTGTCTCGCCACGCAGGAACACACGAAGTTCATCTGCGTCGGGTGACTGGGCGACGAACTGAAAAGTCGTCGAGTCATCAGCAAACACCATGCCTGTGGTCAGTGAGTATAGAAGAAATACCAACAGAAAAATCGCCGGGCGGGCCTTGCGTGAGTGCTGCGTCATGTGCGAACGCCTCCCAGTATTAGCCCGAGGAAGCCACCGAAACACGCCTGCAATGCGGAGAGATTGCTTCGGATGGCGCTGGCAATTTGCTCATAGTACTTGATCTGATCCTGCTCGTTCAAGCTTGCGGGTGGCGATGTGACTACGTTTGCACTGAGGGTTTCCACTACCCTAACTCCGTCGAGTAACTCATAGGGAAGATAGAAGGAGAGGACTATTCCAACCACCGATAGCACGAATCCAATACCGACGACGACATATCGGAATATTGATATACGACGACTGGAGATGGCAACGCTGAAATCTGTCTGAAGTAGTGTAAAAACGCTGGTGACTGCCACAAGAGGTCCGGCGGAGCTGTCAAAAAATGGAAGAAATGCGAATCTGACCCATTTCGTGCCTGAGCCAATCAACTCATCGTCATTCATTATCCAAGAGATGACTATAAGATAAAGTGTTAGAATGCCGATTACGGAGACCAGCACTAGCTGACGTGCCAATATTCGCATCGATTTCTCCTGGGGCGCCGCGTTAGGGTGGAATTTTATCCGAAATATAGTTACAATATTTATAAATAGGTGGCGCGATTGGCGCAAAGAGGAATTTCGCTCACAGTATCGAGATTGTGGTGGCCAACGGTCAAACCATAACATATCCAATTCGATATAAAACAGTTTGAATCGGCAGTTCGCCGAGAACCAGTCCGCTCAGTCGCCTCGCCTCGCCTAGGCTTACGGCATGAGTTCATCGCTTCCAAGGTCTTGGTAGGTCCGCGACGCCGTGCCTTGCGCGGGTCGGTTACTGTCTTGGTTCGTTGAACGCTTCGCGGACCGACGGCATGGCCGGTCACAATTGGCGCCACGAACCCTTCGCTCCCCGGCAGGCCACTTGTCACCCCCCCACCACCCCCTAACCTCCCGCCCCAACAGCCTCAGGGACGGACAATGCCCAACGACACCGCATTCTACCGCAACGATTCCTCCCGCCCCGACCCGCCCTTCGCCCGCACCGAGCTCAGCAACCTCCTGCGGAACAACCAGCCGGTCCTGCGCCGCAACGGCATCCCCGTGGGCGCCGAGCACCGCCACACCTACCGCCTGTTCCGGGCCGACCAGCTTGTGGGCAGCTACCAGTTCACCTGGCACCACAACATCCCCTGGAACATCCTGCGCCGCAGTTGGGATGTCGTCCTGACCTTCTGCACCGATGCGGCGCTGAAGGCCCTGTTCAACTTCTACGCCGCCGGCCACCCCCTTGCCGATGACGCGCCGCGCCTCTTCGCCAAGCTGCTGCTGCTGCGCGCCACCTTCGGCATCACCAACGGCGTCGCCGAGCGCACTCCCGGCGTCCGCGGCTGCGAGGCCTGGATCGACCATCTGACGGACACCATGCGCGACTCCCCCAATCCCCGCATGGGCTTCCAGGGCGAGGACCGGGAGAAGCTGAAGACCATCCTCTGCTGGGGCACCTGGAACCTGAACGAGGGCCCGGGCACGCGGGTGGACGACCCGGGCGAGTTGTTCGACACCTTCGGCCCCTTCGATGCCGAGGAGACCCGCCGCGCGCGCTATGTCGCGGTGGAGCGCCTCAACACCACGCTGAACGACATCTGGGACCGCTTCACCGAGCAGGCGAACATGCCCTGTAGCATGGCCACCACCACCCGCCCCTGGTCGGCCGCCTTGCTGGAAACCCTGCGCGTCTGCGCGGCGCTGACCCCGAGCCAGCGCGGCATCGTCTATTTCGACCCGCTGATGTGGGCGCCGGTGACGCTCTCCCGCTCGGCCATGGAGCTGTTCGACGTGAAGGCCAATGCCACCTTCGACAGCGGCATGATCACCGAGGTCCTGCGCGGGGTGAGCGTCTACAAGCAGATGAAGAAGCGGGTGCGCTTCCGCTAGGCCCTCGCCGCATGTCAGCCCGGAGATGACATCGCCGCGGTTTCACGCCATCTGGAAGGGCCAGTTCCGGATGGTTTGACGTACATGACCTACGACTTCGACCTTTTCGTGATCGGCGGCGGCTCCGCCGGCGTTCGCTGCGGCCGCATCGCCGCGGGCCATGGCGCGCGCGTCGCCGTCGCGGAATCGCGATTCTGGGGCGGCACCTGCGTCAACGTCGGCTGCGTGCCGAAGAAATTCATGGTCCAGGCGGCCGAATACGGCGGCTGGATCCAGGATGCGCCCGCCTTCGGCTGGAACATCCCCCCCGGCACCACGCATGACTGGGCCAGGCTCGCCAGCGCGCGGGATACCGAGGTCGCGCGGCTCTCGGGCATCTACGCCACCCTGCTGGGCAATGCCGGCGTCACCACCCTCGAGGGCTATGCGAGTTTCGCGGGGCCGCATGCGGTCGAGGTGAACGGCACCATCTATACCGCCGCCACCATCGTCATCGCCGTCGGCGGCCAGCCGGTGCGGCCGGGCATCCCGGGCGTCGATCTGGCGCTGGTCTCGGACGACCTCTTCACTTTGCCGGCGCTGCCCAAACAGATCGCGGTGATCGGGGCGGGCTATATCGCGTTGGAATTCGCGATGCTGCTGCGCGGCCTGGGCGCCGAGGTCGATCTGATCCACCGCAGCGAGATGCCGCTGCGCGGCTTCGACCAGGACATCCGCGAGGCCGTCTGCGTGGCGCTCGACCATGCCGGCATCCGCCGCCATGGCGGCCTGCCGCCGCTGGCGATCGAGGCGGTGGGCGAGCGGCGTCTGGTCCACCTCTCGGATTCCCACGCGATCGAGACGGATGCGGTGATGCTGGCCACCGGCCGGATGCCGAATCTCGCGGGGCTGAAGCTGGAGGCGGCCGGGCTTGCCGCCGACAAGCGGGGCGCTCTTTCGGTGAATGCGGCGCATCAGACAGCGGTGCCGCATATCTATGCGATCGGCGATGTGATCGACCGCGTGGCGCTGACCCCGATGGCGACCGCGGTCGGCCATGCGCTGGCCGATACGCTGTTCGGCGGCAATCCGCGCCAGGCCTCCTACCTCAACGTGCCGAGTGCCGTCTTCACCGATCCGCCGATCGCAAGCGTCGGGCTGACGGAGGAGCAGGCGGCGGCAACGGGGCTGACCGACATCTACGTCTCCCGCTTCACCCCCATGCGCCACACCATCACCAAGAACGGCCGCCGGACCTTGATGAAGCTCGTGGTCGACGCCCGCACCCAGAAGGTGCTGGGCGCGCATATGATGGGGGAGGATGCCGCCGAGATGATGCAGGGCATCGCCATCGCCATCACCGCCGGCGCCACCAAGCAGGATTTCGACCGCACCATCGGCATCCATCCGACCGCCGCGGAGGAGTTCGTGACGATGCGGACCCGCACGCGGCAGGTCGGGGTGCCCTGATCGGTGGCAATCGGCTACAAGGAACGCCTTTTCTCTGAACAGGACAGGACTGGACCCCGATGACGTCTCGCGCGTGGCGCCCTGACAGCTGGCGGCAGATGCCGATCCGGCAGGTGCCCGAATACCCCGACCTGGCGGCTCTGGCGGCGATGGAGGCGCGTATCGCGTCCTTTCCGCCGCTGGTCTTTGCCGGCGAGGCCGATCGTCTGAAGGCGCTGCTGGCCAAGGCCGGCAAGGGCGAGGCCTTTGTCCTGCAAGGCGGGGATTGCGCCGAGGGCTTCGCGGATTTCCGCGCGGATATCATCCGCGACAGCTTCCGCGTGCTGTTGCAGATGGCGGTGGTGTTGACCTTCGGCGGCGGGCTGCCGGTGGTGAAGCTCGGCCGCATGGCCGGGCAATTCGCCAAGCCGCGCTCCTCGGACACCGAGACGGTCGGCGGCGTGACCCTGCCTTCCTACCGCGGCGACATCGTGAACGGCCCGGATTTCACCCCCGAGGCGCGCATCCCCGATCCCAGCCGGATGGAATTCGCCTACCTCCAGGCCGCCGGCACGCTGAACCTGCTGCGGGCCTTCGCGACCGGCGGCTATGCCGATCTGCATGAGGTGCATCGCTGGAACCTCGGCTTCGTCGCGCGCAGCCCGCTGGCGGCGCGCTACGATGATTTGTCCCAGCGCATCGACGAGACGCTGCGCTTCATGAGCGCCTGCGGCATGGGCCAGGCGCCCCAGGTGCGGGAGACGGAATTCTACACCAGCCATGAATCCCTGCTGCTGCCCTTCGAGCAGGCGATGACGCGCGAGCCCTCCACCCATCGCGGCCAGTATTTCGCGACCTCGGCGCATTTCCTCTGGATCGGGGATCGCACGCGGCAGCCGGATGGCGCGCATGTGGAGTTCCTGCGCGGCGTCGCCAATCCGATCGGCATGAAGGTCGGCCCGAGCATGGATGCCGACGAGCTGGTCCGCCTCACCGAGATCCTGAACCCGCGCAACGAGCCGGGGCGGCTGACCCTGATCGCCCGCATGGGCGCCACCAAGGTCGCCGAAAAACTGCCGCCGCTGCTGCGGGCCGTCGCGCGCGCGGGGGCGGAGGTGACCTGGCTCTGCGATCCGATGCACGGCAACACCGTCAAGGCCGGCAATGACTACAAGACCCGGTCCTTCGACTCCATCCTCGGCGAGGTGCGCGGATTTTTTGATGCGCACGCCGCGGCGGGGACGGTCGCAGGGGGCGTGCATGTGGAGATGACGGGGCAGGACGTGACCGAGTGCATCGGTGGCGCGCATCGCCTGACGGAAGCCGATCTGGCCGGGAATTACGCGACCTTCTGCGACCCGCGCCTGAATGCGGAACAATCGCTGGAACTCGCCTTCCTGGTCGCCGAGGAGTTGAAGGCGCGCCGGCTGCTGGCGGTCCGGGAGGACGCGGCTGCCGTGGCGGCGCAATGACGGAGGATGTCTCCGACCGCGCCATAGCGGCGCGGACGGATGTCTATTTCAACCGCACCCGGCAGATCGTCCAGAAATTCGGCGATTGCCGGGTCACCTATGCGGTGTTCCTGCGGCGCCCGGTGGTCTCGGCCCCGCGCATCATGCTGGACTGGATCGCCGCCGTCGCCGCCCATCGCGGGGTGAGGATCGAGGTCGATCTGGTCCACCCCGAGGGCGAATGGGTCGGCGCCGGCGATCCCATCGTCTATCTGACCGGCGCCTTCGCCGATCTGGCCGATCTGGAGACGCTGTATCTCCAAAAACTCGGCGCCCCCTGTGTCGCGGCCTTCAACGCCTGGCAGATGTGCCTGGAACTGAAGACCGTCGCCTTCCTCGCCATGGATGCGCGCCACTGCGCGGGGGAGGGGATGCAGGAGATGATGGCCTATGCCGCCTCGGTCGGCAGCCGGGCGGCGCAGCGGGACGGGGCGCGCGGCTTCACCGGCAATGCGACCGATGCCACCGCGCATTTCTTCGGCCAGCCGCATGGCTACGGCACCATGCCGCATGCGCTGATCGGCTACGCCGGCAGCACCGTCCGCGCGGCGGAGATGTTCCACGAGACCTTCCCGGACGAAAACCTGACCGTGCTGGTCGATTACTTCGGCCGCGAGGTCAGCGACGGGCTGGCCGTCGCCGCGCGCTTCCCCGAGATCGCCGCCGCCGGCCGCATGGCCGTGCGGCTGGACACCCATGGCGGCCGCTTCCTGGAGGGGCTGGACCCCGCCGAATCCTATGCGGTGATCGAGCGGCACATGCCCGAGGCGATCCGCCGCTACCGCTCCGAGACCGATCTGCGCCACATGGTCGGCACCGGCGTCTCCGCCGCCGCCGTCTGGCGCATGCGCGAGGCGCTGAACCAGGCCGGCTACCCGCGGGTAAAAATCGTCGCCTCCTCCGGCTTCAACGTGCAGAAATGCCGGGTGATGGCCGAGGCGAGCGCGCCCATCGACGTGATCGGCACCGGCAGCTTCATCCCCGAGGCCTGGGGCGAGACCTATGCCACCGCCGATATCGTGGCCTATGACGGCCATCCGCGGGTCAAGGTCGGGCGCGAGTTCCTGCTGCGGCAGAACGGGCACCGCCAAAACGGCCCCAACGGGCAAAACGCCGGGTGACGGAACGCCGCATCGGGCTGATCTGCGCCTTTTCGGTGCTCGCGGTCTGGGCGGGGTTCTTGCTCAGCGGGCGGCTTTCGGCCCGGCAGGCGTTTTTGCCCTGGGATATGGCCGCACTGCGCTACGGCGGGTCGTTCCTGGCGGCGCTGCCGCTGGTCGCGGTGTTTGGCTGGCCGCGGCTGCCGCCGTTGCGGGGGCTGGTATTGGTGCTGCTGGCGGCCGGCGGGTTTCCGCTGCTGGCCTATATCGGCTTCGGCTTCGCGCCGGCCTCCCATGCCGGGGTGATGCTGCCGGGGACGCTGCCGTTCCTGACGGCGGGGTTGGCGGCGATCTTCCTGGGCGAGGTCTGGACCGCGACGCGCATCGCCTCGCTCGGCGTGGTCGCGGCCGGGATCGGGTTGCTGGCGGCGGATACCTTCGGGGCCAATCCCGGGTCCTGGCGGGGCGATCTGCTGTTCCTCGGCGGGTCGCTGTCCTGGGCGATGTACACGCTGCTGATCCGGCACTGGAAGGTTTCGGCGCTGACGGTGACGCTGGGGGTCGCGCTCTACCCGGCCATGCTGTTCCTGCCGCTGTGGTGGTTCGTGCTGCCCTCGCAGATGCATCTGGTGCCGGTGCGGATCATCCTCTTCCAGGGGCTGTACCAGGGGATTTTTGCGGTGGTGGTCGCGGGCTTCCTGTTCACCCGGGCGGTGACGGCGCTGGGGGCGCCGCTGACCACCAGCATCACCGCGCTGGTGCCGGCCATCGTCGCGATTGCCGCCTGGCCGCTGCTGGGGGAACCGCTGGGGGTGGCGGGGCTGGTGGGGGTGGGGCTGGTTTCGGCGGGGATGGTGCTGGCGGTGGCGGGGCCGGGGTTGGTGAGAAGGTGGTTGTAGAGGGGGGCGGGGGGCGGTTCGAGGCGCGGCGTGCCTTCAATCTCGTTCTTGCGTTCTATTCCGTACCTATACGCGGAACGGTCATTTCGGATTTCTTACTTCTGCCCCGCCCATTATCATGATACCGTTATGAGATGACCATAAAGCTCTCTGGCACCACGCTTACCCCGCTTGAGAAGTCAGTGATCAAGGCACTCATCAACGATGGTTGGAGAAATCAAGACATCCAAACATTGATTAATACGGGAAGGGTTGCTTCGATAAATTTCGGGCGAATCTCCGGAGTTAAGAAAGCTACAAATATAATTCCCGCAACAAAGCAGCAGGTAGATATTTTTCGGCACAAGAAATTACTTTTCGATCATATCACCGGGTTGTGTCCTTTTGAAGATGAAAGACTCGTTCGTGCCCGAGAGGCCATGATTTTGGCTGTAGAATTATTTAATACGCCGCGTATTGAATTTAAGGCGGGTGTATTTTCGATGTTGGCCAATGTCGCTTGGACCTACCTTCTGCACGAATTCTATCAAAGAAGGGGAGTTCTGATTGTTAATAAAGAAGGGCATAGCCTAGCTCTCTCACAGATGCTCGTCCATAACGATTGTCCTCTCTCTAAGAGCTGCAAACAAAATCTTATGGCCCTTAAAGATATCCGAGATGTGGTCGAGCACCGCACGATTGGTCCATTTGATTTAAACTGGTTGCCGATGTTTCAGGCAACTTGCCTAAATTTCGAGAAGGTCATTACTGATCTGTTTGGGCAAAAATTGACATTGGGCCGAGATTTGGGATTCTCACTTCAGTTTGCCAAACTTACCACGGCGGAGATCGCTACACTACAAGGTTACGACTTACCTGAGCACATCGCCGCGCTTGATGCGAGTTTGGCTGCAAGATTGGATGCGGGCGATGCCGACAATTTAGAGTATCAGTTCAAGGTGGTCTATACACTGACCAGTGCATCGAAAGCTAAGTCGCATTTTCAATTTATTCAGCCTGAGTCATCTGAGGGAAAGGAAATTCAAAACGTACTAATAAAATACAAACCCGCAATTGATTTGTATCCATTAAAAATTAAAGACGTGATAGATTCTGTATCGCAATCTAGTGGCCGAAATTTTACGCGAGACACACATCAACGTGCGTGGAAGAAATATAATGCTCGCCCGAAAACTGGATCTACCGACCCTGGTGCCACAAATAAGGAATTTTGTTTTTACCATCAACCATTTAAATCATACACTTATTCCAGATCTTGGGTTGATTACCTTATAAATCAGATCTCTGACGACGATGAATGGTCTGCTCTCTGCCGATTTTACGGATAGACTGATAAAATATCCCATCTTCTGGGATGCAATGCCATCAGGGAAGGATTTCGGGATGAGGACGCCATTCGCAGATGATCTCTCTAAGAATAAATACCTTGACATATATCTGGATATCGGCTGATAATCTCACCCCATCTCCCAAGGCCCCCCATGCGCCCCCACTACTCCACCCCCCGCCCGCCCGGCCGCATGACCGACCTCGAGTGGACCACCCTCTCCCCCTACATCCTCTGGCACCGCGCCGGCCGCCCCGTCGCAAACCTCCGCATGCGTATCGACGCCCTGTTCTGGGTCGCCGCCACCGGCAAGCCCTGGAAGGACTTGCCGGAGGAATTCGGCCGCCCCGACACCGCCTCCCGCCATTTCCGCCGCCTCACCCAGCGCCACCTCTGGCAGCGCCTGCTCCACGCTTTGGCCGACCCCAAGGCGCCGCCCGGCCTCAAATCCTTGGAGCACTGGATCTGCCGCGCCTGCCAGCGCGCCTATCGCCTGGGCGGCATGTCGCTGATCACCACCGCGCGGCGCCTCGGCTTCCACACCGCCTTGCGCGGCCCCTCCTGGATGCTGCCCGATGCGGATTTGTCCGAATTGATCCTCCGCGTCACCGACCACTGGCTGAAACGCCTCCCGATGGGCGTCCCCAGGGGCATTTTCGCCCTCTGCGGCCGGCTGCTCGCCACCGCCGGCGGCCGCCGGCGCGTCCCGCGCTACCTCTGGCCCAAATGACCCCGGCGCCCGACCCGGCCGGCCGCCCCGCCCTGGGGCTGTTTCAACCCGCAAGCGCGTTATATGGATCGGTCATGGACCAGATTCGGATCGCCCTCGCGCAGATCAATCCTCACCAGGGCCAGATCCTGGCCAATGCCGACCGCATCCGCGCCGCGCGCGCGCGGGCGGCGATGGAGGGCGCCCATCTGCTGGTCACGCCCGAATTCAGCATCGCCGGCTACCCGCCTGAGGATCTGGTGCTGAAGCCCGCCTTCGTCGCCGATTGTGTCAAGGCGATCGAGGCCCTGGCCGCCGAGACCGCCGATGGCGGCCCCGGCCTGGTCGTGGGCGGCCCGTGGCGGGACGGGGAATCGCTGCACAATGCGCTCTACGTGCTGGACGGCGGCCGCATCATCGCCCGCCGCGCCAAGCACGAACTGCCGAACTACGGGGTCTTCGACGACAAGCGCACCTTCGTCCCCGGCCCCGCGCCCGGCCCGGTCGCCTTCCGCGGCGTGCGCCTGGGGCTGATGATCTGCGAGGATTGGTGGTTCCCCCATGTCAGCGAGACGCTGGCCGAATCCGGCGCCGAGATTCTCATTGCCATCAACGGCAGCCCCTTCGAGGTCAACAAGCCCTACGACCGCGTCGATCTCGCGGTCGCGCGGGTGGTGGAGACCGGGCTGCCCTTCGTCTTCCTGAACCAGGTCTGCGGCCAGGATGAGCTGGTCTTCGACGGCGGCTCCTTCGGGCTCAACGCCGATCGCAGCCTCGCCTTCCGCCTGCCGCTGTTCGAGGAGGCGGTGGCGACCACCGACTGGACCCGGCGCAATGCCGGCTGGATCTGCGCCCCCAGCGCCATCCCGCCGCAGATGCCGCCGCTGGAGCAGACCTGGCGGGCGATGATGCTGGGCCTCGCGGATTACGTGAACAAGAACCGCTTCCCGGGCGTGGTGCTCGGCCTTTCGGGCGGCATCGACAGCGCCATCACCGCCGCCTGCGCCGTGGATGCGCTCGGCCCCGACCGGGTGCGGGCGGTGATGATGCCGAGCCCCTATACCAGCGCCGAAAGCCTGGAGGATGCCGCCGCCTGCGCCGGTCTGCTCGGCATCGCCTATGACAGCATCGGGATCGGCCCGGCCATGGCGGCCTTCGGCGCCATGCTGGCCCCGGTGTTCGAGGGCCGCCAGGCCGACACCACCGAGGAGAACATCCAGTCCCGCGCCCGCGGCCTGACCTTGATGGCGCTGTCCAACAAATTCGGCGACATGCTGCTGACCACCGGCAACAAGAGCGAGATGTCGGTGGGCTACGCGACGCTCTATGGCGACATGTGCGGCGGCTATTCGGTGCTGAAGGACCTCTACAAGACCCGCGTCTTCGCCCTCTCCCGCTGGCGGAACGAGGTGTTTCCCGAGGGCGCGCGCGGCCCGCGCGGGCCGGTGATGCCGCTGCGGGTGATCGAAAAGCCACCCTCGGCCGAACTCAAGCCCGGCCAGACCGACCAGGACAGCCTGCCGCCCTACGACATCCTGGATTCCATCCTGGAAGGGCTGGTGGAGCGCGAGCGGGACGTGGATGGGCTGGTCGCCGAGGGGCATGACCGCGCGACCGTGGTCCGGGTCTGGAAGATGCTGGACCGCGCCGAATACAAGCGCCGGCAGGCGCCGCCGGGGGTCAAGCTCGGCACCCGCGCCTTCGGCCGCGACCGGCGTTACCCGCTGACCAATGGCTATACCGGGCTGATCGCCTGATGCCGGCCACGGTCCGGCTGCTCTCCACCCTGGCGGTGCTGCGCGCCTTGGAGGAGGTGCGCGCGGCCTGCGAGGCCGAGGCCGATGTGGCGCTGGAGGTCGCCTTCGGCCCGACCAACGACATGCTGGCTCGCCTCGCGGCCGGGGAGGTGGCCGATGCCGCCATCCTGACCGCGACCGCCGTGGAGGCGATGATCGCCGAGGGCAAGATGCTGGCCGAAAGCCGGGTCGATCTGGCGCTCTCGGGCATCGGGCTCGCGGTGCGGGCGGGCGCGCCCCGGCCGGATATTTCCACGCCCGAGGCGCTGCGCGCGGCGCTGCTGGCGATCCCCTCCATCGTCGTCTCCCGCGCCGGTGCCAGCGGGGCGGTCTTCGCCGGGGTGGTCGCCCGCCTCGGCATCGCCGATGCGGTGGCGGCGAAGTCCCTGGTGATCCCCATCGGCCTGACCGCCGAGCTGGTGGCGCGGGGGGAGGCGGCGATGGCGGTGCAGCAGGTCAGCGAGTTGCTGGCGGTGGCCGGCGTCGATCTGGTCGGGCCGCTGCCCCCGCCCTTGCAGCATAGGGCGCTGTTCTCGGCGGCCGTGTTTTCCGCGAGCCCCGAGGCGGCCGCCGCCACGCGGTTGCTGCGCTGTCTGGGGGCGGCGCTCACCCCCGCTCTCCTGCGCCGGCACGGGCTGGAGCCCCCGCCGTCTGAAAAAGCATAGGCGACATGCTTTGCGTGGGACGAGAGGGTGGTATGTGTGCGCGCGCGGGCGTTCGCCCGCTATGTTGGCCCGATAACCCTTTGATGGAAGCTCGCCTCGATGCTGCTTGACGGAATTCCGATCGGTAACAACCCGCCCGATGACATCAATGTCGTCATCGAGGTCGCGATCGGCGGTGAGCCCATCAAATACGAGATGAACAAGGCGGCCGGCACGCTGTTCGTCGACCGCTTCCTGCACACGCCGATGCGCTACCCGGGCAATTACGGCTTCGTGCCGCATACGCTGTCCGACGATGGCGACCCGATCGACGTGCTGGTGGCCAATACCCGTCCGATCATCCCGGGCGCGGTCATCAACGTCCGCCCGGTCGGCGTGCTGAAGATGGAAGATGACGGCGGCGGGGATGAGAAGATCATCGCCGTGCCGGTCACCCGCCTGACCAAGCGCTATGTGCATGTGCACAACGTCCATGACCTGCCGCAGATCACGCTGGAGCAGATCCAGCACTTCTTCGAGCACTACAAGGATCTGGAGCCCGGCAAATGGGTGAAGGTCATGGGCTGGGGCGATGCGGATGAGGCCAAGGCCATGATCCAGGCCGCGATCGCGCGCGCCAAAGCCTGATCGCATGGGTGGGGCAGGGCAGGTGAGCCTTGCCCCCGTCCGCGCCAGCGGGCAAACGGCGGGATGACCAGCATCTCCGTTGCACGAGCATGAGCGCGAATTTCCTGACCGGCGATTTCGCCGTGACCATCAAGGACCTGTCCGGCGGCAATGGCGCCGAGGCGGTGGAGACCATCCGTGGCTTCACCACTTTGGCCCATGCCAATGCCTTTGCCCGGCGCTACGTCCGCGACAGTGTGGAGCGTTGCCGCAGCCGTGGCATGTCGGCCGATGAGGTGCTGGCCGCCTGGTTCGCCTTTGGCGAGGATGCCGAGGTGACCGGGGCCGAGGGCGCCGGCTGGACCTCGGGCGCCGAGATCAAGGCTTTCGCCGCCGCCAGCCCCACCGATCCCGAGGACCGCGCCTGGCGCGCCATCGACCCCCGCCGCATCGCCCAGGAGGATGACGACGACGCCGACGATGCCCCAGATGGGGATGGGGATGGGGACGGGGACGGCGAGGCGTGACCCACGCCGTCACCTGCGGCGATTACGCCGATGACGGCGACCCCGACGAGGAATGGGTCGTTGCAGGATTTTCCACGGCCGAGGCCGCCGTGGAGTATGCTCGCCGCTTCATCCGCGCCGGGATCGAGGATCTGCGCGGCGAAGCCGCATCGAACGAGGACCTGCGCGACATGTATTTCCGCTGGGGCGAATTCGCCCTGACCCCTGGGCTTGAGACCGTCCCTTGGGTCGATTTCTGCATAGCGAACCCGGCGACCAAGCCGGCCGAGACCGATTACGCGCGCCTCGATCCGAACCCGCCCGCATGAAGCTGCGTTTCGCACCCTCCCCGACCGGGCTGCTGCATGTCGGCAATGCCCGCGTCGCCTTGGCCAATTGGCTGGTCGCCCGCAAGCAGAAGGCGACATTCGTCCTGCGGCTGGACGATACCGACACCGGCCGCAGCACCCCCGAATTCGCCAAGGCGATCGAGGAGGATCTGCGCTGGCTGGGCCTGGACTGGGATGAGAGCTTTGCCCAGACCTCTCGGCTGGAGGCTTACGCCGCCGCCATGGAGCGGCTGATCGCCGCCAAGCGCCTCTACCCTTGCTTCGAGAGCGAGGAAGAACTCGTCGCCAAGCGCGAGCGGCGCCGCCGGGAAGGCCGCGCGCCGGTCTATGACCGCGAGGCGCTGCGGATGACCCCGGCCCAGATCGCCAAGGCACGGGAGAACGGCAAGACGCCGTACTGGCGCTTCCAGCTTTCGGCCAGGACGGTGACCTGGAAGGACGCCGTGCTCGGCCCGCGTTCTGTCAAGCTGCAGGCGATCAGCGACCCGGTGCTGGTCCGCGCGGATGGGACCTTCCTCTACACCTTCGCCTCGGTGGTCGATGACCTGGAAACCAAGGTCACCCACATCATCCGCGGCGAGGATCACGTCACCAATACCGGTGTGCAGCTCGACATCCTGCAGGCGCTGGGGGGTGATTCCCAGAAGGTGTTCTTCGCCCATCTGCCGCTGCTGACCGACAGCGACGGCGGGCCGCTGTCCAAGCGCCTCGGCTCGCTCTCGCTGCGCCAGATGCGGCGGGATGGGATCGAGCCTGCGGCCCTTGCGGGGATGCTGGCGACCCTCGGCAGCAGCGCCGATCCGGTCGCGGCCATGCCGGTGGAACTGGTCGAGGGCTTTGACATCACCCGCTTCGGCACCTCGCCGGCGCGGTTCGATGTCGCGCAGTTGCTCGTGCTGAACCGGCGGATGCTGCATGCGCTGTCCTTCGCCGATGTGCAGCAGCGCCTGCCCGAGGGCGCGACCGAGGCCTTCTGGCTCGCCGTGCGCGGCAACCTCGACCTGCCGGCCGAGGCGCGCGACTGGTGGGAGGTGGTGACCGGCGAGGTGCCGGTGCCCGAGCTCGCCGAGCCCGACCGCGAGACCCTGCGCGCCGCGCTGGAGCTGCTGCCCGAGGGCGAGCCCGGCCCCGACACCTGGTTCGCCTGGACCGCCGACCTCACCGCCCGCACCGGGGCCAAGGGCCGCAAGCTGTTCCTGCCGCTGCGCCTGGCGCTGACCGGCGTGGACAAGGGCCCCGACCTCAAATCTTTCCTGCCGCTGCTGACGCGCGAGACGATCACGCGCCGCCTTGCCGCCGCCATTGGATAATCCAGCCCCGATGATCCCCGAGCTTTTCTTCCACGACAGCGCCACCCGGCAGAAGCAGCGCTTCGTGCCGATCGATCCGCAGCATGTCTCGATCTATGTCTGCGGCCCGACGGTCTATGACTTGGCACACCTGGGCAATGCGCGGCCGGTGATCGTGTTCGACGTGCTGGTGCGGCTGCTGCGGCGGTTCTATCCGCGCGTCACCTATGTCCGGAACATCACGGACATCGACGACAAGATCAACGACCGCGCCCGCGAGAGCGGCGAGAGCATCGGCGCCATCACCGCCCGCACCACCGAGGCCTTCCACGCCGACATGGCCGCGGTGGGGGCACTTCCGCCCGATGCGGAACCCCGCGCGACCCAGACCATCGCCGGGATGATCGCCTTCATCGAGCGGCTGATCGCTGGCGGCCATGCCTATGCCGCCGAGGGGCATGTGCTGTTCGACACGCCCTCCTTCCCCGATTACGGCGCGCTCTCCGGGCGCACGCCCGAGGATCTGATCGCCGGCGCCCGCGTCGAGGTCGCGCCGTTCAAGCGCAACCCCGGCGATTTCGTGCTGTGGAAGCCGTCGGACGCCGAAACCCCGGGCTGGGACAGCCCCTGGGGCCGTGGCCGGCCGGGCTGGCATATCGAGTGCTCGGCGATGTCGCTGGCGCAGCTCGGCCCGGATTTCGACATCCATGGCGGCGGCCATGATCTGCTGTTCCCGCATCATGAAAACGAGCGGGCGCAGTCGCTCTGCGCGTATCCCGGTTCCGGCTTCGCCCGGATGTGGCTGCACAATGGGATGCTGCGGGTGAATGGGGAGAAGATGTCGAAGTCCCTCGGCAATTTCCTCACCCTGCGCGACATCCTGGCCCGTGGTCCCTGGGCCGGCGAGGCCTTCCGGATGCTGGTGCTGAAGACGCATTACCGCGCGGCACTGGATTTTACGGACGCGGGGCTCGCCGAGGCGCGGGCCGATTGCGACGACGACTACGCCATGCTGGCGCGCGCGCCGCAGGCAGGATCGGATCGCGCGATGATCGATTGGGCGTTGGCGCCGCTCTGCGACGACCTGAACACGCCGCTGACCCTGGCGCGGCTGCGCGACCTGCGCACGGTCGAGAATGCGGTGACCACGGGCGGCTCGCCGACCGTGGGGATGGAGCGGATGGGGCGGCATGACGTGCCGGAGCCCGGCGTCGCCGCGGCCTCCTTCCGCGAGGTCGCCGCGGTGCTCGGCATCGCGCAGAGCGACCCGACCTCCTGGCGCCAGGGCGGGCTCGAACAGGGCGGGCTGGCGCCGGCCGCGATCGAGGCCGCCATCGCCGCCCGCCTCGCCGCCCGCAAGGCGAAGGATTTCGCCGAGGCCGACCGCATCCGCGCGGAACTGGCCGAGCAGGGGGTGGTGCTGGAGGATGGCGCCGGCGGGACGGTCTGGCGCCTTGCCTGATCCGGCTTGATCCTATCCCCCCGGAGGGGATAGGATCGGCCGCATGTCCAGCCACCCCACCCATCCTGATGTGCTGCGCCGCCTGCGCCTCGCCGCCGGGCATCTGAACGGCGTCATCGGCATGATCGAGGCGGGCGCCCCCTGCCTCAAGCTCGCAGCGCAACTGCACGCGGTGGAGCGCGCCATCGCCGCCAGCAAGCGCATCGTGATCGAAACCCATCTCGACCACTGCCTGGAACACGCGCTCTCCAGCGACGGCGAGGCCGCCCGCGCCGCCGCGGACGAGTTCCGCGCGATCGTGAAACACCTGTGAACGACTTCGGCGCCCTGCTGGGCCAGGGGGGCATGGCGCCCTGGCTGTATCTACCGCTGGCGCTGGGGCTCGGCGCGCTGCATGCGCTGGAACCGGGCCATGGCAAGACGATGATGGCGGGCTTCATCGTCGCGATCCGCGGCACCCCGGGCCAGGCGGTGCTGCTCGGCGTCTCGGCGGCGGTGGCGCATTCGCTGGTGGTCTGGACCATCGTGCTGACCGGGCTCTGGCTTGGGCGGGATCTGCTGCCGGAGGCGCTGATGCCCTGGCTCGGGCTGGCCTCGGGGCTGGTGGCGCTTGGCGTCGCGGGCTGGATGGCACGCGGGGTGCTGCGGCAGCGCGGGCATGGGCACGACCACCATCACGGCCATGACCATGACCATCACCATGACCATGCGGCACCCGTGGCGCCCGGAAATGGCCAGATCATCGCCTTCGGCTTCTCGGGCGGCCTCGTGCCCTGCCCCTCGGCGCTGGTGGTGCTGGCGCTGTGCCTGCATGCCGGCGCCTTCGGCCTCGGCATCGCCACGGTCACCGCCTTCAGCCTTGGCCTCGCGCTGGTTCTGGTCGGCGTCGGGGTCGCGGCGGCCTTCGGGGCGCGGCGGGCACGGGCCGGCTGGCCCTGGCTCGAACGGGTCGCGGCGCGGGCGCCCTGGCTCTCGGTGGCGGTGATCGCGCTGACCGGGGTTTACGCCATCGGCCTCGCTGTGAGCCACTTGACCTTCCCATAGGGGGCCGCCGCATCCTTGATGCGCCGGGTCGTCCCCACGCCATGGCAGGGATCACGAAATCCACCGCCTCGCCGAAAACCGGAGATCGCGCAAATGCGCGCGCTGCTGGGTCGCCTGCCACGCTGAACCCCTTGCGCCGCCCCGCCCCACGGGGCATGGGCGGCGCATGAAGGAACATTGTTCGTGACTGGTGGCCGCCGTGAGGGCGGTGCCGAGCTGGCGCCCCCCCCGGGTGAAAGCCCCATCATCGTGCTGGTCCGCCCCCAGCTTGGCGAGAACATCGGCACCGCCGCCCGCGCCATGGCCAATGGCGGGCTGTTCCATATGCGGATCGTCGCCCCGCGCGACGGCTGGCCGCAGCCCTATGCCTGGCGCGCCGCCAGCGGCGCCGACAAGATCCTGGACGCCGCGACCATCCATCCGACCGTCGCCGATGCGGTCGCCGATTGCCACCGCGTCTTCGCGACCTGCCCGCGCCCGCGCCACATCGTCATCCCCGTCCGCACTGCCCGCGCCGCGGCCGAGGATCTGCGCGAGATCAACGCCCGCCCGCTGCGGGCCGCGGTGCTGTTCGGCCCGGAACGCGCCGGCCTCGACAATGAGGAGATGGCCTGCGCCGACACGCTGGTCCGCTACCCGCTGAACCCCGCGCATATGTCGCTGAACCTCGCCCAGGCGGTGATGATCCTCGCCTATGAATGGTGGACGGCGACCGAACCGACGCCCGCGCGCGAATTCATGACCAACGAGACCCGCGTCGCGAACAAGGGCGAGGTCGATGGGCTGCTGGGGCGGCTGATGGTGGAGCTGGATGCCTCCGGCTTCCTCGACAACCAGGCCAAGCGGGCGGGGATGGTCCGCAACCTCGCGCATTGGTTCCAGCGCGGCGAGGTGACGACGCAGGAACTCCGCACGCTGCATGGCGTCGTCACCGAATTGTCCCGCGGGCGGATGCGCCGCGGGCGGAAGCCGGATCTGGACGAGAGCCCCCCCTGGGACGACCCCGCATGATCCATCCCGACGGCACGCCCATCCCGGCGCTGCCTGATGTCAGCATCACCACCGTGGATGCCGCGCGGCTTGGCCTCGCCGGACCCGTGCTGTCGTGGCGGGAGGCGGGCCAAGAGGCGGGCCAAGAGGCGGGGCAACGCCCGGCGGTGCTGCTGCTGCATGGCGTCGCGGGCAATAGCGCGGCCATGCGCTTCCTCCTGGCGGGGCTGGCACCGGATGCGAGGGTCATCGCCTGGAACGCGCCCGGCTATGTGTTGAGCGACCCCTTCCTGGCCGAGGCCCCCTCGGGCGAGGCCTATGCCGATGCGGCCCTGGCGCTGCTGGAGGCGCTGGGGGAGGCGGGGCGGGTGCATGTCGTGGGCGTGGCCTTCGGCGCGCTGGTCGCGACGGCGCTGGCGGCGCGCCACCCGGAGCGGGTGGCGACGCTGAGCCTGCTCGGCCCCAGCCGGGGCGAGCGCTGGCGGGGGGCCGAGGCGCGGACGATGATGCTGGCGCTGCGCGCGGCCAGCATCGCCGAGGG
Source organism: Humitalea rosea (assembly GCF_003253705.1). Taxonomy (GTDB): domain Bacteria; phylum Pseudomonadota; class Alphaproteobacteria; order Acetobacterales; family Acetobacteraceae; genus Humitalea; species Humitalea rosea. Next base: position 81,214 of record NZ_QKYU01000021.1, read on the forward strand.
CGGCGAGGGGCTCGCCCGGATGCGCACCTCGACCCTGGTCTCCCGCGCCGCCGGGCCCGTCGTGGCCGAGCTGGTGCGCGGCGTGCTGCTGGAGACGACGGCGCCGGGGCTGATGGGCTCCGCGCGCTGTGCCGATCTCGTGGATGTGGTGGTCGATTTCGCGCCGCGCGTGCTGGCGCCGACCCTGGTCGTGACCGGAGCCAAGGATGCGGTGAACCCGCCCTATGTCGGCGAGGCGATCGCCGCCGCCATCCCCTTCGCCCGCTTCGTCAAGGTGGAGGGGATCGGGCATCTGCTGGATCTGGAGGCGCCGGCGCTGGCCTTGGGCCTGTTGCGGGAGCACATGGGCTTCCCGGCCCGATAATGTCTCAGGCCGGCAGCGGCGCCTCGGTCAGTCGGCCATCGGCGACCCTCCAGCCACGGTCGTGGAAGCGGGCCAGCGCCGGGCGATGCGCGATCGAGACCAGCGCCGTGCCTGGCAGCCGCTCCCGCAACAGCCCGTAGAGCAGCGCCTCCGCCTCGCCATCCAGGCTCGCGGTCGCCTCGTCCAGGAACAGCCATTCGGGGCGCAGCAGCAGGGCGCGGGCGATGGCGACGCGCTGCTGCTCGCCACCGGAGAGGCGGCGGTCCCAGACCTCCTCCTGATGCATGCGCGGGATCAGGGCGCCGAGCCCGGTCGCCTCCATCACCTCGGCGACGGCCGCATCGGTGTGCAGGCTCGCATGGTCCGGGTAGCAGATCGCGCGCTTCAGCGAGCCGAGCGGCAGATAGGGCCGCTGCGGCAGGAACAGCGCGCGGCCGCCATTGGGCCGCTCGATGCCGCCGCTGCCGAAGGGCCAGATGCCGGCCAGGGCCCGGAACAAAGTGGATTTGCCGCTGCCGGAGGCGCCGGTGATCAGCACATGCTCCCCCGGCCCCGCGATCGTGCCATCGGCGCCGCGCATCAGCACCCGCCCATCCGGCAGCGCCAGGGTCAGGTCGTGCAGCACCACGCCGGCGCCGCCATTGGTGGTGACGACCGGGCCGCCGGTCGCGGCATTGGCCTCCGCGATCGCGAGGTTGAAGCCGGAGAGCCGCAGCACGGTCGCGCGCCAGTCGGTCAGGGTCCGGTAGGAGTCCACGAACCAGGACAGCGAGCCCTGCACCTGGCCGAAGGCGCTGGAGGTCTGGATCAGCCCGCCCAACTGGATCAGCCCGGCGAAATAGGCGGGGGAGGCGACCACGATCGGGAAGATGCTGGCGACCTGGCTGAAGCCCGCGGTGAAGAAGGTGAGGCGCTTGGTCGCGGTCATGATCGACCACCAGTTGCCGCGCACGATGTCGAAGCGTTCCTCCAGCGCCTGCTTCTCATCCGCCTCGCCGCCATGCAGCGCGATGCCCTCGCCGCCGTCGCGGACGCGGACCAGGGCGTAGCGGAAGTCGGCCTCGACCTTTTCCTGGAGGAAGCTGAGCTGGATCAGCGGGCGGCCGATCAGATGCGCGAGCCAGGTGCCGAGCGCCGAATAGATCAGCGCCACCCAGACCATGTAGCCGGGGATGGTGACGCCCCAGACCTCGATGCTGCCAGACAGGCCCCAGAGCACGAAGATGAAGCTGAACAGCGTCACCACCGCATTCATCAGCCCGAGGCCGAGGGAGAGCGTGTTGCCGACGAAGAGGCGGCTGTCCTCGGCGATGCGCTGGTCGGGGTTGTCGGTGGCGCCGTCCTGCAGCGACATGCGGTAATGCGCCTGGCCGGTCAGCCAGTCATCCAGCATCCGCTGGGTCAGCCAGCGCCGCCAGCGGATCTCCAGCGCCTGGCGCAGATAGAGCGAATAGACCGCGATCACGATATAGGCCACGGCGATCAGGCTGAAGCCGGGGAAGCTGCCCTCCGCGGTGGTGCGGCCCAGCAGCAGCAGGCCGAAGAAGGCCTCCTGATCCTTGTTTTGCAGCGTGTTGTAGAAGGCGTTCTGCCAATAGGTGAGCAGCACGCTCATCCCCACCAGCGACAGGTTCAGCGCCACGACGGCGGCGAGCAGCCCGCGGGCGCGCCACTTCTCCTCGCTGCTCCAATAGGGGCGGGTCAGCCGCCAGGCGTCGGAGAGCCAGTCGGTACGATCGCCCATGGGACAGGTCCTAGGAAAGCTGGGAGGTGAGGGCGGCGATCCACGCCTCGACCCGGCGGGCGTTCACGCCGAAGTCGGAATGGCCGAGCAGGCTGCGGGAATAGAGCGCGAGCCCGGTCGCGGCATCGCCCTGGGGCAGCAGCTGCGCCACGATGATGTCGGGGTAGTTCATGAGCGCGCTGCGCTCGACCCATTGCGCCTGGAGCCGCTCGGGCCAGGCGGCGATCAGCGTGGTGCGGGGGCGTGCGGCGGCCACGGTCTGCACCGCGGCCCAGAGCCGGCCCTGCCCCACCGGGAAGGGGGCCAGGATGCGGTGCGGCTTCGGCCCCGGCGCGCCCTCCGGCGCGGCGAGGCAGGTATTGGGCGAGCCGGGCAGCACGAGATTTGCCAGATCGAGCGGCACCGGCGCCCCAAGCCCCCCGGCGCCCGAGCCGAATAGCAGCGAGAGCGCATTGGGCATGGTCAGCTATCCTGGCGCAGGCGCAGCCGGATCACGCCACGGACCGCTTCCGCCGCGACCGGCTTGCCTTTGCGGAGGATGTCGATGCGCCCCTCGGCCTGCAAGGCCAGGGCGGCGCGGCGGACGCGGCCCATCAGCGGGCGCCAGGCGGCTTCCTCCGCTTCCAGGGAGCGGGCGACCTCGGTCGGGCAGATGGATTTGCCCGGGCCGGCGGCGGTGGTCAGGGCGAGGATGGCCTCGGGGATGGCGGCATCGGCGGTCATGGGCGCCACCGGGGCAGGTCATGGATCATGCGCCCGGTATGGCCATTGCCACGCCGGACGCAAGTGCCAAGCCCGGCATCAGGAGAAGGACAGGTTATCCGGGCGCAGGTCCATGAAGTAAAAGGTGTAGGGCGTCCAGTTCACGCCCTTCCGCATCGCGTAGAATTCGGCCGGCTGGTACAGCACCGTCCCCGGTGCCGCATCCTCCCAGGCATCCAGCAGCTGCGTGAACAGCGCTTTTCGCGCGGCCGGATCGGTTTCGGCCTGCAAGGCGCGGCCGGCGGTGTTGAAGGCCCCGGTGGTGGCGAAGGCGCCCGAGGTCTGGAACCAGCTGCCCGGCCCCCAGGAGATCCAGATCGAGCCCAGCGGATCGGGCAGGCGGGTCGAGTTGGAGTTGTTGCCGACCTGCTGCCCGGCGGCGCGCATCTGGGTGAAATTCTCGACGACCTGGAGCCGGGCATTGATGCCGACCTCACGCCACATCTCGATCGCCACCTGGGCCGCGCGCAGCGCGTTGGTGTAGTAGTTCGGCATGGTGCGATAGACGATTTCCTCGCCCTTGTAGCCGGCCTCGGCCAGCAGGCGGCGGGCGGCGGCGGGGTCGTAGCGCAGCGAGCGGCCTTCCAGGAACATCTGGCCGTATTCGGGGTAGTTGTGCCCCTGCGGCACCACGGCCGCGCCATCCCACAGCGTCTCGACCAGCAGCTTGCGGTCGATCGCCAGGCCCAGCGCCTGGCGGATGCGCTTGTCGCCGATCACCGGGCCGCGCTCGTCGAAGGTCAGCACATGCACATTGGCCAGGACGACGGATTTCACCGCGATCTCGGGGGCCTGGCGCAGCGGCGCGACCTGGTCGGGCGGCACATTGGTGATCAGATCGACATCGCCCGCCTGCAAGGCCGCGACGCGGGCGGCGAGTTCGGGGATCTGGCGGAACACCACACCGCGGGCATTGGGCTTGCCCATGAAGTAGTCGTCATGCGCATCCAGCACGATCTGCTGGTCGGCCTGCAGGGTCCGCAGCTTGAACGGGCCGGTGCCGATGGGCGCGCGGCTGAAGCCGTCAAAGCCCAGCGCCTCATAGGCGCGCTTGTTGACGATCCAGGCGCACCAGCTTGCGAGGCGCTGTTCCAGCAGCACATCGGGCACGCGGGTGCGGAAGCGGACGGTGCGCTCATCCAGCGCCTCGACCGAGGCGAGGGTCACGAAATAGGACGCGGCTTCCCGCATCAGCGGCTCGGCGCTGAACATGCGGTTGGAGGTGAAGGTGTAGACGACGTCATCGGCCGTCAGCACGTCGCCATTGTGGAAGCGCACGCCCTCACGCAGCGTCAGCACCAGCTCGGACGGGGAGTTGCGGGTCCAGGACGTCGCCAGATGCGGCGTCAGCCCCGAGCCGCCGCCATCGGGCGAGCCCAGGAAGTCGCGCCGGATCAGCGTGTCGAAGATCGAATAGGTGACGCGGGTGCCGACATTGGACAGCTCGCGCGCCGGCTCCAGCGTCGGCGGCACCTCGGCCACACCCACCCGCAGGATCGGGCGCGCATCGGCGGTTTGCGCGAAACCGGGCCGGGCGAAGGGGGTGGCGAGGCCGGCTGCGAGAAGTGTGCGTCGAAACATGAGGGGCGCCCCGTTCAGTCATGAAGGGGCGCCTTGTGCCAAAGCCATGTGATCTGGCCGCGACGGTTTGGCGTCCGTTGCGTGACGGATCGAAACCGTGCCGGCCTCCGGCCGTTGCAGGGCAGACCTCGCCACATGCTCCAGGAGCCTCCCCGATGCCGAATGGGACCGATCTTGCCAAGCGCCAGCGCGCGATCCAGGCCCAGGTCGCCGAGGCCGACCGGCTGCGCCCGCGGGAGGAGATGCAGGGCGCGATGCAGGCCGGCGCCCGGCGCTACCCCGAGCCGCCCTTCCCCCCGGCGGCGCTGGAGAAGCCGGGGCTGGAGGCGGACCTGCCGCTCGCGCCGATGTATGACGCGCCTTACTACAAGGGCTCGGGCAAGCTTGCGGGCAAGCGCGCGATCATCACCGGCGGCGATTCCGGCATTGGTCGCGCGGTTGCCGTGCTCTTCGCGCGGGAGGGTGCCGATGTCGCCATCCTGCATATGGAGGAGGAGGCGGTGGACGCCGAGGCGACCTGCCGCGCCATCGAGAAGGAAGGCCAGCGCTCGCTGGCCATCGCCGGCGACGTGTCGGACCGCGCCTTCTGCCTCGCCGCGGTGGCGCAGGTGGCCGGGGCCTTTGGCGGCCTCGACGTGCTGGTCAACAACGCCGCCTTCCAGCTCCACGTCAGCCGTTTCGAGGATCTCACCGAGGCGCATTTCGACCTGACGGTGAAGACCAACCTCTATGGCTATTTCCACATGGCGCAGGCCTGCGTGCCGCATATGAAGGAAGGCTCGGCGATCGTGAACAGCGGCTCGGTCACCGGGCTGATGGGCAATTCCACCATCATTGACTATTCGATGACCAAGGGCGGCATCCATGCGCTGACCCGCGCCCTCGCCGGCAGCCTGATGGCGCGCGGCATAAGGGTGAATGCGGTGGCGCCGGGGCCGGTCTGGACGCCGCTGAACCCGAGCGACAACCCCGCCAAGATCGAGAATTTCGGCAGCAATGCGCCGATGAAGCGCGCGGCCCAGCCGGAGGAGATCGCGCCCGCCTATGTCTTCCTCGCCTCGGCCCAGATGTCGAGCTACATCACCGGCGAAATCCTGCCCGTGATCGGGGGCTACGCCGACCGCTGACCCTTTGGGGTGGGGTTCGGCCGCCCGATGGTGCATATCCGCACCGACGATGGAGGCGGAGATGGCGGAGACCGAACTGACGGTGCGGTCGGGGCAGGTGGTCGCATTACGGCTCTTTGACCTCGCCTATGAAATCGATCTGAAGCGGGCCGAGACGCTGTGGGCCGCGCGCGCGACGGGGGCCAGCGCCCGTGCGCGGCTCGTCGGCACGCCGCCCAAGGCGGTCTCCTTCGGGGTGCCGCCGCTGGCGCTGGACCTGGGCGCGGTGACGGTCGAGATCGATGGCGTGTCGCTGGTCATGGCCGCGACGGTGCGGCTGTATGATTTCGGCATCGCCGCCTTCGCGCTGCGCCTGCCGGTCGCGGCACTGCCCTGGCCGGACTTCGTGCGGCTGTGCAATGCCACGGATATCGCCATCGGCGCCTCGGCCACGACGTCGGTCTGGGAGCGGCTGCTGGCGCAGTTGCGGGAGACGGTGGGCGAGGCGCTGGACCGCCCGACCACGCGGCTGTTGCAGGAAGACTATTTGATGGCGGTGGTCGATGATTTCGGCGGGCCGCTCAGCGCCCAGGCCTTGCAGGCGCGGGTGGATCTGGTCCCGCTGCTCTCCGGCGAGGAGCGCCCGCTCTCCGATGGCGCGCGCGGCGACCTGCTGCGGCAGCGCTTCTCCTACCACCCTGATGACCTCGTGGTGATCACCTGGGATCGCGCCTTCATCTACGAGCCGCAGCGCGAGACCGATGTTGCCGACGTGCTGGAAATCGCCAATGCGCAGTTGCTGGTGATGCGCAGCTACGACGAGATGCTGGACGAGGAATTGCCGCGCATGCGCGACCTCGTGGAGCGGGCGCGTCGGCGGACCAGCCTGCTCGCCTCACGCCGCTATGCGCGGCTGGCGCGGCGGCTGCACACGCTGGTGGCCGAGGTCACGGAACTGGCCGAGCGCGTGGACAATGCTTTGCAGGTCACGGAAGATGTGTATCTCGCCCGCGTCTATGCTGCGGCGATGGAGCTGTTCCGGGTGCCGAATGTCAGTGCCGCGGTGGATCGCAAGCTGACCATCATCCGCCAGACCTATACCTCCCTGCATGACGAGGCGGCGGGGGCGCGGGCGGAGATCCTGGAGATCGCGATCCTGGTGCTGATCGCGCTGGAGATCGTGCTGTCGCTGCTGCGTCACTGAGGCCGCCAGATCCGCCGCCCGGCTTCGGTGACCAGCCCGCGCGCCGGCAGCCGTGCCGATCCGCGCACCACCAGCGCGCCCGGCAGCACAAGCTGCCGCGCGGGCGCATCCGGATCGGCCAGCCGCGCCACCAGCAGCCCGACCGTCGCCGCGACCATCTCGGCCACGGGCTGGGAGAAGCTGGTGAGCGAAAAGCTCGGCCAGGAGGCGGGGGCGGTATCGTCGAAGCCGATGATGGAGACATCATCCGGCACGCGCAGCCCGTGGCTGTGCCGCGCCGCATCCATCACCGCCAGCGCCATGTGGTCATTGGCGCAGAACACCGCATCCGGCGGATCGCCGCTCGCGAACAGCAGCGCCGCCGCGCGCTGGGCCTGCGTGTGGTCATAGCCGCCGGCCACGATGCGCGGGGGTGCCAGGCCATGCGCCGCGAGGGCGGCGCAGAACCCCCGCTGGCGGTCGCGGTTGGTCGAGGAATTTTCCAGCCCCGCGACATAGGCCAGGCGCCGGTGCCCGCCCGCGACCAGGAACGCCGCGATCATCGCGGCGCCGGCTTCATTGTCGCCGCTGACGCTTTCGGTGCCGTCATCGCCGGCGGTGGTGCGGTTGAACAGCACGACAGGCACGCCGCTGGCCCGGCATTCGGCCGCAAGCCGCGAGGACAGGCTGGCCGAGGCCAGCACCAGACCATCGACCTGGTAGCGCAGGATATCGGCGATGCGCGGATCGGCGTCGCCCTCCTGTGGGGCGGTGAACAGCAGCACCTGGTAGCCGATGGCCTGCAAGGCTTCCGACAGCGCCTCCAGCACCGCCGGATAGAACTGGTTGTGCAGATAGCCGAGCGCCACCCCGATGATCCGCGACCGCCGGGTGATCAGCGAACGCGCGATCAAATTGGGCCGGTAGCCGAGGCTGCGCGCCGCCGCCTCCACCCGCTCGCGCATCTGAGGTGCGGCGCTGGCGCCGGGGGTGAAGCAGCGCGAGACCGCCGATTGCGACACGCCCGCGAGCCGCGCCACATCCTGCGCCGTCACGGGGCGCCGCTGGCTCATTCCGCGGTCCAGCCCCCATCCACCACCAGCGAGGTGCCGGTGACGAGTGCCGAGGCCCCGCCTGCAAGAAACACGATCGCACCCATCAGATCCTCGACCTGCCCGAGGCGCCCGAGCTTGATCTTCGACAGCACGCCGGCGAGGAAGGCCGGGTCCTCGAAATAGGGCCTGGTCAGCGGGGTTTCGATGAAGGTCGGCGCGATGCAGTTCACCCGGATGCGATGCGGGGCGAGCTCCACCGCCATCGCCTTGCTCATCCCCTCCATCCCCCATTTGGAGGCGCAGTAGAGGCTGCGGTTCGCCGCCCCCACATGCCCCATCTGGGAGGAGATGTTGATGATCGAACCTGGCCGCGCCGCCCCCACCAGCCGCCGCACCACGGCCTGTGCCAGGAAATAGGCGGCGCGCAGGTTCAGCCCGAGCACGGCGTCATAATCCTCGATGCTGACATCGAGGATGGGCTTGGGGCGGTTGGTGCCGGCATTGTTCACCAGCACGTCGAAAGGCGCTTGCGCCGCGATGGCGGCGCCAGTCGCGGCAAGGTCGGTGACGTCCAGCACCAGTGTCGTCGCACCCTGGCCGATGGCGGCGGCGGCGGCCTCGATCTCCGAACCCGTGCGGGCGAGCAGGGTCACCTGCGCCCCCGCCTGGGCCAGCGCCGCGGCGGCGGCCAGCCCGATGCCGCGCCCGGCGCCGCTGACCAGCGCGCGCTTGCCCTCCAGCGAGAAGGAGGGCGTCGTCGGGATATGCACCGCCCTATTCCGCCGCGGTGGCGTAGGGAATGTTGCGTCCACCGTAGCGGCGGACGCGGATGTTCGCCTGCTCGGCGTGGCCGGCAAACCCCTCCAGCATGCAGAGTCGCGAGCAATATTCCCCAACCTTGGCCGAGGCCTCATCGGTCAGGATGCGCTGGTAGGTGCAGGTCTTCATGAACTTGCCGACCCAGAGCCCGCCGGTGTAGCGCGCCGCCTTCTTGGTCGGCAGCGTGTGATTGGTGCCGATGACCTTGTCGCCAAAGGCGACATTGGTGCGGGGGCCGAGGAACAGCGCGCCGTAGTTGGTCATGTTGTTCAGGAAGTAGTCCGGATCGCGGGTCATCACCTGCACATGCTCCGAGGCGATGCGGTCCGCCTCGCGCACCATCTCCTCCTCGGTCTCGCAGAGGATGACCTCGCCGTAGTCCTCCCAGGCTTTGCGGGCGATGGCGGCGGTGGGCAGGATGGTCAGCAGGCGCTCGATCTCCCGCATCGTCTCGCGCGCCAACTTCTCCGATGTGGTCAGCAGGATCGCGGGGGAGTTCGGCCCGTGCTCGGCCTGGCCGAGCAGATCGGTCGCGCAGAGTTCGCCATCCACCGTGTCATCGGCGATGACCAGCGTCTCGGTCGGGCCGGCAAACAGGTCGATGCCGACGCGGCCGAACAATTGCCGCTTGGCCTCGGCGACGAAGGCATTGCCGGGGCCGACCAGCATGTCCACCGCCTGGATCGTCTCGGTGCCGAGCGCCATGGCGCCGACCGCCTGGATGCCGCCGAGGCAATAGATCACATCCGCCCCCGCCAGATGCTGGGCGGCGACGATGGCGGCGGCGGGGCGGCCCTCGAAGGGCGGCGCGCAGGTCACGATGCGCTTGCAGCCGGCGACCTTGGCGGTGACCACCGACATATGCGCCGAGGCGACCATCGGATATTTGCCGCCCGGCACGTAGCAGCCGACCGACTGCACCGGGATGTTGCGATGGCCGAGCACGACGCCGGGCATGGTCTCGACCTCGATATCCCGCAGCGCCGCCTTCTGGTGCTCGGCGAAGTTGCGGACCTGGGCCTGGGCGAAGCGGATGTCCTCCAGGTCGCGGGGCGCAAGCTCGGCGATGCAGCCCTGGATCTCGGCCTGGCTCAGCCGGTAGTCGGCGCGGTCCCAGCGGTCGAAGCGGATGGAAAGCTCGCGCACCGCGGCGTCACCACGGGCACGGATATCGGCCAGGATGCCTTCGACGGTGGCGCGGACGCGGGCGTCATCCTCGGCGGCGGCATCGGCGTCGCGGCCGCGCTTGAGATACTGGGCCATCGGTTTCCCCTTGCATGCGTATGCAATAAGGAAGGACCCCGGCCGGGCAATGTCAACCCGGCCGCTGGATCACCCGATCTTCGCCGCGACCGCGCGCGCGGCATCGGCGGTGCCATGGCGCCCGCCGATATCCGGCGTGCGCAGCCCATCGGCGAAGGCCGCATCCACCGCCGCGGTCAGCTCCTGTGCCGCATCGGCAAACCCCTGGCCGGCGCCGCGCGCGGCGAGCCAGTCCAGCATCATCGCCGCCGAGAGCAGCGTCGCGGTCGGGTTCGCCAGCCCCTTGCCGGCGATGTCGGGGGCGGTGCCATGCGCCGGCTGGAACACCGCGTGATCGTCGCCGATATCGGCCGAGGGCGAGAAGCCCATGCCCCCCACCAGCCCGGCGCCGAGATCGGTCAGGATGTCGCCGAACATGTTCTCCATCGGCAGCACGTCGAAGTCCCAGGGGCGGCGGACCAGATCCAGCGCCATCGCATCGACGTAGTGCTGGCGATAGGCGACATCGGGAAAGTGTTCCGCCACCCCGGCGAACACGCCCCGCATGAAGGCGAAGGCGCGGAAGACGTTCGCCTTGTCCACCAGCGTCACCAGCCCCGGTTTCTGGCGCCCCGGTTTCTGGCGCGTCGCGGCGCGGCGCCGGGCGAGGGCGAAGGAGAAGCGCGCCAGCTTCTCGGTGGTGGCGCGGGTGATGCGCAGGGTTTCCTCGGCGGCGTCGTAAGTCACCACGCCCTTGCCGCGCGAATGGAACAGCCCCTCGGTGCTTTCGCGCACCAGCACGATGTCCAGCGCCTGGGCGCGCGGATCGGCCAGGGCGACCGGCACGCCGGGGATGGCCCGCACCGGCCGCACGCCGGCGTAGAGGTTCAGCCGGAACCGCAGATCGAGTTGCGGTGCGATCTCGGTGCCGTCCTCGGTGCGGATCTCGGGCCAGCCCATGGCGCCGAGCAGGATCGCATCGGCCCCGGCGGCGGCGGCGAAGGTCGCCTCGCTCATCGCCGTGCCGGTGTCGCGGTAGCAGAAGGCCCCGGCCCGCAGATGCTCATAGGCGAGGCCGATGCCATGCCGCTTGGCCAGTGGCTCCAGCACCGAGAGCGTCGCCGCGGTGACCTCGGTGCCGATGCCGTCGCCGGCCAGCACCGCGATCCGCAAGGTGTTGGAAGCCATCCGCGTCATCCCCCCGTTTTCCCGCATGATGCACGGGAAGCGGGAGGCGGCCAGCTAGCCGCAGCGCACCGACATGCCGCCATCCACGATCAACTCGGTGCCGGTGATGAAGCGCGCGTCGTCAGAGGCCAGGAACACCACCGCATTCGCGGTGTCCCGCCCGTCGCCCGCAAAGCCCAGCGGGATGCGCGCCACGCGCTGCGCCAGCAAGGCCGCGGCATCGCCTCCGGCGCGCTGCCCGGCAAGCCGGACCTCGACCATCGGCGTATGCATCTGCCCCGGCACCACGGTGTTCACCCGGATGCCGCGGCTTGCATATTGCACCGCCACCACGCGGGAGAACTGGATCACCCCGGCCTTGGAGGCCGCATAGGCGACCTGCGCCGCCCCGGTCCAGCGGATGCCGGAGGTGGAGGCGACATTGACGATGGCACCCGACCCTTGGGCCTCCATGATCGGCAGCACATGCTTGCAGGTCAGGAACACGCTTTTCAGATTGTAATCGACCTGCGCGTCCCAGACCTCCTCGGCCATTTCCACCGGGCCGCCGGCGGCCGAGCCGCCGACATTGTTCACCAGCACATCGATGCGGCCGAAGCGCGCATGCGCGGTCGCGACCATGGCGGCGATCGACTCATGGCTGGTGACGTCGCAGGTCCCGGGCTCGAAGCGCCCGCCGACCTCGGCGACGCGCTCGGCGGTCTCGATCATGGCGTCGAGGTTGCGGTCCACGCCATAGACGGTGGCCCCCTCCCGCGCGAAGGCGACGGCGGCGGCGCGGCCATTGCCCCAGCCGGTGCCGACCGAACCGGCCCCGGTCACGATGACGGTCTTGCCGGCGAATCTCTGGGTCATAAACCTCACTCCAAACGAATATGGGCGGCGGCGGCAAGCTCGCGCCAGGCGGTCAGATCGGCCTGCACGAAACGATCCCCAGCCTCGGGGGAGAGATGCGCGGGGGCAGCACCTTCGCTCGCCATGTTGGCGGCGAAGCGGGGATCGGCCAATGCCGCATTGGTGGCGGTATTGAGCCGGGCGCGGATCGCGGGCGGCAGGCCGCGACGGGCCAGCATCGCCCACCAGATCCCGGCCTCATAGCTCGGCAGCCCGCTTTCGCGCGGGGTCGGGCGGGCGGGGCCGGGGGCGGGGCTGACCGCCGGGCGGTTCTCCGAGGTCCAGCCGAGCAGCTTCACCCGGCCGGAGGAGATCAGCCCGGCCGCCGCGGTGACGGTGGTGAAGGTCAGATGGATGGTGCCGGCGACCAAATCGTTCAGCACCGGGCCGGTGCCGCGATAGGGGATGTGCTGCATCTCCAGCCCCCCCGCCCGCAGCGCGAAGAGCGCGCCGGCCATGTGGCCGATGCTGCCCGGCCCGGCCGAGCCGTAATCCACCTTGCCCGGATTGGCGCGGATGAAGGCGATGGCCTCCGCCATGGTGTTCGGCGCCCAGTCCGGCGCGCCAAGCATCACCAATGGGGCGGTGGCCAGCAGCGCCACCGTCTCGAAATCGCGCGCCGCATCGTAAGGCGTCGTCTGGATCGCGGCACTGGTCGCGAAGGTGGAAGAGGTGACCAGCAGCGTATAGCCATCCGGGGCCGCGCGGGCGACCTCGGCGGTGCCGATGGTGCTGCCGGCGCCGCCGCGGTTCTCGATCACGAAGGTCTGGCCGAGGCTGCGTTGCAGCGCATCGGTCAGCGGCCGCGCCAAAGCATCATTGCTCCCGCCGGGCGGGAAGGGGACGATGACCCGCACCGGCCGCTCGGGCCATGCGGCTTGGGCCCGCGCAGCCGCTGGCAGGCCAAGCGCGGCGAGGGTGGGAAGGAAATGGCGTCGATGCAGCATGGCGTGGGTGCTCCTGGCTCAGTCGAGGGAGAGGTGCGCCGCCGTGACCACGCGCCGCCAGCGGTCGATCTCCGCGCGCTGGAAGGCGGCGTATTCGGCCGGGCTGTCGCCGACGACGGAGTAGCCTGCGGCCTCCAGCACCGGGGCGACGGCGGGATCGCGCAGGGCGCGCACCACCTCGGTATTGATCCGGGCCAGCAGCGGCGCGGGCATGCCACCCGGCCCCATCACCGCCTGCCAGGAGCTGACGACGAAATCGGCGAGCCCGGCCTCGGCCGAGGTCGGCACCTCCGGCAGCAGCGGGCTGCGCTCGGCGGCGGTGACCAGGATCGCGCGCAGCCGTCCGTCGCGCACCGGGCCGATGATGCTGCCCAGCCCCTGGAACGACACCTGCACCCGCCCGGCCAGCTGGTCGAGCACCGCCGTCGCACCGCCGCGCGAGGGGACATGCGTCGCCTCCGCCCCGGTCAACTGGGTGAACAGCTCCATGGTCAGATGCGGCGAGGAGCCATTGCCGCTGGTCGCGTGGAACACCTCGCCGGGCTTGGATTTCATCCAGGCGATCAGCTCGGGCAGGGTATGGACGGGGCAGACCGTGGGGTTCACCACAAGCACATTCGGCGTGGTGACCGCGAGGGTGACGGGCGAGAAATCCGCGACCGGATCGTAGCCGGGGTCGCGGTAGAGCACCGCGTTCAGCGCGAAGACGCCGATCGAGCCGACCAGCAGCGTGTAGCCATCCGGGGGCGAGCGCAGCAATTGCCGCGCGGCGATCTGGCCATTGGCGCCGGCACGGTTCTCCACCACCACCGACTGGCCGAGGCTCTGCGACATCCGCGTGCCGATGGCCCGCGCGGTGATGTCCGAGGCGCCGCCGGGGCCGAAGGGCACCAGGAAGGTGACGGGGCGGTTGGGCCAGGGCGCCTGGGCCTCGGCCCGGGTCGCGCCCGCGGCCGCCAAGGCCAGGCCGAGCGCATGCCGGCGGTTGATCCGCATCATTTGGCGTTCTCCACATATCCATCCCGTGCCCGGCTGCCCCGGTCGCGGGGGTATTGTCCCGCCGCAAGGACTAGGGCGGACTTCCATGTGGTGCAATGCCATTCCAAAATATGAACCTCCCCCCTAGCAGTCTGTCGGATTCACTTTGCCTTTCTGATTTGTCAAACTGCGGTTATGGCGACCTTCGTATCCTACAATCGCGACCAGGCATTCCTGTTGCCTCCGGACCTCAAGGCGTGGCTGCCCGA